>JBFXFJ010000005.1:0-179059 GCA_050179155.1 Steroidobacteraceae bacterium
CAATGGGCCGCTGACGGTCCGCGCGCATTGCGGACAGGACGTATATGCAGCCTGATTTTGGCCGGCATGGCAGCGTTGCCGGCTGCGCACCCCAGGCCCGCGTCCCGGCGACGCATGAACGCTGCCCCACTACCCTGCCTCGCGCGCTGGCCGAAGAAGGGACAGTCCGCCTTTTCCGCTGCGCGGAAAAGGGGACAGTCCCTACGCGATCGCTGCCCGCTGCACCCGCTGCGGCTGCGACACGCCGTAGCCCTGCGCGTAGTCGACACCGAGTCCGCGCAGCACCTCGATGATCTCGGCGTTCTCGGCCCACTCGGCGATCGTCTGCTTGCCGGTCAGGTGACCGATCTCGTTGATCGAGCGCACCATCTCGCGGTCGATCGGGTCGTGCAGCACGCCCTTGACGAAGCTGCCATCGATCTTCAGGAAATCCACCGGGAAGTGCTTCAGGTAGCCGAATGACGACAGGCCGGTGCCGAAGTCGTCGAGCGCGAACTTGCAGCCGAGCTCCTTCAGCGCCTGGATGAAGCGGCTGGCCTGCGAGAAATTGGCGATCGCCGCGGTCTCGGTGATCTCGAAGCAGATCTTGCTGCCGTCGATGCCGCTCCTGTGGAACTGCTCGATCACGAACGGCAGGAACTTGTCGTCGCCGAGGCTCTGGCCCGACAGGTTGATCGAGCACATCGTCAGGCGGCGGCGCTCGTCCGCTTCCGACACCAGCCAGCGGAACGCGCTGTCGATCACCCAGCGGTCGATCGAGGGCGTGATGCCGTAGCGCTCGGCGGCGGCGATGAACTGGTCCGGCGCCACGATCTTGCCGCTCTCGTCGCGCATGCGCAGCAGGAGCTCGAAGTGCTCGCCCGCGTCTTCGACCTGCAGCGGCTGGATGGTCATGCGGAACAATTCGAAGCGCGATTCCTCGAGCGCATTGTTGATGCGCGCGGCCCACTGCATCTCGCGGCGGCGGCGCATCAGGTCGATGTCGTTTTCCTCGAAGCAGTGCACGCGGTTGCGGCCCGATTCCTTGGCCGCGCCGCAGGCGGAGTCGGCTGCGGACAGCACCGAGGCCACGTCCTCGTTCTCCGCGGTGATCGGCACCACGCCAATCGAGGCGCCGAGGCGGAAGGTGCGGTCCTCCCAGGTGTAGCGGAAGTTCCGGATCGACTCGCGCAGCGTCTCCGCCGTGCGCAGCGCCTCCTCCAGCGAGCAGCTTTCCAGCAGCACGCCGAATTCGTCGCCGCCGAGCCGCGCGAGCGTGTCGCGCCAGCGCACCTTGGACTTCAGCAGCGCGCCGACCTGGCCGAGCAGCGCATCGCCCGCCGAGTGGCCGCAGGTGTCGTTGACGATCTTGAACTGGTCGAGGTCGATGTAGCAGAGCGCGTACGAGGTCTCGCGCGCCTTGGCGCTCTTGAGCGCGCGCTCGAGCCGGGTCTCGAACTCGCGGCGATTGACGAGGCCCGTGAGCACGTCGTGGCTCGCGTGGTACGACAGGCGGCGGTTCAGCTCGCGCGACTCCGAGACGTCGTGGAACACCAGCACGCCGCCGGTCACCGTGCCGCTGCCGTCGCGGATCGGCGAGGCCGTGCTCTCGATGTAGAGCTCGTTGCCGTCCTTGCGGATCAGCAGCATCGGCCGCACCGACTTGATCGAGCGGATCCGGCGCACGGCGACCGCGAGCGGGTTCTCGAGCGGTTCGCAGGTCTCCTCGTGGAAGGCGCGGAAGATCTCGTCGATCGTGCGGCCGAGGCTGTCCTCGAGCCGCCACCCGGTCAGCTCCTCGGCCACCGGGTTCAGGTATTCCACGCGTCCGTGCGCGTCGCAGGTGATCACGCCGTCGCCGATCGACTGCAGCGTGATCTGGGCGCTTTCCTTCTCGCGGAACAGCGCCTCCTCGTAGAGCTTGCGCTCGGTGATGTCGAGCTCGACGCCGATCAGCCGGCGCAGCCGCCCCTGGTCGTCCACGCGTGCGCAGGCCCGGCCGATGACCCAGCGCCATTCGCCGTCCGTGTGCTTGAGGCGGTGCACGCTCTCGAACATCGGCGTCTTGCCGGCGATGTGGTCACGCATCGAGGCCGACACGCGCGCCAGGTCCTCTGGATGCACCATGCGGTGCCAGTCGGGCGAGGTGATGATGTCGTTCTCGGCAAACCCGAGCATTCCCTTCCAGCGCGGCGAGAACCAGGTGTGGTTGGTCTGGGCGTCGTAGTCCCAGAGGCCGTCGTTTGCGCACGGCAGCGCCATTTCCTGGCGTTCCTGCATGTCGGCGAGCCGGTCCGCGAGCGAGAGTTTCTCCAGCCCGCAGGCGAGGCTGGTGCCGACCAGCTTCAGCAGCAGGTGCAGGTTGACGTCCCAGCCGTCGCGCGGGGCCGAGCTTGCGAATGCGAGGAATCCGCGCACCGTGCCCTGCACCGCGAAGGCGATCAGCAGCACCGAGCGGATGTCGAGTCCCGCGAGCCGTTCGGCGTCGGTCGCCTGCTCGGGCTTGACCTGGACCGTATCGCGGATCTCGATCAGGCGGACGTGCTCAAGCCGGGAGCGGATCCACGGCAGCGACTCGAGGGCCTCGCCCTTCAGGACCTCGGGCCGGCACTGGGCAAACGGGCCCTTGGCGGTGGCGATCGAATCGATGCGCTCGCCGTGGCCGTCGAGCAGCGCCAGGAAGACGGCGTCGGTATTGATCGCCTCGCGCAGGATCTCGAGGCTCTGACGGATTACCGCATCGGCATTGCCGGCGGAGATGTTCTGGAAGTCGACCGCGACTTTAGTGCAGGCGAGGTCGATACCGAGCGGCGGGCGATCCGCCCGCGGCTGCCACAGCTTCGAGGACAGGACGTCCGAAGCCGTGAACTCGGGTAGCTTGTCGCCTTGCACCGTCGGCACCCCGATGGGATCCCCCTGAGTTCCAGGCAGTCTGTCTTCGCGCATCCGCCGGCCGAAGGAACCAGTTAACGAAACCTGCGTCCCGGCGGAACCTGTAGTTGCGCCGCATTTTGTCAGAAACTTTGAGGAATGCAAGCTAAGCACATGTATTTGCTATAATCCCGGCCTCCACTAGCTCTCCAAAACGGCCCGCGCCTGCCGGTACAGGTTTTCCAGTTCTGCCTGCATGCGCTGCTGCCACTGCCCGAGTTCCGCGGGATCCAGCCTTTTCGGTGCGACGGTGGGTTCGCCGACCGCGAGCACGGCCCTGGTGCCCGGCAGCGGCAGGATGAAGTCATCCCAGGTTGGAAAACGGAACACGCGGCGGGCGGCGAAAGCCATCGGCAGCATCGGCTTGCCCGACAGCTGCGACAGCAGGATCGCACCGGCCTTGAAC
This sequence comes from Steroidobacteraceae bacterium, assembly GCA_050179155.1. Taxonomy (GTDB): domain Bacteria; phylum Pseudomonadota; class Gammaproteobacteria; order Steroidobacterales; family Steroidobacteraceae; genus SCUD01. Next base: position 3,317 of record JBFXFJ010000005.1, read on the forward strand.
TCGCGCGCGGGCCCGCGCGGACCGTCCGGCGTGATCGCGGGCGAGATCCCCTCCTTCGTGATCGCCTCGTAGTAGTCGCGCAGCGCCCGCGCCCCGGTCGCGCTCGAGGAGCCACGGATCGCGAATCCGCCGGTCCGGCGCACGAGCATCGCCGGCATTTCACCGTCGACCGACGGGCTGACCAGGAATCCGAGCTTGAGCCCGAGTTCGCGATGATCGAGCAGGTAGCGCACGGGCAGCAGCTGATGCTGGTGCCAGTAGACCGGGATCACGACGCCGTGCTCCCGGATCGCCGTTCCGAGACGGTCTTCGCCGACCACCGCGACCACGCGGGTCGTGGACCAGAAGAAACGGATGATGGCGCCGGCAACCGGCACGCCGGCGCGGTAGAGCGCGAGTCGCGTGCGCGTCAGGCGCCGCGATGAGCGCGTCTGCTGACGGTAGAGCGTATTGCGCGGCGGCGGCGTGCTCACGCCACCCGCCGGCGGCTGCGCGCCGCAGACAGTGCGAACAGGCGCGAAGCATCGGGCCAATGCGCACGCGGCACCGGCAGCGCGCGCGTGGTCGCGATCGCGAGCACCAGCCCGCCGTCAAGGACCTGGCGCGACAGGTGAAAGCTTGCGCCGTCGAGATGCCCGCGGTCGCCATCGATACTTACCCGGCGCACGTCGGCGAGGCCGGCACCCGCCGCCTTCAGCACGGCCTCCTTGCAGGTCCACAGTGCGGTCGCATCCATGACCCCACCCTCCACCTGCGCGCGCTCCGCGGGCGTCGTGACGAGCCGGAGCGTGCGGCTCTGCACGCGGCCCGCGGATTCGATGTCGACACCGATGGCAACGCCCGGCGGCGCCACCGCGCAGGCGGCATAACCGCCTGCGTGCGCGATGCTGAATGGAGGCCCCTCCGGCCAGCCCGGCTTGCCGCGCCGGCTCCAGGTCAGTTGCGACAGGGGTGGCAGCCCCGCGGCTTTCGCGCAGCCGGCGAGCAGCGCCAGACCCGTCAGGCTCTCGAGGCCGGATCCCGCGGCCAGGCGCCGCGACAGCAGGGCGGCGCGCGCGCGCGGCAACCGTCGCAGCCAGGCCGCCGTGAGCGGCGCGGCGAGCGCATCGGGAACGCGCGCGCAATGTAGTACGATCATCGACCCGAGTTTACGCGACCACCCGCGGCACCGACGAGTCCACCGGATGACAGAAGCCGAAACCCTGGTGGGCCTGTTGATCGCCAATCGGCGTGTCGACCGCCACATCGGCTACCTCGAGGCCGAGCAGTCCGAACGCCGCGTCAGCTACGGGGAACTGCACGAACGTGCGCTCGGTATCCTGCGCCGGCTGCTGCGCCAGGGCGCCGCGCGCGGCGATCACCTGATCATCTTCCTGAACAACAACGAGGCCTTCATCGACGGCTTCTGGGCGGCGCTCGCGGGCGGCATCGTGCCGGTGCCGCTCGCGGTCGGCATCAGCGACGAGCACCGCTGGAAACTCCTGCGCATTGCCCGCCAGCTCGGCCGGCCCTGGTTCTACACCGACCGCAAGGGCCTGGCGAAGCTCGAGGAGTTCGCCGCAGAGCACGGCGAACAGGCGCTGGCCGGGCAACTGCGCGAGCGCGCCATCCTGATCGACGACATCGAGGACGTCGGCCGGGCCGCGGATCCGGCCCCGGTGCGGCCGGAGGACGTTGCCTTCATCCAGTACTCCTCGGGCTCCACCAGCCAGCCGAAGGGCGTGCTGCTCACGCATCGCAACGTGCTCGCCAACGTGCGCGGCGTGACGCAGGCGACCGGCTGGAACGAACGCGACGTCTCAGTCTCGTGGATGCCGCTGACGCACGACCTCGGCCTGATCGGCTTTTTCATCATGATGTTCGCGAACCGGATCCAGCTGAACCTGATGCCGACCGACCTGTTCGTGCGCCGGCCACTGCTGTGGACCACCTTCCTGTCGCGCCAGCGCGCGACGCTGACCGCCTCGCCGAATTTCGGCTATCGCCACTACCTGAAGGTGCTGGGCGACCGCCCGCTCGAGGGCATCGACCTCAGCGCCGTGCGCCAGATCCTGAACGGCGCCGAACCGATCAGCGTCGAGTTATGCGACGAGTTCATGGACCGCCTGGCGCCGGCCGGGCTCGCGCGCGAGGCGATGTACCCGGTCTATGGGCTCGCCGAGGCGACCGTCGGCGTCACCGTGTCGAAACCCGGCAGCCGCTATCGCAGCGTTTGCGTCGACCGCCACCACCTGCGCGTCGGCGACCTCGTGCAGGAAGCGCCGGCGGGTGATCCCGCGGCGCTCGCCCTCGTGCACGTCGGCCGGCCGCTGCCGAACGTCGAACTGCGCCTCGCGGACGATGATGACCGCGCGATTGCCGAGGGCGCCGTCGGCCACATCCAGCTTCGCAGCGACAGCGTCACCGCGGGCTATTTCGGCGTCCCGGAGGCGACCGCGGCCGCGTTCTGTGCCGACGGTTGGCTGCGCACCGGCGACCTCGGCTTCCTGCACGACGGCGAGCTCGTGATCGCCGGCCGCGCCAAGGAAATCATCTTCGTCAACGGCCAGAACTACTTTCCGCACGATATCGAGTCGATCGCACAGCAGGCCCCGGGCCTCGAGCTCGGCAAGGTGGCTGCGGCCGGCTGCCGCCCGCCCGGCGCTGACACGGAAATGCTGGTGCTGTTCGTGCTGCACCGCGGAACGCTCGCCGATTTCCTGCCAGTGGCGCGCGCGGTCACGCACCGGGTCAACGAGCACGCCGGCCTCGAGGTCGCCCTCGTCGTGCCGATCAAGCGCGTGCCAAAGACCACCAGCGGCAAGGTCCAGCGGGTCGCGCTGGAGCAGGCGTACCTGGCCGGCGAGTTCGATGCCGAACTTGCCGAACTCGCGCGCCTGCGCGAACTGGCGCAGCCGGCGGGCGGTGCGAGCGCGGATCGTCTCGAGGCCCGGCTGCAGGCGATCGTCGACGAACTGCTTCCCGGCAAGCGCGTGCAGCCGGACGACAACCTGTTCGAGATCGGGGTCAGCTCGATGGCCCTGGTGCAGATCCACGAGCGCATCGACCGGGAGTTTCCGGGCCAGGTCGAACTCGCGGAGCTCTTCGATCACCCGACGATCGGGGACCTCGCGCGGCACCTGGAAGGCCGGCTCAAAGGCGCTGCGTCAGTCTGAGGTGCTGTCAGCCGCGGGATCTCTGACTGCTACCGGCTCGCGTCGCACCTTCCAGCGCCGGTAGCTCCACAGCCAGTCCGCCGGGCGCTCGCGGGTCAGCGTCTCGACATGCCGCGCATAGCGGTTGATGAGTTCGCCCTCGGGCAGCGCCTCGCCGGCGGCGGCCAGCGGCTCGAAGGTCACGCGGTAATGGCCGCGCGCGTCGCGGCGCATCGCGAGATACCAGACCGGCAGCCCGCTCGCGCGCGCGATCACCTCGGGCCCGACGAAAAAGGCCGTGTCGATGCCCATGAACTTCGTGAAGTGCCGCGCCATGGACGACACCGGGTCCTGGTCCGCGACCATTGCGACGATGCGCGCCAGCCCCCGGTGCCGGAGCACGCGCATCAGCAGCCGCCGGGCGGTGATCATGCGGGCGCCGAAGCGCGAACGGATGGTCAGCATGAGCCGGTCGCCGAAACGGTCGTGCAGCGGCTTGAAAGCGGCGTCGACCGGGTGGCCCATGCCGATCGAGAGCTTCAGCAGGGTCCATTCCCAGTTGCAGTTGTGCGAGGTGACGACCACGATCGACTGGCCCGCGTCGAGCGCCGCCCTTGCGGGCCCGGCATCCACCAGTGTCACGCGCCGCTGGATCTCGGCCTGGCTGATCGTCGCGGCCTTGATGATCTCGACCGACACCTGGCCGAAGTTGCGGTAAAAGCCGCGCCGCGCCTCTGCGATCCACGCGGCATCGCGGTCCGGAAAGCAGCGCTGCAGCTGCGCGTTGACGACGGCGCGCCGGTAGCGGAACACATATTCGGCGAGCCAGGCAAAGAGCCCCGCGACGGCATACCAGACCGGCAGCGGCACCGCCGACAGCGCGCGGACCCAAAGCGGCACGCGCTCGAACGGCTTGCGGTCCTCGATGTCCCGTGGCTTCCGCCGCTGGCGGCGCTTGCCCGGCTTGTGGATCTGGACGGAGTGCTGCATCGCGATCGGTTTCAGCCCTCGTCCGGCAAGCCGAAGGCCGCGGCAACGTCGCGCCAGGACACGTACTTGAAGTTCTGGTTCTGCCCGGCCGGAAGGTTCCGGCCATCCTGCACGACCAGCAGTCCAGCCGGAAATTGCGCGCCGAGCGGCTGGCTTGTTACGGCAAGACCATCGGTCTCGGACACGCCATCGATGCCGGCCTCAACACGATCAACCAGTTCGAACGAACCAATGTAGGCGTTTGCGCCATCGCGGCGATAGACGGCGTAACGGTTAGCGCCCTGGTTCGACTGCACGATGTAGCCTTGGCCATCCTGGCCCTGCCAGACCGCAACGCCTTCCAGATCGGCGGTCAGGCCGCTCGCGCCGCCGACCCGATCGATCGCGCGGCGCGCGTTGCCGGCGCCGGGATCTGCACCGTACCTCCACAAGGCGACGTCTTCCTCGGCCACGTAGAGCGCGCCGCTCTCGTCATCGGCAACGCAGCCCTCGGCCTGCGAACCGACTCGGAAGTCGCGAACCCTCCGCGCGCTGACGACACCTTTGTCCGCGCGAATGCGCCACTGGCGGAATCGCCCGGTACCGGAGTCATTGACGAAAACGAAATACTCCCCGTTGCGGCTCGCGTACATGCACAGGCCGTATGGTTCGACGAAGCCCGTTGGCACGGGATCGCCGGCGCGCGCGAGCCGCCGGGTCCCGGGGTCCAGCAGGTACAGCGCGATCGTCCGGTCAGTGCGGTTGCTGGCCGCGACCAGCGCCATCCCGCGCCCATCGACGACGAAGCCGTCGCGCAGGTCCACGTTGTTCATGCGACCGTCTGGCAGTGCCTGCAGCAGCCGACCGTCCAGGTCATAGACGTTGAGGCCTCTCTGCTTGTCCGTGCCGATGACGAGGCTCTGCAGCGGATCCTGCGAGTGCACCCAGATCGCAGGGTCGTCGGCCGCATCGCCGGCGCTCTCGACCGGAGCGGTTTCAAGCAGCGGCGCAACCGGGCGCAGCGAAACGGCGGAACCTGGGATCTCGGCCGGTTGCGTCGGTTGCTGCGCGCAGCCAGCGGCCATCAGGGCCAGCATGCTGAGCCATCGTCGAATCAGTTTGAAGTGCAAGTGACAGTCTCCAGCAATCGAGCGACAATCCGCCAACATGGGCCCGGACGACCAGCATGACCGGTGAACTCGAACAACTCGGCCACTACATCGACGGTCACCGGATTGCGGGCGGATCCGGCCGCAAAGGACAAGTCTACAACCCGGCACTGGGCGTGGCGACGACGCAGGTGGCGCTCGCCTCGGCTGCTGAGACGCGTACAGCCATCGCCGCGGCACGCGCGGCGCTGCCCGAATGGTCCGAGACGCCGGCGCTGCGCCGGGCACGGGTGCTGTTCCGCTTCCGCGACCTCATCGACAGGCACTCGGAGGAGCTCGCCGGAATACTGAGCCGCGAACACGGCAAGGTCCTGCCCGACGCGCGCGGCGAAGTCACGCGCGGCCTCGAGATCGTCGAGTTCGCCTGCGGCATCCCGCAGCTGATGAAGGGCGAGTACAGCGACGCGATCGGGCGCGGCATCGACAGCTGGTCGCTGCGCCAGCCAGTCGGCGTCTGCGCCGGCATCACCCCGTTCAATTTCCCGGCGATGGTGCCGATGTGGATGTTCCCGATCGCCATCGCCTGCGGCAACACGTTCGTGCTGAAGCCCTCGGAGAAGGATCCGGGCTGCCCGCTGCGCCTCGCGGAACTCCTGACCGAGGCCGGCGCGCCCGCCGGCGTGCTGAACGTCGTCAATGGCGACCGCGAGGCCGTGGACACGCTGCTGACCGATCCCGGCGTGGATGCGGTGAGCTTCGTCGGCTCGACGCCGATCGCCGAGCACGTGTTCCGCACCGGCTCCGACCATGGCAAGCGGGTGCAGGCGCTCGGCGGCGCGAAGAACCACATGGTCGTGATGCCGGACGCGGACCCCGCGGGCGCGGCGCACGCGCTCGCCGGCGCGGCGTATGGCTCGGCCGGCGAACGCTGCATGGCGATCTCGGTCGCGGTCGCCGTCGGCGACGCCGGCGACCGGTTGATCGAGGCGCTCAAGCCCGAGCTCGCCGCAATCCGCGTGCTGCCCGGCACGGCAGAAGGCGCCGACATGGGCCCGCTGGTCACGCGCGAGCATCTCGAGCGCGTGCTGGGATACGTGGACACCGGCGTCAAGGAAGGCGCGAAACTGGTCGTGGACGGCCGCCGGCACCAGGTCGCCGGGCACGAGCGCGGCTTCTTCATGGGGCCGGTGCTGTTCGACCAGGTCACGGAAAGCATGCGCATCTACCGCGAGGAAATCTTCGGGCCGGTGCTGGTGGTCGTGCGCGTGCCGACGCTCGAGGCCGCGCTCGGGCTGATCGAGCGCCACGAATACGGCAACGGCACCGCGATCTTCACGCGCGACGGCGGCGCCGCGCGCGAGTTCACGCGCCGGGTCGCGGCCGGCATGGTCGGCATCAACGTGCCGATCCCGGTGCCGATGGCCTTCCACAGCTTCGGCGGCTGGAAGCGCTCGCTGTTCGGCCCGCTGCACATGCACGGCCCGGATGGCGTGCGTTTCTACACGCGGCTCAAGACCGTGACCGCGCGCTGGCCGGAAGGATCGAAAGGCGCCGAGTTCACGATGCCGACGATGAAGTAGCGCGCCGTGCACGGCCGGATGATGCAGGCGCCGCTGACGATCACCTCGATCATGCGGCATGCCGACCGGGTCAACAGGGCCGCCGAAATCGTCTCCGTCACCGCCGAGAACCCGCGCCATCGCTGCACGCTGGCGGACGTCTTCCGCCGCGCGCGGCAGCTCGCCAATGCGCTGATCAAGGCCGGCGTGAAGCCGGGCGACCGCATCGCGACGCTCGCCTGGAACGACCATCGCCACCTCGAACTCTATTACGCCGTGTCCTGCATCGGCGCCGTGCTGCACACGCTGAATCCACGCCTGTATCCGGAGCAGATCGTCTACATCGCCAATCACGCGGGCGATCGCATGCTGTTCGCGGATCTCACCTTGATGCCGCTGGTGGAGAAGCTCCGCGCGCAGCTGCCGGCAATCGAGCGCGTCATCGTGCTCGGCAACGACTCCTACGAACCGTTCATCGCCGGCGAGCCGGAGACATTCGACTGGCCCGACCTCGACGAACGCACGGCGAGCGCGCTCTGCTACACATCCGGCACGACCGGGCACCCGAAGGGCGTGCTCTACGACCATCGCTCGACCGTGCTGCACAGCTATGGCTCCGCGCTCGTGGACACAATGGGGTTCAGCCGGAGCGACTGCCTGCTCGCGGTCGTGCCGATGTTCCACGCGAATGCCTGGGGGCTGCCTTACAGCGTGCCGATGGTCGGCGCGAAGATCGTGTTCCCGGGACCGAAGATGGGCGACGGCGCGACGCTTGCGGCGTTGATCCAGGAGGAGCAGGTCACGCTCGCGCTCGGCGTGCCGACCGTGTGGCAGAACCTGCTGGCCTGGACGCGCGAACAGGGAATCGTGCTCGAGTCGCTCGAGCGCGTGCTGACCGGCGGTTCCGCCTGCCCGCTCTCGGTGATGGACGAGTTCCAGGAACGCCACGGCGTCTGGACCATCCACGCCTGGGGCATGACCGAGATGAGCCCGCTCGGATCGACGAACTCGAAGCCACGCAACTACGAGCGACTGAGCCGTGAGGATCGCGACGCGATCCGCAGCCGCCCGGGGCGGCCCACGTACGGTGTCGAGATCAAGGTGACGGACGACGCCGGCCGCGAGTTGCCGTGGGACGGCAAGACCTCCGGCATCCTGAAGGTGCGCGGCCCCTGGGTCTGCGGCGAGTACTACCGGCTGGACGAGCCGAGCACGGCACACGATGCAGACGGCTGGTTCTCGACCGGCGACGTCGCCAATATCAGCCCCGACGGCCAGATCCAGATCACCGACCGGGCGAAGGACGTGATCAAGTCCGGCGGCGAATGGATCAGCTCGATCGACCTCGAGTGCATCGCGGCTGGCCATCCGAAGGTGCAGCAGGCCGCGGTCATCGGCATCCCGCATCCGAAGTGGGATGAGCGGCCGCTGCTGGTAGTCGTGCCACGGCCGGGCGATCCGCCGACGCGCGAGGAACTGCTGCAATGGCTCGACGGGCGCGTCGCGAGTTGGTGGATCCCCGACGACGTCGCCTTCGTCGCAACCATTCCTTTGACAGCAACCGGCAAGATCTCGAAGCTCGAGCTGCGCCAGCAGTTCAAGGACTTCCGGTTCTAAAAAGGGGTCGCATCCCTTTCCAAGGGGATGCGACCCCTTTAGACCCCTTTAGAACACGCGCCCGGGGTTCAGGATACCGCGCGGGTCGAGCGACTGCTTGAGACGGCGCATCAGCGCGATCTCGTCGGCGCTGCGTGAAAGGGAGAGCCAGGGGCGCTTCTCGATGCCGATGCCGTGCTCGGCCGACACCGATCCCTGCCGCGTCGCGAGCGGCCGGTAGACGGCCTCCTCGACCGCCTGGCGCGCTTCCGGCCCCGCGCTGCCGACGACCACGAAATGCAGGTTGCCGTCGCCGAGGTGGCCGAAGGTGAAGCAACGCTCGCCCGGCAGCCGCTCGGCCAGCGCGCGATGGACGTCAGCCACGTAGCCCTCCATCTCCGCGACCGGCAGGCTGATGTCGAACACGAATGGATGGCCGAGGCCAAACAGGCGCCCGACGTCGTCGCGCAGCGCCCAGATCGCGTCGCGTTGCGCCTGCGAGGTCGCGATCGCCGCATCGGCGAAGCGCCCCTCCTCTCCCGCGGTCGCGAGACCCTGCTCGAATCGCGCCTGGTCGCCAATGGGATCGCCGCCCAGCGCCTCGACGATCACGTAATAAGGGAAGTCCGCGCCCAACGGGCCCCTGCCCGGTGCCGGCGGCGACGTGACCAGTTCATAAAACTCGCGCCACATCACCTCGTACGAGGACATCGCGCCGCCCAGCAGCGCGTCGAGCCGGCCGAGCAGGCCCGTCACCTGGTCGAAGCTCGTGCAGGCCAGCAACGCGGTCTGGTGGCTGAGTGGCAGCGGCCGCAGCCGCAGCACGAGCCGCGTGATGACCCCAAGCGTGCCTTCGCTGCCAATGAAGAGCTGCTTGAGGTCGTAGCCCGCGTTGTTCTTGATCATCCGGTTCAGCGAGGAGATGACGGTGCCATCGGCCAGCACGGCCTCGAGCCCGAGCACCAGCTCGCGCATCATTCCGTAGCGGATCACGCGATTGCCGCCGGCATTGGTCGCGGCATTGCCGCCGACGGTTGCGGAGCCGCGCGCGCCGAGGTCGAGCGCGAACATCAGGCCCTCGCGCTCCGCGGCCTCCTGGACGAGCTGCAGCGTCGCACCCGCCTGCACCCGCATCGTGCGGTCGCGCGCATCGACGGCCTCGATCCGGTTCATGCGTTCGAACGAGAGCCCGATTTCGCCCGGGCCGGCGGTGGCGCCCTGCACCAGGCCTGTCAGCCCGCCCATCGGTACGACCGGCTGGCCCGCATCGAAGCAGGCCGCGAGCAACTGCGAGACCTCGCCGGTGTCGGCGGGCCTTGCAATCGCCATTGCAGTACTGGGACTTGGGTCGGCCCAGCCGACCGCGCGCGCACGCACGGTGTCACCTGTCAGAAGGCTCTCCGATCCGACAATGGCGCGCAGGCGATCGAGCAATTCCATGCAACGGCATTCTAGTCGGCGCGGCTGCCATTCGCCCGACCCACCCGCCACAGCCTGAAAAGGAATCGTCGGCCGGGCGGTAAGCCGCGGCCGGCGATTTCGACTCTACCTACCGCTCATGTCAGGCCCGACTAAGGAATCTGGCGATCCCCTGGTAGGCAAGATAAGCGCCGATCGCAAGCAGGATCCACCCACCGATCCCGATGTGAATGGCCTCGTCCACCTGCTGGAGGGCGGCTTGCACCTGTTGCACGGATTCCTCGGCGGCCCGTCGAAAGAACGGGTCCGCGTTTCCGGAATGCCTTGCGATCTCGGAACTGATTGCATCCCGCACCAGCTGCATCTGCCTGTAGATAGCCCAGACTCCGTACCCCGCGACGCCCAGCGGCACACAGAATGCCAATGGGGCGTGACGTTGCCTGGAAAAGTAGGGTACGGCGACCGTCGCCGCCGTGAGCAGCACGAGGAATATCCCCTTGGCGCTGCCGCGACTCGCCTGCATGGCGACGTCGCCGTGGAGATCACCATTCAGGATTTCCGCAAGTGTCAGTGAAACACCGGAGGCCGTTCCCAACTGCGGCAGCGCATTCATCACGAAGAACCCGGCGATCAGTGCAGCGACGGTGAAGCCGGCGTAGGCGATGACGACATCCTTGCCCACATGGGTATACACGGCCCTTGCAAGCTCACTGCCCTTGCCGGTCATTTCAGCCAGTTTTTCCTTGGCAAGAGCGGCTTCATCGACCGGAGTCACGCCGGTAATCCTGCCGTCCGTGACAGTCAGGTCAACATTTATGTTGACCGCCGGCGCAGTGGTCCCGGCCCATTGATGGATATCGAAATCGTATCGCTGACCGGCGGCGGCCACGACACCCTTCTCACCGGTCCACATGATGATTGTCCCACGCATGGTTTCCTCCGCTACGCTCAAACCCATGAAGAATGTCCTTAAGCCCTTACTCTTGACTGCAGTCGCTCACTTATCGCGGTTTTACCTTCAGCTTGTCGAACAAGGTCTTCAATAGCGCATCGCCCGTGTCACTCCCGAGCCCGCTAAGCGTGCTCACGCCCGCAGTCAGCGCAGGAAACGAGATGCTGTGCTCGCGCAGTGTCGTGACCTGATTGCTCGGCGTGACAGCCAGTTCCGCAAGTGTCAGATCAAGGCTGTAGGGCGACGCGCCCCGCGGCTCGCGCGGATTGATGCTGTGGTATACCTCAATCGTGAAATTCCGGGATTCGCCGGGCGCAAGGACAAAACCGGGATCCGCGTTGCCTTCACCAACCAGCCCGATGCCCTGCACGACTTTCTGCTCGCGACTGAGACTTCCCAGGTAGCGGCTCGTGTACCGGTTCCCGGCACTGTTGATTGCAAGTGCACTCCCCGCCAGGTAGCCAAGCCGCATCTGAGAGTCGGCTCGATTCGTTGCACGAAACGTGATGCGCAGGTGATGAGTCCTGGGGTTGCGATTAGCCGGCCCCATGGACTCGACCAGCGACACCAGTTCGATGTCGAATGCGCCTGAATCGACACACGCGGCGCCATCCTTGCAGCGCGTGGGTGCAGCAACAACAGCATTCGCAGGCGACTGGACCGCAGGAGACTCATTCGCCGCCGAACCGGAACCTGCCGTCAAATTGCTCCAGTTCAAGCTATGTTGGCGGCCGGTTCGGTACTGGTTGGCTCCCACGGCAGTGATTTCGCTGACGGCGAAGTCCACGTTGAACACGGTGCCGCGAATGACCCTGGCATCGAAGGAACCGACGAATGAAATGGTTGCCGACGCGGTTTCGCCAGAAGTTAGCGTGAAACGCGGGTCGATGCTGCGGTCGGTCACGAGCCCGATTCCGCGCAGTCCCGCGGGACTTGTGTCTTCCCGGTAACGATTGCCCTGGTCGTCGGCAACGACACCCGAGTATCCAACATAGCCGAGAGTCAACGGCAGGGCGCTCTTGTTGCGAAACTGAAACGTCAGCGTCAGGTGATGCACGGCTCCCTGGGTGCTCGTCCGCACATCGCTCAGGCTCGCCGTGAACGATTGGGTCGAGAAGCAGCGCGCATTGCTGGCGCAGTCGTCTGCCAGCGCAGAAGGGGATGAAGCAATTGAAGCCAGCAGCGCAAGACAGGCGACGCCGAGGCGCGTGACTCGAATGTTTCTTGGTGAAACTGTCAGTTCGTACATGTTGACGCTCTCCTTGAATAGTCAGTGTTCGAGTACCTGCCAGCCATCGGTGCCCCTGACCATGCGCACCGTGCCAATCTGCGTCGTGCGTCCGATCAGCGGAGCGGTAACGTCCACTTCCACTTCACAGACATACCCCGCTACGTCTTTCGCTCTCTGGCAGCCAAGCTTGCGCACATCGTGCAGTTCGGTTTCGGCCAGGTTGCCAAGCTCCGGCAGACTGCGTGGAACAGTCAGCGCATAGGCCATCGCCTGTGCTTTGCCGACGGATGTCTGAAATGCGAGTTGCAGATCTGACTCTGTCGGCTCGCCGCCGCAAGCTGAAATCACGACTCCCGCGATGACGCAAAGGAGCCTTGTTCGACGACCCCTGACAATCGGATCCGGCAAGGTCATCGATCTGTTCCCCATGTAAATCAACGCGGTGCCAGCTTCTTGCAGTGGCCGGCTGCTGTCATCGTTGCTTAGCCGGACTTAGCGGGACTTTCCGTGGTTTACCGAACCAGATTGCGGCCCGCCGTGTTCCTGTGGGATAAACGCGGTGGCGGCGGTCAATGGGTACCGACGGGCCATTCGAGATGCCAGGCGGCAACGAAGATCGGTCTAGGCGACGCGGGGTTCGCGCGTCACGGGCGAGGTTGAACCACGCGCTCGTCGAGTCCGGGCTGAAGTCCCAGTCCGCGCTCGCCGAACGAATTGCGGACCTCGAAAGTCTCGAGGCGGTGCCGAGAGATCTGGTCAACAGGGTCTTCCGCGAACAATCCGTCGACCCCCAGTCGCTGGAGCGCATTGCGCGGGCACTGAGCGTGCCCGCCTACACGCTTTACAGGACTGCCGACGAGCCAGAACCGTCCGAAAGCACATCGGACCCGGGCGCAGATTCGGCGACCGGCTCTGAGACGCAAATGAGGCATCGACCCTCAGAATCCAGTATTGGCCGAAAAGCATCATGGATCGGCGCGGGCACAATTCTTGCCGTTCTCAGCCTCGGGCTGATCAGCCATTCGCAAGGCGGCGACATGCTGTGCCAGGTTCGCGAGTGGGCCGCCCGTGCCGACCCAGCTGCAGACAGGCTGCGCGTCGTTATCGGTCGCTTTGCGGATGACCCGGAGCATTCGGCCAGGCAATGGCTGGCCGCCAGATTTGCTGACGACCCGACTCTCAAACCCCACGTGCAGGTCGTCACCTCATGCCGTGGTCTGGCGGTATCGACCGAGGGCGATTTCACGGCCAATCAACGCGCAGTGCGCCGCCAGGTGCAGGGGTGGCTGCGTGCGCGGGGCGCCGACGTCTTCCTGGCAGGGCGGCGCGTCGCTGACTCCATACTCGTGCAGGTAGTGTCACTGCGACAGGACTACTCTCCGGTCATGTATATCAGCGGCGGACGCACCTTGAGTGTGGACGAATCTGCGGTCGAACTGCGAGTTGCGCTCAGCGGGTCTGATGCCGCGCTGACCGACCTCAAGCGGCTGGCGCTGGAGTCGATGACGTTCGCAGATGCGCGCCGCGCAGGCATCCGGGAGCGGGCAGCCCAGTCTTTCGACACGACATTCGACTGGCTGCGTGAATCGATCATCGCGGATCGGAATTTGCTTCGTACGTTTGATGCGGATCAGCAAGCTCCTCTATACGGAAGCCTTCATGGCCAACTCTGCTACAAGGAGAGGCTGCTTGCGGATATCGAGTTCTCGGTAGAGCGCTATCAGCGCGCGGCCTCGAGCTGTCGAGCGGCGCTCGCTGTGCGTCCGCGCGACAGGTACCCGGAAGACTGGCTCACGCTACAAATTCGCCTGGGCGCGGCTCTGGCTCGCCAGCACATGTTTGCAAAGTCATCGGAAGAAGCACTCGCGCTGATAGATGAAGCAATCGAAGGACTTGCAATTGCGACAGCCGCCCTGCAAGACCGTCGCAGTACGCACCACTCTGGCATGGCGCATCTGAACCTGGGTGGCACGTACCTGATGCGCGCGCTCCGTACCGCTGGCACGCCTGAGGGAATGGCGGCCTTTGCCACCTCTGAATCGGCACTGCTGCGTTCCCTGGAGGGGCTCAATCCGCGCCACGAACCGGTTGACTGGGCGTTGGCGCAACAGAATCTTTGTGTGCTCCGTTACAACCGCGCGCTGTTACTTTCGAAGCTGGAGGGCGTTGCGGAAGTCGCACTGGCGGTCGAGCACTGTCGGGCAGCGGCCAGCGTCCTCACCTTGGCGACCGGCGGTCCGGCCTGGGGCATGATCCATAACAACCTCGGCGCATCTCTTGCCGTGCAGGCGCAGATCAATGGCGATGCGGATTCGCTCCGCGCAGCAATTGCCGGCTTCGAAGAAGCAAAAAAGATTTACACGCGCGAGCGACTGCCGGTCAACTGGGCGGAAGTCGAAGGCAATCTTGGCGAGCTGCACTGCAACTTGGCGCGCCTCACGCGCGACCCGGCACTCCTTGATGAGAGCGACGCGAGGCTGGACCGGGCACTCGAGATCGTCACTGCGCGCGGAATCAGGGCATATGTTGCCCACTGGGAAGGCGTTGCCGGACGCGTGCAGAACTGCCGCCGAACCGATTTCGCCGTTTGCACTTGCTCACCGCCTTAGACGCGGCGCTGGAACGAGATATCGCCGGCCGGGCGGTGAGCCACGGCCGGCGACGGGTTCAGCCCAGTCGGCTCTAGGAGCGGCCCAGGAATCGCACGACTCCCTTGAACGCGAGGTAAGCCGCGGCAGCGACGATGACGTACGTGCCGAAACCGAGGTTCTCGAAGACGCCGCCGGAATTGCCGGTCATCTGCTGGGCCATCTGGCCCATCATCTGCCCGAACTCGCCCATCGCCTCCATCGCCTTCTGCGCCTCGCGGTGCTGCTGGTACATCGGCCAGAAGCCCTTGATCGTGATCAGCAGCGGCACGACAAACGCGAGCGGCGCGAACTTGTGCTTCCAGAAGTACGGCACGGCGATGGTCGCAGTCGCCAGCAGGATCAGGAACACGCCCTGGCCCGTGCCGGTGATGCCCATGTTGGAGCTCAGCAGGTTCGACATCTTGAGCTCGATGCCGAGCATGCCAGCCGAACTGATGACGTTCAGGAACAGCGCCGCAACCAGGAACACGCCATAGGCGATGGCGACGTCCTTGCCCACGTTCTCGAACACGGCTTTCGCGACCTTGCCGCCCTGGCCGGTCAGCGCCGCCATTTTCTCCTTGGCGAGGTCGGCCTCGTTGACGGGCGTGACGCCCGAGAGCTTGCCGTTCGTCACCACGATCTCGACGGTCATGTTTGCGGCCGGCGCAGTCGCGCCCTGCCACTCATTGATGCCGAAGTCGTAGCGTTGCCCGCCGGCAGTGATGACTCCCTTGTCACCACTCCACATGATGATGTTTCCGCGCATTTCGAATCCCCCTGGCAAATCGTCGTTACTTGGCTAGTACCGGCGGGACTGGGCTGCCGCCTGCCGGCATTAGACCCGTCCAGTGGGGGATAACGCAAGAAAAGGCCCCAGCCAGTTGGCAGGCCGCGTCCCAGCGCTGCTTGCGCGTCAATAAGTTAGGTCCGCGCGGGCCGAAGGCTCAGGTGCAGCGCCAGACAGACGAGGGTCTGCCAGACAACGTGTGGTACGACCAATGCAAACCACTCACTACCAGCCAACGGATCCCATTCAAAAGTGGCCCCGCCCACGATCCCGGCAATGGCAGCCACCCACAGCGGCATCCAGCGCCAGACCCGAGGCGCCAGCAGCATGGCGCTCGTTGCGACCAGTGCTGCCGCCGTTCCACCGGATACCAGATAAGGCGTGATGGTGTTGTAACTGAACGGCCCTTCAATGACGAATAACACGGCCAGATAGTAGATAACCGCGCTTACCACTGCCATGGCAATGAGCCGCAAGGCATACGGTGGCCTTGCGACATAGGGACCCATCACGAGCAGGCCAAAGATCAGTCCGGGGGCGTGATGCAAGGGAAATGCGAGCCAGTTGGCCGCGTCCGGGTCCACGCCTTCCACCAGGACTGCGCTGAGCCAGTAGCCGGCGATCGACACCAGCACGAGCGCCAGCTTTCCCGGCAGCGTCGGATTGCGGTAGCTGCCAAAGATGCCCGTCATTGCGTCACGCGTTGGCTCCGACGCGCTCGCTATGAGCCCGGCTTCCACTCGCGGGCCAGTTTCTGGGCGTCGGCAATCTGCGTGGGGGTCATCGCGGCCGCAACTATTTCGCGGTTCGTGACGGCCTGATTGCGAGTGGCATCGTCCGTGGCGCTCGCGGCCGCAAGGTTGAACCACATGTGCGCCTGCACATAGTCCTGCGGGACGCCCATACCCTTGAAATGGCTCATGCCGACGTTGATCCGTGCTTGCGCGTGACCCTGTTCCGCCGCCTTGCGAAACCAGGCTGATTCCTCTGCATGGTCCGCAGGCGTCCCCAGCCCGGCGTGGAGGGCGTAACCCAGGCTGTACTGCGCGTCGGCGTCACCTTGTTCCGCCGCCTGCCGATACCACTTCGTGGCCTCGGCATCGTCCTTCGGCACACCCTGCCCGTTCCGGTAGGCATGGGCGAGATTGTGCTGCGCTTCCACCTTGCCGAGCTCGGCGGCTTTGCGGAACCACCGGGCCGCCTCGGCTGGATCCTGCGGCACGCCCCGTCCGTGCAGATACAGCACGCCCAGGTTGTTCTGCGCCTCCGGATAGTTCTGGTCCGCCGCCTTGCGAAACCAGCTGGCGGCCTGCGCGTAGTCCTGCGCCACGCCGGTCCCGTCCTGGTACAGGATGCCGACGATGTACTGCTCCACTGCAGAGCCCTGCTCGGCCAGCGGGCGGGCAAGGCGCAGGGTCTCCTGATAGTCGCCCTTCTCGTACGCCGTAAATACGGCGTCCGTCTGCTCTTCGGCGGATGGGCGCGCACATCCGGTCACACAACAGGTGATCCACAAAACGGCGAGCAGATGGCTGCAATGCATTTTCATGATTGCCCGCTTGGCGAACCAGCTGAGGAAACTGGTGCCGGTGGAGGGACTTGAACCCCCGACCTCTCGCTTACGAAGCGACTGCTCTACCAACTGAGCTACACCGGCGTTGGGGGCGCGAAGTATAGGCAAGGCCCGGGCAGCGGGCAAACTGCGCCATCAGCCCTTGCGGCGCACCCGGAAGATGACCTCGACGGCCACCGATTCGGTCCCCGGCGGCAGTGCCGGCAGCTTTGAAAACTGCACGGCCCCGGGCGGGACGTCGATCAGCTCGCCCGTGTCCTCCACGTGGAAGTGATGGTGCGGCTCGGTATTCGAGTCGAACAGCCCGCGCGAGGGATCGACCTGCAGTGACTTCAGCAGGCCCTTCGCGGCGAGCAGGTTGAGCGTGTTGTAAACCGTCGCCTTGGAGACGTGCGCGCCGTCGCGGCCGAGCGCATGGATCAACTGGTCCGCAGTCAGGTGCTGCGCGCGTGAGAACAGCAGCTCCGCGATGCGCATGCGCTGCGCCGTCGGCTGGATGCCGTGCGTCGCGAGCATCGTCTGGATGCGCTTGCGGTCAGCGCGCGGTTGCATCAGGGCGTGGTCCATGGGACGCGAATATACGCTCACGTGCATATCCGCTCAAACGCAGCGGAATTGCAGCGGGGAGCCCGCGGAGCGGCGCGCTAGCCTCGCCGCATGCTTGACAGAATCACGCAACCGCGGGGCCACTCGCTGATCGAGCTGCTGACGGTGCTCGGCGTCATCGCCATCATCGCCACCGCTGCGGTGCCTGCGTTTTCCCGGTTGCTGCTGGACAGCCGCAGGAACGCGACGGTCACGAGCGCCATGCACGCCGTCAACCTGGCACGTCAGCTCGCGGCCATCCGGGATGAAGCCATTCACCTGTGCGGCACGCAGGATGAACGCGCATGCAGCGGGCGCACCGACTGGTCGGGCAGCCTGCTGCTCGCAAACGACCGTGACGATCTGCTCCGCGTCCTGCCGCTGGCTGCTGCGACCCGGGCGCCCCGGGTCCGCTCGAATCGCACTGCGGTCCATTTCGAAGGCGGCTCTGGCTTCGCAAGCCCCGCGACGCTGACGATCTGCGACCGGCGCGGCTCGCGTGCGGCCCGCGCGCTGATCATCAGCCGCAGCGGCCGGCCGCGCGTCAGCGACCGCGATGCCTCGGATCGGCCGCTCACATGCTGACCCTGACCGCGGTGCGTGGCTTCACACTGGTCGAGGTGCTCGTCGCGCTCGTCCTGATGCTGGCGGGGCTCGCCGGCGGCAGCCTGCTGCTGCTGCAAAGCGTGCAGTACGAGCGCGAATCGTCCAACCGCCGGGCCGCCATCCGCTACGCCGCGTCGCTCGCCGAGGAACTGCGCGCGCTCGACCGCGGCGACGGAATGCCGCTACCCGCCGACGCGCCGGCGATTGCGGCCTGGACCGCCGCGGTGGAGGCGACGATGCCTGCCGGCAGCGCGGCGCGCGTGGATGTCGAGCGCGAGCATCCCGTCGGTTACCGGATCGAGATCGAATGGCCCGTTGCCGGATCCGGGCGGAACCGGCTCGTCCTGCCGGTGACATTGTGAATCGCGCGGCCGGGCTGACGCTCGTCGAGGTGCTGATCGCGATGTTGCTCGTGCTCATGGTCATCGCCGGCTCCCTGGCATTCGTCGCGCGCGGACGTGCGGCACAACGCAGCGGTGAATCGCTCGCGCAGCTCGAGGAATCGTTGGATGCGGCATTCGTCGTGCTGGTGGAGGAGATCCGCCTTGCCGGATATCTTGGTCTTGCGCCGCCATCCGGCGCCGTCGACGGCGCCTCGGACACCGGAACGCCGGAATCGCCCGGACTCGAAGTCGCAGGCAGCTGCGGCGCCTCGCTCGCGCATGATCTCGCGATGCCGGTCGTCGCGGCCGATGCGGCCTACGAGGCCGCTCCCGGCATGTCGATCGGGTGCCGGCCGAGTCCGGCGGGTCGCCGTATCCCTTCGTCCGACACGTTGATCCTCCGGCATGCGGGACAGGACACATCGGCACCGGAAGCGGGACGTCTGCAACTCGAGACCAGCCTGCGCACCGCTGCACTGGCGGCGGATGGACTCGGCAGGCTCGGCGCCCACACGCGCTGGCACGACCTGGAAGTCGGCATCTACTACGTCAGCGCCGATTCGACCGGGCGGGATGGATGGCCTTCGCTCCGTCGCAAGCGCCTCGTCGGCGGCACACGACCGGCCTTTCAGGACGAGGAACTGGTCAGCGGCATCGCGGACCTGCAGGTCGAGATCGGGCTGGACGATCCCGCCGACGCGGATGCGGCGATCGATCGCTGGATCACGCCGGCCGAACCGCGGCTCGGCGGCGTCGCGCGCGCGCTGCGCGTGGAACTCGAGGCTCAGAGCGACATCGCCGAGCCCTCGCAACCCGGCGGCTTTCGCCGCAAACGGGTGTCGCGCATCATCGAAATGCGAAACGGCGGATTCCGATGACCGGCTGGCAACGTGGAACCGCCCTGGTCGTGACGCTGGTCCTGCTCTCGGGACTCGGGGCGCTCGCACTCGCCGCGGCCGCGGCCGCGGTCACGGCTCTCGCGCTCGCGAGTCACCAGCAGATGGCGCAGGACGCATTCGAAGCCGCCGAAGCGGGCATTGCCCACGCGCTGGCGCAGGCGGCAATGCTCCGTCGCGCGGCAGCGATCCCGCAGACCCGCCATCCGGATAACGCAACGGGCACCGCGACCTTCGAGACCGAAACGCTCGGGATGGCGGCCCCCGGGGCGCTGCCCGCCGGATTCAGCATCGGCGAGAACGGCGACACTTTTGCCGCGAAACACTACTTCATCCGTTCGACCGGCCATGCGGGCCGCAATGCCCGTGCCCGCCTCGAGCAGGGCTTCTACTTCGTGGTGCCTGCGTCGTGAGCGTCGCCATCCCGCGGCAATGGCGGCTTGCGATGCCGGTCATCGCCGGCCTGGTCGTGACAGCAGCGCAGGCCGATTCCGACGAAGCCTGGCTCGCGCGCGCAAACCTGCCCGGCAACGTGCAGCCGCTGCTCGCGCTCGTCGTCGACCACTCCGCTGCAGCCGCGGAGACCCTGGCCGTCGCCGCCCCCTACGATCCATCGATCGACTATGGTCCCGGCGTGCCGGCGGAGCTTCGTTGCGATCCGGCGCGCATCTACTGGCGACGCGGCGCCGGTCCGGCACCAGATTGCGCAAGCCAGGCCGGGCTTGAACCCGCGCCCGCCGATCCGACTCGCGGCCTGCACTGCGAGACGGCACGTCCGGACCTTGCGCGGCAGGGTTTCTACGTCGCGTCGCGCGCCGCGCAATGGCGGCCCGCCGCAGTCGGCGGTTACTGGTCGGCGCCACGACCGGACGATCCGCATGCGATCGAGTGCCGTGCTGATCGGGGCCGGCATGGCAGCGCAGCGGGGACCTGGTACGCGTCGGATGGTCCGCGCGGACCCTGGAGCGGGCTGATTGCGGACGAGATTTCGTGGGACCGGTCGCCGCACGCGGATCCGTACATCTTTTATGGCGGCAACTACCTCAACTTCCTGCGCGCTCCGCCGACGGCCGCTGGCCGGTCCATTGCCGAAGTCATCACGCAATCCCTGGCCGCTGCGCTCGACGCGACCGACGAGCTCGAAGTCGCGCTGATCCGGGTGGCAGAGGCCGACGGCGGATTCGTTGCGCGCGCGCCGACCGCGCCCGCCGCCATCGCCGGCGATCTCCGCCGCCTGGCCGCCGAAGCGCCATCCGGTGGCGCACCGCTCGGAGAAACTTTGGCAGAAGCCACCGCCTGGCTGTCCGGCAGCAGCGTCCGATTCGGCGACGACGATCGCGCGGATCCTGCCGCATTCGATCCGCTCGCGGCAGGGGCCTATCGATCGCCATTTACGCACGCCTGCCGTCCGGTCACCCTTGCCTATCTGACGGCAGGCCAGGCATCGAACGATGAACTGGCGGCTGTGGCAGCGGGCGGCCTTCCGGATTTCGATGCGCAGACCGGCGGCTGCGGCCCCAGCTGCCTGCCGGCCCTCGCGCAGTGGATCGAGCAATCGGATCTGCGCGGCGATCTCGCGGGCCGGCAATCCGCGCAAGTATTCTGGCTTGCGCCTGCCGCATCAGCGCTGCCGCAGTCCACGGACCTTGTCGCAGTCGCGCGCCTCGACGATCCCCTGGCCTTCGTCAACCTGGTCGCGCGCAGCCTGCAACGCGACGCCGCGGTGCCCGCGGACCCACAGCTCTCAGCTTCCGCTTTCCTGCCAATCGCCGAACTGGGGGATGCGCCGGGCATTGTCGTCGGCCTGTCGGCGCCGCGCGCCGGGGAGCGCTGGAGGGGCAATTTCCTGCAGTACCGGTTGCGCGCGCCCGACTCGCCACTCGCAGCGCCGGTGATCGTCGATCGCGACGGCCAGCCGGCCATCGACGCGGCGAGTGCGCTGCCCCAAGCCACGTCGCGGAGCTACTGGAGCGACGCTCCGGATTCCAACCTGCTTGCCGGCGGCGCGGCGGGCCGGCTGCCCGTCGTGGACGCGAGACAGTTTTACAGCGACCTCGTCACGAACCGGATTCGGGATGCGGCCAACCGGATCGAGCCCGGCAATCCGCATCTGGATGCAGAACGACTCGGAATTGCCGCTGGCGATCCGGAAACTTCGACAGAGGTCGTTGCGTGGTTTGCCGCCGAGCGGACCCTCGGCGATCCCGGGCCGCATGCCCCCGTCGTGGTCGATTACCCGGCAACCAGCCAAAAGATCGTCTTCGCCGTCACGCATGACGGCCTGCTGCACGCCTTCGATGCCGGCAGCGGCGTCGAGAACTGGGCCTGGCTGCCGCATCAACTTCTGCCCCGACTCGTGCGCCTGTTGCGCGACGAGCCGACCACCGTGCGGGACCACGGCATCGACGGGCCGCTGGTGCTGCATCGCTTCGATCCCGATGGCGACGGCCACATCGATGCCGCTGCGGGAGAGCACCTGTGGCTGCTGTTCGGGCTCGGCCGCGGCGGCAATCGCTACTACGCGCTCGATATTTCTTCTGCGGATGATCCGCGGCTTGCCTGGTCGATCGCCCTGCCCGGCGTTGCGGGCGTTGAGAGCCGCGCCGCGCCGGTTGTCACGCGCCTTGCCATCGCGGATTCCGGACAAAGCGCCGGCGACTGGGTCGTGCTGCTGGCCGGCGGCTACGACCGGCAGTTCGATGCCGGTGGCCTCGCGACGGCCGGCGCCGGCAACGCGCTATACGTGCTCGACGCAGTGACCGGCCGGACGCTGTGGCGCGGCAGCAGTGATTCCGGAGCGGACTTGCAGGTCGCCGGGCTCACGGCGAGCCTGCCATCCGCGCCGCGCGCGCTCGATCTCGATGGCGACGGAAGCCTCGATCGCGCCTATCTGGTCGACATCGGCGGCGGTCTGTGGCGCTTTGACTTTGCGAACGGGCGCCCGGCGAGCGAACTCGCGCAGGCACGCCTGTTGGCGCGGCTCGGCACGGGCGCGCAGCGGTTTCACGAGACACCGGACGTCTCGCTCGCCATTCGGGCCGGCCGCCATCAGATCGCCATCGCGGCCGGTTCGGGCTGGCTGGCGCGGCCGCGCGACACCGTTCTCGTCGATCGTATGTCCGTGGTGTTCGATCGCGAGTCCGCGGGCGCAAGCGTGCTGACGGAGGCCGATCTGTTCGACGCGACCGCCGGCGACACCGAAGTACCGGCTGCGGCGGCCGGCTGGTTCCGGCGCCTCGACGACCACGGGCCCGGCGAGAAAGTCATCGGTCCCGCGGTCACCTTCGACCACGTATTGCGCTTCCAGACTTACCAGCCGCTGGCAGAGGACGGTAACGCGCCTTGCGGACCGCCGCGCGCGCTGCGCCGCCTGCAGGCGCTCGACCTGCGCACAAGCCTCCGGCACGAAACGTCGGTCGAGTTCGAAGAAGACGATCCTGAAGAAATCGCGGGCTCCGGCCTGCCGGTGGCGCTGCGCTTCGGCTTTCCTGACCGCTGGGATGCGGCATGCCCGGGTTGCCGGCCACGGCCATTCGGGATCATCGGCGCGGAAACCTTCGATCCTGGCTATTCCGGCGATCCGGTACGGACCTCATGGCGCAGACTCGCCCCACCGCCGGATTCACGCTGATCGAGGTCGCCATCGCGCTCGCGGTCGTCGCGATCACGACGACTTTCGCGATCGCCTCGTATCGGGGTCATCTGCTTCGTGCCTACCGGGTCGAGGCCGTGCAGGCGCTGCTGGCGGCAGCGGCCGAACAGGAGAAATTTCATCTGGCGCACGGCCAATATGGCGACCGCCTCGACGCGGTCGCGGGCAGTGATCCGCCCGGCCTGCCCGTCGCCTCGCGCACCCTGCGCGGCCGCTATCGCCTCGTTGTCGAGGCGGCAGACGCGTCGGCATTCCGGATCGTCGCGCTGGCCTCAAATGAGCGCGACGACCCGTTGTGTCCGAGGATGTTCATCGATGAAAGCGGCAGGCGCGGCGCATCGGACGCTGCCGGCAGGGACAGCGCGCCCAAGTGCTGGTAGCACCAGCGCTCGCGGCGGGAATCAGACCGCGCGCGACTTCGCGATCTGCCGTAGCGCCTGCGGCAGGCCGAACACCACGTTCTCCTCGCGGCCCACGACCTCGACCGGCTCGTGCCCGCCCCATTCGCGCAACCGCGCGACCACCTGCTCCACCAGCGTCTCCGGAGCGGAAGCGCCGGCCGTCACGCCCGCCGCGCGCTTGCCCTCGAACCACTCGCGCTTCAGGTCGTCGGCGCCGTCCACCAGGTAGCCCGGAATGCCGCGAGTCGTTGCAATCTCGCGCAGGCGGTTGGAGTTCGAGCTCGAGCGCGAGCCCACGACCACGATCACGTCGCACCGCCCGACCAGCTGCTTGACCGCATCCTGGCGGTTCTGCGTTGCGTAGCAGATGTCTTCCTTGCGCGGAGTCGCAAGGCCCGGGAAGCGCTCGCGCAGCGCCGCCATCACCAGCGCCGTGTCGTCCACCGACAGCGTCGTCTGAGTGACGACCGCTAGCCGCGCCAGATCGCGCACGGCGAGTTTCGAGGCATCGGCCACGGTCTCGACCAGGTGGATATGGCCACCGCCGCCGGTGTCGAAGCGACCCATCGTGCCCTCCACCTCCGGGTGCCCGGCGTGGCCGATCAGGATCACGTCGAGGCCGTCGCGCGCATAGCGGCCGACTTCCATGTGCACCTTGGTCACCAGCGGGCAGGTCGCGTCAAACACGGTGAGCCCGCGGCGCGTGGCCTCCTGCTCCACGGCGCTCGACACGCCGTGCGCGCTGAAGATCACGGTCGCGCCGTCCGGCACCTCGTCGAGTTCGTCCACGAACACTGCGCCGAGGCCGCGGAGCTTGTCCACGACAAAGCGGTTGTGCACGACTTCATGGCGCACGTAGATGGGCGCGCCGAACAGCTCGATCGCGCGCACGACGATGTCGATGGCGCGGTCCACGCCGGCGCAGAAGCCGCGCGGATTCGCGAGCAGTACTTTCACCCGGATGTCGCCTTGGTGCGCCTGGTGTGCATCAGCGCATCGATCACCAGCATGATGGCGCCAGTCGTGATGCCGATGTCGGCGACGTTGAATGCCGGAAAATACGATCCGCCGAGGTGGAAGTGCAGGAAGTCCACCACGTGCCCCTGCACGAACCGGTCGTAGGCGTTGCCCATCGCCCCGCCCAGGATCATCGCCAGGCCGATCGAGAGCCACGGGTGCCCGCGCGCCGGCAGCGAGCGCAGCCACCAGATGATCGCGACGCCGATGACGCCGGCGAGCGCCAGGAAGAACCAGCGCTGCCAGCCGCCGGCTTGGGCGAGCAGCCCGAAGGCCGCGCCCTCGTTGTGCAGGCGCGTGATGTCGAGCAGTGGCCCGAGCGGCAGGATCTCGAACAGCGCGAAATTGCCAACGATGTACCACTTGGTGAGCTGGTCGAGCGCCACGATGAAGGCCGACAGCCAAAGCCACACGAGTGCGGTCCGCTGCGGAAAAATGCTGTCGGTCATGCGTAGCGCCTCGTTTCGCCCGGTCCTTCGATGTTACCGACGCAGCGGCCGCAGATCTCCGGATGGCGCGGGTCGCTGCCAACGTCGGGACGCCGGTGCCAGCAGCGCGCGCACTTCGCCGCGTCGCACACGCCAACCGCGATCCAGGCACCGGTCTTGGCGACCGATTCCGCGGCAACCGCCGTGGCCGGCCGCTCGGAAGCCGGCCGCAGCCGCGCCTGCGACGTGATCAGAACGAAGCGCAGTTCGTCGCCGATGGCCGCCATGCGGCGATGCTGCGCCTCGTCGAGAAACACGTCTACCGTCGCCTCGAGCGGCGCGCCGAGCGCGCCCCCCGCGCGCAGGCGCTCGAGTTCCCGTGCAACGTCGTTCTTGAGCGCGACCACGGCCTGCCAGTCGATGGGGCCTGTGGCTGGCACCGAGGGCAACTTCCACCAGGTCGCCAGCAGCACCGATTCGTCCCGTTTTCCCGGCAGGAATTTCCAGATCTCCTCGGCGGTGAATGACAGGATCGGCGCGAGCCAGCGCACCATCGCCTCGGCGATGTGGTACATGGCCGTCTGCGCCGACCGGCGCCCGGAACTCGCCGCAGGCATCGTGTAGAGCCGGTCCTTCAGGATGTCGAGCCAGAACGATCCGAGCTCGATCACGCAGAAGCCGTGCGCCTTCTGGTACACGAGGTGGAAGTCGTAGTTGCGGTAGGAGTCGATGATCTCCTGCTGCAGTTGCGCCGCGCGCGCGAGCGCCCAGCGATCGATGTCCAGGAGCTGCTCCACCGGCACGGCATCGCGCGCGGGGTCGAAGCCCGCGAGGTTGCCGAGCAGGAAACGCACGGTATTGCGCATGCGCCGGTAGCTGTCCGACATGCGCTTCAGGATCTCGTCGGAGACGGCGATCTCGCCGCTGTAGTCGGTGGCCGCCACCCACAGGCGCAGCACGTCGGCGCCGAGCGACTGCATGACCTTCTGCGGCGCGATGACGTTGCCGAGTGACTTCGACATCTTCCGGCCCTTCTCGTCCACCGTGAAGCCGTGCGTGAGCACCTGCTGGTAGGGGGCGACGCCTTTGCCCGCGACCGAGACGAGGAGCGAGCTGTGGAACCAGCCGCGGTGCTGGTCCGAGCCCTCGAGGTAGATGTCCGCCGGGAACGGGATCAGTCCGGGCCGCAGCGCCGGCAGGACATGGTGCACGGCGCCCGAGTCGAACCAGACGTCCATCACGTCCTCGCACTTCTCGTACACCAGCGCCTCGTCGCCGAGCAGGTGGCGCGGATTCAGCGCGAACCACGCCTCGATGCCGCCCTCCGCCACCAGGTCGGCGACGCGCTCGAGCAGTTCCGGCGTCTGCGGATGCGGCTCGCCGGATTCCCTGTGCACGAACATCGCGAGCGGCACGCCCCAGGCGCGCTGGCGCGAGATGCACCAGTCGGGACGCGTCTCGATCATGCTGGTGATGCGCTGCTCGCCCCAGCCCGGGATCCAGCGCACGCCCTTGATCGCCGTGAGCGCGTCGCGGCGGAGGCCGTGCTTTTCCATGCTGAGGAACCACTGCGGCGTCGCCCGGAAGATCACCGGCGACTTGTGGCGCCAGCAATGCGGATAGCTGTGGCGGTAGGGTTCGTGATGGATCAGCCGACCGACCTGCTGCAGCGTCTCGACGATCTTCGCGTTCGCGTCGAATACGCCCAGGCCCTCGAACATCGGCGTCCCGGCGACGAAGCGGCCGTCTGCCCCGACCGGGTTGTCGATCGGCAGACCGTAGCGGCGGCCCATTTCGTAGTCGTCCGCGCCGTGGCCGGGCGCCGTGTGCACGGCGCCGGTGCCGGTCTCAAGCGTGACATGGTCGCCGAGGACCACCGGCACTTCGCGCTCGTAGAACGGGTGCTCGAGCCGCAGGCCCTGCAACGCCTCGCCACTGGCTTTTGCCAGCACGCGCCGGCCGGTCGCGCCGATGCGGCTTGCGAAGGCATCCAGCAGTCCCTCCGCGACGATCAGGCGCTCTGGCCCCTCCGCGCGCTCGAACTCGACCAGCACATAGTCGAACAGCGGGTGCAGGCAGACCGCCTGGTTGGCGGGCAGCGTCCACGGCGTCGTGGTCCAGATCGCGATCGAGGCCGTCATGAGGTCGTCGGCCGGCAACTTGAAGCGCCGCGCTGCGTCGTGCGGATCCACGATCGCAAAGCGCACGTCCACCGACGGCGAGGTGCGCTCCTCGTATTCGACCTCGGCCTCGGCCAGCGAGGAACGGCAGTCCAGGCACCAGTGCACCGGCTTGAAGCCGCGCACCAGGTGGCCGCGGCGGATGATCGCGGCAAAAGCGCGCAACTGCTCGGCCTCGTATTTCGAGGCCATCGTCAGGTAGGGATTGCTCCAGTCGCCGATCACGCCGAGGCGCTGGAAATCCACGCGCTGTGCTTCCACCTGGCTCGCGGCGTACTCGCGGCAGGCCTTGCGGAAGGCGTCGGCATCGAGCTTCTGGCCAACGCGGCCGTGCTTCTTTTCGACCTGCTGCTCGATCGGCAGCCCGTGGCAGTCCCAGCCCGGCACGTAGGGCGAGTCGAAGCCGTCCAGCATGCGCGACTTGACGATGATGTCCTTCAGGATCTTGTTGACCGCGTGGCCGATGTGGATCACGCCGTTGGCGTATGGCGGCCCGTCGAGCAGCACGAACTTCGGCCGGCCTGCGGCGTGCGCACGCAATTTCGAATAGAGATCGTCGCGCAGCCACGACGCGACCATCTCGGGCTCGCGCCGGGCGAGGTCCGCTTTCATCGGAAACTCGGTGTTCGGCAGGTTGATCGTCTGCTTGTAATCCAACGTCGGTTCCTCAGTGTCCCAGCAGCGCCCTGGCCTGCCGTGCGTCCTGCAGCATCTGTTGCCGCATTGTTTCCAGGTCCGGGAAATGTACCTCGTCGCGCAGGCGCGCGACGAAATCCACCGCCAGGCGCCGGCCGTACAGGTCGCCGTCGAAATCAAACACGTGCACCTCCAGCAGGCGTTCGCCACCGCCCACCGTCGGGCGCGTACCGACCGAAGCAACTGCCGGCCGCGCGTCCATTCCCGCGCCCGATACCCGCACCGCGAAAATTCCGTCGAGCGGCGATACCAGCCGGTGCAGCCGGATATTCGCAGTCGGGAACCCCAGCCGGGTGCCCATGCGCTCGCCCCTCATCACGCGCCCGCTGATGCGATAGTCGCGCCCCAGCAACGCCCTTGCGTCCTCCAGTCGGCCAGCGGTCAGCGCCGCGCGGATGCGCGTCGAACTCGCCGGCTCGCCGCCGACCAGGAACGGCGGCACGACGTCCACCGCGAAACCGCGCGCTGCGCCCTCGCGCCGCAACAATGCCGCATCGCCGCCGCGGCCCTTGCCAAACCTGAAGTCCTCGCCGATCACGACTCGTCTTGCTCCCAGGGCACGCACCAGATACCGCTCGATGTAGCTCACCGCGTCCATCGCGACCAGCGCCGCATCGAATCGCAACACCCGCAACTCGGCGATGCCGGTCGCCGCGAGCCATTCCGCCTTGTCCCGCAGCCGCATCAGCCGGGCCGGGGCCTGCGCGGGATCAAAGTACTCGCGCGGATGCGGCTCGAACGTCAGCACCACGGCGGACAGCCCGGCCTCCCGGCCACGCTGCTGCAGCACGGCGAGTATTGCCTGATGCCCGAGGTGCAATCCGTCGAAATTGCCGATGGCAACGACGCATCCGCGATCCGCCTCAGGGCCGGGTTCGAAGCCGCGTCGGATCAGCATGACCCCGCCGGATCGGAGAAACCTGTCGGGGGAATTATAGTGATTTCAGGTCGCGCGGGCGCAGGCCCATGAGGCCGAGCACGGCAAAATAGACCGCAGCACCCCCGCCGACGGCAAGTGCGAGCCAGAGCGCCCGCTCGGTCGCGGGCCAGGTGGCCCAGAGCAGCCAGTCGCCCGAGATCCACCAGAGGAAACCCGCCATTGCGACGCTCGCGGCCGCGACCTGCGGCAGCAGGCGCCGCCACTTCCCGCTCGGCAGGTAAACACCCTGCCGGCGCAGCCCTCGGTACAGCAGGGTCGCATTGATGATCGCCGACAGGCCGGTGGACAGCGCAAGCAGCGCGTGCGGGACCGGAAAGCCGGAAAGATAAGCCGGCACGACGACTGCCACGTTGAAGATCATGTTGAACGACAGCGCGATCAGGCCGACCTTGACCGGCGTCTTCGTGTCCTGCCTCGCGAAATACCCCGGTGCGAGCACCTTCACCAGGGAAAAACCGATCAGGCCCATCGAATAGGCCATCAGCGCATAGCTGCACATCAGGACGTCGTTCGCGTTGAACGCGCCGTAGCCGAAGATCGTCGCGATCAGAGGGCCGGCGAGCATCAGCAGGCCGACCGCGGCCGGCGCCACGATCGTGATCGTCAGGCGCAGCGCCCAGTCGAGCGTCGCCGTGAACTTCTCGCGCGATTCCGCCGCGTGATGCGACGACAGCCCGGGCAGAATGACGGTCGCGAGCGCGATCGCGAACACACCCATCGGGAACTCGACCAGGCGGTCCGCGGCGTACATCCAGGTGACGCTGCCGACCATCAGGAACGAGGCGATGATCGTGTCGAGCAGGAGCGACACCTGCGCGACCGAGGAGCCGAAGATGCCCGGCAACATGAGCCGCGCGATGCGGCGCACGCCCTCGTGCGCGCGGTCGAATCGCGGCCGCGGCAGGAGCCCGAGCCCGCGCAGCGCGGGGAACAGCGCGATCAGCTGCACGAAGCCCGCCACGAACACGCCGATCGCGAGCACCAGGCCCGGCTTGTCGAAATACGGTGCGACCACGCCTGCCGCCAGGATCATGACGACGTTCAGCAGCACCTGGTTGAAGGCCGGCGTCGCGAAGCGCCCGTAGCTGTTCAGCACGCCGCTGCCGAGCGCGACCAGCGAGATGAAGAAGATGTACGGAAACGTGAAGCGCAGCATCTCGACCGTCAGGTCGAAGCGGTCGCCGTCCTCGCGGAAGCCCGGCGCGAACAGGAAGGCCAGCACCGGCGCCGCGACGGCGCCGACCGCCGCGACCACGAACAGCACCGTCCCGAACACGCCCGCGACGCCTGCGACCAGGCCCCGGACTTCCGCCTGCTCGCGCTTGACCCGGTACTCCGAGACGACCGGCACGAAGGCCTGCGAGAACGCGCCTTCCGCCGTCAGGCGGCGCAGGAAGTTCGGGATCTTGTACGCCACCAGGAAGGCGTCCATCAGAGGTCCCGCGCCGAACATGATCAGGTAGACCATGTCACGCAGCACGCCGGTCACGCGTGAAAGCAGGGTCAGGGAGCCGACGACGGCGGTATTGCGCAGGAATCCGCGGTGCATGCGGCGGGCACTATAGCGCGTTGACAACCCACCCCCGCATCGGGACAATGCGCGCCCTTATGGCCAATACCAAATCAGCAGAAAAGCGGTCCCGCCAGGCGATTGCCGGCCGCGCCCAGAACGTCGCCCACCGCTCCAAGGTGCGAAGCGCGGTGCGCAAGGTCGTCGAGGCGATCAAGGCCGGCCAGAAGACCGAAGCGGCGGCAGCGCTCAAGGCTGCGTCCCCGGTGATCGACGCGATGGCGCGCAAGGGCATCATCCACAAGAATAAGGCCGCCCGGCACAAGAGCCGGCTCGCGAGCCAGATCAAGGCCCTCAAGTAAGAGGGGACGCACCCCTTTTGTGCAGATAAAAGGGGGTCGCATCCCTTTTCTGGCAGTTCGCCGAATTGAAGGAAAAAAGCCGGTCCAAGGACCGGCTTTTTTCGTTTGACGCGAAGAAAGGAAGAAAGGGATTTGACCCCTTTCAACTCCTTTCACTTCTCCAGGTGCTGCATCACGGCTTGGCACAGTTCGCGCGTGCCCTCGCCCGTCGCCCCGGAGATCCGGAACACCGGTCCCTTGAAACGCAGTCTCCGCACGATCTCCGCGCAGCGCTTTTCGCGCTCCCCCGGCGGCAGCAGGTCAATTTTGTTGAGCACCAGCCAGCGCTTCTTCTTCGCCAGGTCCGGGCTGAATTTCTTCAGTTCACCGACGATCTCGCGCGCGCCCGCGACCGGATCGGCGTCCGGGTCGGGCGGCGCGATGTCCACCAGGTGCAACAGCAGCCGCGTGCGCTGCAGGTGCTTCAGGAACCGGATGCCGAGGCCCGCGCCTTCCGCCGCGCCCTCGATCAGCCCCGGAATGTCCGCCATCACGAAGCTCTTGAGCGGACCCACGGCGACCACACCAAGTTGCGGGTGCAGCGTCGTGAATGGATAGTCGGCAACCTTGGGCCGCGCCGCGGAAACCGCGCGGATCAGGGTGGATTTCCCGGCATTTGGCAGGCCCAGCAGCCCCACGTCCGCGAGCAGGCGCAGTTCGACCCGCAGCATCCGCGCTTCGCCGGGCAGGCCCGGACCGCTCTGGCGCGGTGTGCGATTGACCGACGTCTTGAAGCGCTGGTTGCCCCAGCCGCCCTTGCCGCCCCGGGCGACGAGCAGCGTCTGGCCCGCGCGTGAGAGGTCGCCGAGCGTCTCGCCGGTCTCGTCGTCGAACACGACGGTCCCGACCGGCACCGGGACGAACAGGTCTTCCCCGCCACGACCCGTGCAGTCCTGGCCGCCGCCCGGCTGGCCGTTCTGCGCACGAAACGTGCGGCGGATGCGGTAGTCGACCAGCGTGTTCATGCCCTCCTGGGCGCGCAGCCAGACGCTGCCGCCGAGGCCGCCGTCGCCGCCGTCCGGTCCGCCGAATGGCACGAATTTCTCGCGGCGAAAGCCGATCGCGCCGCGGCCCCCATGGCCGGCGACCACCTTGACGAGTGCTTCATCGACGAATTTCATGATTGGCTGCCGCCGTAACGAAAAACCCCGGCCGGGCCGGGGTCTTACCAAAAAGGGGTGCGTCCCCTCTTGCGTCCCCTTTTATTCTGGCAGGACGCTGACGAAGGTGCGCTGTTCGGCGCCCTTCTTGCGGAAATTCACGCGGCCGTTGACCTTCGCAAACAGCGTGTGGTCGGTGCCGGTGCCGACGTTGTCGCCGGCGCGGAACGGCGTGCCGCGCTGCCGCACCAGGATGTTGCCCGCGAGTACGCGCTCGCCGCCAAACTTCTTGACGCCGAGGCGCTTCGACTGTGATTCGCGGCCGTTCTTGGTACTGCCGCCGGCTTTCTTGTGTGCCATTCCTGTCTCCTGCTCTGCGCTGTCAGGCCGCGGTGATGCCGGTAACCTTCACTTCGGTGTACGGCTGGCGGTGGCCCTTCTGGCGCAGGTAATGCTTGCGGCGCCGGAACTTGGTGATGCCCACCTTGTCGGCCTTGCCGTGCGCCTGCACGGTCGCGGTGACGCGGGCACCCGTAACATAAGGTGCGCCGATGGCGACATCGACGCCTTCGCCGATCAGCAGGACCTGGTTGAACTCGACGGTGGCGCCCGCGTCGGCGTCGAGTTTCTCGACCCGCACGACGGTTCCTTCGCTCACCCGGTACTGCTTGCCCCCGGTGGCAATGACGGCGTACATGATTGACTGGACTCCGAAAAGAGCCGGCAATTGTAGTGACCGGACCCCCTCCGGTCAAACCGTACCAGCGCGGCCCGCATTTCCCGCCGGCCAGTTTGCCGCTAGGATGCGCTGCCCGCCGCCGGGCCGCCAGGAAGCCATGCAACTCAAGGACATACGGGACCTCGTCGCCGCCGATCTCGCGGCGGTCGATGCCGAAATACGCCGCCAGCTCGAGAGCGACGTCGCGCTCGTGAACCAGGTGGGCGATTACATCGTCGGCGGCGGCGGCAAGCGCCTGCGGCCACTCCTGGTCGTGCTCGCCGCGCACGCGGCCGGCACGCGGAATTCGTCCCATATTCCGGCCGCCGCGCTGATCGAGTTCATTCACACGGCGACGCTCCTGCACGACGACGTCGTGGACGATTCCGCCAAGCGCCGCGGCCGAGATACGGCCAACGAGGCCTTCGGCAACCCGGCGTCGGTGCTGGTCGGCGACTTCCTCTACTCGCGCGCCTTCCAGATGATGGCGGCGCTCGACTCGCCTTCGCTGATCCGGGTGATGGCGGACGCGACCAACACGATTGCGGCCGGCGAAGTGCTGCAGCTGATGAACTCCGGCGATCCCGACACGACCGAAATCCGCTACATGGAAGTGATCTACCGCAAGACCGCGCGCCTGTTCGAGGCCGGGGCCCAGATCGCGGCCATCGTCGCCCGGGCTCCGGCCGGGGTCGAAGCGGCGCTCGCGCGCTACGGCAAGCACCTCGGCATCGCATTCCAGCTCGTGGACGATGCCCTCGACTATCGCGGCGATGCCGAGGAACTCGGCAAGAATGTCGGCGACGACCTTGCCGAGGGCAAGCCGACGCTGCCGTTGATTCACGCGCTGCGCCATGGCGATCCGGAGGCGGCAGCCATTATCCGAAGCGCCATCGAGCAGGGCGGCACCGAGGAACAGGGCCCGATCCGCGCCGTCGTTGAAAGCACGGGGGGGCTTGATTACACTGCCCGACTCGCCGAAGACGAGGCGACACGGGCCATCGACGCCTTGAGCGGCGTTCCCGCGTCGCGCTATCGCGATGCGCTGGCGGCGCTGGCGCGGTTCGCAGTGAGCCGCAACGCCTGACCGGTCCGGTTTCCCGCCATATCGGGGTGTAGCTCAGCCTGGTAGAGCACTACGTTCGGGACGTAGGAGTCGCAGGTTCAAATCCTGTCACCCCGACCAATTTGCCGCTAGTTCGCGAGTTCCTCGCTCATTCTGAGCTTGATCTGGGAAAGCTCGGTCACGCTCCCGTCAGTGGTCGCGTAAACGGCCTTGAGAAATGACTGGTCCCACTCAGTCATTCTCTTCGGCCGGTCGGTGCCGCTTGTTGCGAACAAGCCCAGGATTGTAGGGGCTTCTCCCAGCTCCGGGCTCGGTCGAATCTGAGCGAGACCGACCATGGCCACGTAGTCCGCCACCTGCCCGAAAGTCAGGCCCTCGATCTTCGTGAGATCGACGGCCACGATGGCCGAATAAATTGCCCGCACCACTGCCCGGGTGAGCCGCGATCCAGTGACACCTGCGCCACAATGGGCCATCGTTGAGAACGCGTGGGCGGAAATGCCCGGTGGAGCGTTGCAGGCGTTGTGCCAGACGCGGACCGGTTGAGCCGTCTGAATGAAGCGATTTACGCCACCGAGTCCCCGGTCACGGTTGAAGAGCCGGTGTTCCTCCGACCACCATTCCTTCAATAGTTTTTCCGGCTCCGGGTTCACGATCACCACGAAATTGGGACCGCAATTCGGCCCACCCAGCGGTACGCCGGCGTCCGTCGCTATCTGGGAGAGGCGATGCTTGACGAATTCGGCTTCAGCAGTCGTCAGCCCCGCCGTCACAATACAAACAGCAACATTCCAGCGCGCCAGCGATTCGACCATCGCGGGACCGACGATCGAATAAACGAAATGGCTCACCTGCTTGTCGATGAGCTCCCGTCGCCGCCGGGCCTCGACCGTTACCGATTCGAGCTTTGCCTCAGGTGTGGCGGACTTCGTTTGTTGTGCGGGTTGGGAAGTCGACTCCTGTCCAGCCATCGTGCGAGCGGCAAACAAAGAAAATACCGCAATTGCAGCGACACTTAGCAGGCGGGCGCAACGAGGATTTGGGCCGAGCAGCGAGGCTCGTCGCGTACCGGAGAACAGGGCCGAATGCCGGATCATGGATTTACGCCCATCCTGCGTCACCGGTTGCCCACTGTGCAATTTACTTCACCCGCACCCCGATAGACTCGGCCGGGACGGCCGGAATCGCTTCACCCCGACCATCCTGTCCCGTTTTGGCAATGCCGCGGCCGGTGATACCGTCGGCGGATGGTCGCCATGGCGTGGTTTCCATGACCCAGGACTCGCTGACAGGCCTTTGCCCATTGCCTCGCCTGTTGCCGGCGCTGGTGCTCTTGTGCGCGTCGCAGGCCGCATCATTCGCCGCGGCACCGGAAACCGCGGACACAATCCCGATTGCATTGCGCGACAACTTCCCGCTTCTGGCCGCGCAGGTGAACGGAGTCGCCGTGCGACTGAAATTCGATCTCGGCGATGGCGATCAACTGGCCTTGCAGCAGGATGTGCTGGATCGGATTCGCGCGGTGCCGACGGGCGAGGTCGCGAGGTTCAAGGGATTGTACGGCGAGTTCGAAGCACCCCTGTACAAGGTTTCGCGACTCCAGATCGGAACCGCCGTGTTTACCGACGTCATTGCGAGACTGGATGTCCGTGATCCAACGTACCAACCCGGAGCACAGGGAGAGGATGGATTCCTGGGAACCGGCCTGCTCAGGTCTTTTGCAGTGGTGCTCGATTACGCCGGGCAAGCAATGACTCTGGCGCCGCAGAACGAACCTGATGATCTGCCGGACGTTTGCACTGGAACGGCGGTGCCCTTCTCGCCCGTGTGGAACGGACAGCCCGTGACCGAAGCGAATATCGATCTCGGACGAATCCTGCTCTGGTGGGACACGGGATCGCCAGTATCGGCACTTCGGAAGTCGCTGATTCAGGACGCTGGCCAGGAAATGAAGGAAGACACCGTGACGTCGAGGCGGCTCGTGTTGGGCGGCAAGGATTTCGGGCCCGCGCTGTTACACGTTTGGGACATGAACCTGCCAGGATTCGACGGATTCATCGGCTACGACTTCTTCTCAAAGCATGTCGTGTGCGTCGATTTTCCGGCAAATCGACTGATTGTCGGCGGGTAGCCCCACCTTGTATTCCCGGGCCGCCATCCTGCTGCTGCTTCTTGCGGCGATCGCACCGCCCACGCGGGCGGCGAACATCGATTTCCAGGCCGAGATCAATGCCATCCGCGCGCAAGGCTGCGCCGGCCGCCCGGGCGCCAGGCCTGCGCTGCGCCCCGCTCCCCAGCTGGACCTTGTCGCACAGGCGCTGGCCTCCGGAAGCCGCCTCGCGGACGCGATGAAGGACGCGGGTTACGTCGCCGTGCAGTCGGCCGCGCTGGAGGTGTCCGGCAGCGACGCGGGCATCGCGCGTGAACTCGCGCGGCGCGGCTGCGCGGACATCGTCGATCCCGTGTATCGGGAACTCGGCATCGCCACGCGCGCGGATCGGGCGTGGATCGTGCTCGCCATGCCGCTGGTGCCACCAGCCGCGAACGACGCGGCAGACACCGGCCGCCGGGTGCTGGAGCTCGTCAACGAGGCCCGCGCCAGCGCGCGTCGATGTGGATGGAAGCGCTTCGATGCCGCCCCGCCACTCGCCACGTCCGACGCGCTGCGACGCGCAGCACTCGAACACGCGCGCGACATGGCGCGGCGCGGGAGCCTGAGTCACACGGGAGGCGACGGCAGCACGCACGCCGAGCGCGCGACGCGCGCCGGCTACCCATGGCGCGTGGTCGGCGAAAACATTGCCGCCGGTCAGCCAACGGCGGAACAGGTCGTCGCGGGCTGGCTGAAAAGCGCGGGGCACTGCGCCAACCTGATGGATCCGGAATTCACCGAGATGGGCGTCGCCTACGCGGTCGCGCCGCAGGACGACAAGGGCATCTACTGGGCGCAGATGTTCGCAGCGCCGCGGCCCTAGCCGGCCGACTCGCAGCCGCAACGCCCTGTCGCACGCACCGCGGTGGGCCTGCCGGCACGCCCTAAGATCCGGCGGTCGGGCGCCACTCCAGAATCATTCAAAACCGGAAACACACCATGATGAATGTCATCGCTGTTTGCGCCGCGACAGTGGCCCAGGCGGCTGCACCCGCCGCGCCGCCGGTCACAGCGCCGCCACCGGAGGAACTGGTTCCCGGCGTATTCCTGCTGCCGGGCGCCATGCTTCCCGGACGGGGGCCCGACGGCAACACGGTGGTATTCGATGCGCCGGATGGCCTCGTCGTGATCGACACGGGCCGGCATGCCTGGCACAGCGACGGCATCCTGGCGTTCGCCGGGGAGCACGCACGGCCAGTGGCTGCCATCGTGAATACGCATTGGCACCTCGACCACTCGAGCGGCAATGGCCGCATCCAGGCCGCGTACCGGAAGGCGCCGGTCTACACCACCAACGCCGTCAATCGCGCGCTCGCTGACGGCGGCTTCCTCGCCCGCAACCTGGAGTCCGCCAGGCCGATGCTGGACGACCCGAAACTGGGGGAGATCCAGAAGGAGGAAGTGCGGATCTTCATCGCGACCATGGACGAGCGCGAGGTCCTCCGCCCCGACGTCGCGATCACGCAGGGCGGCGAGCGCGTGATCGCCGGCCGCGAACTCGGGGTCCACGTGACGGACCGCGCGGTGACCGACGCCGATGTCTGGCTCTACGACGGCGCGAGCGGCATTGCAGTGCTGGGCGATCTCGTGACGCTACCCGCGCCATTCTTCGAAACCGCCTGTCCGGCGCAGTGGCGCGTGGCGCTCGATGAAGTGTGGGCGGCACCGTTCAAGTTGGCCATTCCCGGCCACGGCCGGCCCATGGATCGCGCCGCATTCGACACCTACCGCCGTGCCTTCGACGGGTTCATGGACTGCGTCGAAAACGGGACCGCCGCTGCGCAGTGCGCGGCGTCCTGGGGCGAAGGCGTTGCGCCGCTCCTCGGCGACGACCAGCGCATGCGCCGGATGGCGCTCGAGTACGCCGAGTATTATGTCGGCATGCTGCGCGAGAATCGCGGCCAAAGCGCCGAATGCCTCGCCGGGCGGCAGGACGTCAGCCCCTGATGCACGCCGCCATCTGCGGCAGGCGCCGAATGCGCGGATTCAATATGGTGTCGGCACAGAACAAACGGAGTTTCCGGGCGTCTCATGGCCATGCGACAGTGGCTGACCAACCGAAAGCGTCGCCGCCGCCTCCTTCTCGGCGCGCTCCTCGTGTCGCTCGCCGCGGGCGCCGTCTACGTCGCCTGGCTCGACTTCGCGATCAGGAGCCAGTTCGACGGCCGGCGCTGGACCGTGCCCACGCAGGTCTATGCGCGCCCTCTCGAGTTGATCCCCGGCCTGCCGCTGTCGCTCCAGGATCTCGAACGCGAGCTCAAGCGCCTCGGTTACCGTGCAAGCCGCGATGGCCAGCCCGGTACCTATCGCAAGCGCACGGGCCGGATCGACATCCAGTTGCGCAAGGCGCGCTTTGCCGGCCAGGTTCGCGAGTCCCTGCCATTGCGCGTGACGGGCGACTCGCAGGCGATCACAGAGCTCCACGATGCAGACGGAGGCGAGCTTGCGCGGGCGCACCTGGAGCCGCTCCTGATCGGCAGCCTGTTCCCGGTGCACGGCGAGGACCGCATGGTCGTCGCGCCGGACGAGGTGCCCGCCCTCCTGCCGGCGGCGCTCAAGGTGATCGAGGACCGCAACTTCGATTCGCATCCGGGCGTCGACGTGAAGGCGATCCTGCGCGCGGCCTGGGCCAACCTGCGCGCGGGCCGCGTCGAACAGGGCGGCAGCACGCTGACGCAGCAGCTCGTCAAGAGCTACTTCCTCGACGAAAGCCGTTCCCTCCGGCGCAAGGCCCGGGAAGCAATCATGGCCATGCGCCTCGAGGCCCGCTACGGGAAGGCGGACCTGATGAACGCCTACATCAACGAGATCTACCTGGGGCAGGACGGCGAGCGCGCGATCCACGGCTTCGGCCTCGCAAGCCGCTTCTACTTCGGCAAGCCGATCGATGAGCTGGAACTGGCCGAAGTGGCGCTGCTGGTCGGCATGGTGCGCGGTCCCTCGTACTACAACCCGCGCGCCAATCCCGAGCGCGCGACCGCGCGCAGGAACTTCGTGCTCGCGCGGCTGGCGGAGTTCAAGGTCGTGCCCGAGACGGGGGCAACCGCCGCTTCGAAGCAGCCGCTCGGCGTCGTGCCCCGCGATTCCGGCGGCTACTACCCGGCCTACCTCGATTACGTGCGGCGGCAACTCCGGCGCGACTACGACGACGGCGTGCTCGATGCGCCGGGATTGCAGGTCTTCACGAGCCTCGACCCGCGGGTCCAGGTGACGGCCGAACGCGCGGTGGACGAGGAACTCACGCGCCTCGACCGGCGCCATCCGTCGAAGAAGAACCGGCTCGAGGCGGCGCTCGTCGTCACACAGCCGGAAACCGGCGAGGTCGTCGCGATCGTCGGTGGAAGGCAGTCACAGCTCGCCGGTTTTAACCGCGCGCTCGACGCGACGCGGCCGATCGGTTCGCTCGTCAAGCCCATTGTCTATCTCGCGGCAATCGAATCGAACCGGTTCCACGCAGCGAGCCAGGTCTACGATGAACCGATCGAAGTGCGGCTCGCGGGCGGCAAGAACTGGCGCCCGCAGAACTTCGATCTCGAGGCGCAGGGCCCGATGCCGCTGGTGCGCGCGCTCGCGGATTCGCGCAACCTCGCAACGGTCCAGCTGGGTATGGAACTCGGTATCGAGCCGGTCGCACGAAAGTTCACCGCGCTCGGCCTCGATCGCGAGCCGTCCCGCGTGCCCGCATTGCTGCTCGGCTCCGCGGACCTGACGCCGATCGAGGTAGCGCAGATCTACAACGCCATCGCGAACGGCGGTATCCATCGCCCGCTGCATGCGGTGCAGGCCGTCGTCACGCACGACGGGAAGTTGCTTCAGCACGCGCCACGCGAGGCTCGCCGGGTGGCCGACCTCGATGCGGTCTACCAGCTGAACCGCATGTTGACTCAGGTGATGGTGCAGGGCACGGGCAGCGCGGCCGCTTCGCAACTGCCCGCGGGCCTCGTGACGGCCGGGAAGACCGGCACCTCGTCGGACCTGCGCGACAGCTGGTTTGCCGGTTTTTCCGGCAATCACCTGATCGTCGTCTGGATCGGCCATGACGACAATGCACCGACCGGGCTGACCGGTTCGCAGGCTGCATTGCCCGTGTGGTCGAGGGTGATGGGCGGCATCGCCACAGGACCGTGGTCGGTGCCGATGCCGGAGACGCTCGAGGAAGTATGGGTCGATTATGAAACCGGGCTGATCGCCGAGCCCGGATGCGCGGAAGTCATCATCCCGGTAGTCGTGCCGCGCGGCACGCCGATTGACCACTCACTTGGATGCTGGTCGCCCGGCTTCGGCCGTTTCCGCGACCGCGTACGCGCATGGTGGCAACTTCTGACCGACTGATCCGGTGCTGCCACGCATTGCCTGCAATCCGCGGCGTCACGGCCGATCGAGGCCGGTCGCCTTCAGGAATTCGTTCATCGCCGCCGGGTTTGCATCCCAGGCCTCATAGGTCGTCAGTTCGCCGGTCTCGCTGATCAGCGACACGGCGACTGGCGCGCCCCGACCGAGCTTCACGACCTGGTCGGTCGAAAGCGCATACCACGATTCCTTGAACTTGATGCCGGGTTCCACGAAGGCCGGTGCGCTGAGGCGCGCAGCAGACCGCCCGCCCTCGAGTGGCGCCAGCTCGAGCCTGGAATCCGGCCAGCCGAGCCGCACTTTCGGTGGCGCGCCGTTTGCCCCATCCGCGGCGAACACGCTGCGATCGATCGTGCTCCAGGACACGACGCCGAGCCAGTAGGCACGGGTGCCCGCGCGGTTCGTCTCGACCACGCCGACATTCAGGTAGTCGCGGGCATTCGCGGCCAGCATCGGCACGCCACGCGCGTAGACCCAGGGCCTGGCCATGATGGTGACGTTGACGGCCGTGTTCGGATCGAGGCGCTCGGCGGGCCACAGGTCCCGCTCCGCACAGCCAGCCAGAACCAGGATCGCCAGGAGGGCGATCGCTGCGTGGAACCGCGGGTCAGAATCCGACTCGATAGCCAAGACTGAACCAGTACCTGCTCGTTTTTTCCTGGTCGATGGCGAGCTCGCGCGACATCCACTCGCCGCCCGCCTCGAACTCGATGGTCGTGCGATCCGAGTGCCAGTCGATGCGCACCGCCGGACTCGCCAGCCACTGCGTCGTGCTGTCGGCGCTGAACTGGCGATAGTCGAAGCGTAGCCGCGGACCGGCACGCAGTCCACCCCACAGCGGAAAGCGCGAACTCAACGACAGGGACGTCGTCCTCGCGAGGTCGCCGTCATACACGCGCAGGCCCAGGATCGAAACGTCGCCGGAGCGCAGCAGGCTGTTGGCAATGAGCTGCGCTCCGAAGTTGAGCTCCGTGCCGGTCGAGGGAATGGCTTCGACGCCGCCCGATGCCGGCATTCCGGACATGCGGATCGCGCCGACATCCGCGATCCACTGGTAGCGGGTGCCCAGTGGCCGTGACAGCCCGATGGAAACCGCGTCCACGTCGGCGGTGCGATCCTCTGCCAATGCGCGCACCGCGGGCTCGCCGATCTGCGTGACCAGCTCGCCGAGTGTTTCGACGGCCTGTCCGGCCATGGCATTGCGCGTCGTCAGGAACGGGCTCTTGCGATGGTCCAGCGTGCCGGTGACCGTCCATCGCCCGGGCAGCTCGAAGTTGCCAAGCAACATCGCCATGTTCAGGGCGCTGTAGTCGATGTCGTAATCGAAAAGGCCGACGACTGTGCGACCGGGCCTGAACCACCGCAATTCGCTGCCCACCGCCCGCCGGTCGGACACGCCGTCGTAGGTCTGGTCGATCACGAACGGGCTGATCTCGAGGCCCTCGGCCCAACCCGACAGGTTGGCGCTCAGGCTGACGAATTGCCGATCGGTCGTAAAGGAGTCGGTCGTCGTCTCGAGCGGACTGCCGGCCATGAGGTTCAGCCGCACCGACGGCGTCGCGCGCCAGCCCAGGAACAGGCCGTCGAAGGTGCCGAGCACGCCGCCGTTGTGCTTCGACTGCCGGCCCAGGCGCGCGTTGACGCCGGACCGGCGATCGTTCAGGTCCGCGTAGGCGACACTGACCCGCGTCTGGTTGCCCGCGCCGTCCGGCAGCATGTCATAGAGATACCCGGCACTGATGCGCGCTTGTACGTCGAAGCGCTCGCCGCGACCGCGCAGGGAATAGTCACCGTCGGTGATGACCATCGACTGGCTGGTGAAGCTCGTGGTCGTGTCCATCGAATCGATCGACGTGGAATCGTAGCGGTATTCCTGCGACCAGCCGCCGAAGCTCGACCACTCCATTCCGCCGTCGCGCTGCGACACTGCCGCGACCCTCGGGCGCGAATCCAGGGTCGTCAGCGCCGAGAGCCGCTGGGACACCCGCCCGGCCGCCGGGCCGTCCGGATAGCGGCGCAGGTACTCCTCGTATTCGGCCTTGGCATGTGCGAGCTGGCCGCTGCGTTCGCGCGACAACCCCAGCAACTCCTGCGCCTCCGCGCGCCGCGGATGCTCGGCGTATTCGACCATCCGCGTCAGCAGGCGCACGGCTGCCGGATTGTCACCGGCGTCAAAGGCCGCCTTGGCCTCGATCCACTGCTTCTCCAGGATGTCTGCGGTCGGCAGCGTCCGCGAGGGCGACGGTGCCGGCGTCGCGGTGCGCACCGGAGCGCGCGCACGCGCGCGTGCCATCGTCACCTGGCCCACGACCGCGACGTCGAGCCCGAGGAAGTCCGGCGCCGGCCGGACCTGCACGTCGACCGGCGAATCGAACGCCAGCGTCAGCACCAGTGCGCTGCCGACCGGCTCGAGCCGGACGTCGCGCAGTCCGGCGGCATTGCCGGCGGCGGCGCGCAGCGCGCTGTCCACCACGTCGGTCGGAAGGCATCCGGGCAGCGGCGCGAGGCTGATCCTGAGCTCGGTCACGGCCATTGTCGGGAAATGGCTTGCATACCGGAGCGGGCAGCCGAAGCGGACGGACACGCGCGCGCCGTCGCCCTGGGGCGCCACCTCCAGCTGCTCCAGGACACGGCCCACGATGTCCGTCGCGTCATCGGCAGCGGCGCTGCCGCCGATGCCGGCAAGCGCTAGCGCCAGCAGCAGGACCCGCGCACGCATGTCAGAAATCGCCCGACGTCACACGGTGTTCGGGACCATTGCGCGTGCGGGAAATCGTCGTCAACGTTGCATTGCTGTACGTATGGCAAGCACCCGAGCAATTGCGCAACTCGGAGACTGTGTACAGCACACCCTGCTCCGTCTTCTCGTGCTCCCCCGGCTCGTAGTCGCCCGCATGACAGCCCGCGCAGTCCGGCTGGTACTGCGGCGCCGGCCAGGTCACCGTGTCGCTGTTGGCACCATGGCAGTCGGTGCACGCCAGGCGCGTCCTATGATCGCCCGGATAATTCGGCGACAGGTGGCGGTGAGTCACCGGCGTCCAGGCGGTCGTGTTGTGGCACTGATCGCACTGCTGGTTGGTAACCCAGTGATTGCCCGGCTTGCCGGTGGCGCTCACGCCGTCGTGGCACTGCGCGCAGGTTCCCGGCACGAC
The DNA here is from genome assembly GCA_050179155.1 of Steroidobacteraceae bacterium. Lineage (GTDB taxonomy): Bacteria > Pseudomonadota > Gammaproteobacteria > Steroidobacterales > Steroidobacteraceae > SCUD01. Next base: position 46,512 of record JBFXFJ010000005.1, read on the forward strand.
ATTGGCATGATCGAACCGGGCGGGCAGCCACGCGATCGTCGAGTGGCAGTTGTCGCAACTCGCGGTGGTCGCGACGTGCGTCGGCGTCTTGCCCGTCGCGCGCACGCCATCATGGCACTGCGCGCAGGTTCCCGCGACGACGCCGGTATGGTCCCAGCGGGCCGGCAGCCAGGCCGCGGTCACATGGCAACTGTCGCACTCGAGCGTCGTCGCGATGTGGGTCGGCGGCTTGCCGGTCGCCCGCGTGCCGTCGTGGCAACTGGTGCAGGTGCCGAGAACCTCCGCATGATCGACCCGCGTGACGGGGATCCAGGTGCTGGTGACGTGGCAGGCGTCGCAGGCGTTGGTCGTATTGATGTGCTGCGGGTTCTTGCCGGTCTCCTGCACGCCGTCATGGCACTGGACGCAGGTGCCGGGCGCGACATTCGCGTGGCTAAACTGCGCCGGGATCCAGGCAACAGTCGAGTGGCAGGAATCGCAGCTCGCGGTCGTCGTGATGTGGGTCGGTGTCTTGCCGGTCGCGCTGACGCCGTCATGGCACTGCGCGCAGGTGCCGGGCGCCACGTTGGCATGGCTGAACTGCGCCGGCACCCAGGCGATGGTCGAATGGCAGGCGTCGCAACTCGCGGTGGTGGCGATGTGCGTGGGGTTCTTGCCCGTGGAGCGCACGCCGTCATGGCACTGGGCACAGGACCCCGGTGCCACGCCCGCGTGGTCGAACCGGGCCGGCAGCCAGGCCGATGTGACGTGGCAGGTGTCGCACTGCTCCGTCGTCGGAATGTGGTTGGTCGGCTTGCCGGTCGCCGCGGTGCCGTTGTGGCAACTCGAGCAGCTGCCGAGCACTTCGGTGTGATCGACACGCAGCACCGGTTCCCAGGCCGTCGTCGTGTGGCAGGCATCGCAGGTACCGGACGAACTGATGTGCCGGGTTCCCTTGCCGGTGGCGCGCACGCCGTCATGGCACTGAATGCAGCTGCCGGGCGCGACGCCGGCATGGTCGAACCGGGCTGGTTGCCATGCGCTGGTCGTATGGCAGGTATCGCACTCCAGCGCCGTCTGGATGTGCGTGGGGTCCTTGCCGATTGCCGTCACGCCATCGTGGCAGCTCGTGCAGGTTCCGAGCACTTCGGCATGATCGACGCGGAATGTCGGGCTCCATGCACTGGTCGTGTGGCAGGTGTCGCAGTTGCTGGTCGCACTGATGTGCTGCGGATTCTTGCCGGTGGCGCTCACCCCGTCGTGGCACTGGATGCAGGTACCGGCCGAGACGCGCGAATGATCGAACCGCGCCGGCTCCCAGGCCGTGGTCCGGTGGCAGGAGTCGCAGTTCAGCGTGGTCGGGAGGTGATCCGGCGGCATGCCGTCGGCCTGCACGCCGTTGTGGCAGGTGGCGCAGCTGCCCTGCACTTCGTTGTGGTCGAAATGCGCGGCTGGAACGAAAGCCGAAGTCGAATGGCACTGCCCGCAATTCTCTGAACTGACCACGTGCGTCGCGGGCTTGGAAGTCGAACGGATCCGGCTGCCAGGCGAGTGGCATGCGACACACTCGCGGGGCGTGCCCTTGAATACCGTGTCCACGTGGCATGACTCGCAGGCCACGATCCGGTGCTGGCCTGTCAGCTCGAACCCGGTCGTGAGGTGATCGAACGTCGGCCGCGTCGCCGCCGCCTGCACGAGACCCGGCACCGACAGCAACAGCGTGGCGACAATCCCGATCAGCGATTTCGAAGGCATGTTCATGGCATTCCTCGAATCCGCTAGTGCGTCAGCACGTGTTTGAAGGACTCGGACCCGTGGCAACGGCCGCAGTCGCGGCCAAACTGGCCATCGTGGACGTCGTCGATGCGGTGACATGACGCGCATTCGGGCGACAGGGTCATGTCGTGCTCGGGCTTGCGATGGCAGTCCCGGCAGCCGAGGCGCTGGTGCGCGCCAGTCAGCACAAAATCTGTGCTGACCGCGTGATCGAACATCCAGAAGTCCCAGCCGTTGGGGTTGTGGCAGGAACCGCAGTCCTCCTTCAGCTTGCCATTGTGCACGTCCTTCGCGCGGTGACAGCTGAAGCAACGGTCCGGCGCGTCGCGATAGGACTGGCTCGCGTGACATTCCTCGCAGGGCACGCCGACGTGCAGGCCGACCAGGGGAAACTTCGAGAGATCGTGGTCAAACTTCACGTCGTCGCGCCAGCCACTCTCCTTGTGGCAACTCTGGCAATCGCGGGCCATCGAGCCCTTGTGCACGTCGTCTACGGCGTGGCAGCCGATGCAGTCCTTCGGCATCTGCTGCTGCTTCAGCACGCCGGTATGACAGACGTGGCAATCGAGCTTCGCGTGCGCACCGCGCAGCCCGAATTTCGCGTGCTTTTCGTGGTCGTACCGGGCGATGTCCCACTGGTCCTGGCCATGGCAGTCGGCGCAGGCTGCGCCGAAGCGGCCCGAGTGGACGTCCGCCGGCGCGTGACAGCCCTTGCAGTCCTTCGGCAGCTGCGCTTTCAGGTCCCCGCCGCGGTGGCAGGTATCGCAGGCAAGCTTCGCGTGCCCGCCGAGCAGCGCGTAACCGCTGGCTTTTTCGTGGTCGAAGCGCGTCTTCTTCCACCCGGCCGAACCGTGGCAACTGCCGCAGTCCGGCCCGCGCGCGCCGCGATGCACGTCGTCCGGCGCATGGCAATCGACGCAGCGTCCGGGCGCTCCCTTGAAAGTGCTGTCGCGATGGCAGGCAAAGCATGGCGCCTCGGCATGCGCGTCGCGCAGCGCGAACTTGGTTTTCGAGTGATCGAACTCCACCGCGCCGAATCGCGTGGATCCGTGGCAGGTGGCGCAATCCGTCCCCAGCTTGCCCGCGTGCACGTCGTCGTCGCGGTGACAGTCGTTGCAGCGGCGCGGCGCCTCGCGAAATTTCTTGCCGGCGACGTGACAGGACTTGCAGGCGGTCGCCGCGTGCGCGCCCTCCAGGCGGAAGTCCGTGCGCGCGTGGTCGAAGGCCTCGGGCACGAAGCCGACGATGTCGGCTGCGCGGCCCTTGTGCTCCGAATGGCAGGCGCTGCACTGCGCGGTCACCGCGACGCGGCCGTGGAAACCTGCTTTCGCCGAAACGTCGGCGTCAATCTCCTCGTGGCAGTCCAGGCACAAGCGGCGCTGTTGCGGCTTGTCGCTGCGATCGTGGCACTCAGTGCAATCTGCCTCGATGTCCGCATGGCCGCGCGCAAGCTGGCCTGGCATCAACAGCTTCTCGAGCTCGCTCGCCCGGGATGGAAGTGCCAGAGTTGCGAGTGCGAGCATGATGATCCATCCGGTCCGTTTCGCGGCTGCCACGTCAGTACACGTGCACTGCAATCACGTGCACGATTCCGACGATCACCAGCATCACGAACAGCGGCATGTGCAGGATGTGCCAGGCCGAAAACAACCGTTCGCAGGATTCGAACTCGGCGACGCGACGGGCGGCCATCAACCGCGACTCGACGTAGCGGCGCGTCGCCTCGGAGAAGCGCTCGCGCTCCGCCAGCAGGGCCGGCGACCGGGTCGCGGCCATGCCGATCGCGTGCCGCGCGACGCGCCCGATGCGCCGCGATTCCCGCCGCTGGCGCAAGGCAGCGATGAACGGCCGCACCAGCAGCGACGCCGGCTCGGCAATCCATCCCTCCGCGCGCTCGATCTCGGCCACCAGGCCCGGCAGCACGCACAGCACGCCCGAATGCTGGCGCAGATTCTCGGCATCACCCGCCAGTTCGCGCAGCGTGGCACGCCGGCCGTAGAGGCCGTGATGGATGCGCGCATAGAGGTAGCGCCCGATCAGCCCGCTGCTGGCAACGATCAGCATGCAGGCCAGCGCGACGTTGCTGTTGGTCGCGCCGAGGCTGAAGTTCGAGTGGTAAAGGATTGCAAGCGGGCCGACGACGCCGAGCACCATGTGCAGCCTGAACCAGAACGGCACGGTCCCGAGCACGGCAAGAGCCGGCACGCGCTTGCGCACCGGGTACACGAGCATCAGGAGCATCATCGAGCCACCGATGATGCCGAGGCTGTAACCCAGGCCGTGCTGCGGCGTCAGGTATCGCTCGATCGGCACGACCAGACCCGCGATGACGGTGCCGAGCGCAAGCCACAGTCCCGCGTGGGACAGGCGCAGCCTGCGCCGCCGCTCGCCGCCGGCCGCCGCAAGGGAGACAGCTTCGGCGGAGGCGACCATCAGCGGCCCCGCCCGGCCAGCACGGCCTCAGGTCTGGCGAGCGCGTCGGCTTCCACGATGTTGGCTGCGATCACGCGCTCATCGCTGGACCCGGCCGCGACCAGCGGTTGCAGTTCCCGCCAGGTGGCGGCGGCGTCAGCGTAGCGGCCTTCCTGGAGCTCGAGACTGGCGCGCAGCCAGAGTGCCTTGCGGTGCCGCGGATCGATGGCCAGCGCCCTCAGGATCGCCTCGCGCCCGACCGTGAGATCCCTGCCCGCGGCGGCGGCCGAACTGTCGGCCAGGTCGGCCCAGGCATCGGCGTCCATCGGATCGGCTTCGACGGCTGTTTGAAAGCTGGCCGCCGCCTCGGCGAACCGGCGTTGCACCCGCAGGCGCTGGCCCTCCATCGCCGCGTGCTGTGCGAAAGGCGCGCCAGTGGTGACGCCACTCACGGCGGCATCGGGACCGCCGGTGATCGGTCCGCGATTGAAGGCGACGGCCGCGTCCTGGATCCACTGGCTCGGCGCGACGCGCGTATCGTCGGGGCGCAGGAATACCGCAGCCACGGTCGCGAGACCGAGCGCTGAAGCGGTGACCAGCAGCGCTTTCGTGTATTTCACTTAATTTGATGACCCGCGAGGACGAACCAGTATCGGCAAGGGCACACCGGGGCGCACGAAACCGCCTGTCTCCGGCCCGCGACGCTCTGCGACTGATTCTCGATGGCGCACGCGTCTCAGGGTGGGACGTTCACTTTTGTGTGATCTGTCGCAAGTTTCCGTCGCCCGGAATTTGACGGACGGCGGCTCGAGGCGCCTGCTTCGCGCTGGATTCCCGGTGCGTCGGCGATCCGTTTTTTCTGCAGGATCCGATGGAAATTCTGGTTTATCTCGTCCCGATCTTGTTCGCGCTCGGCGTCTATGCCTGGCGCCGCAATCGCATGCACCACCGCAGCCTGCGCGCGCATCACGAGGCCACGAGCGCCGGACTTACGGAGCCCGCGTCGTTGCACCCGGTCGTGGATCCGCTGAAGTGCATCGGCTGCGGTTCCTGCATCAGCGCCTGCCCGGAGCAGCCCGAGCACCATGTGCTGGGCCTGATCAACGGCAAGGCGCACCTGGTGAGTCCGACGGAGTGCATCGGTCACGGCGCGTGCCGCAGCGTCTGCCCGGTCGACGCCATCCAGCTGGTCTTCGGCACGGCCAATCGCGGCGTGGACCTGCCGCGGGTCACGCCCTGGTTCGAGACCAACGTGCCGGGAATTTTCGTGGCCGGCGAACTCGGCGGCATGGGGCTCATACGCAACGCCGTCGAACAGGGTCGCCAGGCCGTGGAACAGATCCATGCGCGCCGCCCGCGCGGCGGCAAGGACCTCGATCTCGTGATCATCGGCGCCGGTCCCGCCGGCTTTTCCGCCTCGCTCGCCGCGCTCGAGCGGAAGATGCGCTTCGTCACACTCGAGCAGGAATCGCTCGGTGGCTGCGTCTTCCAGTACCCGCGCGGCAAGGTCGTCATGACCCAGCCGGCACGCCTGCCGATCGTCGGCGAGGTCCGGCTCCGGACCACGAACAAGGAAGAACTGCTCGAACTCTGGCACGGGATCGTGCGCAAGGTCGGCCTGACGATCCGCGAGCGCGAGCGGGTCGAGGCGATCCAGGCGGTCAACGGCGGCTTTCTGGTGCAAGGCAGCGCCGGCGAGTACCGGACGCACAGCGTGCTGCTGGCCATCGGGCGGCGCGGCACGCCGCGCAAGCTCGGCGTGCGCGGCGAAGAACTGCCGAAAGTCACGTACCGCCTGATCGAACCGGAGCAGTACGCCGGCCAGCATGTGCTGGTCGTCGGCGGCGGCGACAGCGCGCTGGAGGCGGCATCGAGCATCGCAGAGGTCGGCAGCGGCAGCAACGTCCTGCTCTCGTATCGCGGCGACGCCTTCGGCCGCGCCAAGCCGCGCAATCGCGAACGGATCGCCGCGGCTGAGCGGTCGGGACGGCTCGAGGTCAAGCTGAAGTCGGAGGTCGAGGCGATCGAGCCCGAGACCATCGCGCTGCGCGAGGATGGCATCGTCCGCACGGTGAGAAACGACTCGGTGATCATCAGCGCCGGCGGAATCCTGCCGAGCGACTTCCTGCGATCGGTCGGCATCGAGATCGACACCAAGTATGGAACCGCGTGATCCGGCGCGCCGTCATCGCCACCGCAGTGGCCGTCTGCCTGCTCGCCTTTCCCGCCGGTGCCACCGACCTCGAACCGGCCCGGGACGCCTTGCGGCGCCATGAATACGAGCGCGCGGTGAGCCTGCTCGGACCGCCGGCCCGGGCCGGCGATGCGGAGGCCGCCTTCCAGCTGTCGCAGCTCTTGCGCTACGGTCGCGGCGCCCCGCGCGACCTGCCGGAGGCCTGCCGGCTGCTCGAGGCATCGGCGACGACCGGACATGCGCGGGCTGCGGGAAGCCTTGCGGCAATGCTCGATTCGCGGGAATGCACCGCCTCCGCGCGCGCGGCCGAAGAGTGGCGCGTCCTCGCCCGCAATAAGGGTTACGCACCGCCCGCGGCGTCGGCGGATGCGGTTACTGCGAGCGCGGCGCCAGCTGCGGAACTCCTGTTCCGCGCGGCGCGCGCCGGCGACCTGGCGCAGTTGCGGCCCCTGCTCGATGCCCTGCCCGTCGACGCCACGGATGAATTCGGCCGCACGCCGCTCATGCACGCGATCGATGCCGGACAGTTGCCGGCGGTGCATGAGCTCGTCGGCCGTGGCGCGTCACTGACGCGCGCCGACCGCGGAGGCGAAACGGCGCTGCTCCTTGCCGCACGCTCCGGCAGCGAGGGGATCGTTTCATTGCTGCTGCAGCAACGCGCACCGGTGGATGTGGCGAACAGTTCGGGCGCCACGCCGCTGATGCTCGCGGCGCGCGAGGGATCGGTCGCGATCTGCGAACGCCTGCTGGCCGCCGGCGCCGACCGGAACGCCGCGGACGCCTCCGGGCGGCGCGCCGGCGATCATGCAGCGCTCGCCGGACACGCGGAACTCGCGGCCAGGCTGGGATTTCGCCAGCAACAGGCGGCGACCGGTCCGGTCCGCCAGGGCACGCTGCAGGCCGGCCAGTCCGCGCTGATGATCGCCGCGGAGAGCGGCGAAATGAAATCGCTGCATGCCCGCCTCGCCGCCGGCGACGACCTCGCTGCGCGCGATCGCGAGGGGATGACGGCGCTCGCGCTGGCCGCGCGGGCCGGCCGTGCGGAGGCGGTAGCGGCGCTGCTCGACGCTGGCGCAGCGGCAGACAGCCGGGATCGGTCCGGCTGGACGCCGCTCGGACATGCCGTCAAGGCCGGCGAGTCCCGCTCCGTCGAGTTGCTGCTGCGGGCGGGCGCCGATGCCAGGGCGCCACAGGGCAAGTCAACGCCGATATTGCTGGTCGCCATCGGGTCGGATCACGGCGGCGAAATCCAGAAGCTCCTGAAGGGTGGCGCCGATCCCGATGCCGCCGATGCCGAAGGCCTGACGCCGTTGATGGCCGCCGCTGCTGCCGATGATGCCGAAGCCGTCCGCCAGCTGCTCGCTGCGGGCGCGCGCGCCGAGATCACGGACCGGCACAGGCGCACGGCCTTGTGGTTCGCGGCCAGTCGCGATGCCGGTCGCGCCGTCGCGGAACTGGCCCGCGCCTCCACGCTCGAGGCGGCGGACGACGAAGGCGCGACGGCGCTCATCGCCGCCGCGGGCCGCGGGCACGTCGCCGCCGTCAAGGCCTTGCTGGCCGCCGGCGCCGACGTCCGCCGGAAGACGAAGAACGGCAATGCCGCGCTGCACGCCGCCGCGGCAGCAGGGCGCCGGGCGGTCATCCCGTTACTGGTCGCGGCGCGCTCAGCGCTCGACGGCGTCAACGCCCACGGCGACACGGCGCTGCACCTCGCAATCCGGGCCGGCTGCCCGGCTTGCGCCAATGACCTGATCGCCGCGGGCGCCAGCCGAAGTGTCCGCAATGCCGACGGGCTGACCGCGGCGGACGTCGCCCGGCGCTCGACGGACCGCACGCTGGTCAAGCTGTTCGACTGAAGTCCCGGGATCCGTCAGCGCGGCTTCAGCCCGGTGATCAACCGCGCCCCGCGTTCGAACTTCAGGTACGACCAGAGCCACTGCGTCATCACGATCAGGCGGTTGCGCATGCTGACCAGGAAATAGATGTGCGCTGCGCCCCACAGCCACCACGCGGGCCAGCCGCGCAGGCGCAGTCGCCGGTACGAGATCACCGCGGACTTACGGCCGATCGTCGCCAGCAATCCGCGGTCGCGGTAGCTGAAGGGCCGGCACGGCCGTCCCGCGATGCGCGCGGCGATCGACCGCGCGACGTAGGCGCCTTGCTGCTTGGCGACCGGCGCAATGCCCGGCAGCGGCGCATTGTCGGCGCCGCGCACCAGAGCGGTGTCGCCGATCACATATATATGGTCATGACCGGGCGAAGTGAGCGACGGGCCCACCGGCACGCGGCCGGCGCGATCACCGGCGAGGCCGAGCCACGCGGCTGCGGGCGACGCCGTGACACCCGCCGCCCACAGGATGGTCGCCGCCGGAATCCGCTCGTTGCCGAGCAACACGCCTTCCGGGCCGCAATCCGTGACCGGCGCACCGAGGCGCACTTCGACGCCGAGCTTTCCGAGCACCGCCGCGGTGTACCGCGAGAGATTCTCGGGGAAGTTCGGCAATAATCGCGGGCCCGCCTCGAGCAGCAGCACGCGCGTCTGCTGCGGATCGATCTCGCGGAAATCGGCGGCCAGCGCGCGGCGCGCGAGCTCGGCGATCGCACCGGCGAGTTCGACACCGGTCGGCCCGCCGCCGACGATCGCGATCGTGAGCAGCTGCCGGCAGAGCTCCGGGCTCGACGCCATCTCCGCGCGTTCGAATGCCAGCAGCAGGCGACGGCGGATTCCGGTCGCGTCGTCGAGGTCCTTCAGCCCGGGTGCGTGGACGGCCCAGTCATCGTGGCCGAAGTACCCATGCGTCGCGCCGGTCGCGAGCACCAGGTAGTCGTAGGCGATGGGTCCGTCGCCGAGCATGACCACCTTCCGGTCAGGTTCGATACCCGTCACTTCGCCCATCAGCACACGCGTGTTGCGCTGGCTGCGGAACAGGTGCCGCACCGGCCACGCGATTTCCGCGGGCGACAGGCCGGCGGTCGCGACCTGGTAGAGCAGCGGCTGGAACAGGTGATGGTTCTGGCGGTCGATCAGCGTGACATCCACGTCGGCCCGCGCCAGTCCCCTGGCAGCCGCCAGTCCGCCGAAGCCCGCGCCGACGATCACCACCCGCGGACGCATCGTGTAACACCTTAATAATCAAGGCAATTGAAGGAGTATAGGGAAAGCCTGGCGAGGTCGGTGTCGTGGGTGCCGGTTCTTGCCCGCTGGCAGGTCGCGGCGTAGTCTCTTAGGTTGGCCTCGGGGGTGCCATGCTGCGTATTGTCCTGCTCAATCCAAAGGGCGGCTCGGGCAAGTCCACGATCGCCACGGGAATCGCGGCGATGTACGCGGCTCGTGGCTACAAGCCCGTGTTGATGGACTTCGATCCGCAGGGCACCAGTTCACGCTGGCTCGAGAAGCGCCCGCCGGACCGCCCCGCGATCCACGGCATCGCCGCCTATGCCCGCACCATCGGCGTGACCCGCAGCTTCCAGTTGCGCGTGCCGCATGGAACCGACCGCGTCATCGTCGACACGCCGGCCGCACTGCAGCCGCCGCACTTCATCGAGCACGTCCGCGATGCGGATGCGGTGCTGGTGCCGGTCATGCCGTCGGATGCGGACATCCACGCCTGCTCGCGCTGCATCGGCCACCTGCTGATATCGGGCAAGATCAAGCGCCGCGAGAACCGCCTGGGCGTGATCGCCAACCGCGTCAAGCCGAACACGATTATCTTCCGCACGCTGATGCGGTTCCTCGACCAGATGCAGATTCCCGTCATCACCACGCTCAGGGATTCGCAGAACTACGTGTTCGCCGGCGAGCAGGGCCTCGGGCTACACGACATGAATCCCGCGCGCGTGCATCCGGAATTGCACCAGTGGAACTCGCTGTGGGCCTGGCTCGAATCGCGCCGGCAATACACGCAACCCGCAGTGGCGGTCGGGGCCGACTAAGCTTCTAATGGGCGGATGATCCGAGCCATCCGGCGTCACATCGCCGGCGCCGTCCTCTTCGTTGCTTTCGTTCCCGCCGGCATCGGCGACGCACAGGCTGCGTCCTACGCCGGCCGTCCGGTCGTCGAAGTCCTGCAGGGACTGCGCGATGCCGGGCTCGAATTCATCTACAGCTCGGAACTCGTGCCCCCGACGCTGCGGGTCCTCGCCGAGCCGCGGTCCGGAAATCGCCTGCTGATCGCGCGCGATATCCTGGCCCCGCACGGACTTGCTCTGTCGGCGGTGCGCCCCGGCCTGTATGCCGTCGTGCCGGCCGAGCGGCGTGGGCGCGATCACCCGCTCGAGGGGCTGGTCACGGACGCCGCCAGCGGCAAGCCGGTCGCCACTGCACGGCTCGAGCTCTTGCCGGCGGGCGCCGTCGGCTGGTCGGATGCCGCAGGCCGCTTCTCGGTCGGACCGGTGCCGGCGGGCGATTACACGCTGCGGGTCGATGCGCCCGGCTTCGAAACCCGACTGCGTGACGTCGCGGTGTCGGCGGGGACGCCGGTCGAGGTGCAACTGGAACGGGCCCGCACCGAACTCGCCGAGGTCGTCGTCTCGACCAGCCGCTATGCGCTGGAACGGGCCGGCATGATCGATTCGGTTCACCTCGACGGCGACGCGATCTCGGCCCAGCCGGTGATCGGCGAGGACGCCATCCGCGCGCTGGGACGATTGCCCGGCATGTCGCAGACGGGCGCTTCGGCGCAGTCCGCCGTGCGCGGCGGCGAGGCCGGGGAACTGCTGACCCTGCTCGACGGCTTTCCGCTGCGCCAGGCATTCCACATGCCCGGCTACCAGAGTGTCTTCGGCGTGCTGGACCCGGGGCTGATCGAGGACGCCGAGATCTACACCGGCGGATTCCCGGTCCGCTATGGCAACCGCATGTCCGGCGTCTTCGACCTGCGCACGATCGAGGCGGACAGCGATCCTGCAACCGCTCTCGGCCTCTCGGTATTCAATGCGATGGCGCGGCGCGGCGGCAATTACCAGCGGCTGGGCGCGGACTGGCTGGCGGCCGCGCGCGTCGGCACCCTCAAGCCATTCGTGCGCGCGCTCGCCCACGATGCCGGCGATCCCGATTACGCGGACGCCTACGCGCGGGCAGGTTTCGGCGATCCGGCAAGGCTGCGCGTGACTGCCAATGCCCTGTGGTCCCGTGACCGGCTCTCGATCGAACGCGAGAGACAGGACGAGGAAGCGCGCATCGAAAGCGAGAATCGCTACTTCTGGCTGCGGGCCGATCGCGACTGGATGAATGGCGTCAGCGGCTCCCTGTGGCTCGGCCACAGCGGCGTCGACAGCGACCGGACGGGCAGCGTCGACAATCCCGGGATCTCGACGGGGACCGTATCCGATCACCGGACCTCGGAATACTGGGAAGCGCGCGCCCGGCTGGCCTGGCAACCGCGGCCCAGGCACTCGTTCGAGGCGGGAATCGAATGGACCGACGAGGACGCGCGCTACAACTACGCCGCCGAAGCGACCTACACGGATGCGGTGGCCGCGCTGTTCTCGCGCGACACCACGCTCGTGCGCGATGCCTTCCTGGATCCGGACCGCGAGCGGATCGCGCTCTTCGGCGCCTACCGCTGGCGGCTCAGTCGCGACCTGATCACGGAACTCGGGCTGCGCGCACAACGCACGATCACGAAAGGAACGACCGCGGAGGACTGGCTCTACGACCCACGCTTCAACTTCCGCTGGCAGGTCGCGCCGGCCACGAGCCTGCGCGTCCATTGGGGCAGGTTCCACCAGACCGACGAGGTGCACGAACTGAAGGTCGAGGACGGCCTCGTCATGTTTCCGGAAGCGCAACGCTCGGAGCAATTGATCGCCGGCCTCGACCATCGTTTCGAAGGCGGGCTCGCACTGCGCGTCGAGGCGTTCCGCAAGCGGCAGGGCGATCCGCGCCCGCACTTCGAGAATCTCCTCGACCCGCTGTCGCTCATTCCGGAAATTGCGCCGGACCGCGTGATGGTCGCGCCGTCATCCGCGGAGATCCGGGGCGTCGAACTGTCGCTGATCCGGGAGTCATCCGGGTACACCTGGTGGACCAGCCTCGCCTGGTCCGAGGCCTGGGACCGGGTCGAAGGCGAGCGCGTCTCCCGCAGCTGGGACCAGACCTGGGCCGCGACGGCCGGCGTCGACTGGACGCGAAGGACCTGGCGCTTTGCCGCCGTCGCCGGCGCCCACCGCGGCTGGCCGACGACCCAGGTGTCCGCGACGGAGCTGGGTGAACGAAATGCCTCGCGATTCCCGACCCGCGGCTTCCTGGACCTGCGCGCGGAGCGGCGCCGTCCGCTCGCGACCGGCAGCCTGACGCTCACGTTCGAGCTCACCAATGCGGTCAATATCGGCAATACCTGCTGCTCGGAACTGGTCGCCGGCGATGACGGCACCGGCACGGTCATATTCTCGACCCGCAAGAGCGACTGGCTGCCGCTCGTGCCTTCCGTCGGCGTACTCTGGGAGTTCTGACGCGATTCAAGGCGCCGGTTGATCGGGGCGGCGGCGGCCGTCCAATCCAGCGTGTTCCACCGGTTTCGCCTCGTGCTCGCGCTGGGCGCCGCGAGCCTCCTGGTCGGCGCGCTGCTGCGTGCCTGGCTGTCGTGGCAGTTCGGGATTCCCGCGGGCCTCGGCGCGGCGGACCTGCCGCTGATCCTGGCCGGCGGCCTGCTGAACGACACGGTCGCGGCGCTGTACCTGTTCGGACCCTTGGCGGCGTACACCGCGCTGCTGCCTGACCGCTGGTACCGTTCGCGCGCGAACCGGGCGGTGCTCGCGACCGGCAGCTGGCTGGCGCTCTTTGCGCTGTCGTTCCTGGCGGTCGCCGAGAGCTATTTCTTCGAGGAATTCGATGCCCGCTTCAACCTGGTGGCATTCGATTACCTCGCCTATCCGACGGAAGTCGCCGGCGACGTCTGGGCGGAATACCCGGTGCTATGGGTCGCGTTGGCGGCGGCGGCGCTCGCCAGTGCCGGGCTCGCATGGATCCGGCGCTGCGTCGGTGACGGCAGCGAACGAGCCGTCGCGTTCCGGCAGCGCCTGCAGCCGTTTGCCCTGCACGCTTCGCTCGCCGCGCTCGCGCTGGCCTTCTGGCCCACGGATACCCTCTCCGGCGCATCGAACCGCGTCGCCAACGAGCTGGTGCAGAACGGTCTCAGCAGCTTCATGCGCGCGGCAACGACCAACGAGATCGACTATTACGCGAACTACCGCAGCGCCGATGCGCGCGAGAACCTCGAGCTCATCGGCCATGCGCTGGAGCGCGGCGGCGGGCGCCTGACACGGCTCGCGGAAGGGCGCCTGGACCGCGCTTTTGACGGCCGCGCGAACGGCCTCGGCCGGATGAATGTCGTGCTGGTCTCGAGCGAGTCTTTCGGCGCGGAGTTCAGCCGACTGTACGGCTCCGACCGCGACCTGACGCCGAACTTCGACGCGTATGCGCAACACGGCATCTGGTTCTCCAATGCCTATGCGTCCGGCACACGAACCGTGCGCGGACTCGAGGCCTTCGCCAGTTCGATCCCGCCGATCCCGACCGTCTCGATCCTTCGTCGCCCGGGCAACGAGCGTGTTGCGACCTGGGGCGCCGTGATGCGCTCGCTCGGCTACCGCACGAGCTTCCTGTACGGGGGCTACGGCTACTTCGACAACATGAACTACTTCTTCGGAAGCAATGGCTTCGAGACCGTGGACCGTCGCTCGATCGACCGGGTGCGGTTCGAGAACATCTGGGGCGTCAGCGACGAGGACCTGTTCGACCACGCGCTCGGGCACCTCGACACCCTGCACGCCACCGGCAAGCCGTTCTTCACGATCATCATGACGACGTCGAATCACAAGCCATTTACGTTCCGCCCGGGCCTCGAGCAGCTCGGGATCCCGCCGGAAGGCGGCGGCCGCGCCGCCGGCGTGCGCTATGCCGATTACGCCCTCGGGCAGTTCCTCGCGCACGCAGAGAATCACGACTGGTTCGACGACACCGTCTTCGTGGTCGCCGCCGATCACGGCGCGCGGGTTTATGGCGCAGAGCAGATTCCGCTCAAGACCTACGAGATACCGCTGATGATCTATGCGCCAAAGCACATCCGGCCGCGCCGCGTGGATTCGCTGATGACCCAGATCGACCTGGCGCCGACGGTGCTCGGCCTGCTCGGGCTTCCCTACGAGGCTCCGTTCTTCGGCCAGGACGCGCTCGCGACTCCCGCTGCGCATCGCGTCGCCCTGTTCAACCATAACCACGACGTCGCAATCTACCGCGACGGCCGCATGGTCGTGTTCGGCCTCCGGAAGGCGGTCCACACCTACCAGTACGACGCCGCGGCGGACCGCTATGCGCCGGCTCCGCGCGACCCCGAGCTCGAGCGCCTGGGCATCGCGTACTTCCAGACCGCCTACGAACTGTTCGAGCAGCGCCGCTACCAGCCGTCCGGCCCGCCGCCGGCGCCGGTCCAGGTCGCGCGGACCCGTTGATGCGCGCGAGCGGCACTGTCCATGCAGTATTGCCACGCACTGCCCCGCGAGCCGGGATCGGGCGGGCCTGGGTGTCCGTCCTGCTCTTCGCGGGCGCGCTCGCGGTCTCCGGCCCCGGAGACCTCACCATCGCTGACACCTTCTTCTACGATCCGGCCACAGGGGCCTGGATCGGCGCTCACACCGTGTGGGCGGTGGACCTCATCCACACGGGCGGCGGCTGGTTGGTCCGCATCGTCGGCCTGGCTGCGCTGATTACCGCGATCGCGGGACTGCGTGTCCGGCGCCTGCGGCCGCTGCGGCGCCAGGCGCTTTTCATCGCCGCGGCGCTTGCGCTGTGCCCGGCCGTGGTCGGCGGGCTGAAGCAGGTCACCAATGTCGATTGCCCGCGTGACCTCGCGCGCTACGGCGGCGGCCGGCCGTACGTCTCCCTGTTCGGCGACCGCCCGGACGAGTTGCCGCGCGCGCGCTGCTATCCGGGTTCCCACGCCTCCTCCGGATTTGCGCTGATGGCGTTCTATTTCGTGCTGCTCGGCCGGCGCCCGCGCCTTGCCCGCGGCGCGCTCGCCGCGTCGGTGATGACTGGCCTCATCTTCTCGTTTGGCCAGCAGGCGCGCGGGGCCCATTTCCTCTCGCACGACCTGGCGAGCGCCGCGATTGCCTGGCTCATCCTGCTGGCCCTCCAGCGCTGGCTGCTAGAATCGCCCGCTCCGGACCGGGCGCGATTGATCGACGATGGCGCCGGCGTCCTACCGACCGACGGTGCCCCGCCGCGTGGACCAGGCCTTGGCAGACGACAGGCAGCTCATCCGGCGCATGCTCGCGGGCGACGAGCAGGCGTTCGAGGCGTTTTTCAACGCGTACTTCGCGCGGGTGTATCGCTTTGCCCTGCCGCGCCTCAATGGCGACGTCGAGGCCACCCGCGAGGTGGTGCAGTCCACGCTGACGAAAGCAATGCGCAAGATGGCGGACTTCCGCGGCGAGTCGGGCCTGTTCACCTGGATCTGCCAGATCTGCCGCCATGAAGCGGTGGATTACATCCGCGCCCGCCGGCGCATGCGGCACGTGGTGCTGATCGACGACCAGCCGGAACTGCGCATGGCCATCGAGTCGGTCGCGGCGCCGGACGAGTACGACCTGGTCAGTAGCTACGGACGCGCCGAGGTTGCCCGCCTGGTGCGTGTGGTGCTCGACGGGCTGCCGTCGAACTACGGCAATGCGCTGGAATGGAAGTACATGGAAGGAGATTCGGTCGAGGTCATCGGTGAACGCCTGGGAATCGGGACGGTCGCCGCCCAGTCGCTGCTGGCGCGGGCGAGGATCGCTTTTCGCGAAGCGCTGGAAAAGGTGTTCGGCGCGGAAGCGGCCGACATCGCCGCGAGCCTGGGTGCGTGAGGTCCGGCCATGAATGACGCAGACATCGAACAGGTCCTCCGGTCCGCGGGTCCGAGGGAGAAGCCGCCGGTTGCGGTCGAGCGCGCGGTGCACGATAGCCTGCGCGCGGAATGGCGTGCGCTGGTCGCCGCAGCGCATCGCCGGCGCCGGCGCCGGACGGGCTTCGCGCTCGCCGCCGGCGTCCTGGCTGCGGCGGTCGGCGTCTGGGTCGCCGCGCCGAGGATGACGGGTCCCACGGAGGTCGTTGCGACGCTGGCGCTCGCGACCGGCGAGGTTCGTGTCCGCTCCGGATGGTTCGGCGGCTGGCACTCCGTTACCGGCGGGCAGGCGCTCGCATCGGGGCAGACGCTGCAGACCGGCTCCGCCGGGCGCGGCGTGCTGACGCTGCCGGGCGGCGTCTCCGCGCGCATGGATCACGACACGCGCGTGCTGCTGGCCGGTGGCGACGAGGTCGTCCTCGAACGCGGGGCGCTTTATGTCGATGCCGGGCTCGCGCCCGCGGTGCCGCTCGACGTGGTCACGCCGGCCGGTTCCCTGCGGCACGTGGGCACCCAGTACGAGGTCCGCCTGCTGGACCCGGGCGTGCGGCTGCGCGTGCGCGAGGGCCGCGTCGATTGGCAGGCGATGGACGGCGCTGTCGAACAAAGCGAGGCCGGTGAACAGCTCACGATTGCAAACGACGGCAGCATCGAGCGCACCGCGACGCCGCTCTACGGGGAATCCTGGGACTGGATTGCCAACGCGACGCCCGTCATCGATATCGAGGGATTGCCGCTCGCGGAATTCCTCGCCTGGGCGGCGCGCGAATTGGGACGCGAGGTCGTGTACGCGACCGCAGGCAGCGAGTCCGAGGCCGCGGGCATCGTCGTGCATGGCTCGATTTCAGGCCTGACGCCGCTGCAGGCGCTGGATGCAGTGCTCGCCACGACCAGTGTGCGCGCGCGGGTGGTCGAGGGATACATCGTCGTCGGCGTTCAGGACCCCGGGTTCCAGCCGAGCGTCAACAGCAGCGCAGCAAAGCCGGCGACGTAGGCGACCGCGACGAGCCAGCCTTCGCGCAGCCAGCGAGCGGTGGATCGCGCCTGCGGGTACATGCCGCAGATCGCGACGCCGGCGGAAGAACCGAACCACAGCATCGAGCCGCCGAAGCCGACCGCGTAGGCGAGCACGCCCCAGTCGTAGCCGCCCTGCTCGAGTGCCATGGCCGTCAGCGGAATGTTGTCGAACCCGGCCGAAACGAAGCCGAGTGCGAATGCGGTCTGCCACGCGGCTGCGGGCAGCGCCTCGACCGGCATCAATGACGCCGAGGCAACCAGGCACAGCAGGAAGATCGAACCCTTGAATGCCCCGGGCAGGGCGCGCCAGTCCGGCCGCCGGATCGCGACTGTCAGCAGCAGCGAGACCGCGACTGCGGCGCCGATGAACGGGAAGTGATCCGCCAGTTCCGGGTGCCTGACATTCACGAAAACGTTCACGGCGACGGCGCTTGCGAGCACGAAAGCGACGATTGCCACCCGCAGCCAGTCGATGTGCAGCACCCTCGGCGCATCGCGGACGATCGGCGCGAAGCGCTGCTGGGCGCGCGCGGCCGCCAGGCCGAATACCAGCAGCGCCGTCGACGAGGCGACATAGGCATGCACGACCTCGGCGGGTGCCACGCCCTTGATCCACATCATGGTCGTCGTCGTGTCGCCGATGACGCTGCCGGCGCCGCCGGCATTCGACGCGGCGACGATCGCCGCGAGGTAGCCGATACGCACCCGGCCGCGGAACAGCGTGTGCGCCATGGCGCCGCCGATCAGCGCCGCGGCGATGTTGTCGAGGAAACCGGAGATTACGAAGACGATTGCGAGCAGCGCGAATGCGCCGGTCCAGTCGTCTGGCAGGTAGCGCGGCAGCGCCGCCGGCAGCTGGCTGTGCTCGAAATGGGCCGCCACCATCGCGAAGCCGACCAGCAGCATCAGCAGGTTGGCCAGCGTCACCCACTCGTGCGCGAAGTGCAGCGCGAGTCCCGCGGCGCCGGGTCCGGTGGGGAACTGCGTGAAGATCCATTCGCAGGCGATGATTGCCGCGAGCCCGCAGGCCGCGATCGGCAGCGCGCGCCCGTGAAACACGGCGACACCCGCCAGCGTGAGCCCGAAGATGAGGAATTCGACCGGCAAGATCTAGGGCCATTCCCAGTCGCGCGCCGACGCGCGGCAGCCGCCGTCATCCCACCCGGTCCAGCCGCGCCCGCGCACGAAGCGACCCGGGCGCGCCTCCGTCGGCTCGCCGTCCTGCAATGCCAGGACGCCATTCACGATCACGTGCGAGACGCCAGTCGCGTACTGGTGCGGTTCCACGTAGGTTGCATGATCCTGGATGGTCGCGGGGTCGAACACCACGACGTCCGCGTGGAAGCCGGCCTGGAGCCCGCCACGGTCGCGCAGGCCCAGCACGGCGGCCGGATGCGCCGTCATCCGGCGCACGGCGTCCTCGAGCGTGATCACCTGCTCCTCGCGCACGTAGCGCGCGAGCACGCGGGCGAAATTTCCGTAGCCGCGCGGGTGCAGGTTGCTCTTCAGGAACACTCCCTCCGCCGAGACCGCCGTGCCGTCCGAGCCGAAGCTCATGTACGGCAGCGCGACCTTGCGTCGCACTTCCTCCTCGGACATCAGGAAGTAGATCGAGCCGACACGGCTCTCGTCTTCCGCAACCAGGTCCATCGCCGCCTCTTCCGCCGACACGCCCCGCTCCGCCGCGATCGCGGCGAGCGTCTTGCCGATCAGCGGCTTGAGCGCGGGATTGCGCAGCGACGCGATCAGCACGTTGTCCGCGCCACCCGCCTCGCGCAGCGTGTTGTTCCAGCCGCCATCCTCCTGCCGCATCTCGGCCGCGACCCGCGCGCGCACTGCGGGATCGCGCAGGCGCGCATACCACGCCGCGTTGCCGCCCTCCTGCACCCACGGCGGCATGGCGGCGTCGAGCCCCGTGCTGGCCGCCGGGTAGGCGTACATGTCGGTCGTGAGGCGCAGGCCATCCCGGCGCGCCGTCTCGATGCGCGCAAGCGCCGCGTCGAGCTTCGGCCAGTTCTTGCGCCCGGCCGCCTTGAGGTGCCAGATCTCGGCGGGCGTCCCGGAACGGCGCGCGATCTCGATGGTTTCGTCGATGGCCTCGAGCAACTGCCCGCCCTCGCTGCGCATGTGGGTCGCGTAGATTCCGCCGCAGCGCCCCGCCGTTTCCGCCAGCGCAACCAGCTCGTCGGTCCCGGCAAAGGTGCCCGGCACGTAAATCAGTGACGAGCCGACGCCGAGCGCGCCCTCCTCCATTGCCTGGCGCACGACTTCCTGCATGGCCTCGAGTTGCCCCGGCGTCGGATCGACGTCGGCCGATGCCAGCAGGTTCATGCGCGCGGTCGCCGCGCCGATATGCGACGCGACATTGAGCGAAATGCCCTTGCGCTCGAGAGTCTCGAGGTATTCGCCGAGCGTGGTCCATTCGATTTCGTATTTCAGGTCGCCCTGCTGGGCGATCAGCTCGTCCTTCATCGCCGGGGTCAGCGGCCCCATCGAGTCGCCCTCGCCCATCACCTCGAGCGTGACGCCCTGGCGCAGTTCCCCCTGCCCGCGCCCGTCGATCAGCAGCGACTCATTCGACCAGGAGAGCATGTTGATGAAGCCCGGCGCGATTGCGCGCCCGCGCGCGTCGATTTCGCGCCGTGCATCGCCCGGCGCCTCCGGGCCGACGTAGGCGATGCGGTCGCCACTGACCGCGACGTCGCCCGTGTAGCCGGGATTGCCGGACCCGTCGTAAATCGTCCCGCCACGGACGATGAGGTCGTAGTCGGGCTCGCCGGAGCAGCCGGCCCCAACGAACGCGACCAACAAGCCGCCGATCAGCGACATGAATCCTGCGCGGGAAGCCAACCGCATGTCACAATCCTCCAAGCACGCGCGCCGACCAACGGTCGATCCAGGACAGCAGCTCCGGGCCGGGCATCGGCCTGGCGATGAAGTAACCCTGCGCATAATCGCAGCCCTTCTGCCGCAGGAACTGCCAATCGTCCGCGTCCTCGACTCCTTCGGCAACCACTTCGATGCCAAGCTGGCGCGCGAGGCGGAGGCTCGCGTCGCAGATCGCCCGCTTCTTTTCATTGCCCGCCGCACCGTGCACGAATCCGCGATCCACCTTCAGTTGATCAAACGGAATGTCCCTGAGTTGCGCCAGGGAAGAATGCCCGGTGCCGAAATCGTCGATCGACAGACGGAATCGCTTCAGTCGCAGGCGCGTCAGCACGTCGAGCACGGTCACCAGTCCCGGCATGAGACGGCTCTCGGTGATTTCGAGCACGATGTCGGACGCGGAGAGTTCCGCGCTTGCCACCTGTCGCGCCAGCACATCGGGAAAAGCGAGGGCAGTCAGATTGTCCATTGAGACATTGACGCTGACGCGCAGCCTGAGACCCGCATTGAGCCAGGACCGCGCCTGCGCGATGGCGCCCTCGAGCACGACCTGCGTCAGGCCGTCGATGTGTCCATGCTCCTCTGCGACGCCGATGAACCGGTCCGGGTACACCATCCCGTCAGCCGGATGCTGCCAGCGCACGAGGGTCTCCACGCCGACGACGGCACCGGTCGCGACCGCGACCACGGGCTGGTAATGATTGACGAACTCGCGATTGGCGATCGCGCGGGCGACATCCTCGGAGGCATACGAGCGCGCAACCCCGCGCCTGGAGGACCGGACCCTTACTCTCCATTGCTCGATCAGCGCGGTCAACGCTTCCGGCTGCACCGGCTTGTGCAGGTGTCCGAGGGCGGTGATGCGATGCGCCTGGATAAGTGTCTCTGCGGCTTGCTGGATCGGTTCATCCTCGCCGCTCGCGAGTATCACGCCGCCGGCAAAATTCAGTTCGACCAGATTGCGCAGGAATTCGACCCCGTCCATGCCGGGCATGTTGAGATCGAGCACGACCAGATCCACCGCCTGTCCGCTGCCAGTGAGCCAGGCAAGCGCTCGTTCGCCGAGATCGAACGTCCTGACATTCGCAAACCCCAGGTTTGCCAACATGCGTTCCATCAGGACGAGTGCCACCGGCTCGTCGTCGAGCACCAGGATCCGTATCCCCGCGAGGTCGGTCATCCCGCCCCCAGTTGCGACGCGACCGCGCGGACGTCCGCCTGGAATCGCTCGAGCAACTCCGCGAAACCGGAGACCTCGCTCGCGCGAGCCGCGCGTTCCAGCTCGGCGCACGACTGTCCCAGGCGAAGTGCGCCGATCGAACGGGCCGCCGATTTCAGGCGATGGGCGGCCGCGCGCACTCGCTGCGCGTCTCCGGCCCGGCACGCCGCGCGGATTTCATCCGCGGTATCCGGCAGATTGTCGACGAAGACGCGCAGTATCCGCGCGATTGCAACCTGGTCGTTGCCGACCAGGCCGGCCAGCACGCCGGGCTCGACGGCGATCGTGGACTCGGCCGCGGCAGCGGCAAGCTTGTGCTCCTGCGGATGCGTCTCGCCGGCGGCCGGCAGCCACTTTTCGAGCACTTCCTGCAGGTCCTTGAGCGGCGCGGGTTTCGACAGGTAGTCGTCCATACCAGCCGCGCGGCAGCGATCCGCCTCGCCACGCAGCGCATTCGCGGTCAGCGCAATGATCGGCGTGCGCTGCTTCCCCGCCTCGCCCATTCGAATCGCGCGGGCCAGGTCATAGCCGTCCATCCTCGGCATGTGCAGGTCCGTCAGCACCAGCGCATAGTGCCCCGTATCCCAGCGCGCAAGCGCCTCGCGGCCATCGCTTGCCAGGTCCGCGGCAAAGCCCAGGACAGCCAGTTGCCGCAGGATCACCTGCTGGTTGGTCTCGTTGTCCTCGGCGACCAGGATCAGGCGTCCGGTACTTGCGGCATCCGACCGTTCCGGCGCGCGGAAATGCTCTTCCGCCTTGCCGTGCTGCATCATCGTGGCATCGAGGTCGGCCCGTCCCGCAGCCAGCGCCACCGCGTTGATGAAAGTCCTGCGCGTCAACGCATTGGCGTCGATCGTGACCAGGTCCTCGGATTCGCTGCGCGGCCTGCGCCGCTGGCCGCGGCCGATGACGACGAATCGCGCCGCCTCCTGTCCCTGCGCGGCCGCGGCCGCGCGCAATTCGGTGCCATCGGGCGGTTCGCGCTCGGCATCGATCACCCAGACTGGCGGTCCTGCGGCGTCGGCGCCAGGCAAGGTGCCGGCGACCTGGAGATCGGTCGCGCGCTCGACCCTGGCGCCAGCATGCTTCAGGTAGCTGGCCAGGTCGTCCGCCATGCCCTCGGCGCCGCCGACCACGATGCAGCTGAGGCCCTCCACGGGCGATGCGCCGGCATCGGCCGGCTGGGCCTGCTCCGCCCGCGCAAACGCGACACGTATGCTGAACACCGAACCGGCGCCTTGCCGGCTCGTGACGCCGATCTCGCCGCCCATCAGCTGCACGAGGTGCCGCACGATCGTCAGGCCGAGCCCGGTGCCGCCGAATCTCCGTGTCGTCGAGGCGTCCGCCTGGGTGAACGGCGTGAACAGTTTTTCCATGACCGCATCGCTCATGCCGATGCCATTGTCCGTCACGCGAAATTCTATCTGCACGTGTCCGGCGGTCGCCTCCGTGCACAGTGCCCGCAGCGACACGCATCCCGGTCGCTCGGAGCTGCTCGAGAACTTGATGGCATTGCTGACGAGGTTGACCAGCACCTGCCGCAGGCGGATGGCATCGCCGCCGAGTTGCGGTGGAATCTCAGGGTCCACGAACAGCGTGAGTTCCACTCCCTTGCGCGCGGCCATGTGCTCGAGCAAGGCGCAGGTGGCCTTGACCACGGCCGCCACGTCCACCGGCCCCTCCTCCAGTTCGAGCTTCCCGGCCTCGATCTTCGAGAAATCGAGGATGTCGTCGATGATCGCCAGCAGGGAATACGCGGACTCGCGTATCAGGTCGACCATTTCGATCTGGTAGCCGCGCAGGCTGGTCTGCTGCAGCACGTCAACCATGCCGATGACGCCGTTCATCGGCGTCCGGATCTCGTGGCTCATCGTCGCCAGGAACTGCGACTTGGCGCGATTGGCCTGCTCTGCGTCGTGCCGCGCGTGCTGAAGCTCCTCGGTCAGACGAATGCGCGCCGCCTCCAGTACCTTGCTTTCGGTCACATCGCGGACCGTGGCAAAGATCAGGCCCTCATCTGCCTGCGGCTGTGACTTCCAGGACAGCCACTTGTATGAACCGTCCTTGCAGAGATACCGATTGTCAAAATTCAGGGTCGGCTGGCCGTACGTCAGCCGTTCCATTTCCGCCCCGGTTGCAATGCGATCGTCGGGATGCACGAAATCCATGAATGGCCGCGCCAACAATTCCTCGACGGTCCATCCGAGCGTCGTGCTGAATGCCGGATTCAGCCGCCTGAAGTAGCCATCGGTCGACGCGATGCAAAGCATGTCCACCGACAGGTCGAAGAAACGATCGCGCTGCGCTTCGGCCTGCTTGCGCAGGCTGATGTCCTGGATCATCACCAGCGCTGCCGGGCGCCCGCGATAGACATAGGGTACGGCCGTCGCTTCGCAGTCAATGACCGACCCGTCGAGACGTACCCATTTCGATTCGCGAAGCGGCGCCGGCTCGCGCTGTTCCATCAGCTGTCGCACGCGTTCCAGCACGAACTCGCGACTGCTTGCATGGACAAAATCGAGCACCGGCCTGCTGATGACATCCGCGCTTGAACGCGCGCCGAGCATGTCGAGTACCTTTGGATTGGCGAATACGAAGCGACCGCCGGCGTTCACGAAGACGCCAAACGGGGCGAGTTCCACGAAGCGCCGGTACTTTCCCTCGCTGTGTGCCAGTGCGCGTATTGCGGCGCGCTCACGCGACACATCACGGAACACGAGCACGACTCCGATAATCGTGCCGTCCGGATCGCGGATCGGCGCGGCACTGTCGGCGATCGGGCGCTCGCTGCCGTCCCGCGCGATCAGGACCGTATGATTGGCCAGTCCATGCACTGCGCCGCTCTCCAGGACCGCCGCCACCGGGATCACCGCCGGCCGGCGCGATTCCTCGTTGACGATACAAAACACTTCTTCGATCGGGCGGCCAAGCGCATCAGCGCTCGTCCAGCCGGTCAACTGCTCCGCAACCGGGTTCATGCGCGTAACGCGGCCGTGGACATCGGTCGCGAGCACCGCATCGCCGATCGCCTGGAGGGTGACCGTGAGTTTCTGTTCACTGGAGCGGGCCGCCTGTTCCGCCGCACCCCGCGCGGCGAGCTCGCGCGCGAGCTCGGCCGTGCGGGCCTCGACTTCGGCGGCAATCGCGGAAGTGCGGCCGGCCGCTGTCAACGTCGTAAAGGCGACCAGGACGGCGATCAGCAGTGAGATCGCGATCAGCAATTCCGCCTGCCAGCTGTCGCCGGGGCGCCAGGCGGCCGGGGGTGCCTGAAACTCCACCCGCCAGGTGCGTCCGACGAACGTGACGTCGCGGACGAATTGAACGGGACGAGTCCGTCTGTCTGGAAGGGTTCCGGCAATTTCGATCGGCGCATCCGGATCGCTGACGTCGGCGACCCGGTAATACAGTCCGCGGGCGCCAGCCTCCCGCACCAGGGTCGCCAGCAAGGTGTCGGCGTCGTAAGCGGCGAGGACGAAGCCGCGCACGGCCTCGAATCCGCCCGCGCTGCGCGCGCTCGCGCCCTCGTATCCGGCCCGGTATACAGGCACGAATGCCATGATCGCCGGGCGTCCTTTCGTCAGGAATACGCGCAACGACGTGCCAACTGCCTCGCCGGTCACGATCGCGCGCAGCATCGCCTGCCGCCGGCGCGGATCGGTACCGTGATCCAGCCCGATTCGCGACCGGTAGCCGTTGCCGGGTGCGACGAAACGCACGGGGAAATAGTCCGCGGCAATGTCAGGCGCCCTCGCCTCGACGATCCGGCCGTCGATGACGCCGTACATTCCGGAAGCGCCGAGGCCTTCGCGTTGCAGTCCGGCCTCAAATCCGGCGCGTTCGGCGGCGGTCACGCGCGGGACCCATTCGATCACCTCGACCCCGGGCTTGCCGGCGGCGCGACGCGTGAAGGCCGCAAATTCCTCTGCAGTCACGTCATGGCTCGCGGCAAACAGGCGCTCGACGGAATGCAGCGCCTCGACATCGATCGGGAGCTGCCCGGTGCCGAGGTCGAAAGCCAGCTGCATTTCACCGATTATCCGGGCCCGGGTCGCCGCCGATTCCGAACGCTCCAGCCAGATTTCCGCTCCCGCGATCAACACCGCGGCAACCAGCAATGGCACCGCAACCTGTAACGCACGGTAGCGGTGCGACATGCGCATCTCGGGCCAGGCGACCAGCACCAGCGGCGCGACCAGCCACACGCCGACGACATCGCTCGCCCACCAGTCGAACCAGCGAACCTGCAGGCCCGACGAAGCGAGGCCGCCGAGGAATCGCTGCGCGGCCCAGGCGATGCTTGCCGACACGACGCACGCGACCGGTCCGCCGAGCGCGAGGAAGCGGAGCACGTCGCCAGGCGCGCTGAACGGGGCGGCAACGCGGGTCAGCGGCTGAACCAGCCGGAATCCGGCGGCGGCCTGCAACGAGGCACCCGTTGCGATCAACGCGGGCAGCGCCGCAAGTCCGGGCGCAAACGTCGCGTCGGCGACCAGCGCGCGGTGCAGCAGGTCCGAGCAAAATGCCGCGATCCAGATTCCGGGCCATGCACGCTGGCCAGCAAGCAGCAGGCCACCCAGCGCGATGCCCGCGGCCGGCCAGAGCGCGACCGCGGCGCCGCCGGCCGCCGCGAGCCACCGGGCCAGTTCCGCCGCGGCGAAATACGCCAGTGCAATGCCGGCTGCCTGTGCCACCCGCCGGTGTCGCGGTACCGACTGTCTGCTCGCGGCGTCTTCAGGGGCCGTCGGCGGCGACATCTGGCGAGACATTGCCTGGCTCATCTCCCTCGATCACGACACTATTATGTAGCCGCGGCCGGCACCGGCGCCAAGTGCTCTCGAATTCGCCGTATCAGCGCCTTACGTTGATCTCGATCGGAAGCGAGACGATCACAGGCTCGTGCGGCCGGTGCAGGTGATCGCCGAGCAGCAGCTGCAGCCGGTGCCTGCCGGGTGCAAACGTCAGCGTGGTTTCGGTCTGGCCCTTGCCGAAGTGGATGTGCTGCGCATCGGCCGGCACCGGCCGGTCGAGCGGCGGCAATTCGGTGTCGATCAACAGATGGTGATGCCCGGTGTTCGCCAGCGCGATGCCGGCCGGCGCAATGCCCATGCCCTTGAGGCCGAAGCGCACCGTCACCGGATTCGCGAGCGTCGCGCCGTCCTGCGGCGAAATGAAATAAAGCTCGACGCCGGGCGGCGCCGGGCTGCGCGGCAGGTCCGAGGCCAGTGCCGGACCCGCCAGCAACATCAATGTCGCAATCTTCCAGTCCATGAAGGTCCGGGGCTCCGCGTTCGGGCGATTATGCACCCTGCAGCGATCCCCTGCCCATGCGCGCCCGAAGACGGGCAGGTGCGTGCGTCCCGGCACTTTGCTAGGGTTCCACCGTGTCTGCCAACCGCATCGAAACCGCGGAATTTTCCGGCCGCATGCTGATGGTCGGCTGCGGCAGCATCGGCCAGGCCATGTTGCCGCTGCTGCGGCGTCACATCACCCTGCCCGAGGACGGCCTGACCGTGCTGGAGGCGAGCGAGCAGGGTCGCGCGTTCGCCTCCGCGAACCAGGCGCGCTTCGTGCACTGCCACCTGAAACCGGCAACCTACCAGCGCGAACTGAAGCGGCGCCTGAAGCCGGGGGATCTGCTGCTCAACCTGTCCGTGGACGTGTCGAGCCTCGATCTCGTCGAATGGTGTTCGGAGCAGGGCGTCCTCTACGTCGACACCTCGATCGAACCCTGGCCCGGCGTGTTCGACAACCCGATGCTGACCATGCGCGAGCGCACCAACTACCGCACGCGCGAAGACATGCTGAAGCTCGGCCGCCGGCTGAAGCCCGGCTCCGCGACCGCGGTCGTCGATCACGGCGCGAATCCCGGGCTGGTATCGCATTTCGTGAAGCAGGCCCTGCTCGACCTGGCGAGCGGGCAGAACCGCGCCACCGAAGTGCCGGCCGGCGCCACCGGATGGGCGACGCTGGCGCGCGATCTCGGCGTCTCCCTGATCCAGATCTCCGAGCGCGACACCCAGGCGACCGACCGGCCGAAGCGTCCCAACGAGTTCGTCAACACCTGGTCGATCGACGGGTTCATCGATGAACTGATGCAGCCGTCCGAGCTGTCGCTCGGCACCACGGAAGCCGGCAAGCCGATCGGTTCGCACTGGCATCGCCCGCGCTGCGGCTCGGTCTACCTGCACCGGCCCGGCGGCGCCACCTTCGCCCGCAGCTGGCTGCCGTCGTCCGGCGGGTTCCAGGGCCTGCTGATGACGCACGACGAGGTGTTCTCGATCGCGGATCACCTGACGCTGCGCCAGGGGGCAAAAACCGAGTACCGGCCGACCGTGATGTTCGTCTACCACCCCTGCGACGACGCGATGCTGTCCGCGCTCGAGCTCGAGGGCCGCGGCTGGATGCCGCAGCCGGTCCGCCGCATCATCCGCGCGGAAATCGTCACCGGCATGGACGAGCTCGGCGTGCTGATGGCCGGGCATCCGAAGAATGCCTACTGGTTCGGTTCGCAACTCTCGATCGCCGAGGCGCGGCGGCATGTGCCCTACACGAATGCGACCTGCCTGCAGGTCGCGGCCGGCGCGCTCGGGGCGACCATCTGGGCGATCCGCCATCCGCGCGAGGGCCTGCGCGAGGCGGACGACCTGGATTTCCGCGAGGTGCTCGAGATCGCGCGCCCGTACCTGGGTTCACTGGTCGGCGCCTACACCGACTGGACCCCGCTGCAGGGCCGCGGCGAACTGTTCAATGAACGGCTCGTCGCAGACCAGCCGTGGTTGCTGCAGAATGTCCGCGCCCGCCAATGGCGCGCCTGACCGGAGATGCGCATGAAGCTGCGACTGGCCTGTCTTTCCCTCGTGCTCGCGGTGACCCCGGCCTTTGCCGCCGGGACTGCGGCCAAGCGTCCGATCACGCACGAGGACGTCTGGCTGATGAAGCGCCTCGGCACGCCCGCGCTGAGCCCGGATGGACGTTTCATCGTGGTGCCAGTCACCGAGCCCGCCTACGACGAGGCCGCCAAGTCGAGTGACCTGTGGCTCGTGCCCGCGGATGGCAGCGCCGCGCCGCGGCAGCTGACGTTCACGGCGGGCTCCGAATCGAATCCCGCCTGGAGCGCCGATTCGAGGCGCATTGCCTTCGCAGCGAAGCGCGAGGGCCAGGAGGAGTCGCAGATCTACGTGCTGGACATCGCCGGCGGCGGCGAGGCCGAGCGCGTGACCGACGTCGCGACCGGCGCGACCCGCCCGCTGTGGCGGCCGGACGGCCAGGCCATCCTCTTTTCCAGCATGATCTATCCCGGCGCGCTCGATGACGCGGACAACCGCGCGCGCATCGCCGAGCGCAAGGCCCGCAAGTACAACGCGCGCGCCTACGACGACTTCCCGATCCGGCACTGGGACCGCTGGCTCGACGAGCGGCGGCCGACTCTGATGCTGCAGCCGCTAGGCGCCGATGCCGAGGCCAGCGACCTGCTGGCCGGCACCGAACTCGCGCGCGGGCGCGGATTCGGCGGCGACCTCGACAATGACGGCGAGATCCTCGATGCCGCCTGGTCGCCGGATGGCAGCGCCATCGTGTTCACCGCGACCACCGAACGCGACCAGGCCGCGCGCGCCGACGTGCCGCAATCCTTGTTTGTCCTCCCGGCGGGCGGCGGCGAGCCGCACCGGTTGAACGGCACCGGGGCCAGCTACTCGGACCCGCAGTTCGCACCGGATGGTTCGGCGCTCTACGCGCTTTCGACGCCGCAGACGAAATTCGTCTACAACGACCAGCGCCTCGTGCGCTTCGACTGGGCCCGACGCACCCCTCGGCCCGTCACCTACGGCTTCCATCAATCGGTCGGCAGCTTCCAGGTTTCGCCGGACGGCGACCGCATCTACCTGCTGGCGGAAGACGAGGCGCACGACCGGCTGTTCGCATTGCCGGCGGCGGGCGGCGAAGTGCGCGAGGTCGGGCGGCTGGAAGCCGGCAGTTTCTCCGGACTCCAGGTGGGCGGCAGCGGCGAGGATCCGGTCATCGTCGCGAACTGGAGCAGCGCCGTGATCCCGGCGGAGGTGACGCGCATCGACGCCGCAAGCGGCGCGCGCCGGACGCTCTCCGCATTCAATGCCGAACGCGCGGCCGAGATCGACTGGCAGCCGGTCCAGGATTTCTGGTTCACGTCGAAGCGCGGCCGGCGCATCCACAACCTGATCGCCCTGCCGCCGGCTTTTGACCCGTCGAAGAAATACCCGCTGTTCGTGCTGATCCATGGCGGCCCGCACGGGATGTACAAGGACGAGTTCTTCGTGCGCTGGAACTACCACCTGCTGGCGAAGCCGGGCTACGTCGTGCTGATGACCAATTATTCCGGCTCCACCGGCTACGGCGAGAAGTTCGCGCAGGCGATCCAGGGCGATCCGCTGGCGGGTCCCGCGGATGAAATCAATCAGGCCGCCGACGAGGCGATTCGGCGCTATCCGTTCATCGACGCGAGCCGGCAGGTTGCGGGCGGTGCGAGCTATGGCGGTCACCTGGCGAACTGGCTGGCGGTAACGACCACGCGCTACCGGGCGCTCGTGAGCCACGCCGGGCTGTACGACCTCAAGACGCAGTGGACCACCAGCGACATCGCCTACTCGCGCGAGCGCAACCTCGGCGGCCCGCCCTGGGACGACCGGCCGGTCTGGCGCGACCAGAGCCCGTTCTGGCGCTCGACGCGCCTGAAGACACCGATCCTCGTGACCTTCGGCGAGAAGGATTTTCGCGTCCCGTACAACAATGGCCTCGAGTTCTGGACCATCCTGAAACGACAGCAGGTCGAGAGCCGGCTGGTGATCTTCCCGGACGAGAATCACTGGATCCTCAAGGGCGAGAACAGCCGGTATTTCTACCAGGAAGTGCAGGGCTGGCTGGCCAGGCACCTGGCGGCGCCATGATCGACCCGACCGCACTGCTGCAGTTCCCCGGCTGGATCCGGAACGCGATGGAGAGCGGCCGGTCCGCGAGCGAACTCGCGCGGCTGCTCGGCACCACGCCGGCCGTGATCGCCGACCTCGTCAGTTCCGTGCCGACCCGGCCGGCGGATGTCCGGCGCCTCGCTCGCCGGCTCGGCGTGGACTACGAGTCGCTCAGGACCTTTGCGGATGACGCGCTGCAGCCGCTGACCGGCTTCGACGCCGAAACCCAGTTGATGCTGCGTTGCTGGCAGAAACTCGACGCGAAACGGCGCGAAACCGCGCTCGCCGTGCTGACCGATCTTGCCAGCGCCAGCGGCCGCAGGAAAAAGAAGCGTTGAACGAGAGGGGTCGCATCCCTTTCTCCTCCAGGCAGGAGAAAGGGATGCGACCCCTTTTACGGCAGCTGGATGCCGCCCTTGCCGCCGCCCTTGAGCGCGGCAGCCGCACCCGCATCCGGAATGACGATCGACGACGCAGCCTGGCGGCGCATCTCCTGCAGCTCGCGCGCGGCCTCTTCAATTGCCTGCTGCGCGGCCGGGCCGAACTGCGCGACCGCCTCGGAGAGACTGGCGGCCTCGAGTTCGAAGGACAGCGGTAGCGAACCCATCGGCGTCATGACCGTGGCCTGGCCGATGAACAGCAGCGGGCGCGCGGGATCGTCGCTGCCATCCGCCTTGACGGGCGTCAGTCGCCGCACGGTGCCGACGCGCTGGTCCGTGAACACATCCTCGCGGTAGAGCGCCGCCACATTCATCTGCGGCTCGCCCGGTCTTTCATTGCTCATATATTGATTTTATCCGATTCAGCGCATGACCGCGAAATCGCGGCTGTCGGCGCTCCACTGGGGCGAGGACTCGATGGCCGGCAGGACTTCCTCCGGTTCCCCGACCACCGTCCACAGGCGATCGTGGCGCTCGTCCATGAACCGCCCCTGGATCGCAGCCGTCAGTTGCGCGAGCAGCGGTTCGTAGAAACCGGCGGTGTTGACCAGCACGATCGGTCCCAGGAACAGCCCGAGCCGCTTCAGCGTCATCGCCTCGAACAACTCCTCGAGGGTGCCGGTGCCGCCGGCGAGCGCGACAACCGCGGAGGCGCGCGTCAGCATCTCGTGCTTGCGCGTGCGCATGTCCTCGACGACGTGCAGTTCCGACAGGTCGTTGTGTCCCCATTCGAGGTCCACCATGAATTTCGGGATCACGCCGATCACGCGCCCGCCCGCGGCCAGCGCGCCTTCTGCGAGCGCGCCCATCGAACCCGCGCGGCCGCCGCCGTAGACGACCGTCGCGCCGGCGGTCGCGAGCAGCGTTCCGAGCCTGCGCGCGACATCGTGGTATCGCGCGTCGCAGAGCCGGCTCGAGGCGCAGTAGACGCAGACGCTGCGCGCAGCGCGGGTCAGCGCGGCGAGATCCGGCATCGGCCCTCCACGGTAGCAATGTACCTTCTCAGATAAGTGTCGTAATTCATTGATAAATAATATATAAAAATATCACCCCGTGGCCTGCAATCCGAGCGCGATGCCCGACACGCTCGCGAGCAGCGCTTCCTGCAAGGCCGCATCCGCGCGCTGGCCCGCGCGCCAGCGCCGCAGCAGGTCGACCTGCATCAGGTGGACCGGATCGAGATAGGGCGCGCGGAGAATCGTCGAACGCTGCATCGACGGCCGGCTGTCGAGCAGGTCCACCTCGCCCTTGATCCACGTGATCCAGCGTTTCGCGAGCGCGTGCTCGCGGTGGATTTCTGCGACGATCGCCGACACGTCGCCCTCGGCCAGTGCGTCGTAGTGCGCGGCAATGTCGAGGTCCGCACGCACCAGGTCCATCTCGACGTCGTCCAGCAGGTTCGCGAGGAACGGCCACGCCGCCCAGGCCTTGGCAAGGTTCGCGGCGCCGTGTTCGCGGGCGGCGGCATCGAGGCCCGTGCCGATCCCGTACCAGCCCGGCAGCACGTGCCGGCTTTGCGTCCACGCATAGACCCACGGCACCGTGCGCAACGCCTCGATCCCGCTGCCTTCCCGGTGCGCCAGGCGGCCGCCGATCTGCATGCGTTCGATCACGTCGATCGGCGTGACCTCGCGGAAGTACGCGTGGAAGTCCGGCCGTTCGAACACCAGCGCGCGATAGCGCGCGCGGCTTGCCGCGGCGATCGTCGCCATCAACGCCTGCAGCTGCTGCACGCTGCCGGGTGCCTGCGGCGTCTCGAAGCGGTCCAGCAGGACGGCAAACACGGCTTTCTCGAAGGTGCGCAGCGCAATGCGCCGCAGGCCGTAGCTGTTGCTGATGCCCTCGCCCTGCTCGGTCGCGCGCAGCCGCCCGCGCGTGGCGCCCGGCGGTGCGCTCTGCACCAGCTTGTCCAGCGGCCCGCCGCCGCGGCTCGTGGTGCCGCCGCGCCCGTAAAAGAGCGTGAGATCGACGCCCGCGGCTTCGGCCGTCTTCATCAACTCCGCCTGCGCCTCGTAGATTGCGTGGCGTGACGCCGCGATGCCGATTGCCTTGTTGCTCTCGGAGAAGCCGACCAGGACCGTCTGGCGGCCGCCGCGCGCGGCGAGGTGCCGCTGGTAACTCGGCTCGGCGAGCAGCGTCCCAAGCACCGGACCCGCGCCCTCGAGCGCGCTCACCGTCTCGAGCAGCGGCACGACATCGAGCGGCACCTGGCCGCTGTCGCGATCGGTGATGTTGGCCCAGCGTGCCAGCAGCAGCACCGAGAGCACGTCGTCCGCCGACTCGGTTCCGCTGATCACGTAATCGCCGATCGCCCGTTCGCCGTACTTGTTGCGGGCCTGCATCATCGCCTCGAAAACCGCGAGAGTCCTGCGGCCGACCGCATCGAAGGCTCCGACCGGCCCGCGGTCGCGCGTGATCGCCTCGCACATCACGGCATTGCGGCCTGCCGGTGTCCCTGCCTGCCAGTCCTTGCGCGCGAGCCCCTGCCCCACGACCTCGCGATGCACGGATGCGTGCTGACGCACGTCGAGCGTCGCCAGGTGGAAACCGAACGTGCGGGCGCGGCACAGCAACCGCTCGACCGGGAACAGTCCGGCATGCCGGCCGCGGTTCGCGCGCAGGCTCCCGGCCACCAGCTCGATGTCGTGGATGAACTGTTCCACCGACTCATAGTGATTCGGCCGGCCGTCGTAGGTCGTGCGCAGCCGCTCGGCGACCTGCGCGAGGAAGATGCGGTACGGCATCCGGTCGTGGCGCGTCGAGGCGGCCTCACGGGCCTTCGGCAGCAGGATGTCGTACTCGGCGATGCGGGCCTCGAGCTTCTGGCCGACACCCACGCGGCCCGCGCTCTGCGACAGCTTGCTTGCCAACGCGCGGCAGTCCTCGTAGTACGCGGAAATGATGCGCTGCTGCTGGCGATGCAGCGTCTCGCGGATCGCCTTGGCATGGACCTCGGTGTTGCCGTCCATGTCGCCGCCGACCCAGCTGCCGAACCGCAGCATCAAAGGCATGCGCTCGAGCTCGGGCGGCAAGCCGAAGACCGTCTCCATCCAGAGCGCAATCTCCTCGTAGAGCGCCGGCACCACGCGATAGACCACTTCCGCGAGGTAGAACAGCACGTGCTCGCGCTCGTCGGCGACGGTGAGCCGTTCGTGCGGATGGGCCTCCGTCTGCCAGCCGGAAGTGACCTCCATCCGGATGCGCTCCCACACCGAGCGTCGCTCGGACGGCGTCAGGCTCGGATCCAGCCGTTCGATCATCAGGTCGGCGATCTGCTGCTGCTTGCGCAGCATCGTGCGGCGCGAGGACTCGGTCGGGTGCGCGGTGAACACCGGATAGATCGTCACGCCGGCCAGGAGCTCCAGCACCTCGGGCGCGCCGAGGCCCGCGGCCTTGAGCCGGTACATGCAGTCGCCGATGCCGCCCGGTTGCGGCCGGTCATTGCGGATCAGGTACTCGCGCCGGCGGCGCACGCGGTGGACCCGCTCGGCCAGGTTGACGACCTCGAACCACTTGCTGAATGCGCGGATCAGGTCGCGCGCCTCGGCGGGCGCGCGATCGGACGTGCGGACGGTCAGTTCGACGGCACTCTGCGGATTGCCGTCGCGGCGCCCGATCGCCGCGACGCGGTCGCCTTCGACCAGGCTGAAGAGCGCTTCGCCGCCCTGGTCGCGCAGCACCTCGCCGACCAGCCCGCCGAGCGCATGCACGTCCTCGCGCAGCGCGGTTTCCTTGCCCGGAAACTGGAGATTCTGGCGGTGTATCACGCGCGCGGCCTGCGCCTGGCGGCGACCGGCCGCCTAATGATGATGCCCGCCCGGCCCGTGCACGTGGCCGTGCGAGACTTCCTCGTGGGTCGCCTTGCGCACTTCGGCGACCTCGACCGAGAAATGCAGCGTGCGACCGGCCAGCGGGTGATTGGCATCGATGGTGATGAAATCGCGCTCGACCTTCGTGATGGTCACCATCCGCGCGCCCTGCGGACCGCTCGCGCGCACCTGCATGCCGGGCGCCAGTTCGCCCCCTTCGGCGAAGCGGCTGCGCGGGATGATCTGCACGAGGCGGTCGTCGCGGCGGCCGTAGCCCTGTTCCGGCGGCACGGTCACGTCGAGCTTCTCGCCCGCCGTCTTGCCGGCCAGCGCCTGCTCGAGTCCCGGGATGATGTTGCCCTTGCCGTGCAGGTAGCTGAGCGGGTCGCGGCCGCTCGAGGAATCGAGCACCGTTCCGTGCTCGTCACGCAAGGTGTAGTGAATCAATACGACGCGGTTCTTTTCGATCTGCACGGTAGACCCCTGCGGCTGGCAGGAGGCGAATGGTAGCCGTTTGCGGCGTGCCGCGGTACCGGGCCGGCGGCCGCATTAGACTGGCACCCGTGATCCCAGCAGTCCGCAACTTCATCCGCGTCGTCCTGCCGGCCCTGGTCGCCACCGGCAACCCGCTGCCGGGCGCCGGCGCGCAGGAACTGGAGGTCGTCACCGTCGTCGGCAAGCGGGCCGAGCCGCTGCGCGACGCAGCGGCCGCCGTATCGGTCATCACCGCCGCCGATCTCGAGGCGGCGCTCGCATTCGACCTGCGCGACGCCTTGCGCCACGAACCCGGCGTTTCGATCACGCGCGATCCGCAGCGATTCGGCACCGGCGGACCGATCGTCCGGGGGCTCGGCGGGAATCGCGTGCTGGTGGAAACCGACGGCGTGCCCGCGGCGAAGACCTTCGCCGTCGGCAGCTTCTCGAACACCGGACGGCAGTTCGCCGACCTCGCGATCGTCGAGCGCATCGAACTGCTGCGGGGTCCCGCCTCAGCCCTCTATGGCAGCGATGCGATCGCGGGAGTCGTCGCGATCACGACGCTCGATCCGTCCGACCTGCTGCGCGGCGAGGGCGATGCGATCCTGCGCACCCGTGCCGGATACGCGGGCGACGATGACTCGATCTTCGCCGGATTCACTGCCGCAGCGCGCGCCGGACCGTTCGAATCGCTGCTGGCCTACGCGCACCGCGACGGCAACGAGCTCGAACATGCCGGCGGCGGGCCGCCGCCGAATCCGCGCGAGTACGACTCGGACGCGCTGCTTGCGCGCATGGCCTGGGCGGGCCTCGGCCGGCCGTTGCGCCTGACCGTCGAATGGAACCGGCAGCAGGACCTCACCGACGTCGATTCGCTGGAGCTGTCGGGCGGGCGCTTCGCCAATACGATCCTGATGCAGGGTGACGACGACTTCGAGAGCCTGCGCTTCCTGCTGGACCAGACTTTCGCGGTCGGCGGGCAGCCGGACCAGGGGCTGTGGCGGGCTTACTGGCAGGAATCGGAACTGCGCCAGCTCACGCACGAGGAACGCCGCGCCGTGCCGCCCGCGACACCGCCGCTCGCGATCGATCGCGGGTTCCACTATCGCGAGCGCGTGGCCGGCGCGGAAGTCGTGCTGGCGCGCGACCTGGCGACCGCTGGCGGCCCGCACCGCCTGACCGGCGGACTCGAGTTCGCCGAGACGCGCGTGGTCGAGCGGCGCGACGGACTGCAGACCAACCTCTTAACCGGCGCGACCACGTCGACGATCCTCGGCGAATCGCTGCCGGTGCGGGATTTTCCGCTGACCCTGATTCGCGAGGCCGGGGTCTACGTCCAGGACGAATGGCGGCCCGGGGACGGGCGCTGGTCGCTCATTCCCGCGCTGCGTGCGGACTGGTACCGGCTGGAGCCGTCCGTGGACGCGATGTACGCGGAAGACAACCCGGATTCGCCGCCGGTCGGGATCGACCAGGGTTCGCTCTCGCCGAAGCTCGGGATCAGCTGGCGCGTGCGCGACGATGTCGCGCTGTTCCTGCAGTACGCACACGGCTTCCGTTCGCCGCCCTTCGACGACGTCAACATCGGCCTCGACCTGCCGCAGTTCAACGTCCGCGCCATCCCCAACCCGGATCTCGAGCCCGAGCGTAGCGACAGCCTGGAGGCCGGACTGCGTTTTTCCGGCGCGGCGGTCAGCGGCACGCTCAGCGTCTACGGCAGCCGCTATCGCGACTTCATCGAATCGCGGGTCAACATCGGCGTCGATCCCGATACCGGCACCACGCTGTTCCAGTCGCGCAACATCGCGCGCGCCGAGATCTACGGGGCCGAGGCGGCACTCGATCTCGTCCTCGGCGCGTGGCATCCGGCCCTGGCGGACTGGACCGGCCGCATCGCCTTCGCCTGGACCGAGGGCAAGGACACCGTCCGCGACCTGCCGCTCAACAGCATCGATCCGCCGCGCGGCCTGCTCGGCCTGAGCTACGAGACGCCGTCGGGCCGGCTCGGCATCGGTCTGGACCTGACGCTGGTCGCGGCCAAGCATGACGTGGACCAAACGACGGCGGCGCTATTCAAGCCGGATGGCTACACGGTCGCCGATCTCCGGCTGCAATGGCGCTGGAGCGAGCGCGTCACCCTGGACCTCGGCCTGTTCAACCTGGCCGATCGCAGCTGTTACGAATGGTCCACCGTGCGCGGCCGCGCGCCGGGCGATCCCCTGCTGCCCCTGTACCGGGAGCCCGGCAGGAATGCCGCCGTCACGATTTCCGCGACCTTCGACTGAGGGCGGTCAGTAGATGTCGTGGGTCGTGTTGTAGACGTTGAACTTGCCGGTCGGCGTGACCAGGCGCGGATCCTTGATCACGGCCTTCAGCTTGCGGGTCTTGTCGTCCACGATGACCAGCGCCGACTGCTGGTTCATGCCGTTCCAGACGGAGAACCAGACCTCGTCGCCGGCCTTGTTGAACTCCGGCTGCACGACCCGCTTCGGTCCCTCGCCGACGTCGGCCCATTCGGCGATCGGCAGGACTTCGTAACCGGCTTCGGGCTTGCGGATGTCGAACACCGCGACGCTCTGGCTGATCTTCGGGTCCGGATTGAGCGGCGTGTCCACGTAGAGGTTGTTGGAGTGCGGGTGCGTCTTGACGAACAGCGATCCGCCGCCCTGCCCCTTCAGCACGCGCACCACTTTCCAGGCGTGCTCGGCGTGCTTGTCGGGATCGGTGCCGAGGAAGGTGATCTTCTCGTTGCCGAGCGCGCTCGTGATCCAGGCCGGCCCGAATTCCGGATCCTCCACGTTCGCGCCGCGGCCCGGGTGCGGGATCTTGTCCACGTCCACCAGCGCCGCGAGCTTCCGCTCCTTCGAGTCGACCACCGCGATCTTGTCCGACTGGTTCGCCGCCGTCAGGAAGTACCGCAGCGTGCGGTCCCAGCCGCCGTCGTGCAGGAAGCGCGCGGCGCCGATCTGGGTGACCTGCAGGTTATCGATGTCGCCGTAGTTCACCAGCAGTATCTGCCCGGTCTCCTTGACGTTGACGATCCACTCCGGGTGCTCGTGCGACGCGACGATCGCGGCGACGCGCGGCTCCGGGTGGTATTCCTGCGTGTCGACTGTCATGCCGCGCGTGGAATAGATCTTCAGCGGCTCGAGCGTTTCGCCGTTCATGACCGCGAACTGCGGCGGCCAGTAGGTGCCGCCGATCGCGTACTTGTCCTCGTAGCCCTTGTACTTGGAAGTCTCGACTGAGCGCGCCTCGAGCCCGAGCTTGATCTCGGCGACGATCCCCGGCGTCTCCATCCACAGGTCGATCAGGTCCACCTTGGCGTCGCGGCCGACCGTGTAGACATAGCGCCCGGAATGCGACATGCGCGAGATGTGCACCGCGTAGCCGGTGCGCAGGATGTTGATGATCTTCTTGGTGTCGCCGTCGATCAGCGCGACCTCGCCCGAGTCGCGCAGCGTCACTGCGAAGATGTTGTCGATGTTGTAGCCGTTGAGCTTGCGCGCGGGACGGTCGGCGGGTGCCACCAGCAGCTTCCAGCTGTCGCGCATCTCCTTCAGGCCGTATTCCGGCGGCGTCGGCGGCACGTGCTGCACGTAGCGCGCCATGATGTCCACGTCCGCGGGCGACAGGTCGCCCGAGGTGCCCCAGTTCGGCATGCCCGCCGGCGAGCCGTAATTGATGAACACCTTCAGGTAGTCGGTGCCCTTGGCCTGGGTGATCTCCGGCGTCAGCGGCTTGCCGGTCGCGCCCTTGCGCAGCACGCCGTGGCAGCCCGCGCAACGCTCGAAGTAGATCTGTTTCGCGCGCTCGAACTCCGGCTTCGACATCGCGGGCGCGCCCGGCGAAACGATCATCTCGATCTCACTCGCGGCGGCGCCGATCGCGGACGGCGCGCCCTGGTATTTCATCTCGGCGACCGAGGTGCTCGGATGCTCGGTCGGCGAGGCAGCGGTCTGTTTCGGCTTCGGGCCCGCCCGGACGGCGGTGACTTCCGCGGCGCTGACGACGCCGTAGGCATTGCCCCAGGAGTTCATCGCGTAGGTCAGCGCGTTGGCGATCTCGGCGTCCGAGAGCTGCGTCATCGGCGGCATCACCGAGTTGTAGGTGACGCCGTTCACGACCACG
Source organism: Steroidobacteraceae bacterium (assembly GCA_050179155.1). Lineage (GTDB taxonomy): Bacteria > Pseudomonadota > Gammaproteobacteria > Steroidobacterales > Steroidobacteraceae > SCUD01. The sequence goes on from JBFXFJ010000005.1 coordinate 85,678, forward strand.
GGGCCCGTCAGCCCGCGCAGCACGTTGCCGATCGCGCGGTGCTTGTCGGCCTTCAGGTAATCGGAGCCTGCCAGCGGCGGGAACGCGCCGGGCAGGCCCTTGCCGGTGGCCTGGTGGCAGGCCATGCAGGCCGCCTGGTAGGCCCTCTCACCCGCCTGCATCTGCGCCGCGGCCGGCTTGCCGCCGGCGGTGGCCTCGGCGCGGTGCACGGCGACCGGGTCGGCGGCATTGGCCGCGGCACCGATGGCGAAGAGCGCAGTCGCGGCGGCGAAGCGGATCGACAGCCGATGGAGCGTGGGGGTGGAGGCTGCGGTCATGATCGGTCTCCCGTTGCCATGCGCAGGCACAAAGTGCCATGCGCGGCAGGGAAATTCTAGGCTGGCAGTGTGCCTCCGGCCTTGACGTGGATCAAGGCGGATCGGGAGCGCGGATCAGGCCGGGAAGAACTCGATCGGCTTGGTGGTCGTCATCGCTTCGACATCCTTGTCCTCGAAACGGAACATGCGGATGCGCGCGACCAGCTTGCGCTCGAGTTCGGGGTCCTTGAGCTCGCTCGACACGATGCGGATATCGGTGACCTCGCCCCAGGGCGCGATGGTGAGCTCGAACACGACCTTGCCGAGCAGCGCCGGGTTGTCGCGCAGCGCCCGGTTGTAGAGCGCGTAGATCGCCGATTTGTTCCTGTCAAAAACGAGTTCGATCTCCTCCTGGCTGCGCGAGGCCTTCTTGCCGCCGCCGGAGCGGCTGACATTGTCTCCGGCACCGCCGGTCAGCGAATTGCCGGAGCCCGAGCCGCCGAACGGCACCTGCATGCGCGTCGTGCCATGGCCGTCGAGCGTGCCGGAGCCCGAGCCGAAGCCGCGGCTGACGCCGGCGGTGTTGATCCCGCCCGTCAGGGTGCCGGTCCTGGCCGTGATCAGCGCGCGCTCGGCGCGCGGCGTGCTGCCGTCGCCCTTCGCGCTCGCGAGCGGCTTCAGGTCGTCCTTCTTGACGTCGAACTGGTCGCGCAGGTCCGCGAGCTGGTCCACGAACGGCAGCAGGCCGGCCTGCGACGCCTTCTTGCGCGCATTCTGCGTGCGCGCCAGGTCCGAGACCGGCTTCTCGACCGGGCGCTGCTCGGCCTTCGGCTGGGTCTCGACGCGCTCGGGCTGCACCGGCGGCGGCGGTGGCGGCGGCGGAATCGCGCGGTCGAGCACGAGCTGCGCGATGCGGGGCGGGATCGGCGGCGGCACGTCGAAGGCCCGTTCCGGTACCGGCAGCCACGGCATCGCGATCGAGAACAGCAGCACGATGCCGAGCGCGGTCCGCCAGATCTTCCGGAAACGGTCGCGCTCCTCCTCGTCTACGGTCCAGGGAAGCTCGTAGTTGCGGAAGTAGAAAGTGATGACAGCCGGCATGTGGTTTCCCGCGTCAGCCTTCGGTCGCCGTGACGTTCATGGCCTCTTCCTTCTGCATCACCGCCAGCGACAGCTTGCCGAAATCCGCCTCCGTGCAGGTGGCCATGACTTTCTTGAGCACGCGATACGGGACGTCGCGGTCGCCGAGGATCGTGATTTCCCGGGCGCTCGGGTCGGTTGCCGATGCCCGCATCAGCGCGCGGTCGTCCTGCGCCTTCAGCGCGCGCCTGAGCGGCGCGATAATCACGCCGTCCGCCCGGTCGACGTCCGCGACGCTCACCACCGGCTCGTCCTGCACGAACACCGCGTCCTTCGTCACCAGCACGATGACCGTCTCGCGCGGCCGGTCCTGCGCCATCGACTCGGGCAGGGACAGCGATTTCGGCGGCTCGAGGGTCTGGATCTCGGCCGAGTTGACCAGCAGGAAGAACACCAGGATCGTGAAGATGTCCATCAGCGACACCAGCGACAGCGACGCCGGCTTCTTCCGCGCGTGGTGGCGGGCCATGCGCTTGGCGCGGGCTGAATGGCTCACGGCCGCGCCTCGACCATGGGCGCATCGCCGATCGAAATGTCGGGGAACAGCTCGAGCTGGTAGGTGCGGCTGCCCTCGGTCACCGTGCGCACGCGGGTCAGGTCCATCACCTGCACGACGGTGTCATACGGGATATCCGGCTCGACCAGGATCGTGGCAGCCACGAGATCCGGAAAACTCGGCTTGATTTTCTCGACCAGGAAGGTCGTCAGCCCCTCGTAGTCCCGGCCCTTGTCGGTGTCCGGAAACGCGCGCAGCAAGCCGGTGCCGCGGTCCGCCACCTCGATCGTGGACCGGCGCACGACGATCTCCAGGTTGATCGCCTGCGGCGTCTCGGGCACGGCCTGGCTCGAACTCGGGAGGTTGAGTTCGAGGATCGTCATGCGCGAGAACACGGCCGTGATCAGCAGGAACGGCACCAGCACGACCATCAGGTTCATGAAGGCCGTGATCGACAGCTCCCCCGCCTCGCGCTGGCGGTGGCGCTTTGCAGCCCGGCTGGTGAGACTCACGTCGTCTCCGGCCGCCGCTCGACGACCGTGTTCAGGAACTTGACCGAGGCCATCTCGAGGCTGTCGATGATCGAGGTGGTCTTCGACTGCAGGACCGAGTGGACGAGCAGGAGCGGAATCGCGACGATCAGGCCGAACGCGGTCGTGTTCATCGCGACCGAGATCGACGCGGCCAGCAGGTCCGCGCGCTCGGCCGGGCTCGCGTTCGAGACCGCCTGGAACGCCTGGATCAGGCCGATGATCGTCCCGAGCAGCCCGAGCAGCGTCGCGATATTGGCAAAGCTCGCGAGGTAGTGCGTGCGCTTCTCGAGCTTGGGCACCACCTCCATCATGCTTTCCTCCATCGCTTTCTCGACGTCGTCGCGGCGCTTGGCGGTCTGCACGCGCGCGAGGCCGTATCCGAGGATCTGCCCGATCGCGGATACGGAACTCGAGGTCGCGGAGATCGCGCGCTTGAAGTCGCCGGTCTTCAGGAACGGCGCGACCTCGTCCCACATGCGGCGATTGGCGCTCTCGGTGCGCCAGAGGTGGAGCCAGCGCTCGATGGCGACCGCGGCGCCGAGTGCCGCGACGAGGGCGATCGGGTACATGAAGAGCCCGCCCTCCTGGAAGAACTTGACGATCGTTGAATACGTATCCATGGGGTGACTCCTGGTGTCTCCCTAGCCGTTGTCCAAAATGCTATGGCCGCGCCGTTTGCGGCGTGACCGGATTCTCGCCCTGTGCCGCCGAGCCCTGGATTTCCTCGCTCAGCGTCTCGAAATAGCCGACTTCCCGGCGGAACACGTCCCGGTCCACCGGTGCCAGGATCTCGTCGATCAGGGACCGGGCCGGGCGGCCCGAAAGGTCGCCGAGCTCGGCTTTCTTCCAGGGCACGACGTACATGACCTTCGGCAGTTCCTGGTTACCGGTGATCGAGGTCGTGTCCAGTTCCAGGCGATCCATGGTCTTGAATCGCCCGTCGCGGGCCGCGGGTGCCGGCGCAGCCGGCGCCGCCGGCTTCGCCGCCTCGTCGGCCGCCGGGCTTGCCGGCGGTTGCTGTGCCTGGGCGATCGCCGCGGCCAGCGCCAGGGCCAGTGACCCGATGAGCCTCATGGGACGACCTCCGCACTCTGTTCCTCGTGACCGGCGCGCAGCCGGACCTCGGTGATCCAGGCCGCCACCTGCACGTCCGGCCCGCCGGACAGCTGCTGGTAACGCTCGTATTCTGCGAGAGCCGCGCCCGGCCGACCGAGATACAGGTCCAGAAGTACGCCGAGATTGAGCGCCGGCAGCGGATCCTCGGGGTCCAGCATGGCCGCCCCCTCGTAGGCCTCCTGCGCCTCCGTCATGCGCCCCTGGTTGCGGCGCGCGACCCCGATGGCGGTCCAGGCGGCCGGCCCTGGCCCCGCCTGCATGAAGGCGGCCTCGGCCTCGACCCAGTGGCCGGCGGCGAGCGCCGCGAGCCCGGCCGTGATCTCGGGATGGGCGGCCCCGTCGTGCAGGCGCTCCGACTTGCGGTAGCGCGCGGGCTTCAGTTCGGCGAGCGCGGCGTAGCTCGCGCGCACGCCGTCGTCGTACAACCCCGCCGCGGCGCGCTCCGTATTCGCCTCGTGCAGCTCGATCGCCTCCTCCTCGAAGGGATAGGCCTGCTCCTCGAGCAGCAGCGCGTACTGCTCCTGCTCTTCCTCGCTGAGATTCCTTGGACGTTCGGACGCGAGCAGATCCACCGCGAGCTTGCGGTACATCTCGGCGGTCGCATAGGTCGCGGCCGTTGCCACTTCAGCGACGCCATAGTCCGCCGCGGCGCGGTAGGCAACGAGCGCCGCCTCCATGGCGTCGCGCTTGGCCTGCAGCGACTTCTGCAGCGGCGCATTGAGCGGCAACGCCTCGAACGCCATGCGCAGCGGCGCCGCCAGCTCGAGCGACGCGCGCGCCGCCAATGCACGGCTCTGGTCGGTGCGGGCGCCGCCCGCCCGGCCGTCTGCCCCGATGATCTCGCGCAGCCAGCGGTTCCTGGCGCCCGGGTCGCCCATGTCTCGGCCGAGGTCGGCAAGCTTCAGGCGCGCTGCCATCGCCTCGTCCAGCGGCTCCGGATAGCGCTCGACGAACTGCTCCCAGATGCGCACCATCGCCGGCCGGTCGCCGGTGCGCTCGTAGAGTTCCGCCGCCTGCAGGAGCGCGCTCCTGCGGAACGCCGCGTCCTCCGCGCGATCGTCGGCCACGTGCTCGAACTCGACCGCCGCCTCGTGGTGGCGGCCCGCCTCCGCGTAGGCGACCGCGAGGTTGCGCGGCACCGTGCGCGTGAGCTCGTTGTCCGGGTAGTCGCGGCGGAATGCCTCGAGGATCGGGATCGCGCGGTTCCAGTCACGCTCGCGCAGCAGCAAGGTCGCCGCGTCGAACTGCGCGTTTGCCACCAGGCGCGAGCCCGGCGCCGCCGACGCGACGCGCAGGAAGTCGGTCACTGCGCCCGCCGTGTCGCCGGCCTGCTGGCGCGCCTCGCCCTGCTTGTAGACCGAGGCGCCGAGGCGTTCGGTGACGGCGGCGCGGTCCTTCGAATCCGCGTCCAGGCGCGCGAGCACCTCGGTGTAGGCGCCCTCGGCTTCGTCGAAGCGCGCGAGTTCGAAACTCGAGTCCGCGATGACGCTCCAGGCCGCGCGCTCGTCGATCCGCGGCATCGGCGGCATGTGCGTCACGACCTGGCGGGCCGCGTTCGCGGCCGGCTCGTACTCGCGCAGCGCAAACAGCTGCTGGGCGCTGCGCAGCCACATCGGCCCGGCCTGCGGATGCTCCGGCCAGGCCGTCGCGAACCGCACGGCGCTGTCGATGCTCTCGCGATGCCACTTCGCGCGCTCCGTGCCCGCGAGCGCCGCCTCGTGGCGCTCGCGCGCAACCAGAGCCGCGTAGCCCGCGGCAGAACTACGGGGCCCGGGCGGCTGCACGTAGGCCGTGCGCTCGTACTCGAGCGCCGCCTCGCCGAACTGCCCGCTCTCGAACAGCACGTCCGCGAGCAGGTAGTTGGTCTCCGCCCGGTCCGCCTCGTCCGGGAAGGATTCGAGCAGGTCCCGGTACCAGTGCGCCGCCTGCTGGTAATCGGACGGCTTCTTGCTGGCCTGCGCGATGGCGTGCTGGTGCTGCGCCACGTCGCGCAGGTGCGCCTTCAACTGGCGCACCACCTCGGGCGCGTCCGCGCGCGAGCGCGCGGCCCAGAACGGCCCGCTGAAGCGATACAGCTCGACGTACTCGCGCTTGCCCTGCATCGCCAGATCCGCGAACCCGCCCTTGCGGTAGGCCTCGATTGCAAGCGACTGCAGCTCCGGCGAGCGGATGCTGTCCGGGCTGCGCGCAGCGAACGAACGGTAGGTGTCGGCGGCATCCGTGTAGCGCTCTTTCTCGACCAGCAGGTCGCCGAGCGACGCGTACAGGCGCCACGAATAGACCGGCCAGCCGTGCCGGTCCAGCGCCTTGCCGAGCGAGGCCACCGGTTCGTCGGCCGCGAACTGGATGCCGAGCACGCGCTGGGTGTCCTGGACGAGTTCGCGGTCGGGGCGCGAGAGCGTGCCGAGGTCCGCGACCTCGACGCCAGCCTGGGCCTGCAGCTTGCGGTCGAGCACCTGAAGCAGCGATGCGGCGCTGCCCTCGACGTTCGACTGCTTGAACAGGGACCAGCCATGCTTGTAGAGCGACTGCTCGTAGAACGGGGACTGCGATCCGATCGCGATCACCGCCGCGTAGGCGTTCTCGGCATCGGTCCAGCGCTGCGCGCTGAACAGGATCTCGCCGCGCCGGAACTGCGCTTCGTCGATGTGACGGCTGTTCGGGAACCGCCGGACCAGCTGGTCGAGGTAGGAGAGCGCGCGCACCGGGTCGCCCTCGGCTTCCCAGGCCCGGCCGAGCTGGTAGAGCACGGAATCGATGCGCGGGTGATTCGGCTCCTGCGCCAGCAGTTCTTCGTACAGCGCGATCGCGGCGCGCGTCTCCATGACCCCGGCGGTCGGCGTCGCGCCATCGCCCCGCGCGCTGTCCGCGGCCTCGAGCTCGAGATCGGCGAGCCGGCGCAGCGCCTCGGCACGCATCGACGGATCGCCCGCCTTCAGCTCGAGGAAGCGGCGATACGCCTCGCGCACGCGCGTCGCCTCTACGGGCGTCGCTGGGCTGGTCTTGACCGGCGCCGTCGGGCGCTTCAGGTCGCCGATGGTCTGCGCGGCGGCGCCCGTCGCGATGGCGATCAGCGCGAGTGGCAGCAGCGCGCGCTTCACGGCGCCCCGCCTGCCGCGCTGGCGCGGTCGTAGATCGTTGCGATCGCGTAGCGCGCCTGCACCGAGTATTCGTCGAGGCGGCGACGCTGCGCCTCGAGTTCGCCGATCGCGATGTCCGCCAGGAACCGGCCTTGCGCCGCTTTTGCCGCCTCGACGCGCACGGCGAGCGACTCAACCCGGGGCGAAACGGCCTCGACCCGCTTGCCGAGCGCCGCATTGCGTTCCGGCGCGCCCTGTCGCGCGCGCTGTGATGCCGTCTCGCGGGTGCGTGCGTCGTACACCGCTGCGTCCAGTTCGCGCATGGCACGGTTCGCCTGCCAGGACCGGACTTTCCAGGCCGAGTCGAGCCGCCACAGCAGCACGCCGCGCGCGAGGCGCGCTTTCTCGCGCGCGTCGTCGTATCCGGGGTCGCCCGCGTGCGCGGCAAGCTCGGCGTCCACGCCATCGAGCAGGTCGAGCCAGCCGCGTTCCTGTTCGGTCGCGAGCGCGGCAACGTCGCGTTCCGCCACGGCCGCCTCGAGCCGCGCGCGCAGCCGGTCGCGCCGGGCATTCATCTCGCCGACATCCACGGTCGCGAGCCGCGCCTCGGCGGCCGGGAGCCGGGTCGCGAAAGCCTGCTGGCGCGTTTCGACCATGTCGCCGAAAGCGCCGAGGCTGTCACTCCAGCTGGAGAGGTTGCGCGCCATGAATTCGAGCGAGCGATAGCTCTTCAACCCTTCCTGGAACTCGTGGCCGGCCATCAGGTGGTAGAGGTAGCGCGACTCGGGCGAGTCCGGCACCGCGGCGAGCTGCCCGAACCAGCCCTGGCGGCCGTCGCCCTCCGCGGCCAGCGCCGCCTGCAGCAGCCGTCCCGCGCGGATCGCCCCGATGGATTCGTCGATACGCACGCGCTCGGCGTCGTAGGAAGCGATCGCCTGCTCGTAATACTGCACAGCCTCGCCGATGGCGCCGAGCTCGGCATAGGCATAAGGCACCGCCAGATAGGACTCCTGCACGGCGCCGTCCTGCACGGCGCGGCCGTGCAGTTCGAGCCAGGGTACGAGCGCGTTCTGATAGCCGCCCTCCGCGGCATCCGCCCAGCCGGCACCGAGCAGCGCCTTGCTCGACTGCGAACCCGCGAGCTGCACGCGATTGAGCGCGAGGCGCGCGGCGGCGGGCCGGCCTGCCTGCAGCGAGGCATAGCCGATCGCGACATTCGCCTTGTCGCGCAGTGCGATCAGCTCCGGGTTCTCGGTGACAAGGGTGCCGACCGCGTCCAGCAGCTGCAGGCCGCGCTGCTCGCGGCCGGCACGCACCAGCGCGACGCCGAGGTTGAACTGCCCGTAGGCGGTCCACTCCGGCGCGCCCTGCCAGCCGTCGAGCTCGGCGACGGCTGCGTCGAAGCGTTCGCGGTACATCAGGCCCTGCGCGAGCAGCAGGCGCCGTTCCGATTCGAGCGCGACCGGCAGTGTGCCGCTGACGGACCGCAGTGCCTTCTCGGAGGCGTCGTACAGGCCCGAGGCATAGAGCACCTTGCCGAGGTAGAACCAGGCCTGATCTCTCACCGGCGCGGGAGTCGACGGATCCGCCAGCAGCCGCTCGAAGATCTCCCGCGCCTCGCGGTGCTGGCCCAGCGACAGGTACAGGCCGCCGCGCAGCAGCTCGGCATCGCGCGCGTGCGCGTCGAGCCGCCCCTGCTCGCGGTAACCGGCGAGGCGCACCAGCGCGTTGAAATGATCGTGCTGGTAGAAATGGAACAGCACGTCGCCGTAGTGCAGGTCCTGGACCTTGACGGCCGGCAGCCCGCCCGCTGCGGCGTCCGGCGCCGGCGCCGCCGGCGCGCCCTGCATCAGCGCCACGAGGATGAGTGTCGGCCGCATCACCGGGCGCCTACTCCCAGACGCGGACCACGAATTCGGGCTGGAGCTTGCGCAGGCGGTCGCTGATCTTGAGCTCCACGTACTTCGCGCCGACGCCCTTCTCCACCGTCAGCGTCGCGCCGCGCTTGTAGTCGCGCTCGTGCGTGCCCTGTCCGGTGAAAAACGCCACGATCTCGTGCTCGCCCGCCTTCAGGTTGCCGAGCCAGATGCGGTGCACGCCGCCGCGCCGGAGCGCCTCCAGCTCGCGCGCCGTGTAGAGGTAGTTGGCGACCTCCTTGTCGTCCACCTTGATCTGCACGGAATCGAGCGCGAAAAAAGTGCCGACGTCCATGGACACGAACACGGCGATCTGCGTGCTGGCCGGGAACAGCAGGTCCTCCTCGAGCATGAACAGGTCGCGGTTGAGGTCGACGACCTCGCGCCGCAGTTCCTGCACCTCGGCGTCCAGCACCGAGCGCTCGGCGGCCGGTGCCGGCGCGTCCTGCGCCTCGGCCTGCGCGATCGCCACGAATGCCGCGAGCGCCCACAGCGTCAAAAGCACCGCCTTCGTCGATGTTCTCATTTGCCGTTTCCCGTTATTCGTCGATCAGGTCGCGCAGGCTCACCATTAGCCCGCGTTCTTCGCGCTCGTCGAGCGCGTCGTGTCGCGCGCGGACGACGCCGTTGCGGTCGATCAGCACGATCAGCGGCAGGTCGTCCACGCGGTAGGTCTTTGCAACGTCCTTGCCCGAGTCCGACAGCACCGGATAGCCGATACCGGCGGCATCGGCGAGCGCGCGGGCGCGCGCCGGCTCGTCGTCGAGGCTGACGCCGAGCACCACGAATCCGACGTTTCCGTAGGTGCGCCGCAACCGCTCGAAGCGTTCGAGCTCGCGGCGGCAGTCGCCGCACCAGCTGGCCCAGAACACGAGCGCGACGACCTCGCCGCGGTGCTCGGACAGGCGGTGGTTGGTGCCGGCCATCGAAGGCAGGGCGAAATCCGGCGCCACCGGCGCATCGGCGGCGGCAGTTGCGAGGGTCAGTGCGGCGAGCGCCGCACCCAAGGCGAGACGCGCTGCCGGACGGCGGCGATCGTTGCGGTCGTCCATTTCGTCCCTGTCGGCAGCGCCGGAGGCCGGCGCTGGATGGCACTCCTGGGGGTCGGCCCGTGTAACATAACGCCGGTGCGGCCGGCTTGGTATATGTTTATTCAGGCCGGGCCGGCCGTCTCGTCGCGCGTCACACAATGGTTCCGTTGACGACCGGATTGAAGGCGATGAGGCTGTCCTGCAGCGACGCCGATCCCAGGCCGTGGCCCGGGAATCGGGACCCGAACTGGCCCTGCTCACCGTGCAGCGCCATGTAATTCAGGATCACGGCCTCGACCAGCAGGTTGACGTTGTTGGCTGCGGGGGTTGAGGAAGTTTCCACGGAGGCATCCCGCCGGAACCAGCCGATCTGCTGGTGCTGCTCGGGCGGCCGGCTGTCTCCGGTGTACAGCTGGGCACGTCCTGCCGGGTTGTAGACCAGGAAGAAGGACGCGGCCGTCTGCTGGTTGTCACTGCTCCAGTCGAACTTGCCGCGGCCATCGACGCTGTTGTCCACGACGCCGTCCGCGGACAAGGAACCGTCGCTGAACACGTAGAGCATCAGCGGCACGCCGCGGCGCGCGGCGTACTCCAGGCAGGCGCCCATGCAGCGGCCGGCGCGCAGGTCCCGGAGCTCGCCGGTCGCGCGGCCCTGGCCGTGATAGTCGTAGCCGCCCATCGTGATCGTGCCCGCGCCGGCATAGCCATTGACGACCAGCTTCATGACGGCCGCGGTCTTGCGGAACTCCGAGTCGTTCTGGAATTCCTGCTGCGTGAAGATGCCCGCCGGCCCGACGATGTCCGGATCGAGCTCCGGGTTGAGCGCCGACGGGTCGCCGTAGCGGTCGGTGAGATCCGCGGCCTTGACGTAGTTGCAGCGCACCATGTCCTTGATGATCGCGTCGCGGGTGATGCCGGTGTCGACCCGCGCGAGCTTGCGGTCCGACAGCCGCTGGATGGACTCCATCACGCGCACGGCGTCGTCCTGGTCGAGGAGTCCCACGAGCTTGCCGGTGTCGACCAGGCCCGTGACGTCGCTGGTCCGGTCCACCTTGGTCGGGCGCACGGACGGGTCGACCATCATGGCCGGCGCCATCGAGTTGCCGCCCGATTCCGAGCTCTGCGAGCCGATCAGCGTCAGCAGTTCGCCGTCCGCGCCGGCGCGGTAGATGCCGTACATCGGGTTGTGCGGGTTGTTGCCGGTGTCGTTCTCGGAACGCGCCGGGATCACCGCGCCATTGGTCGAGGCAGCGGTGGTCACGCTGACGCGCTCGAGAATGCCGCGCACGAAGGCGCTGTCGGAGTGGAAGGCGAGCCCGAGCGCGCTGTTGATGAAATCGTTGGTCGGGCTCGCCGGGTTCGGCGCATTGGGCACCATGTCGCCCGGCAGGCCGAGACGGCCGTAGCCGGCCACCGACAGGAAATCGCGCTGTCCGCCCTGGGCGCCGACCAGCACGTTGGAACCGACCATGTTGGCGCCGCCGGCGAGGTCGATGCAGATGAACGGGATCTTGCCGGCGCCCTGCACGGCGATGCCGCAGCTCTGCTTGAGCGCCTCGAGGTCGGGCGACAGCGCGGCTTCGGCCGCGCGCGGGTTCGCGAACAGGCCGAAGATCGACGGTGCGATGACCGTCGCCGCGCCGCTCATGAAGCCCTGAGCGACGAACTGGCGGCGCGTCACCGGCCGCGGATGGCCGGTCTGCAACAGCGGGGCGTCGGGATGAAGCGGTCCGCGGCGGGATTTTCTGCTCATCTTTGCAAGCACCTCATTGCAGCAGCGTACTGGCGCTGCCGACGACCGCCGAACAGGCAGACTTGACGATCACGAACGTGCGATCGGCCGCGCAGCCGGCGCCGCAGGCGGCGAGCCGCCCGATCAGCGCATCCACTTCGGTCGTGACCTCGGCCGCGGACGGCTGGGTCGCGATGCCGGTGCCGACCGCGCGCGCGACCAGCGGGCCGGTGATCTGCGCGCGCTCCGCCGGCGTGTCGAAGGCCGTCGCGGCGCTGGCGCCGAAGTTGAATCCCGGGAAGTACGCGGCGCGCATGCCGGCGTCCTCCACGAGCGCGTTGCAGTATTCGATCGCCATTTGCGCGGTGCCGACCTGGTGCGAGGACAGGAAGCCCTCGATGTTTTCCACCGTCGGCAACTGCTCGCGCACGCGGTTGTAGGTGTCCGCAACCAGCGGCTCGGTGGTCGGCACCCCGGTCATCCCGGACATCGACGCCGAGATCTCCTCGAAGGTGCGCAGGCCGATCTCCGAGGACGGGTCCCCGTTTGGCGGCGGCGGCAACGGCGTCGGCGCCGGCTCGTTGAAGGCGTGCGAGTTCGTGCCGATCTGCTCGAAGCTCAGGAAGAACTCGTCCGCGGCCGGGCCCTTGTCGAGCGCGACCACGGTGCCGATGTCGGACAGCGGGTAGCCGGTGGCCGGTTCGTAGACGGCCGCGGCGACCGTGTCGTCGAGCGGCGCGTAGGCCTGGCCCACGCGCAGCTCGGCGCCATTGACGCCGATGCGCAGGCCGCGGATGCGGATCTGGTCCGGGTCCTGGTTGCCGTCCAGGCTGATGAAGGCCGGCTTGTTGAACAGGTACGAATAGCTGTCGAACTGGCTGGCCTCGAACAGCAGGTAGCTCTGCGGCACGTTGATCAGGTGCGCGACCGAGAACAGCAGGTAGAAGCGCTCGCCGACGCCGGCATCGAAATTCTGCTGGATCTGCGGCTGCGAGAGCGCGCGGTTGTGGATCGCGACCATGCGCACGACGCCCTGCCACGTGCGGTCATTGCTGACCTCGTTGCCGAGCACCAGCGCGAAGGTGTCGTTCCAGTCCGTCAGCAGGCCGGCAGCCACCGGGTCCGGCCCGGCCACCAGCTCGCCATTCACGTAGATGCGCCGCCCGTCCACCGCGCTGTAGGTCGCGACGACGTGCTGCAGCGTGGCCTGCAGCACCTCGTTCGCGGACGGCGTGGACAGGGCCGGGTCGCCGTTGCCGCTCGTGGTCGTGCTGCGATTGAAGAAGTCGTAGTCGTACATCGTCTGGCGCAGCGTGAAGTTGCGCACCGTCGTGCCGCCCGAATAGCCGACGATGTGCGCCTCTTCCTGCACCACGTTCGCGGGCGCGACCCAGGCCTCGACCGAGTACTCGCCGGTGGCGCGGATCAGGTCGTGCAGCTTGCGCGACGACGCGGTCGTGCCCTGCGCCTTGCCGCCGCGCAGGTCGATGCCCCAGCCGCCGACCCAGGTCACGGCGCCGGACAGCGTCAGGTTGAGCGCGGGCTCGACGCCGGAGGTGTCGTAGGCGACCGAACCGGTGCCGGTCTTGAATTCATACAGCGCGATCGCCGCGTTGTCGTAACGGTTGCCGCCGCTCGCGACCGTGCCGTCATAGAGCGTGAGCGCCTTCGACAGCACGAGGTTCGGGTCCACCTGCGTGACCGGCACGCCGTCGGAGAAGGTCTGCACCGCGGCCTGCATGATGTTTGCGCTCGTGCCGCAGTCGGTCCAGCAGTTGTGGAACTCCTCGCGCAGGCGCACGACCAGGCGCGAGTCCGCCGGCGTGTCGAGGTTGATCTTGGCGCGCACCGCCGCATAGGCGACGTCCACGTCGCCCTCGGCGAAGAGCGGCGACTGCGGCGTGCTCGCACCGGATGAATGGCAGCGCGAGCAGTACTGCGTCAGCAGCGGATAAACGGTCGAGCCGAACAGCGCGGAGCTCGACGGGAAGGACTTGCTCGCGCCAACGTCGCGAAGCGGCGGCGGCTGGAGCTGCACGTTGTTCGCGCCGCCCAGCGTCTGGCCGGCCCAGTTGCGGATCCACACCGTCAGCTGGTCGGCGCAGGCCGAATCGGCCGCGAGCCAGCAGTTGTGGCCGCCGCCGACCTTGGTGACCATCATCGAGGCGGCCGGATTGCCGAGATCCACGACCCCGTTCGCGGCCTCGTAGGCGAGGTTGATGTCGTCGTTGCGCACGAAGCTCGGCACCTGGCCGCCCGTGCCATGGCATGAGCCGCAGCGGTTGCTGGCCTGCAGGTTGTCCCAGACGTTCAGCTTGAAGGCCTGGACGTCCTGGCTCGCCGGCGGCGGACCCTGGTAGCCGGCCGGCGGCGGCGGCGAGGTGATCGGATTTTCGGCCGTCGATGCGCCGCCGCCGCAGCCCGCGAGGGCGAGCGCAACCAGTGCCGGCGACAGGGCACAGAGGATTCGCATCCGGAAATTTGAGCTGCGATTCATCGGCTGCCCCTCAGTCGCCCATGCAGTAGGTGGCGGCGTCGGCGAAGGCCTGCTTCAGCCGGTAGCCGTTCGCGCGGAAAGAGCTCGCCATCGAGCTGACCTGGTTGCGGTCAGCCGCGTCGATCGGCGTGCGCAGGCACACCGTGCGGAAGACCTTCTCGACCTGGCAATTGGCAAAGGCGTCGCTGTTGCCGAATTCCTGGCCGAGCGACTTTGCGCCGGTGCCCGAGCCCGGCAGTGCCGGATCCCAGCCGAGCAGCGCGTTCTGGCCGCGGCGCCAGCGGTTCTCCCACTGGTCATCCGGCGTCCGGAAGCCCGGCGCAAAGGTCGAGTCGTTGTTGAAGTACTTTGGCTGCACCGAACCGGCGGTATAGACCAGCCGTCCCTGCGTGTCGTCGAAGGTGTAGTGCGCAAAGGCCTGGGCCATCGGGTCCATGCCCGCATGACAGCCAACGCAGTTGTTCAGGAACAGGCGCGCGTCGCCGCCGGGGCTGCGGCTGACGTCCTGGCGGATGCGGTCCGGCGGCCGCGAGGTGTCCTGGACCTCCTCGAGGTCGCGGCACATGTGGTTCAGCATCGTGAAACGGAACATCGCGCGGTTGGTGCCCGCGATGAAGAACGCCTGCGCTGCGGCGCGCGAGGTCATGACGCCCGCGGTCGCGGCCGGCGGCGTTCCGTAGACGCCCGACTGCGTGGTGCGCACGAGCCCGGTGCGCAGGTCAATGCCGCGAGTCTCGATCTGCTCGAAATGCGTGTTGCTGCTGGCCGACACGCCGGGCAGGCCGAGGCTGGCGTTGCCCACGTACAGGATGTCGCCGGAGAGGAGTTCGTTGAAGGGCACGTCGTCGCGCACCATGCCGATGACGGTCGCCGTGTAGTCGTTGAGCGGCGCGAACACCGTCTGGTCGCGGTTGGTCCACGGCGTCACGAGGTTCTTGAGGGTCACCGAGTAGAACGCCGGGTGATCCATCGCGAGCAGCGCGGCGGCCTCGTTGCGACCCGCCGCGATCTCGGTTTCCATCGCAGCGAGCACCGCGTCTGCCGGCGGCACGCCGGCGATGCGATCGTGCATCCGCTTGGCCTGCTCGCGCGGCCCGGCCTGCACCGCGACGGCGAACGCAGCCAGCGCCACGCCAGCGGTGACGCGCTTCACGATCAAACCGATGCGACTTGGCCAGAAAGGCATTTCCGTGCTCCACTCGCTCGCAGTTAGCGAGGCTGCGGTCGAATATATCGGCGGGTTGAGGGCCGGGTAATGTCTCTTAACAGCGACATTCACCCGCGACGCCGGCCGGGGTACGCTGAACCCGTGACTGGCCGTCTGACGCGTAAATGCCTTGTATCTAAGGGAACCGATATGGCTTCCGGCGTCCGTGACGCAGTTGTTTGCCCGCATTCTGTCGCGCTGGACACGGTGTCGGGATCGGAGTGAATTGAGATGCGTGTCACGAATCAACTATCGTGGTTATGGTCACTCGGTGTCCTGGCGCTCGCCGGATGCTCCACCAGCCACGACAGCATCAACATCGGTGGCGGCCAGACGCCTGATCCGGTCGTGCTCGACATCCCGGTTGCCTACGTCAGGGGCCCCGTGCCCCTGCCCGCGGACCTCGACGACATCGACGTGCGCGAGCTCGGCACGGTGGCCGAGGGATCCGACCTGTGGCTGCGCGCCCGCGCCGCGCCCGACGTGCCGGAGCAGAACATCACCGAGCGCGTGACCGGCGGCCTCTGGAGCGTGCGTGACGTCGATGCCTCTTTCGATGGCAACCGCCTGGTGTTCGCGATGCGCATGCCGCTGATCCCCGGCGCGGAGGAAAGCGAGCAGCCGACCTGGAACATCTGGGAATACGACCGCACCACCGACGCGCTGCGCCGGGTCATCGCCTCCGACCTGGTCGCCGAGGAAGGCAATGACGTCGCGCCCTCTTTCCTCCCCGATGGTCGCATCGTGTTTTCCTCGACGCGTCAGCGCCAGGCGAAGGCAGTGCTGATCGACGAGGGCAAGCCGCAGTTCTCCGCCCAGGACGAGGACCGCAACGAGCACGCCTACGTGCTGCACGTGATGAACGCGGACGGCTCGGGCATCCGCCAGATCTCCTTCAACCAGAGCCACGACATGGATCCGTCCGTGCTCGACGACGGGCGCATCGTCTTCAGCCGCTGGGAGAACGCCAGCGGCAGCTCGATACACCTCTATACGGTCAATCCCGACGGCAGCGGCCTCGAACTGCTCTATGGCGCCAACAGCCACCTGACCGGCACCGGCGCCGGCGGCACCGGCACGACGCCGGTGCAGTTTCTCGCGCCGCGTCCCGACGAGAACGGCCGCATCGTGGCGCTGCTGCGCCCGTTCCAGGACACCGATCTCGGCGGCGATCCGGTCACGATCGACACGGCGGCCTTCGTCGAGATCCAGCAGACGACGCTCGCCAGCTCGGGCCTCGCGGGCCCGGCGCAGACCCGGCTCACGACCGCCGATGTCCGTACCGACCCGGGCCTCTCCCCCGGCGGGCGTTACTCGCACGTCTTCCCGCTGCGCGACGGCACCGGGCGACTCCTCGTCAACTGGAACATGTGCCGGCTGGTCGACACCGTCGGCCGCACGCTGCCCTGCACGCCGGAGAACCTCGCAGACCTGACGCTGGTCTCCGCGCCACCTTTATATGGTGTGTGGCTTTACGATCCGCGCGACCTGACGCAACGGCCGATCCTGACCCCGACCGAAGGGCTGCGATACTCCGACGTGATCTCGCTCGCGCCGCGCACGCCGCTGCCGGCGGTGATCCTCGACGCGGTGCCGGGCATCGATTACGACCCGGTACTCGCGTCCGAGAATGTCGGCATCCTCAACATCAAGAGCGTCTACGACCTCGACGGCGCGGACGTCGCGCCCGGCGGCATCATCGCGCTGCGCGACCCGGCGCAGGCCACCGCCGACGAGCGGCCGGCGCGGTTCCTGCGCATCGAGAAAGCGGTCGGCCTGCCGGACGACGAAGTGCGCGATTTCCGTGCGACCGCCTTCGGCGCCTCCGGCGTCGGCATGCGCGAGATCCTGGGTTACGCGCCGATCGAGCCGGACGGTTCGGTGCAGGTCAAGGTGCCGGCCGGCGTGCCATTCGCGCTCGGCGTGCTCGACGCCAATGGCCGGCGCCTGACGCCGCGGCATCTTAACTGGATGCAGGTGCGCGCCGGCGAAGTGCTGAACTGCAATGGCTGCCACGTGCCTGCGGGCGCGCAGCCCGCTGCGCCGCCGGCTATTTCGCACGGCCGCCAGGGCCTGTTTGCCTCGGTCAACCCCGGCGCGCCGACGACCGGCCAGCCGTTCCCCAACACGAACGCCGCGCTGTTCGCGAACCAGGGCGAGACCATGGCCGAGACCCGTTCCCGCATCAGCTGCCAGACCGACTGCGCCGCGCTGCTGCCGTCGGTGGACGTGCTCTACGACGACGTCTGGACCGATCCGGTGGCGGCCGGGCGCCCGGCCGACGCGTCGTTCAGTTACCGCTACAACCAGCTCTCGACCACGGCGCCCACCAGCGCGACCTGCCAGTCGACCTGGTCCGCGCTGTGCCGCATCACGATCCATTACCCGGACCACCTGCATCCGCTGTGGTCGGTGCCGCGCCTGGTGCTCGACGCCGGCGGCATGGTCATCGCCGACAACACCTGCATCTCCTGCCACAGCCCGGCGGACGCCGCGGGCGCCGTGCGCGTGCCGGCGGCGCAACTCGATCTCTCGGGCGGTCCGTCCCCCGACCAGGCCGACCACCTGGTTTCCTACCGCGAACTTCTGTTCACGGACAACGCGCAGGAAGTTAACATGGGCGCGCTGCAGGACATCCTGGTGCCGGGTCCGCCGGATCCGGTGACCGGGTTGCCGACGCTCGTACCGGTGCCCGTCGCCCCTTCGATGAGCGCCGCGGGCGCGCGGGCTTCGGCGACGTTCTTCAGCCGTTTCGACGCGGGCGGCACGCACGCAGGCTGGCTGACCCCGGCGGAATTGCGGCTGATCGCCGAGTGGCTGGACATCGGTGGGCAGTATTACAACGACCCCTTCATGGCCCCGGTTAACTGAGTCGATGGCGCGGCTAATCGCCTGCGCGCTGCTCCTGTGCCTGGCAGGTGTCGCGACAGCCCGCGCCGACGGGCTCGAGGTCATCGTCGCCGATCCTTACCTGGAACTGCGCACCGGGCCCGGCCGCGGCTTCCCCATCGTCCACGTGGTCGAGCGCGGCGAAAAGGTCCGCGTGCTGAAGCGCCGCACGGACTGGTTTCACGTGCAGGACGCCGACGGCCGGGAGGGCTGGGTGCACCGCGACCAGATGGCCGAGACGCTGGTGCCCGCGGGTGCGCGCCTCGAGATCGACGATCCGGCGCGCGAGGACTTCGGCGCGCACCGCCGCGAAGTCGGCCTGCTGGTCGGCGACTTCGACGGCTCGAACGTCATCACCGCCTACGGCGCATATGCGTTCAATGGCCACCTGTCCGGAGAACTCGCCGTCTCGCAGCTGCTCGGGAACTTCTCGGACGGCCTGATGGCGACGCTCGGCGTGACGCACGTGCCGAGGCCCGACTGGCGCATCCAGCCGTTCTTCTCGATCGGGACCGGATTCATCAACGTTGAGCCCAAGGGGACCCTGGTGCAGACGCCGGAGCGAACGGACCAGCTTGCGTATGTCGGCGGCGGCGTGCGCGCTTACCTGGCCCGGCGCTTCATCATCCGCGCCGAATACAAAGAGTACGTGGTCTTCACGGACCGCGACGAAAACGAGGAAGCCATCGAATGGAAAATCGGATTCGCCTTCTTCTTCTGAGCGCCGTCGTGGTGATGGCGGGCTGCTCGTCACTGCCGTGGCGCGACGGCAAGCCCGAGGCCGCGCCCGCAACCGCTGGGCCTGCCGAAGGCGAAACGCCCGTGGTCATCGACCCGCAGGTCGAGCGCCGCGACATCCGGCCGGCGAAGATCGACACCGAGAACTGGGAGGCCGGCGCCTACATCGGCTCGCTCTCGGTCGAGGACTTCGAGGTCAACGTGGTGTACGGGGGGCGGATTGCCTACCACATCAGCGAGGACTTCTTTGCCGAGGCGATCGTCGGCACCAGCGATGCCGGACTGTCGAGTTTCGAGCGCCTTTCGGGCGGCGCGCCGTTATTGACCGACAGTGAGAGGCAATTCACGTATTACAGCCTCGGGTTCGGCTGGAATGCGCTACCGGGAGAGATATTCCTGGGGGGCAAGCGCGCGCTCAACAGCGCCGTCTACCTCACGCTCGGCGCAGGCAGCACGAGGTTTGCCGGCGACGATCGTTTCACGCTGACCGGGGGCGCCGGCGTGCGCGTGCTGGTCAAGGACTGGCTGGCCGTGCACCTGGACATGCGGGACCACGTGATGGAGATCGACGTGCTCGGCAGCAAGAAGACCAGCCACAACTATGAAGCGACGCTGTCGCTGACGGCGTTCTTCTGAGGAGGACACTTGAGCCCGATCCGCAGATTGCCGCTTGCCGCCCTGCTCGCCGCGTTCGTCGCGCTGGCGTGGCCCGCGAGCGCGACCGACGGTTCGCCGCCGGCGCCTGAGTTCAAGCTGGCGAGCCGCGCCGGCGGGCAGCTCTCGCTGTCGGGGCTGCGCGGCCAGGTGGTGATGATCAATTTCTGGGCGAGCTGGTGCGGGCCCTGCCGCCAGGAGTTCCCGGCGCTCGACGAGATGTACCGCAAGTACAAGCCGATGGGATTCACCATGGTCGGCATCAACGTCGAGAGCGAGAAAGCCGACGCCGAGCGCTTCCTCGGCGCGCGCCCGGTCAGCTTCCCGATCCTGTTCGACCCGGACAACACGGTCAGCGGCAGTTACGGCGTCAGCGCCATGCCGACCACCGTGCTGGTGGACCGCCAGGGCCGGCTGCGCTGGCAGCACCGCGCCTACAAGCCGGGTGACGAGGCCAAGTACATCGAGCAGATCCGGGCGATGCTCCGGGAAAAGTCATGAGAGCGGCGCGGCTCTTCGCCGCCGTGATCGCGCTCTCGGCCGCGACCGGCTGCTCGCGGATCGAGCCGTGGGTCAAGCCCTACGAGCGCGAGGCGATTGCCGACCCGATCATGGCCTGGGACCGGGACCCGGTCGCCTCCTCCTACATGCGCCACGTCTACGAGTCGCGCGAGGGCGCGCGCGGCGCTGCAGGCGCGAGCGGCGGCGGCTGCGGATGCAACTGATCCGCAGAACCGCCCTGCTGCTGCTGCTGCCGCTGACGGCCACCGCCGGCGTGCTGCCGGAAGACCGCGCCGACCTGATGTACCACTATTATGACGGCGGCGGCGTCACCATCGACGGGCCGTCGCTGCTGGTGCGCAAGAAGTTCGCCGAGAAGTACGCCGTCAGCGCCAGCTACTACGTGGACATGGTCTCGTCGGCATCGATCGACGTGATCACGACCGCCAGCGAATACAGCGAGGAGCGCACTCAGTACGGCGTCGGTTTCGAGTACTTGCGCGGCAAGGTCACCTACGCGGCTGCGTTCAGCAACTCGAATGAAAACGACTACAACGCCGATACCGCGTCGGTCTCGGTCAGCCAGGACATGTTCGGCGACCTGACGACGGTCGCGCTCTCCTTCACCCGCGGCTGGGACGACGTCACGCGCCGCGGCGACCCCGTGTTCGCCGACCAGATCGACCGGCGCATCTATGGCGTCGACATCTCGCAGATCGCGACCAGGCGCCTGGTCCTCGGTTTCTCCTACGAGGCGATCACGGAGGAAGGCTTCCTGAACAACCCCTACCGCCAGGTGCGGTACGTGGATCCGGATGCGGCGCTCGGCTACTCGTACGAATTCGAGCGCTACCCGCGCACGCGCACCGGCAATGCGTTCTCGCTGCGGGCGAAGTGGTACCTGCCCTATCGCGCCGCCCTGCAGGGCGACTACCGCTTCTACAACGACACCTGGGAGATCACCTCCAGCACCGCGGAGGTCGCCTACACGCACCCGGTCGGCGAGCAGTGGACCTTCGACGTCCATTACCGCTTCTACGACCAGGACGCGGCCGAGTTCTACTCGGACCTGTTCCCGCGCGAGGACTTCCAGAATTTCCTCGCGCGCGACAAGGAGCTCGCCACGATGCAGAGCCACACGCTCGGCTTCGGCGTCGCCTACGAGTTCAAGCCGGCAAGGTTCGATTTCCTCGGCAAGGCCGCGGTCAACCTGAAGTACGACCGCATCCATTTCGACTACGACGATTTCCGCGACCTGCGCACGACCGGCGTCGCGCCCGGCACCGAGCCGCTCTACAAGTTCGACGCCAACGTCATCCGGCTGTTTTTCTCGGGGTGGTTCTAGGGCGGTCCCAGGCCCTTCGAATAGAACACCTTGCCGTCGCTCGTCACGACGACGGCGTCCGCATCTGCTTGCGCCTCCACCAGGGCCAGGCCGCGCTCCGGCCCCAGGATGAATACGCTCTTCGTCAGCCCTTCGGTCAGGGTCGCGTCCGGGCCGATCACGGTCACGCTGCGCACGCCGGTCGCGCTCCTGCCGGTGCGCGGGTTGATGATGTGGTGATAGCGGACACCGTCCTCGTCGAAGTACCGCTCGTAGTCGCCCGAGGTCGAGATGGCGGCGTCCTCGAGCGGGATGCGCGCGATCACGCGCTCGCGGTCGTCCGGATGCCGGATGCCCACCACCCACGGGCGGCCGCGCCGGTCGCCGAGCAGCCGGCTGTCGCCGCCGGCGGATACGCTGGCATGGGTGATGCCCCGGGCGCGCAGCAGCCCGATGCACCGGTCCACGGCATAACCCTTGGCAATGCCGCCGAGATCGATGCGCACGCCGGGCTTCAGGAATCGAACAGTCGACGCCTCGCGGTCCACCACGACGTGCCGCCAGTTGATCGCCGGCAGCGCTGCCTCGATCTCGGCGTCGCTCGGGTGCCGGTGTTCCCGGTAGTCGTAGAGGTAGCCGACGCTCGCATAGGTGATGTCGAAGGCGCCCCCGGAAAGCTCCGAGTACCCGAGGGCCGTCGCGATGAGCTCGGCGAGTTCGCGGTCGACCGGTACGGGAGCCGCCGCAGCGTCGCGGTTGATCCGCGAGAGCTGGCTTTCCGGCTTGTAGTGCGACATCAGGTCGTCGATGCGGTGCATTTCGGCGATCACGGCATCGATCGCGGCGGCAGCGGCGGTGGGATCCTCGTGCCAGACCTCGACGGCGACGCGCGTGCCCATGATCGCTTCTTCGCGCGCATGCCATTCGGCGCGGGCCGCGACCGGCAGCAGCAGGAGCAGCGTGACCGCGACTGCAATTCGGCGCATCATCACGGTCCCAGTTTGGACGAACGGGCGGCGCGATGTCGACCGGGCCCGCCGACCGTCGCACAATGGATACACTTCAGTCACACGGCCCGCTGCACCGGGAACCTGCCGCCATGGATGCGGTCAGTCCCGTCGGGCCCCGAACAGGAATCAACGACATGAAATTTCCCGCAATGATCCTCTGCGCCGCGCTCACTGCCGCGCTCGCGGCGCCACCGGCGGCCGCCGTCACGCGCCAGGAGCAGGCAATCCAGGACGCGATGCTCGTGCTCCGGGAAGTACAGGCGATGCCGGACCAGCGGATACCCGACCAGCTGCTGGCGCGAGCCGAGGGCATCGTGATCCTGCCCGCCAACGTCAAGTTCGCGCTGATCGGCGGCGCGCGCTTCGGCGGCGGCGTCATGCTGGTACGGACCGAGAACCGCCAGTGGAGCAATCCGGTCTTCGTGAAAGCCGGCGGCGGCAGCGTCGGCTTCCAGTGGGGCGGCCAGGTCGCGGACATCATCCTGGTCCTGACGACGCGGCGCAGCATCGAAGGCATCACGGACGGCAAGATGACGCTCGGCGCCGACGCGTCGGTCGCCGCGGGCCCGGTGGGACGCACGGCAATGGCCTCGACCAGCCTGAACTTCGATTCCGAGGTGTACGCCTATTCGCGGACCAAGGGCCTGTTTGCCGGCGTTTCGCTCGAGGGCAGCGGTATCTTCATCAATGACAAGTACAACCGCCGCTTCTACGACGACAAACGCAGCACATCGGAGATACTGACGACGACCAGCGCCCCGGCGCCGCCGGCCAATGACCTCGTGACCGAGGTTGCGCGGCTCACCGAAGGCGCGACGCAGAGCGTCGCGAGCGAGGCGGCGGAGCCGAAGGATCCGGCCTCGACGCGGCCGGTGGAGCCGCGCACCTATCCGATGCCGGACGAACAGCCCGGCACCGAGCCGCGCTGACGCAAGACCGCAGGGGGTCCGGCTTGAAGATCGGCGTGATCGGCCTCGGGACGATGGGCGGTCCCATCGCGCGGCGCATCGCGCGTGCGGGCCACGAGATCCTCGCCTGGAACCGCACGGCCGGACGGGCGGACGGCCTGCCGCGCGAATCAGCGGTCAGCGTCAGGAGCGCGGCCGAGGCTTGCCAGGCCGAGATGGTCCTGACGATCCTGTCCGATGATGCCGCGGTCGAGGCGGTCCTGTTCGACGGCGGCCGGCTGATCACGGCCGGCATGCCCGGCCTGATCCACGTCTGCCTGAGCACGATCAGCGACGGCCTCGCGCGCCGCCTCTCCGCGGCGCACGAGGCCACCGGCCAGTCCTACGTGTCCGCGCCGCTGTTCGGTCCGCCCGACGCAGCTGCGGCCGGGCGCCTGCTGGTGATCGCGGGCGGCCCCCGCCAGGTGGTCGAGCGCATCCGCCCGGTGCTCGAGACGCTAGGCCGCGTGCAGCACATCAGCGACGACCCGACGGCCGCCAACGTCGTCAAGTCGGCAGGCAACTTCCTGATGGCGGCCGTGGTCGAGAGCCTGCGCGATTCGATGCAGGTCGTGCACGCCGCGGGCGTCGATCCGCGCGAGTTTGCGGGCATCGTCACCCAGTCGCTGTTTCCGACCCCGGTCTACCAGTACCTGGGCGGGATGCTGGCGACGCGCCAGGCCCGGGGCGGCGCGCGCGTGCCGAATCCGTTCCTGCGCGGCGCGGAGCAGTCGGCGGCGACGGCACGCGCGCATGGCGTCAGCGCCCCGCTCGCCGATCTCATCTCACGTCAGGCGCCGGCAGCCCCTGAAACGCCGAGTCCTGCCGGGCAGGCGACGCCGATGCCACCGATCCCGCAATAGCCGTCCGGATTCTTTGCGAGGTACTGCTGGTGGTAGTCCTCGGCGTAGAAGAATTCGGGCGCCGGCAGTATTTCCGTCGTGATCGGCCGGCCGTGTCCCGCGGCATCGAGCGCGTGCTGGTACGCCAGCCTTGATTCCCGGGCGGCTTCCAGTTGCGCATCGCCGACCGCGAAGATCGCCGAGCGATACTGGGTGCCGACGTCGCCCCCCTGGCGCATCCCCTGGGTCGGGTCGTGCGATTCCCAGAAGATGCGCAGCAGTTCTCCGTAGCTGACCTGCTTCGGGTCGAACACGATGCGCACGACCTCGGTGTGCCCCGTCATGCCGCTGCAGACTTCCTGATACGTCGGATTCGGCGTGAAGCCGCCGGCGTATCCCGCCGCAGTGGAATGGACGCCCGGCAGCTCCCAGAACAGCTGCTCGGCGCCCCAGAAGCAGCCCATGCCGAACATCGCCAGTTCCATTCCCGCCGGAAAGGGCGGCGACAGGCGGTGGCCGTTGACGAAATGCCGCTCCGGCACGGCCATCGGCGTGCCGCGTCCCGGGAGCGCCTGTGCCGCCTTCGGCATCGTGGTGCTGCGTACCGCCATGTTCAGCTCCCGGCCAGTTCCCGGACCCCGTTGATGACGAACTGCACGCCGATGCAGATCATCAGGAATCCCATGATGCGGGCGATCGCGCCGATGCCGGCGCTGCCCAGCTTGTGCGCGAGCTGCTCGGCGGCGCGCAGCACGAAATAGCACACGAGCGCGGCGACGCCGATGCCGATGATCACGCCGACATGCTCGATGATGATGCGCATGCCCTGTTCCTCGTGGCGGATCGTCGAGGACATCGAGATCACGGTCGCGATCGAGCCCGGACCGGAAAGCGACGGCATCGCGAGCGGCGAGAACGAGATATCGGCCTTGGACTGCGCCTCGAGCAGCGCCTCGGCGGACATCTGCGGCGCCGGGTCCGGGAACAGCATCCGGAATCCCAGGAAAGCGATCACCAGGCCGCCGGCGATGCGCAGGCCCGGGATGGAAATGCCGAATACCTGCATGATCAGCGTGCCGAGCAGCAACACGGCGGTGCCGACCGGATTGATGATCGGCAGCAGGGTCATGACCGTCAGACCCACGTAACTGAGGAAATCGGCGGCGAAGTTCATCGTCCGGCTATCTTACAATGCGCGCATGACCGCATCGGCCAGCACGCCCCGGGTCCGGCTGACCCGGCTGATCTACCTGCTGGTGCTGGCGGCGGCGGCCTTGAGCGAGGGCCGCGCGGTCCAGGGCGACGCCGGCCTGCTGGCCCAGGCGGCGGGATTCCTGCTGGTCACGGCGGCCGTGCTCGGGCGGCTGTGGGCCACGCTGTTCATCGCCGGCCGCAAGGATGAAGCACTGGTGCGCGAGGGGCCCTACTCGGTCTGTCGCCACCCGCTGTATCTCTGCTCCGTGATCGCGTCGCTCGGAATCGCCCTGACGACCCGCTCGGTCGCGCTGATGGTGGCGCTGCCTGCGCTCACCGGCGTCATCGCGGGGATTGCGGCGCGGCGCGAGGACCGCGCGCTGTTGCAGGCGCATCCCGACGACTGGCCTCGGTACCGCGATGCGGTGCCCGGCTTCCGCCCGGCGTGGGCGCAGCACCG
Organism: Steroidobacteraceae bacterium; assembly: GCA_050179155.1. Classification (GTDB taxonomy): domain Bacteria; phylum Pseudomonadota; class Gammaproteobacteria; order Steroidobacterales; family Steroidobacteraceae; genus SCUD01. The sequence continues at coordinate 111,281 of JBFXFJ010000005.1, forward strand.
GATGCCGGACCGCGTTTCCGTGCCGCCCGCGATCTATCGCAAGGCCTTCCTCGATGCAGCCTCGTTCCTTGCGCTATGGCTCGCCGTGCTGCTGCTCGAGACGCTGCGCGCCGGCGGCGCCTGGCCGGCATTGTTCCGCCTGCCCTGACGGCGGCCCATGCAAAAGCTCAAGTCGGATCTGTTCGGCTCGGTCTGGCGCGACGGTGAGCGCGGGCGGGAGTCGGTGCTGCGCGACACGGCCAGCGCGCGCTGGTGGCTCGCCTGGCTCGCGCGCCGCCTCTGCCGCCGCGAGGCACAAGCGCTCGCCCGGCTCGACGGCATCATCGGCACGCCGCGCCTGCTCGCGGAACACGCGGGCGGGCTGCAGCGCGAATGGATCGAGGGGCGGCCGATGCAGGTTGCGCGGCCGCGAAATGCGGATTATTACCGCGCCGCGCGACGCCTGGTCTCGGCACTGCACCGCCGGGGCGTCGCGCACAACGACCTCGCCAAGGAAACCAACTGGCTGGTCACCCCCACCGGCTTGCCTGCGATCGTGGACTTCCAGCTCGCGCTCGTGTCGCGCCGGCGCGGCAGGCTCTTTCGTTCACTCGCGCGGGAGGACCTGCGCCACCTGCTGAAGCACAAGCGCAGCTACTGCCCGGATCGCCTCACCGCGCGGGAGCGGCGGATCCTCGCGCGACCGGCGGCGATCTCGCGACTGTGGATGGCCACGGGCAAACCGGTCTACAGCTTCATCACGCGGCGATTGCTTGGCTGGGCGGACCGGGAGGGTGCGGAGGATCGGCGGTTTTGAGGTATCTTGACGTCATGGCCACTTGCCACGAACACAACCTCCGCTCCCCGCCGCCATCGGCACGCCCCTTCGGCATCAGGGTCAGCCTGCTCCCGGGCGACCCGTTTGCGCGCCTGGTCGGCGCCGACTGGCAGAAGCTGCACTGGTTCGCCACCGAGCGCGAGCGCGATGCGGCGCTCGCGGACATGGCGAGCCTCCATCCCTACTCGCGCCGCGGCGACGAGCCCGCGGTCCGATTCGAGAGAGTCAGCGAGGATGCGCCGCGCTGAGCGGCATCAGCGGATGCGTCCGAGCAGCAGGTAGAAGCTGCGGTCGCCGCCCTCGTCGAAGCCGGCGGCGAGGTACACCGGGCCGAGGAAGGTGTCGAACCCGAGGAATGCCGATCCGTTCACGCGCGCGGAACCGAAACTGATGTCGGCGCGCCGGTCCCATACATTCCCGAGTTCGAGCGACAGCCCGAGATAGGTCGGCACGTTCAGGAAGCCCTCGTCGCCGCTGCCGATGCGGCGATAGACAATGCTGCGCGCAATGGCGAAATGCGGGCCGCTGATCGAATCCGGCGAGAGTCCTGACAGGTTGAACAGGCCGCCGAGCGTGTAGAAGTCCTGCACCGATTCAGGCCCCGACACGTTGGCGCCGCCGCTCGCCGACAGCACCAGTGTGCTCCGGCCGAAGGAGCGCGCCAGCGTCCAGTCGGAGGAAATGCGGTCGGCATCCGCCTCGGCGCCGAGGCCCTCCCGCGGGCCGTTCCACTGCAGCGTGAACAGCTCGCCGTGCCGCGGGAAATAGACGTCGTCCAGCCGGTCGATGCTGAGACGCGCGACGAACTCGCCGCGATCAAAGTCCGTGCGCGGCGGCAGGTCCGGATCGTCCGGATCGCCGACCAGCAGGTGCCGGCTGCCCTCGCCCCACAGCACGCCCGCGCGCAGTTCCCCCCAGCTGCCGAACTGGCGCCCGATGTCGAACCCGGCTTCACGGTTGCGGATCCGGTAGGTCGCGAGGCGTACGTCATCCTCGAGGATGTCGAAGTTGCGCCGCTCGATCAGCAGTTTCGGCGCCACGAACCAGTCCGACGTGTAGCCGATCGGCTGGTAGAACTCGGTCTTGAGTCGCGGGCTGGCACCGACCCGCAGGTCGGTCTGCCACTCGGCGCCATAGGCGTTGACTTCGGTCACCAGCGCGCGCACGCCGGCATTGAAGCTGTTGGAGCCTTCGAAATCATCCTGCAGCTCGAGCCCGAAGCGCAGGTAGTTCGGGCCCCAGCTCTTGCGGCGGGCGCTGACTTCGACACCGCTCTGATCGCCGTCGCGGACGACCTTGTAGTCGAGCGATTCAAAGTTGCCGTCGCCGTAGAGCCGGGAGACGCGCCGTTCCATCGCCACGGGGTTCAGGGGCTTGCCGACCGCCGGCGTGAATTTCGCAACGATGCGCTCGCGATACCGCTCGGAGCGGGGATCGGTGCGCACGAACCGCACGGTGGGCGGCGCGGTCTCGCGCGCCGAGCGCGCCGCCAGGTAGCCCTGCCAGCCCGCCTCGTCGATCCCGAGCGCGGCGAGCCGGGCCGATTGCCCCCGCGTCGCCGCCTCGCCGTGCCCGATCGTCTTGTCGACCTCCGAGAAATCCATCGACAGCAGGTTGCCAAGTGGCGGCTCGATCAGCAGGTCGCCGGGCTCCAGCAGCGCGCGCTGACGTTGCGTTTCCCGCTGGATCATGATGGTCAGCATCTGGTTCGACACCGCGAGCGCCGAATTCAGCTCGCGCCGGCCGACCGGCTGGAAGCCGACATCCACGGCGATGACGACGTCCACGCCCATTTCCTTCGCGATGTCGACCGGCAGGTTCTCGACCAGGCCGCCGTCGACCAGTAACCGCCCCTCCAGCTCGACCGGCGCGAACACGCCCGGCGCCGACAGGCTGGCGCGCAGCGCCTCGGCCAGGTCGCCGCGCGCGAGCACCTTGCGCTCGCCGGTCTCGAGGTCGGTCGCAATGGCGCGAAAACGCGTCGGCAGCCGGTCGAAATCGTCGATTCCCGCGACCGCGACCGTCTCCCGCCGCAGGATCTGCGTCAGTCGCTGCCCCTGTATCAGCCCGCGCGGCACGCGGAAGCTGCCGGATTTGACGCCGAGAGGGAATCGCACCAGGAACTCGCGGTCGTCCTGTTTGCGGCGAAAGTTCAGGTCGCCGCGCGGCGGGCGGTCGCGGAACGCCGAGTTCCAGTTGAGCGTGCGCACCAGGGCCTCGATCTCGGCAGACGTCATGCCCGAGGCATAGAGGCCGCCGATCACCGCGCCCATGCTGGTGCCGGCGATCGCGTCGATCGGGACCCGTTGCTCCTCCAGCACCTTCAGCACGCCGACGTGCGCGAGTCCGCGCGCGCCGCCGCCGGAGAGCACGAGGCCGACGCGCGGCCGGTCCGCAGCTTCCGCGGCCGGATCCTGGGCGGCGGCTGGCGCCACCAGCAGCAGGCAGCAGGCCCACATACAGATGCGCGGCAAGAAGTGCTTCATAGGGGCGGAGGAATCCTAGCACGCGGTCGATTGCGGGCCGGTTTCCGCGCCGCGCGGCAGGCCTGTATCTTAGTGTCCGGCGGCAGCGACCTGCCGGCAGGTGCCTTGATGGAACCGCACTTCGACGCCATTACCCCGGAGCGGCTGCCGGAGCTGCTTACGTCGATGCCGAAGGCCGAGCTGCATGTCCACATCGAGGGGACACTCGAGCCCGAGCTGATCTTCGCGCTGGCCCGGCGCAACCGCGTGGACCTGCCCTACGCCGGCGTCGAGGACCTGCGCGCCGCCTATGCGTTCACCGGCCTGCAGAGCTTCCTCGACATCTATTACGCCGGCGCCAGCGTGCTGCTGCACGAGCAGGACTTCGAGGACCTGGCAAGCGCCTACCTCGAGCGCGCTGCGGCGGACGGCGTGGTGCGCGCCGAGATCTTCTTCGACCCGCAGACGCACACCGCGCGCGGCGTGCCCCTCCGGACGGTCATCGACGGACTGTCGCGCGCTATCGGGCGGGCGCGCGACCGCGACGGTGTGGACGCCGCGCTGATCCTGTGCTTCCTGCGGCACCTCAGCGAGGACGAGGCCTTTGCCACGCTCGAGCAGGCGCTGCCGTTCAGGGACCGTTTCATCGGCGTCGGCCTCGACAGCAGCGAGCGCGGCCATCCGCCGGAAAAGTTCGCCCGCGTCTTCGCGCGCTGCCGCGAACTCGGCCTGCGCCTCGTCGCCCACGCCGGCGAGGAAGGGCCACCCGCCTACATTACCGGCGCGCTCGACGTGCTGCGGGTCGAGCGCATCGATCATGGCGTGCGCTGCGTCGAGGACCCCGCACTGGTGCGGCGCCTGGCGCGCGATCGCATCCCGCTGACCGTGTGCCCGCTTTCCAACGCCAGGCTGCGCGTCTTCGCATCGCTCGCCAGCCACAATCTCCCCGCGCTGCTGGCCGCGGGCCTTTGCGCGACCGTCAACTCCGACGATCCGGCCTACTTCGGCGGCTACATCAACCGCAATTTCCGCGAGACCTTCGCGGCGTTGCCGTCGCTGACGGCGCGCGATGCCTGGCAGCTCGCTGCCAACAGCTTCGAGGCGAGTTTTGCGGACGCCGCGGACAAGCGCCGCTGGCACGATGCCCTGGACGCGTCATTCGCCTCGGCCGGCGCCTGAGGCTCGAGCGTCGCGGTCGTAACGCAGCCTGCCCATCAGGTAGGTGCGAGCGACGGCCCGGTCATCGCCGAGCGTCATCAGCAGGAACAGTATCTCGGCGATATCCCGGGCCGCGGCCGTGCGCCGCGCCAGCAGCGGCGTGGCCGCCGGGTCGAGCACGATGAAGTCGGCCTCCCGCCCGGTCGCGAAACTGCCGATGCGGCCGTCGAGGTCCAGCGCGCGCGCCGCGCCGAGCGTCGCCAGGTAAAAGGCGTCGAGCGGCGACAGGCTGTGGCCGCGCAGTTGCGCCACCTTGTAGGCGTCGTGCAGCACGCCGAGCATGCAGAAGGTGGTGCCGCCGCCGACATCCGTGCCGAGCGCAACCGGCACGCCGGCAGCCGTCACGCGCCGCAGGTCGAACAGACCGCTGCCCAGGAACAGGTTGCAGGACGGACAGTGCACGAGCGCCGCCCCGGTCTTGGCGAGGCGCGACAGGTCCGCGTCATCCAGCCAGATGCCGTGCGCGAGGGCCGTGCGCCGGCGCAGCAGCCCGTAGTGATCGTAGATGTCGAGATAGCTGCGCCGCTCCGGGAACAGTTTGCGCGCCCAGGCGACTTCTTCCTCGTTCTCCGCGACGTGCGTGTGGACATAGACGTCGGGACGTTCGCGGGCCAGGCGGCCGGCAGCGGCAAGCTGTTCCGGCGTCGAACTGGGCGCGAATCGCGGCGTGATCGCGTACTGCATCCGGCCGCGGCCATGCCAGCGCGCGATCAGCGCCGCCGAGTCCGCATAGCCCGACGCGGCCGTGTCGCGCAGGTCCCCGGGGCAGTTGCGGTCCATCAGGGCCTTGCCGGCGATGAGCCGCATGTCCCGCGCCAGGCCCGCCTCGAAGACCGCGTCCACCGAGGCCGGATGGACGCTGCCGACCACGAGCGCCGTGGTCGTGCCGTTGCGCAGCAGCTCCTCGATGAAGAACCCGGCAACGCTGCGCGCGTGGGCCTCGTCGGCAAAGGCCCGTTCGGCCGGAAACGTGTACTGCTCGAGCCAGTCCAGCAGCCGCCGGCCGTGGGAGCCGATCACGTCCGTCTGCACGAAGTGAGTATGCGCATCGATGAAACCCGGGACGATCAGCCGGCCCGTGCAATCGGTGACCGCGGTCGAGGCTGCCAGCGCCGGGCCGAGATCGCGCGCGTCGCCGAGGCCCTCGACGTGTCCATCCTCGACGATCAGCAGGCCGTCCTCGCGGTATTCGAAGGCGCCGGCGCCGCCGGACCCGCCCGGGTCGTCCAGGAAATGCAGGATCGGGCCGCGAAATGCCTGTTTCATGGGCGCAAGCTTAAACGGATTCCGACTGTGTACAATCGGTGCACGCATGAGTCGCCTGACGACGCACGTCCTGGATCTCACCAGCGGCTCGCCTGCCGGGGGCATGACCGTCGAGCTGGCCGCGATCGACGGCGCGGCCCGCCGCATGGTCGCGAGCGTGAAGACCAATCGCGACGGCCGCTGCGATGGCGCGCTGCTCGAGGGCGGCCGGTTCACCGCCGGCGTCTGGCAGCTCGAGTTTCACGTTGCGGCCTACTTCAGGGCGCGCGGCGTGCCGGTCGGGGAGCCGCCCTTCCTCGACGTCGTGACCGTGCGATTCGGCGTGGCGGATCCCGGCCAGCCTCATCACGTGCCGCTTCTCGTGACGCCGTGGAGCTACTCCACCTACCGCGGCAGCTAGGGACCCCTGCCTTGCACGGCGAACGCACGATCCGCTTCCTGCTGGACGGCGAGGTCCATACCGTCGCCGGCATTCCCCCGACGACGACCGTGCTCGAATATCTGCGCGAGCGCCTTGGCCGCACCGGCACCAAGGAAGGATGCGCGGAGGGCGACTGCGGTGCCTGCACGGTGGTCCTGGCCGAGATCGCGGGCGACGGTATCCGTTACCGGGCCATCAACGCCTGCATCCGGCTGCTGCCGACGCTGGACGGCAAGGCGCTGTTCACGGTCGAGAGCCTTGCATCGGCCGATGGCGAACTGCACCCGGCGCAGCGCGCAATGGTCGAGTGCCACGGCTCGCAGTGCGGGTTCTGCACGCCGGGTTTCGTCATGTCGCTGTTCGCGCTCTACCGCACGAACCGCAGTCCCGGCGCGGAGGATTTCCGTCATGCCCTTTCCGGAAACCTGTGCCGCTGCACGGGCTACCGGCCGATCCTGGATGCCGCGCGGCACATGTTCGAATACCCGGACGACGGCCAGGCCGCGCGCGAGGCCGGGTTGCGCGAGCAGCTGCTCGCAATCCGCGTGAGCGGCGAGAAACGGCTGAATGCGGCGGGCCAGACCTGGATCGCGCCCGTCACGGCCGCGGGACTCGCCCAGGCACTCGCCTCGCGTCCGGACGCCACGATTCTCGCCGGCGGCACCGACGTCGGCCTGCGGGTCACGAAGGAGCACGAGGACCTGCCGGAGGTCATCTATCTCGGCAACGTCGCGGAACTCGCGACCATCGCCGCGCAGGACGAATACCTGGAGATCGGCGCCGCAGTCAGCCTGACTGACGCCTTCGCGGCGCTGATTGCGGAGTATCCGGACCTCCAGGAGATGAGCCGGCGTTTCGCCTCGCCTCCGATCTGCAACGCCGGAACACTCGGCGGCAACGTTGCGAACGGTTCGCCGATCGGCGATTCGATGCCCGCATTGATCGCGCTCGGCGCAACCGTCGTGCTGCAGGGCGCCGACGGCGCGCGCAGCCTGCCGCTCGAGGACTTCTACCTCGATTACATGAAGAAGGACCTGCGGCCGGGCGAGTTCGTCGCCGCCATCCGGGTTCCCCGGGCGCGCCCGGGACGGATCCTGCGCTGCTACAAGATCGCGAAGCGCTTCGACCAGGACATCTCGGCCGTCTGCGGCGCCTTCGCCGTCGAACGGGAGGCGGGGCGCGTGCGTACGGTGCGCGTGTGTTTCGGCGGCATGGCGGCGACCGTGCGACGGGCCATGGCCTGCGAAGCCGCGCTCGCCGGAACCGGGCTCGAGCCGGCTGCGATCGGCCGGGCGATCGCGGCACTGGCCACGGATTTCCAGCCGATCACCGATTTCAGGGCTTCGCAGGCATACCGCCTGCAGGTCGCCGGCAGCCTGCTGCAACGCTTCGCGAACGAGGTCCTGCAACCGGATGGCAACGCGAGCGTGTGGTGCCATGCCGGCTGACCCCGGTGCACGCGACCGGACGCTCGTCCGCGGCGTCGGCGCGGCAGAGCCGCATGAAAGTGCCCGCCTGCACGTCACGGGCGAGGCACTCTACACCGACGACGTGGCGCTGCCCGACGGCAGCCTCCATGCAGCGATCGGCATCGCGGCATGCGCTCATGCCCGCATCCGCCGGATGGACCTGGACGCAGTCCGCTCGGCGCCTGGCGTCGTCGTGGTGCTGACGGCTGCGGACATTCCGGGCGAGAACAACCATGGCCCGGTGGTGCATGACGACCCGATCTTCGCCGTGGATATGGTCGAGTACGCGGGCCAGTCGCTTTTTGCGGTGATCGCGAAGTCGGTGCGCGCGGCGCGCAAGGCCGTGCGGCTGGCGCGGATCGAATATGAGGAACTCGAACCGGTTCGCGACGCGAAATCCGCGCTCGAACGCCAGTCATTCGTGTTGCCCACCCGGACGATCGCCCGCGGCGATCCGCCGCTTCGCATCCGCACCGCGCCCCGCCGGTTGCACGGCGCGCTCGCCCTCGGCGGGCAGGAACACTTCTACCTCGAGGGCCAGGTCGGCGTCGCCCTGCCCGGCGAGGACCGCACGATGCTGGTGCTGAGCTCGACCCAGCATCCGAGCGAGGTGCAGCGCCTGGTCGCGCACTGCCTCGGCCTCGACGCCAAGGACGTCGTCGTCCAGTGCCGGCGCATGGGCGGCGGCTTTGGCGGCAAGGAGACGCAGCCGGCGCTGGTCGCCTGCATCGCCGCACTCGGCGCCCGGAAAACCGGCCGGCCCGTGAAGCTCCGTCTCGATCGCGATGCCGACATGCTGATCACCGGCAAGCGCCATCCATTCGAGCTCGATTACGAGGTCGGATTCAGCGACGACGGCGTCATCTCCGGCATCCGCCTGACGATGGCCTCCAACTGCGGCCGTTCCGTGGACCTGTCGGACGCGGTCAACGGGCGCGCGATGTTCCATGCGGACAACTGCTACTTCCTGTCCGACGTCGAAATCGTTTCGCACCGCTGCAAGACCCACCAGCCCTCGCACACCGCGTTTCGCGGCTTCGGCGGCCCGCAGGGCATGATGCTGATCGAGTCCGTCATTGACGACATCGCCCGCACGCTGGGCAAGGATCCGCTCCAGGTCCGCCGCGCGAATTTCTATGCCGGGGCCGGCCGCAACGTCACCCCCTACGGCATGACGGTCGAGGACAACATCATCGCGCCGATCGTGGACGAGCTCGTGCGGCGCGCAGATTACGAGGGTCGTCGCGCACAGATCGAGGCCTTCAATGCCGCGAATGCGGTGCTGAAGCGCGGCATCGCGCTGACGCCGGTGAAGTTTGGCATTTCGTTCACGGCCACCCATCTCAACCAGGCCGGCGCGCTGCTGCACGTCTATACCGACGGCTCGATCCTGCTGAATCACGGCGGCACCGAGATGGGCCAGGGCCTGCACACCAAGGTGGCGCAGGTCGTCGCGCAGGAACTGCAGGTGGACCTCGGGCGCATCCGGTGCAGCGCCACCGACACGAGCAAGGTGCCGAATACCTCGGCGACGGCGGCTTCCGCCAGCAGCGACCTCAATGGCAAGGCCGCGCAGGCTGCCGCCCGCACGATCCGTCAGCGGCTGACCGATTTCGCGGCGGCGAAGTACGGCGTGCCGGCCGGCGAGATCGCATTCCAGGCCGGCCGGGTGATCGTCGGCGGGCAGGCAAGCCTCGCGTTCGACGAATTGGTCGGTCTCGCCTACCACGCCCGCGTTCCGCTCTCGGCCACGGGGTTCTATGCGACGCCGAAGATCGGATATGACCCGAAGTCGATGACGGGCCGGCCCTTCTACTACTTCTGCTACGGCGCTGCGGTCTCGGAGGTCGTGATCGACACGCTGACGGGCGAATCGAAGCTGCTGCGTGTCGACATCCTTCACGACGTCGGCGAATCGCTCAACCCGGCGATCGACATGGGCCAGGTCGAGGGCGGCTTCATCCAGGGTGTCGGCTGGCTGACCAGCGAGGAACTCTGGTGGGATGGCCGTGGCCGGCTCAAGACCCACGCGCCATCGACCTACAAGATCCCGACCGCATCCGACTGGCCGCGCACGTTCAATGTCGACCTGGTCCCCTGGGGCCGGAACCAGGAAGACAGCATCTACCGGTCGAAGGCCGTCGGCGAACCGCCGTTGATGCTGGCGATGTCGGTGTTCTTCGCGATCCGCGACGCCATCGCCGCCGGTGCCGGGGGCGGCCTGCCGAGGCTTGATGCGCCGGCGACACCGGAGCGCATCCTCGGCGCACTCGGGGAACTGCGCGAGCGCAACGCCGGCGCGGCGCGCTGATCCGCATGGCCATCGAAGCCTATGTCCTCGACTGGCTGAACCTGGTGTTGCGCTGGGCGCACGTGATCACCGGCATCGCCTGGATCGGCTCGTCCTTCTACTTCATGTGGCTCGATGCGCGGCTCAACGTGCCGCCGCGCAATCCCGAGGGCCCGGACGTCGCCGGCGACCTGTGGGCGGTCCACGGCGGCGGCTTCTATCACGCGCAGAAGTACAGGATCGCGCCTGGCGAGCTGCCCGAGCCGCTGCACTGGTTCAAGTGGGAAGCCTACGCCACCTGGCTCACGGGCTTCCTGCTGCTGGCCGTCGTTTATTACGCGAACGCCGGGACGCTGCTCGTCGATCCGGCGGTGGCCGGCATCAGCGCCGGCACCGCGATCGTCCTGAGCCTCGCGCTGCTGCCCGCCGGATGGCTGCTCTACGACGCGCTCTGCCGCTTCGGACCGCGTGGCAGCGCGTTCGCGGCGCTGGGCGCGGCGCTGGTGCTCGGCCTCTGCTTTGGCGCCAGCCAGTTCTTTGGCGGACGCGGCGCCTTCATGCAGGTCGGCGTCATGCTGGGCACGATCATGGCTGCGAACGTCTGGCGCGTGATCATCCCGTCGCAGAAGGCGCTGGTCGCCGCCAAGCTCGCGGGCAGCGCGCCCGATCCGGCGCTCGCTGCGCGCGCCAAGCAGCGCTCGGTGCACAACAACTACCTGACGTTGCCGGTCGTGTTCGTGATGATCAGCCCGCATTTCGCATTCGCGTATTCGCACCGCCATGGCTGGCTGGTCCTGTTCCTGATGTTCGTCGGCGGTGCGACGGTCCGGCACTGGTTCAACCTGCGCAACCAGGGACGTCCTCGCGCCGTGCTGCCGGTCGCGGCCCTTGCGCTCGGTGTCGCGCTCGCCATCGCGCTCACACCCCGCGATCCGGGGGACGCATCGACGCCGGCGCAGGAGGTTTCGTTCGCGCGCGTGAACCGGATCATCCACGCGCGCTGCGTGACCTGCCATTCGGCGGCGCCCGATCATCCGACCGCGCCGGTCGCGGCCGCCGGCGTCACCTTCGACACGCCGCGCGAGGTCAAGGCCTGGGCACCGCGGATCCACGAGCGCGCCGTCGCGACCCGGACCATGCCGTTGGCCAACCTTACGGGGATGACGGACGAGGAACGCGCGCTGATCGCGCGCTGGTACGCGGGCGGCGCGCCCGCCGACTAGCCGGGTCGCTGCAACTCGATTCCCGCGTCGCCGAACCGGAATTCGTCGCAGTTCGAGCCCGGACCCGCGCGATCGATCACGAGGAACTCGCCCGTGCCGGCAAGCGCGATCAGCGGGTGATGCCAGGCGCCGCGGCGGTAGTTGACGCCCTGGTGTCCGTCCGTCACGAAGGCGCGCACGGCCGCCCGGTCCGGCACGGCGGCGGGGGGCGCCACGACGACCAGGAACCGCTCGCCCGATAGCGGCATGAAGAGCTGGCTCCCGAGTGGATGGCGTTCGAGCAGTTGGATCGGGAGCGGCAGCGAATATGGCGTGGCGCGATAGATGCTGACGCAGGGGCGCCCGCCCTCGGCCGCGACATCGATGCCGGCCAGGTCGCCGAACTGCCGCGTCGTGCCGTTGTTGATGAGCCCGGAGCGGCCGCGGGCCTCGACCACGTCGCCGAATTCCGCGAAGGCCGCGGCGGTCAGCGATTCCGCAATGAGGGTGCGCGGTATGGGGCTCACGACCGCGCGACCGTGCCGAAGAGCCGCAGCCTCGAGACGCCGCCGTCCGGGTGGATGGTCATGCGCACGTGCGACACGGGCCCGAGATTCACGACCTGCGGCGAGAAATGATGCACGGCGTCGGCCGAGAGCTTCTGCTCCGGCAGCAGCACCGGCCAGTTCGCGCTCGCGGCCTCGAGCGCATCGTCGGCGACGCCATGCACGCTCGCCGCCTGCAGCGACACGCGATCCGGGAAGTTGCCGCGGAAGTGCGCGGTATCCACCTCCACCTCCCGGATCAGGCCGGGATGGCCGAGCTTCACGATCACCCAGTCGGCGCCGGGCTCGCGCCGGCGCCGCGTCTCCCAGCCATCGCCCATGTTCACGCCGCGGCCGGGACGGTTCAGGTTGCGGATGCTGCCGTAGTGCTGGTCGTTCGCGCAGAGCGCGACCCCGCCCCGCTCCACAGCAAACAGGTCGACGAGTTCGTCGTCGCGGACCGCGCTCCAGTCCGCCTGGACGACGCCCCAGGCGCGGAATCGCGCGATGCCGCCGTCCGGAATGATGTTCAGCCGCAGCGACCGCCAGGCCGGGCCATCATCGACCGGAAACAGGTTGTGGCGATTGCCGCCCAGTTCGCGCACCGGAACGATCGGGGTCCAGCGGGTGCCGGGCTGCAGCGGGTCCGGGTCCGCCGTGGCATCGACCGACGCGCGCGGCGGGTAGTTGCCGGTGAAATGGCGCGTGTCGAGATCGAGAAGTCTCACGACGCCGGGGTAAGCGAGCCGGACCACACATGAATCATGCCCCGGCGTGCGGCGGCGGCGCGTCTCCCAGCCGTCCATCCACTGGCCGTGCTCGTCGAAAGTGCCGGCGCGGAACACGGGCTCCGATGCTTGCAGCATCCGTTCTTTCGCGGCGAAGAATTCGTCGTTGGCCCACAGTGCCAGGGCGCCCTGCGAGCCATCCGCCAGGTTGACGAGGCCGGCCGGGATGTCGTCACTCATCGAATGAATATAAACTGCCGCGCACCGGCTGCCTAATCGAACCGATTCTCCCGACCATGCAATCCGACTATCCGCGCGACATGACCGGCTACGGCGCGAATCCGCCCGATCCGCAATGGCCGGGCGGCGCGCGGCTCGCGCTGCAATTCGTGCTCAACTACGAGGAAGGCGCCGAGCAATGCGTGCTGCACGGCGACGCCGCTTCCGAGACCTTCCTGTCCGACATCGCGGGCGCGAAACCCTGTGCGGGCGCGCGCCACATGAGCATGGAGTCGCTCTACGAATACGGCAGCCGTGCCGGCGTCTGGCGTCTGCTGCGCGCGTTCGAACGCCGCAAGCTGCCCCTGACGGTGTTCGGCGTCGCGATGGCGTTGCAGCGTAATCCCGAAGTGGTCGCCGCTTTCCAGGCTGCCGGGCACGAGATCGCAAGCCATGGCTGGCGCTGGATCGATTACCAGTCCGTCGACGCCGAGACCGAAAGGCAGCACATCGCGCTCGCAGTCGAGGCGATCCGGCAGCTCACCGGCGCGCCGCCGCTCGGCTGGTACACCGGGCGCGACAGCCCGAACACGCGGCGGCTCGTGGTCGAGCACGGCGGATTCCTTTATGACGCCGATTCCTATGCCGACGACCTGCCCTACTGGCAGCGGGTCGGCGGCAAGGATCACCTGGTCGTGCCCTACACGCTCGACTGCAACGACATGCGCTTTGCGACGCCCTCGGGCTTCGCGACCGGCGACGAGTTCTTCTCGTACCTGCGCGACGCGTTCGACGTCCTCTACCGCGAGGGCGAAACCGCGCCCAAGATGATGTCGGTCGGCCTGCACTGCCGCCTCGCGGGCCGGCCGGCGCGCACTGCCGCGCTCGAGCGGTTCCTGGACCATGTGCAGCGGCATCAGCAGGTCTGGATCTGCCGCCGCGTGGACATCGCGCGCCACTGGATCACCCACCATCCCGCGGGCCGCCCGGCGCGATGACGGCCGTGGTGCGGTCGATCGAAGAGGCTAATTCGCTCGACCGCGCGGCCTTCGTCGCCCGCTTCGGCGGCATCTACGAGAAGTCCCCATGGGTTGCCGAGGAAGCCTGGGAACGCAGGCCGTTTGCCGATCGTGATGCGCTCGAGCACGCGATGCAGGACACCGTGCGGCAGGCCAGCCACGCGCGCCAGCTCGAACTCCTGCGCGCGCATCCGCGGCTCGGCACGCGGCTCGCGCTATCCGGGTATTCGCAGATGGAGCAGGCCGGCGCCGGGCTCGGCGAGCTGACCGCTGCCGAACGATCCGAGCTCGAGGCGCTCAACGAATCCTATGAGCGGAAGTTCGGCTTTCCCTTCATCTACGCGGTGCGCAACGCCAGCCTGCGCGCAATCCTCGAGAGCTGCCGGAGCCGGATCGGCGCCGACGCCGGTGCCGAGTTTGACGAAAGCCTGCGCCAGGTGTTCCGGATCGCGGCGTTTCGCCTCGCCGACTTCTGCTGAGCGGCGGTCGTGACGGATCTGAAGTGGTCGCCGTGGTTCCTGCTTGCCGTCCTGCTGGACAGCACAGGGTCCGCGGCCGCCACGGAGCCACTCGACGCGGTCATCGTCACGGCGACGCGCAGTCCGCTCGCGCTCATCGACTACCCGGGCAGTGCGACGCGCCTCGAGACCGGAGCCATCGAACTGACCGGCGCGACGCACCCCTCCGAGCTTCTGAACCGCGCGCCCGGCGCGATGGTCCAGCACGGCAGCGGCCAGGAATCGCTGACGGCACTGCGTTCGCCGGTGCTGACCGGCGCCGGCGCCTGTGGCGCCGTGCTCGTGCTCGAAGACGGCATCCCGATCCGGCCCGTCGGCAGCTGCAACGTCAACGAGATGTTCGAGGTCAATTACGAGCAGGCAGCCGCCCTCGAGATTCTGCGCGGACCCGGCAGCGCGCTCTACGGGTCAAGCGCGGTCCACGGCATCGTCAACGTGATCCCGCCGCTTCCGCGCGAGTTGCCCGCATTCGGCATCGCGATCGAGGCCGGCAGCGACGACTATCGCCAGGCACGGATGACTGCCTCGACGGATTCCGGCAGTCACGGATCCGGCATTGCGCTGCTCGCGACCCACGACGGCGGCTGGCGCGATGCGTCGGGCTTCAACGAACAGAAGCTCAATGCCGTGCGGGTCCAGCCTTACGCGTCGGGCGAACTGACCCTGCGCTTCGCGGCGACGCGGCTCGACCAGGAGACCGCCGGTTTTATCACCGGTGAGGACGCGTATCGCGACGCGACGATCGCGAGCTCGAATCCGGATCCCGAGGCCTATCGCGATGCGCACAGCCTGCGCATGAGCGCGCGTTACCGCAACGAGTCCGGCCTCGAATGGCGCGGCTACCTGCGCAGCTCGCGCATGGATTTCCTCCAGCACTTCCTGCTGGGCCAGCCGGTCGAGGACAACGGCCAGGACAGCGCCGGGCTGCTGTGGTCGTTCGCACGCACCGGTGTCGCCGGCGGCGAGCTGGTCGTGGGCGCGGATGCCGAGGTCGCCGCGAGCACGCTCTCGCAGTTCCAGGAAGGCCCTACGACGGAAGGCACCCCGGCGCAGAATGCCATCCGTCCGGCCGGCCGGCACTACGACTACGCGGTGGATTCTGCGCTGGCGGCGGGCTATGTGACCTGGCGGCGGCCGCTCGCGCCCGGCTGGTCGCTGGAAGCCGGCGCACGACTCGAATGGGTGCGGTATGACTACGACAACCGCATGATCGACGGCAACACGGACGAGGCAGGCGTCCCCTGCCCCGGCGGCTGCCTCTATTCGCGGCCCGCCGACCGCACGGATGAATTCACCAATTTTGCGCCGCGCTTCTCGCTGGTCTGGCGGCCCATCGAGGGCATCGCGAGCTACCTCGCGCTGGCTCGCGGTTTCCGCGCGCCGGAAGTGACCGAGCTCTATCGCCTGCAGCGCCAGCAATCGGTCGCCGACCTCGATTCAGAGCACGTGGACGCAGTGGAACTCGGACTGCGCTGGCGCGGTGCCGGCGCGCGCATCGACCTGGCTGCCTACGCGATGGACAAGGACAACGTGATCCTGCGCGATTCGGCCGGCTTCAATGTGAGCGATGGCAAGACGCGGCATCGCGGCATCGAATACGAATTCGACTGGAGTCCTGCCGAGGGCTGGTCAATCGCCGGCGCCGGCAGCTACGCGCGGCACGAGTACCGGTTCACGGCGGCCGTCGAACAGGGCGAGCAGATCACCTCGGGCGACGACATCGACACGGCCCCGCGCGAGCTGCATGCGCTGCGCCTGCGCCGCGAGTCGGGCTCGCTCGCGGCGGAACTCGAATGGCTGCACGTTGGAAACTACTGGGCCAATGCCGCAAACACGGCCCGCTACGGCGGTCACGACCTCCTGAACCTGCGGCTGTCCTGGCAGCCGCGACCCGCCTGGTCGGTCACCGCGCGCGTGATCAACCTGTCGGATGCCGAGTTCGCGGATCGCGCGGACTTCGCTTTCGGCAGCTATCGCTATTTCCCCGGACGCGACCGTGCGTTCTTCGTCGAATTGGGCTGGCATCAGTAAAAGGGGTGCGTCCCCTCTTGCGTCCCCTTTTATGGCTGTGGCTGCTGCTGCGTGATGCAGTGGATGTTGCCGCCGCCCAGCAGGATCTCGCGCGACGGGATGCCGATGACCTTGCGGCCCGGGAACAGGCGCGCAATGAGCGCTCGTGCCTGCCGGTCATGGCGCGGATCAAGCAGCGGCATCACGACGTGGCGGTTCGCAATGTAGAAATTCACGTAGGAGCCGGCCAGCCGGTCGCCCGCGCGGCGCGCGCGGCTGCCGGGCACGGTCTCGATGCCGGCGGCTTCCTGCGCCGTCATGTAGAGCGGCCCCGGTTGCATTAACTTGTGTATTTTCAATTGTTTGCCGCGACTATCTCGGGCGGTTCTCAGTACCTCGTAGGCCGCGCGCGAGATGTCGTATTGCGGATCCGCGGGATCGTCGCACCAGGTCAGCACGACTTCGCCCGCGCGCACGAAACAGCACAGGTTGTCCACGTGCCCGTCGGTCTCGTCGTTGAAAACGCCGCGCGACAGCCAGATGATCGTGCGCACGCCAAGGTAGCGTTCGAGCAGCGATTCGATCTGCGCACGGCTGAGGGTCGGGTTGCGGTTCGGATTCAGCAGGCATTCTTCCGTCGTCAGCAGCGTCCCCTGGCCGTCGACGTGGATCGCGCCGCCCTCGAGCACGAACGGCGCGCGATAACGTTCGCGGCATTCGATCTCGCACACCTTGGCGGCGACCTGGTCGTCGAGGTCCCACGGCGCATAGACACCGCCGGAGCGCCCGCCCCAGGCGTTGAAGATCCAGTCCACGCCGCGCTGCCGCCGGCCGCGGCCGACGACGAAGGTCGGGCCGACGTCGCGCATCCAGGCGTCGTTCGAGGAGATCTCGACGACCCGGACGCCCGCGGGCAAGGCGGTGCGCGCCTGCTCGAAATGCCCGGCCGACACGCCCATCGTGACCGGCTCGCTCTTCGCGATCGCCGCCGCGACCTGGGCGAACGCGCGTTGCGCGGGCAGGGCGCCATCGCGCCAGTTGTCATGGCGCTCCGGCCACAGCATCCAGGTGCCGGCATGCGGCTCCCATTCCGCGGGCATGCGGTAGCCGTCCCTGGCGGGCGTGCCACGCAATGCCCTGACGGCGGCTGGTCTTGCCATGGCGGCGATTCTACGTGATGGCGTGTTAGCATTTGCGCATGAGCGAAAAGATCCGCATTGCAGGCGGCAAGCTGCAGGTTCCCGATCATCCGGTCATTCCATTCATCGAGGGCGACGGCACCGGTCCCGACATCTGGCGCGCGAGCGTGCGCGTGATGGATGCCGCCGTGCAGAAGGCCTTTGGCGGCCGGCGCAAGATCACCTGGATGGAGGTCTATGCCGGCGAGAAGGCCAACCGCCTCAAGAACACCTGGCTGCCGGACGAGACTGTCGCGGCCTGCCGCGAATACCTCGTGTCCATCAAGGGCCCGCTGACGACGCCGATCGGCGGCGGCATCCGCTCGCTGAATGTCGCGTTGCGCCAGATGCTCGACCTCTACGTCTGCCTGCGCCCGGTGCGCTGGTTCAAGGGCGTCCCTTCCCCGGTGCGCGCGCCGGAGAAGGTCGACATGGTGATCTTTCGCGAGAACACGGAGGACATCTACGCGGGCATCGAATTCGAGCAAGGCACGCCCGAAAACGCAAAATTCCTCGCCTTGCTGAAGGAACACTTTCCGAAACTGCACGGCAAGATCCGGTTCCCGGACAGTTCCGGCATCGGCATCAAGGCCGTGTCACGCGAAGGCACGGAACGCCTGATCCGCGCCACGATCGAGTACGCGATCGCGAACCGGCGCAAGAGCGTCACGATCGTGCACAAGGGCAACATCATGAAGTACACGGAGGGCGCGTTCCGCAACTGGAGCTACGCGCTGGCCGAACGCGAATTTGCCAGCCAGACATACACCTGGGACCAGTGGGAACGCACGCGGGCTGCGAAGGGCGATGCCGCGGCAAACGACGAGCAGAAGAAGGCGCTGGCGTCCGGGCGGATCCTGGTCAAGGACGCGATCGCCGACATCACGCTGCAGCAGGTGCTGACGCGTCCCGAGGAGTTCGACGTGATCGCGACCATGAACCTCAATGGCGACTATCTTTCGGACGCCCTCGCCGCCCAGGTCGGCGGCATCGGCATCGCGCCCGGCGGCAACATCAACTACATGACGGGCCATGCGGTGTTCGAGGCGACCCATGGAACGGCGCCCAAGTACGCGAACCTCGACAAGGTCAATCCGAGCTCGGTGATCCTGTCGGGCGAGATGATGCTGCGCTACATGGGCTGGACCGAGGCCGCGGACCTGATCCTGGCGTCGATGGACCGCTGCATCGGCGAGAAAGTCGTCACCTATGACTTCGCGCGGCTGATGCAGGGCGCGACCGAGGTCAAGTGCAGCGAGTTCGGTGACGCGCTGATCCGCAACATGCGTTGAGCGAGACACGCGCACAGGAATGCGCCGCCGCGATCGTCGCGGCCTTTGCGCGCTACAACACCGCGTACCGCGCCATCACGCGGCGCGCGCCCGAGCGCTTCGAGAGCCGCGACTGGGGCGGATCGCAGTCCGACGTCGTCGAGCGGCTCGAACTCTACTCCAGCATGGTCAACGAGACCGTCTCCGGACTGCAGCAGCGGCTCGGCGGAGACGCGCTGGACCCGCACCTCTGGATCGCAATCAAGTCGGCTTACAGCGACCGCATCGTCAAGCTTGCCGATCCGGAGTTCCTGAAGACCTTCTTCAGTTCGATCACGCGGCGTCTGTTCGGCACCGTCGGCGTCGACCCGCGGATCGAGTACTTCGCGCTCGATCTCGATCCGCTGCGCGGCATCGCATCCGAAGTCGTCACCAACCGCTACGGCAACCGCGGCTCGCTCGATCTGTTGTTCGAGGAGCTCTTGTCCGATTACCGGTTCCGCACGCCCTGGCGCGATTTCGAGGGCAGCGTCAGCCACGTGACGACGGACGTCGAGCTGCACCTGAAGCGCCTCGGCGAGCGGCGCCCGTTGAGCGAAGTCGAGGTGATCCGCCCGGTCTTCTACCAGATGAGCCGCGCCTATGTCGTCGGCCGCATCCTTGGCGAGGGCTGGATGATCCCGCTCGCGATCGCCTTTCGCAACACGCCGCGCGGCGTGCTGGTGGACGCCGTGATGCTGCAGGAAAGCGACGTCTCGATCCTGTTCAGCTTCACGCGCTCGTATTTCCATGTCGACCTCGAGCGTGTTGGCGAGGCGGTGCTGTTCCTGCATTCGATCATGCCGGTCAAGCCGGTCTCCGAGCTATTCACGGTCCTCGGCCGCGCCAAGCAGGGCAAGACCGAGCGGTTTCGCGAGATCTTCCGTCACCTGGGCGCGACGCAGGACCATTTCGTGCGCGCGCCCGGCGAACGCGGCCTGGTGATGGCGTGCTTCATGCTCGAGAACTTCGACGTCGTCTTCAAGGTGATCCGCGACCAGTTCCCCGCGGTCAAGAACGTCCGGCGCGAAGAGGTCATGGCCAAGTACGACCTGGTGTTCCGGCACGACCGGGCGGGGCGCCTCGTGGATGCCCAGGAGTTTCGCGACATCCGGCTGCCGCGCGCACGGTTTGCCCCGGACATGCTGGCGGAACTGACCGGTGAATGCGCGTTGAATGTGCGGGTCGACGGCGACGACGTCATCGTCAATCACGCGTATGTGGAACGGCGCATGACGCCGCTCAACCTCTACGTGCGCAGCGCGACGCCGGAACAGGCGGAGCTGGCGATCATGGAGTACGGCCAGGCGATCCGTGACCTCGCCTCCACGAATATCTTCGCCGGTGACCTGCTGCTGAAGAACTTCGGCGTCACGCGCCACGACCGCGTGATCTTCTATGACTACGACGAACTATGCCGGGTCACGGACTGCCGCTTTCGCGACCTGCCCGAGGCGACCAGCGACGAGGACGAAATGCGGGCGGAGTCCTGGTTCTACGTTGCCGACAACGACGTTTTCCCCGAGACCTTCCTGCAATTCCTCGGGTTCGAGGGGCGGCTGCGAGAGGTGTTCCTCGAAAAGCACGGCGAGATCCTCGAGGCCGCCTGGTGGCGCTCGCTGCAGGAACGCCTGCACAGTGGCGATGTCGTCGAAGTGCTGCCCTATCATCCGTACCGGGTGCGCGTGGCGAGCAGTCTCTGAGTCGTCCTCAAGATTTTACCGCATAGGCAATTGCTGCGCACTGAGCGCTGCAAACGAGCCTTTCCACGACGAGGAGGTCTCAAGCAGCGCTCGTTCGACGCCATCGCCACCGCGGATTGTGAAGATCTTCCCAGCCTCAAGCTGCTCGCGACTCAGGAGGCTTGCTGCTCTGTGCAGCGGATCGGCCTTTAGAGCGCTCCCGACTCGCTCGGCAGTAAGGATCTGGTCGGCGACACCCCTGATTCCCCTTGCGGCAACAGCATCATCGGGCGCGAGGTCGTAGGCGTGGGCGGAGATTTCCCTGACGCCTTCGCCACTTAGCCGCATGTTTCCGCCGATGGGGTTCTCGACGACCGTCGCAGACCCCGATGCGCGGCCTTCATCGTGGGGAATGATAGTAGCCAAAGCCGGTTCGTCGGCAAGGAACACCAACCCCGTCAACACGGCTAATAGGCCAAACGCAATGGCCACCCAGCTACGCAAGGGCAACCGCGACAAGCCGCTTACCTCCATGCAGCTTCATGGACTGACACTTGACGACCTGCCCAGGTAGGAATTCCCAGTGCTCATCCTCCGAGTCGTAGTCCTCCGTCGGCCTCAACTTGTAGAAACCATCTGACGTGCGGTCCGCCAACGTCGGGCGGAAGACATCTGTGCCCTCGTCCAGCAAACGAACATAAATGGTTGTCGTGCTCACGGCAGCAGGTCCCAATCGGAATAGTCGAAGTTCTTGCCGCCGACATGAATGATCTCGTTGGTCTTGTTGTCGATAACTATCGATTGGCCGGTCTCAGGATGAATGTGCCGCGTGGCGGGATTGTTAGGGTTGACAGCATTTCTCGCAGGTATCCCCGTGGTATTCAGCGCTTCGCCAATCTGCTTTTCGTTCCAACCCCGCTTGGCCATCTGGTCGGCCCACTTGGTCGCGGACTTTCCGCTGCCGAGTGTCCACTTTGCGGCACCTGCTGCGACGTCAACAGTCGACTCAGCTCCGCGCAGCACGATTGACTTCGCGGCAGTCGTGAAAATCGCGCTCCCACCGAATGTACCGACGGCCACGCCGACCTCGCCGACCGCGAACACGTAGTACAGGGACCCGAGAATGTAATTGCCCCGCTGCAACTCGGCGTTACCGTTTTCGAGGAGCGCGTACCCTGGAACGGCGATGCGCACAATCTGATACACAATCTGATCGGCTCGAATTGTAGGCGAGGCTGATCCACTGTTCGGATCCGCGTTCGACGCTGCGGTGCCAAATACGCCAATGCCCATCGATGGTCCAAGGGACAAGAAACTACCGCCGCAACTCGGCGAACTCATTCCCGGATCGCAGATATTCACGCCGTTCTGCGCACTCGTTCCTGGCCACGACTTGGCTGGCGGCGGAGGTAGCTTGTGACCACCAAAGATGCCAGTCCAAGCAAAGATATCGACGACCAGGTCAACGACTCCCTTGGCGACATTTCCCTCGGCAAATGACTGTCCAGTGCAAACGAGATCGCCCGGACGTTCAACACACATGCCGCTCGGGTCAACGAAGGAAAGTGGCCGATTACCAACATATGAGTATGGATTTACGGACTGGGCGTCCCACGTGTCTCCGATTATCGGATCAACTGATAAAAACCGTCCTGCGGTTGGGTCGTAAACCCGCCCGTTCATGTGAATCAGATTGATGTTGTCGAGCATTTCATGGAATGTGAATCCGCGACGAGTTGTGTCCGCGATCCCCGCCCAATCCGGCGGGGTACTGGTCGACCAATTGCTGCCGCGGCGAGCACCAAACGCCTCGAAACTCTCGCGAACCTTGAATTCTCCGCTCGCCCCGTCCAGCAGCGCGTCGCTGCTACCGAGGTGATCGCTGAGCGCATACGTCGTCCAGGTCGTGTTATTCGAATTGCGCGAAACGATTGCCGTCAGCCCGGACGGCGTCGGCACATAGTGACGCCAGTACGTCAGGCCCGTGTACGTTGAAGTCACTTTCTCCAGCAGCCCGCCGACGTAATGGGTGGATTCGGTACCGTTTGAGTAGGTACCGATCTGTCGCCAACGCTGATGATCAGGCCCATAAGAGAACTGGCTCTGATAGTTGCCGCCGCCGACATTGGCCTGGAGAGAAGTCGGCAAGTCAAACGATGCCCAGGTCTGCGTGAGCCCACCGCGAGTGACGACATTGCCGTTCTGGTCATAGCAGTATTTAGTTCGATTTCTGGGCCAGCCTCTCGTGCGCCTGGCGTTCGCGAAGCGAACTCGGCGAAGCCGGCGTGGGGTAAGTTGGATCCCCAACATGTCGGTGGATGCTACACAAGCGCGATGCACGACGCATCTCGAATGTCCCGAAGTGCCTGCAGGCAGCCTGCGCGCAAAGTAGCCCGCCGCACTCGGCTGAGCGCGGGGTCGGTGATCGCGATCGGAGTCTGGCGCGTTGCTATCCGAACGCGCAGCGACCGCCGGCATGCTGAAACGGCAGCTTCACGTTGGGCAGCAGGTGTTCGACGGTATCGAGCAGGCCGGCAATGGGATGGCGGTCGGCGGCACTGCGCAGGTCGTGCGCCGTCACATGCAGATAGATCTGGGTGCTGGTGATGAGGCGATGCCCGAGTAGGTCACGGATGGTGACGAGACCGACGCCGGCACGCACCAGGTGAGTCGCGAACGTGTGGCGCAGCCGATGAGGCGAGAGCGGCTTGCTGATGCGAGTGCGGATGCCCCAGGTGCGGACCCGCTCGAACACGGCGTTGCGCGAAAGTGCGCGCCCGCGGCGCGAGCGGAAGAACGGTACGCCGGGCAGCGCCGGTCCGCGTGCATTGACGTAGTCCTGGAGCACGGCGGCGACTTGCTCGTTCAGCGGGAGCGTACGTTCGTGGCCGCCTTTGCCGTGCACGGTGATCCTGAGTGCGCGCAGGTCGACCTGGCTGCAGCTGAGCGAGCTGCACTCGCTGGCACGAATGCCGGTGGCGTAGAGGAGTGCCAGCAGTGCGCGGTCGCGCACGCCGAGCACGGTGTCGGCGCGGGGTCCGGCGAGCAGTCGTTCGACCTGTTCGAGGTCGAGGGTGACGGGGAGCTTGCGCGGCGCGGCCTTGACGGTCGGGAACCCGGCCAGCGGGTTGGCGTCCGGAGCCAGATGGCCCATGGCGACGATCGCGCGGTAAAAGCTGCGGAGGATAGTGACGGCGCGGTTGACTGCGGCGTCGCCGTTGTCGCGTTCGCGGCGCAGGTACTCAAGGTAGGCGAGCACGTCGCGGGCGGCGACCGCCTGGGGCGGCAACGGGTCGGGCCGCAGCAGGCACCAGTTCTTGAACTGCAGCAGCGCGTCCTGGTAGGCGGCGATGGTGGACGCCCGCAGGCCGCGGGCCACGCAGTGGGTATCGAGGAACAGCGCGAGCCAGTACTGCCAGGTCATGGGGTGGTGCTCCAGTGCAGGGTGCGGACGGCGGCCTGCGGGCGATGCGGGAGGACGTGCAGGTAGACGCCGGTCTCTGCCGGCGAGCGGTGTCCCATCAGGGATGCGATCACGGCGAGGTCGACGCCACGGTCCATGAGGTGGGTCGCGAACGAATGCCGCAGCGTGCGCGCGGTGACCTGCGGGCTGAGGCCGGCGCGGCGGGCGGCGGTGTGGACAATCGCGCAGACGTTACCGGAGTCGATGCGGGTGCGGCGCGCCTCGGTGCGGAACAGAGCGCCGCGCTTGCCGTGCTCGAGCAAGTAGGCGAGCAGCTCGGTGAACACCGCGTCGGGGATCGGCACCACGCGATCGCGGTCGCCCTTGCCCTTGCGCACCATGAGCTCGCGCCGCTCGCGGCAGATGTCCGCGACGTCGAGCTGGCACAGCTCGCGGGTGCGCAGGCCGCAGCCGTAGAGCAGCAGCATGACGATCCGGTCGCGCCGCTCGACGGGCGTGCGCGTTGGGCAGGCACGCACCAGGCGCTGGGCCTCCTCGATGGTCAGCACGGTCGGTGGGGTTCTCTGGACGTCGTCGTGGAGGTTGAGGCCGTCCAGCACGTTGCGTTCGGACCGGCCGCTGCGCCAGGCGTACTCGAGCAAACCGCGCAGCTGACTGATTTGCTTGGCGAGCGTCGCGCTACTGCGACCCGCGTCGCGCAGCTCGTCGAGCCAGTGCAGATAGTCCTGCAGTGTGAGCTTCCACAGCGGCACGCCAGGGCGACGGCGGGCGAACGCCGCGCAGGCACCGCGTAACGTGCAGCGTGCATCGACCACCGAGCGCGGCGCTTTACGCCCGACGTGCAGCAGGTAATCGAGGTAGCCTTCGATCAGCGGATCGAGCGCGTTCATGCGGCCTCCGCGAGCAGCCAGTCGTTGATCGGGTGCAGGGCGATTGCCCGATGCCGCTCGGGCCCGGCGATGTGGGTGTAACGCAGGGTGGTCGCGATGACCTGGTGGCCGAGGATCCGCTGCACCTCGGCCAGGTGCACTCCGGCCGCGAGCAGGTCGGAGGCGCAGCTGTGGCGGAACTGATGCACGCTGTGAAACGGTACGCCGGCGGCGTGCGCGAGCGCGTGCAGGCCGACGCTGACCGAATGCGCATGCAGGCGTTCCCCGATCGGACCGATGAGAAGCGCCGGCTCGCCAAGCGCGGCCTTCTGCTCCAGCCGGTTGTGGCGTACGGGCAAGTACGCCTCCAGGGCGCGCAAGGTCAGCTCGGGCAGCGGGATGCAGCGCTCCTGGCCCGTCTTGCGGCCATCCACACGCAGCGTGCCAGTGGCGCGGTCGTAGTGATCGAGATCGAGGCGCACGAGCTCGCCGCGGCGCAGGCCGCCGCCGTACAGCAGGGCGAGGATCGTGACCCAGAGCTGCTGGCTGTACGCGCCGTGACGCGCGGCGGCGGCGCGCCACAGCGCCGCCATCTGCGCCTGATCAAGGCGCC
Source organism: Steroidobacteraceae bacterium (assembly GCA_050179155.1). GTDB lineage: Bacteria > Pseudomonadota > Gammaproteobacteria > Steroidobacterales > Steroidobacteraceae > SCUD01. The sequence goes on from JBFXFJ010000005.1 coordinate 136,544, forward strand.
GCGGAACCCGGCTGTACGCGGAGATCTTGGGTCCCTTCATCCAGCGCAGCGGGTTGCTGGTCCAGAGGCCGCGGCGCATCAGGAAATCTCCCATGCGCCGCATCACGCTCAGCGTGCTGTAAACGGTGGTCTTGGCGCGAAAGTGCGAGCGGCTTGCCAGATAGGCCGTGTGCAACTCCGGCGGGATCCGATCGAGTGCCGGACGCGGTCGCCGTCGTTGCAGCCACGTGCCCCAGTCATCCAGCACGAACATCATGTTCTTGACGGTCTCGTCCGCCAGCCCTCGCTGCCGGCACTCCTGCAGATAGTCGTCCACCAATCCGTGCCATCTCCTCATCGCCGTCCCTCCTGAACGAAAATGGGCGGCCCGCTCGCGCGGCGCCGCCCAAAACGTTACAGAACTCAACAATATGACTCCCGATATGACGCTATCGGCAGCCGGAAATGGCCCTGAACTGAACTAAAACGGTGACTTGCTTCTAATTCGAGACTTTCGCGAGCGCCGCTTCGAGATCGCCAATCAAATCGTCCGTGTCCTCGATCCCGATCGAGAGCCGGATCGTCCCTTCGCCGATGCCGGAGAGCGCGGCCAGTTCCGCTGGCAGACCGCGCAGGCGCAGCAGTTGCGGCGGCATCGCGAGCGACTCGACCGAGCCCAGGCTCGGCGTGATCGCGAAAAATTCGAGCGCGTCCGCGAACGGCATGACGGCTTCCCCGCCGCCCACCAGGTCGAACGACACGATCGAGCCGAATTCGCGCATCTGCTCGCGGGCGAGCGCATGGCGCGGATGCGAGTCCAGTCCCGGGTAGTGCACCCGCTCGACCGCCGGATGCCTATCGAGGAATGCCGCAATGCGAAGCGCGCTCGCAGCCTGCGCCTCGTAGCGCAGGTAATAGGTTTTCATGCCGCGCATGACCAGGAATGCGGCATGCGGGTCGAGCAGCGCGCCCAGGAGGACCGCCTCGCGACGAATGGCGCGGATCAGATCCGAGCGCGCGATGATCGCGCCGCCCATGACGTCGCCATGGCCAGAGGCGTACTTGGTCAGGCTGTGCACGAAGATGTCCACGCCGTACTGGCCGTGGTTGTGGAATCCGGCAAACGTGTTATCCATCACCGTCAGCGCGCTGTGTGCGTGCGCCGCGCGCGTGATCCGCGCGATGTCCGCGATGCGCGTGACCGGATTGGTTGGCGACTCGAAATAGACGAGCTTCGTGGGCTTCGCGGCCAGCACCCGTTCGATGCCGGCGTCGTCCTCGATCGACAGCATCGTATGCGCGACGCCGAACCGCGCGAGCAGCCCCTGGATCAACCGCAGGGTCGGTCCGTAGGTTTCGACGAAACAGAGCAGGTGATCGCCCGAGCGCAGCAGCGACAGCAGGCAGGTCGAGATCGCGCCTGCGCCCGAGCCGAGCGCGATGCAGTCGTCGCGCTGCTGCAGCTCGGCGAGGAGTTTCTCGAGCTGGCGGGTCGTCGGGTTCGAGCGGCGCGTGTAGAAATAGCCCTCGCGCTCGCCACGGTCGAAGCGCAGAGTTTCCTCGAGGCTCTCGAACGCGAATTTGACGGACTGGTAGACCGGCGCGACCAGCGGCCGGTTATCGGCCGGCACGGCGGCTTCCGGCGGATGATTGACGCGGGTGCGGCCCTTCATCGTCTTCGCCGCAGCGCGGGCGGAGCCATCAGACCCGCGTGGTCCAACCCGCCGGCGTCGGGACCTCGCCGAGTTGCATTGAAACCAGGGCGCTGCGCAGGCGCCGCGTGTGGGGCCCGATCTCGCCGGTCCCGACCGGGTACTCGCGCCCGCCGCTTCGCACCAGCGTGCCGACCCCGGCCAGCACGGCCGCGGTCCCGGACAGCGCCGCCTCCCCGTCCCTGACCCAGTCCAGCATCTCGTCGACCGTGAACACGCGCTCCTCGACCTTGAAGCCAAGCTGCGGCGCGATCGTCAACAGGGAATCGCGGGTCACGCCGTGCAGGAACGTGGTGTCGAGGCTGCGCGTCAGGATCTTCCCTTCGCGGATCAGCAGGAAGTTCGCGGCACCGGTCTCCTGCACCGAGCCGCCCGGGCAGAAAACGACCTGATCGGCCTGATGCTGCTGCCGCGCCATGATCGTCGGGCCGAGAGCGGCGGCGTAGTTGCCGCCGGTCTTGATCATGCCCATCTGGGAGGCCGTGCGAGTCGCCTGCTCCTCGACGTAGATGCGAAGCGGCTTCGGGCCCTTGGTGAAGTAGTCCCAAACCGGGCTCGCGAGCACGATCAGCATCGCCTCGGTCGCAGGCGAAGTTGCCCCGCCAATGCCCGCACCCGTGCCAAACAGCATCGGGCGCAGGTACAGCGCGCCCGGCGGCTCCGGGACTTCGTCGCGGACGCGGTCGACGACCGCTTTCACCATGTCGGCAAGTTGCGCCGGGTCCGGCACCGGCAGCACGAGGCCGCGGGCGCTCTGGCACAGGCGCGCAACGTGGCGGTCCAACCGGAAGATGTTGATGCTGCCGTCTGCCCAGCGATAGGCCTTGAACCCCTCGAAGCAGGTGCTGCCGTAATGCAGGCCGTGGATTGCCGGCGACAGCTCGATCGGCCCGTATTTGCGCAGTTCCTGCGGCGACCACCTGCCGTCGCGCCAGGTCGCGAGCGCCATCGTGCTGGCCAGCACGGTGCCAAAGGCCGGTCGGTTCGCGGGATCGGATGGGCTGCGGGCCTGCATGACCTGTGCGTTCATGGGTTGGTCATTCCTGTATGAAGATCGTGGCGGGGTGTTCGAGGCGCTCCTTGAGCGCCTGGATCATGGCGGCGGCGTCGAAGCCGTCGACGAACCGGTGATCGAACGACGAGGAGAGGTTCATGATGCGGCGCACGGCGATCGCGCCATTGGCAACGACCGGCCGCTCGACGGCCTTGTTGACGCCGATGATCGCGACTTCCGGCGCATTGATGACCGGGGTCGAGGCGATGCCGCCGAGCCGGCCGAGGCTCGTGACCGTGATCGTCGAACCGGTGAGCTCATCGCGCGTCGCCTTGTTGCTGCGGGCCGCCTCGCTGACGCGGCGCATCTCCGCGGCGAGGTCGGCGAGCGAGCGGGACTCGGCGTTGCGCACGACCGGCACCTTGAGGCCGTCCGGCGTCTGGGTTGCGACGCCGACATGGACGGCGGCATGCCGCACGATCAGGTTGCGCTCGGAATCATAGATGGCGTTGCACTGGGGGAAGTCCTCCAGCACCCGCGTCAGGGCCGCCACCAGGAACGGCAGGTAGGTGAATGACGGGGCGCCCTTCGGCTGGCGACCGTTCAGGTACTGGCGCAGGGACTCGAGTTCCGTGACGTCCACTTCCTCGACATAGGCGAAGTGCGGGATGTTGCGCTTGGCGGCGCTCAAGCGCTCCGCAATCACGCGGCGCACGCCGATGACCTTGATTTCCTCGGTGCCGCTGCGCACCGCGCGCACGGCCGGCCTGGCCACCGAACCGGACTTGCCGGCGATGACCGACTCGATGTCCTGCGCGGAAATGCGCCCGCCGGGGCCGGTGCCGTTGACCGTCGCAAGATCGACGCCGGCGACATGCGCCTTGCGCCGCGTAGCCGGCGAAGCCATCACGCGCGACGCGCCTGCGGCAGCCGGGGCCGTCGGCGGGGAAGCAGCCGCTGCTGCAGCGACCGGCGCTGCGGCCTGCACGACGGGCGCGGGTTGCTTCGCTGGCGTCGCCGGCATTTCAGCAGGCGCCGCGCCGGATGTGTCGAATGCGATCAGTTCGGAACCGACCGCGACCATGTCGCCCGGCTGCCCGGTAATGGCCACGACTCGCCCGCTGACCGGCGCCGGGATCTCGACCGCCGCCTTGTCGGTCATGACCTCGGCGATGATCTGGTCTTCCTTGACCGTGTCGCCGACCTTGACCTTCCACTCGACGACTTCGGCCGAGACCGTGCCTTCCCCGAGGTCCGGCATCTTGAAGACGAAACGGCTCATGAAGTCTCCATCGCGGCCTTGAGCGCCTTGGCGACGCGCGCCTGCCCGGGAAAATACTCCCATTCGAAGGCATGCGGATAGGGCGTGTCCCAGCCGGCCACGCGCAGGATTGGCGCCTGCAGGTTCCAGAAGCACTGCTCCTGGATGGTTGCCGAAAGCTCGGCGCCGAAGCCTGCGAATCGCGTGGCCTCGTGGACGATGACGCAACGGCCGGTCCGGGCGACCGAGCTGCAGATCGTGTCGGTATCCAGCGGCACCATCGTGCGCACGTCGATGATCTCCGCGTCGAGTCCGAGGCCGCGGGCCGCGGCCTCGCTGACATGCACCATCGTGCCATAGGTGATGATGGTGAGGTCGCTGCCGGGACGGACGATTTCGGCCTTGCCGAGCGGCACGCTGTAGTGGCCTTCCGGCACCTCGCCCTTCGGGTGCGCGCTCCAGGGCACGGCCGGCTTGTGCGGATCGCCGTCGAAGGGGCCGTTGTAAATGCGCTTGGGCTCGAAGTAGATGACCGGATCGTCGTCCTCGATCGCCGCAATCAGCAGGCCCTTGGCATCGTAGGGGTTCGACGGCATCACCACCTTGAGGCCCGCGACGTGGGCGAACAGCGCCTCCGGGCTCTGCGAATGCGTCTGGCCGCCGCGGATGCCGCCGCCGCAGGGCGTGCGCACGGTCACCGGCGCGAAGAACTCGCCGGCGCTGCGATAGCGCAGGCGCGCAAGCTCGCTGACGATCTGGTCATAGGCCGGATAAATGTAGTCGGCAAACTGGATTTCCGCGACCGGTCGCAGCCCGTTGACGGCCATGCCGATCGCGGCGGCCAGGATGCCGCCTTCCGCGATGGGCGTGTCGAGCACCCGGCTCTCACCGTACTTGCGCTGCAGGCCCTCGGTGCAGCGGAACACGCCGCCGAAATAGCCGACGTCCTCTCCGAGGACGACGACCGAAGGGTCCCGGCCCAGCATGATGTCCATGGCCGAGTTCAGCGCATGGATCATGTTCATCTGCGCCATGGTCTCAGTCTCCCGCCAGCTCGGCGCGCAGGTCGGCAGCCTGCCGGCGCAGGTGCGCGGGCATATCGCGGAAGACGTCCTCGAACATCAGCTGCGGATCGAGCCGCGGCGCATCGGTGAGCGTGCCGTAGCTGACCGCCTCCTTCCAGGATTTCGCAAAATGTTCTTCCAGCTCGGTGGTGAGCGCGGCGTGGCGCTCCTCGGACCACTCGCCGAGCCCGATCAGGTGGTTCTTGAGGCGCTCGACCGGGTCGCCGAGCGGGAAGCGCTCGTAGTCGTCCTTCGGGCGGTAGCGCGCCGGGTCGTCGCTGGTGGAATGCGCCGCGGCGCGGTAGGTGACGTGCTCGATCAACGTCGGGCCGGCACCGGTGCGCGCGCGTTCCGCCGCCCACTGCGTCACGGCATGCACGGCCAGGAAGTCGTTGCCGTCCACGCGCACGCCGGCGATCCCGAATCCCGGCCCGCGCGCCGCAAACGTCTGGCGCTCGCCGCCGGCGTGGCCCTGGAACGTGGAGATCGCCCACTGGTTGTTGACGACGTTCAGGATCACCGGCGCCTTGTAGACGGATGCGAACAGGAGCGCATGGTGGAAGTCGGCCTCGGCGCTCGAGCCCTCGCCGAGCCAGCTGACTGCGATCGCGTCCTGGCCCTTGATCGCCGCCGCCATCGCCCAGCCGACGGCCTGCGGGAACTGGGTCGCGAGATTGCCGGAGATCGAGAAGATGTTGCCCTCGCGCCAGTGGTACATCACCGGCAACTGGCGGCCCTTGCACATGTCGCGCGTGTTGGAGAGCAGCTGGCACATGAGGTCGAGGATCGGCCGGCCGCGCGCGACGTACAGGCCCTGGTTGCGGTACGAAGGAAACAGCATGTCCGAGGGCCGAAGCGCCATCGCCATCGCGACCGACACGGCCTCTTCGCCCAGCGAGCGCATGTAGAAGGAGATCTTTCCCGAGCGCTGGATGCGCTGCATGCGGTCGTCGAATACGCGCGTCAGCAGCATGTGGCGCAAGCCGACCTGCAGTTCCTGCGGATCGAGGTGCGGGTGCCAAGGACCAACCGCCAGGTACCGGTCATCCAGGACGCGGACCAGTTCTTCGGACAGGAATCGCACTTCGCTCGAAGGCGCAGAAGCATCCGGCCGTGCCGTCTTGCCCGCGGGCGACAGCTTCAGGTAAGCGAAATCGGGCGCTTCACCCGGGCGCGCCGGGGTCCTCGGCACATGCAGTCGGGACTGGCTGACCATGGGCTCCTTACGGCGCAGGCGGGCCTCGGAAACAGGCCGGTATGCTACGCGCCTGGTCCGTCGAAACAGGGCTTTCTTGTGCTGTAATGCAAAAAGATGAAATAATAATTCGTTAATTGGTGAAAATATGAAAAATACAGTACGAAACCCGATCGACGCCCTGGATCGCCGCATCCTGGACGCGCTGCAGCGCGACGGGGCGCTTTCGGCCGCCGACGTGGCTTCCAAAGTCGGCCTCTCGACGACCACCTGCTGGCGGCGCATCCAGCAGCTCGAGCAGGACGGCGTGATCAGGAAGCGCGTCGCGCTCCTCGACCGCGAAGCGCTCGGTCTCGACGTGATGGTCTACGTCAACGTGCGGCTGTCCACGCAGGGGCGCGATGCGCTCGCGCAGTTCGAGAAAGCGATCCGCGACCGCCCCGAAGTACTCGACTGCTGCACGCTGACCGGCGAATGGGATTTCTGCCTGCGCATCGTCACGCATGACATGAAAGAGTACGAAGCGTTCTTCCTCGACCACCTTTCCAAGATCCCGAACGTGCAATCGGTCAATTCGTCCATCGTCGTCACCGTGATCAAGGAGTCGACAGTGCTGCCGCTGGCGCGGGAGTAACCAGGTATCACTTTTGCAACTTTCATTTTGCAGTGCACAGTCGCGAAGGAAAAGGATTCTTCCCCCTACCCTCTTGGAGAATTCTGATGAACAAGGTTACGTTGGCGGTCGCGGCGGCCCTCGCGCTCGTCGCAACACCGGCGCTGGCGGCCGATGAGGCTGGTTTCTACGCCGGCGTGGGCGCCGGCATTTTCAACGTCGACATCGACGACGACGCAGTCGACGACGCCATTGACGACGCGCTTGGCGACGACGATACGGGTTTCCGTGTTTTCGGCGGCTGGCAGTTCAACCAGTATTTCGGCATTGAAGGCGGCTACGACGGCGGCGCAGGCATCGACGGGACGGTCGGCGACATCGCCGTCGACGGCATCGAAGCGGACTTGGATGTCGACGTGTCGGGCTTCGACCTCATGCTGGTCGGCACGCTGCCGATTGGCGATGCGTTCTATGGGTTCGCGAAGGCCGGCGTCCTGTTCTGGGACATAGAGGCCGACGCCGTGATTCGTGAAGACGACGGCGAAGGCGGCGTAATCACGACGACAGAAAGCGGCGATGACAGTGGTGAGGACCCGGCCTTTGGCGTGGGTTTCGGCATGAACCTGGGTGAAAATGCCCGAGTGCAGGTTGAGTACACCGACTACCATTTCACGTCGGATGTCGACGGCAACTTCATTTCCGGCAGCTTCGTCTGGCGCTTCAAATAAGCCGCGGGCCGGATAGTCGCGAGTTGGACGAGAGGCCCGCCGCAAGGCGGGCCTTTCCTTTTGTGGCCGCGCCGCCTGGCGCATAATTCCGGGCAAAAGGCTATCGACCTGGAAGGAACGATGCATGACAAACCCTGAGCTGCTATACCGAGTGGCACGCATTGCATTGGTCACTGCGAGCCTGGCAATGCCATTTACGCTCGCCCACGCTGCCGACGACGCATTACCTGAGGTCACCGATGACGGCCTGCATCTGCAGAAATCCCGCGACGCGCGCGTTGTCTATGTCCGCCCCGGCGCGACGCTCGAGCCGTACAAGCGGGTTGCCATCCTGGAATGCTACGTCGAGTTCGAGAGGGACTGGCAACGCCGCTATAACCAGTCGGCCTCGATCGGCGCCCGCCTGACCGATGCGGACGCCGACAAGATCAAATCGGCGATCGCTGCCGAGTTCAAGAAGGTCTTCACGGACGAATTGCAGACCAAGGGCGGCTACCAGGTCGTCGACGTGGCCGCGCCCGATGTGATGATCCTGCGCCCGGCGCTGGTCAACGTGGTCGTGACGGCGCCCGACATCGCCAACAGCGGCATGACCCGCACGATCGTCTCATCCGCCGGGCAGATGACGCTGTTCCTCGAGTTGTACGACTCGGTGAGCAGCCAGATCCTGGCACGGATCATCGACCCGAAAGCCGATCCGTCCGGATTTGCACAGCGCGCCAGCCGCGTAACGAACAAGGCGGCAGCCGACGAGATGCTGCGCGAGTGGGCGCAGAAGCTGCGCAGGCATCTGGATGCGGTGAACGGCGCGCAGGCGGCCGTTCCCGCAGAGAGCTGACCAGCGCCGGGACGCCCGGCGTTACTGGCAACTGGCCGGCGTCAGCGAGTCGATCCAGGCGCCGATCAACTGCACGCCGGCATCATCCACCCTGTTGCTGGCGATCGGCGGCATCATGTCCGGATCGTTGCGGCGATTCATGCGCGCGAGCAGCACCGATCGGGCGTCATCGCCGGGCGCGATGATGCGCGCATTCGCGATGCCGAGGTCTCCGCGCGACGGCGCAACGTCACAGGCCCCGGTCTGCGCGAGCGGCGTGTCGTGGTGCAGATCGAGGTTGACGCCGGTAGGTCCGCCTGCCCGATGACAGTTCGCGCAATTCGTGTGCAGGTAGCTTCGCGCGCGTGCGGTGAGGCTTTGGCTGGTATCTGCGGGATCCGCGTAGGCAGGCGGATTGGCGGCCACCGGTGGCGACAGCACGTTGACGGCGTTCAGCGTCGTAATCTGGTTTGCCGTCCGTCCGGTCTGCGGATAGGTGTGGTTGCCGTTCTGCTGGGCAGTCTCGAGCCCCAGGCTGAAGCCCGCGGCCTGCGTGTGACACTGCATGCACTGCGCTTCGCTCGGGAAAATCCAGGTCTGGCCGCCGACATTGACCGTGCCGCCGCCTGTCACGCGCATCGCCTCGGTCTGCGCCTGGTTCCACTGGTAGGTGTATCCCGCCCAGACGCCGTCCGGATGGCGCATGAAAAGCCGCGTCTCGACCAGCTGGTTGCCGACGCGAAAATGCTTGACCAGCACCGTGCCGTTCGGGGGTTGCCAGTCGCCGCTGCCCTGCACCGCAATGTTCACGCCGTTCGGCAGGCCGATCCAGCGTTCTTTCGACGCGCCATCCGACCAAAAGGCCGCATTTGGGCGGTACGGAATCAGCGACAGCAGTGGCGGTGCACCGGCGGAACTGGTGTTGACGCAACCGGTCTGCGATAGCTGCTGCGGCACGTTGTCGCCGCCGCCGCCGGCCTGCGTGAACACGAGCCGGAAGAGCTGGCCGCGGACAAAATCCACGGCATACAACTCGCCGGTCGTGCTTTCGCCGAAGGCAGAGATATTGAGCAGGCCCGGCGCGCCCGGCGGCGCCTGGCCCGGCTCCACGTGCCGGGTAATCGTGTAGCTGCCACCGGCGGCCGGCGCCAGCGATGCGATCATGCCGCTCTCGAAGTCCGCAAAGACGTAACGACCGAAGATCTCCGTGGTCTGCGTGCCGCGATAGACATAGCCGCCGGTGATCGCCGCGCCGAATGCGTGGCTGTACTCGGCGACCGGATCGATCAGGTCCGTCGTCTGGCAGTTCGAAGGTGGCTCGAAGCAGTGCGCACCCTCGCGGTGGTCCCAGCCGTAGTTGCCGCCGCGGGTCAGGATGTCGATTTCCTCCCACGAGCCCTGGCCGACATCGGCAACCCATTGCATGCCGGTCTGGCGGTCGAAACTCCAGCGCCAGGGATTGCGCAGGCCGAGCGCGTAGATCTCGGGGCATTCCTGTGAACCGCTGCCATTGACGTTGCAAAGCGCATTGCCAACGAATGGATTGTTCGGCGGGATACCGTACGGCAGCTCCGCAGAATTGACGTCGATACGCAGCATCTTGCCGAGCAGGCGCATCGGGTTCTGGGCGTTCTCCTGCGGGTCGCCGCCGCCGCCACCGTCCCCGAGTCCGAGGTAAAGGAATCCATCCGGCCCGAAATGGAGCTGGCCGCCGTTGTGGTTGTCGGCCGGCTTGTTGACGGTCAGCAGAACCCGTTCTGAACTCGGGTCCAGGGTGAGCCCGCCGTCCGGACTCGTGAACTCGGACGTGATCGAGCGGAACTGCGGGTCGTTGTAGTTGATGTACACGCGGTTGGTCGCCGGGAAATCCGGGTGGAATGCGAGTCCCAGCATGCCGCACTCGCATTGCCCGAGCCGGACCACGCGGTCGCGGATGTCGAGGAACACCTGCGTCGTCGTCACAGTCGGGTTGTTGGCGAACACCCGGATGATTCCGGGCTTCTCGAGCACGAACCAGCGCGTATCGTCGTCGGGGGCCTGGAGCATCTGCACAGGTTCGGTGAAGGCGGGCAGGCTCGGAAATACCTGCTGAACCGAAACCGTGGAAGTCCCCGTCCCGCGAACCGGCGCAACACAAGTCGTATTGTTGGGCCGCGAGTCGAGCCCGGAACCCGGTGGTGGCGGCGGCGGCGGCGGCGGTGGATTTCCGCCGCCTCCTCCACCTCCGCTACCGCATGAAAGCAGGAAGGCGGCGACGCACACCGGCAGGATCGCCTGAATCAACCTGCTGAAATGCATGCCTGACACTCCCTGGCCCTCAGCGGATGGCACGTAATTGACCCGCAGCGCGCTCCAGAGTTGCATCGTCCTTAGCAAAGCAGAAGCGGATCAGCCGCGCACGCGGCGGTTCGTTGCAGAATGGCGACAAGGGTATCGCAGCCACGCCGTGACGGCGCGTCAATTCCACGCAGAACTCGGTATCCGGCAGGTCCGAGACCGCCGAATAGTCTGCCAGCTGGAAATACGTCCCCGCTGCCTTCGTGACGGCGAAACGCGAGCCCTGCAGCAACGAGATGAACCGGTCGCGTCGTTCCTGGTAAAACGCCGCGAGCCCGTCCGGGAAACCCGGTGCCTCGCGGATGAACTCCGCAATGGCGTACTGCATCGGGGTTGATACTGAAAAAGTCAGGAACTGGTGCACCTTCCGGAACTCGGTCGTCAACTCAGGCATCGCCAGGCAGTAACCGACTTTCCAGCCGGTCGCGTTGAAGGTCTTGCCGAACGAGAACACGCTAAACGCGCGCTCGCGCAGCCGTCGGTTTGATAGCGCACCCAGATGGCGGCGGCCGTCAAATACGAGGGAATCATAGACTTCGTCGGAAAGCACGTAGGCATCCCGCGATTCGAGAAGGTCCGCGATGCGGTCCCAGTCGCCCGCATCCAGCACCGCACCGGCGGGATTGAGCGGCGTATTGACGATGAGCAGCCGCGTGCGCGTATTGATCGCCGCGGCGAGCCGGTCGAAGTCGATGCCGAAATCGGGAGGTGCGAGCGGTACGTGGACGAGCCTGGCACCCGCAAGCTGCGCGGCCGGACCGTAGGAATCGTAGCTTGGGTCCAGCACGATGACCTCGTCGCCGGCGCGCACGATCGCATGGATGGCGGCGAACAGCGCCTCGGTAGCGCCGGCCGTGATCGTCACTTCCTGCGCAGGATCGATCGCCCAGCCGTGGCGGCGCGCGGCCTGTTCCGCAATCGCCTCGCAGAGCGCCGGCAGCCCGGCCATCGGCGCGTACTGGTTGTGGCCCGCAGCTAGGTGCTGCTTCACCAGCTCGCGCAGGCGCGCGGGTGGCTGGAAGTCCGGAAATCCCTGGCCGAGGTTGATCGCGCCGGTCTCGGCCGCGAGCCGCGACATGACCGTGAAGATGGTCGTGCCGACGCCCGGCAGCTTGCTCTGCGGCGGCTGCATCAGAGATTGGCTGCGAGTGCCTGCTGCACGTCCCGGTCGCGCCGTTTCTGCTGGCGCTGCATGTAGAGGCCCGCGACGACGATACCGATCGCGACGATCAGCACCAGGATCGTCGCGAGCGCGTTGATATCCGGACTGACACCGAGCCGCACCTTGGAGAAGATCACGATCGGCAGCGTGCTCGAGCCCGGGCCCGTGACGAAGCTCGTGATCACGAGGTCGTCCCAGGACAGCGTAAAGGCCAGCAGCCAGCCCGCGAGGATCGCGGGCAGGATGATCGGCAGAGTAATGAGGAAGAAGACCTTGGCCGGCCGCGCGCCGAGATCCATAGCCGCTTCCTCGAGCGATTCGTCGAGCGCCGCGAGACGCGACTGGACGACCACCGTCACATAGGCCATCGAGAAGGTCATGTGCGCGATCACGATGGTCGTGATGCCGCGCCCCTCGGGCCAGCCGATCGCCTGCTCCATGGCGACGAACAGCAGCAGCAGTGACAGGCCGGTGATGACTTCCGGCATCACCAGCGGCGCGGTCGCCATGCCGGTCAGCAGCGCGCGGCCGCGGAAGCGGCCGAAGCGGGCGAGCGCGAGTCCGGCGAGCGTGCCGAGGATGGTCGCCCCGGTCGCGTTCATCGCTGCGATCTTGAACGACAGCCAGGCGGCGTCCAGCACCTGCTCGTTCCGGAACAGCGCGCCGTACCACTTGGTGGAAAAGCCGCCCCATACCGTGACGAGCCGCGACTCATTGAACGAGTAGACGATCAGCGACAGGATCGGGATGTAGAGAAACAGGAATCCCGCGACCATCATCGCCGGCACGAAGATCGGGCGGCTGCGCCTCACCGGTGCGCCCCAAGCTGCTGGCCCTGCGAACGCTGCAGGATCATGATCGGCACCACGAGCAGCAGCAACATGGCAATCGCGACCGCGCTCGCGATCGGCCAGTCGCGATTGTTGAAGAACTCCTCCCACAGCACCCGCCCGATCATCAGCGAGTCCGGTCCGCCGAGCAGCGCCGGGATCACGAACTCGCCGACGGCCGGTATGAACACGAGCATGCAGCCGGCGATGATGCCGCCCATGGTCAGCGGCACGGTGATGCGGAAGAACGCCTTGACCGGGCGGCAGCCGAGGTCGGCCGCGGCCTCGAGCAGCGACAGGTCCAGTTTCTCGATCGCCGTGTAGAGCGGCAGCACCATGAACGGCAGGTAGGAATAGACGATGCCGAGGTAGACGGCAAAATCCGTCTGCAGCATGACGATCGGCTCGTCGATGACGCCGAGCCACATCAGGAAATTGTTGATTACGCCGTTGTTCTTGAGGATGCCGATCCAGGAATAGACCCGGAGCAGGAACGAGGTCCAGAACGGCAGCATTACCAGCAACAGCAGCAGGTTTCGCCACGCGGGCTTGCTGCGGGCGATGCCGTAGGCCATCGGGTAGCCGATCAGCAGGCAGAACAGCGTGGACACGCCCGCGGTCCGGATCGAGTTCAGGTAGGCATTGCGATACAGCGCATCCTCCCAGAGGAAGGCGTAATTCGCCAGGTTGACCCTGAACTCCATCACCTGCGCGGATGCCCAGGTGACGAGCGGCTCGTAGGGCGGCATCGCCATCTGCATCTGCGAGACGGAAATCTTGAGCACGATCAGGAACGGCACCAGGAAGAACAGCAGCAGCCACAGGTAGGGCACGCTGATGACCGCGGTCCGGCCGCTGTAGCCGCGGCGGCGCAGGCCCTGTCTCGCCCAGCGCCAGGGTCCGTGCGCGCGGATCCAGGCCATCAGCTCCGCCAGCAGGAACGGCGGCTGGCCCGTGCCCGCGCTGCGCAACCGCTTCACTGCGTGACCACCACCGGACTCGAGGAATCCCACGACAGCCACACCGGATCGTCCCAGCGGATGCGGTCGCCGCTGCCCTGCCGCAGCGTGTTCGGCTGGGTCACGCGCACCTGCCGGCCGCTGGCCAGGCGCACCAGATAGACCGACTGGTCGCCGCGATAGGCAACTTCCGACACCACGCCCTCGATCCGGTTGTCGTCGCCGCCCTCCGGGCGTTCCCGCGAAACCTGGATCTTCTCCGGCCGCAGCGCGACCCACACGGTCGCGTCCGGCGCGGCGCTGACGCCGTGGCCAATGTGGAAAGTGCCGCCGAGTTCGTCCGACGCCACGCGCACGTAGTCAGGCTCGTCCTCGACCAGCCGGCCCTCGAACATGTTGACCGAACCGATGAAATCCGCGACGAAGCGCGACGTCGGATACTCGTAGATGTCGCTCGGCGTGCCCACCTGCACGATCGCGCCGTGGTTCATCACGCCGATGCGCGTGGCAAGGGTCATCGCCTCCTCCTGGTCGTGCGTCACGACCACGAAGGTGACGCCGATCGTCTCCTGGATGTTGATCAGTTCGAACTGCGTGTGCTCGCGCAGCTTCTTGTCGAGCGCGGCGAGCGGCTCGTCCAGCAGCAGCAGCTTGGGACGCTTGACCAGCGAGCGCGCGAGCGCGACCCGCTGGCGCTGGCCGCCGGACAGCTGGTGGGGCGCGCGGTCTGCGTACTGTTCCATGCGCACCAGTTTCAGGATCTCCGCGACGCGGTCGATGATCTCGCCTTTCGGCAGCCGGTCCTGGTTCAGGCCGAAAGCCACGTTCTTTCGCACGCTCATGTGCGGGAACAGCGCGTACGACTGGAACATCATGTTGACCGGCCGCTCGTAGGGCGGCATCGCCGTCACGTCCGCGCCGTCGATCCAGATGGACCCGGCGGTCGGCGTCTCGAACCCCGCCATCATCCGCAGCAGCGTGGTCTTGCCGCAGCCGGATCCGCCCAGCAGGCAGAAGATCTCGCCGCGATAGATATTGAGTGACACGTCGTCGACGGCGACGAATTCGCCGAACTTCTTCGTGACCTTGTCGATCCGCACGTAGGGCTCTGCGCCCGGATTCTTCCAGGGCTCGTTGCGTTGCTCCGGTCGCGCGTTGGCCATCGGGTCAGCCGGTCATTGCCCGGTCCGGAAGCGTGTCCAGGCGCGATTCAGTTCGCGGCTGAACTCCGGCGACTCGGCGAGATCCGGTTGCAGGCGCGCGCGAACCTCCGCGCTCGGGTAGATCGCCGGATCGTCGCGCACCTGCGCGTCGACCAGCGGCAGCGACGCGGCATTGCCGTTTGCAAACCGGGTCTTGTTCGAAACCCTGGCGATGACGGCCGGATCCATCATGAAGTTCAGGAACTCGTGGGCGTTGCCGGGATGGGGCGCATCGGCCGGTATCGCAAACAGGTCGAAATAGTTGATCGCGCCTTCCTTCGGGATCGCATAGGCGACCCGGACCGGATTCGCCGCTTCGGCGCCGCGATCCCGCGCCTGCAACACGTCGCCGTTCCAGCCGACCGCCACGCAGATCTCGCCCGAGGCGAGATCGTTGATATACGAGGACGAGTGGAGATACTTCACGTACGGCCGGACCTTCATCAGCGTTTCCTCGACGACCGCGAGGTCTTCCGGCTTCTCGCTGTTCGGGTCGAGGCCCTTGTAGATCGAGACCGAGGCGAAGATATCGGTCGGCGAATCGAGCATCGCGATCCCGCATTTTGCGAGTTTCGCCGCATTCCCGGGCTCGAGGACCGCGCTCCAGCTGTCGATCGTTTCGGTGCCGAGCGCCTTCTTGACCAAGTCGACGTTGTAGCCGATCCCGACCGTGCCCCATAGATAGGTGATCGCGTGCTCGTTTCCCGGGTCGTGCAGCGCCGTGCGCTCCATGATGTCCCGGTCCATGTTGACGAGGTTCGGGAGGCGGGACTTGTCCAGCTTCAGGTAGACGCCGGCCTCGATCTGGCGCTCGAGGAACGGGGCAGTCGGCACGACGACGTCATATCCCGAGCGGCCTGCCAGCAGCTTGGTCTCGAGGACCTCGTTGGAGTCCATGACGGCGTAGGTGACCTTGATCCCGGTCGCCGCCTCGAAGTCGGCGACCGTCGTGTCGCCGATATAGTCGGACCAGTTATAGACGAACAATTCCTTCTGTTCCGCCGCAGCCGGCGACCCGGCGCCATCGCCTTCATCTCCGCCGCCGCAGGACGCCAGCAGCGCGAGGGCGGCCAGGCAGGACAGGTACCGGGAAACACCGCGCATGAATGCCTCCAGCATCGGGAAACCGTGCGGTCGATACTACCGCGGGCGCGACTTCGCGCCCACTGCCCGGTGCCCGTCAGCCGGCACCGATGTCCGCGGCGGTCAGGTCGAGGCAGCGGCGCGCCTTTTCGATCATCTCGTCCACCTCGCTGCGCTCGATGACGAGTGGCGGCGCCATGATCATCGTGTCGCGGGTCGCGCGCATGACCAGGCCGTTGTTGAAGCAGTGGTCGCGGCAGATGAGGCCGGTCGCGCCACGGTTGCGGAAGAAGGTCCGGCTGCCCTTGTGCGCCACGAGTTCGAGCGCACCGATCATGCCGACGCCGCGGACCTCGCCGACCAGCGGGTGATCGGCCAGTTCGCGCCAGCGCCGCTGCAGGTAGGGCCCGATGTCGTCGCGCGCGCGCTCCACGAGCTTCTCGCGGCGCATGATGCCGAGGTTCTCGATCGCCACCGCGCAGGCAACCGGGTGCCCTGACCAGGTGAACCCGTGATTGAACTCTCCGCCCTTGTCGACCAGGACCTGGGCAACCCGGTCGGAAACCATGGCGCCGCCCAGCGGCTGGTAGCCGGACGTGATGCCCTTGGCGATGGTCATGAAGTCCGGCTCGAAGCCGAAATGCTCGCAACCGAACCAGCGGCCGGTGCGCCCGAAGCCGCAGATCACCTCGTCGGCGATCAGCAGGATCCCGTATTCGCGGCAGATGCGCTGGATTTCCGGCCAGTAGGTTTCCGGCGGGATGATCACGCCGCCGGCGCCCTGGATCGGCTCGCCGATGAACGCCGCGACCCGTTCCGGCCCCAGCTCCTCGATCTTCTCGGCCAGGCGCCGCGCCGCGCGCAGGCCGTACTCCGCAGGGTCAAGGTCGATGCCGTTCTCGTACCAGTACGGCTGCTCGATGTGGACGATGTCCGGGATCGGCAGCCCGCCCTGGGCGTGCATGGCCGACATGCCGCCGAGGCTCGCGCCCGCCATGGTGCTGCCGTGATAGGCATTCACGCGGCTGACGATGACGCTGCGCTTCGGCTGGCCCATCAGGTCCCAGTAACGGCGCGTCATGCGCACGATCGTGTCGTTCGCCTCGGAACCGGAATTCGTGAAGAACACGTGGTTGAACTGCGGCGGCGTCAGCTCGGCGAGCAGCCTCGAAAGCTCGATCGCCGGCGGATGCGCGCTCTTGAAGAAGCTGTTGTAGAACGGCAGCTCGCGCATCTGGCGCGCGGCAACGTCGGCGAGCTCGTTGCGGCCATAACCGATGTTGACGCACCAGAGTCCGGACATCGCATCCAGGACCTGGCGCCCCTCGGAGTCGTAGAGGTAGACACCCTCCGCTCGCGTGATGATCCGCGAGCCCTCGGCCGCCAGCGCACGGAAGTCCGTGAACGGATGAAGATAGTGCCGGGCATCGAGCTCCTGCCAGTCGCTGGTCGCTCGTTCCGTGATGCGGGGTTTTGCGCTCATGGGGCCTCGCCGTTCAGACGTTCAGCAACAGGTGCTCGCGTTCCCACGAGCTGATCACCCGCGAGAAGGTCTCGTACTCATTCTCCTTCACGGCACCATAGGCTGCCACGAATCGTTCGCCGAACAGCTCGACCAGCGGTTTGCAGCCTCGCAGCAGGGCCAGCGCGTCGGCCAGCGTCATCGGCAGCGCGAATGGCAGGTCGTAGGCCGAGCCGGTAATCGGCTCGGTCGGCTTCAGCCCTTCGATCATGCCAAGGTATCCGCAGGCAAGTGACGCGGCGATCGCCAGATAGGAGTTCGCGTCGGCTCCGCCGAGGCGGTTCTCGACGCGGCGCGCCTGCGGCTCGGAGTGCGGAACCCGCAGTCCGGCCGTGCGATTGTCCAGGCCCCACTGCACGTTGATCGGCGCCGAGTTGTAGCGCGTGATGCGCCGGTAGCTGTTGACGTTCGGCGCGAACAGCGACATCGCCGCTGGCAGGTATTTCTGCAGCCCCGCGATGTGCGACTCGAACAGCGCCGTCGGCTTGCCTTCCGCATCGCTGAACACGTTGTCGCCGGTCTTCGAATCCACGATGCTCTGGTGGATGTGCATCGCGCTGCCCGGCTCGCCGGCCAGCGGCTTCGCCATGAAGGTCGCGTACATCTTGTGCCGGATCGCGGCCTCGCGCGCCGTGCGCTTGAACAGGAACGCCTGGTCGGCGAGGTCGAGCGCATCGCCGTGGTTCAGGTTGATCTCCATCTGCGCCGCGCCCGCCTCGTGGATCAGCGTGTCGATGTCGAGGTCCTGCGCTTCGCAGAAGGCATAGATGTCGTCGAACAGCGGGTCGAACTCGTTGACCGCCGCAATGCTGTAGGCCTGACGACCGATCTCCGGCCGTCCCGAGCGGCCGACCGGCGGTTTCAACGGGTAGTCGGCGTCGGTGTTCGGCTCGACCAGGAAAAACTCGAGTTCGGGCGCGACCACCGGCCGCCAGCCGCGCGCCGCGTAGAGCTCGAGCACGCGGCGCAGGACGTAGCGCGGCGCCATCGGTACCGGGCGGCCATCGTCGTAAGTGCAGTCATGGATCACCTGCGCCGTCGGCTCCGCGGCCCAGGGGACGACGCGGATGGTCCGTGGATCGCCGGTCAGGACCACGTCGATCTCCGACGGGTGGATCGAGCTGTCGTCGTCCGGATATTCGCCGGTCACGGTCTGCAGGAAGATGGATTCCGGCAGCCGCATGCCCTCATCTTCGGCGTACTTCGCCGCCGGCATGATCTTGCCGCGCGCGACGCCCGCCATGTCCGGGACGATCGCCTCGACCTCGGTGATCGCATGATCCTTCAGGAACTGGTGGATGTCGCTCATCGGGTCCGCCTCGTCGCGTATGCGCGCCCGGCCTCGCCAAAGGCCGCAAACAGCGCGCGGGAAAACGGGTTCTCCATGACCTTCCATTCCGGATGCCATTGCACGGCGAGCGCAAAGGCCGGCGCGCCATCGACGCGAAATGCCTCGACCACGCCGTCGTCCGCCTTCGCCTCGGCGACCAGCCGGCGGCCGAGGCGTTCGACGCCCTGCGAGTGCAGCGAATTGACCCGGATGCGCCGCTCGCCCGCGAGGCAGTGCAGCAGGCCGCCCTCGGCGAGCTCGACGTCGTGCGCCGGCGCGTACTGCGTCTCGAGCGGCTGCGTCGCATCCTCGCGATGGTCGAAGTGCCCCGGCTGTTCCTGCAGCTTCTGGATCAGCGAGCCGCCAAAGGCCACGTTCATTTCCTGGAAGCCGCGGCAGATGCCGAATACCGGCAGGCCGGCGTCGACCGCGCCCTGGATCATCGGCAGCGTGGTCGCGTCGCGCTCGGGATCGTGCCAGGTCCCGGGTGCCGAGGCGGGCCCCTGGTAATGGTGCGGCTCGACATTCGACGGGCTGCCGGTGAACAGGATGCCGTCGAAGGACTCGAGCCACTCCTGCAGGTACCGCTCGCCGAGCGCAGGGACCAGCACGGGCACCGCATCGGCCGCCTGGGCCACCGCCGCGATGTACTTTTCGCCGACGCAGTGGAACCAGTGCGAGCCCAAGAGTCTGCGATCGGCGGGAATTCCGATGACTGGTTTCCGCATATGCATCTGTTAATTATTTTGAACGGCCACCGGCGGGGTGGCCTGTCCGACGCCCATATTGTCTCACAATCCGGGGGCCAGGCGCCCCGCCGGATCCACGGGCAATAATGCATTCTGGCGGGCCGTATTGGGGCCTCCCGCGGGATTATGTTGCACTGCATAAGCCTTGCCGGGGTCGAGTGCGGGTGGTTATCCTGCCCCGCGGCCATCTCCGGCCTGCGCCACAAGATCTTAAACGCCAGGTGCGCTATGGCCCTGCTCCGGGACGATTATTCGAATGCAGAGGCTTTCCTCGCGGCGCGGCCGGCGATCAAGGTCGTGGACCTGTTGCTGCCGGATCTCTGCGCCGTGCTGCGCGGCAAGCGCGTCGACCTCGCCGACCTGCCAGGCATCTACGAACGGGGCATGTTCCTGCCCGGCTCGATGTTCGCGCTCGACGTGCTGGGCGGCACGATCCAGACCACCGGGCTCGGCTTCGACGAGGGCGACGCCGACCGGCCCTGCCTTCCGGTCCCGGGCAGCCTGTTCGCCTCCCCCTGGCTCGGGCCGGGCGTGGCGCAGCTGCAGGTGCAGATGCTGGACCATGACGGCCAGCCGTTCTACGGCGATCCGCGGCACCAGCTCGACAGCGTGCTCGAGCGCTTCGGCGCGCGTGGCTGGCGGCCGGTCGTTGCCATCGAACTCGAGTTCTATTTCGTCGATCCCGAGCGGACCGCCGATGGCCATGCACAGCCGCCGCGCTCGCGCCTCACGGGGCGGCGCGAGAACCGCACGCAGATCAACTCGATGGCAGATCTCGATTCCGTCTCCGACATCCTCTCGGAAATCGCGGCGACCTGCGCGGAGCAGGACGTCCCGACCGGCACGGCGCTCGCCGAATACGGCCCCAGCCAGTGGGAAGTCAACCTTCGCCACGTCGCCGATGCGCGCCTCGCCTGCGACCAGGCCATCCGCTTCAAGCGCATCGTCAAGGGCGTTGCGTTGCGCAACGGCCTCGAAGCCACCTTCATGGCCAAGCCCTATGGCGACATGGCCGGCAGTGGCATGCACATCCACGTCAGCGTGCAGGACGAAAGCGGCCAGAACCTGTTCGCTTCGGCGGATGCCCTCGGCAACGAACTGATGAAGCAGGCCGCCGCCGGCCTGCTCGCGACCATGGCGGACGGCATGGCCGTGTTCGCGCCGAATGCCAACAGCTATCGCCGCCTGCGTCCCGAGACCTACGTGCCGATGCACGCGACCTGGGGTTACAACAACCGCGGCGTCGCGGTGCGCGTGCCGGTCTCCGGCCCCGAGGACCGGCGCGTCGAGCATCGGGTCGCGGGCGCCGACGCGAATCCCTACCTGGTCGCCGCGGTCGTGCTCTCGGGCATGCTGCACGGCATCGAGAAGAAGCTCGCCGCACCGGCGGCCCTCACCGGCAATGCCTACACGCAACGGCTGCAGGCGCCGCGCCTGCCCGGCGACTGGCCGACCGCGCTTGCGCGCTTCAGCGCGAGCAGCTTCCTGCGTGAGTATCTCGGCGACCGTTTCGTGCGCCTCTATGAATTGACGCGCCGCGGCGAGATGCAGGACTTCAATTCGCGCCTCACCGCACTGGATTTCGCGTGGTACCTGGAAACGACATGAACCCGAAGCCCGCGCACAGCTGGTACGAGGCAACTGCCCGGCGACCGGCACCTGCGCCCGCACTCGCCGGCGACACGGATGCAGATGTGTGCGTGGTCGGCGCCGGGATCGCGGGGTGCTCGGCCGCCCTGCACCTGGCGGAGCGCGGCTATCGCGTCGTGCTGCTCGAGGCAGAGCGCGTGGGATTCGGCGGCTCGGGGCGCTCGGGCGGGCAGCTGATCCCGGGTTATGCGAGCGGCCAGGCGAAACTCGCCGCGCAGATCGGCAAGGCCGACACGCGGCGGCTGTGGGATTTCACGGTCGAGGGCGTTGACCTCGTACGCGATCGCGTCGCGCGCCATCGCATCGACTGCGACCTGGCCTGGGGCCACGTGCACGCCGCCATCAAGCCGCGCCAGCGCGATGAGCTGAAGGAGTGGCAGCGCGAGCAGGAGGACGAATTCGGATATCAGTCCCTTCGCTTTCTTGAGCGCGCTGAAGTCGAGGACTGGATCGCAAGCAAGCGCTACTGCGCGGGCCTCTACGACAGCCGGTCAGGCCACCTGCACCCGTTGAATTTCACGCTCGGCCTCGCCACGGCGGCGCAGGCGGCGGGCGTGCGCCTGTACGAGAACAGCCAGGTCACGGCCATCGAATGCGGACCGGTCGTCACGGTGCGCACCGCCACCGGCTCCGTGCGCGCGAAGCACGTGGCGCTCTGTGCCAACATCGGCCACGGCGGATTCGCGCCGGCACTTGCGCGCAAGACCATCGGCATTGCCTCCTACATCGTCGCGACGCAGCCGCTTGGCGCCGAGCGCGCCCGGGCGCTGCTTCGCGACAACATCGCGGTCGCGGACATCAACTGGATCATCGATTACTACCGGCTGTCCGCGGATAACCGCCTGTTGTTCGGCGGGCGCGTGAGTTACTCAGGGATCGACCCGATCGGCACCGAGCGCGCGACGCGCCAGCGCATGCTGAACGTGTTCCCGCAGCTGGCGGATGCGGAGGTCGAGTACTCCTGGGGCGGCATCATCGACATCTCGATGAATCGCGCGCCGCATTTCGGCCGGCTCGAGCCGAACATCTATTTCCTGCAGGGCTTCTCCGGGCACGGCATGGTGCTGACCGGCATCGCCGGAAAGATCGTCGCGGAGACGATCGCGGGCCAGGCCGAGCGCTTCGACATCTATGCGCGCCTCAAGCACCACGATTTCCCCGGCGGAATGCTGCTGCGCCGGCCGACGCTGGTGCTCGCAATGCTGTGGTTCCGGCTCAGGGACCTGCTGCCCTGACCGGGCCGCCCCCGCGACCGTCTGGCACAGTGATCGCGTTGCAGGCATCCTACGCACGCTTCATCGGACTCGGAGATCACTGAACATGGCGACCAAGGCGGGCGGCGGCGCACTCAGCAACATCGAGATCGCCCAGCGGGCGAAGATGAAGCCCATCGTCCCGCTGGCCGTGGAACGCCTCGGGATTCCCGCCGAACATCTGCAGCCCTTCGGCCACTACAAGGCCAAGATCTCGCTCGACTATTGCAACCAGCTCGACGGGCGCACCGACGGCAAGCTCATCCTGGTGACCGCGATCTCGCCGACGCCCGCCGGCGAGGGAAAGACGACGATGACCGTCGGCCTCGGCGACGCCCTCAGCCGCCTCGGCAAGAAGGCACTCATCTGCCTGCGCGAACCGGCGCTCGGGCCGGTGTTCGGCATGAAGGGTGGCGCGGCCGGCGGCGGCTATGCGCAGGTCGTGCCGATGGAGGACATCAACCTGCATTTCACCGGCGACTTCGGGGCGATCGCGATCGCGAACAACCTGCTCGCCGCGCTGATCGACAACCACATCTACCACGGCAACGCGCTCAACTTCGACACGCGGCGCGTCAGCTGGCGCCGCGTGGTCGACGTCAACGATCGCGCGCTGCGCGAGATCACCATTGGCCTCGGCGGGCCCGGCAACGGCTTCCCGCGCCAGGACGGCTTCGACATCGTCGTGGCCTCGGAGGTCATGGCGATCTTCTGCCTCGCGACCAGCCTCAGGGACCTCAAGGACCGGCTGGGCCGGATCGTCGTCGGCTGCACGCGCGACCAGAAGCCGATCCTGGCGCGCGATCTCAAGGCCCATGGCGCGATGGCGGCCGTGCTGAAGGACGCGTTCGCGCCGAACCTGGTGCAGACGCTGGAGAACAACCCGGCATTCATCCACGGCGGCCCGTTTGCCAACATCGCGCACGGCTGCAACTCGGTGATGGCGACGCGCACGGCCCTGAAGCTCGCGGACTACGTCGTGACCGAGGCGGGATTCGGCGCCGACCTCGGGGCCGAGAAGTTCGTTGACATCAAATGCCGCAAGGCGGGCCTCAGGCCCTCGGCCGCGGTGATCGTCGCGACCGTGCGCGCCATCAAGTACCACGGCGGCGTCGAGGTCGCGGACCTCAGCAAGGAAAACATGAAGGCGCTCGAGGCCGGGATCGCCAACCTCGACCGGCACATCGACAACGTGCGCGACGTGTTCGGCCTGCCCTGCCTGGTCGCGATCAACCACCGCGCCGACGACAGCGAGGCGGAACTACGCTGGCTGACGGACCGGGCCATGCACCACGGCGTGAAAGTGATGGTCGCGCGGCATTACGCCGAGGGCGGCGCGGGCGCGATCGAGGTCGCGAAGGAAGTCGTCCGCCTCTGCGAGCAGCCCAACTACTTCAAGTTCGTGTACGACGACAGCGCCACGCTGTGGGACAAGATGAAGGCGGTCGCGACGCGCATCTATGGCGCCTCGGAGGTGACCGCCGACAGCAAGGTCCGGGCGCGCATCCGCCAGCTGCAGGACGCGGGCTACGGTAATTACCCGGTGTGCGTGGCGAAAACGCAGTATTCGTTCTCGACCGACCCGAAGCTGCGCGGCGCACCGACCGGGCACTCCGTCAACATCCGCGAGGTCCGCCTCGCCGCCGGCGCCGAGTTCCTGGTCATGATTTGCGGCGACATCATGACCATGCCCGGCCTGCCCGCGGTGCCGGCTGCCAACAACATCGACGTGGACGACAACGGCCGGATCACCGGCCTGTTCTGAGCGCGACCCGGTCGATCCATTCCTCACACAGCGCGATCGCCTCGGCAGGCCGGAAGCCCTTCGGGTCCAGGCACCACTCGAGCCACAATCCATCGAGCAGCGCTGTCAGGCCGATCGTCGCGACGCGCGCGCGGCTCGCCGGTCGCGCCCGCTGCTTCAGTAAATCGCGGAGCAAAAGGCCGGGCAATGCGCCATAGCCGCGGCCCTCTTCCCGGTGCGCGCGGCGAATCTCCGGCGACTGCCGGAACAGCCCCCAGAAAACGACCCAGGCAGTCAGCACTCTCGGATCCAGGTTGGGGCGTGCGAACACCGCTTCGATGAACGCCGAGAGGCGCGCGCGCGGATCGCGCGGTGCGCGCTCGACCGCCGCCTGGAACCCAGCCGCAAGCTGGCGGCTGAACTGGCGGTAGCTCGCCGCCACCAGCGCATCCTTGTTGGGAAAGTGATGGTTGATCAGCCCGATCGAAACCCCGGCCTGCGCGGCAATGCGCCGCACCGACAACCCCTCGTGGCCATGCCGCTTCAGGCTCCCGATCGTGGCCTCGACCAGCGCCTGGCGGCGCTCGTCCGCGCTGCGGCGCGCATACCGCCGTTTCCCGGCCGCGCTCATGGCTTCTGCAGTGCGCGCGCCGCGAGCAGCCCCGACAGGCCGGTGAGTCCCGGGCCCGGATGCGTGCCCGCGCCGCAGAGGAAAAGCCCTGGCAATGGCATCGCGTGGCGCGCATGGCCCGCCACCGGGCGCATGAAGAGCAACTGGTCGAGCGCGACTTCGCCACGCGAGACGGCGCCTTCGGGCAGGCCGAACCGTGCCTCGAGGTCGCGGGGGCAGAGCACGGCGCGGTGCATGATGCGCGACGCGAATCCGGGCACTTCACGCTCGACGGCGGCGACGGCGCCATCGGCCATGGCCTCGCGTGCCCCGGCCCATTCGCCGTCGCGCAGCTCCCAGGGCGTGTACTGCACGCGCAACATCGCCACCTGCTTGCCGGACGGCGCGAGGCCCGGCTGCGTGACGCTCGGGAAGCGCAGCTCGATCACCGGCTCGCGCGAGACGCGCCCGTATTTCGCGTCATCGTGCGCCCGCTCCACGTGTCGCACCGACGGCGCGATCCAGAAGCTGCCGGCCGGCGGCCCGGCGCAGCCCGGGATCGCAGGCAGGCCATCGAGCCCCAGCAATACGATGCTCGTGACGCCGCGGTGGCGGATATGGCGCACGGCATCGATGAATTCCGTGTCGAGATGCAGCGGGTCCAGCAGTTCGAGCAGCGTGCGGCCGACGCCGGCGCCGGAGACCACGTTCCGGCAGGCGATTTCCTCGCCCGAAGCGAGCGCTACGCCGGCGATGCGATCCTCGCGCACCAGGATCCGGCGCACCTCGGCGCCTGTTTCAATTTGCGCGCCAGCGGCCCGCGCCCGGTCCGCGAGCGCCGTGACCAGCGCGATGCCGCCCGTCTGCAGGCGCAGGCGATCGCCGAACACACCGGGTGCGGCGCCAACCTGGCGGTGCAGGAGCGCGAGCGCGGTGCCGCCGCCCATCGGTCCCTGCGGCAGGTCGGCCGTGCCGATCGCCGCGAGCAGGCCCTTGAGGCGGTCGTTCTCGAACCAGTCGTCGAGCAGGTCCGCAAGCGCAATCGGCAGCGTGTGCAGGAACTCGGTCATGCCGCGGCGGCCCAGCGCGCGATAGCGCAGGCCAAGGCCCGCGAGCGACATCAGCTCGCCGCGGCCCGTCGCTTCGAGCGCGAGAGCCGGGCGGCGGAGCAGCTCTCCCAGGAAGCCCGCGAGCGCGTGCATCTCGGCAGCGAATGCCGGCCAGGCCGCGGCATCCTTCGCCGAGAAGCGCTGCAGCCCTGCCGCGGTCGCGGCGGGCGTGCGGCCGATGGCGAGCGGCCCGCCCTCCGCGAGGGCGACGGCGCAGGGATCGGGCGCGACGGCGGCGGGCAGCACGGCTCCCGTCGCGCGCAGCACGTCCTCGTGCACGTGGCCGAGGTCGGCAGCGAGCGGTGCGGCACGGAACTTCGGCGCGAACTCGATCTCGCGCAGCGTGCCGCCAGGTTCATGCGCGGCCTCGAGCACGAGCACGCGCTGCCGGGCGCGCGCGAGCATCGTGGCCGCCACCAGCCCGTCCGCGCTCGCGCCGATCACGATGCTGTCGAAATCACGGCTCACTACGACGCCTCTGTTGCAGACTGCGGCCGGCGAGCGCGGGATCCGGCGGGGTTCCTCGCTCGCAAACTCCGCCGGAACTCACGAGTTTGCTCGCGAGGACCCCGCCACCTCGCGCACGCCGGCCGAAACGGTGTCACCGGCAGCGCCCGCACGCCGCGCGCGGCCGGGATCCTGCGAGCGAGCGCGTAAGTTCGGGCGGCGCGAGCGAGCAGGGATCGCGGCCGCGATGCGCGGGCGCGGATGCTGCGGCACTGGCTCATGAGTCCGCCAGGATGCGCTGCGCGGCCAGCTTTCCGGGTGCGCCCATCACGCCACCGCCCGGGTGCGTGGACGAACCGCACTGGTAGTAGCCGGCGATCGGCGTCCGGTAGCCCGCCCAGCGCACCGCCGGGCGCAGGAAGAAGAGCTGCTGCAGCGCCAGCTCACCCTGGAAGATGTTGCCCTCGGACAGCCCGGTCGTCGCCTCGATGTCGGCGGGCGTCAGCACCTGCCGGTGCAGGATCGCGGACTTCAGGTTGGGCGCGTACTCCGCGAGCGTGTCCACCACGGCATCGCCGAAAGCCTCGCGCTTCGCGTCGTCCCATCCGCCGTCGATGTGGTACGGCGCGTACTGCACGAAGATGCTGGCGACGTGGCGCCCGGGAGGCGCCATGCCAGGGTCGATCATCGACGGGAAGACGATATCCATGTACGGCCGGCGCGAGAATCCGCCGTGCTTCGCGTCGTCGTAGGCTCGCTCGAGATAATCGACGCTCGGACTGATCGAGAATGCGCCGCGGTGGTGCACGCCGACGCCGGGCATGCAGGTGAAGTCCGGCAGTTCCGACAGCGCGAGATTGACCTTGCCCGAAGAGCCGCGGAAACGGAAGCGGCGTACCTGGCGGAGCAGTTCGTCCGGGAGCTCCCGGCTGTCGACCAGGTCGAGGAAGGTGCGCCGCGCATCGAGTGCGGAAACGACGACCGGCGCGCGGATCTCCTCGCCCGTGTCGAGCACGACGCCCATCGCGCGGTGGCCCCGCACCAGCAGCTGCTTCACAGTCGCCGAGGTGCGCAGCACCGCCCCCCGCGCGCGCGCCGCCGCGGCGATCGCGTTGCTGATCGTGCCATTGCCGCCCTTGCAGAAACCCCAGGCCCGGTAGGCGCCGTCGATCTCGCCCATGTAATGATGGAGGAGCACGTAGGCGGAGCCCGGCGAGCGCGGCCCCATGAAGGTTCCGATGATTCCGCTCGCCGCCTTGGTCGCCTTGAGCGGCCCGTATTCGAACCATTCGTCCAGGTAGTCGGACGAGCTCATCGTCATCAGCTTGTAGAGCGCGTGAAACCGCTCCGCTCCGAGCGACTGCAGGTGGCCGCCGAGCCGGAGCAATCCCTTCAGGTCGCCCGGCGACAGCGAGGTCGGGTCCGGCGGGATCATGGCGAGGATCGGCTTGACCGCCCGCGCCATGTGCGACATGAGCCGGCCGAACTCGGTGATCGCCTCGGCGTCGAGCGGCGAGTGCCGGTACAGCTCGCGCCGCGTGAGGTCGGCATCGCCCCACATCGCGTGGTAGTCGCCGTCCGGGAGCGGCGTGACCGTGCTCTCGAGCGGCAGGATCTGCATGCCATGACGCGGCAGGTCGAGGTCACGGACGATCTCGGGCCGCAGCAGGCTCACCACGTAGGAGTACACCGAGAACGTGAACCCCGGGAACACCTGTTCGCTCACCGCGGCGCCGCCCAGCAGCTCGCGGCTTTCGAGCACGACGACCTTCTTCCCGGCGCGCGCGAGGTAGGCCGCGTTCACGAGGCCGTTGTGGCCGCCGCCGATGACGATCGCGTCGTACCGGTTGGCCGTGCTCACGCCTTCTTCCTCGGCGGGTCGAAGAACGGCAGCTTGCGCACCCGGGCATGGGCGCGCAGCCGCCGGTGCTCGACCGTCACCTCGATCTCGACCGGCGTGTCCGCCGCGAAATGGGGCGTGGCGAGATGCGCGAGCACGAGGTATTTCTTCAGGAGCGGCGACCAGCAGCCGCTCGACGCATAGCCTACCTGCCGGCCCGCGCGGTAGATCGGCACACTGGCGCGCCAGGCGACGGCGGGAATCGCGGGAGCGAGGTCGACCGCCGCGTACAGCGCCTCGAACGAGTCCCAGTCCACCTCGATGCCCACGAAGCGCCAGGCGGGCCCGCGTTCCTTCTCGGCCAGCAGCGCCCGCCGGCCGTTGTACGGTGCCTTGTCGAGCGCGACCGACCAGTCGAGCGAGAGTTCGAAGGGCGTGGACTTCTGCGCCTCGATCACCGCGCGAAGGGCGGAGTGATAATCGACGTCCAGCATCACCAGGCCCGCCTCGATCCGCGCGACATCGAGCGCCCAGATGCCGGCGGGCATGATGCCGTGCTCGCGGCCTGCGGCCATCAGCGTATCCCACACCGCAAGCGCACCATCCGCCGGAATCCACAGCTCATAACCGAGATCGCCGGTGTAGCCGGTGCGCGATACCTGGATGTCCACGCCCGCGATGCGGTTGTCCATCACATGGAAGTACCCGAGCGCGTCCACCGGGTCGCGTGCGACGGCGTTCAGCACCGCCCTCGACAACGGACCCTGCAGCGCGAGGGCCCCGAGCGCCTCGGAAACCTCCTCGATCGCGACCTGCATGCCGAAAGCGTTGCGGTGCAGCCAGCGCAGGCACGGTTCCGCCGACGTCAGCCGGTAGCTCTGCTCGCCGAGCCGGCTGATGGTGCCGTCGTCGATCACCTTGCCGCGCGCGTCGCACCAGCTCGTGTACAGCACCTGGCCCGGCTGCGACTTGCCGACGTTGCGCGTCGCGACGCGGTCCAGCAGGCGCGTGGCATCGGCGCCGGTGATCCGGTACTTGTACAGCGGCGAGACGTCGATGAGCGCCGCGGCGCTGCGGATCGCCGCATACTCGCGGTCGTGCGTGAACTCGTAACAGCTGGCGGCCGCGTAGCCGGACCAGCGGCGCCAGGTCTGCCCCTGGACCAGGCGGGCGGTGCGCGCGTGGAAGGGCGTGGTCTTGAGGCTGTGCGGAACGCGCATCGGCGGCGGGGTGGACCGGTCCGGACGTTGTTGAACAAGCGTACAGCAGTTGCGGAGAGGCGGTCAACGCACTGCTTGATTTGCTGTTGAACGATCGTTTAATTTAGCGTCCGGCGCCGGCCGGAAGCGCTGCGGCAAGGCTGGATCACCATGCTCTCCTCCACCCCGTCCCGCGATCGGCTTTCAGTGCCGGAACGCCAGGCCCTGGCGCAGGCGGTGCATGAGAGCTACATGGAGGTCTTCCCGAGCGCGAGCGTCGAGCACCGGCTCCAAGTCCTCGAGCCGCGCTCCTACGTCGCGATCACCTGCTCGCCGACGCACGGGGTCGATGCGACCCTGGAACTGACCGGGCGGGTCGTCCGGCGCGGCTTCCGGGTCGTGCCGCACGTCGCCGCGAAGTCGGTGCGCGACCACGGGCATCTGCGCGATATCGTGCGCCGGCTCGCCGACCTGGGAGTGGACAGCCTCTTCGTCCCGGGCGGCGATACCGGGCGCCCGCTCGGTCCTTATTCGACCGCCGCGCAACTGTTGCGCGACCTCGCCGCGCTCGATCACCCCTTCCGGCACATCGGGGTCGCTGCGCACCCCGAAGGCCACCCGTCCGTCGACCCGGAGACGCTGCTGCAGGAACTTGCCGCCAAGCAGGCCTTCGCAAACTACCTGGTGACGCAGATGTGCTTCAATGCGTCGGTGCTTGCCGCCTGGCTGCGCCTGATCCGCGCCCGCGGCATCACGATGACGGCATGGATCGGCCTGCCCGGCGTGTTCGACCGTGCGGCGCTGCTCGCGGCCTCGTTGCGCATCGGCGTCGGCGCTTCCCTGCGGCTGCTGCGCGACCGGGGCCGGCTCATCGGGCGGCTGTTCGGGCCGAAGGTCTATCGCCCGGATGCGTTCCTGCATGAACTGGCGCCGCAACTGGCCGACCCGGCGCAGGGGATCGCCGGATTCCACATCTTCTGCTTCAACCGGGTCGAACAGTCGGAGCACTGGCGCCGGCAGTTCGTCGCCGGGCTGCAGCAGGGCCACGCGGTGGCCGCGCCATGACCCGGCCCGGCAGCAGGGACCGGCGCGTGGTTTCGGCGGTGCGCCAGTTGCCGTTCAGCCGTCTCGTCAATCCCTATGCGCCGATCGAGGTGCTCCGCGCCGACCAGGTGGAGGCAATCATCGATGCGGCGCTCACGATACTCGAGACGCGCGGCATGCGGTTCCTCGAGGCAGGCAGCCGCGAGACCTTGCGCGCGGCCGGTGCCGTATCCGACGAAGCGAGCCGGATGATGCGATTCGACCGCGGGCTCGTGCTCGAAAAACTCGCGCTGGCGCCCGCCGGTTTCACGCTGCGCGCCCGCAACCGCGTCCGCGACCTTCGCATCGGTGGCCGGGACATCGTCTTCAGCTCGGTGGGCGGGCCGGCATTCTGCAGCGACCTCGACCGGGGCCGGCGTCCGGGCACGCACGCCGAGCTCTGCGACTTCCTGCGGCTGGTGCAGAGCCTAAATATCATTCATCAGGAAGGCGGCGGCGCCTTCGAGGCGATGGACCTGCCGCCGGAGTCGCGCCATCTCGACCTTTACCTTGCGCAGTTCACGCTGCTCGACAAGAACTGCCAGGCCTATGCGCTCGGGCGGGAGCGCACGGTCGACTGCATCGAGATGACCTGCCTGGCGCTCGGCGTCGACCGCGCCGAACTGGCGCGCGACCCCGCCGTGATGGCGATCGTCAACACCAACTCGCCGCTGCAACTCGACGTCCCGATGACCGAGGCGGTGGTCGAGCTCGCCGGATCCGGCCAGGCCTGCTGCATCACGCCGTTCACCCTGGCGGGCTCGATGAGCCCGGCCACGATCGCGGGCACGCTCGCGCAGCAGACCGCCGAGGTGCTCGCGGTCGTGACCCTGGCACAGGTCGTGCGGCCGGGCGCCCCGGTCATCTACGGCTCGTTCGCCTCGAACGTGGACATGCAGAGCGGCGCGCCGGCGCTCGGCACGCCGGAATACGCCAAGGCCGCGCTGGCCAGCGGCCAGATCGCGCGCCGGCTGGGCCTGCCGCTGCGCTCGAGCAACACGACCTCATCCAACTGCGTCGATGCGCAGGCGGCCTATGAGAGCTCGATGTCCCTGTGGGGCGCGATCATGGGCCACGCCAACCTCGTGTATCACGCCGCCGGCTGGCTCGAGAGCGGACTGACGGCCTCGTTCGAGAAGCTCATCACCGACGCCGAGATGCTGCAGATGATGGCCGAGTTCCTGCGGCCCATCGAAGTCAACGCCGGCGAACTGGCGCTCGACGCCATTGCCGAGGTGGAGCCCGGCGGCCATCATTTCGGCACGGCGCACACCCTCGCCCGCTACGAAACCGCGTTCTACATGCCGATGCTTTCGACCCGCCGGAACTTCGAGTCGTGGCAGGAGGCCGGGGGACTGGATGCCGCACAGCGGGCGAACGTCATCTGGAAAAGGCTGCTGGCCGACTACCAGCAACCGCCGCTGGACCCGGCCATCGCCGAGTCGCTGGCGGACTACGTGGCGCGCCGCAAGGACGACATCCGCAGGCGCTGAATCGACCGGGACTGGAGGCTTGTGATGCGACCGACCATCCATATCGTGGGCGACGAGCTGATCGGCAAGGTGCTGGCCGAGGCGAAACGCATCCTGGCCGAAACCGGCATGGAGATCCGCGGCCTGCCGCTGCGCGAGCGCCTGCTCGCGCACGGACTGCCGGTCAGCGCGGGCGGCCGCGTGCTGTTTCCGCCGCAGGTCGTCGATTCCGCGATCGCGAGCGCGCCCAAGTCATTCACGCTGTACGACCGCGACGGCAACCCGCACGCCGAGATCGGCGGCTGGAACGTGCACTTCATCCCGGGCTCGAGCGGGCTCAAGATCATGGACCATCGGAGCCACGAGACCCGGCTCGCGAACTCGACCGATTTCGTCGAGTACGTCCGGCTGTGCGACGGACTGGCGCACATCCCCTATCTCGCGACCGCGTTCTCGACGAATGCCGACATCGAATCGCAGGTGTCCGACGCCTGGCGCCTGTACATGGTGCTGACGAACTCGAAGAAACCGGTCGTGTCGGGCGCGTTCAGCGAGCACGGCGTACCGCGCATGGCCGAGATGATGCAGGTCTTCCGCCGCGACCGCGCCGAACTGGTGGCGAAACCGATGTCGATCTTCACGGTCACAGCGGCCGGCAATTTCCGCTTCGGCGAGGATTCCTGCCAGAACCTGCTCGACTGCGTCGAGGCCGGGATTCCGGTGGAGATCGTCCCGGTCACGCTGATGGGCCTGATCGCGCCGGTGACGCTGGTCGGCGCGCTGGTCTTTCACTGCATCGACGTGCTCGCCGGCATCACGATGGCGCAGATCATCCGCCCCGGCGCGCCCGTGCTGTTCGGCGGCGCACCCGCCACTTTCCACATGCGGGCCGCGAGTTCGCCGATGGCCGCGATCGAGGCGCAGCGCCTGAATGTCGCCTACGTGGCGGTCGCGAAGTCGCTCGGCCTGCCGACACAGGCCTACATGGCGCTCTCCGACGCCAAGTTTCTCGATGCGCAGGCGGGCGCGGAGACGATGTCCTCCGCATTGCTCGCGGCGCTCGCGGGCGTCAACTCGGTCTCGGGGCCGGGCATGCTCGACTACGTGCTGACTTTCAGCCTGCCGAAGCTCGTATTCGACAATGAAGTCTGCGGCCAGTGCCTGCACTTCGTGCGTGATGTCGGCGTGCTGGAGGACCTGCCGGCCGCCGGACTGGTCGAAGACCTGACCGCCCAGGACCACCTGATCACCGCGCCGCACACGCTGAAATACTGGCCGCAGGAACTGTACCTGACCGACCCGGTCTTCGACCGCCTGAACCGCGAGACCTGGACCGAGGCCGGATCCATGGAACTGTATCAACGCGCCTGCGAGCAGGTGGAACACCGCCTCGCCGCCTATGCACCCGTGGAAACTGATGCCGGCGCCGATGCCGAACTGCGGCGGCTCGTCATGGCCGGGCTGCGCCAGCAGAGCGAGCTGCCGGTGCTGCCGGCGCCGCCCGCGCAAGCGCCGGCAGATCCTGCGCGCGGCCGGCGAACCCGTCCCGGCAGGCGACGCAACTGAAACCCGCGCGATCGTGCAAGATGCGCACCCCATGCGATACTGTCCGGCGCGATGAACACCAAGCCCGATGCTCAGGCCGTGCGGCGATTGCGGATCGGCGCAATGCACGGCGGACGGCTCACCGCGCGCGATGACGCCGTCGCCGTCGAGGAGCCGCTGGAGATACGCCTCGCCCTGCCGGGCGACGCGGGCCCTGGCCGCGCGGTTTCCATCACCATGCGCACGCCCGGGCAGGACGTCGAACTCGCGGTCGGCTTCCTGCACGGTGAGGGCATCGTCCGTTCGCGCGAGGCAATCGCCTCCGCGCGCCCTTGCGGGCCGACCGGAAACGTGGTGCGCATCGAGCTTGCATGGGATGCGCCACATGACCTGACCCGGCTCGACCGGAACTTCTACACGACCTCGAGTTGCGGGATCTGCGGCAAGGCCTCGCTCGAGGCCGTGCAGGAAATGCTGCCGGCGCGGCCGGTCGAATCGGCGCTGCGCGTGCCGGCAGGCCTGCTGGGTTCGCTGATCGAGCGCGCCCGCGGCGCCCAGGGCGTGTTTCGCGAAACCGGTGGCCTGCACGCCTCGAGCCTGTTTGACGCCGGCGGCCGGCTGCTCGAGACGTTCGAGGACGTCGGCCGGCACAATGCGCTCGACAAGCTGGTGGGCTCGCGGCTGCTCGCGGGCCTGCTGCCGCTCACCGACAACCTGCTGCTGCTCTCCGGCCGCGCGAGTTTCGAACTCCTGCAGAAAGCCGCGGCCGCGGGCGTCGCGGCGGTCGCCTCGATCGGCGCGCCGTCGAGCCTGGCGATCGACCTGGCGGAACGGACCGGCATCCTGCTGGTCGGCTTCCTGCGCGAGGAGACATTCAATGTGTATGCGCACGGGGAGCGCCTGCAATGAGCGCGCGCACGGGCGGCGGTAACCTCGGCGACTCCGACCGGGCCCGGGTGCTCGCGATCGTCGAGCGCCACCGCCACCGCGACGGCCCGCTGCTCGAGATCCTGCACGAGGTGCAGCGCGCGCTCGGCTGCGTGCCGGGGCCTGCGATCGCAATCATCGCCCAGGCGCTCAACCTGTCGCGCGCCGAAGTGCATGGCGTCGTCACCTTCTATCATTTCTTCCGCGAGGCGCCACCGGGTGCGCGCGTGTTGCGACTGTGCCGGGCCGAGGCCTGCCAGTCGATGAACGGCCGCGCGCTCGAAGAGCACGCGACGCAGCGTCTCGGAATAAAGTGCGGCGAGACGACGCCGGACGGCCGCATTACCCTCGAGGCGGTCTATTGCCTCGGCCTGTGTGCCTGCGCACCTTCGGCCATGCTGGATGGCGAGGTTCACGGGCGTGTCACGCCACAAAGGCTCGACGAACTGCTCGCCGGCAAGGACGCAGTGCCATGACGACGACCGTCTGGGTTCCGCGCGATGCCGGCGCACTGGCGCTGGGCGCAGAGGCTGTCGCCCGCGCACTGGCGACCACGGCCGGCGCCGGCGTCCGGCTGCGCCGCAACGGCTCCCGCGGGCTGTACTGGCTCGAGCCACTCGTCGAGGTCGAGTGCGCCGCCGGACGGATTGCCTATGGCCCGGTAACCGCACGCGATGTCCCGGAATTGCTGCAGAACGGGATGCTGCAGGGCGCGGCACATCCATTGCGGCTCGGCCCGATCGACCAGCATCCGTGGCTCAAGTCGCAACAGCGCCTGACCTTTGCGCGCGTCGGCGGCATCGACCCGCTCGACCTCGATGCCTACGACCAGGCGGGCGGTTACCGCGGGCTGCGTCGCGCGCTCGAGATCGGGCCTTCGGCCACCGTCAAGGAAGTGCTCGAGTCCGGTTTGCGCGGGCGCGGCGGCGCCGCGTTTCCGACCGGCATCAAGTGGCAAACCGTGCTCGACCAGCCGCCGGGACAGCGTTACATCACCTGCAACGCGGACGAGGGTGACTCGGGCACTTTCTCCGATCGCATGCTGATGGAGGGCGATCCGTTCTGCCTGATCGAGGGCATGACGATTGCAGGCCATGCGGTCGGCGCGACACGCGGATACATTTATTTGCGCGTCGAGTACCCGCACGCAGCCGAGGTCATGGCCGCAGCGCTCGAGACCGCGCGCCGTGCAGGCCGGCTCGGCCAGGACCTGCTGGGCAGTGGCCGCGAATTCGACATCGAGCTGCGGCTCGGTGCGGGCGCCTACATCTGCGGCGAGGAAACCTCGATGCTCGAGAGCCTCGAGGGTCGCCGCGGCGAGATCCGGGTCCGGCCGCCACTGCCGGCCGAGAAAGGCCTGTTCGGCGCGCCGACCGTCGTCAACAATGTCGTCACGCTCGCGACCGTGCCGACCGTGCTCGCCAATGGCGCCACGTCCTACCGCGATTTCGGCCAGGCGAAGTCGCGCGGAACGATGCCGCTGCAGCTTGCCGGCAACGTGCGCCGCGGCGGCCTCATCGAGCGCGCGTTCGGCCTGACGGTTCGGGAACTCCTCGAGGATTACGGCGGCGGCTCCGCCACCGGACGGCCGATCCGCGCCGTGCAGATCGGCGGCCCGCTCGGCGCGTACCTGCCGGCCTCGCAGTTCGACACGCCACTCGAATACGAGGCGCTGTCCGCAATCGGCGCCATGCTCGGCCATGGCGGCGTCGTCGCCTTCGACGATACCGTCGACATGCTGCAGATGGCGCATTATGCAATGCAGTTCTGCGCCCACGAGTCCTGCGGCAAGTGCACGCCCTGCCGGATCGGCTCGGTCCGGGGTGCGGAGGCGCTGGCGAAAGTTGCACAGGGCCAGGACCGGGACGCCAATCTTGCGCTGGTCGAGGAACTCTGCGATACGATGTTGAATGCGTCCCTGTGCGGTCTCGGGGGCATGGCCCCCTTTCCCGTGCAGAGCGCCATGAAGCACTTCCCGGAAGACTTCAGGCCGCGGACGCGAGGAGGCTAGGTGTACTCGATCGACCATCGCGACCTCGGCACGCCGGCGGCGACGTCGGCCGGGTCGGTCACGCTCGAGATCGACGGCGCGACCGTAACCGTCCCCGCGGGGACCTCGGTCATGCGGGCGGCGGCGCTCGCCGACACCCGGATCCCGAAGCTGTGCGCCACGGATTCGCTGAAGGCCTTCGGCTCCTGCCGCCTGTGCCTGGTCGAGATCGAGGGGCGCAAGGGCTTCCCGGCGTCCTGCACGACGGCCGTCGCGCCCGGCATGAAGGTCCGCACGCGCTCACCGCGCATCGACCAGCTACGGCGCAGCGTCGTCGAGCTCTACGTGTCCGACCATCCGCTCGACTGCGACGACTGCCCCGCCAACGGCCATTGCGAGCTGCAGGACGCGGCGCAGGTCACAGGCGTCACGCATTCCCGTTACGCGAAGGGCCAGACCCAGCGCGGCGTCACGCCGGACGTCAGCAATCCCTACTTCGACTTCAACCCGGATCTCTGCATCGTCTGCTCGCGCTGCGTGCGCGCCTGCGACGAGATCCAGGGCACGCTCGCCCTCACGATCGAGGGCCGCGGATTCGGATCGCGCGTGTCCGCGAGCGAGCACCAGCCGTTCCTGGCTTCCGAGTGCGTCTCCTGCGGCGCCTGCGTCGAGGCCTGCCCGACCGCGGCGCTCAGCGAGAAGTCGCTGGCGGCGATGGGCGCGCCCACGCAGGCCGTCGCGACGACCTGCGGTTACTGCGGCGTTGGCTGCTCGCTGAAGGCCGAAGTCAGGGACGAGCAGGTCGTGCGCATGGTCCCGAATCGCGCCGGCGCCGCCAACCAGGGCCACGCCTGCATCAAGGGCCGCTTCGCCTACGGCTATGCAACGCACATGGATCGAATCACGAAGCCCATGATCCGCGAGCGGATCACCGATCCCTGGCGCGAGGTAAGCTGGAAAGAGGCCTTCGAATACACGGCGCGCGAGTTCCGTCGCATCCAGCAGAAGTACGGCCGCAACTCGGTCGGTGGCATCACGTCCTCGCGCTGCACGAACGAGGAAACCTATCTGGTCCAGAAGCTGGTGCGCGCGGCGCTCCTGACCAACAATGTCGACACCTGCGCCCGCGTCTGCCATTCCCCGACCGGTTATGGCTTGAAGCACACGCTCGGCGAATCCGCCGGCACGCAGGCCTTCACGTCCGTGCAAAAGGCGGATGTCGTCATGCTGGTTGGCGCGAACCCGACCGACGGCCACCCGGTGTTCGCCTCCCAGCTCAAGCGCCGCCTGCGCCAGGGCGCGAGGCTCATCGTCATCGACCCGCGCGCGATCGATCTCGTGCGCACGCCCCACATCGAGGCGGCCTGCCACCTGCAGCTCCGCCCGGGCACGAACGTCGCAGTCATCAATGCCCTGGCGCACGTCATCGTCGCGGAAGGCCTGACGAGGGACGACTACGCCCTCGAGCGTTGCGAGACGAAGTCCTGGCTGGAGTGGAAGGCCTTCATCGCCGATCCGCGCCACGCGCCCGAGGCGACCGAGGCGATCACCGGCGTGCCGGCCGCGCGCATCCGCGCGGCTGCGCGCCTGTACGCAGCGGGCCCGAACAGCGCGATCTACTACGGGCTCGGCGTGACCGAGCACAGCCAGGGCACGACCATGGTCATGGGCATCGCGAACCTGGCGATGGCGACCGGCAATCTCGGGCGCGAGGGCGTTGGCGTCAGTCCGCTGCGCGGCCAGAACAACGTGCAGGGCTCCTGCGACATGGGTTCTTTCCCGCACGAACTGCCGGGCTACCGGCACGTGTCGGATGCCATCACGCGCGGCCAGTTCGAATCCGCCTGGCACGTGTCGCTCGCCGACGAGCCGGGACTGCGCATCCCGAACATGTTCGAGGCGGCGCTCGACGGCAGCTTCCGCGCGCTCTACATCCAGGGCGAGGACTTTGCCCAATCGGACCCGAACACGAGCCACGTGGCCGCTGCGCTCTCCGCAATGGAATGCGTCGTCGTGCAGGACCTGTTCCTGGTCGAGACGGCACGCTTTGCTCACGTCTTCCTGCCGGGCGCGTCCTTCCTCGAGAAGGACGGCACGTTCACCAACGCGGAGCGGCGCATCTCGCGCGTGCGCAAGGTCATGGAGCCGCTCGCCGGGCTTGCGGACTGGGAAGTCACGATGCGCCTCGCCCAGGCGCTCGGTTACCCGATGGACTATGCGCACCCGTCCGAGATCATGGACGAGATCGCGCGCCTGACCCCGACCTTCACCGGCGTCAGCTACGGGAAACTCGACCGCCTCGGCAGCATCCAGTGGCCCTGCAACGAACTGGCGCCCGAGGGCACGCCGACCATGCACGTCGGCAGTTTCGTGCGTGGCAAGGGAAAGTTCTACCGCACCGAGTACGTCGCGACGGCCGAGCGCTCGACCAGCCGTTACCCGCTCCTGCTCACGACCGGCCGGGTGCTGTACCAGTACAACGTCGGCACGCAGACGCGCCGGACCAGGAACCTCGTCTTCAACAAGGAAGATGTCCTCGAGATGCACCCGGACGACGCCGAGGCGCGCGGCATCCGCCACGGCGACCTGGTCGGCGTCGCGAGCCGGGCCGGCGAGATCGTCGTGCACGCGGCGCTCACGCGGCGCATTGCGCGCGGCGTCGTCTACACGACCTTCCATTTCCCGGAGTCCGGGGTGAACCTCGTGACGACGGAAAACTCGGACTGGGCGACCAACTGCCCCGAGTACAAGGTCACGGCCGTCGAGGTCATGAAGGTCACGCAGCCGGACGCCTGGCGCGAGCGGGTGCGGGCGATGCGCGCGACCCACATGGGCGCCTCGGCATCCGTCGGCTGAGGACATTGCGGCGATGAACGTCCAGCGCCTGGTCACGATGGCCAACGACATCTCGAACTTCTTCGGCTCGGACCCCGACCCGGCGGCCGCAGCCGAGCAGGTCGCCGGCCACATGAAGAAGTTCTGGGAACCCCGCATGCGCGAGGAGATCCGCCGCTACGTGAGAACTGGCGGCGAGGGCCTCTCGTCTATCGCCATCCAGGCCGTGAAGCGCCTGTCCTAGGCGCGACTCAGAAGATCCTGTATCTCTTCAGGTATTCCCCGACTTCGCGGTAGGCGTCGTCCGCCCCCGCGTACTTAACGAGGTTTCGCGCGGTACGGAGCCAGTCGAGCGTTGAGGGCCGCATGTCCCGCACGGCCCGCGCGACATCGGCGTTGCCAATCGGGCGATCGACGTTGTTCGCGATGTGCTGCTCGAGCACGTATTCCTTCGCGAGTTCAACCGCGCCCTCGATGTCCGCACCGGAGAAGTGCGGCGTCGCTTTCGCAGCCGCGGCGAAGTCAATCGCCTCCGACGGCACGCCCTCGAGCTTGAGCCGGAATATCTCGGCACGCGCCAGCTCGTCCGGCGGCGGCACGAAGATCTGCCGCGCGAAGCGCCCCGGCCGCTTCATCGCCGAATCCACGTCCCAGGGCATGTTGGTCGCCGCGAGTATCAGGACGCCCTGGTTATCGGCGCCGAAGCCGTCGAGTTGGGCGAGAAACTCGTTGACTACCTGACGAGTGTGCTCCGAATTCGCCTTCGAGCGCGAGTAGGCGAGCGCGTCCAGCTCGTCGAAGAAAAGCACGCTCGGCACCTGGGAGCGGGCCTTTTCGAAGAGAAGCGCGAGGTTCGACTCGCTCTGTCCGATCCACATGCTGAGCACATCGCTGATGCCGACCGAAACGAACTCCGCGCGGCACTCCCCCGCCACCGCGCGCGCAATCATCGTCTTGCCGCAGCCAGGCGGGCCGTAAAGCAACACACCGCCGCCCGCACGTTTCTTGAACTTCGCGAACAGGCCTGGCCGCAGGAACGGCTCGATGATCTGCATGCGGATGGTGCGCTTGAGGTCATGCATGCCCGCGACGTCGTCGAAACGGACTTTGTCGCGCAGTGCTTGCTCAATCGGCACGACCTTTTCGTCGGCTCCGGAATATCCGGGTATGACCGAGAGCCGCGGCGGCTCGACGCGCCGGCTATCGCCAGCAACGACATCCAATTCCTCGTGCGGTTCGAAGCCTGGGAGGCGCTTCGCCTGCGTGTAGCGGTCGACGGCATCGCTGCGGCGGCCGAGCACGAGCAGACAGCACGCGGCACCGAGCGCGGCTGCTGCCTGTGCGTCAGGCTGGCCAAGCAGCAGTTCGTACTGCGCAAGCGCGGATTCGACTTGCCCCGTCTCCCTGAGCGCATCCGCGTACTCGAGCCGAAGTGCGCGATCGAAGGGATGTGACAGGAGCTTGCGCTCGAGGAATTGCAGTTGTTCCGTCGAGTCCATGGCTTTCAGATCATCTTGCGCAGGATCGGCGGCCACACCCAGCTGTAGATCACGTACGCAATCCAGAGGACCGTGACGCCGGTGGCGATATTTGGCGGCAAACCGGGGGCGATGCGCGGGAGGCCGAAGGCGAAAATCGCCCAGAGTGCGAACACCGCTGGCCATCCCCAGCGCTGGATCGGATAGAGCGGCAGTAGACTCCAGTGCGTCGCGACCTTCAGCGCCTTGACGTTCTGGAGGAGCTGGGGGTGACTGGGCTGCGCGCGTAACAGCTCCTGCGAAATGCGCAGTGCCTCCCTCGTGCGGCCACGCTCCTGCAAGGCAATGACGAGCGTAGTGCCGGCACGCAGGTGCTCCGGGTGGCTGCTGACGAGCGTAGCGAGTTCCGTGTTGTGACCGAGGCTCTCGCCGTCGATGAGCCGCGCCATCGCCACAACGTACAGGCAGTGCTCGTGCTCGGGCTCGTGCCGCAGCCCCTCCTCCGCAAGGCGACGCCCCTTGTCGACCTCCAGTACCTCGAGCATTAGCTCACCGTATCCGGCGTGGAGATCCGCGTCTTCCGGATACTCCTTGAGGAGTGCGATCCAGAGCTTCTCCGCACCCTGGAAGTCCTTGCGTTCCTTCAGGAGGCGCGCAAGCAGGACACGACCGCCGTAGTGCTCGGGTTCAGTCGCCAGCAACTGCCGCAGCGTCGTATGCGCGGAATCGAGGCGGTCCTCCGCCCAGTCCACAAAGGCCGATAGGTAAAGGAGTTGGTCGCTGTCCGGGTCGGATGCGAGGCCCTCACCGATGATCGTGCGGGCCTGGTCGAAGCGTTGGCGATCGATCAGGAAATGGGCACGCTCGACGACCGCCGATAGGGACAGCGCGCCTGTGGCATCGTCGCTCATGCCGAAAACCACGCCAGAAGTGCCATGGTGAGCAGCAAGTCGATTGAACCGCAGGCGATCGCGGCTGGCCAGGGATTCGGCGGTGCGAGAGCGAGGAGTTGCATCCCGCGATAGTAGCGCTTGTGCAAGAGCCAGAATGCCCCGAACAGGGCGAGCGCGAGGAGGCGCGTAACGAGGCGGATATTGCGGGTCGTTACATCGAGCTCCGGCTGGCCAAACAGTTCCGGCCGCAGCAGGAAACTGAAGACCGCGAGCGCTGCTGCTATCGCCGCAACGATTATCAGCGCGTCGGCCCTGATGCGGCCCAGCCGCCACGAATTCAGAATCCCCATCCCGATCGCCGCGAAAGGGCCGCCAAAGAAAGCAGTCAGATAGCCGGCAGTCGTCGAGTAGATTGCCTTCTGTCCCGAATCGCTCGCCTGGAGCGAAGGCCGCAGCAGATCCTCTCTTTCGCTCATGGGGCCATTCTACGCGGGGCGCCGGATCTCGAAGCAGGCGTGTGCTTTCGCGTCGCGCCCGAAGTCGAAGGGGAGGGTTGCTTTAGTTATGTCACCGATCTCCAGGCCCGCGAGGCCCTCCCGGTCAAGCCTGAACTTCCGGAAGTTGGTTGAAAAGAGCAGCAGCCCGCCCGGGGCGAGCAGCTTCAGGGCCGCGCGGATGAGGTCCACATGGTCGCGCTGTACGTCGAACTCGCGGTCCATGCGTTTGGAGTTCGAGAAGGTGGGCGGGTCGAGGAACACCAGGTCGTAGCGGCCGCCATCGTCCGTGTCGAGCCACTGCAGGCAGTCCTCCTGCAGGAAGCGGTGGGCGTCGCCGCGAAAGCCGTTGATCTCCATGT
The DNA here is from genome assembly GCA_050179155.1 of Steroidobacteraceae bacterium. Classification (GTDB taxonomy): domain Bacteria; phylum Pseudomonadota; class Gammaproteobacteria; order Steroidobacterales; family Steroidobacteraceae; genus SCUD01. Next base: position 179,012 of record JBFXFJ010000005.1, read on the forward strand.
TCCGCCGCGCCCAGTCGAGGTAGGTGCGCGACATGTCCACGCTGGTGG
>JBFXFJ010000006.1:0-145320 GCA_050179155.1 Steroidobacteraceae bacterium
GGCGCCTGACGCGCTCGATCTTGCGAGCCACAGCGGCCTCACGATCCGCGACGGCCTGCGGGCGATCGGCGGCGACCCGGACCGGCTCGCGGACGCCACGCGCAGGCCGGGCGAGATCGCGGCCTACTTGGAACTGCACATCGAGCAGGGCGCGGTTCTCGACGAGAGCGGCATCAATATCGGGGTCGTCGAGGGCATCGTCGGCATCCGTTGGTGGGAAGTAACCGTCGACGGCGTCGCGAACCATGCCGGCACGACGCCGATGAACCGCAGGCGCGATGCGCTCGTTGCGGCGTCCGAACTCGCGCTCGCGGTGCATCGCATCGCGTCGACTACGCCCGGCACCCAGGTCGCGACCGTCGGCCGCATGCGCGCGGAACCCGGTGCGCCGAACGTGATCCCGGGGAAAGCCGTGATGAGTCTCGAGATTCGCGACCTCGCCGCGGACAAGATCGAGTCAATGTTCCGGGCGATCGAAGCCGAGGCCCGGCGCATCTCGCATGCGAGCAGTACTGCGATCCGGTTCGCCGAGATCGACCTGGGGCTGGAACCCGCCCCTACCGACCCGCGGCTGCGCCAGATCGTCGAGAATGCCGCGGACTCGCTCGGGCTTAGGCACCGCCGGATGCCGAGTGGTGCGGGCCATGACGCGCAGGAGATCGCCCGCATCGCGCCAATTGCGATGATTTTCGTGCCGAGCCGGGACGGCATCAGCCACGCGCCGCAGGAGTACACCTCGCCCGAGGACATGGCGAACGGAGCCAACGTGCTGCTGCGCACGCTGCTCGCGCTCGATCGGGGCGAGTTGGGGGAATGATCTGGTGGGCGCGACAGGGATCGAACCTGTGACCCCTACCATGTCAAGGTAGTGCTCTACCGCTGAGCTACGCGCCCGAAAAGAGGCGGAATGGTACTGGACTCGGATACCCGGGTCCACAATGTCCCGCCGGCGTCACGCGGTTGCCCGCTGGCGTGAAGTGTACGAGAGTCGGACTTCGCACAGGTTGTCGGGGGGGTTGGATATGGATCGGCGAGCTTCCCGGACTTGGCCCCTGCTGTTCCTTGTCTCCATCCTGGGGCCGGCACCCGGCGCGCTCGGCCAGGATTGCGCGCTGAATGCCAATCCCGCCTGCAGTACCGCGATCAACCTGGGAAACATTGCCGGCGACAGCGGTACGCCCGTCCTCAGCCGGACCGGCGTTGGCGAGGCGTTCTTCATGGTTCACATCCAGGAGGCCTCATCGAGCTCGCGCCCATTGAATGCGCGCGTGCAGCCGCAGGTGCCGCCGGGGCAGGACTACGACCTGATCGTGCGTTGCACCTCCTGCACCAGCAAGACGGCGAAGATGTCCAAGTCGGCGGCCGGAGTAACGGAATCGGTTGAAGTTACCCGGGCCGATACTTTTTCGGACAACGCATTCACGATCCTGATCGAAGTCCGTCACTACAAGGGATCGTCCTGCAGCCCGTGGACCCTGACGATCGGCGGCAATACGGCCGCGTCGCAGACCGCGCTGTCCTGCGCCTGACGCGGGAGACACGGCAGGTTCGGAGTGAGTTGGTGGAACCAGACGCATTCAGCATCGACGCCTTGGTCGACCCTGCCGCATTTCCGCATTCCGTCACGAAGCTGGAGTTGAGGGAAACGCACATCTCCTGGATCGTGCTGACGGGCCCGTATGCCTACAAGATCAAGAAGCCGGTGCGCTTCCCCTTTCTCGATGCCTCGACGCTGGAGCGTCGGCGCTGGCTCTGTGAGGAGGAATTGAGGCTGAACCGGCGTTTTGCCCCCGATCTCTACGTCGATGTCGTTCCGATCTCAAGCGTCGGTGGCAAGCTCGCGGTCGGCGGCACTGGCCAGCCGGTCGAGTTTGCCGTGCGGATGCACCAATTCGATCCGTCGCAGGAACTGGCAGCGCGGCTGGACCAGCGTGCCGTCACGCCGGATGACATGAGAAGCATTGCCTCGCAGGTCGCCGACTCGCACCGGCGCGCCGCCGTTGCGCCAGCCACAGGCTCCTTCGGCAATTTCGAGAAGATCCGGGCGCCGATGCTGGACAATTTCTCCCTGCTCCGTTCACAACTGCATGGCGCGAACGAACAGGAACAGCTCGACCGGCTCGCCGGCTGGACTGCGGATGCGCTGACGCGTCTCGAGCCAGCCCTTCGCGCGCGGCTTCAATCCGGCATGGTGCGCGAGTGCCACGGTGACCTGCATGCGCGCAACATCGTGCGCTGGCGGCAAAGCTGGCTGGCATTCGACTGCATTGAGTTCGAACCCGGCCTGCGCTGGATCGACGTGATCGGCGACGTCGCCTTCCTGTACATGGACCTGGTGTCCCGACACCGGGCCGACCTTGCCTCGGCATTCCTCAGCCGCTACCTGGAGGAGACCGGCGACTATGCCGGGTTGCGCCTGCTGCCGCTCTATTGCGCGTATTTCGCGCTGGTGCGCGCCAAAGTGGATGCGCTGGGCACGGGCAACGCGACCGCCGACGAGCGTGCGGCGCTCGAAGCGCGCATGGCGGAACGGCTGGCGGCCGCCCTGCGCTTCATGGATGAAAGGCCGGTGCTGCTCATCATCATGCATGGCGTCTCGGGCTCCGGAAAATCCTGGCTGAGCGAACGGCTGATCCCGGAAGTCCGCGCCTTGCGCATCCGCTCGGATCTCGAGCGCAAGCGACTGGCAGGCATCGCGCCGCCCGCGGAGCCGGTTCACGGCGTCGGCCAGGGCAATTACGCCGTCGCTTCGGTCGATCGTGCGTACCAGAGACTGGCAGAGTGCGCGGAATCAGCCCTCGCCGGCGGCTGCAGCGTCATCGTTGACGCCACGTTCCTGGAACGGGCCCACCGCGAGCGGTTCCGGACGCTGGCCGGGCAGTACCGATGCGCCTGCCTCATCGTCTCGTGCACGGCCGACGCGGCGACCCTCGGAACACGCATCGACTTGCGCGCTCGTGGCGGCGCGGACCCTTCGGAGGCCGACCGTGCCGTCCTCGATCACCAGCTGCGCTCGCAGCAGCCGCTGTCCGCCGACGAACTGCAGGACACGGTGCTGATCGACACGAGCCGGCTGCTCTCCGCCGACGCCGCGATCACGGAGGTCAGGTCCCGCCTCGACGGGCTCGGTTGCCTGCGTAGCTGACAAGGTTCATCCTCGGATCCGGATGCCGCCCTGATGATCTCCTCACTCGCTACCCGCGAATTCAACGCACTGCTCGATGTCGCGGTCGATGCCGTGGTGATCATCGACCATCGCGGGATCATCGAGGCTTTCAACCGTTCAGCCGAGCGCCTCTTCGGTTACACCTCCGCCGAGGCGATCGGCGCCAACGTCAGCCTGCTGATGCCGGAGCCTGACCGCAGCCGGCACGATGGTTACATCCAGCGCTACCTGGCGAGCGGAGACTCGCATGTCATCGGCATCGGCCGCGAAGTCGAAGCACGCCGCAAGGATGGCAGCACGTTCCCGGTCGCGCTGGCGGTCGGCCGCATTCCGGACGCGGATCCTCCGCGTTTCGTCGGGTTCCTGCACGACCTGACCAACCGCCAGCAGGCCGCCGAGGAACGGCAGCGGATCCAGCAACGCATGCGGCGCGTCTCCCACCTCGCGACTCTCGGCGAGATGGCCGGCGCCATCGCCCACGAGATCAACCAGCCGTTGACAGCCATCACCAATTTTGCGGTGGCCAGCGAGCGGCTGCTCGCGGCGCCGGAACCCGAGCTTGCGGAAGTCCGCGATGCGCTCAAGCAGATCGCCGGCCAGGCCATGCGCGCGGGCGAGATCATCCGCCGGATCAGGGAACTGGTTCGCGCCAGGGAAACGCGCCGCGAACCGGCCGACATCAACGGCCTGATCCGGGAAGTATGGGCACTGACCCATGCCGATGCCAGACTGCACAGCGTGCGCCTGTCACTGCAACTCGCGGAGGACCTGCCGGCAGCGGTGGTCGACGGGATCCAGATACAGCAAGTGCTGCTCAACCTGATCCACAATGCCATCGAGGCGCTCATGGGCGACACCGGCGCTGAACGCGAGGTGATCGTGCAGAGCCGCCGCTCAGGCAACGGCGAGATCGAGATCGCCGTCATGGACACCGGACCCGGCGTCGATGCGTCGATGGCCCGGCGGATCTTTGACCCGTTCTGCACCACCAAGGAACAGGGCACCGGGCTCGGACTCGCGATCAGCAGGACCATCGTCGAGGCCCATCGCGGCCGGTTGGAGCTTCGGCCCAACGTCCCGCACGGCGCCTGTTTCGTCATGATGTTGCCATCCGACCGCGAGGGCGCGCGATGAGCATGCGGGGCCGCGAGGCGATCGTCCACATCGTCGACGACGATGAGGCAATCTGCAGCTCGCTGAGGATGCTGTTGAAGTCGCGCGGCATGCCAGCCGCCAGCCACGGTTCGGCCGAGGCGTTCCTCGCGGGGTACGATCCGGAGCAGCCGGGCTGCCTGGTCCTCGACGTGCGCATGCCCGGCATGAGCGGACTCGAATTGCAGGACGAACTGAACCGGCGTGGCGCAATCATTCCTGTGATCTTCATCACCGGGCACGGCGACGTGCCGATGGCGGTGGAAGCCATGCAGCACGGTGCGACGGACTTCCTGCAGAAGCCGTTCGCCGACCAGGATTTCGCCGAGCGCATCCAGCGCGCCCTGGCCCTCGACCAGCGCAATCGCGCGGCGCTGGAACAGAAAGACCAGATTCGCGCGCGAATGGCTGCGCTGACCCGCAGGGAGCTGCAGGTACTGCAGCTCGTCACGCTCGGCAAGCCGAACAAGATCATCGCCGCCGATCTCGGCGTCAGCCAGCGCACGGTCGAGATCCATCGCGCCCACCTGATGGAGAAGATGGGGGCCACTTCGCTCGCGCACCTGGTGCGCATGACGATGAGTGCCGACATCGGTACATCTACGTATTGAGCCGGCGCGCGGCTGCCCTACGATGGCCATGGTCGGCGAGAATCGGCCGGCCGTTGGATGGAGGGCACATCATGAATCTCATGCGTTGGGAACCCTTCCGTGAAACGGAAGACTTTCTGCGGAACCTGCCGACGCCGATGTTCGGCCGCTGGCCGCAGTTGCTTGGTGAAGAGGGCGGCATGAAAATCGAGTGGTCTCCCGCCGTCGACATCAAGGAGACGGAGACCGAGTATCTCGTGAATGCGGAGCTCCCGGGCGTCAAGAAGGAAGACTTCAAGATCAGCCTGGACGAGGGCGTGCTCACGATCGAGGGTGAGCGCCGGCAGGAAAAGGAAATCAAGGGTGAGACGACCCATCGTGTCGAGCGCTTCTACGGCAAGTTCTGCCGCAGCTTCACGCTGCCGGAATATGCGGATGCGAATGCGATCCGCGCCGACTACACGAATGGCGTATTGAGCGTCCATGTGCCGAAGCTGAAGGTCGAAAAACGGCAGGCACTGGAGATCAAGGTCCAGTAGCGGCTCGACGGCCCGCGACGCGCGCCCCATCAGTGCATGGGGTGCGCGCCGTGAGATCACGCCAGGTCGAAGAATTCCAGGTGATCCGGCACTTCCGCGGGCCAGCCTTTTTCGTGTTCGATGCGAAAGCGCAGCGTATCGGCGGCCCCCGGCTCGCCATGCGTGACGAATACCCGGCGCGGCGGCGCCCCCAGCTGGCCCATCCAGGCAAGCAGTTCATCCGCGTCCGCATGCGCCGACAGGGCCTCGAGCTGGCCGACTTCCGCCTGCACCTCGAAATCCTGGCCATGGATCCGGACTGATCGGGCGCCTGCGACCAACGCGGCGCCGCGGGTCCCGGGTGCCTGGTATCCCGCGAACAGCACGAGGTTTCGCGAATTCCCGATGAATGCCTTCAGGTGGTGCAGGACCCGGCCGCCGGTCGCCATGCCACTGGCCGCAAGGATGATCATCGGACCGCCGCGGCGGTCGAGTTCCTTCGACTGGTCGGGTGTGTTGACGAGTCCGACAGCGCCGAAGATGCGACGGCATTGTTCGTCGGTCAGCCGGTGCTCCGCGCGGAAGAATCCATACAGGGCCGTCGCGTCGATCGCCATCGGGCTGTCCAGGAACACCGGAACGTCGGGTATGCGCCCCGCCGCCTTGAGGCCGGCGAAATGCAGCATGAGCGACTGCGCCCGGCCCACGGCAAAGGTTGGAATGACCACCACCCCATCGCGCCCGAGCCCACGCTGCAGCCATTCCCCGAGCTCTTTCTCTGGATCGACGGCGGCGTGCAGGCGATCGCCATACGTAGATTCGATCACCAGGTAGTCGGTCGCCGCCGGTTGCGCCGGCGGCTTCATCAGCGCATCTGACGACCGCCCCAGGTCGCCGCTGAATGTCACCGACACGCCGCCATGCTCCACGCGCACGAAGGTCGCGCCGAGGATGTGCCCGGCAGGGCTCGCCTGCGCGACGATCCCCTCCGCCGGTTCCCAGCGACTGCCAACCTTGATGACCTTGAACTGCTTCAGGCAATTCTCGGCGTCCTGGAACGTGTAGAGCGGCAACGCGGGGTGGTGCTTCGAGAAACCTCTGCGATTCGCGTACTTTGCATCCTCTTCCTGCAGATGGCCGCTGTCCGGCAGCAGGATCCGGCAAAGCTCGAACGTGGATGCCGTGCAGTAAACGGGCCCCGTGAATCCTTCGTTCACCAGGCGCGGGATGTAACCGCTGTGATCGAGGTGCGCATGCGTCAGGACCACGGCATCGATGCTCGCCGGATCGACCGGCGGTGGCGACCAGTTCCGCAGCCGCAACTGCTTGTAGCCCTGGAACAGGCCGCAATCGACCAGCACGCGCTTTGCGCCGGTGTCCAGCAGGTAGCGCGAGCCCGTCACGGTCCCTGCGGCGCCGAGAAACGTGAGCCGCAGGCCCATCGCAGCGTCAACCGGCCAGGCGGTCGGCGTCCGCGCCCAGGCTCGCGTGCCGCAGCGCCGCGATCTCGTCGCGCACCTGCGCGGCCTTCTCGAACTCGAGGTTGCGCGCCAGGCGATACATTTCCTGCTCGAGTTTGCGGATCTGCTGCTGGGCTTGCGCGGGTGTGAGCGGCGTGGCCCTGCGCCCGCCGCTGTCCCTGCCCGGTACCACGCGCGCGCCTTCCATGATGTCGCGGACCGACTTGACGATCGATTTCGGCACGATGCCGTGCTCGGCGTTGTACGCGAGCTGTCTAACGCGCCGGCGCGCCATCTCGGCCATCGCGCGTTCCATCGAACCCGTGATGCGGTCGGCATAGAGGATGGCGGCGCCATGCTCGTTGCGCGCCGCGCGTCCGACGGTCTGGATCAGCGACCCTTCCGACCGCAGGAAACCTTCCTTGTCGGCATCGAGGATCGCGACCAGCGACACCTCAGGCAAGTCGAGCCCCTCGCGCAGCAGGTTGATGCCGACCAGCACGTCGAACTTCGCGAGCCGCAGGTCGCGGATGATCTCCACGCGCTCGACCGTCTCGATGTCCGAGTGCAGGTAACGCACCTTGACGCCATGCTCGTCGAGGTACTCGGTCAGGTCCTCGGCCATGCGCTTGGTCAGCGTCGTGACCAGCACCCGCTCCTTGCGCTCGGCGCGCAGGCGGATCTCGGACAACAGGTCATCCACCTGCGTCGCCACCGGGCGCACCTCGACAACCGGGTCGACGAGGCCGGTCGGCCTCACGACCTGCTCGACCACCTGGCCGGACTTCGCGAGCTCGCGCTCCGCCGGCGTCGCGGACACGTAGATTGTCTGCGGTTGCAGTTGCTCGAACTCGTCGAAGCGCAACGGCCGGTTGTCGAGCGCCGACGGCAGGCGAAAGCCGTATTCGACCAGGGTCTCCTTGCGCGAGCGGTCGCCGCGATACATGCCCTGCAGCTGCGGGATCGTCACGTGGCTCTCGTCGATCACGAGCAGGGCATTCCGCGGCAGGTAGTCGAACAGGCAGGGCGGCGGCTCGCCCGGCGCCCGCCCGGAGAGATAGCGGGAGTAGTTCTCGATGCCCGCGCAATAGCCGAGCTCGGTGATCATCTCGAGATCGAAAAGCGTGCGTTGCTCGAGCCGCTGCGCCTCGAGCAGCTTGTCCGCGGCACGGAGTTCCGCGAGCCGTCCCCGCAGTTCCACCTTGATTTCCTCGATCGCGGCCAGCAGCCGCTCGCGCGGCGTCACGTAGTGGGTGGACGGGAACACGGTCAGGCGCGGGACCTTGCGCAGCACCTCGCCGGTCAGCGGGTCGAAGTACGCGAGCGACTCGACCTCCTCGTCGAAGAACTGCACGCGCACGGCCTCGCGCTCGGATTCGGCCGGGAAGATGTCGACCACGTCGCCGCGGACGCGAAAAGTGCCCTGACGCAGGTCCACTTCGTTGCGCGTGTATTGCATGTCGGCAAGCCGGCGCAGCAGCTGCCGGTGGTCCATGCGGTCGCCGCGCACCAGGTGCAGCACCATCTTGAGGTAGGCCTCCGGGTCGCCGAGGCCGTAGATTGCGGACACGGTCGCGACGATGATCGAATCCGGCCGTTCGAGCAGCGCCTTGGTCGCCGACAGCCGCATCTGCTCGATGTGCTCGTTGATCGAGGCGTCCTTCTCGATGTAAGTGTCGGATGACGGCACGTAGGCTTCCGGCTGGTAGTAGTCGTAATAGGAGACGAAATACTCGACCGAGTTGTGCGGAAAGTACTCCTTGAATTCGCCATAGAGTTGCGCGGCGAGCGTCTTGTTGTGCGCGAGCACCAGCGTCGGCCGCTGGATCTTCTGGATCACATTCGCGATGGAAAATGTGTTGTGAACAAACATTCCGCCACTGCCCGCGTAGAACGTCTCCGGTCCGGGTACGGATAGATCGTAAACGTATGGGTGTTCATAGCGAACACGTTCGATTCTCGCGATGCGCGTCCAGCGCACCGAGCACAGCTTCCGTAATGCCATCCATCGACGCCACCACGAAATGTCTGCGGCATCTGCGCGATTGACTTGCTCTGTGAGACCGTCGAGCACGCGGCGCAGCAACTCGCGGCTCGGCTGCCGGTGCCCACTCTCAAGGACACTTATCATTGATCGCGAGCACCGGGCCAGGTCAGCAAGTTGCCTCTGTGTGAGGCCCAACGTCTTGCGAAGCGCACATAGCTCCCGCGGCTCGACGGGTACCACGTCCACGTTGGTATCTGCTTCTCGTTCCAGCAGTTTGAAGAGGCGCGCCCGCTTGTCTGGATGCTCGAACCCTATCGTCCACGCGAATTTCTCGATGTCGGCCGCACCGGAAACTGTTACGCACACATACTCAGCGCCGGTATGAAGGCTGTTCGTTGCGCGCTTACACACACGACGTAGTCGTGCATGGATGCCAAAACGCTTGAGGGCGTAGGCAAGATCCGAAGCGAGGCCATCACTTGCGGTCGTGGCGATCACTTCCCCGTTCTTGCCCACTGTGCCATCGCCGTCAAAGTACGCTCGCAGCAGTATTCCAAGGGCTGAATTCGACAACTGCGGCCAGAAATCTGGCAGCCGTTTGCACGCGGCGGTCGACCCGCATGAGTTGGCCATCAAGCATGCGAGTGCAGTCGATGAGACCTGATAGTCGCTGCTCCGACGAATGAAGAACGGCAAGCCAAGTTCTGCCAGCGCCGCTTCGATGCGTTCACGAATCACGGGATGTCGATTGGCGATGATGACATACCGGTCCTGTGCGTTCCCCTCGGCTATGTAGTAGCCAAAGAACTCGAGCATTGCATTCGTGAGACCCAGTCGAACCGGCAAGCGGCAGGCGCGCTTCTTGCCACCTACCGAGATCCCTTCCGACCGGTAACGACCACCGAGCCCGGCAGTGTTCGCAACCAGGTGCTGATAGTCGCGAACCTTGATTCCGGAGCCGCGAATCTCGTGCCGGATTGCGAAAAGTTTGGAGTGAGGCGAGATCCCGCGCGCCCGCAAGCTGTCCACGACACCTGGACGTCCACCAGCCTGGATGTACTCCAAGACTGCCGCCTCGGCGAAAACCGATAGCTCCGTATTTGCCAGATACCGAAGCACGTCAATCTCTTCCAGATTTGCCGTTTCGCCAATTATCTCCGGAGTCGGCAGATAGTCGCTGGCGCAGGCCTCCTCAGTCCTGACCAACGTTGGACGCCCATTGCGCAGTACCCAGAGATTGTGGTCCGCGGTCAACGTGACGCCGCGGCCACAGTTCGTCGTCAGTCGGAACATCTCTGCGGGCGCTCTGTGACGCAAGAACGCCGCCACAGGGTGGCGTGCCGTGCAGCCGCGTGCTGGATCGTAGGATTCAGTGAAATATGCTGCATCGGAACACGCGTATTTCTCTGTATCCGAACCGCCCGCCAAACCGGGCACCGACTGGATCAGCCGATCGATGAACGGGCCAGCGCGAACAACCTGGGCACGCTCCTCGCCGTCGACGCGGGCGATTAAATGGAGTGGTTCGTCGTAGCCGATGCTTTTCCCCGATCCCGTTACGCCGAGCAGCGTCTGGTGCGCCAGTCCGGATTCGATGCCGCCCACGAGCGCGGCGATGGCGGCCGGCTGGTCGCCCGCCGGCGCGTAATCCGACTGAAGCTCGAATGGCCTGGGATCGCTCACCGGTCTTCCGCATTGCAACGCAAAATTGCTTCCCGTACCTTAGCTGGGTTTCCGGCCAATCGGTACTCCCCTCGTGAGCATTCGCCTCGCAAAGCGCGTCCAGCGCATCAAGCCCTCAGCCACGCTCGCGGTGACCGCCCGCGCGGCCCGCCTGCGGGCCGAAGGCAAGGACATCATCGGTCTCGGCGCCGGCGAGCCTGATTTCGATACGCCGGTGCACATCGCGGACGCCGGCGTCGCCGCGATCCGCGCCGGACATACGCGCTACACGAATGTCGACGGCACGAACGAGCTGAAGGACGCGATCATCGGCAAGTTCCGCCGCGACAACGGCCTCGAATACTCGCGCTCGCAGATCCTGGTATCGAGCGGCGCCAAGCAGACAGTCTTCAACCTTTGCTGCGCCCTGCTCGATCCGGGTGAAGAGGTCATCATCCCCGCCCCGTACTGGGTGTCCTACCCGGACATGGTGATGGTCGCGGACGGCACGCCGGTGCCGGTGTTCGCGGGCGCAAGCCAGGGCTACAAGATCACGCCGGCGCAACTTGCCGCCGCGATCACGCCGCGGACACGGCTTCTGATCCTGAACAGCCCCTGCAACCCGACCGGCGCCGCCTATTCGCGCGCCGAACTGCAGGCCTTCGGCGCCGTGCTCGCAAAGCACCCCGACATCGTGATCGGCACCGACGACATGTACGAGCACATCTGGTGGGGACCGGAACCGTTCACCAGTTTCGCAACGGCCAACCCGCAGTTCTATGACCGCACCGTCACGATCAACGGCTGCTCGAAGAGCTACGCCATGACCGGCTGGCGCATCGGCTATTGCGGCGGCCCGGCGGAAGTGATCGCGGCGATGGCGACGATCCAGGGACAGAGCACGTCGAATGCTTCGTCGATCTCGCAGAAGGCGGCGACCGTCGCGCTCAATGGTTCGCAGGAATGCGTTGCCGAGATGAATCGCGCCTTCAAGGCGCGCCACGACCTGGTCGTCGAGGGCCTGAATGCGCTGCCCGGCGTCTCCTGCCTGCGCGGCTGGGGCTCGTTCTATGCGTTTGCCAATGTCGAGCAGGCCATGCGGATGATCGGCGTCGCGGACGACAATGACTTCGCAGAGTTCCTCATCAACGAGGCCGGCGTCGCGGTCGTGCCGGGATCGGCTTTCGGCGGACCCGGGCATTTCCGGCTGTCATTTGCCGCCTCGACCGGGACGCTGAAAGACGCGCTCGAGCGCATGCAGCGGGCGCTGTCGCAGGCCAGGGCGCAGAAGCGCGCGTGAGACGCGGGCAGCGCCGCGGTTTCCCGCCGGTTTATTGACTTGGGCGCGGCCTTGGCCGACAATCCCGCGCCCTCAAAAGCCGCTTCCCCGATAGCTCAGTTGGTAGAGCAACGGACTGTTAATCCGTGTGTCGTTGGTTCGAGTCCAACTCGGGGAGCCAATCCTCTCAACGACTTAGCGCTGCTGACCACCGGCCACTTTCTGAGTCGCAGCCATTTCGCAGCCTGCCTCTGCGTCGATGAGCGCTTGCAGGCGGTCTCCGAGGCCTGTGGTGCTGCGCTGCGCGAAGGCGTGACCGTACACAGACAGCGTCACGGCGATCGTGGCGTGCCCCATCTGACGGCTGATCGTCGCGATGTCCGCGCCGGTCGCGATCAGCATGGACGCGCAGGTGTGGCGCAGGTCGTGAATCCGGATGCGGCGCAGCCCTGCCCTACGCAATGCCGGGTGGAACACTCGGCCGCGCAAATTGCCGCCGTCCATCGGCTCGCCGTTGCGGGCCGGGAAGCAAAGCCCATGCGGGCCATGCGGGCAGCGCAGCTTCCAGCGTCGTAGTTCCGACACGACACTCGCGGGCAGTTCCACGATCCGGGTGCCCGCTGCGGTCTTTGGCTCGCGCAGTTCGCCGGTCACGCCCTCCAGCTGCCGCCGCACGAAGATGCGCTGCCGGTCCAGTTCCACGTCGCCCCATTGCAGCCCGAGTGATTCGCCGAGCCGCAAGCCGCCGAAGCACATGACCCCGGCCCACGCCTTCCACTCCGGCTCCATGTGGTCGATCAGCAGTTGCGCTTCGGCGGGCGACAGGCAGTTCAGGTCCAGCGATCCTGCCGTCTTGGCCGGTGCCTTCAGCATACGGACGAAGCTGGCAACATTGCGGGAGACGTAGCCCCGGCCGACCGCGAACTTCAGAATGGTACGCAAGGTGCCGAGCGCCTTGTTGATCGTCCGGACTCCCCGCTCCTGCCTTTGCAATTCAGCGACAAACGCCTCCACATCGCGCGGCGTGATCGAGCGCAGGGTCATCTGGCCGAAGTTGTCGATGAGCCGTTTGCGGTGAATCTCATAGTCCAGGACGCTACTGGGCCGCAGGTTGTTGGCGCGCGCCAAATGCGCCACGCGCCATTCCTCTGCGAGCATCGCGAACGGCAGGTCCGCGTTGATCGGCGTGCCGCTGTCGCGCTGCGCTTCGATCTCGCGCAGCCGTTTCTCGGCCTGCTTTGCCGTGGGAAAGGTTTCATAGCGCATCGCGCCATGCGCGTCACGATAGCGCGCCTGCCAGCGGATGCCGCCCTTGCGTTGGATTTTGTCGGGTCGTCGCATTGTCATCTCCGTTATGCGAGGCCGTTGCCTCGACTTAATCCTCGCTCGATTCCAAGTGCTTGCGGACAACATGCATGCGGCACATGGACTTCCGTGTGTCGCGCCGCCCCGGGGCAAGTGCTCAGTGCGCCGGGCCGAGGGGCGGGCCACTCAGCGTCGGATTGATCAGCAGCAGAAACGGCTCACGCATGGCCGCGATCTCCTCCCGTGTCATGTCTTGCGCGGGCGGCACGTACCGCTCGCAGAACGCGAGCAACTCGTCAAACGTTCGCGGTGGCTTTTGGCCACGAGGCGTCAGCAGGATCGCGGCGGCAGTGTCGAAGTCCTTGAGCACGTGCACGTCGCCGTCGTAGTCGGATCGGATCTGCTGGAGCCGAAGCGCGACGGGCGGCGTCATTCGCGACTGCCCTTCACGATCAGCCTCCACGACGGCGAGCCGCCCGGTTTGCCGTCGCCGTCCTCGATGCACAGCCATAAGCTGCCCGCGTGGCTGCACAGCGCGCCGCGCTCGTAGCGGCCGGGAAGCCAGCTTCCCTTGTAGCCATCGGCAAGCGACTTCGCCTCGCGCGCTTCCAGCGCCGCGATGCGTTCGGCGAGCGGGCGCACCTCGCGCTCGATGAGTTCGCGCACGCCCGCCGCGAACTTGACTGCATTGAATGGCTTGGGATTGCCCGTCATGATGCAGGCTCGTAATTCGCGCCGGTGAGTACGGCGCTGGCGGTTGCAAACAACTTCTGCCAGCCGCAGTACCGCTCGACACGCCATGCGGTCGAGGAGGTCTGGAACATTGAGACCTGGGTGCTAGCTTCCGCAGCAGGCGCGTCGTCCATCTTGAGCGACGCAGCGCGCGACGCGGCCACGGTGATCGGGTCGGCTCCAAGCGCCAGCTGCTCAGCGTCATAGACGATCAGCGTGCTGCCGCTGGAATCGCTCGGCACGGCGGTAGTCGGGATGAACTGCACGCCCGCGATGACGCCGCCCTGCGGCGTGACGCCCGGGAACCGCTGCTCGCCACCGGCACCGGGCAAGGTCGCCAGTTGCGTCATACCGAGCGGTGAAATCGCGGCGAGCAACCTACCGCGACCGACTACAGAGATGAAGGCCAGCACGGTGCGCAGATCGGTCAGGATGTCGCCGCTGCTCGGCATCGCGTTGGAATCTGCGGCGAGGAAGCCGAGGAACTCAACATTGGTCGCTTCCGCGACCGCTGCCCGCAACTCGCGGTCCAGCAGCGCGAGGCCCGCCATGTGTGCGAAGCGCAGCAGCGCGTCGCTCGCGATGATGAAGGCGGCGATTTTCTCAGGGTCCAGCGTGTCGGCAGAGAAGGTGAGACGACGAACCGCCTTGACAGCGGCCTCGTTCGCTACCGCAGCGGCGATCCCGCCCGAGGCGACGGCCAGTTGGCTGTGCAACGGCAGCTGACGGGAGAAGGGCAGCGCCGCGTCGAGATGGCTGATGCTGCGCAGACTGTCCACGAATCCGGCGTCGAGTTGCCGGTAGTCCGCGAGCGAGCCCGCCCATGCCGGGTCCAGCGTCGTGCCGCTGTTGACCGCCGAGCGCAGCACCGGCTCGATGTGCGACCATGCGCGGAAGTGCGTCTTGGCAAGCTCGACGGCTTGCAAGGCATCACCGCCAGCACGGGCGAGCACCATGGCGTAGGCGGCGAATTCAAGATTGCGGTTCTGGACGAGATTCATGCGTGGCTCCCGGTTAATGCGATGGCCTAATCCTCGCCGGGAACATCGCGGGGTGACGCGGGCTTGCGCGGGCTTGCGCGGGCTTATCCATGACGCTTGGTGCGCGCCGGGAACGCGCGCAGGAAATCGTCGATGTCTGATTCCAAATAGAATGGCCGCGCCAGCGGTGGCCTGAAGAATTGCGGTCCGCGTCGCTCGCGCCGCCACGCTTCCAGCGTCCGCTCACTAACGCCGAGCCGCGCAGCAGCTTCGCGGCAGGACAGCCGAATCGCGCGCGGTTCCATTGCCGTGTTCACGCGCGCGCCCCACCGACGAAGAACATTTCGTAATGCGGCTCAGGCTTGGTCAACGGCTGGACGGCGACAGCCATCGCCAGCGCCACCAGCGCGTCGATGCGACCCGCGCTGCGCGCCTTGTTGAACTTGCGGCTGCCTGCCGGGTCCGTGTCAATGCGCGCGGCGGCGGCGCATGAAGCGAGCACCGGATGATTGCCGTGCTTCAGCTGCCCCTGCAGCAATCGGGTCTCCAACTCGCGCACTGCCGGTCCCATGGAGTAAAAGCCTTGCCCGAAAGGCTGGAACAGCGCGATCTCTGCCGCCGTGAACCCGGCGCGCGTGAGGGCAGGCATGAAGTAGGCCATCAGCGCCCGGTCGAACGCGACCGCCCGCGCGTCACACTTGCGGAACAGCATGCGCATGAACGCGGCGACGTGGTCGTAATCCACCGCCTTGCCGGGCGTCGTCAGCAAAGTGCCGTCTGCGGCCCAGCGATCCCACGGCACGCGATCCCGCCGACTCTTTTCCGCGAGACCTTCCTGCGGCAACCACGCGTAGGTATGGACGTCGCCAGCGAGCGTGACGCCGACCAGCGCGGTGAGGTCATGCACCGAGGCCAGGTCGAGGCCGAAGTAGACCGTCTGCCCGTCAATCGGCGCAGGCCGCGCGCTGCATGCCTCCCACACTTCGCGCGCCACGAATGGAATGGCGGCAGTATCCACTGGCTGGTTGAGGTGCAAATTGCGGAACGACGCCTCACTCGCGGGCATCCGCTGCGCGTGCTTCGCGGCGGTCCGCAACTGTTCGATGTTGAGGAAGTCGCCGAGCGCCGGGTTGGCAAGTTTCCAGTTGGTCTCGTCGAAGATGTCGGCGTCCGCTGGCACCCGGTAGATGTGCGCGACGAAAGTCTTGTCGGCGATCTCGCCCGCGTTCACCTTCTCGCCGTGCTCCGTGAGGGCGGTCAGAACGTGCTCCGGGTCGGAGGCTGCCGTGCTGATGACAAGAAATAGCGGCTCGGCACGCGCGCCGGAGCCTGTCACCAGTGCGTCGTAGAGCGCGCGCGACTTCCACTGCGCCAATTCATCACAGATAACAAAAGAAGGACCAAGGCCATGCGCACTACGAGCGTCCGAGGCGAGCGCGGCATAGACGGAGCCTGCGCCCTTGCCGCGCAAAACCTGCAAGTGGCGGCTGAAGCTCTTCACGTTAATGCGAGCGGACATTTCCGGATCGGCGCGGATGAAGGCTTCCATTTCGTGGAAGATTCTCGACGCCTGATCGCGATCACTAGCCGCCGAGTAGACTTCGCCGCGTGGCTCCGCTTCCGGACCGGCGAGATGCGCCAAGGCGAGCGCGGAAGCCAATTGCGATTTTCCATTCTTGCGGCCGACCGTGAGCAGGCCGGTTCTGACAGTGCGCCGTCCTTTCCTGTCGGTGCGGTACACATCGCGAATGAACTTGATCTGCCATGGACGCAGCCTGAACGGCTGACCGGCCCACACCCCGCTCGTCAGCTTCAACGACTGGACGAATTTGATGACGCGCTCGGCGCGTGACAGCTTCGGGTCATAGCGCCTCTCGCGTGTCTTGGTTTTCGTGATCGGCTTCGCGCCGGGGCCTCGTAATCCCATCTACTTACTCACCCAAAAGTGAGGGGCGCGCTAACCGCAGCACGCAGTTTCAGAAAACAAACTCCCGCCCCCTTATTCATCGACCGGCCATCCGTCAGGTCCGATTGTCGGCCAGCGATGCTTGCCGAAATCCTCGGCAGTCTTGCGCTTGTGGCAATCAGCGCAGAGCGGTTGCAGGTTGAGCTCATCCTCGGTACCGCCTTTGCAGAGCGGCCGGATGTGGTCCACCTCCGTGGCGGCTGTGACCCGGTCCTTGGCACGGCAGAGTCGGCACAACGGCTCGCGGCGCAGCAGCCGGGCGTTGCGCTCCGTGGCGGCGCGACCGAGAAAGCGCTCAGTCATGAGCGACCCCGCTGCCGTTGGCGGCGATCGCGGCGAGCACTTCGGACAGGCGGAACCGCAAATAGCGGCCGGGCCTATGGCACGGCCACTCGCCGCTCGCGGCTTTCTGTTCGCAAAAGGTGCTCGTCAGGGCGAGACGCTCGCCCAACTGGGCCGAGGTCAGCAATCCCTCGGCGGCCACAGGAGCGGCCACAGGGTGGCCGCTCGGGCCGGGGTCGAGGCCACGGCCCATCATCACGGCGAATTCCTCGGTGGACGCCCGAAGGAAGGCGGACCCAAACGGGATCAGCACCCAGCCGCTCATGGACTTGCACCATGGTCGGGCGTGTCGGGCGTGTCGGGCCCACTTCCCCGTAAATCTCTCGCGAGAAGAACATAGGGAAAAGTTACGGCGAAATGCGACTGAGACGCCCCTGACGCCCGAAGGTCACATGGCATCGTCATCGTGGAACTCCCATGCGACGAGGGCGCAGTCAATGTAAAGCCGGTCGCCACCAGTGCCGCGTACCAAGCCGTGATCCCGTTCCAGCTTGGCGTGAAAATCACGAGCCGGGTTCGGGCGACCCTTCAGCCCGGTCGCCCTCCACCAGCGCACGAAGCGCCGATAGATTTCCGCAGACTTGGTATTCACCCCACGGGTCGGCCGCACCTGCTCCTCCACGAAGTTAGCGATGCGGTTCATGTCGGCCTGGTACGCGCCGGTCGCCGCGCGCACTTCATCCGGTGGTTGCAGACCGATGCGTTTCCATGCGCGGTAGCCCTCCAGCAGCCAACGGAAGATGCCGCTCCGT
This sequence comes from Steroidobacteraceae bacterium, assembly GCA_050179155.1. GTDB lineage: Bacteria > Pseudomonadota > Gammaproteobacteria > Steroidobacterales > Steroidobacteraceae > SCUD01. The sequence continues at coordinate 17,892 of JBFXFJ010000006.1, forward strand.
TCTGCCGCTAGCTTCATGCGCAGTTTCGGATCACACGGCGGGTCGCTTGTCTCTGTGAACCGCACTTCATACGGGATCACGAGTATCCGTCTCCAGATCGCAAAGTCGCTGCCGCGAATCTCTGGCCGGTTGTTGCTGCTGATCCAGAACTTCGCGACCGGGCGAAAGTTGATGTGCTCCTGATAGAGAAAGCGGGCAGAGATCTCGTCCTCGCCCGTCAGGCGCTTGAACAGATTCTCAGCAAGAGTCTGTCCCTCTTCGATCTCGCTCGTGGAGATAAGGCGCGCGCCGCGCATCTGCGCTAACTCGTTGCTCGATCCTGTGCGCCGGTCCTTGGTCATCAGCACTTCGGGCGCGATGGCCAAACCGTAGTCGCCCCACGTGTCCTGAATTGTCTCCTGCTCTACGCCCTTGCCGTTTGCGCCGCCGCCGTACTTGAAGAAGGCGACCTGTTCGCTGGTATCGCCGGAAAGGGAGTACCCCAACGCGCGCTGCTTGAAGCTGACGATCTCCGGTTTCCCCGGATGAATGTCGTGCTGGAATTTCTCCCACTGCGGACACGTGGCCGAAGGATCGTAGTGCACGTCCATCGCCATGGTGATGCGATCTTCGCGGCGACCCTCGCGAAATTCATCGCGCTGCAGGTCGTAGATTCCATTTTGCAGTCCTATCAGCCACGGATTGCTATCAAAGTCCTCCAGCACATCGACCACATCCGGATGCGACTGCGCCAGCGCAACGGCGTTGCCGATGCGCCCGTGGGATTCGGAGTCCTTCGCCCACTTGCCGATCAGCTTGCGCCGGTCGGCATCGTCGGAGTTGTAGGCCTCGGCGTAGATTCCGCGTGCCACATCGGCCATCAGGACGATGATCTTGCTTTTCCGATCCAACTCGAACCGATGGCCGGTCCATGTGTGCCAGCCACCACCGACCAGATAGCGGATGTCGTCGCCGTGCGCGGCAATGAGCCGGTCGCGATTGCCGAGGTCAGTGAGTGCAAAGCCCGGCGGGTATCGCAGCACGTTGGCGTGAATCTGCTGGAGTTCATCGTCCGTCATCGGCGGATCGCAGTCTAGGAGATTGCGTGATTGCAGCGCGTTCCAGATTTCCTCTGGCGGTACAGAGCGCGCCCGCAACGCGCACCCGTAGCTGTGCATGGACTTGTTGCGCTGACCTTCGGGGAACTTCCTGACGCGGCGCACGCCGGAACGCTGCACAATTTCTGCCGTTAGCCAGTCTGGCGGCACCGCAATTGCTGCCGTGGCGTCTTCATACCGATAGGTGCCCGACTCGATCTGGCTTGGCGGCACGAGGACGTAGCCGCGCTTGCTCCGGATGTCGATGCCCGGCGCGACCTTGCCGACTGAATTGTCCAGCGCACGACCGAAACGGAAGAACCGATGCTGGCCGCCAGCAGGCGTGTGGCTCGTCAGCGTCGTTGGCAGGTCGCCATGTTCGGCCAGCATCGCGGCGAGCGAATCGAAACCATTGCGACCCGGCTTCACGTCAATGTCGAGCGCGCCGATCTCGGGAGTCATGGCCGCACCCCACGCGCAGCCCCGGTGCATCCTTGCCCAGTCCGCAATCTGCTTGCGGTCTGTGCTCGCGTCGTCCAGACCGTGCTGGGTCAGCGGCGACTTGGCTTTGTGCTTGTCGTCCAGCGTCTTCGCGCGACAGGGGAAAACGCCGATCCCATGGTCCAGCATCACGTCGAGTCCAGCGGGGATGGAGGCACTCATGGCCGCGCTTCCGCCGCCGCGCAAACTTCGCGCAGCCGCGCAAAATCTTCGGGGCGCACGTCGGGCAGGCGACCGCGCAGCGGCAACCCGTTGCTGCGCCGGTAGCGCCACCACTGCAGGCGCACCCACGCATGCGCACATCCGGAGCAGAGGACCAGCGGCCCGACGCGAAATGACTTAATGCGACCGTGCCTGCGTCTGCATCGGTAGCAAGCGCGTAATTCAGGCTCTGGCACCGGCGCAGCCATGCCGGGCGGTGGGCAGAGGTCGCGCATCGAGCGTCAGGCCTTGCGCGGCCGCGACCGCAGCACCACATAGCGGGCTGTGTCACGGACCGTCAGGTGCTGCCGGTTGGAATTGTTCGGGTGCAGCGTCAGGCCTTGACGAGCGACCGTGCCGTCCAGCGCGTCAACCCCGGTGCCGCCCAGCTTGGCGGCCATCGGCCGCGCCACGATCGGCTCGTCAATCAGCCGCCGCAGTTCTGCATCGACTGCCGGGTCCTCGTCCAGAACCGGCGATTTTGAGAATCCCACTTTCGAGCCCATACTTGTCTCCCGCGCAACGCCGGTTTTGAGTATCCGGTCCGCCACTGCGGAAAGGCACGCGGCAAAGTGATGATCGGTTGGCTTCGGCAGACCAAAAGGGATGATCGGTTGAATGACGCGCGCTTGATGGCCCGGTTGATCGGCACGCTCGCTGTCAAGAACAGCCCGTGGCATGTCGAGCACGGTGAGGTCTACGTTAACTGCGACAAGCGCGTGCGTGGCCAGAAGGCCATCGCGGAACTGATGGGCATCCGCAAGCCGCAACTCGGCCTTCTGTGCAGACGCGATCCGTTCCTCCAGAACTTGCTACGGCCGGATGGAAAGTGGGCAACAACCGTTGACAGGATTTTCTGCGCTCGCGTCCGCCACGAGCGCTACTTGAGCGCGCAGAATAGTCTGAAGCGCCGGACGTCTCTCAAACAGCGCTAACTAGTCCGCATGGAACTGCCGCGCCTCGCAGACATGAAAGGCAAGTGGGTGCCGGCAATCGGCTGGGTGATATTCATTGGCCTTGTCGTCGCGATGCTGGCTGACCATTACATCTTCGACCCGTTCATCTTCGGCTTCGCGTACTACATCGTCTTCGTGCTCAAGAATTCGCTGAGTGAGGACGAGCAGACTGACCCAAGTACGATGAGACACCGGCTGATGCTGCTAGGCATCATCGCCCTGCTCTACATGTGGTTTCACTTCAACAACGGTGTGCAGCAGCGCAACTTCGTGCGGCAGTTCGAGCGGACCTGTTACGCCAACAACTATGCGAGAACGCCTGCCGGGCAACGTGTATGCGAGGAAATTCAATCGCACATCGACAATGTTCTACACAAGCCGGATGACGACTCCGACAACAGGGATTTCTAGTCGCACTGCAAAACGGCAAATTTTGGGCGAGCGCGAGCCCGCTGTCACAACAATGGTTGTTTCAGCGGTGATCGAGCGCGGGCCGCTTAGTCGGTCGCGAGGATCGTGCGCACGAGCTCGACCAGCTTGGTGGCCAGGCCAACCAAGGCGGTCCAGTCAGCGACGCGCAGTTTCCTCAACGAACGGACCAGCGCCCGCCAGTGGCGGCGCATGGGTTCGCATTGGCTCCGTGGATGGAAATAAAAAGGCCCGCCGGGTGGCGGGCCTCTCGCGGGCGCAACTTCGCCCGCTGTAATTCTGCGAATTTTCAGCCTTCGCGCCTAGTCACCTATCCACTTTTGCTAAACAAATCAATGCTGAATCACTGCACAGAAACCATTCTCATCAAAGCCGCTCGGCCTCTTTACCCGGCACCAGTCGCAACAGCGCGTCGTTGAGATCGTAGAAGTACCTGCGCTCGCTAATGCGGAACTGCCGCGCCTTGCGCGCTGCTGGCAACGGCAGCACATAGTGCGCAGCTAGCACAAGCCTTCGGCACTCTTCGCGGTGTGCTGCGCGTTTCCGATATTCCTCGTATTGGTCGTCGTCACGTTGCAGCCAAGGTGGATCCGGCTCCTTGGACCAATGATATTCGTCAGCTTGCTCATATTGGCCCTGAGCCACGCGGAACAGAAAACCTTTGCGTGTACCTCGATGAAGCAATGTCCGTAGCCGCGCGCGGGTGATGTCCGGTTGCTCCGCGCGAAACTTCCGCTCGATGTCGTCGATGCTGAGGCGCTGTGGCAGTTCAATCTTGAGACGCGGGTCGCGAACAATGGGGCGTGGTCGAACGCAGCGCAGCAGCCGTTGCATCCACTTGTCTAACGCCACCACGTCTTTGGTTCCGGTCAGCACCTGCCACGAGTAGTCCGACCTGAGCTGTTCGATGTGACGACGAAAGCGATCCACCGACCACGAATCGTCAATCTGCCACGCCCTCCGCCGCTCAACTCCCCACTGCACCAGCTTCGGCCCGAATCGTTTGGACAGGCGCCACTTGGAAAGCGTGGCGCGCCTTTTGGCTTCGTAGTTCACAGACGAGGCTCAGTGTATTTCTTGAGCTCAATGGCAATTTGCGATTCGGCCACTCCGCTCTTACGAAGATGCCTTTCATACTCGTCGAGAGTTCCATATGGCGTCATGATTCCGAGCTTCGGATTTTCTTTGGCTGCACGTTTGTGCCGCTGTAATTCACGGCGTCTCTTCGCATGTGCGCGAAGGCGAGGAAACCTTGCAACTAGAATTCCGGCGCCAATGCCTGCCGCAAGTGCCACCAAGCCGAGAGGACTCCTCTTGACACCGCCATGCCATGAACAAGCGCCCCGAGTCCCAATAGATCCAGACATCCACCCGTCGGCACACGTCGGCTTCGGAACGACCCAAATGCTCAGGGCTGCAAAGGTAGCAATCCCAACGATCCACGCTAGCAGCAGTCTTGGCATCGCTGTACCGCGTCACCCGTGACTTGTGGCGTTGACGCATCCTAGCGGGGAAAGACTTCGGCGGTCGCAGCCAATTCGCAGCCACCCCGAGCCGACTGGAGCGAACTCCAGCCGACTCAGGGCAGGTGCAGTTGCAGGAAAAACAGGCGTTTACGATCCGAGCGAACCTGAGCCGACCACGGAAATGCGCCTGTTAATCCGTGTGTCGTTGGTTCGAGTCCAACTCGGGGAGCCAATTTACTCACGCCGTATCGCCGGCGATCACGCCCCCCGCCTGCCATTTCGCCTTCAGCCAGCGATGCACCAGTGCCATGTTGAAGAACGTCACGAACACGAATGGGAACAGATAGAACTGGACGTTCAGAAGGTAGTAGTTGGTGAAATGAAAGGCCGTCGCGCCGACCAGCATGAACAGGCGCAAGCGCCAGTCACGCACGAACAGGATCAGCGGAATGAGCAATTCGAACGCGAATACGGACGCGCCAAACAAGAAGACCAGGTCCGGGTTCTGCGCCAGCTCGTAGGCCTGCGGCAGGTTCACGGGAAGGCCGTCGGCTCCAATGCCATCCCGGAGTGAACGCGCCACCAGGACATCCTGGATGCGACCGCCATCGGTAAACCACGACAACCCGGACAATCGCAGCTTCGCGACCAGCGCCCAGAAATAGAACATGGCGATGTAGACCTGCATCGCGCGCAGCGGCCAGCTGCCTTCCCAGTCCGCGATCCCCGGCAGGCCCTTGCGCCGCGCGTCCATACCGAACACCTGGTCGCATTTCGAGGCGAGGAACAGCACCAGCAGTGCGACGATCGGGATCTCGCGGTGATGCACGTCACCCGAAATGCTGTCGCGCACGCCTTTCAGATAGCAGATGGCGATCAGGATCACGATGATCGCCGGCTTGGTCCATCGGCCGAGCGCGAACATCACGCACGCGGCGACCAGAACGGCCATCACGGGCAGGTTCAGCCAGGGCACCATGTGATCGATCCCCAGAAGATCAAAGTACCAGATCGGCAGCGTGTAGTGGAACTGGGCGCCTGCAGGATCCAGCACCAGCAACTGCCGGTACTGCGAGACGAGATAGGCAATCAGGCCGAAGCCGAAGTAGAGCCTTGCTGCGCCGAGCGCCTCTCCCGGAAACCAGTCGAAGAAGAAGCGATCGAAAAATGACCGGCGCCCGTCCGGGAGTCTAGTTGTCGACATAGAGCAAGGGTGCCTTGACACCGGGGCCAGCGATACGCTGCGCCGATCCGTCGATGGTCATTATGGTTTCGGTTTCAGTGACCTGTGCCGTCGCATGCCGGACCTGCGGCATCGACAAGTCGCCGGCATCCAGCCTCGCCTGCGAGAACGTCGCCAGGTCGAGGCGCGCTTCCAGCCAGACGATGCGGCGCGGGTCATCGGCGCTGAATCCGAGCGTCTGGTTGATGCTTCGCAGGAGCTGGGCCGGATAATTTGCGCCGAGCAAGGGGTCCGGCCCGACCAGCGTCTCATACCACCAGCGGTTGAACGGCATGAGAGCGAGCCTTTCGCGCAGATGCTGCGGCGGCCCGGAGTTGAATGCGCGCTGCATGTAGAGTCTGCGGAAGTTCGCGTGCGGGATATTCAGCATCTTCCCGGTGATGAGGACCTGCTCCCCGTCCGCACGCCGCGCCTCAAAACCGAGCATGCGCCGCTCCAGGCTGCCGATGAAGAACGTCTTCTCGGCGGCCGTGTCCCGGCGGCCGTACATCGGCACCCAGGAAAGCGGGAAATAGTCGACACGCAGGAACACCGCGCCAAACACCACCAGGAAAAATAGCGCCAGAAAGAGCCTGGTCCCGCGTTGCGTCATGTCGTCAGGCTCTCCAGGGCGACACCGCAAAAGGGTCAGCCGCGCCTTTCCAGGTTTCTTATTTTCTTCCGCCCCAACAGCCGGAGCAGCAGGTTCCGTCCCGACCGGAGCATCGGGTACAGGAAGCGGCTGACCGCGCGCGATCCGAACAGGAACCGGTTGATCCGGTTCCAGACGCCTTTCGCCGGCGTCAGCGTTGCCAGCACATGAAGCGCGTCCGCGCCGTGGTAGAACTTGCCGCGATAGGAAACGACCATCCCTTCGTCGAAGTCCAGACCCGTAGCCGTCGCCAGGTTGATCATGGCGTCTTCGCCGCGCGCATCCACGATGCGAACCGACGACGCGGACGCGGAGTCGACGTCGACGCCGCAACTGTAGGCGGTGCACACCGGACACTTGCCGTCATAGATCAGCGTCAGCTCGTCTTTCGCGGGCTGGCTTGCACGGTCCACTTCGAGACTTGGCTGGGCATTCATGCGTGTCCTCGAAATGATACTCCTCCGTTCCAGTCCTGCGGGCCGCCGGCTTCCAGGGCTGCCCGGGCTCAGGATTGCCGGGCGCGCCGGCTCAGTGCCAGCGCGTTGCCTGCGACGAGCACTGCCAGACCCATGAACGAAGGCACACTCCAGCGATAGCCCTCGAAGGCAGTCGACACCATCAACGCCACGACCGGGAACAGCACGCTCGTATACGCCGCGCGCGACGGGCCGATGCGCTTGATCAGCACCAGGTACAGGCCGAATGCCAGCGACGTCCCGGCCAGGGACAGGTAGAGCAATGAGACGACGTATGGCCACGAGGGGTCGAAGTCGATGGGCGTGCCGCGGAGCGCGGCGATCAGCGCAAGGCCCACCGTGCCATAGGCCATGCCATACGCGTTGGCCGTGACGACGGGCATGCCGCTCTGCGTATTGCGCATGGCGGCCATGTTGCCGAGCGAAGCCAGATAGGTGGCGCCGAGCGCGAGCAGCGCACCATGGACCACCGTGCGATCACCCATGGCCGCCTGCAGCTCCGGCAGGAACAGCAACGCGACCCCCAGCGCCCCGGTGGCCGCGGCAAGCAGCACGCGCGCTTCCACCGCGATGCCGAAGAACAGCCGCGCATTGATCAGGTTCAGCAGGATGATCGACGTGAAAAGGACCGCGACCAGGCCGCTGGTCAGGAATTGCGTGGACAGGTAGGTCATCCAGTAATTCAGGCAGAACAGCGTGAGACCCTGCAGCGCGACAAACCGATGGTCGCGCCACGACAGGCGCATGGGGCTGCCGGCAATGCGGGCGAAGGCGAAGACGCAGATCGCGGCGAGACCGAAGCGATAGACCAGGGAGATTTCCGGCGCGACCACGCCGAGCTGGAATTTGATCGCATACCAGGTGGTGCCCCAGATCAGCACGACGATCGCGTAGATGACGGGGCTGGGCATCCGGGGCAAGCTAGCCTTATTTATCTTCCTAATCAATAACTAAAGCTTAACTTCTCATCAAATATCACGCGTGAGTGGCAAGCCAAAAACCGCTATCATTAGGAGCGACCGGCAACCGGCCGAATCCCAGACGGCCCCGTGCCGGTCGCACGTTATCCGGACGCGGCCGCACAAGGGGACTGCCGCATGAGCCTGACGGTCGCACTGATCGCGACGCTAGCGCTTGCCGCGCCGGCCGAAAGCCCGCGCGACGCTGCCGGCTGGCGCGAACGGTCCGACGCGCTGTACACGCAAGGTGACTTCACCGGCGCGCTCGATGCGGCGCAACAGGCCCAGACGCTCGATCGCAGCGATCCGTGGAACCGCTATGCCTGGATCCGTGCGCTGGCTGCCGTCGATCCGGAGTCCGCGCGCCGCGCGCTGCCGGGCCTGCAGGATTCCGCGGCGGTCCGGTCGCTCGGCGCCGACGAACGCGCCCGCCTCGAGACCGCGACCGGCTATCTCGCACTCGACCTCGGCCTGGAGTCGATGGCAGCAACATATTTCGAATCGGTGCCGCCGGCAACGCCGGACTATGCGCAGGCGCAGGCCGGACTCGCGATACTCGCCGTCCGTCGCGGGCATTCGCGGCAGGCGCTCGTGCACTTCGTGGCGGCGCGCGCATCCGGCAAGCTCGACCCCCCGCTCGCCGAGCTCGAGCGCGAGACGCGCTTCCAGGTCGCGCTGCACGAGTTCGTCACCGCGCGCGACCTGCGCGACGCCAACGCTGCCGGCCGCGCCTACTCGGTGCTCGACGAGCTGCGCCCCCACCATCCGGCGACGCTGCGCGCCCGCGCCGATCTGGCCCTGCTGCGCGGCGACGAGGCCGCCCGCGAGCGGGCGCTGCGCGACTTGCTGGCGGTCGACCGCGAGGCGCCGGGCGCGGCGAGCGAACTGGTGGATGCGCTGCTTGCGCAGGACCGGCCGTACGACGCGCTCGCAGTCGCCCGCGACCTGGCGCCTGGCCGGCTGGCGGGCGATCTGCAGTTGCAGGCCATCGAGCGTGACTGGGTCCCGCACTTCGAGGCCGCGCTGGGCGGGCGATGGCGCAATGGCCGGACGGATCACGACAAGCTCGGCATGTCGCAGCTCCAGGTCGCATGGGCCGGCAGCCATTCCCGCTGGGGACGCTTCCGCATCGCAGCGGACGCCGTCTCACCCGAATCGGATCGCGTGCCGGCGGGCGAGCCGTATGGCAGCCTGGTCGCGCTGCCCGCGCTGTCCGAAACGCAGAATGACGACGGCGTGGCCCTGATGGCGCAATGGGCGCCGTCCTCGCGGCTGCGGGTCGAACTTGGCCACACGCCAACTTCTTTCGAGGTCGCCAACATCACCGGGGCGCTGCGCTATCGGATCGATGCCGTGGGCGGTCCGTGGACCTTCGGACTCGAGCGCGCGGCGGTCGGGGATTCCCTGCTGTCGCTCGCAGGCGTGATCGATCCGCTGACCGGCCTCGACTGGGGCGGCGTCACGCGCAACCGCGCCTACTTCGGCGGCAGCGTCGGCGACGCCGACATGAACCTGTACGGCCGCGCGGCGGGCGCGCTGCTCGACGGCCATCGCGTGGACGACAATTCGCAGTGGGAAGCCGAGGCCGGTTTCTGGCGGCGCGCGGCGTCCGGACAGGGCTGGAAGGCGCGCTTCGGCGGCAACGTGCAGGCGCTCGGTTACTCGCACAATCGCTCGCATTTCACGATCGGCCACGGCGGCTACTTCAGCCCGCGCAAGTTCCTGGCGGTGGGACCGGCATTCGACCTGAGCGGTAGCCGTGAATCCGCGAGCTTCCGCGTCGAGGGCGGAGTGGCGTGGCAGGTCGTGCGCGAAGAAGCCAGCGACTACTTCCCGTCGGATGCGGCATTGCAGGCAACCAGCGGCGATCCGCGCTATGCCGGCGATTCACGCGAGGGCGTCGGCGCGCGCATCGCGGCGACTGTCGAATGGCGCGTCTCGAACCGCGCAGTGGCGGGTGTGCGCCTCGAGGGCGTGCGCGGCGAGGACTTCGACGAGGTACGCCTGCAGGTCTACACGCGGCGCTGGAACAGCGCCATCATCGAACCACTGGGCGAGCCCCCGCTCCCGGTGCTGGCTCCGGATAACGCCTACGACCTGAACTGATTTGCTCCGCCCTCAGGCGCGCGGCTTCCGGCCCGCGACGAATTGTTCCAGATAGCTGCCGAAACGCTCGCCGAGTTCCGGGTGGCGCAGCGCATATTCGACCGTCGCCTCCAGGTATCCGAGCTTGCTGCCGCAGTCATAGCGCTTGCCGCTGAACCGGTACGCGTAGACGGGCTCGTCGGCGAGCAGCGCCGCGATTCCGTCGGTCAGCTGGATCTCCCCGCCCGCGCCGCGGCCGATGTTGCGCAGGTGGTCGAAGATCGATCCGCTCAACAGGTAGCGCCCGACGACTGCCAGGTCGGACGGCGCGTCGGCCGGCTGCGGCTTCTCGACGATGCGTAGCACCCGGGCGGGATTGCCGCCGGCATCGTCGACCGCCACGATGCCGTAGCGGCCGGTCTCGCTGCGCGCGACCTGCTGCACGCCGACCAGGCTGCCGCCGGTCTGCAGGTAGCGCTCGCTCATCTGCGCGAGCACCGGCTGCTCTGCGTCAATCAGGTCATCGGCCAGGTGCACGAAGAACGGTTCATTTCCGACCACCGGCTCGGCGCAGAGCACCGCGTGGCCGAGTCCCAGCGGCGCCGGCTGGCGGATGTAGATGCAACTGGCGTCGGCGGGCAGGATGGCGCGCAGGGAATCGGCAAGATCCTGTTTGCCCTGCGCCGCCAGCGCAGCCTCGAGCTCCGCGTCGGAATCGAAATGGTCCTCGATCGCGCGCTTGGAACTGCCGGTGATGAACACCAGGCGGCGTGCGCCCGCGGCGAGCGCCTCCTCCACCGCGTACTGGATCAGCGGCTTGTCGACGATCGGCAGCATTTCCTTGGGGCTCGCCTTGGTGGCGGGCAGGAAGCGCGTGCCGCGGCCGGCAACGGGGAATACGGCGAAACGGATCGGTGCGGGTCGGCTCACGTCCGGAATGATACCGGACCCGCCGACGGCCGGCCCGCACCGATGCCGGCTCGTCCTCAGCCCGGGGACTTCTCCGACTCGAAACGCAGGTTCGCCTTGTTCTGTTCAATCAGCTTCTTGCCGAGGCCTTTGACCTTGACCAGGTCGTCGGCGCCCTTGAAGGGCCCGTTCTTCTCGCGATGCGAAACGATGGCCTCGGCCTTGGCCATGCCGATTCCCTGCAGTTCGCGGGCGAGCGTCTTCGCATCCGCCGTGTTGACGTTGACGGGCCCGGCGATGGCGGCCGGCGCGAGCAGCATCGCGGCCACGAGGGCCGCTCCCAGTCCATTGGTGAACATGTCTTGACTCCCTTTCGTCGCGCGCGGCGACCATCGCCGCGCCCGGATGCAGGCTAGGCGGTGTGGACCGGATTCGCCGCACGGCAATCGGGTGCGTTCCCGCAGAAACCCGCAAGAGGTGCCAGGCACCTTCTGCCCTGTTACGCCTTGCCTCGTTCCAGGCCGGCGACAACATCGAGGCGCAGCAGCGGGCGCTGGCTGTCCCAGCTCTTGCAGCCCGGGCATTGCCAGAAGTGGTCGATACTGGAAAAACCGCAGTTGGCGCAACGATAGCGCGGCCTTGTTGCGGCCAGGTGGCGCAGCACCGACGCCACGTCCCGCACGGCGCGCGTGTCCAGCGCCTCCGGCTCGCGGCCTGCGGCGCGAAACAGACCCGCTATGGCGGCGTCCTGCGCCAGGCACGCACGGACCCTTTCCTCGAGCGGCGCAAAATCGAGCGCGTCCGCCATGATCGACGCGATCGCGATCTCGTTGCCGGCGTCACTGCGCGCCTGCACGACGCGCGCAACCACCGCCTCGCCTTCGGCGCCCGACGCGCGCGCGAGACGCACCAGGCGCGGCAGCACCTCGATGGCGAGCGCGGCGTCGTGCGCAATCACGGAAGCCAGCAGGCGCTCGGCAAGCTCGAGGTGACCCTGTTCGACGGCGATGTCGGCCCGCACCAAGGCGCCCCGCGGGAAGCGCCGGCGCTCCGCGCGCGCCGCGCGCAGTTGCGCACGCGCCTCGTCAATCGCGCCGCGCCGATGCGCCGCTTCCGCCAGCTCGCAGAAATAATGCGCGATGGCGCTCTCCTGCGGCGCCCGGCCCGCCTTTTCGAGTTCGCGGAACACGTCGATCGCGCGCGGCCAGTCCTGCTCCTGCTCGTAGATGCGCATCAGCTTGCGCATCGCCGCCATCCGGTGCGCGCCGGACGCCGCCAGCGGCTCCAGGATCTTCTCCGCGCGGTCGAGCATCCCGGCCTTCAGGTAATCCTGCGCCAGCGCAAAGCTGGCCTGCTCGCGCTGCGCGGGTTCGAGCGACTCGCGGACAGCGATGTTCTGGTGGATCTTGATGGCGCGGTCGACCTCGCCCCGCCGGCGGTAGAGGCTGCCGAGCGCGAAATGGGTCTCGACCGTATCGCCATCGAGCTCGGCCGCGCGCAGGAATGCCTCGAGCGCGCGATCCGGTTGTTCGTTGACCAGGAAGTTGACGCCGGCAAGGTAGCTGCCGCGCAGGCGTTCGGCGCGCACCGCGCTCGGCCGCGGCCTGCGGGCCGCATAGAATCCGATGGCCCCGCCGAGGAACAGCATTCCCAGCAGGATCCAGATGGATTCAAGGTGCATCGGTTACCGGCCGCGCCGGTCGCGCGTCAATTCCGGATCGGGTGCGATTGCCCTTCATTGACGCGCTCGCGCAGGTCCTTGCCCGGCTTGAAATGCGGCACATACTTGCCGGCAAGCGCGACGGCCTCGCCGGTCTTGGGATTGCGGCCCTGGCGCGGCGGACGGAAATGCAGCGAGAAACTGCCGAAGCCGCGGATCTCGATGCGCTCGCCCCCGGCCAGGGCGTCGCTCATGATCTCGAGCATCTGCTTCACTGCCAGCTCGATGTCTTTCGCGGGCAGGTGCTTCTGCTTGGCAGAGATGATCTCGATCAGTTCTGATTTTGTCATGTCTCCCGTCCTCAACAACGAAGCGTGCCGCCTGCATCCCCTGCGGCGCGCCCCGGACCGGCCTATTGACCGGTGATCTGCTCCTTCAGCAGGTCACCGAGCGAGGTACCAGTCGCCGAGTCGCTGCCGCGATACTGCTGCATCGCCTCGGCTTCCTCCTCCGCCTCGATCGCCTTCACCGACAGCACGATCGCGCGGCTCTTGCGGTCCACGCCGACGAATCGCGCCTCGACCGCATCGCCCACCTTCAGCACAGTGCGCGCGTCCTCGACCCGGTCACGCGCCAGCTCCGACGCGCGCAGGCTGCCTTCGATGCCGTCGCCCAGGTCGATGACGGCGCCGCGGGCGTCCACGTCCTTGACCGTGCCCTTGACGACCGTGCCCTTCGGGTGGTCGGCCAGGTAGGCGGAAATCGGGTCCTTGGCGAGTTGCTTGATGCCGAGCGAGATGCGCTCGCGCTCGGGATCGATCGACAGCACCATCGCCTCGACATTCTGGCCCTTCTGGTAGTCGCGCACGGCCTCCTCGCCAGGACGGTCCCAGGAGATGTCGGACAGGTGCACCAGTCCGTCGATGCCGCCCGACAGGCCGATGAAGATGCCGAAGTCGGTGATCGACTTGATCTGCCCGCTGACCTTGTCGCCGCGATTGAAACTCTCCGCGAACTCGCGCCAGGGGTTGGCCTTGCACTGCTTGAGGCCGAGCGAAATACGCCGGCGCTCCTCGTCGATGTCGAGGACCATCACCTCGACCTCCTCACCCACCTGCACGACTTTTGCAGGATTGACGTTCTTGTTGGTCCAGTCCATTTCGGAGACGTGAACCAGGCCTTCCACGCCTTCCTCGATCTCGACGAAGCAGCCGTAGTCGGCGATGTTCGTCACCTTGCCGAACAGGCGCGTATTCGGCGGATAACGCCGCGCGATGTTCTGCCACGGGTCTGCGCCGAGCTGCTTGATGCCGAGCGACACGCGCTGGCGCTCGCGATCGAACTTCAGGATGCGCACGTCGATCTCGTCGCCGACTTTCACGACTTCCGACGGATGCTTGACGCGCTTCCACGCCATGTCGGTGATATGCAGCAGCCCGTCGATGCCGCCGAGGTCCACGAACGCGCCGTAGTCGGTCAGGTTCTTGACCGAACCCTTGACCACGTCGCCTTCCTTCAGGTTGTCGAGGAGCTGTGAGCGCTCGGCGCTGTATTCCTGCTCCACCACCGCACGGCGCGAGACCACGACGTTGTTGCGGCGCTGGTCGAGCTTGATGACCTTGAATTCGAGTTCCTTGCCCTCGAGATAGCTCGGGTCGCGCACCGGGCGCACGTCCACGAGCGAACCGGGCAGGAAGGCGCGCACGTTGTCGAGCTCGACCGTGAAGCCGCCCTTGACGCGGCCGTTGATCACGCCGCGGACGATTTCGCTGTTCTGGAATGCCTGCTCGAGGCGGGTCCAGGTGCGGGCGCGCTTGGCCTTTTCACGCGACAACCGGGTTTCACCCGAGCCGTCCTCGACGGCCTCGAGCGCCACTTCGATCTGCTGGCCGATGGTGACATCGACCTCGCCGTTTTCATTGCGGAACTGCTCCGCGGGAATCACTGCTTCCGACTTGAGTCCGACACTGACGATCACGACATCGGCGTTGATGTCGACGATGGTGCCGGTGAGGATCTGGCCAGACTTGATCTGCTGGTTGGCCAGGCTCTGCTCGAACATCTGCTGGAAAGATTCGGTCATTGGGTCTTCCGGGCCGCAGGGCCCACCTTGGTTAACAAGCCGTACGGCATCCTGCCGCTCCGGGTCCTTTCAATTCCGGTGCTGGCGTCCTGCCGCACCGTCCCTTGCCGGCAACCGCCGGCACCTGCTCATTTCCCGTGCGCCGCCTCCGGGAACCGCTCGCGCACGAGTTCAATGACCCGCCCGACGACCTCCTCGATGGACAACGCAGTCGAATCCACGATGATCGCGTCCGGGACGGCGATCAGCGGAGCCACGGCACGCGTGGTATCCCGCCTGTCCCGCTCGGCTATCTCCGCGGAAAGGGCGGCAAGGCTACCACTCAACCCCTTTTCTTTCAACTGCTTATAGCGCCTGAGGGCCCGTTCCTCCGGGCTCGCCGTGAGGAAGATTTTGAGCCCCGCATCCTGGAAAACGATCGATCCCATGTCGCGTCCGTCGGCGACCAGTCCGGGTGCCCGCGCAAACGCGCGCTGGCGCCCCAGCAGGGCCGATCGCACTTCCGGCCATGCGGCGACCCGGGATGCGGCTTCGCCGGTCGCCTCGGCGCGCAATTCGCGGGTCACGTCGCTGCCCGCCAGGAACACCTGTTCCTCGCCCCGCTCGTCCATCCCGAATTGCACGTCGAGCGCCGCGGCAAGGCGCGCGTGGCCGGCGACGTCGGTGCCCGCAAGCCCGCTTTGCATCCCCGCCAGCGCCACCAGCCGGTACAGCGCGCCGCTGTCCAGCAGGTGCCAGCCGAAATGCCGCGCCACCCGGCGGGCGATCGTGCCCTTGCCGGATCCGCTCGGACCGTCGATCGCGATGACCGGCACCACGTTCAGCCCTCCGCCGCCAGGTCCAGGCCCGCGGCGCGCGCGGTCGCCGCGAAGCCCGGGAACGATGTCGCGACATTCTGCACGTCGCGGATGACCACCGGGGCCGATGCGCGCGCTGCCAGCACCGCAAAGGACATGGCGACGCGATGATCGCCGCGGCTCTCGATCACGCCGCCCTGCACCGGCCCGCCGCGGATCCGCATGCCGTCCGGCCTGGCCTCGGCCTCGACGCCGAGCGCCACGAGGCCTTCCGCCATCGCCGCGATGCGGTCGCTCTCCTTGACCCGCAGCTCCGCGGCGCCGGTCACGAGGGTCTCGCCATCGGCAACCGCTGCCGCCGCAAAGAGGACCGGAAACTCGTCGATCGCGCTCGTCACCAGCTCGTGCGGAACCGTGATCCCGCGCAGCCCGCCAGGCTTCACTTCGATGTCTGCGACCGGCTCGCCGGCCTGACTCGCCGCATCGTGCAGGCGGATGTCCGCGCCCATCAGCCGCAATATGTCCAGAAGCCCGGTGCGGGTCGGGTTGACGCCCACGCCGCGGATCCGGAAAGGCGCCACTCCGGCGATCAGTCCGGCGACGATGAAAAACGCCGCGGAGGAGAAATCCCCGGGCACGTCCACGCGCGTCGCCGTCAGCGTCGCCGGCCCCATGATCGAGACCGCTGCATCGTCGCGCGACACCGGCACACCGAATGCGCCCAGCATGCGCTCCGTGTGATCCCGCGATGGCAGCGGCTCGCTGACCGTCGTGCGGCCGTTCGCGTACAGCCCGGCGAGCAGGATCGCGGACTTGACCTGCGCACTCGGCACGTCCAGCTGGTGCGCATAGCCGCGAAGCTTCCGGCCGCCGGCAATGGCCAGCGGTGGCCGCCCGTTGCTGGTCCGGACATCGGCCCCCATGTGCCGCAATGGCGCGGCTACGCGCTCCATCGGCCGCCGCATCAGCGAAGCGTCCCCGATCAGCGTGGAATCGAACGCCTGGCCGCAGAGCAGTCCGGCCAGCAGACGCATGGCCGTGCCCGAATTGCCGAGGTCGAGCGCGGCGGAAGGCGCGCGGAGCCCCCGCATGCCAACACCCCGCACGACGACTTGCGTCGCGGCCGGTCGCTCGATCTGCACGCCCATCGCTCCGAAAGCCGCGAGCGTCGCGATGCAGTCCTCACCATCAAGAAAACCGTGGATCTCGGTGCTGCCGGATGCGATCGCACCGAGCATCGCCGCGCGGTGCGAAATCGACTTGTCGCCGGGAACACGGATCTCGCCCGAGACCCGCCCGCCCGGCCCGGCGACGAAACGGGTGCGCGCCGCGGTCACGCCCCGTTCGCGAGCGCCGCGGCCATCGCCGCGAGCACGCGCTCGTTCTGCGCTGCGGTGCCGGTCGTGATCCGCAGGTGATTCATGAGGCCGTAATTGGCCAATGGACGCACGATCACACCCTGCCGCAAGAGTGCATCGTTGACCGCCGCGGCCGGCCGGCCCAGGTCGCAGAGCACGAAGTTCGCCGCTGACGGAATCACCGTCAGGCCGAGCGCCGACAGGCCCTCGCGCAGGCGGGCCAGCCCCTGGCGATTGAGCGCGAGCGTCGCCTCGAGGTGCTCACGATCGTCGAGCGCCGCGGCCGCAGCCTGGAGTGCCGGTACCGACACGTTGAACGGCTGGCGCACGCGATTGAGCAGGTTCGCCAGGTCCGGGTGCGACAGCGCATAACCCACCCGCAATCCGGCGAGTCCGTAGGCCTTGGAAAACGTGCGGGTCACAACCAGGTTCGGGTACCGCGCCAGCCATTGCGTGCCATCCGGCACGCCCATTCCCGCTGAATACTCGTGGTAGGCCTCGTCCAGCACGACGACGACCTCCGGCGGAATCGCGCGCAGCAGCGCGTCGAGCTCCCCGGCGTCGAGCCAGGTGCCGGTCGGATTGTTGGGATTCGCCAGGAACAGCAGCCGGGTGCGCGGTCCGATGGCGGCGAGAAGCGCCGCGGGATCGTGACCGAGCGGCATCCGGTGATCCGCCGGGTGCGCCGGCGCAATGGACGCACGTGCGCTCGTGGCCTGCACCGCGATCGGGTACACGGCAAATGCGTATTGCGAGTAGACCGCGTCGAGATCCGGCGCCAGGAAAGTCTCCGCCAGCAGCACGAGCACGTCATTCGACCCGTTTCCGAGCGTGACCTGGTCCAGGCCGACACCGTGCTTCGCCGCGAGGCGCGCGCGCAGGACATGGCCGCTGCCGTCCGGGTACATGCCGACACCGCCGAGCGCTGCCGCGAGCGCGGCCCGCGCCTTCGGGCCCGGTCCCAGCGGGTTCTCGTTCGACGCGAGCTTGATGCTGTCCCTGATGCCGAGTTCGCGCTCGAGCTGTTCCGGCGGCTTGCCCGGAACATAGGGCGCGAGCTGGCGGACCCCGGGCGCGGCGAGAGATTCGAAGCGGTTCAAGATGACGCCGCCTAGACGGCCCGGGCGCTCAGCACGCCCTGGATGCCGCCGATGCGCTCGACCAGCCCGGCCGGCACCTTTCCATCGATGTCGATCAGCGTGTACGCAAGCTCGCCCTTCGACTTGTTCAGCAGGTCCGCAATGTTCAGTCCGGCCTCCGCAAGGCAGGTCGAGATCTGGCCGACCATGTTCGGCACGTTGCTGTTCGCGATCGCGATCCGTGCAGTCGCCGGAATTCGCGGCAACGACGCCTCGGGAAAGTTGACCGAGTGCCGGACGTTGCCATGCTCGAGGAAATCCCTCAGCGTGTCGGCGACCATCATCGCGCAATTCTCCTCGGCCTCGCTGGTTGAGGCGCCAAGGTGCGGCAGCGCAACCACGCCGCGGTGCCGCAAGGTCCTCGGCGTGGGAAAGTCGCAGACATAGGCTGACAGTTTGCCGGATTCGAGCGCCGCGACCACGGCGTTCTCGTCGACGATCCCGGCGCGCGCGAAATTCAGCACGGTTGCCCCGTCCCGCATGAGCCGCAGGCGCCCTGAATTGACCATGGCGCGGGTCTGCTCCGTCAGCGGCACGTGCACCGTGACCGCGTCAGAACGCGCAAACAGGTCATCGAGGCTCAGGGCCTGCTCGACCCCCGAGGAAAGCTGCCAGGCGCGCTGCACGGTGATCTGCGGGTCGTATCCCAGCACGCGCATGCCGAGCAGGTGCGCGGCGTTGGCCACCTCGACCCCGATCGCGCCGAGCCCGACGACTCCCAGCGTCCGGCCGGGCAATTCGTGGCCGACGAACCGCTTCTTCCCCTCCTCGACCGCGGCTTCGAGCGCGGCGCCCTCCAACTGGAGACCACGAACGAAGTCCCAGGCATCGCAGATATGCCGGGCGGCAAGGAACAGGCCTGCGAGCACGAGCTCCTTGACCGCATTGGCATTCGCGCCTGGTGCAGTGAAAACCGGCACGCCGCGTTGCGACAGCAACGTGACCGGGATGTTGTTGGTGCCGGCGCCGGCGCGCGCAACCGCACGCACGCTTGCGGGGATCGCCATCGCGTGCATGTCCGCCGAACGCACCAGGATCGCATCCGGATCACCGATCCCGGACGCGACCTCGTAACGGTCGCGCGGCAGGCGCTCGAGTCCCTTGGCCGAGATGCTGTTCAGCGTGAGGACCTTGTACTTCATCAGGCGCACCGCCGCTCGAAGTCGCGCATGAAATCCACCAGGGCCGTCACTCCCGCCGCGGGCATCGCGTTGTAGATGCTCGCGCGCATGCCGCCGACGGCCCGATGTCCCGCGAGATTGGCGAGTCCGGCCGCCTCCGCTTCGGCGAGGAAGGTCTTTTCCAGTTCCGGCTTTGCGAGCCGGAACGGCACGTTCATCCACGATCGGCAGTTACGCGCGACCGGGTTCGAATAGAAGGAGGACGCGTCGATGGCCGCATACAGCGCCTCGGCCTTGGCGCGATTGCGCCGTTCCATCGCCACGAGGCCGCCCTCGCGCTTGAGCCAGCGAAAGACCAGCCCGGCGAAGTACCAGCCGAAGGTCGGCGGCGTATTGAGCATCGAGCCGGACTCCGCCATCGCGCGGTAATCGAACACCATCGGCGTCCCGGGGCGCGCGCGGCCCGTCAGGTCCTCGCGCACGATGACGACCGTGATGCTGGAGGGCCCGATGTTCTTCTGCGCCCCCGCGTAGATCAGCCCGAAGCGCGATACATCCAGCGGACGCGACAGGATCGACGATGACATGTCCGCGACCAGCGGCACCTGGCCGGTCTCCGGGATGTACGGAAACTCGACGCCACCGATCGTCTCGTTCGGCGTGTAGTGCACATAGGCCGCATCGGGCGACAGCTTCAGCGATGCCTGCTCCGGCACCGTCGTGTAATTCGACGCCGATTCCTCGGCCGCCACGCGCACCGAGACGAATCGCCGGGCCTCGCTCATCGTGCGCTGCGACCAGTGACCGGTATCCAGGTAGTCGGCCGGCGCGCCGGCGGCCGCCAGGTTGAGCGGCACCGCCGAGAACTGCGCGGTCGCGCCGCCCTGCATGAACAGGACCTTGTAGGTAGCCGGGATCGCGAGCAGGTCCCGCAGGTCTGCCTCGGCCTGTTCGGCCACCGCAATGAAACCCTTGCTGCGGTGGCTGACTTCCATGACCGACATGCCGCCCTGCCACTCAAGCAGCTCGTCGCGCGCCTGCTCGAGCACGGGCAGCGGCAGCACCGCGGGTCCCGCGGAGAAATTGAAGACGCGCACCGGTGGTATTCGCAGCCGGCCTCAGCCGGCTCCTTCGCCATCCTGCGAATCGTCTCCGGCAATGCGCTCGAGACCCACGAGCTTCTCGCCTTCCTCGAGACGCATGATGCGCACGCCCTGCGTGTTGCGGCCGAGCACCGGGATGTCGCTCACCGGTACCCGCACCAGCGTGCCACTCGAATTGATCAGCATGATCTCATCGTCGGGCCGGACCTGCCGCGCACCAACCAGCGAACCGTTGCGCTCGCTGGTCTGCAGCGCGATCACGCCCTGACCTGCGCGCCCGTGCCGCGGATAGTCGTCCATCTCCGTGAGCTTGCCGTAGCCGCGCTCGGAAACCGTCAGGATGTGCCCGGCGTCGAGCACGATCAGCGACGTCACGCGCTGGCCCTCGGACAGCTTGATGCCGCGCACGCCGGCAGCCTCACGGCCCATCGGCCGGACCTGGTCCTCGCCGAAGCGTATGGCCTTGCCGTCCGTCGTCGTCAGCAGGATCTCGCGCGCGCCGTCGGTCAGCGCCACGTCCACCAGGCAATCCGACTCGTCGAGCGACACGGCGATGATGCCGTTCGCGCGCGGGCGCGAAAACGCCGACAGCGGGGTCTTCTTGACCGTGCCCTGCGACGTCGCCATGAAAATGAAGCGCGCGTCGTCGAATTCACGCACGGCCAGCACGGCCGTGATGCGCTCGCCCTCGCCGAGTTGCAGCAGGTTGACGATCGGCTTGCCGCGCGCCCCACGGCTCGCGAGCGGCAGCTGATAGACCTTGAGCCAGTAGCACTGGCCACGATCCGAGAAGCACAGCAGCGTATCGTGGCTGTGCGCGATGAACAGCTTGTCGACGAAATCCTCGTCCTTGACCGTGGTCGCCATCTTGCCCTTGCCGCCGCGGCGCTGGGCCTCGTAGTCGGTGACTGGCTGGGTCTTGGCGTAGCCCGCGTGGGACAGGGTCACGACCAGGTCCTGCCGCTCGATCAGGTCCTCGATCGTCACGTCAGACTGGTCGGCGACGATCTCCGTGCGGCGCGCATCCCCGTAGGCTTCCTTCACTGCCTCGAGCTCGCCGCGTATGACGGCCAGCAGGCGTTCGGGCCGCGCGAGGATCTCGCCGAGATCGCGGATCAGTTCGAGCAGCTCGTTGAACTCGGTGACGATCTTGTCCTGTTCGAGGCCGGTCAGCCGGTGCAGCCGCAGGTCGAGGATCGCCTGCGCCTGCGCCTCGGACAGCCGGTACCGGTCGCCCAGCAGGCCGAGGTCGTCGGCGATGCCGTCGGGCCGGGTCGGCACGTTGCCCGCGCGCTCGAGCATGGCCGGCACCGCACCGGGGCCCCAGGTCCGCGCCTGCAGCGCGGCGCGCGCCTCCGGCGGTGAAGGCGATGCCTTGATCACGGCAATCACTTCATCGATGTTCGCGAGCGCGACCGCGAGGCCTTCCAACAGGTGCGCGCGATCGCGCGCCTTGCGCAGGTCGTGGATCGTGCGGCGGGTCACCACCTCGCGGCGATGGCGCAGGAATGCATCCAGCATTTCCTTGAGTGACAGCAGTTTCGGCTGGCCGTCCAGCAGCGCCACCATGTTGACGCCGAACACCGATTCCATCGGCGTGAGCTTGAACAGCTGGTTCAGGATCAGCTCGTGGTTCTCGCCGCGCTTCAGCTCGATGACCACGCGCAGGCCGTCCTTGTCGGACTCGTCGCGCAGTTCCGAAATCCCCTCGATTTCCTTCGCGCGCACCAGGTCCGCGATCCGTTCCAGCAGCCGCGCCTTGTTGACCTGGTACGGCAGCTCGGTCACGACGATCGCCTGGCGTCCGCGCTCGTCGATCTCCTCCACGCCCGTGCGCGCCCGCACCGACAGCCGGCCGCGGCCGGTCTTGTAGGCGAGCACGATCTCCGCCGCGCCGTTGATGATGCCGGCGGTCGGGAAGTCGGGTCCCGGCACGAGGCGCATCAGGTCGGCCAGGCCGAGATTGGGGTCGTCGATCAGCGCGATGCAGGCTTCAATGATCTCGCCGAGATTGTGCGGCGGGATGTTGGTCGCCATGCCGACCGCGATGCCGGCCGATCCGTTGACCAGCAGGTTCGGGATCCGGGCCGGCAGCACGGCCGGTTCCTGCTCGCTGTTGTCGTAGTTGGGCGTGAAATCGACGGTTTCCTTGTCGATGTCCGCCAGCAGTTCGTGCGCGATGCGCGACATGCGCACTTCGGTGTAGCGCATGGCTGCGGCTGCATCGCCGTCCACCGAGCCGAAATTGCCCTGCCCGTCCACCAGCAGGTAGCGCAGCGAAAACGGCTGCGCCATGCGCACGATCGTGTCGTACACGGCGGCGTCGCCGTGGGGGTGGTACTTGCCGATGACGTCGCCGACGATGCGCGCCGACTTCTTGTAGGGTTTGTTCCAGTCGTTGCCGAGTTCGCGCATTGCAAACAGCACGCGGCGGTGCACCGGCTTCAGTCCGTCGCGCACATCGGGCAGCGCCCGACCCACGATTACGCTCATTGCGTAATCGAGGTAGGACTTGCGCATCTCGTCTTCGAGGTTGACGTGCAGGACTTCGCGCGCGATCTCGCTCATGCGGATTTCGTCTTCACCGGGCACCGTTGGAAAGGGTGAATTTTAGCACAGCGGGTATACTTATCCGATGCAATCCGGACTCAATGTCGACCCCTCGGAGATCTCGAAATTCGACGCGGCAGCGCCGCGCTGGTGGGACCCCGAGGGCGAGTTCCGGCCGCTGCACGACCTCAATCCGGCCCGGCTCGATTACATCGAGGCGCGCGCCGGTCTTGCCGGCCGGCGTGTGCTGGATGTCGGTTGCGGCGGCGGGCTGCTCGCCGAGGGCATGGCGCGGCGTGGCGCCCGGGTCACCGGGATCGACCTCGCGCCCGGCGCCCTGGAGGTGGCACGGCTGCACGCGCTGGAATCCGGCGTCGCCGTCGATTACCGCCTGGTCGCCGCCGAGTCGCTGGCGGACGCAGAGCCGGCTTCCTTCGATCTCGTGACCTGCCTGGAGATGCTGGAGCACGTCCCGGATCCCCCAGCCGTCGTGGCGGCGCTGGCCCGGCTCGTGCGCCCGGGAGGCGACGTCGTCTGCTCGACGATCAATCGCAACGCGAAGGCCTTCGCGCTCGCAATCGTCGGCGCCGAATACGTGCTGCGGCTGTTGCCGATGGGCACCCACCAGTACGCCCGCCTGATCCGGCCGTCCGAACTCGCGCGTTGGGCGCGCGCTGCCGGCCTCGAGATCTCGGACCTGGCCGGGCTCGACTACAACCCGGCGACGCGGCAGGCCCGCGTCAGCGCCGATACCTCGGTCAACTACCTCGCGCATTTCCAGCGGCCCGCGCCAGCCGCCGGCGCATGACCCGGCGGCGCGATCTGCGCGGCCTGCTGCTGGATCTCGACGGCACCCTGCTGGATACCGCGCCCGACATGGCGCACGCGCTCAACCGGCTGCGTGCCGCCGAAGGCCTGGAAGAACTGCCATTCGAACGGATCCGGCCGCTGGTGTCGCATGGCGCGCCACGCCTGATCCGCTTCGCCTTCGACGATCCCGAGCCGACGCGTTACGACCAACTGCGCCTGCGGTTCCTCGATATCTACCGGGGAGCGATCGCCGTTCATACGCGGGTTTTCGCCGGGTTTGAAGACGTTCTGGTCGCGATCGAGCAGGCCGGGATGCGCTGGGGCATCGTCACCAACAAGCCGGGCTGGCTGACGATGCCACTGCTGGAGCAACTGGGGCTTGCGGCACGCAGCGGCTGCGTCGTCAGCGGGGACACCCTCGCCGAGCGCAAGCCGCATCCAGCGCCGCTGCTGCACGCGGCCGGTCTTCTCGGACTCCCGCCGCGCGAATGCGTCTACCTGGGCGATGCGGAGCGCGACGTGCAGGCGGCCCGCAACGCGGGCATGATTCCCTTGGTGGCCGGATTTGGCTACCTGAACGACGGCGAGGACCCCACCGCCTGGCAGCCTGACGCCGTGATCGGGCGACCGGACGAGCTGCTCGACTGGCTGGGGCTGCGGGCATGAATATCGACGTGACTACCATTCTGCTGATCGTCGCCGGGCTGGCGCTGGCCTTCGGCGCCGGCTGGTGGCTGGGCCGGCGGCGTGCCGCGGCGCTCGAGACCGAGGTCGCGGTGCTCGGCGCGCGGCTTGCCACCGAACAGGCGGTCGAGGCGGAACGGACGGTCGCGCTCGACCGCGCGATGGAACAGCTCGACCGACGATTCGATGATCTCGCGGGCCGCCAGCTGCGCGAGAACATCGAGAATTTCCTGCGGCTCGCCAAGGAAAACCTCGGGGGGCACCAGCAGACCGCTCAAAGCTCTCTGAAAGAACGCGAGCAGGCGATCGAGGCGCTGATCAAGCCGATCCAGGAATCGCTCGCGCGCACCTCCGAGGCTCTGCGCGAGATCGAGACCGAGCGCCAGCGTGACTTCGGCAGCCTGCGCCAGCACCTGACCGACATGCGCGAGACCCACACGGCGCTGCAGCGGGAGACCCGCAACCTGGTGCAGGCGCTGAGCAAGCCGCAGGTGCGCGGCCAGTGGGGCGAGATTGCGCTGCGCCGGCTGGTCGAGCTCGCCGGCATGACCGCGCACTGCGATTTCGAGGAGCAGGTGCACGTCGCAGGCGAGGACGGCGCGCTGCGGCCCGACATGATCGTGCACCTGCCCGAGGGGCGCGATGTCGTGGTCGACGTCAAGACGCCGCTCGACGCCTACCTGCTGGCGGTCGAGGCGCCGAGCGACGAGGCGCGAACCGTGGCATTGCGGCGTCATGCGCAGCATGTCTCGGAACGCGTGCGCCTGCTGTCCTCGAAGAACTACGCGTCGCAGTTCGAGAATGCGCCGCAGTTCGTCGTGTTGTTCCTGCCGGGCGACCAGTTCCTCTCGGCTGCGCTCGACCAGCAGCCGGACCTGCTCGACCGCGCGATGAGCAGCGGCGTCGTACTCACCACGCCTTCGACGCTGCTGGCCTTGCTGAAGGCGGTGCACAGCGGCTGGCAGAACGTCCGCCTGGCGGAAGGCGCCGAGCGCATCCGCGGCTTGGCCGAGGACCTTTACGCGCGGCTCGGCACCTTCCGCAATCACCTGGGCAAGCTCGGCAACGCCCTGGAGGCCAGCGTCCGCGCCTACAACGCGTCGGTGGGTTCGCTCGAGCGCAATGTCCTGCCCGGTGCGCGCAAGTTCACGGAGCTGGGCGTGCGCGGCGAGAAGCCGATCGAGGACCTGACCGAGATCGAGGTGACCGTGCGCGAAGTCGACGGCACGACGCCGGAACTCCCCCCGCCTGAAGAGCACTGAGGTGAACGGCATTGCTGCGGGCCCGGCCGCGACGCCGCCGGCCGGCAGCATTCATTGGCATGCATGGCTGTATACGCCGTTGCCACTGCGTCCGTTGACCGCCACATTGTTTTCGCTCGAATCGGAACTTCGCTCGATCGTTGCCGCGGCCGTCGATCACGGCGTCTCGCACCTGAAGCTGCAGTGGTGGAAAGACGAAATCGACCGTCTCGAGGGCGGCCAGCCCCGGCATCCGCTGACGCAGGCCCTGTGCCGGGCGCGGCCGGACGTTCCGCATGCATGGCGGCCCCTGCACGATGCGATCGCGGGCCTCGAACTGGAGCTTGCCAGCGCCAGTTATGAGTCGGAACGGGAACTCGAGGCCTATTTCGCGCGCGCCGCCGGTTTCTCGCGCACGCTCGCCCTGGCGCTGGATCCCGCTCGGGAACCAGAACCGCTCGAACGCCTGGGCCATGCCCTGGGAAAATCGGTACGCATGGTCGAAGTCATCCGCGATCTCCGGCAGAACGCCGTCATGGGCCGCGTTTTCGTGCCGCTCGAATGGCTTGTCGAGCATGGCATTTCCCACGTCGAACTGCGTTCCAGGGACGGCGGTGAGGGCGCGCGGCGCTGCCTGGCGCGCCTCGCGGAACGCTCGCGCGTC
Source organism: Steroidobacteraceae bacterium (assembly GCA_050179155.1). Lineage (GTDB taxonomy): Bacteria > Pseudomonadota > Gammaproteobacteria > Steroidobacterales > Steroidobacteraceae > SCUD01. The sequence continues at coordinate 44,034 of JBFXFJ010000006.1, forward strand.
GCGTGGGCGACAGCGACCGGTGAATTGACGCAAATGGCGGATGGCAACCTGCGGGGGTTACGCGTCCTGGGCGCCCTGCATGCCGCCCTGCTCGAACGTATCGCACGCCAGGGTTTTGCGGTCGGCCGGCGCCGGATCGACCTCGGCCCGCTCGACAGCCTGTGGACGGCGTGGCGCTCGGCGCGGCAGCATTGATCGCATGAACGAACAGTCAGACGCACGAGCATACGATCCGGCGCCGCAATCTCACGCGGGGCGCGTGATCGTCGTGACCGGCGCGGGCGACGGCATCGGCCAGGCGGTGGCGCTCGCGCTCGCGTGCCAGGGCGCAACCGTCGGCCTGCTCGGCCGCACGCAGCGCAAGCTGGAACGCACCTATGACCGCATCGTGAAGGACGGCGGCCCGAAACCGGCGCTGCTGCCGTTCAACCTGGAAACCGCGGCGGCGCCGGAATACGACGCCCTGCACGATGCCCTCGAGCGCGAATTCGGCCGCGTGGACGGCCTGGCGCACGTCGCGGGGATTCTCGGCACGCTGAGCCCGATCGAGCACTACGACGTGCCGACCTGGTGCAAGGTGCTGCACGTCAACCTGACGGCACCGTTCATCCTGACGCAGTCCCTGCTGTCGCTGCTGCGCCGCTCCGAGGACGCCTGCGTCCTGTTCACGTCGAGCACCATCGCCCGGCGCGGGCGGGCGTATTGGGGCGCGTATGCCGCATCCAAGTTCGGCGTCGAGGGCCTGATGCAGGTGCTCGCGCACGAGGTATCGGACACGACGCGCATCCGCGTCAATAGCGTGAATCCCGGCCCGGTGCGTACCGCGATGCGGTTGCAGGCTTTTCCGGCCGAGGATCGCAGCAAGCTGCCGGAGCCGTCGGCCGTCGTTGCGCCGTTTCTCTACCTGCTGGGGCCCGCGAGCCGGGGCGTCAACGGGAAGGCCTTCGACTGCCAGTAGGTTTCTGTCCCGCCGCCTCGCGCAGGGCATTCAACTCGTCATCGGTCAGCGGCCGGCTGCGCCCGCGCGCCATCGAACGATCCATGGCAATCGGCCCGAAACGCGTGCGCAGGATCCGGTTGGCCTCGAGACCGCAATGGTCGAACAACTGCTTGAGGTCGCGCGGCCGCAGGCCGACGCAGCGCATCTGCAACCAGCGATTGCTGCCCTCGCCGCCCGCCAGCGCGACCTCGGTGACGCGGCCCTTGACCTTCGTCGCCTCGGCCGCCGCCTGCAGCAGGGGGGCGATTCCGGCTTCATCGAATCCGCCGCGCACGCGCACGCTGAACTCGCTCGCAATCTCGAGGCCGCGGCGCGTCAGTGCCGCCGCCAGCTGCCCGTCGGTGATGAAGAGCTCGAGTCCGCCGTCGTTCGCCGCGAGCGGACTGATCGGAATCCAGCGCTGGCCGGACGCTTTCGGCAGGCGCTCCAGCGAGCTCGGCATCGTGCCGGCGGCGCCGGCGCGAATGTCCTCCTGCGCCGGCCGGTGATAGACGATGCCGCGCTGCGGGGCATCGGCGCCCCGTTCCAGCCGCAGGCGCCGGCCATCGAGCCGGACGTCGTCACGCTCGTCGACCGGCTGGCCGGGCGTCGCGAGCTTGCCGTTGACCTTGATCCGCCCGGCGACGATCCAGGCCTCGATCTGCCGGCGCGAGCCGACACCACGGGCGGCAAGCAGTTTCTGGATTCGTTCACGCATGGAGCGGCCGGAGGCGGCGATGCCGCACCGGCTCAGTTAGCCGCTTCGGCGTCGTTCGCGGCCGCGAGGTCGGCCGCGGTGGCCTGCACCGTGACGGGTCCGTCGAACTCGAGCTGGATGCCGACGTCGTCCATGTCTTTGAGCGCCGCCAGCGACGGCAACTCGTCCAGCGACTTGAGCCCGAAGTAATCCAGGAATTCGCGGGTCGTGCCGAGCAGTTCCGGATGTCCCGGGACCTCGCGGTGCCCGACCACGCGGATCCATCCCCGCTCGGTCAGCGTACGCACGATATTGGGATTGACCGTGACTCCGCGGACATCCTCGATCTCGGCGCGCGTGATCGGCTGGCGATAGGCAATGAGCGCGAGCGTCTCGAGCAGCGCGCGTGAATAGCGGCTGGGACGTTCCTGCCAGAGCTTCGACAGGCGCGCGGCGTAGGCACTACGGACCTGCAGGCGCCAGCCGCTGGCGATCTCGACCAGTTCCATCGGGCGGCCATCGCAGTCACGGGCGAGTTCCGCCAGCGCCTTGCGCACGTCGACGGCATCCGGCCGTTCGAACTCGTCGAACATCTCGCGCAGCTGCTCGACGTTCAGCGGCTGCCCGTAGGCCAGCAGTGCCGCTTCGATGGTGCTTTTCAACTGGTCGTTGTCCATGTGAAACCCGTCCGTCAGGCGGTCGTGATCTCGACGTCTTCCAGCGCCGGCGCGTCCGGATCGCGCACCGCCCGACGCACGTGCAGCGGCTGGTACGGCTCGGCCTGCACGATATCGATGAGCTGCTCGCGCAGCAGTTCGAGCAGCGCGGCGAACGTCACCGTCACGCCCATGCGGCCCTCTTCCGGGCGGAACAGGCGCACGAACTCGACCAGGCGCGATTCGTCGAGCATCGCCAGCACGTCCGACATGCGTTGCCGCACGGACAGGGTCTCGCGCCGCACGTGCAGGCTGGCGAACATCGTGGCGCGCTGGACCACGTCCTTGAACGCCACCAGCATCTCCTGGAGCGCGACCTCCGGCAGCAGGCGCACCACCTGGCGGTGAGTCAGTTCTGCCACGGCCTGGTGCACGTCGCGCTCGAGGCGCGGCAGCCGGTCGATGTCCTCGGCGGCTTGCTTGTAGCGCTCGTATTCCTGCAGGCGGCGCACCAGCTCGGCGCGCGGATCCTCTTCTTCCTGGCTCCCGTCCGAGCTGCGCGGCAGCAGCATCCGCGACTTGATCTCGGCGAGCATCGCCGCCATCAGCAGGTACTCTCCGGCGAGCTCCAGGTCGAGCTCCTGCATCAGCTGGATGTATTCCATGTACTGGCGAGTGATGTCCGCGATCGGGATGTCCAGCACGTCAATGTTCTGGCGCCGGATCAGGTACAGAAGGAGGTCCAGCGGGCCTTCGAACGCCTCGAGGAACACCTCGAGCGCCTGCGGCGGGATGTAGAGGTCGCGCGGCATTTCCGTGACCGGCTCGCCCTCGACGATGGCGAACGGCATTTCGCCCTGCTGCGGCGGCGGCCCCACGGCGCCGGATTCGGCGTCGATGTCTGCGGCTTCGTTCACCGGTACTCCAGGCCCACGGCGGCACGAACCTCGTCCATTGTGGCACGGGCTGCTTCGCGCGCGCGCTCGCAGCCCTCGGACACGATGCTCTGCACCAGGTCCGGATTCTCCTCGTACTCCCTGGCGCGCTGGCGGATGGCATCCAGCTCGACCAGCACCGATTCGATCAGCGGCTTCTTGCACTCGAGGCAACCGATGCCCGCCGATCGGCAGCCTTTCTGGACCCAGGCCTTCGTTTCCTCGTTCGAATAGATCTTTTGCAGATCCCAGACTGGGCACTTGTCCGGGTCGCCCGGATCGCTGCGCCGCACGCGCGCCGGATCGGTCTGCATGGCGCGCAGCTTCTTCTGCACGCTCTCCGGGTCTTCGCGCAGCCCGATCGTGTTGCCATAGGACTTCGACATTTTCCGCCCGTCGAGGCCCGGCACTTTCGGCGACTTGGTCAGGAGCGCCGCGGGCTCGGGGAGGATCGAGCGGCCGCCACCCTCCAGGTAGCCGAGCAGGCGTTCGCGATCCGCAACCGTGAGCCGGGCCCCGGACTCGATCATGGCGCGGGCCTGTGCCAGCGCCTCGGCGTTGCCCTGCTCCTGGTACTGGCGGCGAAGCTCCGTGTACTGCGCGGCATTGCGGCTGCCGAGCCGCTTGACGGCCTTCTCGACCCGCGCCTCGAAATCCTTTTCCCGACCGTAGATGTGGTTGAACCGGCGCGCGATTTCCCGCGTGATCTCGACGTGTGCGACCTGATCCTCGCCGACCGGCACGAACTCCGGCCGGTACATCAGGATGTCGGCGCTCTGCAGCAGCGGGTAGCCGAGGAATCCGTAGGTGCTGAGATCCCGGTCCTTGAGCTGCTCGATCTGGTCCTTGTAGGTCGGCACCCGCTCGAGCCACGAGACTGGCGTCACCATCGACAGGATCAGGTGCAGCTCGGCGTGTTCCGGGATGCGCGACTGGATAAAGATCGTGCAGGCGCTCGGGTTCAGTCCGGCGCCGAGCCAGTCGATGAGCACTTCGTGGGCATTGGCCTTGAAAGCCGCCGTGTCCTCGTAGCCGGTCGTCAGCGCGTGCCAGTCGGCGACGAAGAAAAAGCATTCGTAGCGGTACTGGAGTTCGATCCAGTTCGCCAGGGCCCCGTGGTAGTTGCCCAGGTGCAGCTGGCCGGTCGGCCGCATGCCGGAGACCACGCGTCGGTTCTGACCGGGGTTGGCTGCCATGCCAGTGCTCCTAGCCGCCCAGACGGAAGATCGTAACCAACAAGCCCTGCAGAAAGCCGATCGGGCCACTGACCAGCGGCGCCAGCAGCCCGGTTGCGATCAGTCCCAGGACGATGAACAGGCCGAAAGGCGCGACGGCTTCGAGCATCGAACTGGCCGTTCCGCGGGGCAGCAGGTTGGTCAGCAACTGGCCACCGTCAAGCGGGGGGATTGGCAGCATGTTGAATACGGCGAGCAACACGTTGATGAAAATGCCGACTGCGGCCATCGATTGCAGCCACTGGCCGGCGATCCCGAAGTCCATTTGCTGGCTGACCATCATCAGGAAAGCCCAGGCAATCGCCATTGCCAGATTGGCGGCCGGGCCGGCCGCCGACACCCAGACCATGTTTGCGCGGGGATTGCGCAGGAACCGCGGGTTGACCGGCACCGGCTTGGCCCAGCCGAACAGGAAGCCGCCGAGCCATAGCAGCAATATCGGCACGAGCACCGTGCCGACCGGATCGATGTGGCGGATCGGGTTCAGGCTCAGCCGGCCCTGGGCTTCGGCGGTGCGGTCGCCAAAGTACCTCGCCACCCAGCCGTGGGCGACTTCATGCAGGGTGATTGCAAACACGATGGGGATGGCACCAATCGAAAGGTTCCTGAGTAGCGAGGCCAGATCCATGTACCGTCCCGATGGCGCCCCGAGCCAATCCCCGGGAATTGCCCCGGATTATACGATGCGTGACACGGTGCTGCCGGTCATTGGAACGGGCGCGGATCGCCCTTGCCGGCCCGCAGGAGCTTCGGCTCGCTGCCCGAAAGGTCCACGATCGTGCTTGGCTCCAGGCCGCAGTTGCCTGCGTCCAGGATCAGGTCCACCGCATGGCCGATCCGGCTCTCGATCTCGCGGGCATCGGTCATCGGCGTCCCGTCCCCCGGCAACAGCAAGGTAGTGCTCATCAGCGGCTCCGCAAACTCCTCGAGCAGCGCCCGCACGACGGCGTGATCGGGCACGCGGATGCCGACGGTCCGGCGCCGCTCGTCGAGTAGCCGGCGTGGCACTTCCCGTGTCGCGCGCAACACGAAGGTGTATGGGCCCGGCGTGAAGGCCTTCAGCAGGCGGTACTGCCAGTTGTCCACGCGCGCAAACCGGGCAATTTCCGACAGGTCGCGGCAGATGACCGTGAAGAAATGACGCTTGCCGGTCTGGCGGATTTGCTGGATGCGCTCCATCGCATTCTTGGCACCGATCGCGCAGCCGAGCGCGTAGCAGGAATCGGTCGGGTAGACGATGACGCCACCATCGCGCAGGCATTCGGAAGCGCCGCGCAGGAAGCGGGCCTGCGGCGTCGTCGGATGCAACTCCAGGCGCTCGGACATGGTCCATTATGTACCGGGGGCGCGGCCGGGCCGCTTCCGCTATCATTGGCGCCCCTCAATACGGTTCCGCGCATGCAGCTGCTGTTCGATTTCCTGCCGGTCATCGCGTTTTTCGTCGCCTACAAGCTTGCCAACATCTACGTCGCGACCCTTGTGATCATCGTCGCGACCGTGCTGCAGGTTTCCATTCACTGGCTGCGGACCCGCCGCGTCAACCCGATGCACCTCGTTTCGGCGGGACTCGTGCTCGTGTTCGGCGGGCTGACGCTTGCGATCCGCGACGCGGCTTTCATCATGTGGAAGCCGACCGTCGTGAACTGGCTGTTCGCGGCCGCATTCCTCGTCAGCCTGATGCCGCGGTTCGGCGGGCGCCCGCTGGTGCAGCGCCTGATGTCCGCGACCGAGGCGGAATTCAACCTGAGCCCGACGCTCTGGCGCCGCCTCAACTGGATGTGGATCGCGTTCTTCCTGGTGATGGGCGCGGTGAACATCGCCGTGTTCCACTATTTCGACGAGGAGACCTGGGTCAACTTCAAGCTGTTCGGAATGCTGGGACTGACTCTGGCATTCGTCGTGATACAGGGTTTCTGGATTGCGGCACAGGCGCGCCACGATGACTCGCCCGTCAGTTGACCGGATCAGGTCGAGGCTCGAGTCCACCTTTGCGGCGGCGCAGGTCTCCGTGCGCGATGACAGCGCCCGGCATGCCGGCCACGCGGGTGCGCGGGGCGGCGCCGGGCACTTCCTGGTCCGGATCGAGTCTGAAGCATTTGCCGGGCGGAGCCGGCTGCAGAGACATCGCATGGTCTACGAGGCCCTGTCGGACATGCTGCCCGACGAGATCCATGCACTGAACATCGAAGCGATATCACCCGACGACGACAAAACACCGAGGACATCATGAGATACATGCAGGTACTGGCGATTTCATTTGTGGGCTTGCTGCTGGCCTCCGGCTGCACCAAGGCCGAGACACCCGAAGAGGCCGCGGCCAAGCCGGTTGCCGTCGTCAACGGACAGGCCATTTCGCGCGACGTCTGGAACCTCTACATCAAGACGCGTCACGCCAACAAGACGCCGGCTGACCTGACACCCGAGCAGCAGAATGAAGCGCTCGAGGAACTGATCGGCATGTACGCCGGCGCGCAGGAAGCCGAGAAGCAGAAGCTCGCCGACGGCGAGCCGGGCGCCCGCCTCGAGCTGGTGCGAAACAGCGCGCTCGCCGAGATGCTGTTCAACAAGTTCACCGGGGGCCTGGAGCCCACCGAAGAGGAACTGAAGGCGGAATATGACGCCCGCATCGCGGAACTGCCGAAGGCGGAATATCGCGCCCGGCACATCCTCGTCGACGACGAAGCCAAGGCGAAAGACATGATCGCGCAGCTCGACAAGGGCGGCAGCTTCGAAAAGCTGGCAACGGACAACTCCAAGGACGGATCCGCGACCGAGGGCGGCGATCTCGGCTGGTTCAGCCCGGGCCAGATGGTCAAGCCTTTCTCGGATGCGGTTCAGCAGCTCGAGGTTGGCAAGTACACCGCCACACCGGTGAAGTCAGAATTTGGCTGGCACGTCATCAAGCTCGAGGAAACGCGCCCGACGACCCCGCCTCCCTATGACGCCGTCAAGGCGCAGATCGGGCCGATGGTCAACCAGAAGAAGTTCGAGGCCCACCTCAAGGAACTGGTGAAGACGGCCAAGGTCGAGCGCGCCCTCTGACCGGTTACCCGGCGATGCGGAAGTATCGCGAGTAGGTGCGGTTCATCGGATTGATGCCTGGTGCAGCGATGCGCGGCTGCACCAGCCTGCGTGTGACGTAGAAGTAGACCGGCAGCAGCGGATAGTCCGCCAGCATCAGGGCCTCCGCTTGCTGCAGGGTCTCGCGACGCCGCAAGGGATCCGACTCCCCGGCGGCGGATGCCAACAGGCCTGCATACCGCTCGTTGCGCCAGCGCCCGAAATTTTGCGGGCTGTCGCGAGTCATCGTGTCCAGGAATGTCGAGGCGTCGTTATAGTCCGCGGTCCAGCCCACGCGCACGACGTCCCATTGCGCCGGGTCAGCGCGTGCCGCCAGGTACGCCTTGAACTCCATCTGTATCAACTCGACTTCGATGCCGAGCGCTTCCTTCCACATCGACGCAATCGCGATGCAGACCTTCTGGATCAGGTCGTTCTGGTTGTAGAGCAACCTCAGCCGCAGCGGACGTGCAGGCGAGTATCCAGCCGCAGCATAGAGCGAACGGGCGCGTGCAATGCGCTGCTCCTGCGGTTCTTTCCTCCACTCGTACTGTGCGGGCGTGTAATTCCGCACGCCCGTCGGCACCAGGGAGAAAGCCGGTACCTGACCCGCACGGGTGATGCCTGCGGTGATCGCAGCGCGATCGATCGAGAGCGACAGGGCCTCGCGCAGCGCCGGACTGTCGCGAAGCGGACCGCGATCCGTGTTGAACGTGAAGTAGAAGGTCGCAAGCCATGCCCGGTGCTGCAGACCGGATCCCGGCTCGCCCGCGAGCTGCTCGAATCGTTGCTCCGGAACCGTATTGGTGACGTCGAGTTCGCCGGCGCGAAAGCGCGTGAACTCGGCATTCTCGTCGGCCACGATTTCGTACCGGACCTCATCGAATGTGACCGATGATGAATCCCAGTAGCGCGGATTGCGTGTCAGCCGCAGGTTCGCGCCGGGGGTCATTTCGACCAGCCGGTAAGGACCATTCGTGACCGTGGCACCAGGCTTTGAGAAACCCCCACTCTCGGCGAGCGAGGATGCGTGTACCGGTGATGCAACCGTGTTCGTCAGGATATCCAGGAAGTACGGGACCGGCATCGCAAGGCGGATTTCGAGCCGGTGATCGTCCAGCGCCCGGACGCCAAGGTCCTCCACCGGCCGTTCACCACCGAGGATCGCCGGCGCGTTCTCGATCGCACGTAGCAAGTCGGCCGCACCCGATGCCGTGGCCGGATTCATTGCGCGACGAAATGCCGTGACGAAATCCGATGCCAGCACCGGATCACCATTCGACCAATGGGCCTCGCGGCGCAGCACAAACGTGTAGCGTCTTCCGCCGTCGTCAACCTGCCAGGAAACCGCGCCCGCTGGAATGACCTCGCCATCCGGACTGCTGGCGGTCAGGCCCTCGTAGAGATCACGCAGGACATCGTAGGAAAAGGCATCTTCCGCGCGTTGTGGATCCAGCGAGCCCGGCTGTCCGCCCAGACCGCGCCGCAGCACGAGTGGTTGGGAGTCCTCGCTCCCGCTTCCGGAAGTCCCATCGCCACCGCACGAAGTCGCCAGCAACAAAGCCGCGCCTGCGAGCAATGCGGCTGCCATGCGCTGCATGCGCGTGGACATGGAGTAAGTCCGCGATCGCACCAGATTGAGCCCCACACGCCAACAATGGTGTGGGAGCAAGCTTACGCTATCGAGCGCAGCGGAAATCGGGAGCGGGTTGTGCTGGCGCAGGGACCCACGACATGAACTGCAAGGCACAAGGTGCCCCGCAGTTTCAGGAAAGAAGTTGGATCAGCCGGTGGCGCAGTCAGTTGCGAGATTTTCGCCGCGTCAACCAGTCCCTACAGATGCCTCCGGCCGACCGGTTCCAACCGAAGCATCGGGGCGGCCCGTACCGACTGACGCTTCCGGCTTGCCGGTACCAACCGACGCTTCGGGACGACCAGTGCCGACTGACGCTTCCGGACGACCGGTGCCGACTGACGCTTCGGGACGACCAGTGCCAACGGACGCCTCGGGACGACCGGTGCCGACTGACGCTTCGGGACGACCAGTGCCAACGGACGCCTCAGGACGGCCGGTACCAACCGACGCTTCGGGACGACCGGTGCCGACTGACGCTTCGGGACGACCAGTGCCAACCGACGCCTCGGGACGACCGGTGCCAACCGACGCCTCGGGACGACCGGTACCAACCGACGCTTCGGGACGGCCGGTACCAACCGACGCCTCGGGACGACCGGTGCCGACTGACGCTTCGGGACGGCCGGTACCAACGGACGCCTCAGGACGGCCGGTGCCGACTGACGCTTCGGGACGACCAGTGCCAACCGACGCCTCAGGACGGCCGGTGCCGACTGACGCTTCGGGACGACCAGTGCCAACCGACGCCTCAGGACGGCCGGTGCCGACTGACGCTTCCGGACGGCCGGTACCAACCGACGCTTCGGGACGACCAGTGCCAACGGACGCTTCCGGACGGCCGGTGCCGACTGACGCTTCCGGACGGCCGGTACCAACCGACGCTTCGGGACGACCAGTGCCAACGGACGCTTCCGGACGGCCGGTACCAACCGACGCTTCGGGACGACCAGTGCCAACGGACGCCTCGGGACGGCCGGTGCCGACTGACGCTTCGGGACGACCAGTGCCAACGGACGCCTCGGGACGGCCGGTACCAACCGACGCTTCGGGACGACCGGTGCCGACTGACGCCTCAGGACGGCCGGTACCAACCGACGCTTCGGGACGACCCGTGCCAACCGACGCCTCAGGACGGCCAGTACCAACCGATGCGTCTGGACGACCAGTACCGACGGAGGCATCGGGCCGATATGCATTCCTTGCACGCAATTGCACGAATTGCTCGACGAGGATTTTTCCCGAAATCGAAGGCTGGGTGCCGACAATTCCAGTCACTGATCCAGCCGATAGACCCACTTCAGACGAAACCGCAGTCGAATCAAGCTCAAGTGTCCCAATCGACACTCTGCCGATTTGGCGATTCAACGCCGAAACTTGGCCACGCAAGAAAACCTTGGATGCACCCTGGACGTACTGGCCGTCCAAGACTACCGCAGAATCGACGACGTACCTGCCTTCGACATTGTCCCCGAACAACGCAACTGCCCGGCCGATCTCAGCGGACTTCATAAATCTCGCGTTCGCTTTTCCGGCAATTAGCGCGAAGTCCTGACCAAGCACGGAGATGGCGGAATTTGACCGCGATATTCGATCAAGGCGCCCCACAGCGAGGAGCCTGCCATTTGCGGCACGCTCTATCTCAAGGACATCGCCGACTCTTGAAACTGCTAGCGTATTGGATCCATTTGGGCCTGCACCAATAGCTCCACTTCCGCCCACCAAAACAACAATAGCGCCCAAGAGAAGCGCGAATCGTTTTGTATGCCGGTCAGTTTTCATCGATGTGCTCCGAATACAGTTCCGCTTATAAGCCGATCGTCGAAATCACCAAATCCGCGAATCAAGTAGAAATCAATCGTCCAAGTCGTCGTTTTGAAATTCCTGCAAGTCGCCAAAACTATCTAGCAACGGTGACTTGTCTTCGCTCGCCTCCTGATAAAAATAAATGCCAACGCCGACTTGAACCGATTGCTCACCACGCTTGCGCTCCGGCCTTGGATACGTCGCTGACTTTTGGTCAATTTCCTGAATCACCGTTTCCAGGTATTCGCGTATCTCTTGCTGAAAAATCTCTACGTCAACTAAGCGCAAGCCCTCATCCGGATAAACCATTCGGTCGAATCGCTTTTCGAGACCTTTCCCACGCCCCAAGTTGTAGTCGACCGTCTCAATGTATCGACGAACAGCCTGGGAAAAGATTTGAATCATTTCCGCAGTCATGTCAGTCGGGATGTAGGTGCGCTTAAGTACGCGCAAGTACTGTCCACCTTCCAACACTCGCGCAGCTCCGACCCGAACCAACTCCCCTACCAAAATCTCATGTGGCACGTCCGTGCTGAATCGACGCGCCAAGTCTTCAAATGTCGGGACCTCGTCCGTCCCATCGATCTTTAGGTCACGCGGATAGCCATATGGAGCCAAGAACTTTGCATCCGTGTGCCAAGCCTCCAAAACGCTTGCCGCAAGTCCCGCGTTACTCCAGACACCCCACCGAGTCTTGCCTTCATTACGGACAATCTTTGCGACCTCTCGACGCGTTAACCCAGTTGCAATCGCAACCCGAGAGAGAGTCAGCCTGCGTCCAGGTAGAGTCATCTCTCGCGCACACACGGTCACGTAGACGTCTTTAAGTACCCCCGCGAATTCCTGAAACGTTATGCCGCTTCGCAGCAGGATCCTGATGAGTGGCGTCATCAGTAATCGAAATGCTGCTAAAAGCTCTCGTTTAACATCATAAGTAGCTGACATGACTTAATCTAGCTGGATTGGACGATAAGTGGCGAGCCGCGAAGCTCGAGCTTGCGCAGACAAGTAAAAATCCTTAATTAATCAATCAGTTAGTAACAAGAAGCGCCAACGGCCGTCGGAAACCTTTTAGCTTCATATCATAAGTATCTAGAAATACTAACTATTTTCGTCAGTCATGCTTCCGGACGAACACGTACGCTCCTGCGCCCACCAGGACCAAATCGTCACTCAACGGCCTTTTGATCGCACGACGAGCCAACCATTCATCAATTACATCCACAAAATCCTGTCCCCGAGCGCTGACCAACTGTTCGAGAACTGGAACCAACTGCAGCGGTACCGACGCATAGCACGCGCGCTCGAATCGACCTCTCTCGCGTGATGGCTTATCAAAAACATTGTATTCGACGGACCCAAGAAATCCGCAGATGTGTTCAAGCACGCACTCGCTTGCGATTGTCGAGCCTTCGCGTCCAGCACACGCTACAACAGACTCGCTGATCAATTCGGCTTTCGCGTCTTCAGCGATTCGCACGACCCCGAGCTCTTCCATTGCCGCCAACAGTTGGTGAGGATTGGCATCAGGGGTCGCTGCTTTCACTAGGTCAATAAATGACGGTGACGCGCCATTTATCGACAGTTGCATGGGCAGTCCTGCCTTATCCAAGTATTTGCAGTCGCGCCTCCATTTCAATACGACATCACAACACATAAAGGCTTGGCGAGCCGTCACTCGACTCGCATGCGCGTCCGGTATTCCTTGAACTTCGTTCAATGCTTGATCCGAGATCGATTGCAATTGCGAAAGTGAGAGTCCACAGCCCCTTAGAATTCTGAATAATCTACGCAACAAGATATGCGCCGACACTGCTACGCCATCATTCGCTTGTAGAGGCATCGTCAGATCATGAGCAACATTGGGGTTATTCACACACATGTCCTTTAGAGATGACTTGAACCCAGTTTGGCTATCATCGATGCCGAACTTCATGCAGGCCTACGCTAGTAGACTCAAATCGTGACGAAGACGTCGCTTCGTGATTTCCGCCGCATCTGATTTGAGGTAATTGCAGCGTGAACTTGCGTAAGACCGCCCTGCAAAAAGCCTGCCTCACCCTCCTCCGACCACTGGCGCGGATCATGCTTCGTCACGGTCTGTCGACTTATGATTTTTCCCGTATTGCCAATATTGCCTTTGTCCAGGCCGCCCGGGATATCCTACGCGAGCAGGGGAAATCACCGAGTTTCTCGCGCGTTTCAACAATTACTGGACTGCACCGGCACGTCGTCAGCGATATTGTTAACTGCGAAGAGTCCAGCGAACCGGATCCGGAGACCGAAAAGGGCTATCGCCGCAACCGTTTGGCGCGGGTTCTGGCAGGGTGGTTCGAAAGCCCGGAATACACGGATAGCGAGGGCCGCTCTCGGACACTGCCTGTCGATGGTCCGGCACCCTCTTTTGCCTCGCTGGTGCGGGAATTCAGCGGCGACATCTATCCGGCGATCATCCTCGACGAACTGCTCCAGGTCGGCGCGGTGCGCATGGCAAAAGACGGTTCGCTGCGTGCCGTAACACGACGCTACACGCTGGGCGGAGCGGATCCCGCGGCGATCGAGCAGCTTGGCGGCACGGCACGCGATGTGCTCAATACGCTCGAGCACAACCTCTCCGCCCCGGTGGAATCCCGCCTGTACAGCGACACCGCAGTGACGGTCTCGCTGGAACGCGAAGCGATACCACTCTTTCACCGGCTGTTGCGGCACCGCGGCGCCGCTTTCATGGAAGACATCGAGGGTTGGATCGTGGAGCACGATCGTCCGGAGGCGCCGGGCAAGGTGCGCGCCGGCGTGATGCTTCACATGTTCGTCGATGAGGAAACGAAGCCCGGTGCAGGGCCATCGGGTCCGCGCAGCGCTTGATCAGCGTTTGCGGCCCGCCATCTTGAGGAGCCCATCCTCGTCGATAACCTCGACCCCCAGTTCGGTGGCCTTGCGCAGTTTCGATCCCGCGTCCTCTCCCGCCACGACGTAGTCCGTATTCTTTGACACGCTGCCGGCAACCTTCCCACCCAGTTCGCGGATCAGGTCACCGGCTTCATCGCGCGTCATGGTCGACAGCTTGCCCGTCAACACGAAAGTCTTGCCATTGAGCACGTTGCTTCGCGGCGCAACTTCGCGGATCTCGGGCCAGTTCACGCCAAGGCGAATCAGGGAATCGATAACTCTGGAATTGCGCGGCTCGGCCAGGAACGCGTGCACGTGCGCCGCGGTGATGGGGCCGATATCCGGAACTTCCTCGATCTTCCCGGTCGGACTGCGGCGCAATGCTTCCAGCGAGCGGAAATGCCGCGCCAGCGCTTCCGCCGTCGCTTCGCCGACATCGCGGATGCCAAGCGCAAAGAGAAACCGGGAAAGCGTCGTCTGCTTGCTGCGCTCCAGGGATTCGATGATGTTGACCGCTGACTTCTCGCCCATGCGCTCGAGTTCCGCAAGCTGACCGCCCTTGAGCCGGTACAGGTCGGCGGCGTCCTTCACCAGTCCTTCGTCCACCAGCTGGTCGACCAGCTTGCTCCCAAGCCCTTCGATGTCGAGCGCTCGCCGGGAAGCAAAATGCCGCAACGATTCTTTCAGTTGTGCCGGGCAGACGAGCGAACCGGTGCAGCGCGCCACTGCCTCCCCTTCCTCGCGCTCGACATCGGAACCACAGACCGGGCAATTCTCCGGCAAGCGCTCCGGCGAGGTCCGGGGCGGCCGCTTTTCGGCGATGACACGCACCACCTCCGGGATGACGTCCCCGGCGCGCCGCAGGATCACGGTGTCTCCGACACGTACGTCCTTGCGCTGCAGCTCGTCGATGTTGTGCAGCGTCGCATTGCTCACGGTCGCGCCGCCGACGAACACGGGCTCGAGCCTGGCGACCGGCGTCAGCGCGCCGGTGCGTCCGACTTGCCATTCGATGGCGCGGACCCGGGTCATTTCCTCCTCGGCCGGAAACTTGTGGGCAATGGCCCAGCGCGGCGCGCGCGCAACGAAGCCGAGTTCGCGCTGCTGCTCGATGAGGTCGACCTTGTACACGACGCCGTCGATCTGGTACCCGAGCTTGCTGCGCCGCCGCCCCATCTGCTCGTAGTACTCGAGCATTCCGTCGACGCCCTCGACCACGCGCGCCTCCGGGGACGTGCGCAGGCCCCATGCGCGCAGCGTTTCCAGGATCCTGCTGTGCCGGTCGGGCAGCTTGCGACCCTCGACGATGCCGGCGCCATAAAAGTAGATCTCGAGCGGCCGGGACGCCGCGAGGCGCGGATCCAGCTGCCGCAGGCTGCCTGCCGCCGCATTGCGCGGGTTGACGAAGACTTTCTCGCCCTTCTCGGCAGCGCGGCGGTTCATCTCGTGAAAGCCGGCGAGCGCCATGAATACTTCGCCGCGCACTTCCAGGAGCTGTGGCCAGGTCTTCCCCGTAAGCCGAAGCGGCACGCTCTGGATCGTACGTATGTTGTGCGTGACGTCTTCGCCCACCGTCCCGTCGCCACGGGTTGCGGCGATCTCCAGCGACCCCTTGCGGTATGTCAGGCTGACCGCCAGGCCGTCCATCTTCGGCTCGCAGGAGTAGCTGATGTCCTTTTCGGTCTCGAGCCGCTCGCGCACGCGCCGGTCGAAGGCCACGACATCTTCGCGCGCGAAGGCATTGTCGAGCGAAAGCATCGGCAGGCGATGCCGCACCTCCGCGAATCCGGAGACCGGCGCGCCACCGACGCGCTGGGTCGGCGAATCCGCAACGACCAGTTCAGGATGCTCCTGCTCGAGAGCGCGCAGTTCGACGAGCATCCGGTCGTATTCGGCGTCCGGAATTTCCGGATCGTCGAGCACGTGATATCGATAGTTATGGCGCTCGATTTCCGCGCGCAGTCGCAGGACGCGCTGGCGCTGGCCTGCCGTTGCCTTCGTCATCAGCTGCGGCGGAGGCGCTTGTACCGGTGCTCGAAATGCACCAGCTCCTCCCGCAGGTTGAGGATGCGCTGCGCCGTCAATGTGCTGCCCTGCTCGTCCTGCAGCTGTCCCTTGATCCGGTCGGCCAGGCGCCGCCCGACTGCCAGCACCAGGTCAAACGTGGCGGGCGCGTCGATCGGGCCAGGGACGATTCCGAACAGGGAAATCCCCGGAAACGACTGCTCGTCCATCTTCGCCAGGTCGAACGATCCCGGCTCCATCATGCTGGCAACGTAGAACAGCGCCTTTCCGTCTTCGCGCTCGCGGTGGAAGATGGAGTAGCGGCCGAAGCGGAGTCCTTCCGCCTCCAGTGCTTCGCGCAACATCTGCCCGTGCCAGCCGCCATCCGGTGCGACCAGCCGCAAGGCGACGATCCGCTGCTGCGAGGCTTCTGCCGTCTGGCGCTCGATCGGATCCGCCGGCGCGGGTTCGGGCAGATCTTCCTCGGGCTTTGGCGCAACCTCCGATCGCTCGAGCGGGTGCGTCCGGATCCAGGGAGCGCGGTGATGGTCGTCCTGCTCCTCTTCCGGTTCCATCGGCGGCCCGGCGTCGTCGCGCACCGCTTCAGCGCCATCTTCATCCGGCACGGTTTCCGGCATGGTCGCAAGCTCCGGTTCGCCTGCGCGGCGCCGGTCTTTGCCGACGTAGGCCGAGACGTCCACCTCGAGATCGTCCGGAATCTCGATCATCGGCGGCCTTCGCGGCACACGGATGCGCTCGATGGTCGGCACATAGGTCACAGGTTCCGCCGGCGGATCCGCGGGCTCGCCGCCAGGCTCTGGCTCGACAATCGGCTCGGCACGCTCGCGCGGCCAGGCTTCCCCGGCGTCCGCCGCGGCCTTTGCTTTCGACTTGCGGGTTTCCCACCACCAGAGACCGAGTATCAGCGCGATACCGGCGCCGAGCAGGATCCAGCGAAGCTGTGACACTGCCGTGCCTCCCGGGCTAACCGACGGCAGCCATCCGGACTGCCTCGTCGACATCCACTGCGACCAGACGCGAGACACCCGGTTCGCCCATCGTCACGCCGATCAGGTGGCTCGCGAGCTCCATCGTGCTCTTGTTGTGGGTGATGAACACGAACTGCACGCGCTCCGCCATGTCCCGCACGATGTCACAGAAACGGCCGACATTGTGCTCGTCGAGCGGCGCATCGACCTCATCGAGCAGGCAGAACGGAGCCGGGTTCAGCTCGAAGATCGAAAACACCAGGGCGACCGCGGTCAGCGCCTTTTCGCCTCCCGACAGCTGGCTGATCGTGCTGTTGCGCTTGCCGGGAGGGCGCGCCATCACCGCGACGCCCGCGGTGAGCAGGTCGTCGCCGACCAGTTCCAGGTAGGCAGCGCCGCCGCCGAACAGGCGCGGGAACTTCTCTTTCAGTCCGGCGTTGATCCGGTCGAACGTGTCCTGGAAGCGCGCGCGCGTCTCGCGATCGATCTTGCGGATCGCCTGGTCGAGGGTGTTGAGCGCGTCGGTGAGGTCGGCAAACTGGCGGTCCAGGTATTCCTTGCGCTCTGACTGCTCCTTGAGTTCGTCGATGGACGCCAGGTTGACGGCGCCAAGGCGCTCGATCCTCTCGGCGATTTCCACCAGCTGCTGGTCCCACGCGGCAACCGCGGCATCGGCCGGCAACGCAGCGGTCACCTGGTCGAGGTCGAACTGCGTGGCGCTGAACTGTTCCATCAGGGATTCGCGCCGCACGCGGGCTTCCTGCATCCCGAGGCTGATCTCCGCGAGCGCAGCGCGCGCCGACTCCACGACCGACTCGGCCTTCTGCCGGCCGACGTCGACTTCGCGAACCTGCGCATCGGCTTCCTCGACGCTGCGCCGTGCGTCAGTGAGCTCCCGCTCCACTGCGAGCCGCTGTTCCAGGAATTGCCGGAGTTGCTGCTCGACCGCCGCGAACGGCGCTTCGCCATCGGCCAGCTGCTGCCGCAGTTCCGCGCGCCGGGCCTCAAGCTGGCGCGCCTGCTCGCTGGCGCGTTCCAGGCTGGTGCGCAGCGTCGCGAGCGTGGAGCGCTGGGACTCGACCCGTATCGCCACCTGCTGGGCCGAGTCGACATCGATCGCATTGCGGTCGCGCGCGGCGGCGAGGCGCATGCGCAGCGAATCGCGCTCCTGTTCGAGGCCCGGTTGCCGCTCCTGCAGGGACTTGAGCTGACCCTGGGCGACCTCGAGCCGCCGGCGCGAGTCCCGGATTTCCTGCTCGTCGCGGCCAATGTCGCCGCCGACCTGTTCCAGCTCGGCCGCCAGGCGCGCAATGCGCTCCGCGATCTGCTGGGCACGCGAGCGGATCGCCTCGTGCGCGCTGCGCACGTTGACCAGGTCGTGGTGCAGGCGGTTCACGGTCGCGTGCAGTTCATCGCGCTTTGCGTCGAGACTCGCGATGCGCTCGCGGGCCATCGACAGGGTCCGCTCGAGTCCGGCCACTCCCTTTTCGTGCCCGGCGACGGACGACTGCAGGCGCCGCAGTTCCTGTTCGCGCGCGATGACGCCGGCATGCCCGGCTTCACTGCGCGAGACGCGCAGCCAGTCCCGCCCGAACCAGAGACCACCACGCGTGATGACCGATTGCCCCGGCTGCAGCGAGCGGCGGCGGCCAAGCGCATCTGCCAGTGACTCCACCGCGATGACGCCGGCGAGCAGGTCCGTGACGACTGCCGGTCCGGACACCCTGGCGAGCAGCATCTCGGCAGGCGCGTCGCTGCGGCCTGCTCTCGTGGATTCGGTGATCGTCAGCTGGCCTGCGTCGAGGTTGTCGGTGGCCGCGGCGACCGCATCGATGCCGTCCACGCAGACCGCCTCGAGATAGCTGCCGAGCGCGGTTTCCACCGCCCGTTCCCAGCCTCTGGAAACGTCGAGCTGCTGGGCAAGCCGCGGCCGGCGTTCAAGCTGGTTTCTGGCCAGCCACTCGACGACCCGTCCCTGGGCCTGGCCGAGCGCCGCCTTCTGGACCGCCTCGACCGTCAGCAGTTCGCCCTGGCTGGCCTGCAGCGCGGCTTTCGCCGCGTCAAGCGCGCTGGATGCCTGCCGCTCCTCTTCGCGCACTGCGTGGAGCGACTCAAGCGTCGCGTCGAGATCGCGCTGCGCCTCGCTGCCGCGATCGCGCGCCTGCTGTTCGGCTGCGGCAAACTCCTCGGGACGGGCGCCCGAGACATTCTGCTCCAGCGATGCGCGCTCCTGCGCCAGGCGTTCGCGCTGCGTCGTCAGCCGCGCAAGTCCGGCCTCGATCTGCTCGATCCTCGCGCGCTCGACCTGCGACTGCTGGGAGGCATCCGCAAACTCGCGGCTGAAGGTCTCCCAGCGATGCTGCCAGTCCGCCATTGCCGCTTCCGCTTCCGCAAGCGCTGTGCGCGCGGCGCTCTCGGTGGCACGCGCGGTGGCAAGCTCGGGCTCGGCCCGTTGCAGGTACTCCGTCAGTTCGCGCAACTGCTCCTGGTCGCGCCCGACCAGCACGCTCGACTCCGCGTGTTCGCTGGTCACGCGCTCGAGGTCGCCGCGCTGCCGCTGCCGCAATTCACGCGCGTGCTGCAGGGCCTGCTCCGTGCGCGTGGCATCGGCGCCGGCCTGGTAGTAGCGGCCCTGGACGGCGGCCAGCGCATCCGAACACTCGGCATGCCTGGCCCGCGCGCGTTCGACGGTCGCCTCGGCGGCGCGCAGGTCCGCGATCGCCGCCTGGGTCTCGGTTTCCCGCTGGGTCGCAAGCGCGTGCCGGGCGGCGATGTCGCCGTCGAGATCGCGTATGCGCAGCGCCAGCAGTTCTGCCTGCAGCTGCCTCTGGCGCGTCTTGCTCTCCTGGTAACGGCGCGCAATACCGGCCTGGCGCTGCAGGTGACGGATCTGCTTGTCCACCTCCTCGCGCAGGTCGTTCAGCCGTTCGAGGTTCTCGCGGGTGTGCGCGATGCGGCTTTCCGTTTCGCGGCGCCGGTCCTTGTAGCGTGATATTCCGGCGGCTTCCTCGACGAACGCGCGCATGTCCTCGGCGCGCGCCTCGATCAGCCGCGAAATCATGCCCTGCTCGATGATCGCGTAGCTGCGCGAGCCGAGCCCGGTGCCGAGGAACAGGTGGGTGATGTCCTTGCGGCGGCACTTGGAGCCGTTGATGTAATAGGTGGAATTGCCGTCGCGCGACACAACCCGCTTCAGCGCCACCTCCGCGTAGCCGGCATACGGCCCCGCGATCTTGCCGTCGCTGTTGTCGAACACCAGTTCCACGGATGCGTTGCCGATCGGCTTGCGGCTGCGCGAGCCGTTGAAGATCACGTCGGTCATCGAATCGCCGCGCAGGTGCTTGGCGGAAATCTCGCCCATGACCCAGCGCACGGCGTCGATGATGTTGGACTTGCCGCAGCCGTTGGGACCGACGACGCCGGTCAGGTTGGCTGGAAATGCAACGGTGGTCGGATCGACGAAAGACTTGAAACCGGCTAGTTTGATCCTGGCGAGGCGCATTCCGGCTAGTGTAGATTAACCGCCCGCAATTGACGACGACCGGGAAAACCCCGCATGAGCCGACCGGCGCCATCTGGCGACATCGAGACATTTCCGAATCCGCGGACGGGCCGCGATTACACGATCCGCATGCGCCTGCCGGAGTTCACGTGCCTCTGTCCGCGCACCGGCCAGCCCGATTTTGCGACGCTGGACCTGGAGTACGTTCCGGAGGCGCTGTGCGTCGAGCTCAAGTCGCTGAAGCTTTATATCTGGTCGTTCCGCGACCGCGGCGCGTTCCATGAAGCGGTGACCAACGAGATCGCGGACCGGCTGGTGGCGGCGCTGCAGCCGCGATTCCTGCGCCTGACGGCACAGTTCAACGTGCGCGGCGGCATCTACACGACCATCGTCGCCGAGCATCGCCAGAGCGGCTGGAATCCGGCCCCGGCCCTCCACCTCCCCTGAGCCCGCCCCGTGCCCGGCGGGCGACGCCGACAGCACTGGACCGCGCGAAAACCGGGGCTATAATCCGGCGCTCGATTGAACAGGCAGCGGAGAACTTGATGCCAGGCAAGAAGACTTCCAGGACCAAAAAGCCGGTTGCGAAGGTCGCGGCGCGCAAGGCGCCGGCCGCTCGGAAGGCCGCGAAGCCCGCGGCCCGCAAGCCCAAGGCGCCTGGTGTTCGCGCCAAGGCCGTCAAGCATGCCAAGTCCAGGTCCCGCACAGTCGTCCGCTCCACCGCGGCTCCCCGTCCAGCGGCAAAGCCCGCCAAGGCGGTCAAAGCCGCTGCGGCCGTGCGCGAGCCGGCCAGCGAGAAATCGCGGACGCCAGCGCCGGTCGCGCAGGTGCGCCCCGCCCTCGCTGCAATGCAGCCGCGCCTCGCGCGCCGCCCCATCTTTGCCGAGGAAGACGACGATTCGCCGACCGGCCACAACCTGCTGCTCGGACCCCGCAACGTACGCCCGTACCGCGAACGCAAGGGCGAGCAGTACATGGGCCGGGAGCAACTCGATCATTTCCGCGGGATCCTCAGCAACTGGAAGCGGGACCTCATGGAAGAAGTCGATCGCACGATGACCCATATGAAGGACGAGGCGGCCAACCCGCCCGATCCGAACGATCGCGCGACGCTCGAATCCGAATTCGCCCTCGAGCTGCGCACCCGGGACCGCGAGCGCAAGCTGATCCGCAAGATCGAAGAGGCAATCAGCCGCATCGAAGACGGCAGCTACGGCTACTGCGTCGAGACCGGCGAGCCGATCGGGGTC
This sequence comes from Steroidobacteraceae bacterium, assembly GCA_050179155.1. Lineage (GTDB taxonomy): Bacteria > Pseudomonadota > Gammaproteobacteria > Steroidobacterales > Steroidobacteraceae > SCUD01. Next base: position 65,669 of record JBFXFJ010000006.1, read on the forward strand.
AAGCGCCTCGAAGCGCGACCGGTCGCAACGCTGTGCATCGAAGCCCAGGAGCGGCGTGAACGACGCGAAAAGCAGTACGGCGACCGCGACGACTGGTACCGCTGAAACACCGCTGCAAGGCCCTTGCGGCCGTTTTGCCCCCACACCTTCGGGTCCGCTGCATCTGGGATCCTTGCTGGCGGCCGCCGGCAGCTACCTGAGCGCGCGCAGCCGCAACGGCCGCTGGCTGCTGCGCATCGAGGATCTCGACCGCGACCGCTGCGTACCGGGTCTCGCCGACGAGTTCCAGCACACGCTCGAGTGGTTTGGATTCGAATGGGATGGAAACGTCAGTTTCCAGTCCGACCGAATTGATTTGTATGAAGATTCCCTGCGCGCGCTGCAGCGCGCCGGGCGTTGCTATTCATGCCGCTGCAGTCGCTCCATGCTGGCTGCGCTGGCGCTGGAGCCCGGGGTCGAGCCAGTGTACCCCGGCACCTGCCGCCACGATCCCGCGGCCGGCAGCGGCCCGCACGCGCTGCGCTTTGCCATCGAACCGGACCAGCCGGCCGTCGAGTTCGTCGACGAACTGCAGGGAACGGTCCGGCAGGATTGCCTGCGTGAGGCGGGGGATTTCGTCATACGGCGCCGCGACGGACATTTCGCGTATCACCTGGCGGTCGTCGTCGATGACGAACTCCAGGGCGTGACCGAGGTAGTCCGCGGTTGCGACCTGCTCACCAGCACGCCGCGCCAGATCCTGCTGCAACGGGCGCTCGGGTTCCGCACGCCCCGCTACGCTCACCTGCCGCTGCTGGCAGAGCCCGACGGCCGCAAACTTGCGAAATCGCGTCGCGCCGTGCCACTGCGGTTGCAGGACGCGGCCGCCCAGCTCTTGCAGGTTCTCGGCTGGCTGGAACAGGCGCCGCCGGCCACGCTCGCGCACGCGGCGGTCGCCGAGGTCTGGGAATGGGCACTCGCCCATTGGTGCCCGGATCGGCTGGCGGGGTGTGGCGAGCGACGCCTCTAGGCGACTCCGCGCATCGAGAGCCGTACGCGGCCCTGGCGGTCGACCTCGAGCACTTTGACCTTCACGACGTCGCCTTCCTTGAGCTTGTCGCTGACGCGCTCGACCCGTTCGTCGGAGATCTGCGAGATGTGCACGAGGCCGTCGCGGCCCGGCAGGATCGCGACGAAAGCGCCGAAATCCATCAGCCGCACGACCTTGCCTTCGTAGACATGCCCGACTTCGACGTCGGCCGTGATCATTTCGATGCGACGCAGCGCTTCGCGCCCCGATGCAGAGTCGACCGACGCGATCTTGACCGTGCCGTCGTTCTCGATGTCGATGGTCGCGCCGGTTTCCTCGGTGATCTGGCGGATCACCGACCCGCCCTTGCCGATGACGTCGCGGATCTTCTCCGGGTCGATCTTGATGGTGACGATCGTCGGCGCCCACTCGGACATCTGCGGGCGCGCCTTGTCCAGCACCTTGTTCATCTCGCCCAGGATATGCAGGCGGCCGGCCTTGGCCTGTTCCAGCGCGACTTTCATGATCTCGGCGGTGATGCCGTTGATCTTGATGTCCATCTGCAGCGCATTGATGCCGTCCCGGGTCCCTGCCACCTTGAAATCCATGTCGCCGAGGTGGTCCTCGTCGCCCAGGATGTCGGTCAGGACGGCAAAACGTTCGCCTTCCTTGACCAGGCCCATCGCGACGCCGGCAACCGGCGCCTTGAGCGTCACGCCCGCATCCATCAGCGCCAGGCTGGTGCCGCAGACGGTCGCCATCGAGCTCGAGCCATTGGATTCGAGCACTTCCGACACGACGCGCAGGACGTACGGAAACTCCTGGAGATCCGGCATCACGGCATTGATGCCGCGGCGCGCCAGGTTGCCATGGCCGATCTCGCGGCGCTTGGGCGAACCCATGAAGCCGGTCTCGCCGACCGAGAACGGCGGGAAGTTGTAGTGCAGCATGAACGGCTCGCGCCGCTCGCCGGCGAGCGCGTCGATGATCTGCGCGTCGCGGCCGGTGCCGAGCGTCACCGTGACCAGCGCCTGGGTCTCGCCGCGCGTGAAGATTGCCGAACCATGCGTGCGCGGCAGCGCGCCGACTTCGATCGTGATCGGGCGGACCGTGGTCAGGTTGCGACCGTCGATGCGCGGTTTGCCGTCGAGGATGAAGTCGCGGACCAGGCGGTATTCCAGGTCATGCAGTTCGGTCGCGACCTGGTCCTTCGTGAATTTCGGGCTCTCGCCGCCCGACAGCGCCGCCTGCACGGACTGGCGGATCTCCGCCAGGCGCGTCACGCGGGCCTGCTTGACGACAAGGCCATAGGCCTCGGTCAAGGCGGCTTTCGCCTGGGTAGCGACGGCCTGTTTCAATGCAGCGTTTTCATCCGGCGCCTTCCAGTCCCAGCGCGGCTTGCCCGCCTCGGCAGCGAGCTTGTTGATCGCTGCGATCGCAGCCTGCATCTGCTCGTGGCCGAACAGGACCGCGCCCAGCATGACTTCCTCGGACAGGCCCTTGGCTTCCGACTCAACCATCAGCACCGCGTCCGCGGTGCCGGCAACCACCAGATCCAGCTGCGATTCGGTCCTCACCTGGGTAAATGTCGGATTGAGCAAATAGGCGCCATCGCGATAGCCGACTCGCGCCGCGGCGATCGGCGCCGAGAACGGTATGCCGGAAATCGCCAGCGCCGCGGAGGCGCCGATCAACGACGGGATGTCCGAGTCGATCTCGGGGTCCAGCGACAGCACGGTCGCGACGATCTGGACTTCGTTGTAGAAGCCCTCCGGAAACAGCGGCCGGATCGGCCGATCGATCAGGCGGGAGGTCAGCACTTCCTTTTCGGAAGGGCGGCCTTCGCGCTTGAAGAAGCCGCCGGGAATCTTGCCCGCGGCATAGGTCTTCTCGACGTAGTTGACGGTCAGCGGGAAGAAATCCCGGCCGGCAACCGCTTCGCGGCGACCCACCACGGTGACGAGCACCACCGTGTCACCCATGGTGACGACCACTGCGCCGTCGCATTGACGGGCCAGGCGGCCGGTCTCGATCGTGACCGGAAGCGCGCCGTAACTGAATGTCTGCCTGGAAACGCTCAAGCGGGTCCCCTTTGATGTCTGGTACGGAAGACGGGCGCCTGGCGCCCGCGGCGCCTCAGCGGCGCAGGCCAAGTTCGTTGACGACCTTGGTGTACCGCTCGGGGGCGTTGGCCTTGAGGTAATCCAGGAGCCGCCGGCGTTGTGCCACCATCTTCAGCAGCCCACGCCGCGAAGCGTGGTCGCTCTTGTGACTGGTGAAGTGCGCGGTCAGCCCATTGATGCGTTCGGACAGCAATGCGATCTGCACTTCAGGCGACCCCGTGTCCGTCGGAGCGCGCCGGAACTTACCGACGACTTCTGCCTTGCGTACATTCGTGAGTGGCATCTCGTTCACTTGACCCTATAACCCTTTAGAAAGCCGCGCATTGTACCCGCGCACCGGGGTCCTCTCAAGCTCGCGTGGGCTGCGAACCCGCCAGACTGACCATGATTCGTTCGGGCGCCAGGCGGTGCCCCTCCGCGCTCATGCGTCCGACCCCCAGAAACAGCCCGTCGGCCCCGTACATGCGCACCAGCGCGTCCCCGGGACCGGCGGCAAACACCGGCTGCCCCTGCAGCACGCAGGCCTGTTCAGCGATCCCGAGGCAAACCGCCGGCAAGCCCGGAATGGCGGTATCGGCCGGCAGCAGCATTGCCTGGAGCTCCTGTGGCCGATCTGCGGCCCTTTCGACCGCCTCGAGGCTGTACATCCGCGGCTCCCGGAATGGCCCGAGCCGCAGCCGACGCAGGCTGTGCACGTGGCCGACGGTTCCACAGGCGCGCGCGATGTCCTCTGCGAGGCTCCGGACATAAGTGCCCTTGCTGCAGTCGACCTCGAACTGCAGCCTCCCGGGCTCCATGCCTGCCAGCTCCAGGCGATGGATGACGATCCGGCGCGGCGGCCTTTCGACCTCGATCCCCTGGCGCGCGAGGCGATAGAGCCGCTCTCCCCGGTGCTTCAGCGCCGAGTACATCGGCGGCACCTGCTGCGACTGGCCGAGGAAGCCGCCGGCGATGCGCCGCACGGAATCCTCGTCGAGGGCAGGCACCGGCTCGCGCTCGACGACCTCGCCCTCGCGGTCGCCGGTCGACGTGCGCTCGCCGAGCGCAATCGACACGTGGTAGGTCTTGTCGGCGTCCAGCAGCATGCCGCTCGCCTTGGTCGCCTGCCCGAAACAGACCGGCAGCAATCCGCTCGCCAACGGGTCGAGGCTGCCGGTGTGCCCGGCCTTGCGCGCGCGAAAGGCCCGGCGCGCGCGCTGCAGCGCGGCATTCGAGGTCAGTCCTTCGGGCTTGTCGAGCAGCAGGATGCCGTCCACGTCCCGCCAGCGCTCGGCTGGCGGCCGCTCGGGCGTGGCGCCGCTCATTCCTCTTCCGGTTCGCCGTCGACGTGGCGCTGCCGGTCGCTCTCGACGGCGTCGTGGATCAGGGCCGAGAGGCGTGCCCCGCGCTCCACAGAATCATCGATCTGGAAATCGAGTTCCGGCGCGACGCGCAACCGCATCAGGTTGCGCACCTGGTGGCGCAGGTAGCCTGACGCATGGCGCAGCGCCTCGAGGGCCGCCTCGGCGTTGCCGACGCCGGCGAACGGCGTGAAAAAGACCTTCGCATGGGTCAGGTCGCGGGACACCTCGGCCGAGGTGATCGTGATCAGCCCGACCCGCGGGTCCTTGACCTCGCGGCGGATGAGCTCGGCCAGCAGCCGCTTCAGTTGCTCCTCGACCCGTCGCGCCCTGGGAAATTCGCGCGGCATGACTGGGAACCTCCGCTAGAGCTGGCGCGCAACCTCGACGCGCTCGAAGCACTCGATCTGGTCGCCAACCTTCACGTCGTTGTAGCCCTTGACGCCGATGCCGCACTCGGTGCCGGCGCGGACTTCCGAGGCGTCGTCCTTGAACCGCTTCAGCGACTCGAGCTCGCCCTCGAAGATCACGACATTGTCCCGCAACACGCGGATCGGGTTGTTGCGACGCACGTAGCCATCGATCACGAGACAGCCGGCGACGATCCCGAACTTGCTCGAGCGGAACACGTCGCGGACCTCGGCGAGGCCGACGATCTGCTCCTTGACCTCGGGCGCCAGCATGCCGGTCAGCGCGGCGCGGATGTCGTCGATCGCCTCGTAGATGACGCTGTAGTAGCGGACCTCGATGTTCTGGTCGCGCATTGCCTCGCGCGCCGCGGCATCGGCCCGGATGTTGAACGCGATGATGCGGGCCTTCGATGCGGCGGCCAGCATCACGTCGGATTCGGTCAGGCCGCCGACCCCGCTCGAGATCACCTTGACCGACACTTCCGCCGTCGACAGCTTGATCAGCGCTTCGCGCAATGCCTCGGCAGAACCCTGCACATCAGCCTTGATCAGCAGGTTGACGGTGCCTTTGGCATCCTCGCCCATCTGCAGGAACACGTCCTCGGACTTCTCGCCGGCCTGGCGTGCGAGGCGCACGTCGCGGAACTTGCCCTGGCGGTAGAGCGCGACTTCGCGCGCCTTGCGCTCGCTTTCAACGGCCAGCAACTCGTCGCCGGCATTCGGCGGGCTCGACAGTCCCAGCATCTGCGCCGGTATAGACGGGCCCGCGGACTCGATTTCCTTGCCGAGTTCGTCGAACAGCGCGCGCACGCGCCCGAACTGCTCGCCGGCGACGACCGAGTCGCCGACCTTGAGCGTGCCGCGCTTGACCAGCACGGTCGCGACCGCGCCGCGGCCGCGCTCGACGCTGGCCTCCAGCACGACACCGACTGCCGGCGCGTCCTTCACGGCCTTGAGTTCGAGCACCTCGGCCTGCAGCAGGATCGACTCGAGCAGCTTGTCGATGCCGACGCCGGTCTTCGCGGACACCGGCACGAAGATGTTCTCGCCGCCCCACTCCTCGGCGATGACGCCCTCCTGGGACAGCTCGTTTCGGACCTTCTCGGGGTCCGCATCGTGCTTGTCGATCTTGTTGACGGCGACCACGATCGGCACGCTGGCGGCCTTGGCGTGCTGGATCGCCTCTTTCGTCTGCGGCATCACGCCGTCGTCGGCGGCCACCACCAGCACGACGATGTCGGTTACCTGCGCGCCGCGGGCACGCATCGCGGTGAACGCCGCGTGGCCCGGGGTATCGAGGAAGGTGATGACGCCGCGCGCCGTCTCCACGTGATACGCGCCGATGTGCTGGGTGATTCCGCCCGCCTCGCCGGCCGCGACCTTGGTGCGGCGTATGTAATCCAGCAACGAGGTCTTGCCGTGGTCCACGTGGCCCATGATCGTGACCACCGGCGGCCGCGGCAGCGCCTCATCGGAGGCGTGCATTCCGGCCTGCAGCGCTTCCTCGACCTGGTCGGCCTTCAGCACCTTGGCGATGTGGCCCATCTCCTCGATCACGAGCACCGCGGTATCCTGGTCCACCGGCTGGTTGATCGTCGCCATGACGCCCATGTTGAGCATCGTCTTCATGACTTCGCTGGACTTGACGGCCATGCGCTGCGCCAGTTCGGCGACCGTGATGGTCTCGCCGACCGCCACTTCGTGCTGCATCGGCTGCGTCGGAAGCTCGAAACCGTGCTTGCGGTCGCCGCCGACCGTCGCTGCGCGCCGGCGCGATTCCGGCCGCGCCCGGCCCTTCTTGTGGCGCGCCGACAGGCCGCCGGCGATGTGCAGTTCCTGCCGTCCGTAACGCGTGCTCTTGTCGTCCTCGGCGGTCTTGCGCGCCTTTTCCTCGCGCTGACGGCGCTCCTTCTCGGCCGTTTCCCGTGCCTTCTGCTCGGCTTCGCGGCGGGCCTGTTCCTCGGCTGCGCGGCGCGTGTTCTCCTCGGCGGAGCGGCGCTCGCTCTCCTCGCGTTCGCGGCGCTGCTGTTCCTTCTGCTCGACGTCGCGCCGCAGCTTCTCTTCGACCGCCCGGCGCTCCGCGTCCTCGGCCTCGCGCTGGCGATCGACCTCTTCCTGCGCCACGCGCGCCTGTTCCTCGAGAACGTCGCGCTTGATGTAGGTGCGCTGGCGGCGCACCTCGACGGTCACGGTGCGCGCCTTGCCCATCGGCGCGGCGACCTTGATCTCGCTCTGCGCCTTGCGGCGCAGCGTGATCTTGCGCGGCGCATTGCCGTCTTCGGCCTTGCCGTGCGCCTTGCGCAGGTAGGTCAGCAACTCCTGCTTGGCATCCTCGCTGATGCGGTCCTTCGGCCCGAGCGCCTTGATCCCGGCTTCCTCAAGCTGCGCCAGCAGCTTGTCGACCGTGACCTTCAGGACTTCCGCGAATTGTTCGACCGTGACGTCGGACATCTGTCTTTACCTCAGGCCTGGCCCGCGCTCTCGAACAAGTGGGCGCGCGCGGCCATGATCAGCTGCCCGGCGCGCTCCGGATCGAGTCCCGGAACCGATTCGAGCTCATCGAGCGACTGGTCCGCCAGCTCGTCGCGGGTGCGGATGCCGCGCGAGGCGAGTTCGTAGGCGAGTTCCTTGTCCATGCCCTCGACCGCCAGCAGGTCCTCCGCCGGGCCGGACTCGTCGATCTTCTCCTCGCTCGCGATCGCCTGCGTCAGCAGCGCGTCGCGCGCGCGATTGCGCAGTTCCTCGACCATCTCCTCGTCGAATTCCTCGATGCCGAGCAGTTCGCTGGCCGGCACGTAGGCGACTTCCTCGACGGTCGAGTAGCCCTCCTGCACCAGCACGTTGGAGACGTCGTCGTCGACGTCGAGCAGGCGCTTGAACATCTCGCGCAGTTGCCCGGCTTCCTCGTCGCTGCGCTCGGCGGCCTGCTGCTCGGACATGACGTTCAGCCGCCAGCCGGTCAACTCGCTCGCAAGACGCACGTTCTGGCCGCCGCGGCCGATCGCCTGCGACAGGCGGTCCTCGGTCACCGCGATGTCCATCGAGTGCGCGTCCTCGTCCATCACGATCGAGGTCACTTCCGCCGGCTGCATCGCGTTGATGACGAACTGCGCCGGGTTTTCGATCCACGGGATGATGTCCACGCGCTCGCCGGCGATCTCGTTGGAGACCGCCTGCACGCGCGAGCCGCGCATGCCGACGCAGGCGCCGACCGGGTCGATGCGCGGGTCGAGGCTCTTGACCGCGATCTTGGCGCGCGCGCCGGGGTCGCGGGCGGCGCCGAGGATCTGTATCAGGCCCTGCCCGACTTCGGGCACCTCGAGCTTGAACAGCTCGATCAGGAAATCCGGCGACGTGCGCGACAGGAAGAGCTGCGGGCCCCTGGCCTCCGAGCGCACCTCGCGCAGCAGCGCCTTGAGCCGGTCCTGCGGCCGGACCATCTCACGCGGAATCATGTGCTCGCGCGGCACGAAGCCTTCGGCATTGCCGCCGAGGTCGACGTAGACGCCATGACGGTCGACGCGCTTGACGATGCCGGACACGAGGGTCCCGACGCGGTCCTTGTACTCGTCGACGACCTGCGCGCGCTCGGCCTCGCGCACCTTCTGCACGATGACCTGCTTGGCGGTCTGGGCGGCGATGCGGCCGAAGGCCACCGATTCCATCGGCACCTCGACAAAGCCGCCGATCTCGGCCGCCGGGTCGACGTCCTTCGCGTCGTCCATGCGCAATTCACGTTCCGTGAACTCGAGCTCGGTCGAGTCGTCGGCAAAGACCTTCCAGCGCCGGAACGTCTTGTATTCGCCGGTCTTGCGGTCGATCTCGACGCGCACGTCGATGTCCTCGCCGTGCTTGCGGCGGGTCGCGGACGCCAGGGCGGCCTCGAGCGCCTCGAAGATGATCTCGCGCGCGACGCCCTTCTCGTTGGAGACGGCCTCGACGACTTCCAGGATCTGCTTGTTCATTGTCAACCCACCAATCGCGCCTTGCTGATTCCGGCCAGCGGCAGTTTCCACTCCCGCCGGTCCACCTCTATCGTGACGATTCCGTCCTCGACCGGCCCGAGCCGGCCCCTGAAGCGGCGCCTGCCTTCCAGCGGCACCGCGAGTTCGATCCGCGCCTCGCTGCCCGCAAAGCGGGCAAAGTGCGCCGCGGTCCGAAGCGGCCGGTCGAAACCGGGCGACGACACCTCGAGCTGGTACTCGTGCCCGATCGGATCCTCGGCATCCAGCACCGCCCCGATCGCGCGGCTCGCCCGCTCGCAATCATCGAGGCCGATCCCGCCGCCGTCGCTGCGGTCGATGTACACGCGCACCAGCGAACTGCGTCCCGCGGAACTGAACTCGACTTCGAGCAACTCGTAGCCGAGACTCGCGGCCACCGGCTCCAGCAGGCCGAACAGCCTGTTCTTCATCCAGCCTCCATCGGCGCCGGACATAAAAAATGGGCACGAGGCCCATGTCCGGCGACCCGATCGCAACAAAAAGGCCCCGCGAGGGGGCCTCCTGATCGACCTTGCGGTTCCGGGGGACCACGACCGGGCCTCGCTGCCCGGGCCGCGGTGGCCAACGCCACGCCCCCGACCGGCGCGCATGATACCCCAGAGGCCCCGGCGGCCTCAACCCGACGCCGCAGCCTGCCGCCGGAATACCGTGCGATAGACTGCCGCAGGCATTTGCCAGCAACGAGGACCCGCACGTGCGCCTACCGACCGCCCTGACTGCCCTGACCGCGTTGTTCATCGCCTCGATCGGCATCGCTCGCGCCGAAATCACGCCCGCCGAACTGGACGCCGCCGCAGCCGCGCTCGAGTCGCGACTCGTCGAGTGGCGCCGTGATTTCCACAGCCATCCGGAACTCGCCAACCGCGAATTCCGCACCTCGGCCAGGGTGGCCGATCACCTGCGGGGCCTCGGCCTCGAGGTCAGGACCGGCATGGCCCACACCGGGGTCGTGGCGATCCTGCGCGGCGGGCTGCCCGGGCCGACCATCCTGCTGCGCGCCGACATGGATGCGCTGCCGGTGACCGAGCGTACCGATGTGCCGTTTCGCTCGACCGCCACGGGGGAATTCAGGGGCCGGACCGTCGGCGTAATGCATGCCTGCGGTCACGACGCCCATACGGCCATGCTGATGGGCGTGGCGCAAGTGCTCGCAGGCCTGCGCGAACGCCTGCCCGGCACGATACTGCTCGTGTTCCAGCCCGCCGAGGAAGGCGTGCCCGAAGGCGAGCGTGGCGGCGCGCCGCTGATGCTCGACGAAGGATTGCTTGAAATCGCGAAGCCCGACGCCGCGTTTGCGCTGCACGTCGGCTCCAATCTCAATACCGGCGTCGTCTCGGTCCGTCCGGGCCCGCTGATGGCGGGATCGGACTTCTTCCGCATCGTCGTCACCGGGCGCCAGAGCCACGGCTCGCGACCCTGGCAGGGGGTGGACGCCATCGTCGCCGCCGCGCAGATCACCAATGCCCTGCAGGCTATCGTCAGCCGGCAGGTGGACATCACCGCCCTGCCCGCGGTCGTCACGATTGGCGCCATCAATGGCGGCGTGCGCCACAACATCATCGCGGAGACGGTCGAGATGCTCGGCACGATCCGCACGTTCAGTCCCGCCATGCGCCAGGACATCATCGACCGCATGGGCCGCACGGTGACGAACGTTGCCGAGGCCAATGGCGCGAGCGCGAAACTCGAGATGATGCCGGAACCGAACCCGGTGCTGGAGAACGATCCGGCACTGACTGCGCGCGCGGTGGAGTCGCTTCGCGCCGTGCTCGGTGCCGACAAGGTCCAGACCAGCGGGCTGATGACGGTGGCAGAGGACTTCGCTCACGTCGCACAGCGCGTGCCGAGTTTCTATTACTGGGTTGGCGTCACGCCGCCGGGCCAGAATGCGGCGACCGCACCGGACAACCATTCGGACCTCTTCTACGTGGACGAAGCGGCGCTCCCGGTTGGCCTGCGCACGATGCTGCGCATTGCCGTCGATTACCTGCAGGCGCCGAAGCCTGACTGAGCGCCATTGCGCGCTGCAACAACCCGAATTGCTTTGACACGCATTGGGCGCCGGCATACCGTCAGCGCACGCCGGCGCGGCTGCCATCTGGAGCGGGCCGGCATCACAAACATTCGGGCAGGCACGGTCCCAGTCCGATAAAGGGAGACACAAGATGAAGCGTTTGGCAATTGCAGCATCGGCTGCGGCACTGACGTTGGCGATCAACGCGCAGGCATTCGAGGTTTACACCGACTACACGTTCTCCAAGGAAGTCTGGAACGTGACGATGGTGAAGGTGAACCCGAATCGCATCGACGATTATCTCGAGGGACTCAAGCAGACCTGGGCGCCCGGCTGTGAGATCGGCAAGAAACAGGGCACGGTGCTCGACTGCTTCGTATACGTGAGCGACACCGCGGCAAGCCGCGACTTCAACCTCATGCTCGTGATGAAGTTCCCGAGCGGCGCCTCATCGGACCCGAACGAAGCCCAGTTCAAGCAACTCCAGGCCGAGATGCGGGCCCGGCTTGCCCAGGAAAAGCAGGACAAGCTGGTCGAAGGCTATGAAGAGCTGCGTACCTTCTTCGGTGAGCAGAACTTCCGCCGGATCGAATTCAAGTAAGACTCTATTCTGCAGCGGCTCCGGCCGTCCGGCCGGAGCCGCCCAGCAGGTACACGGCAAAACTTCCGAGCCAGTGCCCGCCCTCGTAATGCTCGCCGGTCACGGCGGGCAAGGCGGCCTCGGCATGCCGCGCGGCCGCACCCTCGAGGGCGCCGCGCCGCGGATCACCGGCCGGCAGGCCCGAGGCGATGCCTCGCAACATCCAGGCACGACTCAGGTTCAGTCCGTCGATATGCGCGAGTTTCGGATCCGAACGATCCGTCACGATGCCGGGCGCCAGCCAGTCGGCTGACGATGCGCTGGACAGGCGCGGCAGGAATCTGGCCAGCCAGCCGGCAAACTCCATCGGCGCCAGCACGCGCCGCATCAGGTCGGCCTCTGCCAGGCATGGCGACAGGAAGTCCTCGCCCGATGGCTCATAGTCGAGCGGACAGTTGATGTCGGCCAGGTAGTAGCTGCGGCTGCGCTCATCAATCAGTTCCCGCATGCCGGCATCGTTGGCGACCACGGCCCAGTCGCGGATCAGGCCGAACGCAAATGCCGTCTGCGCGTGTTCGCCGACGCGGATCGGGTATCGGAGCTTCGGCAACCAGGACTGGATGCGCGCGGCGGCTTCCGACTCGATCGGCTGCAGGGTCGCGGCCCACCGCGCTGCATCGGGATCCGGCCAGGCGCGCAATTCCGCCACCAGCTGCAGCAGCCAGGCCAGTCCATAGGGCCGCTCGAACGACGCCCGACCGGCGCCGCGAAGATACGCGAGTTCCGCCGCGACCCTCTCGTCCGTGAAGCTCACTGCGAGCGCATCGCGCGCCTTGACGGCGACTGCGCCATCCGGTTCCAGCCGGGCGAGCCGCGCCAGCAGCCAGTGCCCATGCACGGCCGAGTGCCAGTCATAACAGCCGTAAAAGACGGGGGTCAGTTCGCGCGGTGGACGGACGTCCGCATCGCCCTGCAGCGTGTGCGAGATCTTGTTTGGATACTCCAGGTGCACGCAGGCCAGCGCGAGCCCTGCGAACCGGCCGGCCGCGGCAGGATCCATGGCGACCTGCGCCTGCGCCGGCAGGACCGGCGTCGCGGCAATCGCGAGCAACAGCAACCACGGCCTGGCGAATGACATCAGGCGCCACTCTAGCGCAGGCGGCCTGCTAGGATCGAGTCGTGAAACGACGGGATGCGGCTGCCATGCTGGCATCGCTCGAGCGCATCGGCCGGCGCCATGCGCCTGGTCTCGCCGCACGCAAGCTGGTGCTGCTGGATGCACTCTCGCGGGCGAGGCTCGCAACTCCGCAGCAAGTGCTGCGGCTGCACGAACTGCTGTGCTTCCTCGAGGCTTACCCCGATGACCGTCGCGTCCATGGCCGCGCGCGGCGCATGCTGAGTTCCTTCCGCCGGCGGCCCGACCTCCGCAAGCACCGGCGCTCGCTGCAAGCCAGCGGCATCGCCGGCACCGACACGCCCTTCCGCTTCTTCTTTCCGACCGCCCACTGGATCTCGCGGCATTGGCCGGGCGCACTCGTGCTGGACCGCGATGATGAAGAAGCGATCCGCCACCTGATCAAGGTGCTGCCGCCGTTGCTCGAACCGTCCCAGGCCGAGTGGATAGCCGGCCAGCATCCGAAGGAACTGGACCTGGCTCCGTTCGAGCGCCTGATCCCGCCCGGAACGACCGACGCCGATTTCGTCAACGGCCTGATTGCCGGCATGCCCGGCGACGAATTCAGCCGCGAGGCGTTCGGCGACCGGCTCGATCTCTCCTACGTCCTGCGCGCGGGCCGGAATACGCCGGAGCGCACCACGGCACGTCTCGCCACCCGCGATGCCATCCACTATCAGCAGACGAGCCTGCGCAAGGGCTATCCGGACCTGCGCCAGGAGGCCCGTCGCAGGCCGCGGCACATACGCAGACTCCATGGCGCCGACGCGCAGGACGCCATCCGGCTGGCCCGGATTTCGATGATCACCCGCGAGCGCGATCTCGCCGCGTTTCAGTTCGCGAATCCCGGCGACGTCTTCCAGGTCGACGATGGACGCGGGCTCGCGTTCGCCATGATGGGTGTGCTGCCCGCGCGGCGCGCGACACTCACGACCGCCTATACCGCGCTGACGCTCAAGAACGGCATGCCGATCGGCTATATCCAGGTCGACGTGCTGGGCCGGCACGGGGCATTGTCGTTCAACACCTTCGCGGCGTTTCGCGGCGCGGAGGCCGCGCATGTCTTTGCGCGCTTCATCGCAGCCTCGTATCACCTCTTCGGCTGCACGACCTTCAGCGTCGAGCCCTACCAGCTCGGCGTCGGCAACGACGAAGGCATCGAGTCCGGTGCCTGGTGGTTCTACCAGCGCCTGGGATTCCGCCCGCGCACGGCAGCGGCACGCCGCCTGGCCGCGCGCGAACTCGCCCGGCGCAAGGCCAGGCCCGGTTATCGCAGCTCGCAGGCAACACTCCGGGCGCTGGCGCGGTCGCACATGCTCTATTCACTGGACCGCTCGCAGGCCGCCCGGTTGCCACGAATCGATGAATGGCTGGCGGCTTCGACACAGGCACTACGCCGCTTCCGCTACGCCGACCCGGCAGAACGCCGCACCGCAGCGGCGGCCGCAGCCATGCGGCGCCTTGCCGGAACGAGAGCCGCGCGACTCGATCCGGGCGCACGCGCAATGCTCGCCCGATGGGCCGGGCTGGTGCTGGCCTTCACGAGGGGCGGACGCTGGAAGGCGCGGGAGCGGAGGCAGCTCTTGCGGTTGATCATCGCCAAGGCGGGAAATGACGAACGCGTATACCAGCAGCGCGTGCTTCGCCATGCGCGCATGAGGCGGCTTCTCGACTGCTAGTCCGCCGGCTGCCTGGTCAGGCTCCCGCCACCGCCTTGAGCAGGTACATCGCCAGCAGTCCCGCATAGGTTCCGAGCACGTAGCCGAGGATGGCGAGCAGCACACCGACCGGCGCGAGACTCGGATGGAACGCGGAGGCGACGATCGGCGCGCTCGCGGCGCCGCCGATGTTGGCCTGAGAGCCGATGGCGACGAAGAAGATCGGCGCGCGGATCATCCAGGCGACGGCGAGCAGCACTGTCACGTGGCACAGCATCCAGACCGCGCCGACCGCGACCAGTACCGGCGCCTCCTTCATCTGCGTGAAATCCGCGTGCGCGCCGATACTGGCGACGAGCAGGTAAAGCATCACGGAGCCGATCCGGGAGGCGCCAGCGCCCTCGAGCCTGCGTACCGGCGTAAAGGATAGCGCCGCGGCGATGGCGGTGACGATGATGAACTTCCAGATGGTCGCGTCGAAGAGCCCGGTCGCTGGCCCGGCATACCGACCCGCGAGCGTCGCGAGCCACATGCCGCCGAAGCCGATCGCCGCGATCATCATCAGGTCGGTAAGCGATGCCACACGCGTCGTCCTGGCCGTGAACTCCGCGACCCGGCTTTTGAGATCCTCGATGGCCGACGTGTCGGCGCGGGTAAAGCGATCGATCCGCTGCTGCTGGCCCGCCATGTAGAGCAGCACGCCCATCCAGACATTGGCGACCGACACATCGACGATCACCATCATCCCGAACATCGAGTTCGAAGTGCCCGCAACTTCGGCGAGCGCGACCATGTTGGCGCCGCCGCCAATCCAGCTTCCGGACAGCGCAGTCATGCCCTGCCACGTGTCCGGCGGCACCCATGACGAGAAAACCCACAGCGCAATTGGCGCGCCGATCACGACACCCGCGGTTCCGGCCAGCATCATGATCAGGGCCTTCGGTCCGAGGCGCATGATGCCCGGCACGTCGAGCGCCAGGATCAGCAGCATCAGGCTGGTCGGCAGCAGGTAAGCCTTGATCCAGTCGTAGAGGACCGATTCGGCAGGCAGCACGCCGAGCGTCGTGAGCGTGGTCGGCAGGAAATAGCAGAACACCAGGCTCGGCACGATGCCGAAAAGCTTCTTCCCGGGCGTGGTTTCGCCGAACCAGAAGATCAGCGCAAGCACGGCCAGCAGCACGACCAGGATCGCGGCCGGATCGGTCACCATCGCACTCGCATCCCCCATGGGAGCGCATGGAACCATGAACGATACGCACCAGTCCAGCGCGCAAAACCGTCCGTCGCCGATCGCCGACGTACGTCGCTACCCGAATTGAACGACGCTGGCTATTGATGTTGCGTCCATAACCAGATGCGGCAGGTGAAGGCCGCTGAGGAGGTTCCGGATGAGCAATCGAATACTGGCAGGTGCGATCGTCGCCACTGTTGCGGCCACCGCCGTCGGCGCAGTCGCGGTCAACAACGGTTACAACCCGTTGCAGGATTACGCGACGGTCGTCGCCGTCGAAACGGCGTATGAAACCAACCGGGTCGCGCGGCAGGTTTGCGGCGATGAAACCGTGTTGCAGCAGGCGCCGGTCAAGGACGAAAACCGCATTGCCGGCACGGCAATCGGCGCCGTCGTCGGCGGCGTGCTTGGCAACCAGGTCGGCGACGGCAGCGGCCAGACGGCCGCGACGATTGCCGGAGCGGCTGCCGGCGGTTACGCCGGAAACAAGATCCAGAAGAGGATGCAGGAAGGCAACCTCGAGGAATCGGTCGAACATCGCTGCATGACCGTCTACGACACCGAGTCGATACCCGTGGGATTCGACGTGACCTACGAACTTGACGGTGTCGAGCGCGTGGTACGCATGGATCACGATCCAGGCGAACGGATCCCGGTCGAGGACGGCGAGCCTGTCCTGTCAGAGTCCTGAGCCATCGGCGCAACTCAGCGTGCCCGTCCCCGCGGCTTTCGGCCTCGGGGACGGGCGGGCTCACTGAGGACTATTCCGCAATCCGCGCGGCGGTGATCGTGACCCGGTACTGGTTCGCGCTCTGGAACGGCCCCAGGCCGCTCGCCACCTGCGTCTGCTGGCCGGCCGCGAGCGTCCCGCTCAGGTTGCGCTGGATCTCGCGCGTGCGGCCGCCGGAATCTACGTACTGCACGGCAATCGAGATTCCGGTGACCGGGAGACCGGTCGGGTTGCCGATGGCGACCACCAGCATGCCGGCCTGGTCGAGCGTCGCCTGCTTGCGCAGGTATTTTTCCGGATTGTCCGGCAAGTCGAGGCGCAGCAAGGACCGCGTGGCGGCCACGCCCGCCTCGCCCTGTGCGCCCGATGCCGCAGCGAAATACTGCTTTGCCTGGACGTTCTGGCGCGCGCGCAGAGCGATATTGCCGAGCGCGTTGTAGGCCGGCCCGGTCGGCAGCAGCCGGATGCTGTTCTCGAGATCCGCGCGCGCCGCGGCGTCATTGCGCTCCCGTTCGGCGATCAGCCCGCGCTGCAGGTGGTAATAGAAGAATCCGTCGTTGCGTGAAAGCGCATCCGTGTAGGCCTGCGTCGCCGCGCGGTAGTTCTTCTGCACCAGGTAGGCATCGCCCTTCAGCGCATGGAAATGCGCCTCGCCCGGCAGGAGCTTGATGGCCTGGTCCGCCTTCGCATGCGCCACATCCGTGCGCTTCCCGGCGAGCGCCTTGCGGCCCTCGTCGTACGCGTCATAGGCCGGTTTCGCGCGCAGGGTCTGCGCCAACGCGGCGCTGTATTTTTCGACCCCCGGGTCGCCGCCCGGCGGCAGCTTCGCGACCCGTTGCCGGTTCGCTTCGAGCCGTTCCTGCGACGGCGGATGGCTCGCGAACAGGCCCGCGAGCCAACCGCTGTCCTTGCGGTCGTTCATCCGCACGAAAGTTTCCTGCAGGCTTACCGCGCCATTGGCGTCATAGCCGGCGCGCCGCATGTAGTCGATGCCGTACTTGTCGGCTTCGAGCTCGGCCTCGCGACCGTAGCGCTGCATCAGCAGTTGCGCCGCGATACCCGCGCCCGCTGCGTAGATACTGCCGTAGTCGCTGTCGCTGGCCGCCACCTGGGCCGCGATCAGCCCGCCCTGCAGCAGCATTCCACGGCTCATCTGCTGCGCCGAATGCCGTGCCGCAGCATGCACGATCTCGTGGCCCAGCACGGCCGCCAGCTCCGACTCGGATTTCAGCTGGGTGAGCAAGCCGCGATTGACGCCGATCTTGCCGCCCGGCAGTGCCCAGGCATTCGGAATCGAGTTGTTCAGCACCGCGAATTCATACGGAAGCTTGCGGTCGCTGACGGCGGCGAGCCGCTGCCCGACCTGCTGCACGTAGCTCGTCAGCCCGGGATCCATCGCGTAGTCGCCGCCCTCGGACTGGCGCATCGGCGCAAAGTTCTTCTGGCCGATCTGGAGCTCGGTGCCCTCGCCGACCAGCATCAGCTCGTTCTTGCCAGTAACCGGGTTCGTCGAGCAGGCGGCGAGCAGTACCGCCGCTGCCGCGAGATGCACCATGCGCGTCGTAAAGTGGTTCATGTCAGTAACGCCAGCTGTCGACGTCCGCGTCCCGCGGAGCCGTGTCGAGAATCCGCTCTACAACCCAAGGTAACACCATCTGCGGGTAACGCAATCTGGAATAGGCGTTGGCACGTGTGTGGTCGCCGTTCCAGCAATGCTCCTGCCGGTCGCCGTATTCGACCACGGCATCCGCCGGCGGATCCGCGGTTTTCAGGAACTCCTCGACCGCGTACACGGCGTTGTTCAGGTAGTAGTTGTCCATGTCGCCGGTGTAGATGCGGAGTTTCCCGCGAAGTTTCGGGCCGAGGTGCGCCCAGTCGCGGCGCAGGATGTGTCCAAGATCGAAGTGCTCGCGCCAATAGGCGGCCGTGACCGGGTCGATCTCGCCGGTCAGGCGATCCCAGATGCGGCGCGGGTAGCCATCCGGACCGACCGGAGAATAGACGGACTCCCAGGCATCCCACTGGTCGCCCGAACGGCCTTTCGTGCCGAGCGCCAGTTCGTAAAGGTTTTGTTCCTGTACTGTCGCATCGACCTGGCCGAGCCAGTTGCGATGCGCGGGCCGTTGCGTGCGCTTGTATGGGTTCGGCAGGTAATAGGCGTTCGTGTCTTCGTAAATGTTGACGAGTTCGTAGTGCCGGAAATCGATCGGATCCGGACAGGCGATCCACGCGCCGTTGTACTCGTCCGGGTAGAAAATCTGCACCGCCATTGCTTCCCAGCCGCCGGTCGAGCCGCCGTACACGAAGCGCGACCAGCCGGTGCCAAGCCCGCGGAAGCGTTGCTCGATTTCGGGAATCAGCTCGTACTGGATTGCGTCGCCGTAGGGGCCGTTGTTGGCGGAATTGACCGCATAGGAATCGTCGTAAAACGGTGTCGGGTGCTGGATCTCGACCAGCAGCACCCGCGGGAAGCCCTTGGTGATCCAGTCCAGGTGCGACTGCCAGGCCTGTTCCTGCTGGATGCGGTTGTAGCCTTCGAGGCGGAATCGCTTGCTGTAGTCCGGCTTCAGGTCGGGATCCGGCGGCGCCTCGCGAAATCCCGAAGGCTCGCCGGGGAAATGCCCATGTGCGATGACCAGCGGATAGCGAGCTTCCGGATGCGTGTCGAAGCCCCACGGCAGGCGCACCCAGGCACCGAGGAAGACGTCACGGCCCCAGAACTTCGAAAGCCTCTCGCTGCGAATGCGCAGGTAGCGGACGTACTGGGTCTCCTGCTTCTCGAAGGGCTCGACTGCCGGGATTTTCTGGTCCAGGACGATCGCAGTCGCACGCAGATTCCTGCCGCCGATGCGAAGCGACAGCGGCTTCGAGTACAGGTTGCCCGGCTTGCGGCTCCACACCTGCCCTTCGCCCTGGTCCGGCGGCAGCTCGAGCCGGTGGCCATCGCTGCGCACGAAGGTCTCGTAGCGATTGAGCACGGCCTGGACCCGGTAGTTGCCCGGCGGCAGGTCATCGATCGACCGGATCGGGAAGCCGAAGGCCTTGTCGTCGACGACTTTCTTTTCACCCGCCTTCCAGTTCGAAATGTCCATGCCGAAAAACGGCACGGCATCCTGGTCCCAGTTGACCATCAGCCGCGGTTCCTGCTCGCCGGCCGGCGCCACGATCAGCAGCAGCCTGCCGGTCAGCGGCGCATCGCTTATTCCGGCCGGATAGGTGACGGTGAAGCGGTTGGCGGCAGAGGCACCGCTTGCTAATGCCATCGCCGCGAGAACCAGGAGCCCTGAGCGAAGAAATTGCAGCATCGGTCTCACTCCGATCGGGCGGGCAGGATCCCAGCCGCCGATGCTATCGTAAACCCTGCCCGACCGCAGTCGACGGAGAAGATGATGCGCAACGAGCTTTTCGTGTTGATCGTGTCTGCGGCGGTCACGTTTCCCGCGACCGCTGCAGAGCCCACCGAGGCGGAAAGGGCCGTTTGGCAACTGGAGGAGGACTACTGGCGGTACGTCCGGGCCGGCGACGTCGAGACCTACGTCCAGCTTTGGCACGAGGATTTCGTCGGCTGGCCATGCCATTCGAAAACTCCGTCAGACAAGAGCGGCATCGGCACCTGGGTTCGCGAGATCCGCGACAACCACTGGAAGCTCGACTACACGCTGCGGCCGCTGGAGGCCCGCACCTTCGGCGACGTCGTGGTCGTGCACTATGCGGCCGAATACGTGTACGACTACGGCGACGGGACCCGAAGCGGTGCCGGCCTCTGGCGCAAGTTCACGCATACGTGGAAGAAGTCGGACGGCCGCTGGCAAATCATCACGGGAATGTGCGCCGCACAGGAACCGGTCGTCGCGCCGCGCTCATGACGGCACCTCGCCCCGCAGCACGGCGCAAAGCCTGCTGAGGTCGATGTTGCCGCCGGAAACAACGCACACGATCCTGCCGCCGCCGGCCCTGCCCGCAAGGACACAGGCTAGTGCGCAGGCGCCCGCCCCTTCGGCGATGACCCGATTGCGCTCCGCCATCATCGCCATCGCCGCCGCGGTTTCTTCCAGGCTGGCAACCAGCACGGCATCGACCAGTCCCCGCGCCCGTTCGAACATCCGCGGAAACACGCTCTTGCTGCCGATGCCGTCCACGAACGACGGCTTGTAGTCAACCACCTGCGGCGAGCCGGCCGCCATTGCGGCCGCCAGCGGCGCGGCCGTTGCCACCTCCGCCGCCAGGATGCGGCAACCGGGATTCAGCGCGCGCACTGCCGAGGCGATGCCGCAGCAGAGCCCGCCACCACCCCACGGAATCACGATCGCGTCCACGTCCGGCAGGTCTTCCAGTATTTCCAGTCCGATCGTCGCATTGCCTGCCATGACATCGAGATCGTCGAACGCGTGGATAAAGGTCCCTTCCACTCCCGGATAGGCACGGTCCTGGAAGGACTGCCACCATCGCTCGAACGGCACGAGGATCACGCGCCCGCCGAGCCGTTCAATCGCCGCGATCTTGGTCGCGGACGCGGTGTCGGGCGCAATCACCGTGCACCGGACGCCCCGCTCGCGCGCGCACCAGGCGACGCCTTGCGCCATGTTGCCGGCCGAGGCCGTGAGGACGCCGCGGGCCAGGGTCTCCTGCGGAATTCGCGCCATCGCATTTGCCGCGCCGCGGATCTTGAAGGATCCGATCGGCTGCAGGTTCTCGAGTTTCAGCCAGATATCCGCGGGTGCGCCCGCGACATTGAGCCGCACGAGCGGCGTGCGGATCGCCGTGCCGGCGATCTGCGCCCGCGCCTCGCGGATCTGCGCAAGTGTCAGCGACAACTCTAAACCAGTTTCCAATCAGACTTCAGGACGACGACTATCGTGACGACCCCGACTGAATGCGATGCGTCACACTGTGCCTGGATTCTCTGCTGGTTCAACTGCGGGTTCCGTAGCGATTGCCGGCGCCGGCGCCGGCGTCGAAGGCTGTGTAGTGGCCGGGGCCGTAGCCGGTGCCGTGGCTGGCAAAGTGGCGGGCGCAGCAACGGGTGCACTGCCGGGTCTCGCAATGGGAATCACAAAACTGGCCGCATAGCGCCGGTGCTTGTCGGTGATGGCATCGGTTATTCCAAGATCCAGAAACACAGCGCTCGCGACGATCTTGCCACCCATCTCGCTTTCGATAGATCCAAACGCTTTGCGACCGTCTTCAGTTTCGCAGTCGTATTTTAAAGCGTCATCCGACTTCCTTACTGAGACCGTGGTTGGAATCTGCGTCGGCCACGCTCCCCGCTTGTTCTGTAGATTGCACTTTCCATTACTGCCATCACTGAATGAAAGCGCAACAGGCGTCATGGCCTCTTCCGTCAGAGTCGCACACCCGACGCTTGCTACCGCAAGCAGCGCAACCACTAACATTTTCATTTGGACCCCCCAATTTAGACCGCAGCTGAATTTTGTAACTTGCGCAACTATTTCCACGCTAACGACGGCTCTCGTCGCTGGCCTACGGTCGCGAGTAATTTGCGCCGACCTGACAGGATGTCAAGCAACAATTGCGCCCGATCTCCGTTTGCCAGGTGTACGCGCAGCACATGGCCGATCGTTTCGTCGGCCGCAGGCGATGGCGCAGCTTGTTAACTAGAGCCAATGGGCTAATGGCTTTGGCGAGGCGTAGATTGCGAAAATCCGAAACCGGGGGTGTCGGAATGACTTTCTGGATACGGCGCCACATGTGCGCCCCGGGGCATAACTCGAGTGTGACCGTATAATCGGGTCGACGCGACCTGGCGGGGACTCATGGACAGACGGCGATTCATGCAAGGCTCCTCGTGTGCGCTGACTGGCGGCCTGCTGCTGCCGGGCCGGCTCCTCGCCGCGACCAGCGCGGAGTTGCCAGCAGGCGTGATGACGGCTTCGGTCATGGACGCGCTACCCGGCAAGCGACCGCTCATCAAGCGGACGTTCCGGCCGCCGAATTACGAGACGCCCGTCGCCCTGTTCCGTCACGAGTTCACGCCCAACGACGCCTTCTACGTGCGCTGGCACATGGGCGTGCCCGACCTGACGCTGGCCGATTGGCGACTGCGCGTGAGCGGCCCGGCTGCGATTTCGCCGCGGGAATTCACGCGCGATGTATTGACGCGCAGATTCGGGATGCACGCGGTCACCGCCGTTAATCAATGCTCCGGCAACCGCCGCGGGCTGTTCGCTCCGCATGTGGCGGGCGTGCAGTGGGGCTACGGCGCGATGGGCAACGCCGAGTGGCGCGGCGTGCGACTCAAGGACGTGCTCGAAGCGGCCGGAATCGCTGCCGGTGCGGTCGAGGTCGCTGCCGATGGTGCCGATCTGCCGACACTCACGGGCCCGGATTTCGTGAAGAGCCTGCCGGTCTGGAAGGCGCTCGATGCCGACACCCTGATCGCATTCGAAATGAATGGTAAGCCACTGTCGCGCTGGAACGGTTTTCCCGCCCGGCTGGTCGTGCCCGGGTGGACCGCCACGTACTGGGTCAAGGCATTGACGGAGCTGCGGGTGCTCGACCGGCCGTTCGATGGCTTCTGGATGAAGACCGCCTATCGCGTACCCAGAAATCTGTTCGGTCCCAGCCACTTTGAGTCGCAGGACACCGATCAGCAGTCCCCCATCACGGCGATCCGCGTCAATTCGCTGTTCGTCGATCCGGCACCGGGTGCGACTCTTGCAGCCGGCAGGCATCACGAAGTCATGGGTATCGCGTGGGACGGTGGCGCCGGCATCCGGCGGGTCGAGTGGTCGCCCGACGGCGGCGCCAGCTGGCGCGAGGCGACCCTCGGCCGCAACCTCGGCCGCTATGCGTGGCGGCAATGGCGATTCCGCTTCAGGCCGGCTCGGGCGGGCCTCTACACGCTGCTGGCCCGGGCACATTCGCGAGACGGCTCGACGCAAACGGACACGCTGATCGCGAACCCGGCCGGCTACCACCACAACGTCGTGCAAAGTGCCGCATACCATGCTGCATAGGCACGCGAAGCAGTGGCTTCTCGCGGGCCTGATCGGCGTCCTTGCAGTGCCCGCGAGTGCCGCAGATGAGACCGACATCGTGTTGGCCGAAGGCGAAGGCCGGGAGCGCGTGCAGGCCGTGTGCTCGATGTGCCACAGCCTCGACTACATCGTCATGAACTCGCCGTTCCAGGATCGGGCCGCCTGGGAAAAGACCGTCCGCAAGATGGTCAACGTGATGGGCGCGCCGCTGACGGAGGAAGACGTCGCCGTGATCGTGAATTATCTCGCCAGCCAATACGGTGAGCGGCCAGTCTCCGCCCGCAATCCGTAATGCCGATCAGCGCCGCTTGCGCCGCCCTGCGAAGCCGATGCCAAGCAGGCCGAGTCCCATCAGGCCAAGCGTCGCCGGTTCCGGGACGGACACCTGCGTGATCAGGTCCTGGCGATCGTAGGCATCGTTCGGATTGTCAACGAGTACGACCAGCCCCTCGGCCCGCGGTCCCTCGCCCGTCAGGCTGTCTAGCCAGAGTTGGGCGGTGTTGTAGACGCTGCCGTAGCTGGTCAGGACGAAATCGCCCGATGCGAGCAGGAGATCCGTCGAACCGTAGGCAAGTTCCCAGAGCGCGACCTGGAAGGCCGCAGCCGTGGTGTCGTTCACGACGGAGCCACGATACAGGGCCCACAGTTCGCTGATGTATCCGTTCGTATCCGCGTACAGACCGCCCTCGCGGCCAACTGCCTGGACGGTGTATGGGTTTGAAAACGAAGTCAGGTAGACGTTGGGCTGGAGGCAAAAACTCAGGAACTCGGTCCAGGTTGCTGTTGCAGTCGGCGCGACATGGCGGTAGTCGAGCACGAACACGCCAGCGCTTGCGCTGGTGCCGCTGCCACCGTTGAGGCTGAAAGTTACGCCCGCAAACAATCCATTGTCAGGCGACGGAGTGAATGGCCCGCCGGCCTGGTTGCCGACCTGGACCTGGTCGCCGATCGTCAGTGGCAGCGCAAGTGCTGACGTGGCTGCGAAGAAGCTGCCTGCCGCAATCGCCCCGCAAACCCATTTGTGCATACGCATGAATGCCGCTCCCGGGCCGCGTGGCGGCCTACGGCATGAATAAAGCACGATTCGGGCCAACCGGCTGAAACCTCATCCATCACAAGCACTTAATTGAATTTGACAAAGTGAGCACGCGGGGCCGTTGGGTTCTCTGTCAAGAAGTCCGACAAGCCGCGGGCGCGCTATGTCAAGCGAGCCTCGGGCTCGACCAGTTCTTTTCGATAGGCCCTTCTGCGCTTGTGATTCACGCGCTCGAACTCGTCCCACTGTGACTGCACTTTCGTGTTGTCGACCAGTTCGGGATTGCTTTCGGCATACATCGCGCCGAAGCGCTTCAGGTGCGGGATGCCGTCGTAGAACACCAGCGCGTTCACGCCCTTGTTCTGGTAATCCTTGCGCACCGCAATGAGCAGGAAGTCGATGACTGGATTCTTCATCTTCAGGGCCTTGAGCACGTGCAGGAACCCGAACGGGAAGAGCCTGCCCTGCGCCTTCTGCAGCGCCCGCGACAGCGACGGCATCGCCACCCCCATCCCGACCAGGTCGCCGTCCGAATTCACGATCATCACCAGGAACTCGAGCTTCAGCATCGGTATGTAAAGCTTCAGGTAGTAGTCGATCTGGGCCTGCGTGAGCGGCGTGAATCCGTAGAGGTGGCTGTAGGAATCGTTCACCAGCTCGAACAGCTTCTGTCCGTAGCCGTCCTTGATGAATCGCGAGGCACTCGCGTACTTGACGATCCGCAGCTTGTACTTCTTCAGGATCAGTTCGGAGACGCGCCTCAGCTTGTCGGGGGCGACATCGGGGATCGTGATCCTGTACTCCACCCAGTCGGCGTCCCCGACGTATCCGAGCTTTTCGAGGTGCACGGGGTAATACGGGTGGTTGTAGATGGTGGCCATCGTGCCCACCTGGTCGAAGCCTTCGATCAGCATGCCTTCCTGGTCCAGATCGGTGAACCCGAGCGGGCCGTGTATCGAGTGCATGCCCTTCGCTTTCACCCAGCCTTCCGCCGCGGTAAAGAGCGCTCGCGAGACCGCCTCGTCGTCGACGAAATCGACGAAGCCGAAACGCCCGCTGCGTGTCTTCCACACCTCGTTTGCCCGGTGGTTGACCATCGCGCAGATGCGCCCGACCGGTTTGTCCCCGTCGAAGGCCATGAAGCACTGCGCTTCGCAGAATTCAAACGCCGGATTCTTCTTCGGGTCGAGCGTCGTCAGCTCATCCAGGTAGAGCGGCGGAATCGCATACGGTGAATCCCGGTACAGGTCGATCCGGAACTTCACGAACCGCTTCATCTCCTTCCTGCCGGAGACGGGACGGACGACGATTGGCATGCGGCGGCCTTCGCCGGCTAGAGCCGGTCGGTGTCGCGGATGAAACCCACGACGTTTTCCCGGAACCGTCGCGCAGCGGGCAGGTTGAGGTACATCATGTGGCCCGCGTCGTGATAGTTGACGCGGATGCGCTGCCGGGCTTCCGGCGTGAGGCGCAGGTGGTCCAGGTTGTACTTCAGCGCCATCGTCGGGGTCGCCAGGTCGTAAAGGCCCTGCTCGACCAGCAGGTGCAAGCCCGGGTTCATCGTCATCGCCATTGCCAGGTCCGGCAGCGTATTGGTCATTGGCACCTGCGGGTAGGAGTCGGCGCTGACGCCCGGTTGCGCGTGCTTCCAGTCCCAGTTCTTGTAGAGGCCCCCGGACACCACATAGTCATCGGGCACATCGAACTTCAGTTCCGAGTGGAGGTACTCGCGGAAGGCCGCCGTGTAGGCGGGCCCGACGGCGGGAAAGAACGGGTCGTAGTCCATGACGTCATTCAGCGGGTTCAGGGAAGGCCCGGCGAAGCGCGCATCGATCCGGCCGGCGATCAGGCCTCGCGTCCGCAGCAGTTCCTGCAGGAACTGCACGTGGCTCACGCGCAGGTCCGCCCGCTCCCAGAATTCCGCGGTCGTGCCCGTGTAGCGTGCAAGCTTTGCCGCCATGTCCTGTTTTTCCGCCTGCGAAATCGTATATCCGTGCAGCAGGGCCGGCGCGTACTCCTGATAGGCGAATCGCTCGACTTCGCTGACGAAGGCATCGAGGTCGGCCGATTTGTCCGCGATCGCATCGTAGTACCAGGCGGTCGCGGCAAACGTGGACAGGTAGAGCACGTGCGGCAGGTCGATTCCGATGCCGTCGTTGCCGGCGACGATACCGAAGTACGGCGACACCAGGATCAGGCCGTTCAGGTTCATGCCGAGATCGGACTGCAGGTGCCTGGCGAGCCCGGCGCCCCGGATGCCGCCATAGCTCTCCCCCAGCACATACTTGGGCGAACCCCAGCGGCCGTTCTCGGTAACGTAACGCCGAATGAAGGACCCTACGGACTTGATGTCCTGGTCGACGCCCCAGAAATCCGTACCCTTGGCCTCGCCCAGCGGCTTGCTGAAGCCAGTGCCGACGGGATCGATCATCACCAGGTCGGTCGCATCGAGGATGCTGTACTCGTTGTCCGCCAGTTGCACGGGCGGCGGCGGTGTGTAACCGCCGTCATTCACAACCACGCGCCGCGGCCCGAGTACTCCCATGTGCAGCCAGATCGAGGCCGAGCCCGGACCGCCATTGAAGGCAAACGTGACGGGCCTGCGCGCGGGATCCTTGGTGCCGTCCAGCGTGTAGGCCGTGTAGCCGAAGCGGGCGATTGGCTGGTCCTTGTCGTCCTTGAGGATCAGCCAGCCGACCGTCGCCGTGTAGCGCAAAACCTGGCCGTCGAGTCGCAGTTGGTGCTGGGTGCTTTGCGACCGCGGTTCGGGTGGCGGTCCGGCGTCAGCCTTCGGCGTCGCGGCTGGCGCCGGCGTTTCCGTCGTCTCGGCGGCAGCAGCGACTCCGGCCGCCAGGCCAATGACCGACATCCCGGCCAGGAGCAGCGTGTACAACGCCCGCATTCCGGTAGGCGACGACCGTGTTGATTCGATTGCCTTGCCTGCAGAGTCTTCCATTCGGGAATTCCCCCGCTGTTGCACACCGCCGGACAGGGCGACAGTCTGCCTCAGCCCAATCGAAATTGGCAGCGCCAACAAAAACCCCGGCACGGGGCCGGGGTCGTGGCGTGAATTGCCAGCTTGCGATGCTTACTTGCGGATCTTCAACTCCTGCAGTAATGAATCGCTGATGACTTCGCGATACTCCGCCCGATTTCCGCTCTCGCTCTGCATCTGCTCGAGAGTTTTCTTTCGCCAGGCCATGTATGCATTCTGACGCTTTTAGCTCTCGGTGCCTGAGACGATGCTCTCGGTGATCGTCACGAGGTAGAGGTCCGGCTCGCCGGCCCGGGCATACACATTCGAGAAAATCATGTAATCCTTGATCCAGCCCTGGGACTTGGAGAATTCCAGGTTGTCCTTCCATTCTCCTGCAAGGAATTGCGCGTACTTCAGCCCCCCGCCATCCTTGATGTCAATGCCCGTCACTTCCCAGTAATTGCCTTGAACAAGCGGCCATTCCTGGGCCGACGCACTGCCCGCCGCAATCATGGATGCAGCGCCAAGCGCCAGAGCGAGGATCGCACTCTTCATTGAACTCTTCATTGCTCCCTACCTTTCTTCTTGTGTGGGCAGGAATTGCCCGCGTGCGGGTGAAAGCTAGCACGAACCCCGGCACCAGGCCGGGGTTTCAGTCAGCCTGGGGCGATCACCTGACTGCAGCCAACTGCTCGACTTCGGCCATTGCTTCCCTGGTCGCGTGCCTGGCGCATAGCCAATCGCTCGGCTGCGCAGTGCGATATGCCAGGCCAATTTCGCGGCAACCCTGCTTGGCCGCGTCCTCGATGCGCTTCGTCAGTTCAGCCATGCCCTCAGTCGTCGTGAGATCGAGGTCTTCATACGAAACCTTGTAGCTGACCGTGAACATCACGACCGGCACGCCCGTCGCAGAGCGCTCGACTTCAGTGGTCTGGATCCCGGGGCCGCGGACCGTTACCTCCTCCGTCTCCTGCCCGACAGCACTTCCGCTGACCGCGACAGCCGCCAACAACGCAATTGCCTGGGCTTGAAGTAACTTTCTCATGCCACACCTCCATGAAGACGGGTGCGACAGAACATCTCGAGTGCATCCGTCCATTATTGCCTGCGTATTGACGCGCCCTTGCGTCGGCGTTGCAATACGTGGAAACCGAATCCCCGCCTCGCCGGCGAATGCAAGGGGTCGAATCGATTGTGCGCGGCGGGCGCGCGTGCGAGCATTCTGCAAACACGGATACGCGGGCGGAGTGATGAACGGACGTGTGGCGCTGGTAACGGGCGGCGGCCGGGGGATCGGGCGCGAGGCGGCGCTGCTGCTTTCGGCAGCGGGGGCGCGCGTAATGGTCGTGTCGCGCAGCGCGACCGAACTGGCGGCTGTCGGCCTCGAGTACGTCGTGGCCGACCTCGGCACCACCGAGGGTTGCGCCCTGGCCGTTGCCGACACCGAACGACGACTGGGTCCGGTCGACATCCTGGTCGTGAACCACGGCATCGGCTCGGCTCACGAGCGCCTGGTGTGGGAGCAGGATCCCGAGGTCTGGCGGGAAACCATGCGCATCAATCTCGACGGCCCGTTCGAGCTTGCGCGACTGACGGTGGGCGGCATGTGCCAGCGCGGTTTCGGCCGGCTGGTCTTTACCAGTTCGACCGCCGGTGAAAAAGCGGAGCGCTCCGGCAGCGCTTACACGGCCTCCAAGCATGGGGTCATCGGCCTCGCGCGCGCGGTCGCCCAGGACGCCGGACCGTTCGGTATTACCTCAAACGCCGTGCTGCCTGGCTGGGTACGAACGGCAATGGCCGAACGCTCCGCGAAAGCGGAAGCCGAACGGCGCGGCATCAGCCCCGAGCAGGTGTGGCGCGAGCGCGCCGCCATCTATCCGCGGAACCGCGTCCTGGAGCCGCGCGAGGTCGCGCAGGTGATCGCCTTCCTGTGCAGCGAAGCTGCCGAGGGTGTGAATGGCGAGGCGATTACGGTCGCTCTCGGCGGCACCTGGTAGACATTCGGGCCACGGGAACGATCACATGACTGAACTGCTTACCGATCCGCAGGTGTGGATCGCATTTCTGACGCTCACCGCACTCGAGCTGGTACTGGGAATCGACAATGTGATCTTCATTTCGATCCTGGTCGACAAATTGCCGCCGGGACGTCGCGCACTGGCGCGCCAAATCGGGCTGTTCCTTGCCATGTTCATGCGCATCGGGTTGCTGTTCGTCATTTCCTGGATCATTGGCCTCACGGAACCGCTCTTCTCCCTGTTTCAACAAGGCCTTTCCGGCCGCGACCTGATCCTGATCGCCGGCGGCCTGTTCCTGCTCTGGAAGAGTACCAAGGAGATCCATCAGTTATTGGAGGGCGAAACCGGCGAAGCGTCGGCGACAGTCCGCGCCACCTTTGTTGCCGTCATCGTTCAAATCACGATCATTGATCTGGTCTTTTCGTTCGATTCGATCATTACCGCCGTTGGCATGGTCGACCACATCGAGGTCATGATTGCAGCCGTCATTGCTTCCGTTCTGCTGATGATCGCCTTTGCCGGCACCATCGGTCGCATCGTCTCGGCGCATCCGACAATAAAAATGCTCGCCCTCGCATTCCTGCTGGTCATCGGCGTCGTGCTGGTCGCCGACGGGTTTGATCACCACGTGCCGAAGGGGTACGTGTATTTCGCGATGGCTTTCTCAGTCGCGGTCGAGTTTCTCAATATCCGGATGAGGAAGCGCGCAACCCGGCCGGTCGACTTGCACGAGCGTTACGCGCGCACCGAGACATCCGGCGATGGGTCCGGGGGCTCGCGGCCGGGACGCTGATGTGCGCCGCCGATCAACGGTTGGCGTCTGCGT
The DNA here is from genome assembly GCA_050179155.1 of Steroidobacteraceae bacterium. Taxonomy (GTDB): domain Bacteria; phylum Pseudomonadota; class Gammaproteobacteria; order Steroidobacterales; family Steroidobacteraceae; genus SCUD01. The sequence goes on from JBFXFJ010000006.1 coordinate 95,797, forward strand.
CCACGGCGCGGGGCTTCCCTGGGCCATAAATGCGTTCCCGCTCGCGCTTGAGTTGCAACGAATAGTATTCCAGGCGCGGGTGATCCGGCCGCGCGGAGCGGGCCGCGTCGATGGCACTGGCGAGCTGCGGCAGGTTGCGCTCCTCAAGTGCCCTTTCCGCCTCGGCCAGCAGTTTTTCCGCGACATTGTCGATGCCGTGCTTTGCCAGGGCGTTGCCCGGCTCGAGCGCGAGTGCCGCGCGATATAGTTCGAGGGCGTTTCGTCCGGGCGGGTCGACCAGCCTGTCCCGCATCAGGGCCGTTCCGGCGTCGTCGAGCAGCTTCAGCAATTTCGCGTCGTTGTCGACAACCGCGGCCACTGCCGGTGCGGGTTCCTGCCGCGCGAACAGTTCAGCGGCCAAGAGCCATGGTTTCCATTGCCAAAGTGCCCAAGCAGCCAACAGCAAGGCAACCAGCCGCAGGACTCGACCTGACCAGCGCCGGACCCATGCGCGGTTCACGCGGATTTTCGGCAGCGTGACCTTTGGCAACTTGATTGTCGCAAGGGACCTGCCGATGGCACCAACAAGGGCCGGGCGTGCCACTGCGGCAGGCAGGTCAGTCTTCCGCCTGGGCCCGCGCTGCGTGGCATCTACCAGGTCGCGGATGCTTTCGGCGGAGTCCGGGTTGTGCAGGCATCGGAAAACGACGCCGGAAGATACGAGTGGCGCAAACAGCGCATCGTCATCGCGGCGCCCCGCGACGATGATCGCAAGTTCCGGGAACTGCTCATGCAACTGTTTGGCAAGCGCGCGTGCGTCGCAACCGGCGAGCGACGCGTCGACCAGGAACACTGCATTGCTGGCGGTGACGATCAGTTCCGCGGCATGCGCCACATCGTCGGCACGCCAGACGCGATGCATGCCGGCGAGGGAATCGCGCAGCAGATCAATCAGTGCGCGGTCCGCCGACAGCACGATGACGTTCGCGCTCGCAGGCCACGAGGATGCCGCGGCAGGCATGGCCGGTGGCGATGCTGAGGCAGGCGTTGCCGGCAGTGCCTTCGCGGCCGACGGAGAAGGCGAGGCCTTCTTGAGCCGCCGTGACGAAGAAGGGGTTGGTCGTGGCGGCGGAAATGCCGCGGCCTGCGGCGCCGGCGACTTCTGCAGCGTTTTCGCAGGTGACGGCGCCGTCGGCTTCTTTTGTGCGGCCCGCGCAGAAGACGAAGCTTTCTTCAGCGGCAGTAATGGCGAAGGCGTTGGCGGTTCTTGCGCGGCCGGCGCAGAAGCCAATGCTTCCGGCAGCGGCGGCAACGCGACTGGCGGTGGCGTCGGCGGTGACAGCGAGGCTTGCGGCTCCGGCGACGCCTGCAGAGTCAGTTCGGACGGTGGCGCCGGCGGCTCCTCCGCGGCCGGTGCAATTGACAGTGTTTCCGGCAGCGGCGGCAGCGGCGAAAGCACGGCCTGGTGCTCGGGTGATGCCTGCAGAGTCAGTTCAGACGGCGGCGCCGGCGGCTCTTCCGCGGCTGGTACAAGAGTCAGTGTTTCCGGCAGCTGCGGCGGCGGCGAAAGCGCGACCTGCGGCTCGGGTGACGTCTCTAGAGTCAGTTCGGGCATTGGCTCTGGCGGTTCTTCCGCGGCCGGCGCCGAAGCCAATGCTTCCGGCAGCGAGGGCGTCGGCGAGGGGGTTGGCGGTTGCGTCGGCGGTGACAGCGGGGCTTGCGGCTCCGGTGACGCCTGCAGAGCTAGCACCGGCGGTGGCGCCGGCGGCGCTTCCGCGGCCAGCGCAGTAGACGGCGCCTCCGGCAGCTGCGTTGACGGCGCATCGGGTGGCTGCAACATCCGCAACCTCTGTGACGCTCTTGACCACAGCGAGGCCGGCGGCGCGCGCGCTGTCTTTGGCGCCAGTTCAACTGGCGCCGTCTTTGGTGTCTGTTCAACTGACGGTGTCGATGGCGCCTGCGCAGTCTCCGTAGGTGGCGATGCCGGCGGCAACGGAAGTGCCGGCAGCGCCCGCAAAGGCCGTGGCTTTCGTGAAGCGTGAGGTTTCCTGGCTGTTTGCGGTGACTGCGCAGGTGACGATGCCCGCAACGGCGGCGGCGCTGAAGCAGGAGATGATGGCGCCGGTGGCGTCAGCGATAGCTGTGGTGCCGGCGGCGTCTGCGGCGTGCGTGCGGGCGGCGGCGCCAGCGGTTCTTTCGCGGCCAGCGGAGAAGTTGATCCTTCTGGCAGCAGCGGTGACGGCGAAGGTTGTGACGGCAATACCCGCGAACTTAGCGACGTCCGCGCCCAAACCAAGGCCCGCGCCCACATCGAGTCCTGCGGCGTCCGCGCTGTTCGTTGTGCATTTTTGGCGGGCGGCGACGATCGTTGCCTTATCGACTGCGAACGTGACGATGCTTGCGGCAGCGGCGACCGTGTGGGCGACGGTGGCGAGGTCCGCGCTGACTTTGGTGCTCGTTCGGCCGCCGGTGTCGCAGGCACCTGCGCCGTATTCGCAGTTGGCGGTGCCTGCGATGACGGCGGTGCCAAATCGGGAGTCGATGGCGCCGGCGGAGTCAACAAAGCCTGAGGCGGCGGAAATTCCGGGAGGTGGTCCGTCTCCACCGGATCCGGGGCCTTATCGCCTGGCCGGAGATCCGTGTAATCGATGATGACGTGTTTTGGCGGCGGGCTGTGCATGGGTGGCGATAATCGAAAACTCACGCAAGAAGGCCTGGCCACGGGCACTGGCGCCCGTAACTGCCGACAGCAGCAATTTTTGACACAATCTGTCGTGGCGATGGAGACACAGGTCGCGTTTTCGGCGCGTCGGGCGTGATGTGGTTCGAAAAACCCCGGCGCGAGTCCGGGGTCTTGCATCGAGGATTGGTGGCGGAGGCACGCTCCAACCCACTTCAGGCGTGCGGCGCTGTGCCGCCCGCATTGCTACACCTACTTTCCCAGCTCGGACAGGTACTCGACATAGGACATGACCGCCCCGTCCCAACCCTCGATCCTGGGGTTGGTGGACTCGATCACGAAATACTCATCCGGCGCGTGTGCGCCGCTGCCATAGCCGAGACCAAAGTGCCCGGATGCAAGGCTTAGCGGCTTGCCGGTGAAGATAAAGCCCGGATAGGAGCCGGCATTGCGCGGCCAGACCAGCGGATCGATTCCATGCTGCCTGAGCACCGAAATCTGTGCCTGGATCAGCGGCGCATCGAGTGGCGTACTCGTCGGGTCATAGCCGCCTGTCATGTTCACGTCGATGTCGCCAAATCCATGATTGGCGAAATGGGCTTTCAGTGCAGCCAGCGCGTCAACGGCCGTCATATCCGGCACGAGTCGGAGATCCAGCTTCGCCGCCGCCTTGTGAGGCAATACTGTCTTGCCACCTGGTCCGGTATACCCTCCGACCAGTCCCTCAATATTAACAGTAGGCTGCGACACCAGCCGTTCAAGCGCCTGCTCGAATGGCAAATCATCGATCCAGACCGCGGTGCTGAGTTGCCGCTTCATCTGCGCCTCACTGCGGCGACTGGCGGCTTCGACGATCATCGCTTTCTCCGCGGCTGACAGCGGTCGCGGCTTGGGGTAGTTGTCGATCGTGATCGTGTTGCCGTCTGCCGAGACCAGGGTGTCAAGCGCGTGTATCAGGTGCCAGGACGGGCTGTCGATCATGGCCTTGAGCGAAGAATGGACATCCTTGCCCGGGCCGCGGCCCCATTTTTCGCCGCTGGCCGTCAGTTCAACTTCGATAATGCCCTTGGCGCCCAGGCTCACGGTCACGATGCCGTCCAGGTCCTGGGAAGCCGAGGGCATGACCACACCTACCGTTTTGGCCAATGCAGCCTGCACTTCCGGCCGGTGCACGATCTGGCCGATATGTGGCGAACCGATTTCTTCTTCGCCCTCCGCCACCAGCACCAGGTTGACCGGCATCTTCTTGCCGGCGCCCCGGATCGCGTGCAAGGCCGCGATGAAGGCAGCTTCCGGCCCCTTCTGGTTCACCGCGCCGCGGCCAACGATCACCTTGCCCACGCCGGGCCGGTCCACCAACCGCGCCTCAAGCGGCGCCGAAGACCACTCCGCGGGATCGAACTGCTTGACGTCATACATGAAATACAGGCCAACAGTATTTGCAGCCCCAGCGTCCAACGTGGCGAAAACGCCTGGCTTGCCGTCGGTTTCGATGACCGTTGCTTCCTGGAAACCAGCATCCTTGAGCAGACTGGCCATGTGTTCCGCTCCCGCCGGATAACCGCGGTTTTCGGCGGCAATCGACGGCAAGCGGATCCATTCCTGCAGTCGTTTCACGCCCTCTTCATGCTGTTTGGCAATTACAGCCCTGATCTCGCTGAAATCCGATTCTGCTGACCAGGCAGCCTGATTTGCCAGCAGGCAGGTGGCGCTCGCCACAGTCGCTACAAGGAGTGATTTTGGATTCATCGCGGTGCCCGTATTGATTTGAAGGGGAGCGGTGCCGTGATCTTGCCCAAGTCAATGGAGAAATACAGCGTGGAAAGACCGGCAGTCCGACAAGTAGTCGTGATCACTTGACGCCGTGCATCAGGCGCTGGATCAACGGCGCGATCAGGAACAGCACGGCACCCGAGCCGACCAGGGCCCAGAAGCCAAAGGTGTAGCCCGACAGTGCCGAGGTCGTGGTCATGCCGGTCTCGCCGCTGACCACGCTGGCGAAGATGCCAGAAAGGTTGTTGCCGATGCCGGTGGAGAGGAACCAACCGCCCATGCCAAGTCCGACCAGGCGCACCGGGGCCAGCTTGGTCACCATCGACAGGCCGATCGGCGACAAACAAAGTTCGCCCAGCACCTGGATGATGTAGGCGGCAAACAAGGTCCAGAACGGAATCTTGCCTTCGTCGCCCACCAGATTCGAGAGCGCAAACATCAGCAACAGGAAAGCCAGTCCATTGAACAGCAAGCCGAGGCCGAACTTGCGCGGAATCGAAGGATTTACGTTGCGCTTCGACATCCAGACCCAGATCCAGGCGAAGACCGGCGCGAGCATGATGACCGCAAGCGGTGGCACTGACTGAAACCAGGCCGTTGGGAAGACGAAGTCACCGAAAATCCGGTCGACGATCTGGTCTGCCAGGAACGTAAAAGAGTTGCCGGCCTGTTCGTAGAACATCCAGAACAGGATGTTGAAAGCGAAGATGATCAGCATCGCGATGGTCTTGTCGCGTGCCACGGCACCGTCCCGGATGCCTTCGATCATGAGCATCGCGGCCAGACCGACGAACAATGCGGTCAGCACGTACTGCAGCGTCTCGCCACCCAGCGCAAGCAGCGAGAAGACCAGCGGAATCGCGCACAGCGCGCCGATCGCCACGTAGGCCACACGTTTGTGGCCCGGCGCTTCCGCCGGCGGCCTGCCGATGCCCTGCAACTGACGCCGACCGAAATAGAACCACACCAGGCTGATCAACATGCCGATGCCGGCCGCGCCGAATACGTACTGGTAGGCCGGAGCCGCGTCGCTGCCAAACAGCGAGTTCGCCAGCCACCCGGTGATGATGGGTGCGATGAAAGCGCCCATGTTGATGCCCATGTAGAAGATGGTGAAGCCCGAGTCGCGGCGCTCATCGGCCGTCGAGTAGAGCTTGCCCACCATCGTCGAGATGTTCGGCTTGAACAAGCCGTTGCCGACGATGATCGTCGCGAGACCGAACTTGAACAGCATCGGGTCCGGCAACATGATCATGAACAGGCCGGCCGCCATGAATACAGCCCCGATGAGGATCGAGCGTTGGTAACCGATGATCTTGTCGGCCACGTAGCCGCCAAAGATGGCGCCGGCATATACGAGCGCAAGGTAGGAACCGTAGGTCAGGTTAGCGTCGGCCTGGCCGGCCTGACTGCCATCATGGAACTGCGCGACGATGTAGAGCACCAGGGCCCAGCGGATGCCGTAGAACGCGAAGCGTTCCCAGAACTCCGACATGAAGAGCATCCAGAGCGGGCCGGGGTGGCCCATGATCTGCCTGAACTCGGGGATCGAGCCCCGGTCCGGCGCGTTCGTGGCTCCGCTCATACGATGTCTCCGGTTGGCGTTGCCAGGCGTCCGCTTGATGTAACTGCTGGGTACGCCTGTGTCAAAGCCAATCGCGCGTCTGCATCAATTGCTGCGATCAGCTTGCACGAAGTCGGCGTGCCAAAAGAAAACCCCGGCGCGTGGCCGGGGTTCCTCATCAAATGTTGGTAGCGGGGGCAGGATTTGAACCTGCGACCTTCGGGTTATGAGCCCGACGAGCTGCCAGACTGCTCCACCCCGCAACAGGGGCGCGAATTATAGTCAGCAGTCCGCCGCATTACAAACGACGGTCAAAGCACAGCCTGCCGCGGTTCAGGAGATTCCAGGACACGGCGACGCCCCGCACCGGCGTCGTGGCTGTTCCTCTCCCGCGCGATAAAGCCCGCGGGCAGCCTACAGCGACCCGCAAGTGGCCGGATTGGAGCAGACGGATCGGGCCTGATCGAAGTCGCGATTATTCTGCTCGCGCGCCAGCAGATAGTCGCGCAGCTGCGCTTCGTCATAGCAGGACTCGGTCTGGAAACGTGTCCCCGTCGCCTTGCCCCTGATGCAATAAAGCGTGACATCGCCGCGCTTCTTGGTCTTGAAGCCCGGCGGCACAACAAATTCTTCGGGGTCCTTCGCGTCGGCAACAGGCGCAGATTCAGCCTCGTCCTGCGTCTGGTCGGCGTTTTTTGTCCCATCGGCCACGACACTCGTGGGATCCTGCGCCAGCGCCGCGCCTGCCAATACCGCTGCCAGCGCCGCCGGAATCAGTTTACGCATGTCACAACGCATTGTGTTCACCCATCCTCCGGCGCAGGCTCAGCCGCCGCCGCAATGCTGCATGGTCGAGCAGATCCGCCGTGACTGGTCAAGATCGGCCTGCTCCTCCTCGCGCGCCACCTCGAGTTCCCTCAGCTGGTCCTGGTCATAGCAACGCTCGCTGGCAAATCGCGTGCCGCTCTCCATGTCTTTCTTGCAGTAAACGACCTTCGTGCCCCGCTTCTTGGTCTTGAAGCCCGGGGGCGGCGTGAATGCCTCTGGCTCTTTGGCTTCGGCCGCGGTTATCGTCTCCGCCTTGTCCTGTGCCTGGTCGGCTGCCAGCGTTTCGTTGCCGATCGCGCTGTCGGAATCCTGTGCAAGCGCCACGCCGCACAACAGCATCATCCCAGCTACGGCCATCAAGCTTCGCATTTCCAGACTCCCTTATTGAACCTTATCAATAACATAGCACACCAAAGCCCCGTCTAAACGCAGGCTGCGCATATGCGCCGGCGCTGGTCCATCAAGGACTCGATCTCCTTGAGCCGCAGCTTGTCATAACATTTCTCCTGCGTGAACCGCGTGCCCTCGACCAGCTCCTTGCGGCAGTAAACGACCTTGTCGCCGCGTGTCCTGGACTTGTAGCCCGGGGGTGGCTTGAACTCCGGTTCCTGCGCTTCCCCCTCATCCTGCGCTGCTGGCTCGGTGGCTCCGGCCAAGACGGCGCCGGCCAGCGCCATCCAGCTGCCGAAGGCGATTGCGACCAGCGCGGCAAGCATCCGGCCAGGCATCGAAGCCCCTGTCGCCGGCGGTTACCCCAGAACGTGCCCGCAGAGCCCAAGCAGCAGGCCCGGAAACAGCCCCAGCGCCAATACCGCCAGCCCATTCAGGCTCAGCACCAAACGGAAAGCGCGATTCGCTTCGACCGGGTCCGTGGCCGTTGGTTCATCGAAGTACATCAATTTGACGATCCGCAGGTAGTAGTAGGCCCCCACGACCGACAGCAGCACCGCGAGCGCCGCCAGCCAGATGATGTCGACGTCCAGCACCGCGGAGATGACCTGCACCTTGGCCCAGAAACCGACAGTCGGCGGCACGCCGGCCATGCCGAACATCAGCAGCAGCATGATGAATGCGAACCAGGGACTGCGGCGATTGAGGCCCTTGTAGTCGTCGAGGGCGTCCGCCTCGAAACCCTTGCGCGACATCAGCAGCACGATGCCGAACCCGCCGGTGGTCATGATCACGTAGGTCAGCGTGTAGAACATCGCTGCCTGGTAGCCCTCGGCCGTGCCCGCCAGCACGCCGAGCAGGATGAAGCCGACGTGCGAGATCGTGGAGTAGGCCAGCATGCGCTTGATGTTGGTCTGCGCGATCGCGACCACGTTGCCGATGATCATCGACAGCGCCGCCAGCACGATCAGCATGTCCTGCCAGGCGTCCACCACCCCGCCGAGCCCCTCGGCCAGCACCCGCATCGCCAGCGCGAACGAGGCAATCTTGGGCGCCGAGCCCACGAACAGGGTCACTGCGGTCGGGGCGCCGTGGTAGACGTCAGGCAGCCACATGTGGAACGGCACGGCACCGAACTTGAACGCGACGCCGACGACGATGAAGGCCAGCCCGAACAGCAAGCCGATGGCGGAGGCGTCGGCCTCTCCGACCGCGACCGCGATGCCTTCCAGCAGGAAGGTGCCGGTGATGCCGTACAGGATCGAGATCCCGTACAGCAGCGAGCCGGAGGCAATCGCGCCCAGCACGAAGTACTTCATTGCCGCTTCCGCCGCGATGCCGTCGTCGCGGTCGAACGCCACCATGGCGTACAGCGACAGCGACATGATCTCGATGCCGAGGTACAGGGACAGCAGGCTTCCGGCCGACACGATCACCTGGATGCCGAGCACGGCAAAAAGCGCGAGCACCAGGTATTCGCCGCGCAGCAACCCGCGCCGGGCCAGGTAATCGCGCGAATACAGCATGGTGACGGCGGCCGCGCCATAGGCAAACAGCTTCAGTACCGTGCCCATCGGATCGGCGACGTAGTGTCCGTACAGGATGACCGCCGGGTCGCCGGCAGCGACGGATGAAGTGACCCACGCGGCACCCGCAAGCGTGGCGATAGCCAGCAGGAAGCACAGGTTGCGCCCGCGCCCGCCCAGCAGGGCATCGAGCAGCAGCAGCAGGCAGGCCGCGCCCGCTACGAAGATCTCCGCGGCGGCGGGCATCAGGTCGGTCATGGTCAGCACTGCCGGCATGTCGTCCATTGCGCGCCTCAGACCTTGCTGACCATGAGCTGCTGCACCAGGAACTCGAGCGTCGGCCGCATCACGTCGAGCAACGGCGCCGGCCACACGCCGAGCAGCAGGACCGCGGCGGCCAGGGTCGCTAGCACGATGAATTCGCGCGCATTGAGGTCCTTGAGCGAGGCGACGCCGTCATTGCCGACGTCGCCCCAGATCACGCGCTTTACCAGCCACAGCGTGTAGGCCGCGCCCAGGATCAGGGTCAGCGCGGCGACGAACGAGTACCAGAAATTGGCCTTGAAGCTCGCGACGATCACCAGGAACTCGCCGACGAAGCCGGACGTGCCTGGCAGGCCGGCGTTGGCCATCGCGAACAGCACGGCGAAGAACGCGAACACCGGCATCGTGTTGACGACGCCGCCGTAGGCCGAGATGTCGCGGGTGTGCAGCCGGTCGTAGAGCACGCCGACGCAGAGGAACAGTGCGCCCGAGACCAGGCCGTGCGAGACCATCTGCACCATTGCGCCGTCGAGCCCCATCGCGGCGCCGGTGACCGCGCCGGTCGTCTGCCAGATGTCGTAGGCGATGAACGCGCCGAGCGTGACGAAGCCCATGTGCGCGATCGACGAATAGGCGATCAGCTTCTTCATGTCGCGCTGCACCAGCGCGACGAAGCCGATGTAGGCGACGGCGACCAGCGACAGGGTGATGACCAGCCAGTCGAGCTCCCGGCTGGCATCGGGCGTAATCGGCAGGCTGAAGCGCAGGAAGCCGTAGCCGCCCATCTTCAGCATGATCGCGGCCAGGATCACGGACCCGCCGGTCGGTGCCTCGACGTGCGCGTCCGGCAGCCAGGTGTGCACCGGCCACATCGGAACCTTCACCGCGAAGGCCGCGAAGAACGCCAGGAAGATCAGGATCTGCTCGGTCATGCCGAGCGGCAGGCGATGCATCGCGGCGATCTCGTAGCTGCCGCCCTCGAGGTACAGCCAGATCAGCGCGACCAGCATCAGCACCGAGCCCAGGAACGTGTACAGGAAGAACTTGATGGTCGCGTAGACGCGCCGGGCACCGCCCCAGATGCCGATGATCAGGAACATCGGGATCAGCATCGCTTCCCAGAACACGTAGAACAGCAGCGCGTCGCCGGCGGAAAACACGCCGATCATCAGCCCTTCCATGACCAGGAAGGCGGCAAAATACTGGGACGGCCGCTTGACGATCGTATCCCATGCGGCGACCACGACTAGCGGGGTCATGAACGCCGTCAGCACGATCAACGGCAGCGCGATCCCGTCGATGCCCAGGTGGTACCAGGCATTCAGCGCGCCGATCCACGGCACGTCCTCGACGTACTGCAGCGAGGAGGTCGTGAGGTCGAACCCGCACCAGAGCGGCACGCATAGCGCGAGCGTCGCGAGCGATGCCGCCAGCGCCACCCAGCGGCCCGCTGCAATGCGCCGGTCGCCGAGCAGCAGCAGGACGACGCCCGCCGCGATCGGCAACCAGATCAGCCAGCTCAGCAGGTTGGCGGGCGCCGGCATGGTCATGACCTCACCAGCAGCCAGGCGAGCAGCAGCGACAATCCGATGACCATCGCAAACGCGTAGTGATAGAGGTAGCCCGACTGCACGTGCCGCACGGCAGCCGCCAGCGTGCCGATCAAGCGCGCCGTGCCGTTGACCAGGAAGCCGTCGATCACCGCCTCATCGCCGCGCTTCCACAGCCCGGTGCCGAATGCGCGCACGCCGGCCGCCACGACATTCTCGTTGAACCAGTCGAAGTAGTACTTGTTGACCAGCAGCCGGTGCAGTCGCGGGATCTTCGCAACGATGCGCCCCGGCAATTCCGGACGCTTCAGGTACAGGTACCAGGCCACGACGACGCCGCTGAGCGCGAGATAGAGCGCGGGCGAGGCGACGGCATGCATCACGAAGGCCGCGGGCCCGTGGAACTCTGCGCCGAGAATGGCCAACGGGCCATCCGGCGCCTGCGCGATGGCTCCGGCAAAAAAATCGCCGAATACGACCGGGCCGGCCGTCAACCAGCCGATGCCGATCGCGGGAATCGCGAGCGCCACCAGCGGCAGGGTCACGACCCAGGGACTCTCGTGCAGGTGCTCGCGCGTGTGCTCGTCCATGCGCTCGCGGCCGTGGAATGTCAGGAACAGCAGGCGGAAGCTGTAGAGCGCCGTCACGAACACGCCGATCAGCACGCACCAGTAGGCGTACGTGTGGCCCTCGGTATTGCTGTGCTTGATCGCCTCGATGATGATGTCCTTCGAGAAGAAACCGGACAGCCCGGGGAATCCGATCAGCGCCAGCGAGCCGATCAGGCAGGTCCAGTAGGTGACCGGCATGTACTTGCGCAGTCCGCCCATCCGGCGCATGTCCTGCTCGTGGTGCATCGCGATGATCACGGAACCCGCGGCCAGGAACAGCAGCGCCTTGAAGAATGCGTGGGTCATCAGGTGGAAGATGCCGGCTCCGTAGGCGCCGGCACCGAGCGCCGCCGTCATGTAACCGAGCTGGGAGAGCGTCGAATACGCCACCACGCGCTTGATGTCGTTGTTGACGAGGCCGAGCAGCCCCATGAAGAGCGCGGTGGTCGCGCCGATCACGATGATGAAATGCAGCGCGTCCGGTGACATCTGGAACAGCGGCGACATGCGCGCCACCATGTAGATGCCGGCCGTTACCATGGTCGCCGCGTGGATCAGCGCCGAGATCGGGGTAGGGCCTTCCATCGAGTCCGGCAGCCAGACGTGCAATGGCACCTGCGCGGACTTGCCCATCGCGCCCAGGAACAGCGCCACGCAGATCACGGTGATGACCTTGGACGGCTCGCCGGGAGTCAGGTAGAGGTCGTGGCCGATCGCCTGGTGGACGCGCGCGAAGACCTCCGCATAGTCGAGGCTCCCCATGTAGGCGACGATCACGGCGATGCCGACGATGAAGCCGAAGTCGCCGATGCGGTTGACGACGAACGCCTTCAGGTTCGCGAATATCGCGGTCGGCCGCTTGTACCAGAACCCGATCAGCAGGTACGAGACCAGGCCCACCGCCTCCCAGCCGAAGAACAGCTGCAGGAAATTGTTCGACATCACGAGCATCAGCATCGCGAACGTGAACAGCGAGATGTAGGCGAAGAACCGCTGGTAGCCCGGGTCGTCACGCATGTAGCCGATCGTGTAGACGTGCACCGCGAGCGACACGAAGGTGACGACCGTCATCATCAGCGCGGAGAGATTGTCGATCAGGAATCCGACTTCCATGCGCAGGCCGTCGCTGACGCCCCAGGTATAGACCGCCTGGTTGAAGACCGGCGCGCCATCCACCATCAGCTTCAGGATCCAGGCTGACAGCACGAATGACACGGTGACGCCGGCGATGCACAGCACGTGCGCAAGCGTGCGCCCGACGTAGCGGCCGCCGAGCCCGGAGACGATGGACGCCGCGAGCGGCGCCAGCACGATGATCAGGCAGAGTTGCTCGAACGACACGCTCAACCCTTCATGGTGTCGAGTTCCTCGACATTGATGCTGCGGCGCTGGCGGAACAGCACGACCAGGATCGCAAGCCCGATGGCCGCCTCCGCCGCCGCCACCGTCAGGATGAAGAACACGAATACCTGGCCGTCCAGGTTGCCGAGAAAGCGCGAGAACGCGACAAAATTGAAGTTGACCGCGAGCAGCATCAGCTCGATGCACATCAGCAGCAGGATCACGTTCTTGCGGTTGATGAAGATCCCCGCGACCGCGATCGCAAACAGCACGCCGGCCAGCAGCAGGTAGTGCGTCAGCGTGATCATGGCTCGCGCTCCACCGGCATCTTCACGATCCGCACGCGGTCCCCGGCGCGCGCCGCCACCTGGCTCGGGACGTCCTGCAGTTTCTGGCCCGGACGGTGGCGCATCGTCAGCGTGATCGCGGCGATGATCGCGATCAGCAGGATCACGGCCGCCAGCTGGAACGGATAGACGTACTGCGTATACAGGACGGCGCCGATCTCGGCGGTGTTGCTGTGGCCCTCGGGCAGCGGCGCGGTGGCGCCCGGCAGGTCGATGCCGAGGCGGCGCACCCACAGCACGTACCAGAGCTCGATGACCATGATCAGCGCGACCAGCGCGCCCAGGGGCGCGTTCTGCGCAAATCCCTCGCGCAACTGCTCGATGTTGATGTCGAGCATCATCACGACGAACAGGAACAGCACCATGACCGCGCCGACATAGACCAGTACCAGCACGATCGCGAGAAATTCCGCCTCGATCAGCAGCCACAGCACCGCGGCGTTGAAGAAGCACAGCACCAGGAACAGTACGGAATGCACCGGGTTGCGCGACAGGATCACGCCGAGCGCGGCGCCGGTCAGCACCGCGGAAAACGTCCAGAACAGGATTTCGACCAGCATGCCGGCTACCTGAAGCGCGAGTCGGCGGCCTTGTCGGCCGCGATCATCGCCTCATAGCGCTCGCCGATCGCGAGCAGCTTGTCCTTGGTCATGATGTTCTCGCCGCGATTCTCCATGTGGTATTCGAGGATCCGCGTTTCGACGATTGCATCGACCGGGCAGGCCTCCTCGCAGAAGCCGCAATAGATGCACTTGAACAGGTCGATGTCGTAGCGCGTCGTGCGCCGCGTGTTGTCGGGGCCGACGTCGGATTCGATGGTGATGGCGAGCGCCGGGCACACCGCCTCGCACAGCTTGCAGGCGATGCAGCGCTCCTGCCCGTTCGGGTAGCGGCGCAGCGCGTGCAGGCCGCGGAAGCGCGGCGACTGCGGGGTCTTCTCCTCCGGGTAGTGCAGCGTGATCTTGCGCCGGAAGAAGTTGCGCGCGGTCACCGACAGCCCGACCAGCAGCTCGGTCAGGAAAAACGTCTGGAAGATGGATCCGATGCGCTTCATGGCCGCCTCATGCCGCCCACGGCCCGATGCGCAACCACGCGAACAGCGCCTCGAGACCGATCCAGACCAGCGTGACCGGGATCAGCACCTTCCAGCCAAGCCGCATGATCTGGTCGTAGCGGTAGCGCGGGAAGGTCGCCCGCACCCACAGGAACACGAACAGGAAGAAGCAGATCTTCAGGAACAGCCAGAAAAAGCTGCCCTGCGCGAGGAACGAATCGTCCGGAAGGAAGCCCTGGAACGGCGACAGCCAGCCGCCGAAGAACAGCACCGACGTCAGCGTGGAGATCAGGATCATGTTCGCGTATTCGGGCAGCGCGAACAGCGTCGCGAATGCCGCGCCCGAATACTCGACGTGAAAACCCGCGACGATCTCCGACTCGCCCTCGGCGACGTCGAAGGGCGCGCGATTTGTCTCGGCCAGGCCGGAGATGAAATAGACGATGAACAGCGGGAACAGCCACAACCAGTTCCAGTCGAACAGGCTGCCCTGCTGCATGCGCACGATTTCGCCGAGGTTCAGGCTGCCGGCGACCATCAGCACCCCGACCAGCGCGAAACCCATCGCGATCTCGTACGCCACCATCTGCGCCGCCGAGCGCATCGCTCCCAGGAACGCGTACTTGGAGTTGCTGGCCCAGCCCGCCAGTATCACGCCGTAAACGCCGAGCGACGTCAGCGCGAGGATGTACAGCAGGCCGGCGTCCACGTTCGCGAGCACGAACTCCGGCGAGAAGGGAATGACCGCCCAGGCGGCCAGCGCCGGCACCAGCACGATCAGCGGCGCGAGCAGGAACAGGAAGCGCGAGGAGGCCGTCGGGACGATGATTTCCTTCAGCAACAGCTTGAAGACGTCGGCAAACGGTTGCGCAATGCCGCGGAAGAGGCGCAGCCCGAAGAAAGTCACGCGGTTCGGGCCGAGGCGCAATTGCATGTAGCCGATCACCTTGCGCTCGGCCAGCGTCAGGAACGCCACCGCCATGATGATCGTCATCATCACGGCGATGACCAGGATGGTCACCTGGACGAACGACGGGATCATGGCCCACAGCCCGATCAACCATTCCATGGATGTGGCGAACCACTGCATGGGTCACCCGCCGCCCGCGGCAGCCCGCCCGGCCCGTGTCATCTGCAGGGCCGTGGCGCGGCGCACGACCGCATCCACCTGATAGATCGGCAGTTCCGTCGTCGTGCCGCCCGCCTCCGCCCGGAACGCGTGCCCGCCCGCGAAGCGGCCGTCATAGCGGATGCCGCCGGCAGCGCGCTGCAGTTCCGCCAGCACCTCGGCCGAACTGTCGTAGCTGAAACCGTCGAGCCCGAGCTGGTTGCCGAGCACCCGCAGGATCTTCCAGCCCGGCCGCGATTCGCCGACCGGCTGCGCGCAGCCGCGGAATTCCTGCCAGCGGCCCTCGGCATTCACGTAAGTGCCCGAGGTTTCGGCAAAGGTCCCCATCGGCAGCACGACCTGTGCGAACGACAGGGTGGCCGCATCGGCAAAGGGCGTGATCGCAATGACGCGGCCACAGCCGGCCAGTGCCGCGGACGCACCCGGCAGGCCAATGTCGTGATCAGGCTCGATGCCGCCGAACAGCACGCAGGCTGCCAGCGGCGACCCGAGCATGCCGCGCAGGTCGAGCCCGGGCTGCGGGACCGGCTTGCCGCCCGGCAGGCGATGCGGCAGCGCGCCCGCGAGTGCGGCGCCCGCGGCATTGCCGCCATCGGGCAGGAATCCGAGCGTCGCGCCAGTCGTCGCAGCGAGTGC
Organism: Steroidobacteraceae bacterium; assembly: GCA_050179155.1. Taxonomy (GTDB): domain Bacteria; phylum Pseudomonadota; class Gammaproteobacteria; order Steroidobacterales; family Steroidobacteraceae; genus SCUD01. The sequence goes on from JBFXFJ010000006.1 coordinate 111,469, forward strand.
AGCCGCCGCGGCGCGCAACTCCGCGAAACGCGAATGGCGCATGGCGACGCCGCCGAGGATGATCGCCGCCCGGGGCGCCGACAGTGATTCGACGATCGCGCGCTGGGCTCCGGTCTGTTTGCCGCCCGCCGCCAGCGCGGCCATTTCCGCAATCAGGTCGCCGGCGCCGGCGACCACCTGCTGGTGCACCGGGAAATGGCATTGCTGCCCCCGGGTCGCGAGCAGGCTGACCTTGCAGCCCGCAAGCGCCGCCTTGCGCACCCGATGCGCGATCATCGGCGCCTCGTCGCGGACATGGCAGCCCGCCAGCAGCAGTCCGCCCAGCGAATCGATGTCCTGCAGCGCGAGTCCCAGTCCCGGGTATGGCGGATCGTTGTGCTGGTCGGAAAAATCCGCCTGGCGCAGGCGCGTGTCCACGTTGTGCGATCCGAGGCCGCGCGCCAGCCGGCCGAGCAGGTACGCTTCTTCGGTGGTCGAGCCGGGTGTGCCGAGGAAACCGACGCGCCCGGCCCCGCCCTGCTTCAGCGCATCGCGCAGCAGGTCCGCCGCCGCGGCCAGCGCCGCCTCCCACGTCACTTCACGCCACTGGCCCTCGACCCGCAGCATCGGTGCGCGCAGCCGGTCCGCGGCATAGACCCCTTCGCAGGAGTAGCGGTCGCGATCGGCGATCCAGTTTTCGTTGATCTCCTCGTGGGTCCGCGGCACGACGCGCATCAGCCGGCCGCGCAGCACGTGGCCCCAGAGGTTGGTGCCGGTCGCGTCGTGCGGCGAGACCAGCGCGTGCTCGGTCATCTCCCACGAGCGAGCGCGGTGCCGGAATGGCTTCGAGTTGAGCGCCCCGACCGGGCAGAGGTCGATGACGTTTCCGGACAGCTCGTGGTCCACGCTCTTCTCGATCCAGGTGCCGATCTCCATGTTCTCGCCGCGGCCGGTCGCGCCGAGCTCCTGCAGCCCGGCGATCTCGGCCGTGAAACGCACGCAGCGCGTGCAGTGGATGCAGCGCGTCATGTCGGTCGAGATCAGCGGCCCGAGGTTCTTGTCCTTTATCACGCGCTTGCGCTCGTCGAAGCGCGAGGACGCGCTGCCGAATCCGAGCGCCAGGTCCTGCAGCTCGCACTCGCCGCCCTGGTCACAGATCGGGCAGTCGAGCGGATGGTTGATCAGCAGGAATTCCATCGTCGCCTTCTGCGCCGCCTTTGCCCGCGCCGAACGCGTGAAGATCTTCATGCCCTCCGCGACCGGCGTCGCACAGGCCGGCATCGGCTTGGGCGCCTTCTCGACCTCGACCAGGCACATGCGGCAGTTGGCGGCGATCGACAGCTTCTCGTGATAGCAGAAACGCGGCACGTAGACCCCGGCCGCGTCGGTCAGCTGGATGATCATCTGGCCTTTCTTCGCCTTCAGCGGCCGGCCATCGACCTCGACATTGACCAGGTCGTCGCTCATGCGACCGCCTGCGAGGGTGCGTTGACGATGCTCTGGCCGCCGTGCTCGATCATGTACTCGAACTCATGGCGGAAATGGCGCAGGAAGCTCTGCACCGGCCAGGCGGCGGCGTCGCCCAGCGCGCAGATCGTGTGGCCCTCGATCTGGTTGGCGACCTGCACCAGCAGGTCGAGGTCGGACATGCGGCCGGCCCCGGCCAGGATCCGGCGCAGCATGCGCGTGAGCCAGCCGGTGCCTTCGCGGCAGGGCGTGCACTGGCCGCAGGACTCCGCCATGTAGAACCGCGAGATGCGCTCGAGCACCCGCACCATGCAGGTGGTCTCGTCCATCACGATTACCGCCGCCGAGCCGACCGCGCTGCCGGCCTTACGCAGCGAGTCGAAGTCCATGTTGCAGTCCATGATCAGGTTCGCCGGCAGCACCGGCACCGAGGAGCCGCCGGGAATGACGGCCTTGAGCCGGCGGCCGCCGCGCACGCCGCCGCTGATGTCGAGCAGTTCGCGGAACGGGATGCCCATCGACAGTTCGTAGTTGCCGGGCCGGTTGACGTGGCCCGACACCGAGAAGATCGCCGTGCCGCCCGAGTTCGGCACGCCGAGCTCGGCGAACCACTTGGCTCCCTTGCGCATGATCGCCGGCACCGCCGCGAAGCTCTGCGTGTTGTTGATCGTGGTCGGCTTGCCGTACAGGCCGAAGTTGGCCGGGAACGGCGGCTTGAATCGCGGCTTGCCGGGCTTGCCCTCGAGCGACTCGAGGAGCGCCGTTTCCTCGCCGCAGATATAGGCGCCGGCGCCCGCGACCGCGTGCAGGTCGAAATCGACGCCGGAGCCCAGGATGTTGCGGCCGAGCAGGCCCGCCGCATAGGCCTCGGCGAGCGCCGCCTCGAAGCGCGGGAGCGGCTCCGCCAGGAACTCGCCGCGGACGTAGTTGTAGCCGACGGTGGCGCCCATCGCGTAGCCGCCGATCGCCATGCCCTCGATCACGGAATGCGGGTTGTAGCGCAGGATGTCGCGGTCGTGGCAGGTGCCGGGCTCGCTCTCGTCCGAGTTGCAGACCACGTATTTCTGGCCGGGCGCACTGCGCGGCATGAAGCTCCACTTCACGCCGGTCGGGAATCCCGCGCCGCCGCGGCCCTTGAGGCCCGAGGCCTTCACTTCCTCGATCACCGCCTCGCGCGGCATCTTCTCGCGCAGGATTCTTTCCCAGGCCTCGTAGCCGCCGAACTTGCGGTACACGGGCAGCGTCCAGCTCTGCGCGTGCTGCAGCGGCTCGAACACGACCTGGTTCATCGCGCGCATGGATTCACTTCACCCCGTCGAGCACCTTGATCGCCGACTCCGGCGTCAGGTTCTCGTGGTAGACGTGGTCGACCATCATCATCGGCGCGTTGTTGCAGGCGGCCAGGCACTCTTCCTCGCGCTTCAGGTAGAACTTGCCGTCCGGCGTGCTTTCGCCGGTCCTGATGCCGAGGTGCTTCTCGACCGCTGCGACGATCCGGTCCGCCCCGCACAGCATGCAGCTGATGTTGGTGCAGACCGAGACGTGCACGCGCCCGGCGGGCCTGGTCTCGAACATGGAGTAGAAACTCGCGACTTCGTAGACCTGGATCGGCGGCAGGCCGAGGTAAGCCGCCACCGCGTCCATCAGCCCGGTCGTCAGGAAGCCCTGGTTCTGGTGCTGGGCCGCGCGCAGCGCCGCGAGCACGGCCGAACGCCGGTGTTCCGGCGGGAACTTCGCGAGCCACTGGTCGATCTCGTGGCGCGTGTGTTCGCTCAGCATGCCGTCATTGGCGTCGCGCGCGCTCACCGGTCGATCTCCCCGAAGACGATGTCAAACGTGCCGATCATCGCCACCACGTCCGCGAGCATGTGGCCGCGGACCAGCTCGTCCATCGATGAAAGATGCGCGAAGCCCGGCGCGCGGCACTTGACGCGATAGGGCTTGTTGGCGCCGTCCGAGACCAGCCACACGCCGAACTCGCCCTTCGGCGCCTCCACCGCGGCGTAGGTCTCGCCCTCGGGCACGCAGTAGCCCTCGGTGAACAGCTTGAAGTGGTGGATCAGCGATTCCATGTCGTCTTTCATCTCGCCGCGCCGCGGCGGGGTCACCTTGTGGTCTTCGAGCATCACCGGTCCCGGGTTTGCCCGCAGCCAGTCGACGCACTGGCGGATGATGCGGTTCGCCTGGCGCATCTCCTCGACTCGGCACAGGTAGCGGTCGTAGCAGTCGCCATTGACGCCGACCGGCACGTCGAACTCGATCCGGTCATAGGCGGCGTACGGCTGCTTGCGCCGCAGGTCCCATTCGATGCCCGAGCCACGCAGCATCGGGCCGCTGAACCCGAGCTGGAACGCGCGCTCGGGGGTCACCACGCCGATGTTGACCGTGCGCTGCTTCCAGATCCGGTTGTCGGTCAGGAGCGTTTCGTACTCGTCGACACAACCGGGGAACCGCTCCGTGAAGTCCTGGATGAAGTCGAGCATCGAGCCGGAGCGGGCTTCGTTGCGCCGCTTCACGTCGCGCTGGCCGCGCCAGCGCGAAGGCTCGTAGCGCGGCATCGTCTCGGGCAGGTCGCGATAGACGCCGCCCGGGCGGTAGTAGGTCGCGTGCATGCGCGTGCCCGAGACCGCCTCGTAGCAGTCCATCAGGTCCTCGCGCTCGCGGAAGGCGTACAGGAACACGGTCATCGCGCCGATGTCGAGGCCGTGCGAGCCGATCCACAACAGGTGGTTCAGGACACGGGTGATCTCGTCGAACATCACGCGTATGTACTTCGCCCGCAATGGCGGCTCGATGCCGAGCAGGTTCTCGATCGCGCGCACGTAGGCGTGCTCGTTGCACATCATCGACATGTAGTCGAGCCGGTCCATGTAGCCGATCGACTGGTTGAACGGCTTGGACTCGGCGAGCTTCTCGGTCGCGCGATGCAGCAGCCCGATGTGCGGGTCGGCCTTCTGGATCACCTCGCCGTCCATCTCGAGCACCAGGCGCAGCACGCCGTGCGCGGCCGGATGCTGCGGCCCGAAGTTCAGGGTGAAGTTCTGGATCTCAGACATTGCCGTCGGTCCCGGGCGCGGCGCGCGCGCGGTCCTTGCGGATCACCTTCGGCACGGTGACGCGCGGCACGATGCTGACCGGCTCGTAGACCACGCGCCCGAGCGCCGGGTCGTAGCGCACCTCGACATTGCCGATCAGCGGAAAGTCCTTGCGGAACGGATGGCCGATGAAGCCGTAGTCGGTCAGGATCCGGCGCAGGTCCGGATGGCCGCGGAACAGGATGCCGAACAGGTCGAACGCCTCGCGCTCGTACCAGTCGGCGGACTTCCAGATGTCGGTCAGCGAATCGACCATCGGCGGGTCGCCGGGCAGGCAGCGGCACCGGACCCGCAGCCGCGTATTCCGCGACACCGACAGCAGGTGGCAGACGACCGCGAAACGTGGCCCGTCGAATTCCGGGCGGGGCGCGTCGCGCTCCGCGCCGCGGCTGAAGCCGGACGAAGTGGCCGCATCCGTGGTCCACTCCGAACGCCCGTAGTCGAGATAATCGATGCCCGAAAGGTCGATCAACTGCTCGAAAGCGAGATCGGGCGCGTCGCGCAGTTCCTGGCAGACGCCGAGCCACTGCTCGGGCGCGACCTCGATCGTCAGCTCGCCGGGCAGCGCCGGCACCCGCCTGGCGCGCGCGCCGATCCGGGATTCGATCGCCTGTGCGGTGGCCTCGATGCGCGTCATGCAGGACCGCGCGCGATCGTGCTGGTGCGGCGGATCTTGTCCTGCAGCTGGATGATCCCGTAAATCAGCGCCTCGGCCGTCGGCGGACAGCCGGGCACGTAGACGTCGACCGGCACGATGCGGTCGCAGCCGCGCACGACGGAATAAGAATAGTGGTAGTAGCCGCCGCCGTTCGCGCAGGAGCCCATCGAGATCACCCAGCGCGGCTCCGCCATCTGGTCATAGACCCTGCGCATCGCCGGGGCCATCTTGTTGACCAGCGTCCCGGCGACGATCATCACGTCGGACTGGCGCGGGCTGCCGCGGAACACGACGCCGAAGCGATCGAGGTCGTAGCGCGACGCCCCGGCGTGCATCATCTCGACCGCGCAGCAGGCGAGGCCGAAGGTCATCGGCCACAGCGACCCGGTACGGGCCCAGTTCATCAGGCTGTCGACCGTCGTCGTGACGAATCCCCTGCCCTGGATTGCGGGCGCTTCCGCGGTCAGTCCCATTCGAGCGCCCCCTTCTTCCATTCGTAGATAAAGCCGATCACGAGGACGGCGAGGAACACGACCATCGACAGCAGCCCGAACCCGCCGATCGAGTCGAGCGAGACGGCCCAGGGAAAGAGGAACGCGATCTCGAGATCGAAAATGATGAACAGGATCGCGACCAGGTAGTAGCGGACGTCGAACTTGGTGCGGGAATCCTCGAATGCCTCGAATCCGCATTCGTAGGCCGAGGCTTTTTCCGCATCCGGCCGCCGCGGACCGAGGATCCAACCGAGCACCAGCAGCATCAGGCCGAAGCCGCCGGCGACGACCAGGAAGATCAGGGTTGGCAGGTAATTCTGCAGCAATGGGGCAACCGTCGCGGACTTCGTGGGAGCCGCGGAAACCGGGCGCATTGTAACCGTCCGGGGGGTCCCGTGGGACCCCCGGAAGATGATCCAGGTCAACTTGAATGGTGCCGACGGTGGGACTCGAACCCACACAGGTTTCCCCACTAACCCCTCAAGCTAGCGCGTCTACCAATTCCGCCACGTCGGCAATGAAGAAGAGACCGGCCGGATCATTCCCCGGCAGGCGCGGGCTGCTCCGGAACGGCGCTTCCCGGCAGCGACGGCACCAGATCGGGAGCGATATCCGCGGCCGGCGCTGGCTCCGTGACCAGCTTGTCAACGATGCTGGCAGGCGCTTCAGCCTGCGGCCGCGTCGCAAACCACGCGAGCGACATGCTGGTCATGAAGAACAGCGTCGCCAGCACTGCCGTCAGCTTGGAGAAAAACGTCGCCGATCCGCGGGCGCCAAAGACGGTGCCGGACGCGCCGGCACCGAAGCCCGCGCCCGCATCGGCGCCCTTGCCCCGCTGCAGCAGCACGAGTGCGACGATCGCGAAGCACAGGATGCCGTGCAGGAATGTGATCACGTTTTGCAGCATGTCGTCCTATCCGTCCGTCCCGCCCGATCAGCCGTCCGCCGCCCTGCAGATGGTTCCGAACTCATCCGCATTCAGCGACGCCCCGCCGATCAGGCCGCCATCCACATCGGGCATCGCGAACAGCTCCGCGGCGTTGACCGCCTTGACGCTGCCCCCGTAGAGAACCCGAAGGGAAGCGGCAATTGTAGCATCCTTTTCCGCGATCCGGCCGCGGATCAGCGCGTGGACATCCTGTGCCTGCCCGGGCAGCGCAGTCCGACCGGTGCCGATGGCCCAGACCGGTTCATAGGCGACCACGGCGGCCGCAAGTTCGCCGATCCCCGCCGCCGAGACCACGGCATCGAGCTGGCGCAGCACCACGGTTGCGGTCGCATTGCCCTCGCGTTCGGCAAGTGTTTCGCCAACGCAAAGGATCGGCACCAACCCGTGGCGGCGCGCGGCGAGGAATTTTCGCGCCACCAGGCCGTCGTCCTCCCCGTACAAGGCGCGGCGCTCGGAATGCCCGACGATCGCGTAGCGGCAGCCGATATCCGCCAGCATCGCCGCCGAAACCTCGCCGGTATGGGCGCCCGCCTCCTCCGCGCAGACGTCCTGCGCGCCGAGCCCGATCCGGCTGCCGGCAAGCTGGCGGCCGACGTCGGCCAGGTGCACGAAAGGCGGACACACGACCACTTCCGCGCCGCCCGCGCCGGCGCCGCGCGTGAGCATCTCGCCGACGAGCCGCGCGGCCTCGCTGCGATTGCCATGCATCTTCCAGTTGCCGGCGACCAGTGGCCGGCGGGCCGCGGCGTTCATGCGGCGGGCGCCGCGGCGCGCACGGCTTCGGCGAGCGCCGCCGCGTGGCGGCCGACCGCCTGCGCGTCCTCGCCCTCGACCATCACGCGGATCAGCGGCTCGGTGCCCGACGCGCGCAGCACCACGCGGCCGCGCTCGCCGAGCGATTTCTCGACCTCGGCGATGGCCGCGGCGACCGAGGGCTCGCGCGCGGCGTCGAAGCGCCCGGCGACCCGCACGTTGATCAGCTGCTGCGGGAAACGCCGCATGCCGCTGGTGAGCTCCGCGAGCGTCTTGCCGGTCGCCTTCATGACGGCCAGCACCTGCAGCGCGACGATCAGGCCGTCGCCGGTCGTGGTCTTGTCGAGGCACAACAGGTGGCCCGATGCCTCGCCGCCAAGCACGCCGCCGTGGGTGCGCAGCAACTGGAGCACGTGCCGGTCGCCGACCGCCGCGCGCAGGAATGGCACGCCCAGGTCCTTCAGCGCGAGCTCGAGCCCGAGATTCGACATCACCGTTCCGACCACCGGGCCCTGGAGGTCGCCGCTCGCCTGGCGTGCCCGGGCCAGCAGATAAAGGAGCTGGTCGCCGTCCACGGCGCGGCCCAGGTGGTCCACCATCACCACGCGGTCGCCATCCCCGTCGAGCCCGATGCCGGCGTCGGCGCGCACGCCCGCGACCGTGAGCTTGAGCAGGTCCGGGCTGGTCGAGCCGCAGCCGTCATTGATGTTGCGGCCGTTGGGCGAACAGCCGATCGGCACGATCTCGGCGCCGAGATCCGCCAGCACCCGCGGCGCCACCTTGTAGGCCGCGCCGTTCGCGCAGTCGATCACGAGCTTGAGCCCGTCGAGCTGCATGCCGCCCGGCAGCGTGGAAGCGCAGAAAGACTGGTACAGGGCGCGCTGTGCGTCCACGCGGGTCGCGCGCCCGAGCGCCGCCGATTCGCGGGTCGGCGCCGGCTCGTCGAGATGGGACTCGATGGCTTCTTCGAGGTCATCCGCCAGCTTGCCGCCGGAACGGTCGAAGAACTTGATGCCATTGTCATCGAACCGGTTGTGCGACGCGCTGATCACCGCCCCGAAATCGCATTCCAGGCGCTGCACCAGGTAAGCGATGCCGGGCGTCGGCAAGGGGCCGGCCAGCAGCACGTCCACGCCGGCGGCGACAAAGCCCGCCTCGAGCGCCGCTTCGAACATGTAGCCGGACAGGCGCGTGTCTTTGCCTACCAGCACGCGCCCGCGGTCCGGGGCGAGCACGCGCGCGGCCGCGCCGGCGAGGCGCAGCGCGAACTCGACCGTCATCGGATGCGTCCCGACGCGCCCGCGCACACCATCCGTGCCGAAGTACCGCCTGCTCATGCCGGTTGTTCCCGTTCCGTGCCCATCGCCATGGCGATCCGCAAGGCATCCACTGTAGGGCCAACGTCGTGCGCGCGCACGATGCGGGCGCCGTTCTGTGCCGCAATCGTCGCCAGCGCGACGCTGCCGGCCAGCCGGTCGGCATTATCGCGTCCCGTCAGCGCCCCGATCAGGCTCTTGCGCGACAGGCCGGCAAGCACCGGGATCCCGTCCGCCGCGATCTCCCCGAGACGGCGCAGCAGTTCCAGGTTGTGCGCGAGCGTCTTGCCGAATCCGAAGCCCGGATCCACGACCAGTCGCGTACGCGCGATGCCGGCCGCGACGCAGCGTGCCGCCCGCTCGCGCAGGAATCCGCGGACCTCCGCAAGCACGTCGCCGTAGCGAGGCTCGAGTTGCATCGTGCGCGGCTCGCCCTGCATGTGCATCAGGCAGACGGCGACATCCGAATCCGCCAGCGCCTCGATGGCGCCCGGCTGGCGCAGCGCCAGGACATCGTTGACCATCGACGCGCCGGCCGCGATTGCGGCCCGCATCACCGCGGGCTTCTGCGTATCCACCGACACCGGGACCGCAAGCGACGACACCAGGCGCTCGATGACCGGAATCACGCGCCGCAACTCTTCCTCGGCATCGACCGGCGCCGCGCCGGGGCGCGTGGATTCGCCGCCGACGTCGATGATCGCGGCGCCCTCGCCGGCCATCCGTTCGGCCTGCGCCAGCGCCTCGGGCAATCCCGCGAAGCGGCCGCCATCGGAGAAGGAATCCGGCGTGACATTGAGGATGCCCATCACGACGGGCGCGTCGAGGTCGAGCAGATGACGGCCGCACTGCAGGCGCACCGGGGCGGATCGCCGCGGCGCGGGATGGGAATCGGCGAGGATAGCCGGGGCCACAGCCCGACGCGACGTCAGGTCTGGCTGGCCGGCGGACCGATGACCGGCTCGGGCTTGGCGACGCCGGCGCCACCGCCGCCGCTCGGCGCACTGGTGTCTTCCCAGTCGTGCGGCGGGGTCGGCGCCTTGCCTGCCATGATCTCGTCAATCTGCGACGATTCCAGCGTCTCGTACTTCAGGAGTGCCTCGGCCATCGCGTGCAGGATCGGCAGGTTGGCGCGCAGGATCTTGTCGGCGCGCTGGTAGCCCTCGTCGATCAGCTTGCGGACTTCCTCGTCGACGATGCGCTGGGTTTCATCGGAGATGTGCTTGGCGCGCGACACCGAATGGCCGAGGAAGACCTCCTCCTGCTCCTCGCTATAGGCGAGCGGACCGAGGCGATCCGAGAAGCCCCAGCGCGTAACCATGCTGCGCGCGAGCTTGGTCGCATGCTCGATGTCGCTCTGGGCGCCGGTCGTGACGGACTCGCTGCCGAAGATGATCTGTTCCGCCACGCGTCCGCCGTATACCGAGGTGAGGCGGCTCTCGAGCTGGCGCTTGCTGGTGCTGTAGCGGTCGCCTTCCGGCAGGTAGAAGGTGATGCCCAGCGCGCGGCCGCGCGGCATGATCGTCACCTTGTAGACGGGATCATGGTCCGGCGACAGGCGACCGACGATCGTGTGGCCGGCCTCGTGGTAGGCGGTGAGCTTCTTCTCTTCGTCGCTCATCACCAGCGAGCGCCGTTCCGCGCCCATCATGATCTTGTCCTTGGCGCGCTCGAATTCGTCCATCGTGACGAGGCGCTTGTTGGCGCGCGCCGCGAACAGCGCGGCCTCGTTCACCAGGTTCATCAGATCGGCGCCGGAGAAACCCGGCGTGCCGCGCGCAATGAGCGACGGCTTGACGTCGTCCGAGATCGGCACCTTGCGCATGTGAACCTTCAGGATCTGCTCGCGGCCGCGCACATCCGGCAACGGCACGACCACCTGGCGGTCGAAGCGGCCGGGGCGCAGCAGCGCCGGATCGAGCACATCGGGACGGTTGGTCGCCGCGATGACGATCACGCCCTCGTTGCCCTCGAAACCGTCCATCTCGACCAGCAACTGGTTGAGCGTCTGCTCACGCTCGTCGTGGCCGCCGCCAAGGCCGGCGCCGCGATGGCGGCCGACCGCGTCGATCTCGTCAATGAACACGATGCAGGGCGCGTGCTTCTTTGCCTGCTCGAACATGTCGCGGACACGGCTGGCGCCGACGCCCACGAACATCTCGACGAAATCAGAGCCCGAGATCGTGAAGAACGGCACCTTGGCCTCGCCGGCGATGGCGCGCGCGAGCAGCGTCTTGCCGGTGCCCGGGCTGCCCACCATCAGCACGCCCTTCGGGATCTTGCCGCCGAGCTTCTGGAACTTGGAGGGATCCTTCAGGAAGTCGACGATCTCGGCGACTTCTTCCTTCGCCTCGTCGACGCCCGCGACGTCCGCGAAAGTCACGTTGACCTGGTCCTCGGACAGCAGCCGCGCGCGGCTCTTGCCGAAGGACATCGCTCCGCGGCCGCCGGCGCCGCCCTGCATCTGGCGCATGAAATAGATCCACACGCCGATCAGCAGCAGGATCGGGAACGAGGAGACGAACAACTGGAGCAGGAAGGACTGGCGCTCGGGCGGCGCTGCGCTGAACGTGACGCGCTGCTTGTCGAGCAGCCCGATCACGACCGAGTTGTCGGTTTCCGGGTTGCGCGTGACGTACTGGCCGCCGCTGGCGCGTTCGCCCACGATCGTGTCGCCCTTGAACGTCGCCGTGCGGATCCCGCCGCTGCGGACTTCCGTCAGGAACTGCGAATAGCCGAGTTCCTCGGGCGCCGCGGCGCGCTGGCCGAAGTTGGCGAACACCGCGAGCAGGACGATCGCGATGACCACCCAAAGCACGATATTCCTGGTCAGGTCATTCAAGCTGCGGCTCCTGGCATTGCGACAATCGCGGGGTGGTCTGCCGGTTGGACCACGGCGTCAAGGGGATCGTTTCACATTACACCGGACAGGGTTTCCTGGCCACCAAATACGTCTCGGAACTGCGCTGCCGCGAGGCCTTCGGCTTGCGCATCCGCACCGTCGCGAACAGGCGCCGCGCATCGGCCAGGATCTCGTTGAATCCCGCGCCCTGGAACACCTTCATCACCAGCGCACCCTCCGGCCCGAGCACCTGGCGCGAGAAGTCGAGCGCCAGCGCCTCGAGGTCCGCAGCGCGCGCCTGATCCACCACGTCCACGCCACTGATGTTGGGGGCCATGTCCGACATCACAAGGTCCACGCGGCGACCGGCGAGCTGGCGCAGCAACTCGTCGAGCACCGGCTGCTCGCGGAAGTCGCCCTGCAGGAACGTGACGCCCGGTATGGCATCCATCGGCAGCAGGTCGAGCGCAAAGACCGTCCCGCGGCCGGCCAGCCGGCGCGCGGCGTACTGGCTCCAGCCGCCCGGGGCCGCGCCAAGGTCCACGATCACGGCGCCCGGAAAAACCAGCTTCTCGGCGCGATCGATCTCCTCGAGCTTGAATGCGGCGCGGGAACGCAGGCCCTTGTCTTTGGCCTGCTGGACGAAGGGATCCGAGAAGTGCTCGGACAACCAGCGTCCGCTCGACTTGCTGCGCCGGCTCATGATCGGGCGCGACCGTGCGGACCTATAATGAAAAGATGCCGCTGACCGACTCTCAGAAGAAATACCTCCGCCGCCTGGGCCACCCGCTCCATCCGATCGTCCTCGTCGGCAGGCAGGGACTCACCGGCAATGTCGTCACGGAACTCCAGCGGGCGCTCAACGACCATGAACTGGTGAAGGTACGTGCCCGCGTCGGCGATCGCGAGGCCCGCGATGCGGTACTGGCGGAACTGGCCTCCGCCAGTGACTCGGAACTCGTCTTTCAGATTGGAAATGTCGGTCTGTTCTACAAGAAAAACAATAAGTTAAATAAGATACTTCTTCCCGATTCTTGAATCAGGCCAGCCGCACGGCCAGCACTTCGAAGCTGCGCGCGCCGCCGGGCGTCGCGACCTCGACTTCGTCGCCCGGGGATTTCCCGATCAGGGCGCGGGCGATCGGCGAGTTGATGGAGATCATCCCGCTGCGGATGTCGGCCTCGTCGTCGCCGACGATCTGGTAGCTGACGTCCGGGCCGCCATCGACGGGCGCGAGGTCTACGGTCGCGCCGAATACCACCCTGCCGCTGTCCGGCAGGGTCGTCGGGTCGATGACCTGTGCGTTCGCAAGCCGCGACTCGATCTCGCTGATGCGTCCCTCGACGAATCCCTGCTGTTCGCGCGCTGCGTGGTATTCGGCGTTCTCGGAGAGGTCGCCATGCGAGCGCGCGTCCGCGATCGCGCGGATGATCCGCGGGCGGTCCTCGGACTTGAGCTTGCGCAGCTCCGCGCGCAGCAGCTCCGCGCCCTTCAGTGTGATCGGGTTCCTCATGGGGCGCCGACCTCCCGGTGCAGGTCCTGCAGCCGGTTGACGTCGTGGTCCTCGAGGTGGTCGAGCGCGTCGCAGGTCGCATGGGCAGCGGCCACGGTCGTGTAGTAGGTCACCTTGCGGAACTCCGCCTCGCGGCGGATCGAGCGCGACTCGTGGATCGCGCGCTTGCCCTCGGTCGTGTTGACGATCAGGTCGAACTCGTCGTTCTTTATCATGTCCACGATGTGCGGCCGGCCCTCACGCACCTTGAGCGCGCGGCGGCAGGGAACGCCGGCGGCCTCGAGCGTTGCGGCCGTGCCCTGGGTCGCGACGATCTCGAATCCGCGCGCGCTCAGGCGCTTCGCGATCACCACGGCGCCGTCCTTGTCGCGGTCGCGCACCGACAGCAGGCAGACCCCGCGCGTCGGCAGGCGCACGCCGCTCGCAGCCTGGGATTTCGCGTAGGCCTCGCCGAATGTCCGCCCTGTGCCCATCACCTCGCCGGTGGACTTCATTTCGGGCCCGAGGATCGGGTCGGATTCCGGGAACTTGCCAAAGGGGAACACCGCTTCCTTGACCGAATAGTATGGCGGCACGCGTTCCAGCACCGCGTCCTGCTCCGCCAGCGTGCGCCCCGCCATCACGCGCGCGGCGATCTTGGCGAGCGGCATGCCGGTCGCCTTGGAAACGAACGGCACGGTGCGCGATGCGCGCGGGTTGACTTCCAGCACGTAGACAATGCCGTTCTGTATCGCGAACTGCACGTTCATCAAGCCGATGACGTCGAGAGCCCGTGCCATCTGCCGCGTCTGTTCGCGCAGCTCGTCCTGGATTTCGGGCGTCAGGCTTGCCGGCGGCAGCGAGCAGCTCGAATCGCCAGAGTGCACGCCCGCCTGCTCGACGTGCTCCATGATGCCGCCGATCAGCACGTCGTGGCCGTCGCAGATCGCGTCCACGTCGACCTCAATGGCGAGGTCCAGGAAGCGGTCGAGCAGCACCGGGCTCTCGTTCGACACCTTCACGGCCTCGCGCATGTACGCGCGCAGGTCGTCCTCCTCGTAAACGACTTCCATCGCCCGCCCGCCCAACACGTAGGACGGCCGCACGATCAGCGGGAAGCCGACCTCGCGCGCCAGTTCGATCGCCCGTTCCTCCTCGCGCGCGGTCGCATTGGCCGGCTGGCGCAGGCCGAGCTTCACGAGGAGCTGCTGGAAGCGCTCGCGGTCCTCGGCGACGTCGATCGAATCGGGGCTGGTGCCGATGATCGGCGCGCCCGCGGCCGCGAGCTGGCGTGACAGCTTGAGCGGAGTCTGGCCGCCGAACTGGACGATCACGCCTTTCGGCTTCTCGCGGCCGATGATCTCCATCACGTCCTCGAACGTGAGCGGCTCGAAATAGAGGCGGTCGGAGACGTCGTAGTCGGTCGAGACGGTCTCCGGGTTGCAGTTGACCATGATGGTCTCGTAGCCGTCCTCGCGCAGCGCCAGAGCCGCGTGCACGCAGCAATAGTCGAACTCGATGCCCTGGCCGATGCGGTTCGGTCCGCCGCCGAGGATCATGATCTTCTGCCGGTCGCTCGGTTCCGATTCGCATTCCTGCTCGTAGGTGGAATAGAGATAGGCAGTCGAGGTCGCGAACTCGGCCGCGCAGGTGTCGACGCGCTTGTAGACGGGGTGCACGCCGCAGGCGAGCCGGCGCGCGCGCACGCGCGACTCCGGCGCGCCCATCACCCGCGCGATCGCCGCGTCGGAAAATCCCTTGCGCTTCAGCACCAGCAGGCGCTCGTAGGTCAGGGACGCCATGCCCTCGGCGCGGATCGCCTCCTCTTCCCGGACCAGATCGGCGATCTGCGCCAGGAACCAGGGATCGATCATGGATTCCCCGCCGACGCGCTCGAGCGACCAGCCGGCGCGGAACGCGTCGGCGACGTAACGGATGCGGTCGCCGCCCGGGTGGCGCAGTTCCTCGGCAAGGCGCAGCTCGCCGTCGGCATCGAGCGGCAGCGCGAGTATGGGCGTCAGGCCGTCGCAGCCGGTCTCGAGGCTGCGCAACGCCTTCTGCAGCGACTCCTGGAAAGTCCGCCCGATCGCCATCGCCTCGCCCACCGACTTCATCTGCGTGGTCAGGCGGTCGTTGGAGCCCGGGAACTTCTCGAACGTGAAGCGCGGCACCTTGGTCACGACGTAGTCGATCGCGGGCTCGAAGGACGCCGGCGTCGCGCCGCCGGTGATCTCGTTGCGCAGTTCGTCGAGCGTATAGCCGACCGCGAGCTTGGCCGCGACCTTGGCGATCGGGAAGCCGGTCGCCTTGGACGCCAGCGCCGAGGAGCGCGATACGCGCGGGTTCATCTCGATGACGAGCATGCGCCCGTCTTTCGGGTTGATCGCGAACTGCACGTTGGAGCCGCCGCATTCGACCCCGACCTGGCGCAGCACTGCGATCGAAGCGTCGCGCATGCGCTGGTATTCCTTGTCGGTCAGCGTCAGCGCCGGAGCCACCGTGATCGAGTCGCCGGTGTGCACGCCCATCGGGTCGAGGTTCTCGATCGAACAGACGATGATGCAGTTGTCCTTGCGGTCCCGCACCACCTCCATCTCGAATTCCTTCCAGCCCAGCACCGATTCCTCGATCAGCACCTCGGCCGTGGGCGAAGCGTCGAGGCCGCGCATGACGATGGCCTCGAATTCCTCGCGATTGAAAGCGATGCCGCCGCCGGTGCCGCCCAGCGTGAACGACGGTCGGATCACGGTCGGATACCCGACCTCGCCCTGCACCGCCAGCGCCTCGTCCAGGCTGTGGGCGATGTAGGACTGCGGGCACTCGAGGCCGATCCCGCGCATCGCATTGCGGAACAGCTCGCGGTCCTCGGCCATGTCGATCGCCTCGCGCGACGCGGCGATCATCTCGACGCCGTACTTTTCGAGCACGCCCTCGCGCACCAGGTCGAGCGCCGTGTTGAGCCCGGTCTGCCCGCCCATGGTCGGCAGCAGGGCGTCCGGGCGTTCCTTCTCGATGATGCGCGCGATCGTGCGCCAGTCCACCGGCTCGATGTAGATCGAGTCGGCCATTTCCGGGTCGGTCATGATCGTCGCCGGGTTCGAGTTCACGAGGATGACCCGGTAGCCCTCCTCGCGCAGCGCCCGGCAGGCCTGGGCGCCGGAATAATCGAACTCGCAGGCCTGGCCGATGATGATTGGCCCGGCGCCGATGATCAGAATGCTCTCGATGTCGGTGCGCTTGCCCATCCGCGCCCCTCAGCCGTCCGCCGCGGCGGCCTGGGTCCGCAGCAACTGCTGCAGCCGGCGCACCATCAGGAACACGAAGTGCTCGAACAGCGGCCGCAGGTCGTGCGGGCCGGGGCTCGCTTCCGGATGGCCCTGGAAGCCGAAGGCCGGGCAATCGGTCCGGGCGATGCCCTGCAGCGAGCCGTCGAACAGCGAACGGTGGGTCGCCTTGAGCTGCGCCGGCAGGGTCTGCTCGTCGACCGCAAAGCCGTGGTTCTGGCTCGTGATCACGACATGGCTGCCGGCCAGTTCCTGCACCGGGTGGTTAGCGCCGTGGTGACCGAACTTCATCTTGACGGTCTTCGCACCGCTCGCGAGCGCGAGCAGCTGATGGCCGAGGCAGATGCCGAACACCGGAACGTCGGTCTTGAGGAATTCGCGGATGGCCGTGATCGCGTATTCGCAGGGCTCGGGATCGCCGGGCCCGTTCGACAGGAAGATGCCGTCCGGCGCGAGCGCGAGCGCATCCTCCGCGCTGGTCTGAGCGGGCACGACCGTCATGCGGCAGCCGTAGTCCGCCAGCAGCCGCAGGATGTTGCGCTTGATGCCGTAGTCGTAGGCCACGACGTGCAGCCGCGATCCCGGCCGCAGGATGCGGCCCGACTCGCGGCCGACGCTGCCGTCGTTCCACTGGTACGGGGCGCGCGCCGATACGACCTTGGCCAGGTCCATGCCCTTCAGTCCGGGAAACGCGCGCGCGGCCCGGAGCGCCACGTCGGCGTCGGCCTTGTCCGCGGTCGCGATGCAGCCGCCCTGCGCGCCGCGCTCGCGCAAGATGCGCGTGAGCATGCGGGTATCGATGCCGGCGATGGCCACGGTCTCGCCTTCGACCAGGAACTCCTGCAGCGAGTGGCTCGCCCGCCAGCTCGAATGTGCGAGCGGCAGGTCGCGGATCACGAGGCCGGCGGCGTGGATCGCGTCCGATTCCATGTCCTCGGGCGTGACGCCGGTGTTGCCGATGTGCGGGCAGGTCAGGGTGACGATCTGGCGGCAATAGGACGGGTCGGTCAGGATTTCCTGGTAGCCCGTCATCGCCGTGTTGAACACGACTTCGCCGGTCGTGACGCCGGAAGCGCCGATCGAGACGCCGCGAAACACCGTGCCATCCTCGAGCGCGAGCACTGCAGGTGTCGGTGTCACCAGTGCATTCTCCCTGTGCGGCCGCCGGAACAGCCTGCGCAAGGCACAGGTCTGGAGCGGATGGAGCCGTCGGGGACTCCACCAGCCAGCGTCAATCGATCGTCAAGGGGGCCGCGACCCGGGAGGCGATTCTACCGGCCCGTAAAAGGGGACGCACCCCTTTTCCCCCGCGCGCTTCTCGTCGGTACCACAAGCAGGAGGGAAATGGGATGCGTCCCCTCTTACAGGCCGAGCACGTCCGACATGCCGTAAAGGCCGGGCGGTCGCTCGACCAGCCAGCGCGCGGCGGCGAGCGCGCCGTAGGCAAAGGTCATGCGGTCCGTGGTCCGATGCACGAGTTCGAGGGTTTCGCCGGTGCCCGCGAACAGCACGTGATGCTCGCCGACGATGTCGCCGCCGCGCAGGCTCGAGAAGCCGATCGTGCCGGCGCCCCGGCCCACGGACTTGCCGAGGCGTCCGTAGACGGCCTGTTCGGCCAGGGTGCCGCCGCGGCTGCCCGCGACGATCTCGCCGAGCCGCAGCGCCGTGCCGGAGGGCGCATCGGCCTTCTGGCGGTGATGCGCCTCGAGGATCTCGACGTCGTAGTCGGCGGGCAGCGATGCCGCAGCCCGGCCCGCCAGCCCGAACAGCAGGTTGACTGCGAGCGACATGTTCGGCGCTACCAGCACCGGCAGGCGCTCGCTGGCCCGGCGGATCTGCGCATTGCGGGCGGCGTCGAGGCCGGTGATGCCGATCACCCAGGGAATGCCCGCGCGTTCCATGGCCGCCAGGTTCTCGGGCACGGCCTCGGGCAGCGTGAAATCGATGGCGATGGCCGCATTCGCGAGCGCCACCTCACGCCGGGACGTGACCTCGACCGCCACCGGCCCGGCCTGCGCGACTTCGCCTGCGTCGCGGCCGAGCGCGGCGCTCGCGGGCGATGCCAGCGCGCCGGTCAGCACGAAATCGGAGGACTCGCGGATGGCGCGGACCAGGCACCGCCCCATCCGTCCGCTGACCCCGAGCACGGCCACATTGGTCATGTCAGCTTCCGATCTTGCCGAAGAACTGCCGCACGCCCTCGAGCCACGAGCGCTCGCGGGGATTGTGGCTCTTTCCGTCGTCGCCAAGCGAGGCCTCGAACTTGCGCAGCAGGCCCTTCTGCTCGGCATTCAGCTCGACCGGTGTTTCGACCACGACCCGGCAGAACAGATCGCCCGTCGCCCCGCCGCGCACCGGCTTCACGCCCTTCTCCCGCAGGCGGAAAACGCGGCCGGACTGCGTGCCGGGGGGCACCTTGATCGCGGCCTGGCCCTCGAGCGTCGGCACCTCGACGCTGCCGCCGAGCGCCGCGGTCACGAAGCTGACCGGCACCTCGCAGGACAGGTGTGCGTGGTCGCGCTCGAAGATCGGGTGTTCGCGCACCACGATCTCGACATACAGGTCGCCCGCGGGGCCGCCATTGCGGCCCGCCTCGCCCTCGCCCGCAAGCCGGATGCGGTCGCCCGTGTCCACGCCGGCCGGGACCTTGACGGAGAGTCGCTTGCTGGCGCGCATCCGCCCGTGGCCGCTGCACTTCGGGCACGGGTCCTTGATGATCGTGCCGCGGCCCTTGCAGCGCGGGCAGGTCTGCTGCACTGCGAAGAACCCCTGGCTCATGCGCACCTGGCCGGCGCCCTGGCAGGTGTCACAGGTCGCGGGCGTGTGTCCGCGCGCGGCGCCGGAGCCGCCGCATTCGCTGCATTCGGTCACAGTCTGGAAATCGATCTCGGTGCTGGTGCCGAACACCGCCTGTTCGAGGTCGAGCGTCAGCTCGTAGCGCAGGTCCGCGCCGCGATAGACGGCACTGCGGCCGCCGCCGCGGCGACTGCCGCCGAAGATGTCGCCGAACATGTCGCCAAAGATGTCGCCGAAGGCATCGGAAGGGCTGAAGCCCTGGCCGGCGCCACGCGCGGCGTCGAGTCCGGCATGGCCGTACTGGTCGTAAGCCGCGCGCTTCTGCGCATCGGTCAGGACTTCGTAGGCCTCCTTCGCTTCCTTGAAGCGCTCTTCGGCTTCCTTGTCGTCCGGATTGCGGTCCGGGTGATACTTCATCGCCAGGCGACGATAGGCCTTCGTCACCGCGTCTTCGGTGGCGTTTCTCGGCACGCCCAGCACCTGGTAGTAGTCACGCTTCGACATGGCGCTCCGTAATGGCGAACGCCGGGTGACCGACGGTCACCCGGCGCAGCCCAACACCCGGGACGTGGCGACCGTCGTCAGTGCGACTTCGGCCCCTTGTCCTTGATCTCCTCGAACTCGGCATCGAGCACGTCGTCCTTGCCGGGGCCCGCTCCCGCCTGTGCGGATTCGCCAGCCGCGGCACCGGCAGCCTGGGCCTCGCCCTGGTACGCGCGCTGCACCACCGGCGCGCTCACCTTCGCGAGCGCCTCGGCCTTGTGCTCGATCGCGGCCTTGTCGTCGCCCTTGAGGGCGCCGCGCAGGTCGGACAGGGCCGCCTCGATCGCCACGCGCTCCTCGCCCGTGACCTTGTCGCCGAGGTCCTTCAGCGACTTGTCGGTCGCGTGCAGCAGCGCATCGGCGCGATTGCGCGTCTCGACCAGCTCGCGGAAGCGCTTGTCTTCCTCCGCGTGGGCCTCGGCATCGCGCACCATCTTCTTGATCTCTTCCTCCGACAGGCCGGAAGACGCCTTGATGACGATCTTCTGCTCCTTGCCGGTCGCCTTGTCCTTCGCGGACACGTTCAGGATGCCGTTCGCGTCGATGTCGAAGGTGACCTCGATCTGCGGCATGCCACGCGGCGCCGGCGGGATGTCGGTCAGGTCGAACTTGCCGAGCGACTTGTTGTCGCCCGCCCGGTCGCGCTCGCCCTGCAGCACGTGGATCGTCACGCCGCTCTGGTGATCCTCGGCAGTCGAGAACACCTGCGAGGTCTTGGTCGGAATCGTCGTGTTCTTCTCGATCAGGCGCGTCATCACGCCGCCGAGCGTCTCGATGCCGAGCGACAGGGGCGTGACGTCGAGCAGCAGCACGTCCTTGACGTCGCCCGCGAGCACGCCGCCCTGGATCGCGGCACCGACCGCGACCGCCTCGTCCGGGTTGACGTCCTTGCGCGGCTCCTTGCCGAAGAAGTCCTTGACCGCCTTCTGCACCAGCGGCATGCGGGTCTGGCCGCCGACCAGGATCACCTCGTCCACTTCATTGATCGAGAGGCCGGCGTCCTTCAGCGCGATGCGGCAGGGTTCGACGGTGCGGCTGACCAGGTCCTCGACCAGCGACTCGAGCTTGGCGCGCGTGAGCTTCAGCGTCAGGTGCTTCGGGCCCGAGGCATCCGCGGTGATGTACGGCAGGTTGATCTCGGTCTGCTGGCCGGACGACAGCTCGATCTTGGCCTTCTCCGCGGCTTCCTTCAGGCGTTGCACGGCCAGCGGGTCCTTGCGCACGTCGACGCCGCTCTCCTTCTGGAACTCGGCGGCGATGTAGTCGATGACCCGGCGGTCGAAGTCCTCGCCACCGAGGAAGGTGTCGCCATTGGTGGACATCACTTCGAACTGGCGCTCGCCGTCCACGTCCGCGATCTCGATGATCGAGATGTCGAAGGTGCCGCCGCCCAGGTCATACACCGCGATCTTGCGGTCCTTGCCCTTCTTGTCCATGCCATAGGCGAGGGCCGCGGCGGTCGGCTCATTGATGATGCGCCGGACATTGAGGCCGGCGATCCGGCCCGCGTCCTTGGTCGCCTGGCGCTGCGCGTCGTTGAAGTACGCCGGCACCGTGATGACCGCGTCCGTGACCGTCTCGCCGAGATAGTCCTCGGCGGTCTTCTTCATCTTCATGAGCACGCGCGCCGAAATCTCCGGCGGCGCCATCTTCTTGCCCTGGGCCTCGAGCCAGGCATCGCCGTTCTCGGCGCGCACGATGGTGTAGGTCTCGAGCGGGATGTCCTTCTGGACGACCGTGTCCTCGAAGCGGCGGCCGATCAGGCGCTTCACCGCATGGAAGGTGTTCTGGGGGTTGGTGACCGCCTGGCGCTTGGCCGGCTGTCCCACCAGGATCTCGCCGTCCCTGGTGAACGCAACCACCGATGGCGTGGTGCGGTCGCCCTCGCTGTTCTCGATGACCTTGGGGGTGCTGCCCTCCATGACGGCCACGCAGGAGTTGGTCGTACCGAGGTCGATTCCGATGATCTTGGCCATTGCCTGGCTCCGAATGGGTTGACTGGCTCTGGAACTGGGGCCGGCGCGGGCCGCTTTCAACCGCCGGGCGCGGCGGAATCCGGCGCCGACGAGACAATCACCCGCGCCGGGCGCAGCAGCCGGCCGTTCAGCAGCCAGCCTTTCTGGACGACCTGCAGCACGGTATGCGGCGGATGCCCGGCCGAGGGCTGCATGGCCATTGCCTCGTGCAGGGCCGGGTCGAAGGCCTGGCCGGCGGGGTCGACCTCGGTGATGCCGGCCCGCTCGAACGCCTTCTGCAGCAGCCGGAGCGTCGCATGCTGGCCCTCGACCAGCGTCGCCACGTCGGCGCTCCCGGCCGACTCGAGCGCGAGCGCCAGGGTGTCGGCGACCGGCAGCAGCTCGGACGCGAGGCGCTCGACGCCGTACTGCCGCGCGGCCTCGACTTCCCGCGCCGAGCGCTTGCGGAAATTCTCGAGTTCGGCGATGGCCCGGAGGAAATCGGCACGGTGCTGCTCCGCGCGGGCTTCCGCCTCGGCGAGCCGGGCCTCGGCCGGGTTCTCCTGGGTGGACTGGGACTGTTCGCTGGCTGCGTCGGGTCGCTGCGGGTCGGTGGCGCTCATGCGGTACGGCTCTGGGGCTCAGTCGCGGGAATTCAAGGCCGTGCCGAGCATCCGCGCCGCGATGTCGACCACCGGGATCACGCGCTCGTAGGCCATGCGCGTCGGCCCGATGACGCCCAGCACCCCGACCACGCGATCGTCCTGCGTATAGGGGGCGACGACCACGCTGCAGTCGTCCAGGATCCGGAAGCCCGACTCGTGGCCGATGAAGATCTGGACGCCCTCGCCGTGCAGGCTCTGGTCCAGCAGGTGCAGGATGTCGCGCTTCTCGCTGAAGGCCTCGAACAGCCGGCGCAGCCGGTCGACGTTCGACAGTTCGGCGAATCCCATCAGGTTGGTCTCGCCCGCGACCACCATGTCGGCATCGCGTTGGTCGGGCTGCTCGGCGAAAGCCCGCTGCGCGAGCGTGATCGCATCGATCATCAGCCGGTTCATCTGCTCGCGGGTCTCCTGGAGCTGCGCGACCAGGCGCGCGCGCACGCCCGCCAGTTCCTGGCCGCCGAACTGTTCATTCAGGAAGGCGGCGGCCCGGCGCAGTTCGTCCGCGGCGAAATGGCGATCGAGCTGCACGACGCGGTTCTGCACCTCGCGCCCGTTGACGACCAGGATCGCCAGCACGCGGTTGCCCGACAGACCCACGAACTCGATCTGCGACAGCGATGCATGGGCCTCGCGCGGCACCGTCACGACGCCGGCCAGGTGCGTCAGGCTCGAAATCATCTGCGACGCTGCCGTCACCAGCGCCTTGGAATCGCCCGCGCGCGATTCGAAGTGGCGCTTCAGTTCGTCGATCTCGCTCTGGCCCGGCGGCTGGAAGCGCAGCAGCGCATTGACGAAATAGCGGTAGCCCTTGTCGGTCGGCACGCGCCCGGCCGAGGTGTGCGGCGAGCTGACGAAGCCGTGCTCCTCGAGGTCCGCCATGACGTTCCTGATCGTCGCGGCGGAGAGGTTCATGCCCGATTCCCGGGTGAGCGTGCGCGAACCGACCGGCAGGCCGTCGCGCACGTAACACTCGATCAGCGTGCGCAGCAGGTGCTGGGCGCGGTCACTCGGCAGATCTTCGACGCCATGCGTGATGTCTGTCATAAGTGTCTGTTAGTAAAGGGATTTGGCAATTGCATCGGCCACGGCAATCAAACTAGCAATCGGCCTCGCCGAGTGTCAAGGCACAGTATCCGCTACCGGGCGGCGATTGTGGCCCGCGCGAGGCCATGCGTGCTAAAAAGCTTCAAAACCAGATGAACAAAACCTTCTCCCGCATCTCCCTGGTCGGCAAAGTCGAGGATCCCCGCGTCGCCGATTCGATGGTGACGTTGGCGCGGCACCTGCGCTCGCGCGGCCTGGCGGTGCTGGTGGACCGGGGCGCCGCGATCGCCGGCCTGCCGGACGGCATCGAGCGGCCGCCCGTGGAGGAACTTGGCCTTGAGGCAGACCTGATCGTGGCAATCGGCGGCGACGGAACCATGCTCTTTGCCGCGCAGCTCGCGATCGGCCGCGGCGTGCCGCTGCTTGGCATCAACCGCGGGCGCCTCGGCTTCCTGACCGACGTGTCGCCGGACGAGATGATCGGCACCTT
This sequence comes from Steroidobacteraceae bacterium, assembly GCA_050179155.1. Lineage (GTDB taxonomy): Bacteria > Pseudomonadota > Gammaproteobacteria > Steroidobacterales > Steroidobacteraceae > SCUD01. The sequence continues at coordinate 135,291 of JBFXFJ010000006.1, forward strand.
CGACGCCGTGCTCGAGGGCCGTTACGAGACCGACTCGCGCCAGCTGCTGGACGCACAACTGACGCTGGCCGACGGCCGCACGGTCGAATACCGCGCGCTCAACGACGTCGTGGTCCAGCGTCATGAATCCGGGCGGATGGTCGAGCTCGAGACCCGCATCGACGACTGCTTCGTCAACACGCACGGCGGCGACGGCCTCGTGATCGCTAGCTCCACCGGCTCGACCGCCTACGCGCTCTCCTGTGGCGGGCCGATCATCCACCCCGCGCTCGGCGCGGTGGTCATCGCGCCGATCTCGCCGCACACCCTCTCCGACCGTCCCATCGTCGTCGGGCGCGAGTGCCACATCGAAGTGCGCCTGGTCGCGCGCTCGGCCGCCCGCGCCCAGATCACCTGCGACGGCGTGCTGCTCGGCGACCTGGAAGAGCGCTCCCGGCTGCGGATCGGGCCGTCATCCGAGAGCATCACGCTGCTGCATCCGCAGGGCCACGACTACTTCCGGCTGCTGCGGTCCAAGCTGCACTGGGGCCGGAGCGGCCGCACCGGCGGCCTCGAGTCCTGATCGTGCTCGCGCACCTGCAGATCCGCGACTTCGCGATCATCGACTCCGTCGAGCTCGAGCTGGCCGGCGGCCTGACCGCGCTGACCGGCGAGACCGGCGCCGGCAAGTCCATCGTCGTCGACGCCGTGATGCTCGCGCTCGGCGGGCGCGCGAGCGCCGACGCGCTGCGTCATGGCGCGGAGCGCGCCGAGATCACGGCAACCTTCGAGGTCGGCACGGATGCGGCGATCCGCCGCTGGCTGGAGGAGCAATCGATCACTGCCGACGACGAACTCGTCCTGCGGCGCGTGATCGGCCGCGACGGGCGCTCGCGCCAGTACGTCAATGGCCAGGCGCTGCCGGCACAGACCGTGCGCGAACTCGGCGAACGGCTGATCGACATCCATGGCCAGCAGGAATTCCAGTCGCTCGTCAGGCGCGACGCGCAGCGCACCCTGGTCGACGGCCACGGCGGCCACGCAAAGCTCCTCGCCCCGGTCGCGGAGCTGTCCGCGGAATGGCGGCGCCTGGCGTCGGAACGGGACGCACTCGCCGCGATGGCGCGCGACCGCGGCGCGCGGCTCGAGCTCCTGCGCTACCAGGTCGGCGAACTCGAGGCGCTCGGCCTGGCCGGCGGCGAAGCCGTGAGCCTGCTCGAGGAACGCGCGCGCCTGGCCAACCGGGGCCGCCTGGCCGAGGCGGCACAGGGCGCGCTGGCGCTGGCCTATGACGCCGACGGCGCGGATGCGCATGCGCAGGCCGCCCGGGCCGCGAGCGCGCTGCGCGCGGCGGCGGCGCTCGACGGGCGCCTCGCCGAACCGCTGCAAGTCCTCGAGGAGAGCCTCATCGGCCTGCGGGAATGCGCATCAAGGCTCGGCGCGTACCTGGAAGGTCTCGACGCCGATCCGGCACGGCAGGAGCAGGTGGAGCGCCGCCTCGCCGCGATCGAGGACCTCGCGCGCAAGCATCACGTCGCGCCCGCCGCGCTGCCGCAGCAGCTCGGTGAACTCCGCGGCCAGCTGCAGGCGCTCGAGCAGTCCGAACTCACCCTCGGCGGGCTCGACCAGCGCATCGCGGCGATCCGGACAAGGTACGACGATGCCGCCGCCGCGCTGACCGCAGCGCGCCGGTCAGCGGCGAAACGCCTTGCGACCGCGGTGACGAGCCTGATGCGCCAGCTCGGCATGCCGGGCGGCAAGTTCGAGATCGCGGTTGAAACAACTGCGGATCAGGAGCCGCAGGCCAGCGGTGCGGAGCGCATCGAGTTCCTGGTCAGCGCCAATCCGGGCCAGCCGGTCAAGCCGGTGGCCCGGGTGGCATCGGGCGGCGAGCTGTCGCGCATCAGCCTCGCGGTGCAGGTCGCCGCGGCGCACCGCCATGCGCGCACCTGCATGATCTTCGACGAGGTCGATGCCGGCATCGGCGGCGGCGTCGCGGAAATCGTCGGGCGTCAGCTGCGTGAGCTCGGCGACCGCGGACAGGTGCTGTGCGTGACCCATCTGGCGCAGGTTGCGAGCCAGGCCCACCATCAGCTGCGCGTCAACAAGCTGACCGACGGGCGCACCAGCCGCACGGCGGTCAGCGCGCTCGGGCCCGACGAACGCGTCGAGGAACTCGCGCGCATGCTGGGCGGCGTCGAAATCACCCGCAAGGCGCGCGAACATGCCCGCGAGATGCTGCGGACCGCGGGAGCAGCCGCGCGCTGAAGGCGCGCCGGTCAGCTGCGCTTGCGGCGGTGCGGACAGTCCTCGCGGCGGCAGCGGCCGTACAGGATCAGGTTGTGTTCCTCGATCTTGAAGCCGAGGCGCGCCGCGACATCCGTCTGCCGGCGTTCGATGCCGCAGTCGACGAACTCCTCGACCCGGCCGCAGTCCATGCAGATGATATGGTCATGGTGCTCGCCTTCGTTGAGCTCGAACACCGCGGTGCCGCCCTCGAAATGGTGGCGCTTGACCAGCGCCGCCGCCTCGAACTGCGTCAGCACCCGGTAGACGGTCGCGAGGCCGATGTCCTCGCTCTGGTCGATCAGGGCGCGGTAGATGTCCTCGGCCGACATGTGGCGACCGTAATTGCCGGCCAGGATCTCGAGGATCTTGACGCGCGGCAGCGTCACCTTGAGTCCCGCCTTGCGCAGGTCGCTGCTTTCCACGGATACGCTCCACGGCCGCGGCTTGCGGCAATTCCGCTATGATGCGGCCCATTATCCTCCAGGACTCCTGACGATGCGACATGCCCCCCGCCTGCTTGCCGGCACCTGCGCCGCCGCGCTGCTCGTGATTGCCGGGTCCGGCTGCGTCTACCGCCAGGACATCCAGCAGGGCAACCTGCTCGACCGCGAACAGGTGGACCAGGTCGAGGTCGGCATGACCCGCAGCCAGGTCCGCTTCCTGCTCGGCACGCCGATGGTGATCGACAGTTTCGATTCCAGCCGCTGGGACTACATCTACAGCCTGCAGCGCGGCCACTCGCGGAAGATCGAGAGGCGCCATCTCGTGGTCTGGTTCGAGGGCGACAAGGTCACGCGCATCGAGGAGCCGATCCCGGTGCCGGCCAAGGAATCACCCGCCGCCGGCTGAGCGCTTTGCCATCGTCGCGCCCTCGCGCGCAAGCCGCCGGCGGCGCTCGCGCGGATCATCGAGCAACGGGCGCAGCACCTCCACGCGATCGCCCGCCCGCAATACCCGTTCGCTCGCGACCTCCAGCCCGAAGATGCCGATCCCGCAGCGCGCGGGATCGAGCGCCGGCTGCAGCGCGAAAATCCCCGATTGCGTGAGCGCTTCCCCCGCCGTGCAGCCTGCCGGTACCTCGAGCGGCAGCACGATCTGCCCATCGGGCAGCGCGCAGGCGACTTCGACCGCGATCCGCTCAGCCGCCACGGAAGACCTGGTGTGCGCGGCGCCCGAACGCGTCGACCAGCTGGTTGCAGATCTCCTGGAAGGCGGGGCCGAGCACCAGCCCGCTGACCACGCCATGGGTCGCGAAGCGCACGTGCAGGTCGGCGCGCGAGCCGGCATCCGCAATCGGCGTGAACTCCCAGCGGCCCTCGAGCAGGCTGAACGGCCCGTCCACGAGACTCATCGTCAGCGAGCGCTCCGGCACCAGGTGGTTACGCGTCGTAAAGCTGCCGCGCGCCATGCCGCGTGACAGCCCGAGATTGACGGTGACGAACTCTCCCTCGTCGGCGAGTATCCGCGCGGTCGTGCACCACGGCAGGAATTCCGGGTAGCGCTCGACATCCGCCACCAGCCCGTACACCTGGCCGGCGGAAAACGGCAGCAACGCGCTGCGGCGCACTTCACGCATGGATCGGACGCCTCATGCGCCGATTGTCACAGGCAGTCGCGGCGCGGACAACCACGCGATGCCGGTAGAATGCCGCATGGCGCACAAGAAAGAAGACGACGCCGACCGAATCGCAGTCAACCGCCGGGCCCGGCACGACTACTTCATCGAAGAGCGCCTCGAGGCCGGGGTCATGCTGAAAGGCTGGGAGGTGAAGTCCTTGCGCGCCGGCCGGCTGCAGATCACCGAGGCCTACGTGACCCTGAAGGATGACGAGGCCTGGTTGATTGGCGCACATGTGTCGCCGCTGCCGACCGCTTCGACCCACGTGATCCCGGACCCGACGCGCAGCCGCAAGCTGCTGCTGCATCGCCGGCAGATCGATGCCCTGGTCGGCGCGGTCGAGCGCAAGGGCCGCACCATCGTGCCGCTCGCGATGTACTGGAAGAACGGCCGGGCGAAGCTCGAGATCGGGCTCGCGAAGGGCAAGCAGGACCACGACAAGCGCGCCGACAAGCGGGACCGCGACTGGGAACGCGAGCGGGCGCGGGTGATGAAGGGCCGGCGCTGAGTTTCAGGCCGCCAGGCCAAAGCGCGCCCGCGCGGAACCCGCGGCCGCGATGAGGCTGCCCACCAGTTGTTCCAGGCTTCGGCTGCGCGCGGCATCCAGACCGCCATCCGCGTCGAATGCCTGGTGCGCGGCAGCGAGTGCAAAAGACTGCGGCAGCAGCCAGGTGCCCAGTTGTTCGAGCACCGCGCGCAGGTGCGAGAGCCCGCGCAGGCCGCCGAGCGCACCTGGCGAGGCGGACAGCAGCAGCGCAAAGCGACCGGCGAAGGGATTGGCCGGAAGCACGCCGTCCCCCGGACGCGACGCCCAGTCGATCGCATTCTTGAGCAGCGGCGGAATCGATGCGTTGTACTCGGGCGAGGCGATGATCAGCGCGTCGTGCGACGCGATCAGCGACTTGAGCCGCAGGGCATTGGCCGGAAGGCCTGCATTCGCCTCCAGGTCGCCGTCGTAGAGCGGCAGTTCGAAGTCCTTCAGGTCGAGGAACGTGACGGCGGCGCCCGCCGCCGCCGCCGCGCGCGCGGCCGCTGCCGCGAGGCGCCGGTTCAACGACGCCTCGCGGTTGCTGCCGGGAATCACGAGCACGCGGGTCATGGCGCCGCCGCCTGCGGCAGGTCGAACACGAGCACCTCGCCCGCATCGCCGCCGGCAATCTCGATCGAGGCCGCCTGCGCCAGCTTGAGCGCATCGCCGGCGCCGAGCCGCCGGCCGTTCACTGCGACCGAGCCCCGCGCCACGTGAACGTAGGCCGAGCGTCCGGCGGCGATTTCCAGGGCCGCGCGCTCCCCGGCTTCGAAAAGGCCCGCGTAGACGCGCGCGTCCTGGTGGATCGTGACCGAACCGTCGCCCGCATCCGGCGACGCAATCAGGCACAGGCGGCCGCGCTTCTCGGCGGTCCCGAAATGCTGCTCCTCGTAGCCCGGTTCGATCCCACGCACGTTGGGCTCGATCCAGATCTGCAGCAGGTGCACGGGGTCGGTGCGCGAGGCATTGAACTCCGAATGCTGCACGCCGCGGCCGGCGCTCATGCGCTGCACGTCGCCCGGCCGGATCGTGGAGCCGTTGCCCATGCTGTCACGATGGGCGAGCTCGCCCGACAGAACGTAGGTGATGATTTCCATGTCGCGATGGCCATGCGTCCCGAAGCCCTGGGCCGGCGCGATCACGTCGTCGTTGATGACGCGCAGCGCCGAGAAACCCATGTGCTGCGGGTCGAAGTAATCGGCGAACGAAAAGCTATGCCAGGACTCCAGCCAGCCATGCCGCGCGTGGCCGCGATCCTGTGCCCGTCTCAGTGCCTGCATTTCCCGGTTCTCCTGTATGGACGGGCTCGAAGATAGGCCGGAATCATCCTGAAATAAATAGACATGAATGCACTTTTATGTTCCATTAATGGAATAGTGAAAACACCCCATCCCGGCCCTCCCCCGTTCGACGACCTGCGACTTTTCACCGCGGTGGCGCAGGCACGGAGTTTCTCGACCGCCGCGCGCGAACTCGGCATCCCGCTGGCGACGCTGAGCCGGCGCATCGCGGCGCTGGAACGGCGTCTTGGCGCCGCGCTGCTGACGCGCTCGACGCGCCGCGTCGAGCCCACCGACGCGGGTCTCCTGCTCGCGCAGCGCGCAGAACCGGCGCTGCGGGAACTCGAAGGCGCGATCGAGTGCCTCGGCGAGGAGTCGGCGCGGCCGCGCGGGCGGCTGCGCGTCACCATGCCGGCCGACCTCGCGCGCCAGTGCTTTGCGGCGCCGATCGCGGAGTTTGCGGCGCGCCATCCGGACATCCACATCGATCTCGACCTGTCGGCGCGCATCGTCGACCTGATCGCAGACCGGGTGGACCTTGCAGTCCGCGCCGGCACGCCGGCCGATTCCGGCCTGATCGCGCGCCCGCTCGCGCAGCTCGCGCACGCGCTGTATGCCAGCCCCAGCTACCTCGCGTCGCTGCCTGGCCTCGCCCGCCCGGAGGACCTGTCGCAGGTCAATGCGCTGGTGCTGAGCGGCCGCCGCATCGACCGCGAGTGGCCGCTCGCGCGCGGACGGCGCAGCGTCAGCCTGCGTCCGTCGGGCAATCTGCAGGTCAATGACATGGGCGCGCTGATCGAACTGGTCGCATCCGGCGCCGGCGTCGCGCTGTTGCCGAGCGGATTCGTGCGCGCGCTGGTCGAGGCGCGCCGGCTGGTGCGCGTGCTGCCGGAGTGGTCAGGACCCTCGGTGCCAATCCATGCGATCTACGCTGACCGGCGCATGCCGGCGCGGCTGCGCCTGCTGCTGGATCACCTGCGGCTGTGGATCGCACGCAATCCGCTGGGTTGAGCGGCAATCTGCTACGATGAACGCGACTTCTGGGGGCGATTGGCTTCGACGTGGGCCACGAAACTCCAGGGGCGTGCCGAGGTGCAAGGTTCCTCGTAAATCCGCTTGCAAACCATAGTTGCCAACGACGACAACTACGCTCTGGCGGCTTAATCCCGCCTAACCCCCGACTGGCATGTGCCTGTGCATCCAGACCCGGGGGACGCGCTCACAGGATCGCGGAACCGGTGTGCTCCGGGCTGGAACCGCTAAAACGCTCCGAAGCTGGCTTCGTGTTTTCCCCGCCAACCGGGTAGCACGGAGCGAGATCAATAGGTTGGACACGCACGTAGAACCTGTAGCGTAGGGCTTGCGGACGCGGGTTCGATCAACAGGGTCGCTTTCACTCGCAAGAGTGAAATGAGAACGGGGCTCACATCGGTGAAACCTGACGGCGCCGGAAACGGTGGCCAGTGGTAACGCCGAGGGGTAGGAAGAGGGCTAACCTCAGGCCTGCCCTGTAGAGACTCATGGAGTTGCCGAGGCACTTGCCGGGGCAACACCCAGGATCCAATGGCTCGTGCATTGGATAACACGCCCCGCCCCCGGCACTGGCCGGGGTGATGGCATAGTCCAGCCCGCCGCGAAAGCGGTGGAACAGCTGTCCCGCCGCCTCCACCAACCAAGGTCCCCGGCCGAAAGGCCGGGGACCTTTTTCTTGGGGCGCCTACGTCAAGGCGTACGCGGAAAAATCAGCCGGCGTGCAGCGACTTCACGTATTCGGCGACGGCCTGCAGCTGTTCGGCTGACAACATCGGCCAGGGCGCCATCAGCGGCGATCCGCCATGCTTCGCCGCGCCGTCGTGGACGATCGCCTTGATGTCGTCGACGTCGCCCTTCGTGCCATTGCCATTCGCGTCGTACTTGAACGCGCCGACGCTGAAGTCCGCGGGTTTCGGATTCAGGGCCGCGGCCGCAACGCCGTCGCCCTTGCCGGTCGCGCCGTGGCAGGTCACGCAATACATGCCGTAGGCTGACGCCCCGGCATCGTTCGCCGCTGCTGCGGGTGCGGCAGCCGCGGTTGCCTCGGGGGCCGGTGCCGTCGCCGCAGTGTCCGCGGGTGCCGGCGCGCTTGCCGCTTCCGATTCCTTCTTGCCGCAACCCGTTGCTGCCAGCAGCGCCGCCAGCATGACCGGCGCAATTCGAACCAGAATTTCTGCTTTCATGGTCCACTCCGTTGGATTGTCATACCGACAGCGGATGACTGTTACCCGAAATCCGGCTCCCGTCAATGCGAGTCTGCCAGGCCATCGCCGGCTGCGCAGGATGTTGCATGTAGGTATATGACCGGATCGACGCTGTCGGCCGCAGCGCCTATCATCAGCGGCAAAGCGCGCAAGTGATCGCGCATTGACCAAAGTCGACGAGGAATTATCCATGAATTCCACCACATACATTCCGGATCGCGAAGCGAACGGACATTCCGACAAAGCGACTTCCGCCGGCGCACCGTCGCAGGCGTCACGCGAAATCCACGATTTCCTCGCGGACGTCGAAGACCTGATCAAGGCCACGTCGTCACTGACTGGCGAAGAGCTTGCCCGTGCCAGGGCGAAACTCAGCCAACGCGTTGCGGCAGCCCGGGAATCGGTCGAACAGATCAGCGAAAAAGTCACCGATCAGGTTCGTAGTACGGCCAGGACCACGGACAGCTATGTGCGCGAGCATCCGTGGCAGGCGGTCGGCATCGGCGCGGCCCTGGGGCTGTTGCTTGGCCTCGCGCTCACCCGTCGCAAATAACGCGTCCCGGCCATTCGCATGACACCACACCCGCCCCCGGAAGAATCGCGGGAACCGGACTCCGGTCCGGCGGCAGACACGACGCCGATCAGCCCGTTCGCGGTCCTGCGCGCCCTTTTCCTGGCGGGCGATGCCCTGCTGACCCAGGCTGCCCTGCATGGGCAGCTGGTGAGGATCGAGTGGGCGGAACAGAGGAAGCGTCTGCTGCAGATGCTCGCATGCATCCTGATCGGCTTTGTCGGCCTACTTTGCCTGCTGCTGTCCGCCGGAGCGCTCGCCCTGGCGTTCAGCTGGAATACCGAGTACCGGATCCCGGTCGCGCTGACACTGGTCGTGGTCTACGGACTGGTCGCCACGCTGGCATGGCTCAGGTTCCGCGCACTGTCGGCCCGCAGCAGCCAGGCCTTTGCGGCGACACGCGACGAACTTGCAGCGGACCTGGAACTGCTCAGGAGCAGGTTGTGACGTTGAACGGGAAATCCTCGCTCGCCGAGCGGCGCCAGCTGCTTCGCATGCGCATGCAGGTGCAGCGCGAACTCATCGCGCACCATCTCGGGCCCGCAGCCGGCGCCGACTGCGAGTATCCGCGCAGCATGACGATGAGGTTCCTGCTGGGGCGGCCGGGCGCGGCCGTCAAGCTGGTCGCGGGACTGGCGACCCTGCTGATTGGATCGCGCTTCTTCAGGGCCTGATTGGCATTCTTCATGGCTGATCCGAGTGCGGCGAACCGCTGCGAATCGACTCAATCCGCCTGATCGGCCCTCGTCCGCGTGCGGCGGTCGCGCCGCAGCGCGCGGTCATACGCGTCGCCGAACAGGACCTCGAAGCCGATGCTGGCGCCGAGGCAGGCATCGCAGCGGTCGGACGGCTCCGGTCCGTCGGCCCAGAACAGCACGCCTCCGTATTCAATGAACAGCCAGTCGCGCAGCACCGAGCGCCGGTGGGTCACGCGCAGGCCGTAGAGGTCCGGCTGCGTGCCATCCGTCTCGCCCCGGACACTGAGCTCGTAGCGCATGGCCCTGCGGTAGTCGATCGCCTGGTACAGCGCCAGGCGCGAGCGCCAGCGAACGCCATCGGTCTCTTCCGACAACCGGACGGAGTTTCCAAAGCGCAGCAGGTAGTCGGGGCCCAGGACGCGATCCAGGTCGAACGCCTGCGTGATGCCGAATCCCTCGTCGTTCTCGACGAACCCGGTCGTGCGCATCGTCAGCAGCAGCTCGTCGTTGAAGTAGACGTAATGCCGGAAGCGCGCGTTGGCATAGGGATTCAGCGGCGATTCGAGCTTGAGGCCGGCGCCGAGGTCGAAGCGGCTGTCGCGGTCGCGGAACACCCGGTAACCGACGCCGGCAAACCATTCAGCCGGCTCGTCATCGGAGAACGCGCCGACGACCGGCCCGACCGCCGCCTGTTCGTCGGCGACGTACTCGTCGCGGCTCGCCCGGCCGATCGTGGCATTGAACCTTTCATTGATCGCCGGAAGCTGGACGCTGGCCCGGAAGCGGGTGTCGACCTCGAATTCATCCTGTTCGTTCCAGCCGAGCGTCA
>JBFXFJ010000007.1:0-1970 GCA_050179155.1 Steroidobacteraceae bacterium
GATGCGCTGCTGCCGGAATGGCGCGACTCGCCGCCCGGCATCTGCGTGCCCGCGCAGCGCGACGAGTTCTCGTACCTGACCCGGAAGTCCGCGATCCGGCTGCCCAATCCGCCGCAGATGCACAACCGCGGCAACTTCATCGTCTCGCTCGGGCATCTCGTGCCGTGGATGGCCGGGCGCGCCGAGGCGCTGGGCGTCGACGTCTTCCCGGGCTTTGCGGCAGCAGAAGCGCTGGTCTCCGCCGGCGGTCGGGTCGAGGGCGTGCGCATCGGCGACATGGGACTCGACCGCGACGGCAGGCCCGGACCCAACTACGCGCCGGGCGCCGACATCCGCGCCGGCACGACCATCCTGGCCGAGGGCTGCCGTGGCAGCGTGACCAGGCAACTCACTGCGCGGCTCGGCCTCGCCGACGGGCGCATGCCGCAGACCTACGGACTCGGCTTCAAGGAGCTGTGGCAGTTGCCACCCGGCCGTGTGGAGCCTGGCCTGATCCAGCACACGATCGGCTGGCCGGTGGATTCGCACACCTATGGCGGCAGCTTCGTCTATCACATTGACCGCGATCGCGTGTATGTCGGCTATGTCGTCGGCCTCGACTACGCGGACCCGCGCTTCAAGCCCTTCGAGGCGTTCCAGCAGTTCAAGCATCATCCGCGCATGCATGCGCTGCTCGAGGGCGGCGAACTGCTGTCCTACGGCGCGCGCACGATCGCGGCAGGTGGCTGGCAGTCGCTGCCGCGCATGGAAGCGCCGGGACTCATGCTGATCGGCGACACCGCCGGCACGCTGAACGTGCCCAAGATCAAGGGCGTGCACCAGGCGATCCGCTGCGGCGCGCTCGCGGCGCAGCACCTGGCCGGCCACGGCGATACCGACGGCTTCGAGGCGCACTGGCGCCGCTCCGACGGCGGCCGCGAACTGAAGCGCGTGCGCAACTTCAAGCCGGGATTCCATCGCGGCCTGTGGTGGGGCCTCGCGAACGGGGCATTCGAGACGCTGACCCGCGGCCACAGCCCGTGGACGCTCGCACACCGCGAGAACCACCTGGCGCTGCACCGGCTCGAGAACTCGAAGGCCATCGACCGCGGCTGGAAGGACCGCGATCTCGTGCCGCGCGACCGGCCGGCCGCCGTATTCCACGCCGGCAACGTCCACGAGGAAAGCCAGCCGGTGCACCTGCACGTGGCCGACACGACGATCTGCGCCACGCGCTGCGTCACCGAGTTCGGCAATCCTTGCCAGAACTTCTGCCCGGCGCAGGTCTACGAGATGGTGGACGACGGCGCGGGCGGAAAGCGGCTGCAGATCAACGCCGCGAACTGCGTGCACTGCAAGGCCTGCGACATCAAGGATCCCTACGGCATCATCACCTGGACGACGCCCGAGGGCGGCTCGGGGCCGAACTACCAGAATCTCTAGATGAGCGCCGAGCCGCCGATCTGGACGCCCTCCCTGTTTCGCATCGCCGATGCGAACCTGACGCGGTTCATGACGTTCGCGGCGGCGCGCGGCGCCGAGGCCGCGGACTACGACGCGCTCTACCGCTGGTCGATCGCGCAGCCCGCGGCATTCTGGGAAGCCCTGTTCGATTTCGCCGGCGTGATCGCGGAGCGCGACGCCGGGCCGGTGCTCGAGCACGGCGAGCGAATGCCGGGGGCGCGCTGGTTTCCCGGCACCCGGCTCAATTTCGCCGAAAACCTGGTGCGCGGCCCCGATGCCGAGCCGGCGCTCGTGTTCCGCAATGAACGCGGACAGCGCCGCGAACTCTCCTGGCGGGAACTGCGCGCCGAAGTCGCGCGTGTTGCCGCGGGATTGCGCGCGGAAGGCGTCGGCCCGGGCGATCGCGTCGCTGGCTTCCTGCCGAACCTGCCGGAGGCGGTGATCGCGATGCTCGCGTCCGCGAGCATCGGCGCGACCTGGACCTCCTGCTCGCCGGATTTCGGCATCCGCGGCGTGCTCGACCGCTT
>JBFXFJ010000007.1:2070-7166 GCA_050179155.1 Steroidobacteraceae bacterium
TGCGATCGGGCCGGACATACAGCTCGCCTCCATCACCGGCGGCACCGACATCGTCTCCTGCTTCGCGCTCGGCAATCCGCTGCTGCCGGTCTATCGCGGTGAGATCCAGTGCCGCGGGCTCGGCATGAAGGTCGAGGTCTGGAACGACGACGGCCGGCCGGTGACCGGCGTCAAGGGCGAACTCGTCTGCAGCGCGCCCTTCCCCTCGATGCCCATCGGCTTCTGGAACGACCCGGATGGCAGCCGCTACCGCGCGGCCTATTTCGAGCGGTTTCCCGGCGTCTGGCATCACGGCGACTATGCGGTCCTGACGGAACGCGGCGGACTCGTCATCCTCGGCCGATCGGACGCGGTGCTGAACCCCGGCGGCGTGCGCATCGGCACGGCGGAGATCTACCGGCAGGTCGAACAGCTCGAGGAAGTGCAGGACAGCGTCGTGGTCGGCCAGGACTTCGAGAACGACGTGCGCGTCGTCCTGTTCGTGCGCCTGCGCGAGGGGCTCACGCTCGACGACGCGCTGCGCGACCGTATCCGCCGCCAGATCCGCGCCAACACGACGCCCCGCCACGTGCCGGCGAAGGTCGTGCAGGTGCCCGAGATCCCGCGCACGATCAGCGGCAAGGTCGTCGAGCTCGCGGTGCGCGAGACGATCCACGGCAGAGCGGTGAAGAACACCGATGCGCTCGCGAACCCCGCATCGCTCGAGCACTTCCGCAACCGGCCGGAGCTCGCCGGCTGAATCGCGCAACGAATCCCGCGCCGCTGACCGCCCGCTGCGAGGCCGCGCTTGCGGCGCACGGCCATGCCCTCGATCCGGCCCAGCGCGCGGCACTCTGCCGGCTGGAGGACCTGCGCCGGCGCGTGCTGGCGCGGCACACGCGCCAGTCGCTGCTGCAGCGCGGACTGCGGCTGCTGCCGGGAAAGCCGCGGCCGGTCGCACCACTGCGCGGCCTCTACCTCTGGGGCCGCGTCGGCCGTGGCAAGACCTTCCTGGTCGACGAGTTCTTCGCCGAGCTGCCGATCCGCGAGAAGCGCCGCGAGCACTTTTACCGGTTCATGCAGGACGTGCACGCCGGCCTGAGGCGCCATCGCAACAGGCCCTCGCCGCTGGCTCACGTCGCCGCCGGCCTCGCTGAACAGGTGCGGCTGCTGTGCATCGACGAGTTCGTGGTCGGCGACGTCGCGGATGCGATGATCCTGGCCGCGCTGCTCGAGGCGCTGTTCGCCCATGGCGTCACGCTGGTCGCCACTTCGAACCTGCCGGCTTCCGATCTTTATCGCGGCGGCCTGCAGCGCGCGCGCTTCCTGCCGGCGATCGCGCTGATCGAACGCCACTGCAAGGTGCTGGAACTCGACGGCGGCACCGACTACCGGCTGCGCCAGCTCGAATCCGCGCCGCTGTTCCTGGGGCCCGACGTGCCGCAGGCAGAAGCCCGGCTGTCATCGGAGTTCGAGCGGCTCGCGGATGGCCCGGGCGAGAAAGACGTGCGGGTGCAGGTCGAGGGCCGCGCCGTGCGCGCGCGCCGCGAGGCCGAGGACATCGTGTGGTTCGATTTCCGCGAGCTCTGCGAAGGGCCGCGCTCGGCCGCCGACTACATCGAGATCGCGCGCTGCTATCACACCGTGCTGGTCAGCCGCGTGCCGGTCATGGACGCATCGGCCGACGACGCCGCACGCCGATTCATCTCGATGGTGGACGAGTTCTACGACCGCGGCGTCAAGTTGATCCTGTCCGCCGCCGCCCCGAAACCGGAAGGTCTTTACCGTGGTGAAAGGCTCGAATTCGACTTCCGCCGCACGGCCAGCCGCCTGCACGAAATGACGACGCGGAGATATCTTGCCCGCCCGCACCGTCCGTAACCGTCGACGGCGCGACCACGAGGCAGGTCCGGCGGGGTCCCGAGCGAGCGCGTAAGTTCCGGCGGCGCGAGCGAGGGAGGGAGCCCCGCCGGGCCTGCATCGGTCGCGTCGTCGACAATCGCGCACGCTCCGGGTCCGTTCAGATGACTCCGCGCCGCTCCTGATCGAGCTCGATCGACTCGAACAGCGCCCGAAAGTTGCCTTCGCCGAAGCCCTCATTGCCCTTGCGCTGGATGATCTCGAAGAAGATCGGGCCGATCACGTTCTTGGTGAAGATCTGCAGCAGGATGCCGTCCTTGGCGCTGCCATCGATCAGGATGCGCCGTTCCTTCATGCGCGCGAGCGATTCGCGGTGGCCCTCGACCCGCGCGTCCACGCCCTCGTAATAGGTGTCGGGCGTGTCCTGGAACTCGACGCCGTTGGCACAGAGCGCATCCACGCTCGCGTAGATGTCGTCGGTGAACAGTGCGATGTGCTGGATGCCCTCGCCGTGGTATTCGCGCAGGTACTCCTCGATCTGGCTCTTGTCGTCCTGGCTCTCGTTGATCGGGATACGGATCTTGCCGCAGGGGCTGGTCATGGCGCGGCTGAAGAGCCCGGTCTTCCGGCCCTCGATGTCGAAGTAGCGGATCTCCCGGAAGTTGAACAGCTTCTCGTAGAAGCCGGCCCAGCGGTCCATGTTGCCGCGGTTGACGTTGTGCGTCAGGTGGTCGATCAGCGTCAGCCCCGCCGTGCGCACCGCGAGCGGATCCTCTACCTGCACGAAATCCACGTCGTAGATCGTGCGATCCCCATAGCGGTCCACCAGGTAGATCAGGCTGCCGCCGATGCCCTCGATCGCCGGGATGTGCAGCTCCATCGGCCCGACCCGGGTCTCGACCGGCTTCGCCCCGAGCGCTACCGCTCGGCTGAAGGCGGCGGCGGCGTCCTTCACCCGGAAGGCCATCGCGCAGGCGGACGGCCCGTGCTGACGCGCAAACTGCTGGCCGAATCCCTGCGGCTCGGCATTGATCACGAAATTGATGTCGCCCTGCCGGTGCAGCGTGACGTTCTTGCTGCGGTGCCGGGCCGTAACCGGGAAACCCATTCTGGCAAACAGCGATCGCAGCTGCTCCGGGTCCGGTGCCGTGTATTCGACGAACTCGAAGCCGTCGGTCCCCATCGGGTTTTCGAACCGCTCACCCATGATCCGCTCCCGCGTTAGTTGCAATTGCAACTATAATCCATCCATGTCCGCACCCGCGAACGGCAAGCTCGACCTGGAGCATTTCCTGCCCTATCGCCTGTCCGTGCTCTCGAACACGGTCTCCTCGGCGCTGGCCGGAGCCTATGCGCGGCGCTTCGGCCTGACGATACCGCAATGGCGGGTGGTGGCCGTGCTGGCCCGGTCACCGGGGCTCTCCGCGGCCGGTGTGGCCGGGCGCACGGCCATGGACAAGGTCGCGGTAAGCCGCGCGGTCACCGGCCTTGCGCGTGCCGGACGCGTCAGGCGCGTGCTGGCGGCCAAAGACCGGCGGCGGTCGGTGCTGACGCTGACCGCGCGCGGACGCGCGGTTTACCGGCAGATCGTGCCGCTGGCGCTCGCCTACGAGCGGCGGCTGCTCTCGGAGCTGAGCCCGGCCGAACAGGCGCAGTTCGACCGGCTGCTCGCCCGGCTGCAGAAGCGCTCCTGGCTCCTCGGCCCCGCGGGAGACTCGCGTGTATAATTTCAGCCGCCACGCCGCCGCCCGGAATGCAACGGGCCGGGCGCGCCTGGACTGACAAGGAACCTCTGTTTGCTAGGCAGGATCCCGGCCGCCCGACAGGCAATCATCGACCGCATCGCCACCAGCGCCCGTCGTGCGCGCCGGCAGGGTGCGCCGGTCGCCGCCGACCGGCTCGCGCGATACTTCTATCACGGCGTCTCGGAACTCGACCTGGTCCAGCGCGCGGATGCGGACCTCGCGGGCGCGGCGCTCTCGGCGCTGGCGCTCGGACGGCTGCGCCGGCCGGGCGGGGCCCAGGTGCGCGTGTTCAATCCGGACCCTGCGAAGGACGGATTCGCCTCCTCGCACACCGTGGTCATGGTGGTCACGGACGACATGCCGTTCCTGGTCGACTCGCTCGGCATGGTCTGCTCGCAGAACGGGCTGGCCGTGCACCTGCTCGCGCACCCCGTGTTCTCGGTCGTGCGCGACCGCCGCGGGCGCCTGACGGGGCTGTTCCTCGACGACGCACCCGACGGCGCGCGCCTCGAGTCCTGGCAGTTGATCGAGATCGACCGTGAGCCGGACCCGGCCCGGCTCGCCGCGCTCGAGCGGAACATCCGGAAAGCGCTCGACGACATCCGCGCCGCGACCGGCGACTGGCGGAAGATGCGCGCGAAAGCGCGCGAGGCCGCGGCCGGACTCGGCGCGACCCGGCTCCGCGGCCACGCCAGCGACGTCAGCGAAGCACAGGCGCTGCTCGAGTGGATGGACAAGGACCACTTCACTTTCCTCGGCTACCGGGAATACCGGCTGCAGCGCGGCCCGTCGCGCGACCGGCTGGTTCCATCGGCACACTCCGGCCTCGGCCTGATGCGCCCGCGCGCGGGGCACAAGTCCCGCTCCATCGTGCTGACCGGCGAGGTCCGCGCCTTTGCGCGTTCGCCGGAGCCCCTGATCATCACCAAGGCGAACTCGGTCGCGACGGTCCATCGCGCGACTTACCTCGACTATGTCGGCGTCAAGACCTTCGACGCCAGGGGCCGGGTCACCGGCGAGCGGCGTTTCATCGGCCTGTGGACGTCCTCGGCCTACAGCAGGAGCCCGCGCGAGATACCGGTGCTCCGGCACAAGGTCGAGCGCGTCATCGGCCATTTCGGGCTCAAGCCATCGAGCCACGACAACAAGGCGCTGGTGCACGCGCTCGAGACCTTCCCGCGCGACGAGCTGTTCCAGGCGACGGTGCCGGACCTGATCCGGATCGTCCGCGGCGTCGTCAACCTCTACGAGCGCGCCCAGGTGCGCCTGTTCGTGCGCCGCGACATCTTCCGCCGCTTCTATTCCTGTCTCGTGTTCGTGCCGCGCGACCGCTACAACACGCAGGCGCGCGAGCGCATCGAGCGCCTGGCGCTCGATGCCTTCGGCGGCCAGTCCATCGAATCGCAGGTCACGCTGTCGGAATCGGTGCTCGCGCGACTGCACCTGCTGGTGCGCACCGCGCCGGAATCCGACGTCGGCGTGGACGTGGCCGAACTCGAACGCCGCATCACC
>JBFXFJ010000007.1:7266-136380 GCA_050179155.1 Steroidobacteraceae bacterium
CGGCCAGTCCATCGAATCGCAGGTCACGCTGTCGGAATCGGTGCTCGCGCGACTGCACCTGCTGGTGCGCACCGCGCCGGAATCCGACGTCGGCGTGGACGTGGCCGAACTCGAACGCCGCATCACCACGACCGTCCGCACCTGGCAGGACCAGCTGAAGGACGCGCTGCTCGACGCGCACGGCGAGGCCGAGGCGCTCCGGCTCAACCGGGTCTGGGGCCAGGCGTTCCCGGCCGCGTACCAGGAGGACACGCCGTTCGACGCGGCGGTGGACGACATTGACTGCCTCGAGGCGCTGAGCGTCGAGCCCACCGGCCTGCGCATGAGCCTTTACCGTGCCGAGGGCCAGCCCCCGCACAAGGTGCAGTTCCGGCTGCTGCGCCGCGAACACCCGATACCGATCTCCGACGTGCTGCCGACGATCGAGAACCTCGGCCTCAAGCTGATCAGCGAACGTCCCTACGAAATCGAGACGCCCGGCTGCCGGTGCTGGATCCAGGACTTCGAGCTCGAGCACCCGCGCGGTGTGCGCATCGACCTCGACAGCGACGGGCCCCGGTTCAAGTCGACATTTGCCAACGTCTGGCGCGGCAACGCGGACAACGATGGCTTCAACCGGCTGGTGCTCGCCGCCGACCTCACCTGGCGCGAGGTGATGGTGCTTCGGACCTACGCGCGCTGGTTTGGCCAGCTCGGCATGCCGTTGTCGCAGGCCTACATGGAAGAGGCGCTCGCCAGCAACGCTGCCGCCGCCGGCAGGCTGCTGAAGCTGTTCGTCGCGCGCTTTGACCCGGCTCAGCAGCCGCGCGAGCGGCGGCGCGCCGAGTCCGCGCAACGGCGCGCGCTCGACCGGCTGCTCGCGCGTGTCACCCGCATCGACGACGACCGCATCCTGCGCGCGTTCCTGGCCGCGATCGACGCGACGCTGCGCACCAATTACTTCCAGGCGGGCGCGGACGGCGCGCCGAAACCCTACCTGTCGCTGAAGCTCGACCCGCGCCGGGTCGCGGAAGTGCCGCTGCCCAAGCCGATGTACGAGATCTTCATGCACTCGCCCCGGGTCGAGGGCGTGCACCTGCGCATGGGACGGGTCGCGCGCGGCGGCCTGCGCTGGTCGGACCGCCGTGAGGACTTCCGCACCGAGATCCTCGGGCTGATGAAGGCGCAGAACGTCAAGAACACCGTGATCGTGCCGGTCGGCGCCAAGGGCGGTTTCGTGCCGCGGCGCCTGCCCGCGACCCGCGACGAGGCGCAGGCCGAGGGAACCGAGTGTTATCGCCTGTTCATCCGTTCGCTGCTCGACCTGACCGACAACGTGGTCGGCGGCAAGGTAGTCGCGCCGCCCGCGGTCGTGCGCCAGGACGGCGACGATCCCTACCTGGTGGTCGCCGCCGACAAGGGCACGGCCAAGTTCTCGGACGTCGCGAACGCGATCTCGGCGCAATACGGCTTCTGGCTCGACGATGCCTTCGCCTCCGGCGGTTCGGCCGGCTACGACCACAAGGACATGGCGATCACGGCGCGCGGCGGCTGGGAGTCCGTGCGGCGCCATTTCCGCGAGCTCGGCGTCGACATCCAGTCGCAGGACTTCACCGTCGCCGGCATCGGCGACATGTCCGGCGACGTGTTCGGCAATGCCATGCTGCTGTCGAAGCACATCCGCCTGCTCGCGGCCTTCGATCACCGGCACATCTTCCTGGATCCCTCGCCCGACTCGGCAAAAAGCTTCAGGGAGCGCAAGCGGATCTACGACCTGGCGCGCTCCAGCTGGGACGACTACGACCGCCGGCTCCTTTCAAAGGGCGGCGGCGTGCATTCGCGCCAGGACAAGACCATCGCGCTGTCGCCCGAGGCGCGCGCGATGCTCGGCATCGACGCCGCTTCCGCGTCCCCGGTCGAGATCATGCGCTCGATCCTGAAGATGCCGGTGGACCTGCTGTGGAACGGCGGCATCGGCACCTACGTCAAGTCCGCGGACGAGACCCACGCGGAGATCGGCGACCGCTCGAACGACGCGGTCCGCGTCAATGGCGGCGAGCTGCGCTGCCGCGTCATCGGCGAGGGCGGCAACCTCGGTTTCTCGCAACGCGGCCGCATCGAGTACGCGATGGCCGGCGGGCGCATCAACACCGATTTCATCGACAATTCGGCCGGCGTCAACTGCTCGGACGTCGAGGTCAACCTCAAGATCCTGTTCGCGCCGCTGATGGAGTCCCGCAAGCTGACGCGGGCAGCGCGCAACCGCCTGCTGGCCCGCATGACCGAGGAAGTCGGGCAGCTGGTGCTGCGCAACAACTACCTGCAGTGCCTCGCAATCTCGGGGCTCCAGGCGCGGGCCGTGGAGCGCATCTTCGAGCTCGGCCACGTGATCCGCGCGCTGGAACGCTCCGGCACGGTCGACCGTGCGCTCGAGGCGCTGCCGACCGACGACGACATCGTCGAGCGGCACCGCAAGGGCCAGGGCCTGACGCGGCCCGAGCTCTCGATGCTGCTGTCGTACTCGAAGATCTGGCTGTCCGGAAAGCTGATCGAAACCGACGTCGCCGAGGACCCGTTCCTGGGCGGCGAGCTGATCCGCTACTTCCCGCTGCCGGTGCAGCGCCGCTACCCGCGCGCGATCCTGCGCCACCAGCTGCGCCGCGAGATCATCGTCACCGCGGCCACCAACAGCCTGGTCAACCGCATGGGTCCGGTGTTCGCGATCCGCACGCAGGAGGACACCGGCGCTGATGTCGGCAGCATCGCGCGCGCCTTCGCGATCGCGCGCGAGATCACCGGCATGCGCGAGCTGTGGGCTGACATCGAGGCGCTCGATGACCGCGTGCCGACCTCGCTGCAGTACGACATGGCGCACGAGACCACGCGGCTGCTGCGCCACCTGACCTACTGGGTGCTGCGCAATCTCGGGCGCAACCTCGACATCGAGCGCGCGGTGAAGCGCCTGCGGCCCGGCATCCATGAACTGATGGCCCACCTCCCGGAACTGGTCGAGGGGCTGGAAGTCGAGCGCTACGACCGCGGCTTGCAGCGCTTCGCGGTGGAAGGCGTGCCGGCCTCGGTCGCGCGCCGCGTCGCGAGCCTCGGCGCGATCCATTCGAGCGTCGACATCGTCGAAGTCGCGCTGGCGCGCCGCGCGCCGATCGGGCAGGCGGCGCGCGTCTATTTCGGCCTCGGCGCCGCGCTCGGTCTCGACTGGATCCGCGGCGAAATCGAGCGCCTCGTGGTCGAGGGCCACTGGCAGGCACTGGCCCGCGGCACGCTGCGCGAGGACGCTTACTCGCTGCAGCGCAAGCTCTGCGACCAGGTGCTGGCACGCAGCGGGCGCGGCGACGCCGCCGCCCGCGTGGATGCCTGGCTGAAATCCGGCGGCGCGGAGATCGACAATCTCGGGCGCACGGTGCGCGAGATGCGTGCCACCGGCAGCACCGACTTCCCGACGCTGTCGGTCGCGCTGCAGGCCGTGCGCCGGCTCGCCGGGCACTGAGGACAGGCCGTGCCAGGCCGGCTCGTGCTCGTGCGCCATGGCCAGAGCACCTGGAATCTCGAGAACCTGTTCACCGGCTGGACCGACGTCGACCTGACGCCGCAAGGCGCGGAAGAGGCGCGCGCCGCCGGCCGGCTGCTGCGGGAACAGGGGCTCGAGTTCGACGTCGCCTTCACCTCGGTGCTGAAGCGCGCGATCCGCACGCTGTGGATCATGCTGGACGAGATGGATCGCGTCTGGATGCCGGTCGAGAACGACTGGCGCCTCAACGAACGGCATTACGGCGCGCTGCAGGGCCTCGACAAGGCGAGCACTACGGAAAAGTTCGGGGCTCCGCAGGTCAAGATCTGGCGGCGCAGCTACGACATCCCCCCGCCGCCGCTGGCCGCGGACGATCCGAGGCATCCGCGCTTCGACGCGCGCTATCGCGGCATCGCCCCGCCGCTGCTGCCCGCGACCGAATCGCTCAAAGACACGCTGGCCCGCGTCCTGCCCTGCTGGCGTGATCGCATCGCGCCCGCGCTCGGCGGCGGCCAGGACGTGCTGATCGTCGCGCACGGCAACAGCCTGCGCGCGCTGGTCAAGATGCTGGACGGCATGAGCGACGAAGCGATCGTCGAGTTCAACATCCCGACCGGCGTGCCGATCCTCTATGAACTCGACGCGCGCCTGAGGCCGGTGACGCCACGGCGCTTCCTGGGGGATCCCGCGGCGATCGCGGCGGCGGCCCGGGCGGTCGCGCAGCAGGCGGAGCGCCGCTAGGACCGCTACTCGTCGGGCGCGACCTCGACTTCCATGCCGGCCAGCGCTTCTTCGAAGGGAATCTGGCAGGAAAGGCGCGAACCCTGCGGCCGGTAGCTCTCGAGTTCCTGCAGGATCTCCTTCTCGTCGCCCTGCATCGGCGGCAACTTGTCGAGCCAGGGCGCGCCGATATAGACGTGGCAGGTGGCGCACGAGCACATGCCGCCGCAGATCGCGGCGACGCCGTAGTCGAACTCGCGCAGCGTTTCCATCAGGCTGAAGCCGGGGCGCGCGTTGACGCGATGCACTCCGCCGTCGCGATCGGTGACGATGATCTCGGTCATGGGCCGCGCATCTTGCAAGATGCGCGTGCTTCAGTGCAACCGTTCAGGCGGCGAGCCGCGCGGCAAGACGGTCCTGCAGGCTCCGGTCGACCGCGAGTCCCGCAAGCGCTGCAACGCCGTTCCAGCCATACCAGAGGCAGTCGAAGATCCAGCCGAGCGCGTCGAGCCGGGCGCGCAGCGCCGCGCCGTTCTCGCCATACCCGGCCAGCAGCGCATCGATTTCCCCGGGGCCGAGGCCGTGATAGCCGATGCAGGCCGCGAGATCCGCGGCCGGATCGCCCGGTCCCGCGTATTCCCAGTCGAGCACGAGCAGCGAGCGTCCGGTGTCCACGAAATTCCGGTGATGCAGGTCGTGGTGGCACGCGGCCTGCCGGGTGACCGGTTCGAGTGCCGCGCGCCGCGCGGCGAGTCGCCGGGCAATGGCGGCGACTTCCGCGGACCCGCCGCGGGCCTGCATGTCGCCCAGGTAGGCGGCGGCGCGAACCGCGAAGTCGATCGCAGGGAGCTGCGGCGGCGCCAGCGCGTGCAGGCGCGCAATCCAGGCACCGACGCGCCGCAGGAACACGGGATCGCGAAAGTCCTCGCGCTCCGGCATCCGGCCCGTGACGTGCCGGGTGACGATGAAGCCGTCCGCGGGCCGCGCGAGCACGATGCCGGGCGCGAGGCCTGCGGAGGCCGCCAGGTCCAGCATCGCGAATTCGTACTCACGGCTCGCGCGCAGCGTCGCGCCCAGGTCGCCGGCGAGCCGCAGCACGTAATCGTGGCGACTGTCCTGCAACCGCAGCGTCCGGTTCGCGAGACCGCCCGGCAGCGGCGTGATGACGGCCTGCTCGAGTCCGAGTTCGGCGGCAATGGCCCCGACGCGCGGATCGGACGCCGATGCGCCGGCACCGCTCACGGCGGCGGCTCCAGCGCGCGCCGCCACGAGCGCCAGCCCGCAATCGCGAGCAGCGCATAGGCGAGATAGAGCACGGCGGTGAATCGCAATCCCTGGCTCGCGAACAGCGCGGCCAGGCCGGCATCAACGACGATCCACCAGTACCAGTTGTCGATGATGCGGCGCGCGAGCAGCCAGGTCGCGACCAGGCTCGCAAACGTGCCGAGTGCATCCGCAACCGGCGCATCCGACCCTGCGTACGCGGCGAGCAGCGGCGCGGAGGCCGCGGTCGCTGCGCCCACGGCGGCGAGCGCGACCAGGTGCCGCTGCCAGGACCAGGTGCGCGGCCGCGGCGCCTGTCCGTCGCCGCCCCGCCAGGCTATCCAGCCGTAGACCGCCATCGCGACGTAGACCACCTGCAGCGCGGCCTGCAGCGGCAGGCCGGCGTCGATGAAGATCGCGATGTAGATCGCCGTGCTGGCGCCGCCTGCGATCCAGCACGCGCGGTGCTGGCGGATCGCCAGCACGATATAGGCGAAGCCGAGCGCAACGGCGGCGAGTTCAGTCGGCGCCACCGGTTCAGGGCGTCCCTATCACTTTCATGACGAACACGGCGCGGCGATCGCCCTCGAAACTGCGGCGCATCTCGGCGCCGAGCGCCTCGAAGACCACATCGAATTCGCCGCTGACCTGCGTGCTCATCGAATTCGTGACGACGGCAAGGCCCGGCCGGGCCCGCAGCCGCCCGATGAAATCGAGGATCGGCGGGACAAACTCGTCAGCCAGCGGATACAGGCTCAGTTCAACCGCGACATGCATGGCAGCTCCTCAGAACGCATAGCGCGCCGTGATGCCGATCTGGCGCGGATCGCCCCAGCGCAGGTACAGGGTCGCCGGGAAATCCGGCGGCTCGTTGCCGAAGTAGAAACCGCGCACCGGAAAGCGCTCATCGAACAGGTTGCGCGCCCAGACATGGACGGACCAGTGCCGGGCTTCGTATCCCGCCCGCAGGCTGGCGATGAAGCGCGGATCGGAACGCTCGTCGTTGCTGGTGTCGAAATAGAATCCCGCCTCGCCGGACAGGTCGGCCCGCGCCATCCAGCCCGCCGGGTGGCGCCAGGTCGCCGACAGCGCCGACTTCCACTCCGGTGCATGCGCCCATTCGCGCCCGTCGAGGTCGCGCTCGCCGAAACGATAGCCCAGGTAGCGCGAATCCATCAGCGAGAGCATCGCGCCGATCTCGATCCGGTCCGACAGGCGCAGGTTCGCGGACGACTCGACGCCCCAGGCCTCTGCACCGGGGGCGTTGTCGGTCAGGAAGATGAATGTCAGCGGATCCTGCGGGTCGAGCTGGATCGAGGTCGAGACCTGCGGCCGTTCGCGCCGCGTGTAGAAGAGATTCACGTCGGCCCTGCGACTGCCGCTGCGATCGCGGCCCTTCCAGCCGAGTTCCGCGGACCACAGGTACTCGTCATCGAATTGCTGCCGCTCGGCAGGCACCGAGGTGCCGATGTTGAAGCCGCCGGCGCGGTAGCCACGCGCAAGCGTTGCCCACAGGTTCTGTGTGTCGCTGAGGCGCTGCGTGAACGTCAGCTCGCCGCCCCACAGTCGGTCGCGCGGATCGAAGCCGCTGCCGTCGCTGTCGTGGTAGCGGGCGTCGCGCTGCTCGAGGCGCAACCCCGCGGCGATCGTCGTCGCCGCGGCCGGCGACCATTCCAGCTGCCCGTAGAGCGCCACGCTGTCCGCGCGATAATCGCTGTCGAGTACGCGCACGAATGTGTCCCCGAGATAGCGGCCATCGTCGGCGACGTGATTGGATTCCTCGAGCCGCAGCCACCAGGCCCCGGCGATCCAGGTCCACTCGCCCGCGCCGTCCGACATCAGGCGCAGGTCCTGGCTCAGCGTCCGCCGGTTGCGCAGGGTCTGCGAGAAGTAGTCGTAAGGGCCCGCATCGCCCCAGTCGGCGTCATTGCCCCAGTCGCCGTCGAAGCTCGCCTCGATGTCGGACTCGGCCCAGGTCGTGATCGAACGCAGGCCGAGGCCGTCCGGCAGCGGCCAGGCGACGTCGAGCGCGGCGCCGTCGGAGCGCTGCGCATCGCGGCCGGGCCGGTCGGAGAGCGTGTGGAAGCTGTTGTCGACGGCGAACGCATCGTAGCCGTTGTCGAAGTCCGCGTGCAGCAGGCCGAGGTCCGCGCGCCAGCCGGAACCGGAGGCGAGGCGGAACTTGAGCCTGGCGGTGGTCTCGTCGCGGCCGTTGGTGTCGTCGCGCCCGAGATGCGCGTTGCTTCGGAATCCGTCGCTGGCCGCGCGATGCAGCACGGCCCGCCAGGCGCCCGTGACATCGCCTGTCAGCCCGAGGCCGCCGCCGGCGGCGACGCCGGCGGTCCACAAGCCATCCTCCCCTGCGCCCGCCTCGACTTCCAGCGACTGCGCCATCGCCGGATCGCGGGTCTTCACCTTGATCAGCCCGCCGAGCGCATTCGCGCCGTATCGCGTGCCCTGCGGCCCGCGCAGCACCTCGACTTGCTCGACGTCGAACAGCGACGCGATCATGCCGATGCCGCTGAAATCGATCTCGTCTAACAGGAACCCGACCGAGGGATTGGGCGCGCCCTGGTACTGCTCGAGCTCGCCGATGCCGCGCAACTGGAAGTAGCGCGGGCGCGAGCTTGCCCCCGCCCAGGACAATGACGGCAGCTGCGGCAGCAGTTCCTCCAGGTGCACGACCGCGGCATCGCGCACGTCGTCGCCCGCGAGCACGCTGACGCCACCCGGCCGCGCGCTCGCCGGCACCGGCCGCAGGCCCGCGGTCACGACGACTTCCTCGAGCGCGGGTGGCTGCGCGAGGCCCGCGTATGGCACTGCCGCCAGCGGCAGGCCGAGCATCAGCAACGGTGTTCCAGCAAGCACGCCTGCTCCCTACGCCGGTCTTAACCGGATCAGGTTCAACGGGTTCGCCGGTCATGACCGGCGTCTCAGGTCCCAGGGACCACCCCAAGGCAATGGGAATACTAGCGGCGGCGGGCGAGAAATGCGAGAAGGGACAGTCCACCTTTTTCCTGCGGAAAAAGGGGACAGTCCCTCAGCGGTCGAACTTCGGCGGGCGGCGGTTCTTTACGGCATCGAGTCCCTCGCGAACGTCGCCGAGCCGGAAGCCGAGGAACTCGAGTGCCAGCGAGGCATCGAAGCTCGGCCCCGCGAGGCGCAGCCAGTTGTGCAGCGCGTGCTTCGTGAAGGCGAGTGCCGTCGGGCTGCCGGCGGCGAGCTTGTGGGCAATGCCGAGCGCCGTGTCGCGCACGCGTTCGTCGTCGACGCACAGCGACACCAGCCCGATGCGCTCGGCCTCGGCGCCATCGAGCGGCTCGTTGGTCAGCAGGTAGTAGCGCGCCTTGGCGAGTCCGCAGAGCAGCGGCCAGATGATGACCGAGTGGTCACCCGCGGCGACGCCGAGGCGCGTATGGCCGTCCAGGATTTTCGCGTTGCGGCCGGCCACCGACACGTCGGCGAGCAGCGCCACGGCAAGTCCTGCGCCGACCGCCGTGCCCCGGATTGCGGACACGACCGGCTTGCCGCAGTTGACCAGGTTGTAGACGAGATCGCTCGCCTCGCGCCAGACGCGCAACAGCGTCGCCTCGTCCGCGATCATCCGCTCGATCATCCCGAAATCGCCGCCGGACGAGAAATGCTCGCCCGCGCCGCGCACCAGCACCACGCGCACCGCGGCATCGGCGTCGACCGCGCGCCAGACGTTGGCCAGGTCGCGGTGCATCGATTCCGTCGCGGAGTTCTGCCGGCCCTCGTGCGAGATGATGATCTCGAGCACGCCGGTGGACGGCTGCTCGAACCCGAGGCTCGGGAATTCGCTGCAGAAGCGCTGCGGGTCAATCGTCACAAGTCATTCCTTGGCGGCGTCGGGCACCGCATGGATGCTGACCATGGTCAGCACATGATAGGCCGCGACCGTCTCGCCCTCCTGGTTGCTGATCTCGGTGTCCCAGGTCACCTCGCCCCAGCCCTTGTCGGCGCGCAGCGACTTCTCGCGGCAGGTGAGGCGCACGCGGATGCGGTCGCCGGGCTTCACCGGCTTGACGAAGCGCAGGCTGTCGAGGCCGTAGTTGCCGAGCACCGGGCCGTAATCCGGATCCACGAACAGCCCGGCCGCCGCGGAAACCAGGAAATACCCGTGCGCGACCCGCCCGCCGAACAGCGGATTGCGCGCCGCCTCCCGTTCGCTCATGTGCGCGTAGAAATGGTCGCCCGACAGCGCGGCGAAGGCCTCGATGTCCGCGACCGTCACCTCGCGCTCGCCGGAGCGGAACGTGTCGCCGATCGCGAGCGCATGAAATGGCTTGCGGAACGGGTGGGCGCCCGGGTCGCGTTCGGCGCTGCCACGCACCCAGCGCCCGCCGACCGCGGTCAGCGTGTCGGGCGATCCCTGCACCGCCGTGCGTTGCATGTAGTGCAGCACCCCGCGGATGCCGCCGAGTTCCTCGCCGCCGCCGGCGCGCCCCGGGCCGCCATGCACCAGCGGCGCGAGCGGCGAGCCGTGGCCGGTCGATTCCTTCGCGCAATGGCGGTTCACGACCAGCACCCGGCCATGATAAGGAGCAAGGCCCAGCACGAGCTGTGCCGCGACCCGGTCGTCGGCGGTGAACACGGACCCCGCGAGGCTCCCCTCCCCGCGCCGCGCGAGCACAATCGCATCCGCGGTGTCCGCATAGCCGATCACCGTGGACACCGGGCCGAAAGCCTCGACCGAATGCACCGCGCGCGAAGCGGCGGCGTCACGGCACAGCAGCAGGATCGGCGGCAGGAAAGCGCCGCGCTCGCGATCGCCGCCACTGACCTCGAACGACGCGGGATCGCCGGCGACCAGTTCCGATTCCCGGCGCAGTTCGGCGACCCGGGCCAGCACCTCGTCGCGCTGCGCGAGGCTCGCAAGCGGTCCCATGCGCACGCTCTCGACGCGCGGGTCGCCGACGACGGTCTTCGCCAGGCGTGCCTGCAGCGCGCCGACCACGTCCGCGAGCAACGCCTGCGGCACCAGGGCCTTGCGGATGGCCGTGCATTTCTGGCCGGCCTTCACCGTCATCTCGCGCGTGACTTCCTGGACGAACAGGTCGAATTCGGGCGTGCCGGGCAGCGCATCGGGACCGAGGATCGAGGAATTCAGCGAATCCGTCTCGGCGACGAAGCGCACGGAATGACGCACCACGGCCGGGTGCGTGCGGAGCTTCGCGGCGGTCGACGCCGAGCCAGTGAAGGACACGACATCCTGGCAACCGAGGTGATCGAACAGGTCGCCGACGCCGCCGCAGATCAACTGCAATGCCCCCGCAGGCAGCAGGCCCGTCTCGACGATGCGCCGCACGACGAGCTCGGTCAGGTAGCTGGTCGCGGTCGCGGGCTTGACGATCGCAGGCACGCCCGCGAGCAGCGCGGGCGCGAGCTTCTCCAGCATGCCCCAGACCGGGAAGTTGAAGGCATTGATGTGCACGGCCGCGCCTTCGAGCGGCACGCAGATGTGCTGGCCGACGAAGGTCCCGCCCTTTGAGAGTCCTTCGACGTTGCCGTCCAGGTACACGCGGCTGTTCGGCAGTTCGCGGGCGCCCTTGCTCGCGAATACCAGCATCGTGCCGATGCCGCCGTCGATGTCGATCCAGGAGTCGGTTTTTGTCGCCCCGGTGCGGTACGAGAGCGCGTAGAACTCGTCCTTGAAGTCGAACAGGCGCTTGCCGAGCGCGCGCAGCATTGCCGCGCGCTCGTGAAAGGTCATGGCGCGAAGCGCCGGACCGCCGACGCCACGCGCATGCGCCAGCATCGCGCCGAAATCGAATCCGCCGCTCGCCGCCTCGGCGACCGCCTCGCCGGTGCTCGCGTCGAGCAGCGCCGTCGCGCTTCCCGCTCCGCTCTGCCAGCGGCCCGCCAGGTAACTTTGCAATCGCACGATTCCCTCCCGGGTCGGCAGGTCTTCAGGCCGCCGGCTGCCGCGCAGGCTGCCAGGCGGCAAACGTCGAGTCCTTGCCCGCGAGCGCGACGATCAGCGGTGACGGCGTCCAGTAACGCTCGCCCTGCTCGCGCGCATAGCGGCGGATCCCTTCCAGCACCGTCCTGAGCCCGATCGTGTCGGCATGGAACATGGGCCCGCCGCGGTGGCGCGGGAAACCGTAGCCATTGCACCAGATCACGTCGATGTCCGCCGGGCTCGTGGCGATGCCCTCCTCGAGGATCGCGGCGCCCTCATTGATCAGCGCGAGGATGCAGCGGCCGGTGATCTCGCTATCCTGGATCTCGCGCGGCAGGATCGAGAGGCGCGCCGCCTCGGCGCGGATCAGCTCGAGCACCTCCGGATCGCTCGTGCGCTCGCCATTGGCTCCGTCGTACCGATAGAAGCCGCGCCCGGACTTCTGGCCAAAGCGGCCGAGTTCCGCAAGCCTGTCCGACACGCGGTAGAAGCGCGGGTCGTCGGGGCGGTCACCCCATTCGCGCCGCACCTGCCAGCCGATGTCGAGGCCGGCGAGGTCGCCGACCGCGTTGGGTCCCATCGCCATGCCGAAGTCCTGCAGGGCCCTGTCGATCTGCTCCGGCGTCGCGCCCTCGAGCAGCATCAGTTCCTTCTCGCGGCCGTAGGCATAGAGCATCCGGTTGCCAACGAAACCGAAGCAGTTGCCGACTGCGACGCCGATCTTGCCGATGCGCCGGGTCACCGCGTGCGCGGTGGCGAGCGCGGCGCGCGAAGTCTCGCGGCCGCGCACGATTTCGACCAGGCGCATCACGTGCGCCGGGCTGAAGAAATGCATGCCGACGACGTCGCCCGCGCGGCCGCTCGCTGCCGCGATCGCGTCCACGTCGAGCGTCGACGTGTTGGTCGCGAGCACGGCGCCCGGCTGGCAGAGCGTCCCGAGGCGTTCGAACACCTTCTGCTTGACCGCCAGGTTCTCGAACACGGCCTCGATCACGAGGTCCGCACCCGCGATCGCGTCCAGCTCCGTCGCGCCGCGCACACCCTCGATCGCGCTGGCCGCGGCCTCGGCGCTCATGCGGCCCTTGCGCGCCGACGCCGCGATCGCGGTGCGCACGCGCGTGAGTCCGGCCTCGAGCGCCTCGGGCTTGGCGTCCACCAGCGTCACCGGGATGCCCGCGCTCGCGAGGCTGATCGCGATGCCGGCGCCCATCGTGCCCGCGCCGAGCACGCCCACCGCCGTCACCGGGCGCGCCAGTTCGCGATCGGGCGGCTGGCCGCGCTCCGCGAAGAACAGGTGGCGCAGCGCCCGCGACTCCGCGGACTGGAGGCACTCGACGAACAGCGCCCGCGCGCGGGCGAGCGCCGCGTCGAAGGGCAGCATCGCGGCCGTCGCGAGCGCCTCGACGATGCGCTGCGGCGCCGGCAGCCGGCGTGCCGCCCCCGGCAGTCCGCGCAGGAAATTCTCGAACTGCGCGGGGCGCGACGGCGGCACCGGCAGGTCGCGCACGCGGCGCGGCGGCGCGCCGCTTGCCGCCAGTTCCCGCGCCCAGGCGATGGCGCCGGCGCGCAGGTCGCCGTCAATGCGCCGGTCCACGATTCCGAGTTCGATGGCAGCGTCGGTCCCCAGCGGCTTGCCGGACGTCATCAGCTCGAGCGACGTCTGCCAGCCCGCGAGCCGCGGCAGCCGCACGGTGCCGCCGCCGCCCGGCAGCAGGCCGAGATTCACTTCGGGAAAGCCGAGCTGCAGGTCGCCGGCCGCGCAGCGATAGTGGCTCGCGAGCGCGGTCTCGGCGCCGCCGCCGAGCGTCGCGCCGTGCAGCGCCGCGACCACCGGCCTGGCGCAGGACTCGAGCCGCGTGAGCACCGCCGGCAGCATCGGCTCCTTCGGCGGTGCGTCGAACTCGCGCACGTCCGCACCGGCGATGAAATTCCGCCCCGCCCCCTGCAGCACGATCGCGCGCACCGCCGGGTCGGCATCGAGCGCCTCGATCGCGGTCAGGAACGCCGTGCGCACCGCATGCGACAGCGCGTTGACCGGGGGATGGTCGAAGACGATGACCGCGACGTCGCCGGCGCGCTGCACCGAGACCTGGGCGTTCACGCGATGCGCTCGATCGCGAGCGCGATGCCCTGGCCAACGCCGATGCACATGGTGCACAGCGCGCGCCGGCCGCCGGTGCGACCGAGCTGCCAGCAGGCGGTGGTCGCGAGCCGTGCCCCGCTCATGCCGAGCGGGTGGCCGAGCGCGATCGCGCCGCCGTTCGGGTTGACGTGCGCCGCGTCGTCCGGCAAGCCGAGCCTGCGGAGGACGGCCAACGCCTGGGAGGCAAAGGCCTCGTTCAGCTCGATCACGTCGAAGTCGCGGATGGCGAGGCCGAGCCGGGCGAGCAGCTTTTCCGTCGCGGGCGCGGGACCGATGCCCATGATGCGAGGCGGGACGCCGGCAACGGCGGCGCCCAGGATGCGCGCGCGCGGCGTGAGGCCGTACCGCTTTGCCGCCCGTTCGCTCGCGATGACGAGCGCGCAGGCGCCGTCGTTGACGCCCGAGGCGTTGCCGGCGGTCACCGTGCCGCCGGCGCGGAAGGGCGTCGCGAGCCTGCCGAGTGCTTCAAGGCTCGTGTCTCGCGGGTGCTCGTCGCGGTCGACGACGACCGGCTCGCCTTTTCGGACCGGCAGCTTCACCGGGACGATTTCCTGCGCCAGCGTGCCGTCTCCCTGCGCGCGCAGCGCCCGCTGCTGGCTCCGCAGCGCAAAGGCGTCCTGGTCCGCGCGCGATACGGCAAACTCGGCGGCGACGTTCTCGCCGGTCTCCGGCATCGAGTCGATGCCGTACTGCTCCTTCATCAGCGGATTGACGAAGCGCCAGCCGATGGTCGTGTCGAACATCTGCTGGCCGCGCGAGAAGGCCGCGTCGGGTTTCGACAGCACGTAGGGCGCGCGGCTCATGCTCTCGGCGCCGCCGGCAATGACCAGGTCCGCCTCGCCGCTCCTGATCATGCGTGCCGCAATCGCGATCGCATCGAGGCCCGATCCGCACAGCCGGTTGACCGTGACGCCCGGCACCGTTGCCGGCAAGCCGGCAAGCAGCGCCGCCATGCGCGCCAGATTGCGGTTGTCCTCGCCGGCCTGGTTCGCGCAGCCGAGCACCACGTCGTCCACCGCCTGCCAGTCGACCCCGGGGTTGCGCGCGACGAGCGCCCTGAGCGGCACGGCCGCGAGGTCGTCCGTGCGCACTCCGGACAGCGCGCCGCCATAGCGGCCGATCGGCGTGCGGACGGCGTCGCAGATCATTGCGTCAGTCATCGATCAGTCTCCCCGCCACCTGGTGGCTGCGCCCGCGGAACAGCGCCACGGCCTCGTCGCGCTGGTTGCGGACCTCGATTTCGTAGATTCCGGAGCGGCCGGTGCGCCAGCGCTCGTGCGCGGTCGCGGTCAAGAGGTCGCCCTCGCGCGCAGGCAACAGGAACTCGATCGCCGCGCCGGCGGCGACGGTATTGTCGCCGTGGGAATTGCAGGCGAATGCAAACGCGCTGTCCGCCAGCGTGAACACCAGCCCGCCATGGCAGATGCCGTGGCCATTGACCATGTCGGCGCGCACGCGCATCGACACCCGCGCGCTACCCGGGCCGCATTCCTCGACTTTCATGCCGAGCATCTGCGACGCGCGATCGCCCCCGTAGAGGGCGTCGACGGAACGGCGCGCGACCGACCGGGCGCGGGCCTCGCTGTGACCGGGAGACTCTTTTTTCATTGCGCCTGTCAGCGGCCGGTGAACCGGGGCGCGCGCTTTTCGGTGAATGCCGCGACGCCCTCGGCATAGTCTTCCGTGTAGCCGAGCTCGCGCTGCAAGTCGCGTTCGACGTCGAGCTGCCCGGCCAGCGACTGCTGCCACGAACCGAGGATCGCCTCGCGCGTCCGGACGACGCCGCGGGTCGGCGCGGCGGCGAGCTCGGCGGCGAGGCGATCGACCGCAGCCGGAAACTCCGCGTCCTCGACGCAGCGCCAGATGAGACCCCATTGCGCCGCTTCCGCCGCCCCGAGGCGCTCGCCCAGCATCGCCAGGCCGAGCGCGCGCGCGTTGCCGACCAGCCGCGGCAGGAACCAGGTTGCGCCGGAATCCGGCACGAGCCCGAGCCGGCAGAAGGCCTGGATGAAGGACGCCGAGCGCGCCGCGATCACGATGTCGCAGGCGAGCGCGAGGCTGGCGCCGGCCCCCGCGGCAACGCCATTGACTGCCGCGATCACCGGCATCGGCAGGGCCTTCAGCGTGAGAATCAGCGGCTTGTAATTGCGTTCGATCGATTCGCCGAGGTCCGCGCGCGCGCCGCCGGGAGCCACCTGGCGGTCGCCGAGGTCCTGCCCGGCACAGAAGCCGCGGCCCGCGCCCGCGAGCAACAGCACGCGCGCGCCGTCGTCCGCGACGCGGGCCAGCGCCGTGCGCACCTCGGCGTGCATCTCGCCATTGAAGCTGTTGAGCCGCTCCGGGCGGTTGAGCGTCAGGCGGGCGACACCGTCCGTCACCGAGTACTGGATGGTCTGGTAGTTCATTCGTCGTAGCTGATTTCGAGCGCGGCGCTCGTGGGTCGCGCCTGGCAGCAGAGAATATAGCCTGCCTCGACTTCCCAATCTTCCAGCGCGACGTTGTGCTCCATCTCGGCGCTGCCGCTCACGAGCTTTGCGCGGCAGGTCGAGCACACGCCGGCGCGGCACGAGAATGGCAGGTCGAGACCGGCGCGGCCGGCGGCGTCCAGTATCACCTCGCCGTTCATCGGCATCGTGAACTGGCGCCGGCGGCCGTCCATGACGACGATGATCGTCGCGCCCTCCTTGCCCGCAGGCGCTGCTGCCCTGGGAACCGGTGCGGGCGCAGTGGCAGCGGGCGTTGTCGCCGCGAAGTGCTCGACGTGCACCCGGCCGCGGGCGCCGAGCTCCGACAGCGCCGATTGCACCGTGGCCGCCATCGTGCCCGGCCCGCAGATGAAGAACTCGTCGATGCCGGCGACGGCGAGGTCGTGGCGGGCGAATTCGCGGAGCTTGGCGGCGTCGATGCGGCCGTTGAACCACTCGACTTCCTGCGGCTCGCGGCTCATCACGAAACAGACCGCGAAGCGCGGCAGGAAACGGTCCTTCAGCGCCAGGACCTCCTCGAGGAACATGGTGCGCGCCGTGCTGGTGTTGCCGTAATAGAGCTGGAACCGGCTGCCCGGATGGCGCTCGAGCGCGGTCGCGGCAATCGACAGGACCGGCGTGATGCCGCTGCCGGCCGCAAACGCGGCATATCGCCCGGCGCGCGCCGGCACGTCCTCCGCATGGAAGCTGCCGTTTGGCGTCATCACGTCGAGGGTGGCGCCGACATTCGCGTTGCGCGCGAGCCAGGGTGACATGCGGCCACCGTCCTGCAGGCGCACGCCAATCGTCAGATCTGCCGCTCCCTCGACATTGACGATCGAGTAAGTGCGCCGCTCTTCGCGGCCGTCGATCAGGGCGCGCAGCGCCAGGTGCTGCCCCGCGCGGAAGCGGTAATCGCCGGAGAGCGCCGCGGGCACCGCGAAAGTGAGTGCGAACGCGTCATCGGCGACGGCGCGGCGGTGCGTGATGGCGAGCGGGTGAAATTTCAGCACGGCAGTCGATGCGGCACAGTTGTCAGATGCATTTGAAGTAGTCGAAGGGTTCCAGGCAGGCCTCGCAGCGGTACAGCGCCTTGCAGGGCGTCGAACCGAACTCGCTCTGCTTCGCCGTCTGCTGCGACCCGCAGCGCGGACAGGCGACCACGGGGTCCGGCTGCAGCAGCCGGCGCGGGCTGCCGACGGCCTCGGCCGGCGGAGCAATGCCGTACTGCTCAAGCTTCTGCCGTCCATCGGCGCTGATCCAGTCGCTGGTCCATGGCGGCGACAGGACATCGACCGCGGCCACGCGAAAGCCCGCGCGCTCGAGCGCGCGCACGATATCCGCCTTGATCGCCGGTGTCGCCGGGCAGCCCGAGTAGGTCGGCGCGACGCCGACCTCGATCGTGCCGTCCACGCGCTGCAGCAGGTGCCGCACCACGCCGAGGTCGAGCACCGAGATGACCGGGATCTCCGGATCCGCGACCTGCGACAGGAGCGCCCGCAGGCGCTCGACGATGTCGGCGGGCGGCGCGGCGGCCACGGCTGCTTGCGCGATCGCCATCAGTTCACCAGCTTGCGCCGGGATGCGCGCGATGCAGGGACTGCATTTCGGCAAGCAGGTAGCCGAGGTGCTCGCCATGCCGCCCCTGCTTGCCGTACCAGCCGAACGGCAGCGGCGGCGGACGCGCGAGCGTCGCCTCCGCCAGCACCTCGTCCACGCGCCGCGACCAGGCATCCCGCAGGGATTCCGGCGCCGGGCCGACGCCCGCCTCTGCCGCCGCGCGATCCACGTCGTCGCCGTCGAACAACTCGTTCGTGAATGGCCACAGGCGCAAGAGCGCCTGCTGCACGCGTTCATGGCTTTCGGGCGTGCCGTCGCCGAGCCGGATCAGCCAGCCGCTGCTGTATCGCAGGTGGTACGCGGATTCCTTCGCGGACTTGGCGGCAATCGCCGCGAGTTTGCCGTCCTTCGACTGCAGCAGGCTTTCGTACAGCGCCAGCTGCCAGGCGTCGAACAGGAACTGGCGCACGATGGTCCGGCCGAAGTCGCCGTTCGGCTGCTCGACCAGCGTCAGGTTCAGGTACTCGGACTCATCGCGCAGATAGGCCAGGTCGTCTTCGCCGCGGCCGCGGCCCTCGAGTTCTCCGGCATGCGAAAGCAGCATCCGCGCCTGGCCGAGCAGGTCGAGGGCCACATTGGCAAGGCCGAGGTCCTCCTCGAGCGCCGGCGCATGGCCGACCCATTCGCCGAGGCGCTGCGCGAGCACCAGGTTCGAGTCGGCGAGCCGCAGCACGTAACGGCAATACGGCGTCACAGGGTCTTCACCTCGTCCGGAATGTCATAGAAGGTCGGGTGCCGGTAAACCTTGTCGCGCGCAGGCTCGAACAATGAGTCGGCTTCGGCAGGATCCGAGGCAACGATGTCGGTCGAGCGCACGGCCCAGATGCTGACGCCCTCCTGGCGGCGCGTGTACAGGTCGCGCGCGTGCTCGATCGCCATGCGCGCGTCGGTCGCGTGCAGGCTGCCGACGTGCTTGTGGTCAAGGCCCGACTTCGCGCGGATGAAAATTTCGTAAAGCGGCCAGTCTTTCGTTGTGTCCGGCATGCGTGTCTCCTCGCTTCCTCAGGCGGCGCGCGGCGGCGCCGCTGCCCGGCGCCTGGCCGCCCAGGCGGCGGCCGCCTCGCGCACCCAGCGCCCCTCGTCGTGCGCGAGGCACCGGGCCTCGAGCCGCTCGCGGTTGCAGGGGCCGTTGCCCGCGAGCACCCGCTCGAACTCGCTCCAGTCGATCGCGCCGAAGCGGTAGTGCTGCGCCTCGTCGTCCCAGCGCAGTTCCGGGTCCGGCACCTTGAGCCCGAGGAAATCCGCCTGCGGCACCGTGTAGTCCACGAACTTCTGGCGCAGCTCGTCGTTGCTGAAACGCTTGATCTTCCAGCGCATCGACTGCGCGCTGTGCTTCGAGTCGATATCCGAAGGGCCGAACATCATCAGCGACGGCCACCACCAGCGGTCGAGCGCAGCCTGCGCCATTTCGCGCTGTGCCGCGGTGCCGCGCGCCAGGCGCAGCATGATCTCGTAGCCCTGGCGCTGGTGGAAACTCTCTTCCCTGCAGATGCGCACCATCGCGCGCGCATACGGCCCGTAGGAACAGCGGCACAGCGGGATCTGGTTCATGATCGCGGCGCCGTCCACCAGCCAGCCGATCGCGCCGACGTCCGCCCAGGTCGGCGTCGGGTAATTGAAGATGCTCGAGTACTTGGCCTTGCCCGCGAGCAGCTGGTCGATCAGCTCGTCGCGTGCAACGCCGAGCGTCTCGGCGGCGCTGTACAGGTACGCGCCATGGCCGCCCTCGTCCTGCACCTTGGCGATCAGGATGGTCTTGCGGAGCAAGGACGGCGCGCGCGTGATCCAGTTGCCCTCGGGCAGCATGCCGACGATCTCGGAATGCGCGTGCTGGGAGATCTGCCGGATGAGCGTGCGCCGGTACGCTTCGGGCATCCAGTCCTTGGGCTCGATCTTGTCCTCGGCATCCACGCGCGCCTGGAAGCGCGTCTCCAGCAGGGCGCCGTCCCGCGCTTCGTCGCGCAGGCATTCCTTGCCAAGCGAATCAAGACCTTGCGTATACATGACCGCGGCCTCCGGCAGCCGTTTACAACGTCAACTTTGACACAGAAAGAGCGCGGATGGGATGCCGCCTCCGGGCGGCAGACACGCGGCCAGCGTCAGCTCCAGCCCTCGATCCGGCGCACCAGCGTCGTCATGAAAAGATTGGCCTGGTGGCCATCGAGCACGCGGTGGTCGATCGTCAGGGTGACATAGCACCGCGGGCGGATCGCGATCTCCTCCCGGCCTTCGCGCTCGACCACGACCGCACGCCGCTCGAGCTTGCCGATGCCGAGGATCGCCGATTGCGGCTGGTTGATCACGATCGGCGCGGCGACCAGGCTGCCGCTGACGCCGTGATTCGAGATCGTGAAGGTTCCGCCGCGCAGGTCCGCCAGCGTCAGCTGGTCCCGCCGGGCGCGCGCCACGAGTTCGCCGAGCGCCGCTGCGATGCCGGCGAGATCCAGCCCGCCGACGTCGCGGATCACCGGCACGATCAGGCCGCGGCCCTCGAGCGCCGTGCCGACGCCGATATCGATGCGCTCGTGCACGAGGACCGCATCGTCCGTCCAGCGGCCGTTGGCTTCCGGCACTGCGCGGATCGCTTCCACGCAGGCCGCGACGAAGTACGCGGTAAGCGTCAGCGAGACGCCGCGCGCCTCGAGTTCCTTGCGGTGGCGGGCGCGGTGCGCGAGCACGCTGGTCATGTCCGCCTCGAACACCGTGGTCACGTGCGGCGCGGTCTGCAGCAGGCTTTCGACCATGTGGGCCGCGATGCGCCGCCGCATCGGCGTGTGCGGAATGCGCCGCACGCCCTCCTCCGCGAGCACGGGGGCACTCGCCGCCGCCGGCGCAGCGGCGGCGGTCGCGGTCGCGGTCGCGGTCGCGGTCGCGCCACACTTCGATGCCGCGAGGACGTCGTCCACGGTGATGCGCCCGCCGTCGCCCGTGCCGCGCACCTGCGCCGCCGTGAGCCCGTGCTCGGTGAGCAGCCGCCTGACGGCCGGGCTCATCCGGTCGGAGGTCGCGCCCGCCGCGGTGGCGAGCTCCGGCTTTCCGGCGACTGCGGCAGTCACTGGCGCCACCGGCGCCGCGACCGGCGCGGCCACGCCTGCCCGCAGGCGGCCGAGCAGCGCGCCAGGCAGGACGTCGACGCCTTCCGCGGCAATGATTTCGCCGAGCACGCCGTCCGCCGGCGCGGGCACCTCGATCGTGACCTTGTCGGTCTCGATCTCCACCAGCGGTTCGTGCTTCGCGACCGGCTGGCCGACGGCCTTGAGCCAGCGCAGGACCTGCGAACGGGTGCCCTCGGCCTGCTCCACCGGCAGCAGCACGTCGATCATCAGTGTCATGGTTCAGACGCTCGCGATGCGGCGGATTGCCGCGACGATACCGGCTATCGACGGCACGACCGCTTCCAGCAATTCCGGGCTGTGGGGACTCGGCACGTCCGGCATCGCCAGGCGCTCGATCGGCGCATCGAGATGGAAGAATGCGCGCTCGGCCAGCACCGCCGCAATTTCCGCGCCGAATCCGGCGGTGAGGTTGTCCTCGTGCACCAGCAGGCAGCGGCGCGTCTTTGCCACCGAGGCAAGCACGGCCTCGCGGTCCCAGGGCGACAGGGTGCGCAGGTCGAGCAGTTCGACATCGATGCCGGACTCGGCCGCCGCCTGCTCGCAGCGCTCGACCATCGCGCCCCAGGTGACGACCGTGAGCTCGGTGCCGGTGCGCACGCAGCGCGCGACGCCGAACGGCAGCATGAAATCGTCGCCGGGCCAGGGCCGGCGGGCGGCGGCACCGTCGAGCAGCGAGCGGTGCTCGAAGAAGATCACGGGATCGTTGCCGCGTAGCGCTGTGCGCAGGAGCCCGACGGCGTCTTCCGCATTCGATGGCATGGCGAGCTGCCAGCCGGTCGCGTGCAGGAACTGCACTTCGTTGCACTGGCTGTGCCAGGGATCGCCGCACTTGAAGAATCCGCCCGGCATGCGCACGACGATCGGCGCCGCGAACCGGTTCGCCGTGCGCCAGCGGATCGTTCCGCAGTCATGCAGCTGCTCGGCAGCGGGCTCCGCGTACTTGCGGAACTGGATCTCCGGCACCGGCATCAGGCCCGCCAGCGCCATGCCGACAGCGCGGCCGATGATGCCCTCCTCCGACAGGCTGGTGTCGAACACGCGGTCCTCGCCGAACCGTTCCTGCAGCCCGAGCGTCGCCGCGTGTACGCCGCCCTTGCGGCCGACGTCCTCGCCGAACACCAGCACGCGCGGATTGACCGCGAGCTCGTGCTCGAGCGTGCGCCGGATCGCCGTCACCATGTTGATGCGCGGGCCGTCCGGAAGCGGCGTCGCCGTGCCGGCCGGCGGCTCGATGCCCTCGCCCAGCAGGCCGCCCTGGCGTTGCAGTTCTATCGAGCCGTCGGGGCGCTTCTCGGTGAACGCGTAGCGTGTGACCGATCCGGGAAAAACCTGCGGTCGCGACTCGACTGCCGCCAGGGCTGCAAGCGCCACCTGGTTGGCCTCGGCTTCAAGCGCCTGCCATTCGGCCTCGGCGAGCGGCGCCGGCACCAGTCGCCTGCGCAGCATCAGCAGGGGATCACGCGCCTGCTCGGCGGCCACTTCCCCGGCGCTCTTGTAGGCCTGCGTGTCCTGGCCAGAATGCCCGGACAGCCGCGGCACGGTCAGGCGCAGGAACACGGGTCCCTCGCCCGAACGGACGGCCGTCACCGCGGTCTCGATCAGGGCGGCAGCCGCTTCGGGGTCCGATCCGTCGCCGCTCAGGATGCGCAGGTTCCTGAACGAAGCCAGGTTCGCCGCGACATCGCCGCCGGGCGTCTGGCGCGAGGACAGGACGGAGATGCCGTAACCGTTGTCCTCGATGAAATAGAGGAGTGGCAGCCGCTCGGTGGTCGCGATATTGAGCGAGGCCCAGAAACCGTTGGTCGCCGTCGAGGCATCGCCGCCATGGGCCACGGCAATGCTGCCGGCACACGACGCATCGCCGAGGACGCGCGTGCGGTACACGAGCGACTGCGCCCAGCCCGTCGCGGGCGTGTACTGGGTGCCGACGCCGCCGCAGGCGGGCAGCAGGCAGGGACCCTCGCGGTTCGGCCGGTTGATCACGACGCCGATATCGCGGCCCGCCGACATGCCCTCGGCGCGCATCATCGTCGATGCCAGCGCCTCGTCGGCCGTCAGGCCGAGCGCCAGCGCGAGCGGCCGCGATCGATAGTAAGGAGCAACCGCGTCCCGGCGACCGGTCAGCTGCAGGCCAAGCAGCGCCTGTGTCACGTCGTGGCCGCGGGCCGAAAACTGGTAGAGCACCTTGCGCTCCGGCACCAGCCGCGTTTCCTCGAGGCGGTCGAGCGCCCGCGACAGGAACGTCGTGCGCAGCGTGCGCCGCCAGTCGATGGTCGTGGGAGTGGCCTGCTGCTGGGTCTGGCGGGCGCTTGCGGGCATGGGACTCACCTCGAAGGCCGGCGGGGCCGCGTCATCCTAACGGGCTTTCCCGGGAGTTTTTAGCTAATTTCGTGCCAAGTCACGTTTAAATGAGTGATAAACTCCAATAACTCGTGAGTCCTGGGAGTTTTTCAGACGATGGACCCCCTCGATCGTACGGACATCCGCATCCTGGAGCTTCTGCAGTGCGACGGCCGGCTAAGCCACGTCGAACTGGCCGAGCGGGTGGGACTTTCTCCCACGCCCTGCACCCGCCGCGTGCGGCGCCTGGAAAAACTGGCAATCATCCGCGGCTATGCCGCCCTGGTCGAACCAAAGCGGGTCGGACAGAACGTGCTGGCCTTCGTGCAGATCAAGCTGGAACGCCACACGGACGACGTGATCGAGCGTTTTCGCCGGACGCTGGAAGAACGCCCTGAAGTCGTCTCGGCCCACGCGATGACGGGGGAAATGGACTTCCTGCTGCAGGTCGTGGTCACCGACCTCGACGCGCTCGGCCGCTTCACGCTGCACCAGTTGCTGAAACTGCCGGGAGTGCGCGACGTCCGTTCGAGCCTGGTGCTCGAGACCCTGAAGGCTGTGTCGCGGGTGCCGCTCGAGGCCGCCATCGGCCATCGCTGACCGGAGCCGCCGGCGGGACCCCCCGGCGGCCGGCTGCGCTAGAATCCCGGGCGCCCTGAACCCGGCCGCACGGCCGCTGTCCCATAATCACCGAATCCGCCGGGGAGACTGCCCAATGACCCGCTTGACGCTTGCCCTCGTTGCCCTGCTTGCCGCGGGCGCCGCCCAGGCGACCTGCATCTATCCGCGGGCGCCCGATCGCGTGCCGGACGGCAAGACTGCCACCTTCGAGGAAATGGCCGCGGCGCAGAAAGCGGTTCAGCAGTTCAACGAGGACATCAATTCCTACAACTCCTGCCTCGACATGGAGATGAGCGTGCTCGCGAACAGCGGCCAGTACGACGAGAACCGGCTCACGGAGTTGCGCGCCATGCAGGCGAAGAAGAACAACGCCGCCGTCGACGAAGTCCAGGCGCTCGCCGACCAGTTCAACGAGCAACTGCGGATCTTCAAGTCCCGCGACAAGCAGGACTGACGCGCCCGGCCGATGCTGACACCCGCCGAGGCTGATGCCGCGATCGCCGCGGTCCTCGCGCAGGTCCCGGAACAGGAAATGCCGCTCGCGCACAGCGCCGGCCGCGTGCTGCGCCGCGAGGTCCGCGCGGAGCGCGATGCGCCGCCCTTCGACCGCGTCGCCATGGACGGCATTGCATTCGCAGCCAGCGCCGGCGCGCGCCGCAGTTTCCGAATCGCCGGCGTGCAGGCGGCAGGCAGCCCCCGGCTCACGCTGCATGCGACGGACGAATGCATCGAGGTGATGACCGGCGCGATGCTGCCCGCCGGTTGCGACACGGTCGTGCCGGTCGAACGGATCCGCGTCGCGGACGGCATCGCCACCTTCGCGGACGGATACGCGCCGGCGCCCGGGCAGCACGTGCATCGCCGCGCATCAGACGCCAGGGCCGGCGACCTGCTGCTCACGCCCGGCACGCCACTCGGCGCCCCGGAAATCGCGATCGCCGCGTCGGCGGGCCTGCCGCGCCTCGCGGTCTCCCGCCTGCCCCGCATTGCCGTCATCTCGACCGGCGACGAATTGGTCGAACCCGGGCTGCCGGTGCTGGATCACCAGATCCGCCGCTCGAATTCGCATGGCCTCGCCGCGGCGCTCGCCCTCGCCGGCTACCCGCCCGGGACCGACCTGCACCTGCCGGACGATGTCGCCGAACTGCAGCGTTCGCTCGCGCCTGAACTGGACCGGAACGACGTGCTCGTGCTGTCCGGCGGGGTCTCCGCCGGCCGGTTCGATCACGTGCCGGCGGCGCTCGCGGCGCTGGGCGTGCAGAAGGTGTTTCACCAGGTCGCGCAGCGGCCGGGCCGGCCCCTGTGGTTCGGGACCCGCGCGCCCGGCAAGCTCGTCTTTGCCCTGCCCGGCAACCCGGTGTCGGTGCTCGTCTGCCTGGCCCGTTATGTGATTCCGGCGCTCGCGGCGCTGTCCGGGGCGCGCCCCGCGGCAGAGCGGACGGTGGCTCTGGCGCGGCCTTTCGAATTCAAGGCGCCGCTCACCTGTTTTCTGCCGGTGACGCTGCGGTACGATCGGGACGGCAGGACGCTGGCCGAGCCGCGCCCGACGGGGGGATCCGGCGATTTCATCTCGCTCGCCGGCACCGACGGATTCGTCGAGTTGCCGCCGGGCCCCGCGATCCATCCAATGGGCCTCGCAGTACTGTTCCACCACTGGTAAGACATGGAAGCAGACGCCGACAACCCGCCGATCCCGCTCAGCGCGCCGCAGGCGACGCCCGACGCGCGCGGGCGGCCGCTCGCTGACCTGCGCATCTCGGTGATGGATCGCTGCAATTTCCGCTGCCCCTACTGCATGCCGCGCGCGACTTTCGGAGATCACTACCGCTTCCTCGCCACTGCCGAGCGCCTGTCCTTCGAGGAAATCACGCGCCTCGCCCGCCTGTTCGCGGCCCAGGGCGTGCGCAAGATGCGGCTCACCGGCGGCGAACCGCTGCTGCGCTCGGGCCTGGCCGACCTGGTCGGTGAACTGTCCGCAATCGACGGCGTCGCCGACCTCGCGCTGACCACCAACGGCGTGCTGCTCGCGCAG
Organism: Steroidobacteraceae bacterium; assembly: GCA_050179155.1. Classification (GTDB taxonomy): domain Bacteria; phylum Pseudomonadota; class Gammaproteobacteria; order Steroidobacterales; family Steroidobacteraceae; genus SCUD01. Next base: position 33,015 of record JBFXFJ010000007.1, read on the forward strand.
CATGCCGCCGAGCTCGCCGCGCACGGCCTGCGGCGCGTGACGGTCAGCCTCGACACGCTGGACCACGAGACGTTTCGCCGCATGAGCGGCGGCTTCGACGGCCTCGAGCGCGTGCTGGACGGCATCCGCGCGGCGCAGGAAGCCGGACTCGAGCCGGTCAAGGTGAACGCCGTGATCCAGCGTGGCGTCAACGACGGCCAGGCGCTCGGCCTCGCGCGGCACTTCCGCGGCAGCGGCGTGGTCGTGCGGTTCATCGAGTACATGGATGTCGGCAATCGCAACGACTGGAATGCCGCGCTGGTGGTGCCATCGCAGGAGCTGCGTGACGCCATCGCCAGGGATTACCCGTTGCGGCCGGTCGCGGGCGCCTACCGTGGCGAAGTCGCCGAACGCTATGCCTATGCCGACGGCGCCGGCGAAATCGGTTTCGTCTCGTCGGTCAGCCAGCCGTTCTGCGGCGACTGCACGCGCGCGCGATTGTCGTCGGACGGCATTTTCTACACCTGCCTGTTCGCGGCCCGCGGTACGGACCTGCGCACGCCGCTGCGCGCAGGGGCCAGCGACGAGGACCTGCTCGGGCTGATCCGCTCGACCTGGCGCCGCCGCGAGGATCGCTACAGCGAACTGCGCAGGCTGCCAGCGGGCGCGGTGAAGCCGCGCAAGATCGAGATGTACTACATTGGCGGATGAGGGCAAGCCGCTGCTTTCGCACGTCGACGACGCCGGGCACCCGGCAATGGTCGACGTGACCGCGAAGTACCCGAGCCTGCGGATCGCGAGTGCGGTTGCGCGCCTGCGCTTCCCGCGCGAAGTGTTCGCGAAACTGCAGGCGTCCGGCTTCCAGACGGCCAAAGGGCCGGTGTTCAACACGGCGATCGTCGCCGGCACGATGGCCGCCAAGCGCACGCACGAACTGATCCCCTTCTGCCACCCGCTCGGGCTCGAGCGCTGCGACATCGCGATCGAGGCCGATGGCGACGATGCGCTGCTGGTCTGCTGCACGGCGGCCGTGCACCACCGCACCGGCGTCGAGATGGAGGCGCTGACCGGCGCCTCGGTCGCCGCGCTCACGGTGTATGACATGTGCAAGGCGCTGTCGCACGACATCGTGATCGAGGAAACGCGGCTGCTGGCCAAGAGCGGCGGCAAGAGCGACTACCGGGCGGGCGCGCCGGCATGAGCCCGCTGTACGGGCTGGTGCTGGCAGGCGGGCGCTCGAGCCGGATGCAGGCCGACAAGGCGGCGCTCGATTACGGGCACAAGCCGCAGCTCGCGCGGGCCTTCGAGCTGCTGGTGCCGCGCGTGCAGGAGGCCTGGGTCTCGGTGCGCGCCGACCAGCGCGACGAGCCGCTGCGCGCACGATACCCGCAGATCGTCGACGGCGCGGCGGGCGGCGGCCCGATCGCCGGCATCATCGCGGCACAGGCGCTGCATCCCGGTGCCGCCTGGCTGGTGCTCGCCTGCGACCTGCCGCTGCTCGACGGCGCGACGCTCGACCGGCTGCTGGCCGGGCGCGACCCGCACCGGATCGCGACCGCCTTTTGCAGCGCGTCCGACGGCCTTCCCGAGCCGCTGTGCGCGATCTACGAACCCGCGAGCCGCGAGGCGGTCCTGCGCCACGTGGCGGCGGGCCGGCTCTGCCCGCGGAGGTTCCTGGCGACGCACGACGTGTGCCTGCTCGCGGCGCCGCATCCGCACGCGCTCGACAACGCCAACACACCGCAGGACGCCGAGACGCTTCGCGCCCTGCTCGCGCCGTCGGAGCCCGCCTGATGCCGCGCGTCAGCCTGCGCTACTACGCCCTGTTCCGGGAGCGCGCCCACCGCCAGGCCGAAACGCTGGAGACGGCGGCGCGCACGCCGGCCGAACTCTATCGCGAGCTCGCGGCGCGGCACGGGTTCGCGCTGCCGCAGGAGCAGCTCAAGGTCGCGGTCAACACCGCCTTCGCCGACTGGGACCGGGCACTCGTGGACGGCGACGAGATCGTGTTCATACCGCCGGTCGCCGGCGGATGAACGCCTTCGGCTTTTCGCATGAGCCACTCGACCCCGCGGCGCTCGCGGCGCCGCTCGCCGCGGCCGCGGCCGGCGGATTCGCCGCCTTCGAGGGCCGGGTCCGCGACCACAACGAGGGGCAGGCCGTCACCGGCCTCGATTACGAGGCATTCGAGGAGCTCGCGCTCGCCGAGGGCCGGCGCATCGTCGAAACCGCGATGCGCCGTCACGGCGTGCTGAAGGCGCGCTGTGTGCACCGGCTCGGACGCCTGGCGATCGGCGAGGTCGCCGTCTGGGTCGGCGTCGCGGGCGTGCATCGTGGCGAGGCGTTTGCCGCCTGCCGCGAGATCATCGACGAGGTCAAGCATCGCCTGCCGATCTGGAAGAAGGAGCACTACGCCTCGGGAGACAGCGGCTGGGTGAACTGCGAGCGCTGCGCGGCGCACGCTCATGAGCATGCCGCGACGGATGTCCGGTTCGATTACTCGCGCCAGACCGTGCTGCCGGAGATCGGCGCCGCCGGGCAGGAGCGGCTCGCGCAGGCATCGGTCGTCGTGATCGGCGCCGGGGGCCTCGGCTGTGCGGTGCTCGCCGGGCTCGCCGGCGCGGGCGTCGGCACGATCGGCATCGTCGATCACGATTTGGTCGAGGCCAGCAACCTGCACCGCCAGCCGCTCTACGCGATGAGCGACATCGGCCGCCCGAAGGCCGAGGCCGCGGCCGCACGCCTCGCGGCCTACAACCCGTCGGTCCGGCTGCAACCGCGCGTGCTGCGGCTCGAGGCCACGACCGCGGCGGAGGCGATCGAAGGCTACGACGTGGTGGTCGACTGCAGCGACAACTTCGCCACCAAGTTCCTGGTCAACGATGCGGCGATGCGGGCGAACGTGCCCGCGGTGCTCGCGAGCGTCTACCAGTACGAAGGCCAGCTGCAGGTCGTGCGACCCGAAGCCGGCGGTTCCTGCCTGCGCTGCCAGTGGCCCGATGCGACCCGCGACGGCATCACGGGCAACTGCCGGCAGAGCGGCGTGCTCGGGCCGGTGCCGGCAGTGCTCGGCAGCCTGCAGGCGATGGAGGTGCTGAAGCTGCTGCTCGACCTGCCGGGCCAGCTGCGCGATGAACTGCTGGTGATCGACCTGCTCGACCATGGCCAGCGCCGCTTCAGCGCGCCGCGCGATCCGTCCTGCGCCGGGACCTGCCGCCGCCTCGGCGCGCCGCAGGCAAGCGCGCCGGTCGATGAGCTCGACGTCGACCTGCCGCTCACCGTCGCCGCGCGCGAGGGATTCAGGATCATCGACATCCGCGAGCCGTACGAATGCGAGGACCAGCCGCTGCCGGTCGCTGGCCAGCAGGCGCTGCCGCTCGGACAGTTGCTGCAGGGCGGCCTCGCGCTCGAACCGGGGCGGCGCTACCTGCTGGTCTGCGCGCACGGCGTACGCAGCCGGGCGGCGGCAGAAATACTGCGGGCTCAGGGCCGCGGGAATGTCTGGTCGCTGCGCGGCGGCCTCGCGGCCGGGCGCGATTGACAGGGCAGCTCTGCACGGGCGTCAGAACGCGAACTGGTCGGCCGGCAATTCCATCACCGGGCGGGCGCCGGCACCGAGCGCGTCGAGGTGCGCCTCGGCGCGCGGCAGGATGCGCTTGAAATAGAAGCGCGCGGTCGAGAGCTTGGCCTGGTGGAACGCGCCATCGGCGCCGCCCTTCTGCAGGGCCGCGGTCGACACGGCCGCCATCCGGGCCCAGCACCAGGCCAGGCACAGGTAGCCCGACACCATCAGGTAATCCATGGCCGCCGCGCCCGCCTCGTCCGGCTCGCGCGCGGCGCGCCGGGCCACGCCCTCGGTCGCGTCGCTCCATTCCTTCAGCAGGCCGGCCAGCGGCGTGATGAATTCGGACAGCGCCTCGGAACCCGCATGGCGCTCGCAGAAGCCGCCGATCATGCCGCCGAGCTGGCGCGCCAGCGTGCCCCCCGTTCCAAGGACCTTGCGGCTCAGCAGGTCCAGCGCCTGGATGCCGTTGGTGCCCTCGTAGATCGCCGTTATGCGCGCGTCGCGGAAGTACTGCTCGACACCGGTCTCGCGCACATAACCGTGGCCGCCGTGCACCTGGATCGCGAGGCTGGTGCACTCGAGCGACATGTCGGTGACGAAGCCCTTGACGATCGGCGTCAGGATCGCGAGCAGCCCGTCCGCGCGCTCGCGTTCGGCGGCATCCGGGTGGTGCAGCGCACGGTCCATCTGCAGGCTCGCGAACCAGGTCAGCACGCGCGCGCCCTCGATCAGCGACTTCTGGGTCAGCAGCATCCGGCGCACGTCCGGGTGGCCGATGATCGGGTCGGCCGCGGCGCTGGCGCCGCCGCTCGAGCTGCGGCCCTGGCGCCGTTCGCGCGCATAGGCGAGCGCCGCCTGGTACGCGCCCTCGCATTGAGCGAGCCCCTGCAGCCCGACCCAGAGCCGCGCATGGTTCATCATCGTGAACATGCACTTGAGGCCGCCGTTGATCTCGCCGATCAGCCAGCCACGGGAATTATCGAAGTTCATCACGCAGGTCGCCGAGCCGTGGATGCCGAGCTTGTGCTCGAGGCTCGCACAGCTGACGCCGTTGGCTTCGCCCGGCGCGCCATTCGCGTCCGGCAGGTACTTGGGAACGAGGAACAGGCTGATGCCGCGCGACCCGGCCGGCGCATCCGGCAACTTCGCGAGCACCATGTGGACAATGTTCTCGGTAAGGTCGTGCTCGCCGCTCGTGATGAAGATCTTCGTGCCCGAAATCCGGAAACTGCCATCCGCCTCAGGCTCGGCGCGGGTTCGCATGATCCCGAGATCGGTGCCGGCATGCGACTCGGTCAGGCACATCGTGCCGCTCCACACGCCAGTGACCATCTTCGGCAGGTAGACCTTGCGCAATTCCTCGTTCGCATGCTTGGCGACGCACAGCACCGCGCTGTCGGTGAGCCCGCTGTAGAGCTTCCACGACATGTTGGCCGATACCAGCATTTCGCCGACGGGTCCGCCGAAGCTCTCGGGAAGGCCCTGGCCGCCGGCATCCTCGGGACCGCACAGCGCCGCCCAGCCGTCCTCGACGTACTGGCGGTAGGCTTCCACGAATCCCGGCGGAGTGATCACGCGGCCATCGTCGGTGCGGCGCACGCCGACGCGGTCGCCCGCCTCGCTGGTCGGGGCGACCACATCCTCGGCAAAGCGCGTGCAGCCCTCGAGTACGCCGTCAATCAGCTCGGCATTGACGTCGTCGCGTCCCAGGTCGCGGTAGTGGCTCTCGACGCGCAATACGTCGTAGAGGACGTAGCGGAATTCACGCAGGGGTACCTTGTACTGGGGCATCGATGGCGCCGGGGCCGGTCAACCGCCTGCTTCGGCGCAACTGATGCACCGGTCGGAATACGGCAACGCCTGCAGGCGCCGGCCGTCGATCGGCTGTCCGCAGCGGCTGCAGACGCCATAGGTACCCTGGTCGAGCTGCGCCAGCGCGCGGTTGATCTGCGCCAGTTCCGCGGCGGTCGCCTCGCCGATGCCGGCGAGCACGGCGTCGTTTTCCATCTGCACGACCTGTTCCGCGAAGTCCTTGTCGAGCGGACCCGACGAGCGCGTGATGTCGGCGCGGACTTTCGCCGCACGCGTCAGCAATTCCTGTTTCTGCGCCTGCAGCTTCCGCCGGATCGCTTCGAACTCGGCCACCATGGGACCTCCAGACGCTGACAGTCGGGCGGCGGCTCGTGGGAGCCGCCGCTCCGGGTCCCTTCAGTTTACCTGTACTTCGACCGTCCTGGCGCGTGCCGCGGGCTTCTTCGGCACCCGGACCTTCAGGATGCCGTTCCGGCTCTCGGCCTGGATCGAGGCGACGTCCGCATCATCCGGCAGCCGGAAGCTGCGCGAGAAGTTGCCGTAGAAGCTCTCGATGCGATGAATCTTCTCGCTCTGCTGCTCGACTTCCTTGCGGCGCTCACCACTGATGGTGATGACGTCCTCGTTCACCGTGACCTTCACGTCTTCCTTGCCGACCTCGGGCAGTTCGGCCTTGATCAGGTATTCGGTCTCGGTTTCCGAAATGTTGGCGACCGGCGTCCACGTCGGCATTTCATCGGCCTGTTCGACCGTGCCGGTCATGCGGCCGGCCGGCAGCCGCGAAAGAAACGGGTTGTAACGGGCGAAGATGTCGTCCAGTTCCCGGAACGGTTCCCAGCGAATCAGTGTCATTTCGATTCCTCCTTCCGCCGGCGGCGGGTCAGGCCTGCTGGATGGGGCCGCTGTCCGCCCAACTCAAGACCGGCCCGGCGGTCCGACGACTGCCCCCGGGGGTGCGCCGTTGCTACCGGTCGGTCCGCGCCCGTAATATCGGGGCGGATTCGGGCCGCCATGGCGGCCAGCGTTCCAGCAAGGGAGGCCCATGGGCCGCGACCATAATCCCGTGCCCGGCCAGTGGTACGAAAGCCTCGAGGACGAGGAGACCTTCCAGGTCCTCTCGATCGACGAGGATTCGGAGCTGATCGAACTGCAGTACGAGGACGGCGACGTCGAGGAAATCGATTACGAGACCTGGCAGGAACTGGACCTCGACCTGACCGAGGAACCGGAGGGCTGGTCGGGCTCCGACGACGAGGAAGAAGAGGAAGAGGAACTCGACGACGACGACGACGATGACGACTGGGACGATGACGATGAGGACGATGACGACGACCAGGACTACGGCGACCGCGACGACTACTGACGATCCGGCCGGACGCCCTCCCGCGTCCCCCAGGAACCTGCACCGACTCCGCCGGTCCAAGCAACAGCGCCAATCCGGAGGGTGCCGATGAAAAACGCGATATTGCTGCTCTCAGCACTCCTGGCCGCCTGCGCGTCCTCCGATTCCATGGTGCAGACCCGTCAGAAGGCGCAAGCCGATCCGCATGTGCTGAAGGGCTCGAGCGACTGCATCAGCGAATCCCTGGTCAGCGGGTTCAACGCGCTGGACGATCGCCACCTGCTGCTCTACGGCAGCGGCAGCCGGCGGGTTTTCCTGGTCGAGCTCTCGCCCGCCTGCTTCGATCTCAAGTACCGCAATACGCTGGCCGTCGTCGACGGCGACAACAACGGACAGATCTGCGGCTTTGGGCGCGACTCGGTCGGCTTCGAGCAGTTCGGGCGCGTGGAGTCCTGCCGGATCATGGGCATGGAAGAGCTGAGCGAGGAACGCCGCCTCGAGGTGCTCGGCAAGTGACCGGGGCCCTTGAAACCGGGTCGCGCCGCAACCATGCAGGACGGCAGCCCAGCTACCCGGGAAGACCATGAAAAGAGTGCTGCTGTTCCTGCTGACCAACTTCGCGATCCTGCTGGTCGCCAGCGCCACGCTGCGCCTGCTGGGGGTCGAACCCTGGCTCAACGAGCGCGGCATCAACTTCACATCACTGCTGATCTTCGGCGCGGTGCTCGGCTTCGGCGGCGCGTTCGTCTCGCTCGCGATCTCCAAATGGATGGCAAAGCGGATGATGGGCGTGAAGGTCATCGGCGAACCGCGCAACGAGCCCGAGACCTGGCTGGTCGAAACCGTGCGACGCCAGGCAGCGGCGGCCGGCATCGGCATGCCGGAGGTCGGCGTCTTCGATTCGCCGACGCCCAATGCATTCGCCACCGGCGCCCGCCGCGACAAGTCGCTGGTCGCCGTCAGCACCGGACTGCTGCAGCGCATGAGCCGCCCCGAGGTCGAGGCGGTGCTCGGCCATGAAGTGAGCCACGTCGCCAACGGCGACATGGTGACGCTGACCCTGATCCAGGGCGTGGTCAACACCTTCGTCTTCGTCGCGTCACGCCTGATCGGCAACATCGTCGACAAGGTCGTGTTCCGCAACGAGCGCGGGCACGGACCCGCGTTCTGGATCACGACGATGGTTGCGGAACTCGTGCTCGCATTCCTCGCGACCATGATCGTCATGTGGTTCTCGCGGCAGCGCGAATTCCGCGCCGACGGCGGCGGCGCCAGCCTGGCCGGCCGGCAGAACATGATCAGGGCCCTCGAGACGCTCGGTCGTGGGCACGCCGAGGCGCTGCCGGACCGGATGGCCGCTTTCGGCATCAGCGGCGGCATGGGCCAGGGCCTGAAGAAGCTCTTCATGAGCCATCCGCCGATCGAGGAACGCATCGCGGCATTGCGCGCCGCTGCGTAAGATGCCGGGCATGGCCCGGCCGTCCCGCGAGATTCCGGAAGCACAATTGCAGGCCCTGAAGGGCCTGCTCGGCCCCGGCGGCTGGCTCGATGCCGCCGCCGACCGCGCGCCCTTCGAGACCGACCTGCGCGGCATCCATCACGGCAGCACGCCGCTGGTCGCGCTGCCGGATTCGACCGAGCGCGTGATGGAACTCATGCGCTACTGCTCGAGCGAACGCATCGGCGTCGTGCCGCAGGGCGGCAACACCGGTTACTGCGGCGGCGCCACGCCGCATGCGGGCAACAGCGAGATCGTGGTGTCGCTGCGCCGCATGCGCCGCATCCTTGCGGTGGATCCGGTCAACGACTCGATGACGGCCGAGGCCGGCTGTGTGCTGGCAGAACTCCAGCAGGCGGCGCTTGCCGCCAATCGCCTGCTGCCGATGTCCCTCGGTTCGGAGGGCAGCTGCACGCTCGGCGGGATCATCTCGACCAATGCCGGCGGCACCGCCGTGCTGCGCTACGGAATGATGCGCGCACTGGTGCTCGGCCTCGAGGTCGTGCTGCCGGACGGCCGCCGGCTCGACCAGCAGAGCGCGCTTCGCAAGGACAACACCGGCTACGACGTCAAGCAGCTGTTCATCGGCGCCGAAGGCACGCTCGGCGTCATCACTGCCGCGAGCCTGCGGCTGTACCCGAGGCCGGCGGCCCGGGCGACCGCGATGGTCGCCCTCGCCTCGCCGGCGGCGGCGCTGTCGCTGCTCTCTGAACTGCGCGAGCGGCTCGGCGATGCGGTCACGACCTACGAACTCTTTCCGCGCTTTGCGCTGGATCTCGTCGGCCGTCATGTGCCGTCGACGCGCGATCCGTTCGGCCGCGCGCATCCCTGGTATGTGCTCATCGAGATCACGCTGCCGCAGGCGGATTCGGATCTCGGTGCGCGCTTCGAGTCGGCGCTCGCCGCGGCGGTCGATCGCGGCGCTGCCGCCGACGCGGTCACGGCCGCCTCCGATGGGCAGCGCGAGGCGTTGTGGCGGCTGCGCGAGACCATCCCGACCGGCCAGCGCGAGGAAGGCCCCGGCCTGAAGCACGATATCTCGGTCGAGCCTGCGCGCCTGCCGCGGTTCATCGACGAGGGTCGCGCCATCGTCGAACGCCTCGCGCCCGGCGCGCGGTTGATTGCCTATGGTCACCTCGGCGACGGCAATCTCCACTTCAATGTCAGCGCTGCCGAAGGCGACGACGGCGGCACGCTCCTGGCGGCTGGCGATTCCATCCGCCGCGCGATCCACGACCTGGTTGCGGACCACGGCGGCAGCATCAGCGCCGAACACGGCATCGGCCAGCTCAAGATCGGCGAACTCGCGCGCTACGAGGACCCCGTGGCGCTCGACCTGATGCGGCGCATCAAGCACGCGATCGATCCGCACGGGATCATGAACCCGGGGAAAGTCCTGGACGACCGCGCGTGATGCCATGAGCGAGCCTGCGCCCGATCAACTGCCGCGCCGCCTGAACCTGGCGGCCGCGGTCGCAGTGGTCGCCGGCGTCACCATCGGCAGCGGCATCTTCCGCGTGCCGGCGGAAGCGGCGACGCAGGCCGGCAGTGCCGGCGGCCTGCTGCTGGTCTGGGTCGCGGGCGGCCTGCTGACGCTGTGCTTTGCGCTGCTGCTTTCCGAGCTCGGCGCCATGTATCCGCGCTCAGGCGGCCTCTACGCCTTCATCCGCGAAGCCTTCGGCGAACTGGCGGCTTTCGTCTACGGCTGGACTTTCCTGCTGATCAATCCCGCGGGTTGGGCGGCGATCGCGATGGTGTTCGCCGAGTACCTCGGCAAGTTCGTGCCGATGACCGACGTCAGCCGGCGCGGGGTCGCGGTCGGCCTGATCGTGCTGCTGGCCTCGGCCAATTACCGGTCAATCCTGCTGGGCGCCGGGATCCAGAACGCCTTCACCTTCGTGAAGGTGGTCGCGCTGGTGTCGCTCGCCATCTTCGTGATGACGCTCGGCGATCCGGCGGCCGGCTCCTTCACCACCGGGTTTTCCTGGGCGCCGGCCACGTTGCCCGGTTTCCTGCTTTCGCTGGTCGCGGTGCTGTGGGCCTACGAAGGCGCTTCGTCTTTCTGCAACCTCGCGGGTGAGGTGAAGAACCCGCAGCGCAACGTGCCGCGCGCGCTGCTGCTAGGCGTCGGCGGCGTCATGCTCGTCTACCTCGCCGTCAACGTGGCCTACCTGTACATCCTGCCGCTCGATGCCATCCAGAACTCGCCGCTGGTCGCGGCGGATGCCGCGGGCCGCGTGCTGGGCGCGGGCGCCTCTGCGCTGATCTCGGGACTGGTGATGGTCTCGACCTTCGGCTCGCTGGCAGGCGTGACGATGTCCGAGCCGCGCCTGTTCTTCGCGATGGGCCGTGACCGCAACTTCTTCGCGGCCACCGGGCGCGTCCATCCGCGCTACCAGACGCCGCACGTCGCCATCCTGACGGCGACGGGCATTGCCTGCGCCTACGTGTCGGTGCGCACCTTCGAGCAGCTCGCGGCAACCTTCGTGCTGGGACTCATGCCTTTCTATGCGCTCGCGGTCCTCGGCGTCTGGCGCCTGCGCCGCAAGCGGCCCGATGCCGAACGCCCCTACCGCGCATTCGGCTATCCCTGGGTGCTGGTCCTGTATCTCGGCGCCGTACTGCTGGTACTCGGCAATGCGTTGATCCACACGCCGGCGATCGCGCTGGTCAACGTCGCGATCTCGCTCGCCGGGATTCCGGTCTATTTCCTCTGGAAGAAGTTCTACCGCTGACGCGGCCGGATCACTTCTGCTGGCCCGCCGGACTGGTCCAGCGGCTGTGCTGCCGGATCAGCCCTTCCTGGGCGACGCTCGCCACCAGCACACCGTCGCGCGCATAGATCGAGCCGCGCGCGAATCCGCGGGCGCCGGAGGCGCTCGGGCTCTCGGTCACGTACAACAGCCAGTCGTCGATCCGCAGGTCGCGGTGGAACCAGACCGCGTGGTCGATGGAAGCCATCTGCAGCTCCATGAACGAGACGCCGTGCGGCAGCGTCGCCGTGTCGAGCAGGTGATAGTCGGAGACGTAGGTCAGCAGGCAGCGGTGCAGCGCCTGGTCCTCCGGCACCGGACCCGTGACCCGGAACCAGACGCGCTTCTCCGGCGCGCGCCGCACCGGATTCAGGAAATCCGGCGGATTCACCGCGCGGAACTCGAAGGGCCGCTGCTGGCGGAAAAAACACTGCACCTTTTCCGGCACCTTGCCGACCAGTTGCGCGTTGATCTCGCCGAGATCCGGCAGCGTCTCCGGCGCCGGCGTGTCCGGCATCGCCGACTGGTGATCGAGGCCCGGCTCGACGGTCTGGAACGAAGCCGACATGGTCAGGATCTGCTGCCCGTGCTGGATCGCCACCACGCGGCGGCTGGTGAAGCTGCCGCCGTCGCGGCTGCGGTCCACCTCGAAGATGATCGGCACGTTGAGGTCGCCGCGGCGCAGGAAATAGGCGTGCAGCGAATGCACGCCGCGCCCTTCCACCGTGCGCGACGCGGCGACCAGGGCCTGGCCCAGCACCTGCCCGCCGAAAACCTGCGGCGCGCCGATGTCACGGCTCTGGCCGCGGAACAGGTTGTCCTCGAGGCGCTCGAGGTCGAGCAGCTTCAGCAGGTCGGCGAGGCGCGGGTCCATGACAGGCGGTCCGCTCAATCCGGCGGCGCGACGCCGAGCCGCTCGCGCATGATCGGGCTCGTGGTCGTGTACTGCAGGAACTGGCGCTTCTCGGGATAGACGTGATGCTGCACGCCGAATGCGGCGAGCGCCGCCTCGTGGAAACCGGAAAGGATCAGCTTCTTCTTGCCGGGATAGTGGTTGATGTCGCCGATCGCGAAAATGCCGGGCACGCTGGTCTGGAACTTCTCCGTGTCCACCGCGAGCGCCTTCTTCTCGAGCGCGAGACCCCAGTTCGCGACCGGTCCGAGTTTCGGGTGCAGGCCGAAGCACGCGATCACGTGCTGGCAGCGGACTTCAGTCGCCGACTTGTCCTTGCCCTGGACGACCGCGCCGGCCAGCCGGCCGTCCACGACCACGAGCGACTGGATCGTGCCCTCGAGGTGGCGAAGCGTTCCCGCGGCGGCGAGCTCCTTCATGCGCGACACGGACAGGGGCTGGGCGCGGAATTCCGCGCGGCGGTGCACGAGCGTGACCGAACGCGCCTTGCCGCAGAATTCCAGCACCCAGTCGAGCGCGCTGTCGCCGCCGCCGGCGATCAGGAGATCCTGGCCGTGGAAGTCCTCGGCGCGCCGGACCCGGTAGTGGACCTGCGTGCCCTCGAACTTCTCTGCCTCCGGCACCATCAGGCGGCGCGGCTGGAACGAGCCGAGGCCGGCCGCGATGATCACGCTGCCGGCGTCGAAACGCGTGCCTGCGGCGGTGACGACGTCGAATCGCCCGCCATCGCGCTGCTGCAGTTCCGTCACTTCCTGGCCGAGATGGAATCCGGCATTGAACGGCTTGATCTGCTCGAGCAGGCGCTCGACCAGCTCCCGCGCGCCGCAGACCGGCAGCGCCGGGATGTCATAGATCGGCTTGTCGGGATAGAGCTCGGTGCACTGCCCGCCCGGATGCGCGAGCGAATCGACGATCTCGCACTTGATGCCGAGCAGGCCAAGCTCGAACACTGCGAACAGGCCCACGGGACCCGCGCCGATGATGACGCATTCCGTGCGGATCGCTGCTGGGGCCGCGGCTTCGGTCACGGTCAAACCTCGGGCATTTCTGCGCGCCATCGATCGCGCGGCTGGGGCCGGCATTCTAGCCGATGATAGGCTAAGGCCCCATGGCCCATCCGCTCGCAGCACCCCTCGCGCCGCTCCTGCGCGATTTCCGCGAACTCCAGGCGCAGGGTGAAGCCCTCGTGCTGGCGACCGTGGTCGCGACCGATGGCTCGACCTACAGCAAGGCCGGCACGCAGATGCTGATCACGGCGCGCTCCCACCTGCGCGGCCTGCTGTCCGGCGGCTGCCTCGAGGTGGACCTGGTCGAACACGCGCGCGCCGTGCTTGCGACGGGCACCGCCCACGTGGCGAGCTACGACATGCGCGGTGAAGATGACCTGCTGTTCGGCATCGGCAGCGGCTGCGAAGGCGCCATGCGGGTGCTGCTGCAGCGCGTCGGCCCGGACGAACACTGGCAGCCGCTGGCGCAGGCAGCGGCCTGCATCGACGCCCGCCGCGCCGGGACGCTGGCCCTGATCGTCGACGGCACTGCGGCCGGCCGCGCGTGGTGGACCGGCGGCGGCAATGCGCCGTGGCCCGAACCGCCGGTCATCCGCGACGCCCGCACGGCCGCGGATACGCGGTCACAGCTGCTCGAGTGCCGGATCGAAGGCGCGCCGGTCGGCGTCCTCGTCATGCCCCTGGCCCTGCCGCCGCGCCTGCTCCTGTGCGGCGCGGGCGCCGACGCGGTGCCGCTCGCGCGGCTTGCCGTCGGGCTGGGCCTCGCCGTGACGGTCTGCGACCACCGTCCCGCGCTCGCGACCGTCGATCGCTTTCCGCATTGCGAGGTTCGCTGCGCCCCGGCTGCGGAATTCGATGCCACGGTGGATTCGCTGCAGGTGAATGCGGCGATCGTCATGAGCCATCACCTGCCGGCTGATCTCGAGTACCTGCGCGCGCTCGCAGCCCGTCCGGGCATCGCCTATGTCGGGCTGCTCGGGCCGGCGGCGCGGCGCGAGCGCCTGCTCGCGGACCTCGGGCCGCTCGCCACAGCGCTGCGGCCGCGCCTGCGCGCACCGCTCGGCCTCGACATCGGCGCGCGCACGCCGGAAGCGATTGCGCTCGCCGCTGCCGCCGAGATCCACGCCTGGCTCGCCGGCCGTGGCGGACGGCCCTGGCGCGATACGCTGGATCCGGCGCGATCATGACGGCGGCCGGTCCGCCCGGTGTGCGCGAGAGCGCGCTGCCCGCCCTGCGTCTCGACGCCGGGGGCCGGCGCCACATCGACATGCGCGCCATCGCCGCGCTCGCGCTGCCGCTGATCCTCAACAGCACGCTGCAGGCCGTGCTGAACCTCACCGACACCTGGTTCATCGGGCGGCTGTCGACCGCGGCGACCGCCGCGATCTCGGCGGTGCACTGGCTTGCGCTACTGGCAATGTTCCTGATCGGCGGCGTCGCAATGGGCGTGCAGACGCTGGTCGCGCAGGCCTATGGCGCGGGCCGCTACCGACGCACGAGCCAGATGGTCTGGATGGGCCTGTGGGCGTCGTTGCTGACCTTGCCGGCGTTCCTCCTGACCATCGCGATCGGCGGACCGATGTTCCATGCCTTCGGCCTGCCGCCGGAGGTCGAGGTACTCGCACTCGACTACTGGGACCCGCGCATGCTGGGCGGACCGCTGGCGGCAGCGTTGTGGGCCGCGGTCGCCTACTTCAACGGTATCGGCCGCACCCGGATCCCGCTCGCAATCGGTCTGGTCGTCGCTGGCTCGAACTTCTTCCTGAACGAGCTGCTGATCTTCCAGCTCGGCTACGGCATCGCCGGCGCCGCCTGGGCCACGAACATCGCCGAGCTGCTGGGTGTCGTGCTCGCGATCGCGATGATCCTGCGGCTCGAGCCCGCGCGCTTCCAGCCGCACCTGACCTGGCGGCCGAGGATCGGACGCATCGTGACGCTGGTGTCTCTCGGGTTGCCGATGGCGATGACCGCCTCGGCCGACATCGGCGCCGCCGCGATCTTCCAGCTGATGCAGGTCCGCATGAGCATCGTGGACGGCGCCGCGACCCAGATCGTGACGATCCTGACCTCGCTCGCCTACATGCCGGGCATCGGGCTCGCGCTCGCGGGCACGACCCTGGTCGGCCAGGCGATCGGCGCTGGCGATCGCGACTGGGCCGAGCGGCTCGGCAACCGCATCATCGCGGTCGTCGCCTGTTTCATGGGCGGGATCGGCATCGTCATCGCGCTGGTCGGCCCATGGCTCGTGCCGCTGTTCGTCAACACCGCCGACCCGCGCGCCGGCGAGGTCATCGCACTCTGTTCATCGATCCTGTGGCTCGCCGCCGCCTACCAGTTTTTCGACGGGGTCAATTTCTCGAGCGCCTTCTGCCTGCGCGGCGCCGGCGATGCGCGCGTGCCGGCGCTGATCGTGTTCTCGTGCGGAACCCTGCTGTTCCTGCCGCTGACCCACCTGCTGACGTTCTCGCCCGGCCGCGGCTGGATCGAGGATGCGCCAGGCCTCGGGCTCGGCGCGGTCGGCGGCTGGACCGCGCTGCTGGTCTACGTGCTGGCGATCGGGACCGCGCTCTGGCTGCGCTGGCGGCACGGCGCGTGGCGCCGCATCCGCCTGTAAAAGGGGTCGCCCTTCAAAGGGGTCGCATCCCTTTTCCGTCCTGTTGCGTTCGCAACTGGATGGCGGGAACTCGAAATGGGATGCGACCCCTTTGAAGGGATGCGACCCCTTTACTCGTAGTCGCGGGCGACGCGGAATCCGAGGTCGGACTGGCGATGGCCGGTCAGTTCGGCGCCGCGCGCCGGTGCGCGCGCATCGCGCGGCCGGCTCGCCCAGGAGCCGCCCCGCACGCCCTTCCGCTCGCAGCCGCCCTGCCAGGTCCAGGCGCGACCGTCGTCGGGCCGGCCGAGATAGCTCGCGGTGTAGCAGTCCATGACCCACTCGCGCGCATTGCCGATGATGTCGAAGACACCGAAGGCATTCGGCTTGTACTGTGCCACCGGCGCGAGCGCCACCGCACGGTCGCTGCAGCGCGCATTCGGCCAGGGGAATCGCTGTGCGTCGACTGCGGAGGTGTCGTACACATTCGCGTAGTCGCAGGCGAGCGAGAGCACCTGGTCCTCGCGCGAGTCACGCTCGCCCCAATAGCGCGGATACGAAGTACCGCCGCGTGCCACGTATTCCCACTCCGCTTCCGAGGGCAGCCGGTAGCGTTTGCCGCTCTCCTTCGACAGCCATTCCGCGTATGCGCGGGCGTCGTCCCAGTTGACGCAGACCACTGGATCGTCATCGCGCGGCGGCAGTGCGAACCCGGGATCCTGCCAGCCGC
This sequence comes from Steroidobacteraceae bacterium, assembly GCA_050179155.1. Taxonomy (GTDB): domain Bacteria; phylum Pseudomonadota; class Gammaproteobacteria; order Steroidobacterales; family Steroidobacteraceae; genus SCUD01. Next base: position 49,207 of record JBFXFJ010000007.1, read on the forward strand.
GGTCGCGTTCCTGCACCCACTGGCCGCCGAGCCAGACGCGGCAGCCCGGCGCGGGCGCGGCACCCGTCGCCTCGACATAGCGGCGGAATTCCCCGACCGCGATCTCGCGGCGCGAAATCAGGAACGGCCGCGTGAACGACAGCCCGACCGCCGGCGTCTCGCCGGTCGTTGCCTCGAGCTCCGCGGCATCGGGCGCGGAACCCATCGCGAACTGGCCCGGCGGCACGACCGAAAGCTCGGGGCAGGCCTCGCAGTCCCGCGCCGCCGCGGCGGGCGCCGGCGTCTGTGCCATCGCCGCCGGTGCCAACGCCGCCAGTGCCGCGAGGAACAGCCGGCGCATCAGCGGTCCACCGCGCCGGCACCGCGCGAGTCCAGGTCGCGCGCGATGCGAAACCCGGTGTCGTCGGTGCGCTCGCCCGCCGACGCCTCGTTACGCCAGGCGCTGCGGCTCTCGGCGGGCGGCGTCAGCCAGCTGCCGCCGCGCTGCACGCGGTTGCGGCAGCCACCGAGCCATTCCCAGGCGCGGGCGTCCCGCGGCCGGCCCACATAGCTGCCGGTCGCACAGTCCTGGACCCACTCGCGCACGTTGCCGATGACGTCGTGCAATCCGAACGCGTTGGCGCCGAAACCGCCCACCGGCGCCAGGTCGGCAAACCCGTCGCGGCAACCGGAATTCGGCCAGCCGAGGCGATAAACCGCATCGGCGACCAGGTCATAGGTGTTGGCGTGATCGCAGCCCTCTTCCGGAGCATCGCCCCAGGGACGCAGCGTCGTGCTGCCGGCGCGCGCCGCGTATTCCCACTCCGCCTCCGACGGCAGCCGGTAGCGCTCGCCGGTCTCGCGCGCGAGCCACTGCACGTAGGCCTGCGCATCGGCGAAGGCCACGCAGGTGACCGGGTGTCGATCCGTGGGGGCCGCGGGCAGCGCGGGATTCTGCCAGCTGCGGCGCGCGTCCTCGGTGAATCGCGACAGCGCCGGTTCCCAGTTGCGGCAGCCGGACCGCGGCTCGTGACCGCTGCCGGCGATGAAGCGCGCGAACTCGCCACGCGTCACCTCGAAGCGGCCGAGTGCGAAGGCGCGCGGCACGTCGATCGCGACCGCGTCTGCTTCCGCGGCCCCCGCGCCCGGTGCGCGCACGGCCGAGGGCGTGCCCATCACGAACTTGCCGGCGGGAATCACGACCATCTCGGGGCAATCGTCGCAGTCGCGGAACACGGAACCCGCCGCGCGCGGAGATTCGGCTGCCCCGGCCGCCGCCACGGCAAGCAGGGCCAGCGTCAGCGCGGCGACCGGTCGCAATCGCATCAGGAATCGATCCGGACCGGCACGAAGATCTGGGCATTGCCGCGCTGGATGAGAAGCGCGACGGTGCCGCCCGAGGCGTCGACTGCCGTGCGGAACTCGCCGACCGTCGCCACCGGCTCGCCGTTGACCGCGATCAGCACGTCCCCCGCCTCGACCCCGGCCACGGCCGCGGGCCCGTCCGCTTCCTCGACGACGAGGGTGCCGATGGTCCGCAATTGCTGCCGTTCGCGGCCGGTCAGCGGCCGCACGGCAAGTCCGAGCTTGCCGGTGTCGGCCTCGCCAGCCGGGCGGTGAAAGGCAACGGCCGGCTCGTCCTCGAGTTCGCCGACCTTGATGCGGATCTTGCGCTCGGATTTTTCGCGCCAGATCGTGAGCGTCGCCGGGCTGCCCGGCTTGATGCCGGCGATCACGGCCGGCAGCTCGCCAGAGCGTTCGATGACCGCGCCGTCCACCTCGAGTATCACGTCGCCCGCCTTGAGCCCCGCCTTGTCGGCGGGGCCGCCCTCCTCGACCTGGCTGACGAGCGCGCCGCGCGGACGCGAGAGCCTGAACGAGTCCGCGAGCGCCTGGTTCACGTCCTGGATCGTCACGCCGATGCGCCCGCGTTGCACGCGACCGCTCGCGACCAGCTGGTCCTTGACGTTCATCGCGACGTTGATCGGGATCGCGAACGAGACGCCCTGGTAGCCGCCGGTGCGGCTGTAAATCTGCGAATTGATGCCGATCACCTCGCCGCGCAGGTTGAACAGCGGCCCGCCGGAATTGCCGGGATTCACGGCGACGTCGGTCTGGATGAAGGGCGTGTAGGCGTCGCCGGGCAGCGAGCGCGCCGTCGCACTGACGATGCCGGCCGTGACCGAATTGTCGAACCCGAATGGCGAGCCGATCGCGATGACCCATTCGCCGGCCTTGAGTCCCGCAGGGCTGCCGATGCGCACCACGGGCAGCTTGGCGGCGTCGATCTTGAGCACCGCGACGTCGGTGCGCACATCGACTCCGACCACCTTTGCGCGGTACTCGCGCCGGTCGGTCGTGCGCACCGTCACCTCGCGCGCCTGGTCGACCACGTGCGCATTGGTCAGGATGTAGCCGTCGGCGCTGATGACAAATCCCGAGCCCTCGCCGCGCACCGGCGGCTGCTGCAGGCGCGGGCCGCCGAAGCCGAAGCGCCGGAAGAATTCATACAGCGGATCGTCGGGCGAGAGCTCGGGTCCGCCCTGCTCCGCGGCCTGGCGACGCGCCACGGTCGTCACGTTGACGACGGCCGGACCATAAGCGTCCACCAGCGGCGTGAAATCGGGCAGGCCGCTCACGATCGCTGCCGCCGGCGTCGCCTCCGTGGTTTGCGCCGACGGTTCCGCCGCGGGAACCGCGTCAGTCGGCGATTCCGCCGTCGCGGGAGCCTGGCCGCCGCAGCCGGCCAGCCACCCGGCGAATGCCAATGCCCACAACCAGCGCATCTTTGCGTTCATCAGGTACTCCGGGAATGCCGTCGGATGCAGCGCTCTGACTGCGGCGATCCCTGCAAGTTGCAGCCTCGCACATTAGTATTGCATCAAATGATATTCCGTATCCCGGGCCTGCTGATTGGCCTCGTACTCGCGGTCGCGCCGGTGCTGGCGAACGACCTGCCCGCCCGGCCGCGCGCCGTGCTGAACCAGCAGCTGGTGCCCGATTCGGACGTCAGCGTCATCGTGCGCGATGTCGCCAGTGGCGAGAGCCTGGTCGCGCTCAATGCCGACCTGCCCCGCAAGCCGGCGTCGACGATGAAGCTGTTGCCGACCTGGGCCGCGCTCGACCTGCTCGGACCCGCCTACACCTGGAAGACCCGCGCCTGGGCCGATGCGCCGGTGGTCAAGGGCGTGCTGAAAGGCAATCTCTACCTGCAGGGCGGCGGCGATCCGCTGCTGACCATCGAGCGCTGGTGGCGATTCGTCAGCGACCTGCGGCAGACGGGATTGCGGGTCATCGAGGGCGACATCGTCATCGACCAGACGCGCTTCGCCCCGAACCAGGAACGCCCCGAGGATTTCGACGGCAAGTTCTGGCGCACCTACAACGTGCTGCCGGACGCCATGCTCGTGAACTGGCAATCATCGGATTTCACGATCCGCCCATCCGATCACGGCCAGGGCATCGACATTGGCATCCAGCCCTTTCCCGAGGGGCTGATCGTCGACAACCGGGTCATGCTGACGACTGGCCGGTGTGTCGGTCGCGACCGGCGGGTTGGCTACACGATTGCGCCGACCCATCCGGAGCGCGTGGTCGTGACCGGCCGGCTCGCGACGAGTTGCGGGCCACAGACCCAGCGGCTCGCGATCATGGAGCCCGCCCAATATGCGTACGGCACCTTCGTCACCCTCTGGCGCCAGCTGGGCGGCGAGTTCAAGGGTGGCATGCTGCGCGCACCGACCCCGCCCGCCGCGCGCCTGCTGCTCACCCAGGAATCCCAGCCGCTGGCCGAAATCGTGCGCGTCACCAACAAGTATTCGAGCAACATGATGGCGCGCGCGCTGGTGCTCGCGATCGCGGCCGAGAAGAGCGGCACGCCCGCGACGACCGCGGCCGGGGAAGCCGCGATCCAGGACTGGCTCAAGAGCCGCGGCCTGGAATTCCCGGAACTCGTGATCGGCAACGGCTCGGGGCTCTCGCGCGAGGCGCGCGTTTCCGGAGACAGCATGGCGCGGATGCTGGTTGGCGCCTGGAAGAGCCGTTTCGCGCCGGAGTTCCTGACGTCCCTGTCGCTCGGCGGCCTCGACGGCACGCTCGAGAAACGCTTCCGCAGCGTCAATGATCCGAGCCGCATCCGCATGAAGACCGGGACGCTCCGGGACGTGAGCGCGATCGCCGGTTATGTCGGCGGCGACTCCGGCAAGACCTACGCGGTCGTCATCTTCGTCAACCATGCCGGTGTCCAGAATGGGGTCGGCGAGACCATCCAGGCCGCGGTTATTGATTGGGTGCTCCGACAGTAAGTGCGAGCTGTCGGCTTTTCTTACATTTTGCGCCCAGGAACGCAAAACCCCTTGCGAATTCCTGCAGTAAGTATAATAAAATCAATTGCTTAAGGTATTTGGCACGACTCATGCAATTTTTATAGGCGAGAGAGGCAATTTGCCTCTGTCGAGTCGTGATTCAGGAGCTGGATAATGAGAATGCAGAACATTGCTGGATTCGTCGCAAGCGCTCTCGCGCTCATGGCGTTCTCGTTGCCCACCTCCGCAGCGCCCATCTACTGCGCGGCCCAGTCAACGACCCGCAATTTCATGGGTGTCGACGACAGCCAGGTGAGCGCCTGCCTCGCGGCCGGCGTTGGCAATATCGGTCAGGCCGCCCACCTCGATCCGTTCCTGACGAGCGCGGCCGGCACCGGCTGGACCAACGTCGGCGACGACTTCAACTTGCAATTTACGCAGATCAGCGCCTCCGGAACCTGGTCCTTCGACTCGTCCGCCTGGTCGCAGTACGCGGACCTCGCGATCGGATTCAAGTTCGGCACCGGCAACCGTCCGGACGAATGGTTCATTTACAGCCTGGCGGACCTGGTGAGTTCCGGTGACTGGGAGTTTTTCAACAACTTTGACAGCGGCGGCGGACTCTCGCACCTGGAGTTGTATGCCCGTGGCGAGCGCAATAGCGTTCCGGAGCCGGGCACGCTGGGCCTCCTGGGCCTCGGTCTCGCCGGCATGGCGGCCGGCATGCGTCGGCGCCGCAAGAACGCCTGACACTCTAGTCGGAGTTGAATTCGATCAAGAGCCCCGCTTCGGCGGGGCTTTTTTTCTGCGCGCTGATTCAGTTTCGACGGGTCGCGAAGTCCACGTAAACCACGCCCAGCACGTTTTGCCAGCCGGCAACGTACTCCTGCCGTAGCAGCGGGCCGATCTCCCCGAGCGCCTCCCAGCCGCCATGCGTCAGCGTGACGCGGCTGCCGCCGGCGGCCGGCAGGAATTCCACGTCGACCCACTGCGCCGATGCAGGCTCCCTGCCCGGGTGCCAGGTGAAGCGGATGCGCCGGCCCGGCTCGACGGCCAGCACCTCGCCCCAGACGTGGCGCGAGCCGTCGGGAGCCCGCTCGTCCACGGTCCCGCCCACGCGCGCCTCGAGCCGGCAGCGGCTGGCATGGTCGCGCGACAGCGAATGCGTCGCGGTCGGCCACCAGTCGGCGAAATGCGCGGTGAACGCCGAGTAGGCGCTCGCCGGCGCAACGGCCAGGTCGACGCTGATCACAATCGGTTCGGTCGGGGCCATGCGGGGGAAATCATAGCGGCCGGCCACCGCCATTGCCGGACGTTGCCCTGCGACGGACTGCCTGCCCGGCGAGCCGGGCCGATAACCGGCTGCGGCTGGCGCCGGACTAGAATCGGCCCCATGGAATCCGTGACCGCCATGCTGATCGTGCTGTTCCAGCTGTTCTTCGGCTGGTGCGGCGGCGGCGAGCCCGGGCAGCCGCCCGCTCCGCAGTGCGAGGCCGGCTCCGACTGCTGACGCCCGGCCGCGACCGCCCGCCGCTCAGGCCTTTCCGAGAATCCGCTCCAGCCGGTCGCGATAGCTGCGGCTCAGCTTCAGCTCGTGCCCGCCCTCCAGCGTCAGAAAGTACTCGCCGTTCGTGTGCGGCTTCAGCTTGCGGATGCGGCGGATGTTGACGATCGTCGAGCGGTGGATGCGCTGGAAGTCGGCGGGGTCGAGCCGCTCCTCGAACTGCTTCATCGTCGCCCGAACGACATGGGTGCGCCCTTCGGCGTGCACGCACATGTAGTCGCCGGCGGCATCCACCCACTCGATCGCGGCGACCGGCAGGCGGATGGTCTCGCGCCCGAGGCGGATCGGCAGCACTTCGGGAAAACGGCGCGGGATGCCCTCGGCACCGCGCGCCAGCAATTCCTCGGCGTCGAGCTGCCCGGCGCCCGTGACGCTCGCCAGCAGCGCCACGAGTTGCTCTCGGTGCTTTACCGACTTGCGCTGCGCGAACTGGTCGCGCACGTGCGCCATGGTGCGCTCGAAGCGCTCGTCCACCAGCGGCTTCAGCAGGTAATCGAGCGCGTGGGCCTCGAATGCCTCCACGGCATAGCGGTCGAAGGCCGTGACGAACACGACCATCGGCATGCTGGTCTGCGGGATGCGGCGCAGCACCTCGAAGCCGTCGACGCCCGGCATCTCGATGTCGAGGAACATCAGGTCGGGTGAATGCGCAGCGACCGCCTCGACGGCCTCGCGGCCGTTGCCGCACTGCGCGACGATCTGGATGTCCTGGTACACGCGCAGGCGCAGCTCGAGGCCGCGACGGGCCAGCGGTTCGTCGTCAACGAGAATCGCCCTGATCGTTGCTGACATCGGCTTCAGACCTCCAATGGCAGGCGCATCTCGACCCGCAGGCCGGGCGCCGCGTCGGCCACATCGATCCGGTGGGCATCGCCGTACAGCACCTTGAGGCGCTCGCGCGTATTGCGCAGGCCGACGCCGCGGCCATTGCCGGCAGTCGGGGTGGCGAGCAGCCCGGGGCCGTCGTCCACGACGGCGAGTCGCAGTTCGCCTCCCTCGATGCCGGCGATGATCGTCACGGCGCCACCCTGCTCGCGCGGCGCAATCGCGTACTTCATCGCATTCTCGACCAGCGGCTGCAGCAGCAGCGACGGCACGAGCGCCGACTCCGCCCGCTCGTCCACGTCGAATTCGAGCCGCAGGCGGTCGCCGAAGCGCAGCTTCTCGATGCCCAGGTAGAGATTCAGCGAATCGAGCTCCTGGCGCAGCGTGACCTTCTTCATCGGGTCCTGGTCGAGCGTATAGCGCAGGAACTCGGACAGGCGCGAAACCGCCAGGTTGGCCGTGCGGTTCTGCCCGTCCAGCACCAGCGTCGAGATCGCATTCAGCGTGTTGAACAGGAAGTGCGGATTGAGCTGGTAGCGCAGCATCTTGAGCTGTGCCTCCTGCGCGAGCGTCGAGGCCTTCAGTGTCAGCTCGCGCTCGAGCTGCAGGCGCTCGTAGAATTTCACGCCGTAATACAGCCCGGTCCAGCACAGCAGCAACGCCATCGCGCTGATGGCGCCGACGAAAATCTCGAGCGGCTTCGGAACGTGGTCCATGGCCCACTCGGGCTCGACGATCTGCATGTACGCGGTATTGATGATGGCGCGCCAGGCGAGCGCCACGATCCAGCAGATGAGCGGCGAGCCGATCAGCATCGCGCGCGGGCCGGTGGACCAGAGCTTGCGGTACACGAGGCGCAGCGGCGCCGACAGCAGGAAGCCGGCTGCCGCGGCGATCGCGATCACTTTTACATAGCCCGGTTCCTTGCCGTAGACCGCCGTTCCGACGTACTGGGCGAGGCCATACGCGCACCATCCGAGCGTGTGCAGCCCCCAGAACAGCAGGTTGCGGTTCCCGCGCAGGAAGTCGAGATTCATCCGGACACCATAGTCATGCGTCGCCGGTTCGTGCAACGCCCCGGCTCGGCCGCGGAACGTTTGGTCGCAGGAATCCTCATCTTGACGGCAGTTTCGAGCGCAGCGGCGATCCTTTACTCATATTGCCGCGCCGCGGCCGCGTGTTCCGCGGCGACCCGCGCGCGCAAGGCAGGCGGAGCCAGCACCTTGACGCCGGCACCGTGGCGCATCAGGTCCATCACCAGCTCGGGCTCCTTGCTGAACGGCAGCTCCAGCACATAGCCGCCGTCGGCCTCGATCCGCCCGACCTGGCGCGAGTGCCAGACCTCGTCGGCCACCCAGCGCGCGCTCTCGGGCGTGAAGCGCAGCACCGCGATCTGCGTTTCCGCGCCGGCGAAAATGCCGTAACCCGCGCCCAGCACGCGGTCGAGGTCGTCGTCGGTCACATCCCGCGCCGGCTCCTCGTTGACCCGGGCCTCCCGTATGGCGTCCACCGCAAACACGCGCAGATCCTTGCGCAGGTGACACCAGGCGTCCAGGTACCAGTTGTAGCGATAGTGCACCAGGCGCTGCGGCGACACGACGCGCTCGGTGACGCCGCCGTCGCCGCGCCGCTGATGGCGGATGAACACCTGCTTGCGGCCGAGCAGCGCGAGCGACAGCGCCTCGAAAGTCTCGCGGTTGACGCGGCGCGTGCCGAGCGCCAGCACGCGGATGCGGCGGCGGATCTCGCGGTGTCCGCGGTCGCCGCGCTCGAGCAGCGCGCTGAGGCGCGCGCGCAGTGGCTCGAACTGACGGCCGAGCAGCCCGGATCCCAGGCTGCCGAGCAGGTGCTCGATCTCGAGCAGCGCGTAGATCTCGGCCGGGCTGAACCAGACGCCGGGCAGTTCCGAGAGCTCTGCCTCCGGGTCGATGACGTAGGCCTGGCGCTCCCGCGACCAGACGATCGGCACGTTCAGGCGGTCGCGCAGGTATTCGATGTCGCGCTTGAAGGTCGCGTGCGAGACCTCGAGTTCTTCCTCGATCTCGCGCCGCGTCAGGGTTCCCTTCTCGATCAGCCGGCGCCGGATCCGGTAGAAGCGTTCGGTCCGGTCCACGGGGCTATTTTGCCGGCACGACCCGCAGCAGCCGCCCCGCGTCCTCGTCGGTCAGCAGGTAGAGCGCGCCGTCGGGCCCTTCGCGCACGTCGCGCACGCGCTCGCCGATCGCAATGCGCTCCTCCGCACGGACCCGTCCTTCCGGGCCCAGCTCGAGGCGGACCAGCTGCTTCGCCGCGAGCGCGCCGACGAACAGCTGCCCCTTCCAGGCCGGATGCGCATTGCCGCTGTGGAATGCCATGCCAGACGGACCAATCGACGGCACCCAGTAGTGCAGCGGCTGTTCCATGCCCGCTTTCTCGGTCCCCTCGCCGATCGCGGGCCCGTGGTACTCGCGGCCATAGGTGATGACCGGCCAGCCGTAGTTGCGGCCTGCCTGCACCACGTTGATCTCGTCGCCGCCGCGCGGCCCGTGCTCGTGCGCCCACAACTCGCCGGTGACCGGATGCAGCGCCGCCCCCTGCACGTTGCGGTGGCCATAGGACCAGATCTCCGGGCGCGCACCTTCGCGCCCGGCAAATGGATTGTCCGCCGGGATCGCTCCGTCCTTCTCGATGCGGACGATCTTGCCGAGGTGCGTGCTGAGGTCCTGCGCAGAGTCGCGTTCCTTGTTGCGCTCGCCGAGCGTGACAAACAGCCTGCCGTCACGCGCGAACACCAGCCGCGAGCCGAAATGGTGCCCGCTTGCGATCTTGGGCTGCTGCCGGAAGATGACCGTCAGGTCGGCGAGCCGCATACCGTCGAGCCGCGCGCTCGCGACCGCAGTGCCATTGGTGTCACCGTCGCCGGGTTCCGAATACGAAAGATAGAGCGTCGAATTCGCGGCAAAGTCCGGATCGAGCACGACATCCAGCAGCCCGCCCTGGCGCTGGGCATAGACCGCCGGCACGCCGGCTATCGGCCCGGAGAGCGCTCCCGTCGCGTCGACATAGCGCAGCCGGCCGGGACGCTCGGTCACCAGCATGCGCCCGTCCGGCAGGAAGGCGAGGCTCCACGGATGCTCGAGGCCGCCCGCGACCGTCGTGATCGTGACCGGGGTGTCGCCGCTCGGTTGCCTGTGCGGCGCGTCCTGGCAGGCGCCTGCGCCCGCGAACAGCGCCAGCAGCAGCAGGCAGCGACCCGTCATTTCGCTCGGTTTCATGTCGACACCATGACCTTGCCGTCCCTGACCTTCACCGGGTAGGTGCGCAGTTTCTTTTCTCCGCGCACGACATTCAACAGCTGGATGCCGGGCGGAAAATTCGCCCATTCGACCACCTCGCCGGTCGCGATGTCGAAGCGCGCGCGATGCAGCGGGCACCGGACCTGGCAGCCCTTGACGATCTCGCCGCGCGCCAGCGGCCCGAAGGTATGCGTGCACTGGGCCTGGGTCGCGTACCAGCCACTCTTGAGGTGATAGACGACCACCCGTTCCTCGCCCGCGCGGAAGGCCTTCATCTGGCCGACCGGCACGTCATCCTCGTCGCAGACCGCGTGCTGCGCCATCTCAGCCGGTCGCCACGCGCGTGATGATGTAGCCGCCCGACTTGGCATCGAACTCGAGGTCGATCAGCTTGCGGTCGCGGGCCTCTTCCAGCAGGTTGCCGAAGGTCTTGAAGCCGTAGTAGCTCTCGTTGAAGCCGGGCTTCCGGCGCTTGATCGCCTGCTTGACCATCGAGCCCCAGACCTTTTCCTCGGCGTCGCGCTCGGCAAACAGGTCCTCGGCGGTCTCGAGCATCAGGTCGATGCCTTCCTGGCGCCGGTCCTCGGCGCCGCCGGGCGCCTTGGTCGCGGCTTTCGCGGTCTTTTCGCGGCGCGCCACGCGGGTCTTCTGCTCCCCGCGCACCAGGTCGTCGTAATAGATGAACTCGTCGCAGGCGCTGATCAGCAGGTCGGACGTCGAGTTCTTGACGCCGCAACCGACCACGACCTTGTTGTTCTCGCGCAGCTTCGCGACCAGCGGCGAGAAATCCGAGTCGCCGCTCACCACCACGAACGTATCCACGTGCGACTTGGTGTAGCACAGGTCAAGCGCATCCACGACCATGCGGATGTCGGCGGAGTTCTTGCCGGACATCCGGACATGCGGGATCTCGATCAGCTCGAAACCGGCCTCGTGCATCCCGCCCTTGAATTCCTTGTAGCGTTCCCAGTTGCAATAGGCTTTCTTGACGACGATGTTGCCCTTCAGCAGCAGGCGCTCGAGCACTTTTCTGATATCAAAAGTAGGAATCTTGGCGTCGCGCACGCCCAAGGCGACGTTCTCGAAATCACAGAACACCGCCATGATGCGGGTATCGGAACGGGTGTCGATCAAGTGTCCTCCGCGGCGCAGCGCGCCAGCGTTCATTCCTCGCCGGCGGCGGGTTTCCAGGCCGATGCGAGTTCCTGCTGCTTGCGCGGCGGCACCGGGTCATAGTGGCTGAGCTGCAGCGTGAAGCTCCCTTCGCCGCCGGTCAATGCCTTCAGCCGGTTCTGGTAGTCGGTGACTTCCGCGAGCGGCACGTAGGCCGACACCACGATGCGGCCGCGGGCGCGCGCCTCGTTGCCGTCGATGCGCGCGCGGCGCGTCGCGAGGTCCGCGGTGATGTCGCCCATGACCGTGCCCGGGGCGTTGATCTCGACGTGGACGATCGGCTCGAGGACGGCAGGACCGGCCTTCTGCACGGCGTCGAGAAAGGCCTTGCGGCCGGCCGACACGAAGGCGACCTCCTTGGAGTCCACCGAGTGGTACTTGCCGTCGTAGACCGAGACGCGGATGTCCTGCAGCGGGAAACCGGCCACCGCGCCCTCGGCGAGCGCGGTCCGGATGCCCTTTTCGACCGCCGGTATGAACTGGTTCGGGATCGCGCCGCCGACCACGTCGTCGACGAACTCGAAGCCTGAGCCCCGCACCAGCGGTTCGACCCGGAGGTAGACCTCGCCGAACTGGCCGGCGCCGCCGGTCTGCTTCTTGTGGCGGTGGTGGCCCTCGGCCGGGCGCGTGATGGTCTCGCGGTAAGGGATGCTCGGCGGCCGCGTCTTCACGGCAACGCCGTAGCGCTCGCCCATGCGCTCCGTCATCACGCGCAGGTGCAGGTCGCCCATGCCATAGAGCACGGTCTCGTTGACCGAGGTGTTGTGCACGACCCGCACGCAGGGATCCTCGGCGGCAAGCTTGTGCAGCGCCTCGGCCAGCTTGTGCTCGTCGCCGCGCCGCTCCGGCTCGATCGCCACGCCGAGCATGGCCGGCGGGAACGAAATCGACTGCAGGTGGAAATGGTCCTCGTCGTGCGAGTCGTGCAGGACCGCGTCGAAGTGTAGTTCGTCGAGCTTGGCGACCGCGCAGATGTCGCCCGGCACCGCCTGCGGGATCTCGTTGTGTTCCTTGCCCTGCATGCGGAACAGGTGCGCGATCTTGACCGGCTTGCGGCCATCGCCGACGAACAGCTGCGCACCGGTGCGGATCGTGCCCTGGTGCACGCGGAACAGGCCGAGCTTGCCGACGAACGGATCCATGATCACCTTGAAGACGTGGGCGATCGCATGGCGGCCCGGATCCGGTATGACGGTCGCGCGCTCCGCGTCGTCTCCCGCGCCTTTCATGAAGGGTGGCGGATTCCCCTCCGCGGGATTCGGCATGAGCCGCGCCATGACTTCGAGCAGTTCCGGGACGCCGGCGCCGGTCTCGGCGGAGACGAAGCAGACCGGCACGAGGTGGCCCTCGCGCAGCGCCTTCTCGAACGGGTCGTGCAGCTGCGCGGGCGCCAGTTCCTCGCCCTGCTCCAGGTAGAGCGCCATCAGCTCTTCGTCCACCTCGACCACCTGGTCGATGATCTCGGTGTGCGCCTGCTTCACGGACGAGAAGTCGGTCGCCTCGCCCTCATTATGGAAAAAACAGTCGATCACCCGGGTGCCGCCCGCGGCGGGCAGGTTGACGGGCAGGCATTCCCGGCCGAACTGCTCGCGGACCTCCTCGAGCGTGGCCTCGACATCCGCCTCGCGGGAATCGATCTTGTTGATCACGACGACCCGGCACAGGCCGCGCTCGCGCGCGAAGTCCATCATGCGCTGCGTCACCGCCTCGACGCCCGCAACCGCGCTCGTAACGACGGCCGCGGTCTCGACCGCCTCGAGCACCGGCAGCGTGCGGCCGATGAAATCCGGGTAGCCCGGCGTGTCGACCAGGTTGACGTGGGCCCCGCCGGTCTCGAGCCAGCACAGGGTCGCATCGACCGAATGCAGTAATCGGCGTGCCTGGGGATCGTGGTCACAGACGGTGGTGCCGCGTGTCAGGCTGCCCTTGGCCCGGATGCTGCCAGCGCCGAACAGGAGCGCCTCCGCCAGCAGCGTTTTGCCCGCCCCCGCATGGCCCACCAGGGCAATGTTGCGTATGTCGCCGGTCGCCTTGGTCATCCGTTCCCCTGTCCCGCCGCGGTCCCGGCGGGTTTTTCAAAAAGGATAGCACCGAAGCCGGCGGTAGTGTCTCAGTTTGGCCCTTGCCCGCCAGGATTGAATATGCCACGGTAAAAAAATGCCAAAGAAAGCAAAAAAAACCCTCGCGCCCGCGCGACCCGAATCGTCTGGCCAAGCGAATTGTTGAGCTCGCAACGGCGGACCGTCGTACACGGTCCAGAAGGCTCAAATCAGGTCAAAAAAGCTAGAGAAGCTGCTTCTGGATTGGTTCGTGACGAGCCAGTTCCAATCGAGGCCCAGACACAAACGGATCAGTGATCCGCCGCGGAACATTCGCCTCTCTCGCAACCTTCCTAAGCCAATCGCCAGCCAAGTAGTAGCGCCCGCGGCGCTCACCTATTGGCTTGAGATAGCCAAGCTCTGAGAGTTCGTGAAGATCGCGGCTGGCCATCTGGTCACTCAAATCTTTTATCAGCCTGCGATAAGTGGCATTCCTAACTTTGAAGCCCACGGCAGCATCGGCCATGGCAAAGATATATCTATGCTTCATGCCCTTCGCATCGACTTCGGTTTCGATCTTGTACCAAAGCCTATCGAGCATTGAAGTCCGATGTAGAAACAGTTCGGCCTGTTGGTAATGTGCTGTTAGACAGAACCGTATCCAGGGAAGCGGATTGTTTTCTGGATGCCAAGCTCCGCGCCCAACCTCTGCTAGAACGTCGTAGTACGCTTGTCGTGCGCCTCCCAGGTATTCCTCGATGCTTGAAAAGCGTGGATCAACTACGCCCTCCCGCGCGAGCACAAAGGTTTGCAGCGCCCTAGCCATTCGCCCGTTTCCATCTGAAAACGGATGAATCATGGTGAGATTTAGATGCGCCATTGCCGCCCGGACCATGACAGGAACATCGCTTTGGAGATTGAGCGAAGCAATTAGCTCATTCATCAGGCCCGGAACTTCAAGAACCTCCGGGCCCTCATAGACTGTTTCTCCGGTTTCTTCGCGCTTGACCCAGATTTGACCTGGCCGCCACCGCCCAGGATTCTTGGTTAGATCATGCTTCAGCATCATGTAGTGAAGGCTTCGTGTGGTGCCTTCATTGTGCGTGTAGTGCTTATCACGGGCGAGTTGCAAGACATAGCTCATCGCATCTCGATACCCGAAAAGCTCAAGCCGGTCTTTTAGTTCCGCGTCGAGCGGTTCTTCGCCTTCTACTGCCGCAATCGCATCGTCGACACTGAAGTTATAGCCCTCAATGCTGTTTGAGCCTTGGATTGCCCGTGCCATTACGGAACGGGCCAATAGCCCTGTCCATCTGTGTGGGCTTTGCTGGAGCGTGTAATTGAGCTGTTGGCGCAGCTTGTCGATGTTCGCGATTACGTCGAGAAACTCATCGGGAAGCGCTGGAGTTTGATAAATCATGATGGATACACAGTTGACAGTAGTAACGTGTACAGATATTATCTGTATAGAAGGCAGACGTCAACAGCATATCCATCATGAACAGGCTATCCAAAGAAAAGCGCTCGCAAATCATAGGGTTACTTGTCGAGGGCAATAGCCTCCGGGCAACTTCGAGGCTGACCGATGTCTCGATCAATACTGTCACCAAACTTCTGGTTGATGTTGGCCGGGCCTGCGCCGATTACCAGGACGAAGCCCTCCGCGGCCTGTCCTGCAAGCGCGTACAGGTTGACGAGATTTGGGCCTTCGTCTACGCCAAAGAGCGCTCGGCCCCCGCCGCCAAGAAGGCTGCTGGCGAGGCTGGCGACATTTGGACGTGGACCGCCATTTGTGCCGATACCAAGCTCGTAGCGTCTTGGATGGTCGGAGAACGCGATGCTGACGCGGCCAAAAGCTTCATATGCGACTTGGCTGGCCGTTTGGCAAACCGCATCCAGCTCACTAGCGACGGCCACAAGGTCTATATCGAAGCCGTCGAGGAAGCGTTCGGCAAGCGTGTTGATTACGCCATGCTTGTTAAGACCTATGGCCAGGCCCCGGAAGGCCAGCGCCGCTACTCCCCTCCCCAGATCGTCGGAACCGAAAGCGTCTGCTGCACTGGCAAACCCGATCCGGCCCAGATCAGCACGTCATTCGTGGAGCGTCAAAACCTGACCATGCGGATGAGCATGAGGCGCTTTACCCGCCTCACTCACCAATGCCTTCTCAAAGAAGGTCGAAAATCACGCTCACGCTGTGGCCCTGCATTTCATGTACTACAACTTTGGGCGCATCCATAAAACGCTGCGAATCACACCCGCCAAGGCCGCCGGCGTGTCAGATCATGTATGGTCACTTGAAGAAATCGTCGCCTTGGCGGCGTAGGGTAGATACATGGACCTCAAACTTCCCAACTACAACACAGCGTACATTTCGTTCTCAGCAGAAATAAATGTCACAACGACGGAACAATTGATTGCGGCTGCCACGAACCTGATCGCGCAAGGACATAACGAGCTGTATTTTTTTGTTTTCGACGCCCGGCGGCACCGTGATGAACGGCATGAACCTCTACAACGTGTTGCGTGGGCTGCCAGCCCACATCGTGTTTCACAACGTCGGAAACGTTGACTCAATCGGGAACGCGATTTTCCTTGCGGGGGACGAGCGTCTTGCCTGCCCACATTCGACTTTCATGTTTCATGGAGTCGGGTTCGACTGCGCAGCCCCAACCCGCATTGAACAAAAGAACGCTCAGGAGTTGCTAGGCGGCATCCTCGCCGATCAAACGCGGATCGCCAACGTGATCGCCGAGCGGACGCAAATCGACGTTGCCGAAGCTGCCGATCTTTTCAAAGAAGCCCGGACCAAAGACGCGGCCTACGCGGCCACCAAGGGGATAGTCTCGGGTATTCGTGATGTCAACATACCGCCGGGCAGCGCCATATTCACCCTGGTATTTCAACGCTAATGCGTTCGGTCTGAGGCGCGGCATCGGTATTCCCCTGCTAGCCGGTAACTATATTCCAATTGATTCATATGGCAAATCTCTACTCCTGCTAGCTTGTTTTTAGTATCGGACGAAGCCGACAGGTAGGGCCTAGGTCACAAAGGCCCGCATTCATTCCAAATTCAAGGTTTTCAGGGGGCCTTATGACGCTTCTGATCGCCTGCATATTGATCTACAACTTCGATATGCCTGCTGGGTGGTATCTGGCGGCTCTGGCCATATGGGCCATAAAACTATGGGCCTACGACCGAATCGTTAAGGCCAACGTAAAAGCCGCCTCCTGCCGTTACCCGGCAAACTGAGACACTACCAAGCCGGCTGCTGGCTTGCGCCATGCCGGGATGAAGGGCAAACTCGGTTTTCTTACGACAAGGCCCCTCGCGACGGGGCCGGCGGGGGTCTTCATGGCGGTTTCGGTCAAGGGCGACAGCGCGGATCCGATGGTGGAGCCGAACGTCATTCCGCTCGTCGACATCATGCTGGTGCTGCTGATCATTTTCATCATCACCATCCCGGTCATGACGCACGCCGTCAAGATCGACCTGCCGCGCGACAACCCGAACCCACCGACCGAGCCGCCCGAGGTCGTGCGCATTTACGTCGAATTCGACGGCTCGATCATGTGGAATGGCACGCCGGTCGACGTCGCCTCCTTCCGCGACTATGTCGCGATCGAGAACGCCAAGGACCCGCAGCCCGAGGTTCACGTGGACGCGCACCGGCGCGTGCCGTACGTGTACGTCGCCAACGTGCTGTTCACCTTGCAGCGCGGCGGCCTGCAGAAAGTCGGCTTCGTCTCGGGCGGGGCGCCCGGCGGCGAAGTGCCCGCGCCCGTACCCTGACGCCGGAATCTGGTGTCGCCGCGGGCCATGAACCGGTCCGTGAAAGCCACTGCCGCAATACTGCTCGCGCTCGCCGCGGCCATTTCTGCGCGTGCCGATGAAGCCCCGCACCGGCGCTACGAACTCCCGAACCTCGACACGCTGGAAATGATCTTGCCGGGCGGCTGGCAGGATGAAACGGACTTGCCGCCGGGCGGCACTCCCCTGACGATCCGCCTGTACCCGATCGAGGGCGCCCGATTCGAGGTGTTCGTGACGCCGGAATCGCCGGAGCCGACGGCAGGAGATGTCCGGGACACCGAGGCACTGCGCGAGGCCGTGCGCGATGCGGCCGTGCGGATCCAGCCGCAGGCGACCGAGGAATCCATCGAGATCCGGCGGTTGCAGGGCGCAAGTGGCATCGGCTTCTACTTCGCGGCGACTGACCGGGCGCCGCAGCCGGAGGAGTTCCGCTACATGAACCAGGGCGCGCTGCAGGCCGGCGAGCTGACGCTGTGGTTCTCGATCCTGACCAACGATGGCCAGGAAGCCGTCGTCGCAGACACGCTCGCGATGCTGCGGTCAGCCGTGCATCGCCGCACCGGGCTCGACCAGCGCTGATCCCGACGCCCGCCGCCTATTTCAGGCTCAGCACCATCGTGACCGTACCGCCATCGGCCGTCGCCGGCTCGCCGCGGATCAGGAACACGCGCGCCGGATCGATCCCGCCGTCCGCCAGCAAGGCCTCCTGCACCGCTTGCGCGCGGGCATCGGCCAGCGCCGCGAGTTCGGCATCGGTCACGACCACGCCCTCGCGCAGTTTTGGCACCAGGAATTCAATGGCGTGCTCGACCGGATCGCTCTCCGGTGCCCCCTCCGCCGGTCTCGGCGGCTTGGGAATGTCGGGCTTGCTGCCGAGGCGCTCCCGATAGAGCGCAAGCAGGCGGTCGCGGTAGGCCTCGCGATCGGCAGTATCCGTGCCGGCCAGCAGGGCGTTCCAGCGCAACGCGGCAAGCGATTCGCGGTCGGCACGCGGGTCCACCGTCGACGGCACGTCGATGTTCAGCCCCGGCCGCTCGACGAGCGCCTTGCGCAGTGATGCGATCTTTTCCTGCGCCGCGGAATCCAGGGTTGCGGCGCCGGTGGTGAACGACAGGTCGGACAGGTCCTCGCCGCCGCCGAACAGGCTGCCGAGCAACGCGAATGGCGCGGTCACGATCTTGCCGAGCAGGCCGAGGACGGCCTTCCAGATGATCGGGCCGAGCCGGAACTGCGGGTCGTCGAGCGAGCCGGTCACGGGCAGGTCGATGTCGATGACGCCGTTGCGGTCCTTCAGGAGCGCGACCGCAAGCTTGAGCGGCAGCGAGACCGCATCCGGCGACTCGACCCGCTCGCCGAGCTGCAACTGGTCGAGCGTGAAGCGGTGCTTCGCGTCCAGGCGGCGATTCTCGACGTGGTAGGAGGTCTCGATCGAGAGCTTGCCCTTGTCGATGCGGTAGCCGGCGAACTTCCCGGAGTACGGATTGAAGCTGGTCAGTTCGATGTTGCGGAATTTCGCCGCGATGTCGAGGTAGGACTGTGCGGCGAGCAGGTTCAGTTCGCCTTCGATGGTCGCCGGCGCGTAACGGTCCACCTCGCCCGCGAGCTCCACGCGCGCGCGTTCCCCGGCGACCGATGTCATGCCCGTGATCGTGCCAGCGAGCCGCTCGACCGCGATCTGGAATGGCGGTTGCAGCGTGAAGTCGGAGAAGTTCACGTTGCCGTTCGCGATGCGGATCGTGCCGATGCGTGCGGGGAGTCGCGACTTCACTGGCGGTGACGGGACCACTTCCTCATCCTCGTCGCGCCTGCCGCGATCACGCCCTTCCTTCTCGCCGGCGGCGCGCTCGGCCGCGATCTCGGCAGCGCGCAGCGCCGCTGCCTCGGGGTCGAGTACCGACAGGATGTTGGTGACGCCACTCGCGGCCAGGATCAGCCGCAGGTACGGGTCCTTCGCGACGATCTCGCGGATCGCGAGACGCGTCGGCTCCTGCGTGAACTCGAGCTTGCGAATCTCGAGTGCCGACCAGTTGATGAAATCTTCGCCGAGTGTGCCGTCCGCGGTATGCAGGCCCGCGACTTTCAGGTCGCCGGCATACCGCAGGCGCGGCCGCCCCTCGGCCGCAAATTCAAGCCTTCCCTGGCTCGTCAGCGTGCCGCCGCGGAGCTTGAGGTCGGTGTCGCCGTCCAGGTACGACTGCGCCGCGCGCAGGTCGAGCGCCTTGGTCGTCACGTCGGCCGCGAGTATCAGCGGGTTCATTTCCAGCGTGCCCGCCAGGCCCAGCTCGCCGCCCGACTGCGCCGCCAGGCTTCCTGCAACTTTCCAGGGTGCGCGCTGCGGAAACGTGAAATCGCCGATCTGCAATTCCTGGACGACGAGCCCGAAGGAGGCGGCCGGCTCGATGCGGCGGTCCTGCAGCGTCACGCTCGCGTTGGCCATCCGGATCACGGGAATCTCGACCTGCCAGGCGGGCGCGGCGGCAGCGGCAACAGCGCCGGGCGCTTCCCCCGCCTCGGCTGTCGCGGACTTTGGCAGCAGCGCAACGCCCGGCGAGTGGAACCCCCGCTCGTCGAGCCACGCGGTCGCCACCGTGTCGCGCAGCTCGACCGAGCCGATTCGTACGGTGCGCGCCGCGACGTCCACGCGCGATTCGCGAAGATCCAGCACCGGCACCTGCCACGCGTCTTCATGCCCGTGCGCGACGGTCACGAGCTCGCGCGCCGCCACCGTCGGCAGGTCCAATACCAGGGTAAAGGGCTTGCCCGCCAGGCTCAGGTCGTATGCCACATCGAGGTCGATGCGGCCGGCCAGCAGCGTGACCGGCAGCGCCTCGCCGAGGTAATCGCTGACGGTGGTCGCCGGCAATCCTGCGAAGTTGATCCGGCCCTTCGACGCAAATGGCCCGAGTGCCAGCGTGCCGTCGACGGCCAGCCGCCCGGCGCGATCGGAGCCGGCCTTGAAGGAAAATGCGTTGCCTTCACCGCGGCTGTGGAAGTCCGTCAGCCCGAACGTCACGGGCCGCAGGGAAGTCGCAAAGGGCTCGTCCCGCATCCGGTCCAGCACATCGACCTGGCCCTCGAGAACCGAGAGTTCGCCGATCGCGAACGACGGCACCGCGGCGTCGGCCGAGTCCCTGTCCGCCGCCTCCGCAGGCTTCAGGTCCGAGAGATTCAGGCTGCCGTCCTGCCGCTGTACCAGGCGAAGGTAGGGACGCTCGAGCGCGATCGCGCCGAAGGTCCACGACCGCCGCCACAATGACGACAGCTCGAAGTCCAGGTACAGGCGGTCGAATCCCAGCAGGCGCTCGCCGTCCGCATCGGGAACGGAGAAGGCTCGCGCCTCGAATTCGAACGTGAAGGGATTGAAGCCCGGCCGTGCCAGCTCGACCTTGCGGCCGTAGTCGCGCTCGAAGGATTCCTGCACGGACGACTGCACGAAGCGCGGCACCCAGAGGAAGCCGGCCAGCGCATAAGCCGCCAGCAACC
The DNA here is from genome assembly GCA_050179155.1 of Steroidobacteraceae bacterium. Classification (GTDB taxonomy): domain Bacteria; phylum Pseudomonadota; class Gammaproteobacteria; order Steroidobacterales; family Steroidobacteraceae; genus SCUD01. Next base: position 69,663 of record JBFXFJ010000007.1, read on the forward strand.
CGGCGGAAATGCCGGCGACGACGAGCCACCCGCGCCGACCCATGTCCACTCCCTCCCGCGAGAACGAGGACGACGAATTGATGATACGGCGAATTGCCCTCGTGGCGCGACGGATGGCCTGTCGCACCCGCAGTGACACGGGGATACTTCGGCGGCCCATTACCGAGGTATCAGGATGAAGCTCCAAGCCAGCTGGTCACTCATCGCCGTCGCCTTGCTCGCGTTTCGCGCGGATGCAGACGGCTCGGCCTGGGACCTCGAGATCGTCCCGCTGAAGCCGGACATCTACCTGCTGCAGCGCCCCGAGCCGCTGCGCCAGCCGGTCGAGGGCAACGTGCTCGTGATCGTCAACGAACGCGACGTCATCGTGTTCGAGGGCGGCGGAATGCCGATTGCCGCCGACAACGCGATCCGCCTGATCCGCAGCATCACCAGCAAGCCCGTCAGCCACCTGGTCAACAGCCACTGGCACGGCGACCACAACCTCGGCAACCAGGTTTACCGCGCGGAGTACCCCGGAATCACGATCGTCGCGCACCCGGCGACGCGCGCCGCAATGCTGGGCCCGCCGTTCAAGTACGTCACCGAGTTCGACAAGGACATCGGTCCGACCATCGCCGAATGGACTGCGCTCAAGGAAAAAGGCGAGCTCTCGGAACGCCGCAGCCGGCTGCTCGACGACCTCAACCTGCTGCTCGCCGACGCGAAGCGCATTGCGGTCACGCCGCCGGACCTCACGGTCGCCGACGAACTGGTGCTGCATCGCGGCGAGCGCGAGATCCACATCCGTCACCTCGGCAAGGGCAACACCGAGGGCGACCTCATCCTGTGGCTGCCGCGCGAGCGCATCGTCGCGACCGGTGACCTCGTCGTCCACCCGATACCCTACGGGTTCGGCAGCTTTCCGCGCGAATGGATCGACACGCTCGCCGGCATCGAGGCGCTCGAATTCGAGCTCCTCGTGCCAGGCCACGGCGAAGTGCAGCACGACCGCCGCTATCTGCAACTGCTGCGCACCATGCTCGCGGCGACGCGCGCACAAGCGGCCGACGCGGTCGCGAAGGGCCTCGACCTCGAGGCCACGCGCAAGGCGCTCGATTTCTCGGCCTTTGCCCCGCAGTTCCCGCAGGACGAAATGGGCAAGCGCCTGTTCGAGGGCTGGTGGACCTCGCCGATCAGCCGTTCATTGTGGCTCGAAGCGAGCGGCAAACCCATCGTGCAGGCGGACGCCGGCGAGAACGACTGACGCACGGTGATCTGCTAAGGTTGCGCCGACCATGATGGATCGCCGCCGCTTGCTCGGAATCACCCTCGGCGCGGGCGCCGCGCTCGGCCTCGGCCCGCGCCTGGCCGGCGCCGCCGCGCAGGCGGGCCTGCAATACCGGGCCATTCCGTCGAGCCGGGAACTGATTCCCGTCATCGGCCTCGGCAGTTCCGCGACCTTCCGCACCGTTGCGCAGAGCGACGACGTGGCAGCGTTGCGCGAGGTGCTCGACGTGATGATTGCGCGCGGCGCCACCGTGTTCGACACCGCGCCCTCCTACGGCGCCTCCGAGGAAGTCGCGGGCCGGCTCGCGCGCGAACTCGGCATCACGCAGAAGATCTTCTGGGCCACCAAAGTCAACGTCGCGTCGCGCGGCGGCGGTTCCGCCGATCCGGCGGCCGCGCGGGCGCAGATCGAGGAGTCCTTCCGCCGCTTCGGCGTCACGACGATGGACCTCATCCAGGTCCACAACCTCGGGGACGTGCCGGTGCAGCTCGGCATCCTGAAGGAACTCAAGAAGGCCGGGCGCGTCGGCTACATCGGCGTCACCTCCACCAGCAAGGGCCAGTACCCGGAACTCGAACGCGTGATGCGCGAGGAGCCGCTCGATTTCATCGGCGTGGATTACGCGGTGGACAATCGCGACGTCGAGGAAAAGATCCTGCCGCTCGCGATCGAGCGCAAGATCGCGGTGATGGTCTACGTGCCTTTCGGACGCACGCGCCTGTTCCAGCGTGTCGGCGACCGGCCGCTGCCGGACTGGGCCGCGGAATTCGACGCCGCGACCTGGGCGCAATTCTTCATCAAGTACGTGCTGGGCCACCCGGCCGTCACGGTCGTGACGCCCGCGACCAGCAAGGCCTCGCACATGCTGGACAACATCGGCGGCGGCATCGGCCGGCTGCCGGATGCCGCGACCCGCCGCCGCATGGCGGACCTCATCGACGCATTGCCGCCCGCCGGCTGAGACGACCGGGTCCGCTCAGCGGCCCGCGAACCACTGCGGCAACGCCAGTGTCAGCTGCGGAACCAGCGTGATCAGCAGCACCCCGATCGCAAGCACCGCGAGCATCGGCAGGCTCGCGCGCGCGACCTCGAGCACGGGGCGGTGGAATCGCGACGCCGACATGAACAGGTTGAGCCCGACCGGCGGCGTCAGGTAGCCGAGCTCCAGGTTCGCGAGCAGGATGATGCCGAGGTGTACCGGGTCCACGCCGAAGGCGAGCGCAACCGGCACGATCAGCGGCGCGACCACGATGATCGCCGAGAAGATGTCCATCAGGCAGCCGACCGCGAGCAGGAACACGTTGAGCGCGAGCAGGAACACCCATTTCGAGTCGATCGTGGCCTGGATCCACGCCGTCAGCCGGTCCGGCACGTGCTCGGTGATCAGGAGGTTGGTCAGGCCCATCGCCGCGCCCAGGATCAGCAGCACGCCACCGACCAGGAGGCCGCATTCGCGCATCACCTCGATGAGCTTCTCCCCGCGCGGCAGGTCGCGGTTGATGAGCGCGGCGACCAGGATCGCGTAGGCCGCGGTCAGCGCCGCCGCCGGCACCGGCAGCGCGTAGCCGCCGAAGATCAGGACCAGCGGCACGACCGGCAGCAGCAGCTCCCACTTCGCGCGCCAGGTCGTGACCCGCGCGCGGCGCCAGCTGAATCGCGGCCGGAATGCCCGGCGCGGCGATGCAGCAACACCCCAGGCGCAGGCCAGCGCGACCATCAGCAGTCCCGGTACTGCTCCGCCGAGGAACATGTCCTCGATCGAGACCTGCGCGACAATCGAATAAAGGATCAGCGGCAGGCAGGGCGCAAACAGCACGCCGAGCGAGCCCGCGCCCGTCACCAGCCCGAGCGAGGTGCGATCCGGATAGCGCGATGAAATGAGGATCGGCATCAAGAGCCCGCCGAGCGCCAGGATCGTGACGCCGGAGCCGCCGGTGAACGCCGTGAAGAAGGCACAGGCGAAGACCGTGACGACCGCCGGCCCGCCGCGCAGGTGCCCGGACCAGGCGCGCAGCAGCTGCACCAGCCGCCGCGCCGCGCCACTCGCCGCCACCACGTAGCCTGCGAGCGTAAAGAGCGGCAGGGTCGCGAGCAGCGGATTCGTGACCTGGTCGTAGTGGTCGAGCGGCACCGAGGCGATCGGGTCGCCCGCCGCAATGAAGAAGATCAGCGCAATGCCGGCGAGGCCGACGAAGATCGGCGCGCCGAGCAAAATGGCCGCGCCGAGCACAACCAGCAGCGGGGTCCGCAGGGCCGCAATGCCGCCGTCGATCTGGTCCACGGCGACCGTAAGTCCCACGGCAATGAGGAACACGACGACGCGCAGCAGCGTGCTGCCGGCGGCATGGCGCGCAATGCGCAGCATGATGAAGAAGAATCCGAGCGGCATCACGGCCTGCAGCACGATGCGCGGCACGCCGAAAGCGAGCGTGCTCGAGGAGGCCGCCTCCTCCCGGACGAACTGCCAGGCGGCCAGCGTCAGGAGCCCGGCGACCGTCGTCGCCACCAGTCCGGTATAGGCCGCAATCGCGGGCTTCCAGCGCGGCGGCAGGGCCAGCGCGATGGTGCCCATCGCCAGCAGGCGGTCGTCGCGCGCGGCCGCCATGCCGCCCAGCATGCCGACCAGCAGGGTCAGGTGGCGGATCAGCTCGTCGGTGTCGGCGAGCGCCGCGCTGGTGCTCGCGACGCCGAGCAGCACGAGCGCCGCCAGTGCCGCCGCCAGCAGCAGGTTCTCGATCCGGTGGACGACGGCCATCACCGGGCGTTTTCGCCGCCGGCCTTCAGCGTGGCTACCGTCATGTCGAACAGGGTCTCCGGCACCAGCTTGCCGCGGATGCGCGGATAGATACGGGCAACCTCGGTGCGGAACTCGCGATCCGCCTCCGGCGTCAGCGACACGATCTTGAGCCCGTGCTTTTCCTGCATCGCGCGCACGGCCTGGTCATCCTCGGCCCGGCTGGCGCGTCGCATCTCATTGCCGGCGCGGTCCGACGATTCCTTGAGCCAGGCCCGGGTCGCCGGGTCCAGTTGCTTCCAGGCCTTCTCCGTGACGACCAGCGCCCCGGTGATCGGCGCCCAGTTGAGGTCGAGCATGTACGGCGCGTAGGTCGCGACCTGGTTGAAGTTGGCGAGGAATGCCGGCACCGGCAGCGCGTCGATCATGCCGTTGCGCAGGCCCAGCAGGATCTGGTCCGGCTCCAGCACGACCGGTGTGTAGTAATCCTTCATCATGTCGATGCTGTCGGGATCGCCGGAACTCGCGAACACCCGCATCGGCTTCAGGTCGCGGACATTGCGGATCGGCGTGCGCGAGAAGTAACGCACCCAGCCGGCATCCGCCCAGAACATCACGACGTATCCGGCATCGCGCAGGCGCTTTTCGAGCTCGGGCCGCAGGCGCTCGCGCACGCGGTCCACGTCCTCCCAGTCCTTGAACATCAAGGGCATCAGCTGCAGCGCCGTGACCGAGCGGTCGAGCTGACCGAGGCCGACCGAGGTCAGCATCGCACCCTGGATCTGGCCGACCCGCATGCGCCGGACGATCTGCAGCTCGCCGCCCTGCGTGCCCGGATAGATGTTCATCGAGACGCCGCCGGGGCCGCGCGACCACTCGGCGCCCAGCGACTGCAGGCGCTTGTGGAACGACGATCCGGCCGGCGCGACGGTCGCGATGCGCAGTTCCTTCTTGTCGGCGGCGGTCGCCGCGGGCGAGATGCCCTGGGCGGCGATCGCGAGCGCCACGGCGCCCAGCACGACACGGAATCGGGAAAACGTCATGTAGTCGGCTCCTCGGTGACGGCAGTGTCGTCGATCGTCGGCAGGATCCAGCGATCCAGGTTGGCGCTGAGCCAGGCCGCGCGTCGCTGCATGATGATGTTGACGAGCCGGGTCGCCGGGTCGTCGTCGGGATTGATCCTGGTCGCGGCCGCGATCGCCTGCTCGAAGCAGGCACGATCCTCCTGCGGCAGGCAGACGGCCTCGGCCCAGGATACGTGCGGGCCCGCGGCCTTGCCCTGCGACAGCTCGACCGCGCGATCGTAGTGGCGGCGCGCACTCGCGGCGGCCTCGGGCCCGGCGTCGGGACGCGCCATCGAATAGGTGATCAGGAACGAGTGGATCGCCCCGCGATCCCAGCCCTCGTCGAGCGCGAGCGCGCGATCGATCATCGCGGAGACCAGCGGCAACTCGGCGACCAGCGAAGGATCGTCCTTGCCGAGCGAGATCGCAGCGACCCATGACACGGCGGTCCAGTACAGCAGGTCCACTTCCGCGGCGCTTGCGCGCGCTGCCGCCGCGGCATGGTCGGTGCGCAGTTCGCTGCTGAAACCCGGCAGCGCGACGTCGAGCCCGCGCAGGCCATAGTCACGGGCGCGCAGGTAAAGGCGGCGTGCGCGATTCCAGTCGGCCCAGGCGCGGTCGGTATCCTCGAGCGCCGTCGCGTCGGCCTGCTGCTGGACGAAGGCATAGGCGTACTGCGTGAATCCCGCGCTGGTCGCCGCCAGCAGTTCGCGATGCTCCGGCGTGGACGCCAGCACGCTCTCCATCAGCTTGAGGCTGAATGGCAGTGCCGAGCCGATCAGCTCCGGATCATTGTCCGCCGAGTAAGTGGTGCCGGACGAGGCGAGCGTATCGCCGATCTTGTTGGCGGCGAATCGCTCGACTGAGCAACCGGAGGAGAAGGCGGCCAGCGCCAGGACCGTGACCCCGGCCAGGGATTTGCGGAGCGCAAGCATTGCGGACTTACCCCCGTTGACGACCTGGAGGGACTGGAGCGCCTGGGGCCCGCGGATCATACACCGTGGTCACTTCGCGAGAAATTCATCAATTCGCTCAAGGTATTGCGGCATCCGGTCCAGGCCGTTGTGGGTCGCGCCCGGAAGCACTTCCGACCGGACCTGCGAAGCAGGAAATGCCGCGACGAGTGCCTCTGCGCGCGCGCGTGGAATGATCTCGTCGGCCCCGGCAATCACCACCAGCGTCGGCGCACGGACCGCGGGCACGCGCTTTGCGGATTCATAGCGGTCCCGCATCAGCCATCTGACCGGCAGGTAGCGGAAGTGTTCACGGGCGACGTTGACCAGGCTGTCGAAAGGCGTGACCAGGACCAGCCGGTGGACGTCACGGATGCTCGCCAGGTGGACCGCGACGCCGCTGCCGAGGCTCCGCCCGATGACCGATATCTCCGGATGCAGCCCGCTCAGGTGATCGTAGAGGGCGGTCGCATCGGCCTGCAGCCCCGCCTCCGACGGGCTGCCGCTGCTGCCGCCATAGCCGCGGTAGTTCACAAGGTAGAGCGAGTGCGCCGGAAAAGCCGCGGTGAACGCCGGAAGATTGCCGGCGACGTCCTCCGCATTGCCGCCGAAGTACACGATTGCGCGCGGTCCCGGGCGCGGCACGGCCCAGATCTTCAGGTCGACGCCGTCGCCCGTGGCCAGGCGAATCGCGCCTGCACCCGGCGGATCCGACTCGCGCACCGGGAAGTAGATCTGCGAGCGCTGGCCGAAGTACATCAGCGCGCAAAGCGCGAGGTACGCGAGCAGCGGCAGCAGCAGGACGATCAGCAGGTTCCGCACGGCGGAACGGATCAGCCGCCGTCGTGCAGCTCGACCGTCGCCTCGATTTCGACCGCGATGTTGGAGGGCAGCGACTGCATGCCGACGGCAGAACGCGCCGCCTTGCCGGCATCGCCGAAGGCCACGACCATCAGGTCGGAGAATCCGTTCATCACCCTGGGATGATCGCGGAAGTCCTCGGTCGCCTGCACCATGCCGAGGATGCGGACGAAGCGCTTCACCCTCGACAGGTCGCCGACCGCGGCCTTGATGGTCGCGAGCATGCACAAGCCGACTTTCTCCGCCGAACGCGCGCCCTGTTCCACCGTCAGGTCGCCGCCGACCTTGCCGGTCGTGAACTCCTGCCCGCACTCGCCGTGGCCGGACAGGAACAGCAGGTTGCCGGTCTGCACCGACGTCACGTAGGTTGCGACCGGCATCGGCGGCGCGGGCAGCGTGTATCCCGCAGCCGCGAGGCGCGCCTCCGGCGTGTCTGCAACCGGCTCCGCCAATGCCGCCACCGGCAGGATCAGCAATGCAACGAGTGATTTCATGCGCATCGGTCCCTCCCTCCGTTCGCGCGAGACTACCGCCGATTGGAACTCGTCGCCAGCATCAAGCATCATTCAGCCATGAGCCTGGAGCGCCTCGAATCCCATCGCGCCGTCGTCGGTGACGGCTTCGAGATCCGCCGCGCGCTGCCGAACCGGCATCGGCGCATGGTCGGCGCCTGGTGTTTCCTGGATCACGCCGGGCCGGCGGATTACGCCGCGGGCCAGGGGCTCAACGTCGGCCCGCATCCGCACATCGGCCTGCAGACGTTCAGCTGGATGATCGAGGGCCGCATCCTGCATCGCGACAGCCTCGGTTTCGAGCAGTGGATTCACCCCGGTCAGGTCAACCTGATGACGGCCGGTCGTGGCATTTCCCATTCGGAGGAGTCGCCGGCGGACGCGCCGGGCCGGTTCCAGCTCGCACAACTCTGGATCGCCCTGCCAAAACAGGAATGCCATCGCGAACCGGATTTTCACCATTACCCCGTGCTGCCGGTCCTGGATCGCGGCGGATTCCGCACCACGGTGCTCGCCGGCGCATTCGGCGGCGAGCGTTCGCCGGCCCGGGTGTATTCGCCGCTCGTGGGCCTCGATCTCGCGTCGGCGGGCGGCGCGCGGACCGAGCTGCCGCTCGACCCGGCCTTCGAATATGCGGCGATCACGCTCGAGGGCGCGCCGGCCGTCGAAGGCGAAGCGCTCATGGCCGGCACCCTCCTCTACCTGGGCACCGGGCGCTCCGCACTCGCCCTCGCCAGCACCGCCGCATCGCGCCTGCTCCTGATCGGCGGCGAGCCGTTCGGCGAGGACCTCCTCCTGTGGTGGAATTTCGTCGCGCGCACCCGGGAGGAAATGCAGGCCGCGACGCGCGACTGGAACGAAGGGCGCCGCTTCGGAATGGTGCAAGGCGCGCGCGCAGCGCCGCTGGTCGCGCCGGACATCGGAACGCTGCGCCTGCGGGAAGCAAAATGAAAAAGCGCATCGCCTCGGCCGTGGTCACTCCCGCGGGACCCAATTACGCGCAGGACATTGCAACGGGTGGCTTCGAACTCAAGTCCGATGAACCGGTGTCGGCCGGCGGCCAGGATGCGGGTCCGGCGCCTTACGGCCTGGTGCTCGCCGGCCTCGGTTCCTGCACCACGATCACGCTCAAGATGTACGCCGACCGCAAGGGCTGGGACATCGGCCGGATGCGCGTTGCGCTAACGCTCGACAAGGATGCCGACGGCCGCGCGTTCATCGGCCGCGTCCTGTCGACCGATGCGACGCTGAGCCTAGGACAATGGGACAAGCTGATCGAGATCGCGGGCAAGACGCCGGTGACGAAGACGCTGGCGGCGGGCGCCGAGATCACGACCACGCGCGCAGGCCCCTGAACGATGCGCAGGATATCGGCCGTGCACGATCCGGCTCCGCCGCACTGGGTCGGCGACGGCTTCCCGGTGCGGTCCGTCTTCTCGTACGACGGCCTGGGGCGCGAAAAGCTGAGCCCGTTCCTGCTGCTCGACTACGCCGCGCCACGCCATTTCGATCCCTCGCCGCGCCGCCGCGGCGTCGGTGAGCACCCGCATCGCGGCTTTGAAACCGTCACGATCGTTTACCAGGGTGAACTCGAGCACCGCGACTCCGCCGGCAATGGCGGGCGCATCGGGCCGGGCGACGTGCAATGGATGACGGCCGCCGCCGGCGTCGTGCACGAGGAATTCCACTCCGCGCGCTTCACCCGGGAAGGCGGCACCATGGAAATGATGCAGCTCTGGGTCAACCTGCCGGCCAGGGACAAGATGTCGAAGCCCGGCTACCAGACGCTGCTCGATGCCGACATTCCACGCGTGACCTTGCCGGGCGACGCGGGGACGCTGCGCGTCATCGCCGGCGAGTTCGACGGCCACCGCGGACCGGCCCGGACCTGCACGCCGATCGACGTCTGGGACTTGCGGCTTGCGGCCGGCGGGACCGCGCAACTCGCAATGCCGGAGGGCCACACCGCGGCACTGGTGCCGATGCATGGCCGCATCACCGTCAATGGCGAACACGAGGCCGGCGAAGCGCAGCTCGTCGTCCTCGAGCGCGACGGTGGCGAGTTCACGGTCGGATCAGGCTCTGACGCGACGGTGCTGGTACTCGGCGGCCAGCCGCTCCAGGAGCGGGTCGTCGGCTATGGGCCGTTCGTGATGACGAGCGAAGCTGAAATCGCGCAGGCGATCCGCGACTTCCAGGGCGGCCGGTTCGGCCAGCTGTAGCCGCCGCAACCCGCTCAGGCCGGGGGCTCGCGCCCCAGGTAATCCATTTTGCCGAGCTCGACGCCGTTGTGGCGCAGGATGTCGTACGCGGTCGTGCAGTGGAAATGCAGGTTCGGCAGCATGTGATGCAGGACGTATGGCAGCCCCGGCATGGATTTCTCCCCCGAGCGCGTCTTCCATCTGACGCTGCGCTCCTCGGCGCCCTCGAACTGCGCAGGCTTCAGCGTTTCAAGGTATGCCGCAGTATTCTTCGCGCGCGCGACCAGTTCCATCAGCGTCTTCTCGTTGTCCTCGAAGGACGGCGGCTCGAGGCCGGCGAGCCGAGCGGCGCCGGCTTTCGCGGAATCGGAGGCGATCTGCACCTGCCGCGAAAGCGGGAACATGTCCGGGGCGAGGCGCGCGTTCACCAGCACTTCGGGTTCGATTTTCTTCGCTTCCGCATGCTGCGCGGCCTTCTCGAGCACCGCGGCCAGGTTGTTCATCATGCGGATGCCGGTCGGCACGCAGGCCTGGTACATCGAGATCTTCATCGTCGGCTCCGGGTTGGTTTGAATAGAATGTGTGCATTATGTCCGAGAGCGGCATTGTCTGGGACAATCACGCCTGCCTGCCCCTGCATGACACGGAGCGGTGGCTCCCGGGCATCGCGCGCTACCGCGCGGCCGGCGCGACGGCGGTCACGATCAACATCGGCGACAGCCAGGTGCCGCTCGAGACCCTGATCCGCACGGCAGCGAGCATCCGGCATTTCGTGCAGCAGCATCCCGACGATTACCTGCTGGGGCTGACGACCGCGGATATCCGCGCTGCGCACCGGACCGGCCGGCTGGCGGTGTGCCTCGACGTCGAGGGCGTCCACTCGTTCGCGGGGCAGGTCTCGCTGGTCGAATTCCTGTACCAGGCCGGCGTGCGCTGGATGCTGCTCGTCTACAACCGGCGCAACCTCGCCGGCAGCGGCTGCCACGACCCGGAGGACGAGGGACTCACCGCGCACGGTCGCGCGATCCTTGGCGAGATGGACCGCGTCGGCATGATCAAGTGCTGCTCGCACACGGGCTACCGCACGGCGCGCGAGGTGCTCGACGCGACCGACCGGCCCGTGATCTTCTCGCATTCCAATCCGCGCCGGCTGCACGATCATCCGCGCAACATTCCCGACGACCTGATCCGCGCCTGCGCCGCGACCGGCGGCGTGATCGGCATCAACGGCATCGGCCTGTTTCTCGGCAATCGCCAGCCGACGGCCGACGACGCGGTCCGCCATGTCGATTACGTCGCACAACTGGTCGGCGCCGAGCATGTCGCGCTCGGCATCGACTACATGTTCGACAGCGGGGAGTTCCAGCAACCGGGACGCGCGAATACCGAGATCTGGCCGCGGGAATGGGGCTACGGCTCGGGTGCCGGCAGCCTGGCGCCGGAGTCGATCCCGGAGATCGCCGCCGGCCTCGAGCGGCTCGGTTTTCCGCCCGGGGCCATCCGCGGCGTGATGGGCGAGAACCTGTTGAGGGTCGCGGACCAGGTCTGGAAGTAGCCGCCCATCCACGGCGGCCCGCACGTCCGGATGCCGGAAAACCCGGTTTGCCCGCCAGTTCAGGCGCCCCGTCTGGCCGTAGTGTGGAACGCGTCACCCCCCAGCCTCCGTTTCCTGATGCGGTTCACAGTTGGAACCCGACCGGCTGAGGCTACATATGTCGATCAATTGCCCTGCCCTGGGGGCAGGCTGCGCGTGGGAGATTGCGCCCGAAAATCATGCCTCCAGGCCGCGAAAGCAGCGAGGGAAGTTCACACCGGGAACCGTTCGGCGCGCGCTGGACGGGGGCCCTCGCCGTCGGCCTTTTCTGCTACATCGTCGCCGCCATCGGGATGATCTTCGTCGCCGGCGACGGCGGCCCGTTCTACGACGTCTTCAACCTTTACTCCGACTCGCCCGCCAGCATCGCGGTCGCGATCCTGGCGGCGGTTGCGGCCCGGAACGCGACCGACCCGGCGGTCCGGCGCACCTGGCAGTACCTGGCGGCGGCGACCGCCGTTTACAGCATCGGCAACCTGCTGAACTCCACGTACTGGCTGTTCGGCGTCGATCCATTCCCCTCGATCGGCGACGTGTTCTTCCTCGGGTTCTATCCGCTGCTGTTCGCGGCGGTCCTGACCGTCATCCGCGCCGCCGCGGTGCGCGTCCAGTGGGGCCGGCTCGGCCTGGATGCGACGATCCTGATGCTGGGCTTCGGCGCCTTCTTCTGGTTCTTCGTGATCGCGCCGACGGCCGCCGCCGACCGCGACCCGGACGTGCTCAAGTACGTGCTCTCGCAGAGCTACATCGCGCTGAACTGCGTGATGCTGCTCGCCTTCGGCGTGCTGCTGATGCATGCCGGCGCGGGGCCGATTTACCGCCGGACGCTGGTATTGCTGACGATCGGCTTCTCGGCGATGTTCCTCGCCGACATCGTCTGGGCGATGTCCAAGGTGTCCGGCACCTACCTGCCGGGCGGCATGTCGGACGCGATCTACCTGTCCTGCTATGGCTGGCTCGGCGCGGCGGCGCGCGAGCAGCTGCGCGGCGAGCCGGCGGTGCGGCCCGCACCCAGCCAGTTCGGCGCCGCGCTCGTGCAGGGCATGCCGTACGTGGCGATGCTGGTTTCGTTCCTGGTGCTGGTGTACGTCGAGACCAGCACGGCCTCGAGCCCGGCTACGGCGATGACCGTGATCATCTTCGTGCTGACGCTGCTGGTGATGCTGCGCCAGGGCGTGCTGTCGCGCGACGATGCGCTGGTGCGCGAGCGGCGCGCCGCCAACATCGTCGAGGCGCGCTATGCCTCGCTGATCAAGAACGCATCGGACGTGATCATGATCGCCGACGTGAGCGGCCGGCTGCGATTCGCCTCGCCGGCCGCCGAGCGGACCTTCGGCATGCACCCGGACGACCTGGTCGGGCGCAACCTGCTCGATCTCTGGGGCGAATCCGACCGCGAGCGGCTCGCGGCATTCCTGGCCGAGGTGGCGGCGACGCGCGGCCGGTCGATCGGCCCGGTCGAGGTCACGGTCGGCAACGGCAACCGCCGCAGCACGCTCGAGAGCGTCGGCAGCAACCTGCTCGATGATCCCGCGATCGCCGGCCTCGCGCTCAACTTCCGCGACGTCAGCGAGCGCAAGGCGCTCGAGGAGCAGCTGCGCCAGCTGGCATTCCACGACCCGCTGACGCTGCTCGCGAACCGCAGCCTGTTCCGCAACCGGGTGCAGCACGCGCTGCAACTGGCGCAGCGCTCACGCCAGCGGGTCGCGGTGATGTTCCTGGACCTCGACAATTTCAAGAATATCAACGATTCGCTCGGCCACGACGCGGGCGACCGGTTGCTGCAGGCGGCGGCGCAGCGCCTCGTCAAGTCGACGCGCCCGTCGGACACGGTCGCGCGCCTCGGCGGCGACGAGTTTGCGATCCTGCTGGAAGGGATCAACGAGGACACGGACGTCGAACAGATCGCGGCCGCGATCACGCGCTCCTTCGACGAGCCGCTCCTGCTCGACGGCGCGGACGCGAACATGGCCGCCAGCATCGGCATCGCGTTCTCGCAGAATGGCGACGACACCGAACAGCTGCTGCGCAACGCCGACATCGCCATGTACAACGCCAAGGCGGCCGGCAAGGCGCGATACGTCGTGTTCAAGCCGCGCATGCAGGAACAGCTGCGCGAGCGCCTGCGCCTCGAGGAGGACATCAAGCGGGCCCTGGAACGGGGCGAGTTCTTCGTCGAGTACCAGCCGGTCGTGGACCTGACGCACCGCGAGCTGCTCGGCATCGAGGCGCTGGTGCGCTGGAACCACCCCGAGCAGGGCCTGGTCATGCCGGGCGCTTTCATTCCGACAGCCGAGGAATCCGGCCAGATCATCGAGCTCGGCCGCTGGGTGCTGCTGGAGGCCTGCCGCAGCGTGCGCGCCTGGCGCGACTCGATCGTCGCCGGCGACGGCCTGCGGGTGGCCGTCAACATCTCCGGCCGCCACCTGCAGCACGCGGACCTGGTCGCGGACGTGCGTTACGCGCTCGAGGAATCCGGCCTCGAGCCCGGCAACCTCGTGATCGAGCTGACCGAGAGCACGATCATGCACAACACCGACCTGAACCTGGAGCGCTTCCGCGAGCTCAAGGCGCTCGGCGTCAAGCTCGCGATCGACGACTTCGGCATGGGCTATTCGTCGCTGTCGTACCTGCACCGCTTCCCGATCGACATCCTGAAAATCGACCGTTCCTTCGTCAGCCGCCTGACCGAGCAGGACGACGGGCCGGAACTGGCGCGCGCGGTCGTGATGCTGGGACAGACGCTCGGCCTCGAGACCGTCGCCGAGGGCATCGAGCTCGAGGACCAGGTGGCGAAGCTGCTGGAGCTCGGCTGTGTCGCCGGCCAGGGATTCCTGTTCGCGCGCTCGAGTTCGCTGGAAGCCGTCGCCGCGATGTCATTTGCCGCGCGCCGTGCGGAGCGCCGTCGTTCGCTGTCCCTGCACGACCGGCTCACCGCAACGGGCCGGTTCAACGTCGGCCAGGTGCGGCCGCGCTCAGTCGCCTGAGGCCGATTCCTCGAAGACGATTTCGCCGCCGACCACCGTCATCACGGCGCGTGCGTTCGGGATTTCCGCCTCGGGAATCGTCATCAGGTCGGCCGAGAAAACGCTGAAGTCCGCCCGCCTGCCCGGCGTGATCGCGCCGCGCTCGCCTTCCTCGAATGCCGCCCAGGCCGGGCCGCGCGTCAGGATGCCGAGCGCCTCGTCGCGTGTCAGGCGCTGGTCGAGGCCCCAGTCGGGTCCGGCGAAACCCTCGAGCGTGCGGCGCGCGACCGCCGCATAGAACTCCACCCGCGGATCGCCGGCCTCGACCGGCGCATCGCTGCCGCCCGCGATCACGGCGCCGGCATTCAGCAGCGAGCGCCACGCGTAGGCGCCGGCGATCCGCCCGGGCCCGAGGCGCGCGGGCGCAAACAGCAGGTCGCTGATCGCGTGCGAGACCTGCATCGATGCGACGACACCGAGCTGGCGGAATCGCGGCATGTCGGCGGCACCGATCACCTGCACGTGCTCGATGCGGAATCTCGGATCGGCGACTGCCCGCTCGCCTGCGGGCACCGCCGCCAGCGCCTTCTCGTACTGGTCGAGCGCCAGGCGGTTGCCGCGATCGCCGATCGCATGGGTCTGGACCTGGATGCCGCGCTTCAGGCCGGCGATCGCGATGCGCAGCACTTCCCCCGGTGGATTCCGCAGCAGGCCCGTGCTCGCCGGCGAATCGCTGTAGGGTTCCTCGAGCGCCGCGCCGCGCGAGCCGAGTGCGCCGTCCATGTAGAGCTTGATGGCGCGCACCGTGAGCCGCGGGTCGCAACTTTGATACTGGTGGCCGAGCGCGAGCAGCCGCTCGGCATCCGCCCCGGGCCCGTCGATCGCGGCGTAGAGCCGGATCTTCATCCGCCCGGCGGCATACAGCCGGCAGATCAGCTCGATCTCCTTCCAGTTGGTGCCGGGGACCTGCAGTTGCGTCCACCCGAGCCGCAGGCTCCGTCGCGCGCCAGTTTCGAGCGCGCGCTCCAGGTCCAGGTCGGTCGTGTCGGGCACCAGGCGCTGCACCAGGCCCACCGCGGCATCGACCAGCATGCCGGTCGGCTCGCCGGTCAGGGGATCGCGCAGGATCTCGCCGCCCGGAGGATCGGGCGTCTCACGATCAATGCCCGCGAGCCTCAGCGCCAGGCTGTTGACGACGACCGCATGGCCGTCCGCGCGCTCGAGCATCACTGGCCGGCTGGCGAGCGCCTGATCGAGGTCGGTGCGGCCCGGAAACGCCGCCGGCGACCATTTCGACTCGATCCAGCCGCGGCCGACGATCCACTCGCCCGGGTCCGTGGCTGCGCGTTCGCGCACCCGCCGCTGCAATGCCGCAAGGCTCTCGACGCCGGTCAGGTCGAAGTTCAGTTCGCGCCAGCCGATACCCGAGAGGTGCGCATGGGCGTCGGCCAGGCCGGGAAACACGGTGGCGCCCCTCAGGTCGACGATGCGCGCACCCGCCGGCGCCAGCTTGCGCGCATCGGCGTTGGTCCCGACGTGGGTAATGCGGCCGGCCACGGTGACGACCGCCTCCGCGCGCGGTTGCGAGGGCACGCCGGTGACGACGTTGCCATTCAGCAGCACCAGCGCGTCCGGCCCCATTGCCAGGCAGGCCGGGACCGCCAACAGGACGCCCGCCGCCGCCAGCAGCGCCGCGGCCTTGCGCTTGGCTGGTCTCACGGCTACGGCGTCGCCTTGGACTGTCCCTTCACCACGCTGGTCGCCATCGCGATCATCGAGGCGATGTCGGAGAGGTTGGCCGGCACGATCAGGGTGCTTGCGGCCTCATCAGCGAGGTGGCCGAACTGCTTCACGTACTCCTCGGCAACGCGCAGCTGCATGGCCTCGACGCCACCGCGGCCGGCGATGGCCTCGCCCACCTGGCGCAGGCCCTCCGCGGTCGCGGTCGCAACCGCGAGGATCGCCGCCGCCTGGCCCTGGGCCTCGTTGATCTGCTGCTGCTTGTTGGCCTCGGACTCCTTGATGACGCGCTGCTTCTCGCCCTCGGCCTGGTTGATCTTGGCGTCGCGCTCGCCCTCGGAGGTCAGCACGACGGCGCGCTTCTCGCGCTCCGCGCGCATCTGCTTCTCCATCGCGCCCAGCACGTCCTTCGGCGGGTTGATGTTCTTGATCTCGTAGCGCAGCACCTTGACGCCCCAGGGTGCGGAGGCCTTGTCGAGTTCCGCGACCACGTTCTGGTTGATCGTCTGGCGCTCCTCGAAGGTCCGGTCGAGCTCGATCTTGCCGATTTCGCTGCGCAGCGTCGTCTGCGCAAGCTGGATGATCGCGAAGCGGTAATTGGTGATGCCGTAGGACGCCTTGCTGGCCTCCAGCACCTGCAGGTACAGCACGCCGTCCACGCCCACCTGGACGTTGTCGCGCGTGATGCAGACCTGCTCCGGGATGTCCATCGCCTCTTCCTTGAGGTTGTGCTTGTAGGCGATGCGCTCGATGAACGGGATCAGGATGTGGAAGCCCGCATGGATCGTGCGGCTGTAGCGCCCGAGGTTCTCCACCACGAAGGCGCTCTGCTGCGGCACGACCACCGCCGTCTTCGCGATGATGATGATGACGAGCAGAGCGACAAAGCCGACGACGTAAAGCGATTCCATGGCTGCTTACTCCGCTGTGACGTGCAGGGTCAGGCCGTCCACGTGCGCGATGATCGCCTCGCGGCCGGCCTCGATGGCGCGCGCGCCGGTGTTGCGCGCGGTCCAGGTCGTGCCCCGGTACTCGACGCGCTCGCTCTGCCCCGGCTCGAGGCGCGACACGATGACCACGCGATCGCCCACCGTCAGGCGCTCGTCCACCTGGCCGCTGCGGCCGCGCACCATTTCGTAGAGCCGGCGGCGGAAGGCGAGCATCGCGACGATCGCGAGACCCGAGAAGATCAGCCATTGCGCCCATTCCGGCAGCTGGACGCCGGCGAGCCCGAGCAGGCCGACCACGGCCGCCGACAGGCCGATGAAAACGAGATAGAACTGGGCGTCGATGACGAACATCTCGACGCCGAGCAAACCGATTCCCAAAACCAGCCAGGCCCACCAGGGCATCTGATCCCCCTTGGCGCAGTCCGCCGCGCCAGAATGCCGATCTGGCGCAGCTTAACCGATCCTGGGAACCCTGCCGCTTCCGCGGACTCTACCCGTGCAGTCCGGGGATTCCGGCGGGAGTGCTGAAAATGAAAATGCAGGGACCCGAAGGCCGTGGCGCCTTCCTGAAATCCGCGCTCGCGGCCATGTTGCTGGCGCTCACGAGCGCCCCCCTCCTCGCCGGGGACGCCGCGCTCCCGCCTGCACAGCAGGAACTGGTCGATGCCGAGCGCGCATTCGTGCGGCTCGCCGCCGAACGCGGGTTCCGCGATTCCTTCTACGCCTGGTTCGCCGACGACGGCATCGCCTTCAATCCGCACCCGTTCAACGTCCGGGCGGCGCTCGCCGGCCAGGCCTCGTCGGGCGGCCCGATGGGGGCCGTGTGGGCGCCGGTCTACGGCGACGTTGCCGACGCGGGCGACCTCGGCTGGAACACGGGTCCGCTGGTGTTCGAGGGCCGGGGCGGCCAGCCCGACCGGCACGGCATGTTCTTCTCGGTGTGGAAGCGCCAGGCCGACGGCGCGTGGCGTGTCGTGCTCGACGTCGGCGCCGACACGCCGGCTGCGGTCGTGCCGCTCGACACGCCATTCCAGACACCGCATCGCCCCGCCGGTCGCGCGGGCGCCGCAGCCGACACCGGCGATGCGATCGCCGGCCTGCTCGCCACCGAGCGCGAGTTCCTCGCGGCGGCGGCAGCGGGCGGTGCGGGCGCTGCGTATGCGAGCCGGCTTGCGGACGATGCGCGCATCCACCGCCCGGGCGTCATGCCGGTGGTCGGCAAGGACGCGTTTGGCGCGTGGCTGGCTGGGCAGGACTCAAAGCTCCGCGGCGAGCCGCTGCTGGCGGACGTCTCGCGCTCGGGCGACCTGGGCTATGCCTATGGCAGCTACGAACTGGATGGCGCGAATCCGCAGGCCGGCTATTTTGCGCGTGTCTGGAAGCGCGATGACGCGGGCCGCTGGCGCATTGCCATGGACACGATCAGCCCGCTGCCGGCCGGCGCGCGGCCACTGACGGCGGAACTTCTCGAGGCCGAGGAGCATTACGCGGCGCGGCAATGGGCCGAGGCGGTCGCGATCTACCAGCAATACGTCCGCCAGGCCCCCGACAACGCTTTTGCCTGGCACCGGCTCGGCACGATCCAGATCCAGCAGGGGCAGTACCCCGAGGCGATCGGCAATCTCGAGCAGGCGATCCGGATCGGCGGCGGCGTCCCGGCGGACTTCTACAACCTGGCCTGTGCGTATGCGATGGCAGGTAGCACGGACCAGGCGCTCGACAACGTCGAGCGCGCGATCCAGGCCGGGCTCAAGCGCCGGCAGCAATATGAATCGGACGGCGACCTGGCGAGCCTGCGCGAGTCGCCGCGGTTCAAGGCGCTGATGCAACTGCTCGAATAATCCTCAGCGCATCTCGTTGCACCGCGGTTTCCAGACCGAAATCAGGTCGGAGCGCTCCGCCCGCCGCAGCTCCTCACGTGCGTCCGTGTGGCGGACGTGGATGTGGGTGACGCGATTGAGCTTCAGGCATTGCAGCGCAAGCGCGTTGTCGAAAGGCTCGGAAAGATCCCCCGTCTGCCCGATGTAGATCGGCTCGTACTGTCCCGGCCTCGTTTCCCGGGCAAAGATGTAGTTCGCGGGGCCTGGGCCGAACACCGTGCCGAACATATACACAGTGTACCGGTACTTCTGTCCGGACTGCCCGGTCCAGACGTGAAAACCCGGGTCCCCCATCGACTCCGTCGAACGCATGCAGCGACCTCCTGAAGGCCTGTTACCCAGAAATCCGCTCCTCCACCGGGTACTACTGTCATGAGTCGCCCGAAAGTCTCACCCCCCGAACAAATAAAGTTTTCGTATTGCCGAATTTGCGGGCCGCGTGCTAACTAGGATGCATGGTCACGCGTGGTCCGGTGGGCCTGTTGATGGCTTTCCTGGCCGTCCTCTGCGCCTGTACGTCCGATCTCTCGCCGGTTCAACCGGTGCTCGACGCCGCGACTATCAGAATTGCCGATTCGGAACCACACGACGTCAGGATCGAGGCACCGGCGGATGCAGCCGTCCTGATCACCGTTTCGGGCAAGGACGTCGACATCAGGGCGTCGGTCCTGAACCCGGCCCTCTCCACCAATGTGTATGCCGATGCTCCAAATCGCCGGATGGGAATCGAGACCCTGCTGTTCGAGCCGCCGCACGACGGCGTCATCGTCGTGCGCATCATGCGCAATGATCACCGCAACGCGCGCGGCACGGCCGGCATCAAGGCGGTCGTGCTCCCGGTCGCGACCGACGCAGATCGCCGGCGGCTCGAGGCCGCGAGACTGGAAGCGACGGCCTGCCTGCGCTATCCGGACCCGGCAAATGGCAAGGACAGTGCGGAGACCTTTGCGGCCGCTGCCGCAATCGGGGATGAAATCGGCGATCCATCGCGCTTCGCCACGGCGCTCCTGCATGCGGCAGGCGTTCATTACCTGCGCCTGAACGACTGGACCGGCGCCGCAGAACTGGCCGCGCGCGCCGGGGCTGCATTCGAGGACACCGGAGACCCTGTGCTGGCGGCATTCGCATTGCGCGTCGAAGGCGCTGCGCTCGACATGGTCGCGAATTCCGGTGATCTCGAAGCGGGTGCGCGCGGCCGAACGGTCGAGCGCGCGCGGGAACGATTGACGCGTGCGGCCCGGCAGTTCGAAGCCCTAGGCATGAGCTACGAAGCGGGCTATGCGCTGAACTATCGCGGCGTCTCCTTCTATGAGTCAGGCGAGCGTGAGCGCGCACGCGACGACCTGCGTCGGGCCCTGGAACACTTCCAGGCGGCCGGCGATCGCCCGGCGCAGGCACTGTCGCTCCAGAGCCTGGCGCAACTCGAATACGAAGACGGCCGGCTCGTGGAAGCGACGCGCCAGTTCGAGGAAGCGCTCCGATTGATACCGCGGGACGAGGATCCGGAGGGCTATGCACACACATTGCACAACAGTGCGTTGCCGCTGCGTGTTCTCGGCCGGTTCGAGGAAGCCATCGCCCGGTTCTTCGAGGCCGGCCAGATCCTGCACGGCCTCGGCGACCGCAATGGGGAGGCCCGTGCGCTCCACGGCATGGCGGCAGTCCAGTTGCACGCCGGCGATCCGGACCGGGCCAAGGAACTCCTGCAGGTGTCCGTGAGACTCCGCCAGGAGACGGGCGTCAGGCGCGAACAAGCGGTGTCGCTGATCTTGCTTGGCAACATCGAACGGGATTCCGGCAATCCCGAAGCAGCGATCGAATTTCACCAGCAGGCCGCCCGCCTCGTTCAGTCGCCGAACGACCGTGCCAAGGCCCTGCTCGCGCTTGCGCAGGACTACATGGCCGCCGGACGGCTGGAACCGGCGCGCGCATCACTGGTTGAAACCATGGCACTGGGACTGCCGCCGTCGCATCGCGACCGTGGCGCCGCCCTGGCGGAACTCGGGACGCTCGACGCCCGGCAAGGCGCCTGGTCCGCCTCGGACGCGGCATTCGAGGGCGCAATCGCCGTTCACCGGATGAATGGGTCGGAACTTGAACAGGCCCGCGCGTTCCAGCGTCGGGCCGAGGCGAAATTCCTGCGCGGCGACATGGATGCCACGCTGGACGACGCCGATGCGGCGCTGCGCCTGTTCGAGAGTGTCGGGATCGCCGGCACGCAGGCGGAAGGCCGCGCCGCATTCCGCTCCAGCTACCGCGGCGCGACCGAGTTGCGCATCGCCGCGCTGCTCCGCAATTCCGCCTCCGCACGGCAGCGCGGCGAAAGCCAGGAAGCGCAACGTCTGCTGCAGGTGGCGTTCATTGCGAGCGATCGCTCACGCGCGCACCTGCTGACCGATGATGCCAATGGTGGTGCCGCGACCCACGACGTACCGGCGGACTGGCTGGCGGGACGCCGCGCGCTCTACGACCTGCTCGTTGGCAAGCGCCAGCAACAGGAGCGCCTGCTCGACAGCGCCCGGCAGGATGTCGCGCAGCTCGCAGCCATCGAGAAGGACATTGCGCTGCTGCGGACCGAGGCTGCGCTGATCGAAGGCCGTATTGCGAAGCGGCATTCGCGATCGGCGGGCGCCGCGGGCGCAGACCCGACCGAAATGCTGCGGACGATCCCGGACGGCGTGCGGATCGCCGAGTATTTCATCGGCGAGCGCCGCGGCTGGCTCTTCGAGGTGACAAACAACGAGGTTTCCGCGCACGAACTCAGCGACCTCGAGCAACTCGATTCGCTGGCCCGCCGCCTGCACCAGTCCTGGCAGTCGCCAGCGGCCACGCGCGGGGATCGCTACGCGCTCAGCCGCTCGATTGCGCGGATCGCCTTTGCGCCGCTGATCGGGTCGCCTCCTGCGCCACAACTGAGGATCGTCCCGGATGGCGCATTGCACCTCGTGCCGATGGCACTGCTTGCAAACCACGCCTGGCCGGGCATGAAATCCGGCAGCGCAATCGTCATTCCGTCACTGCAAACCACGCAACCGGGACAGCAACGGCGGCATGTCGCTCCGGACAGGCTGCTGGCAGTCATAGCGGACCCGGTTTTCACCCCCGATGATTTGCGGCTCGGGGCGGCGGCCGCGCCACGGCCGCCGCACGCCCCGGCGACCGACCGGTACCTGACGCGTGCGACGCGTAGTCTCGAGTCGATGCAAAGGCTTCCGGCGACCGCGGTCGAGGCCCGCGAAATCGTCAAGCTTGCCGGTGGCTCATCCGGCGTGCTGGCACTGGTCGGCCTCGACGCATCCCGCAGCGCCATCGAATCGGCATCGCTCGGCCGGTTCCGCATCGTTCATTTCGCAACCCACGCGATCGCGGACAGCCGCGATCCCGCACTCGCGATGCTCGGATTGTCGCGCTGGAACGAGGACGGAAAGCCGCTGGACGGCGCGTTGCGGCTGCACGACATCAGCCGGTGGCAGCTGAATGCGGACCTCGTCGTCCTGAGCGGTTGCGACACCGCCGTCGGACGCGAGATCGCGGGCGAAGGCCCGCTGGGACTCTCACAGGCTTTCCTGCAGGCGGGCGCCCGTTCGGTGGTCGCCACGCTCTGGCAGGTTCCCGATTCGTCCACCGCGTTCCTCATGAGGGAATTCTATCGCCACCTGCTGACGGACAAGCTGGATGCCGCGGTCGCGCTGCAACTCGCGCAGGATGCGGTGCGCCGGCAGGAGCGATGGTCGGATCCGTACTACTGGGCGGGTTTCCAGATGGTTTCAGTGTCGCCGATTGACCGCAACAATGACGTCGAACGACGTAGGGAGTGATGATGGACGCAGATCGCTTTGTCGCCCGATGGACCATAATCATTTATGACGAGCCGCATCATGGGAAACCGCAGCCGTGGAAGGACGGGATGCCCCTGGGAAGCTCGTTCGAGATCTCCAAGGACGCTTTTGGAAGCTACTGGTACCTGCCGGGCCCGGAACTCAAGGCGCCGATGGACCGGCCGCAGAAACTTGCGGTCAGCAAGGAGAAGCATGGCGAGTTCGACGTGGGAAAGCTGATGGATGGAACGCTGTTTGCCGATTTCGGGGGCAAGGTCGGCATGCTCTATTTCGCGCTCAACCTGATTGGCGAGCATCGCCGCGTGATCTCCCTGTCGCAATCCCACGGCGGGACGCACGGAATCGACACCTGAACCGATGTTGAGTTCCGATCACGACCCGCCGAAGGATGCACCGGAGTTCGTTTCCGATGCGGCGCTTGGCAAGCTGCGCGACGGGATCCTGTACCTGCTGCGCAGGGAATTGCGCGACTTTGCGCTGGCCGACGATCTCTGCAACGAGGCGTTCCGCATCGTCCTCGATCGGCTGCGGCAACAGCCGCTCGACGATCCATCCAGGGTCGGATCCTACCTGGCGCAGACGGCGCGCAACCTCGTGATGGCGCAGCGCCGCAAGGAGGAACGCCAGCGCACGCTGACGGGACACCAGACCACGCTGGAAGCACAGGGCGTGGCAGACGGAGACCCTGAATGGATCCTGCAGTCGCGGTCACGCGCCGCCGCGGTGCGCAAGGTCCTCGAGGAAATCCCGCAGGTTCGAGATCGTGAAGTCCTGGTGCGCGTCTATCTGTACGACCAGGACAAGGACCAGGTCTGCCGCGAGCTTGGCATCGGCGCCGATCACTACAAGCGGGTCGTTCACCGCGCGCGCGAGCGGTTCCGGGCCCTGATCGAGCAGCGCTATGCCCGTGCCGACCTGTATTCATTGGCATTTATTTAGCCGTCCGGTGGGACTTTGGGGCCTCTCATGACAGATATATCTCCGGAAGATCGTGAATTGATCGATCGGTACCTGGCGAATCGCCTGCCCGAATCGGAGGTCACTGTGGTCGAGACAAGGATCGTCGCGGACCCGGGGTTCAGGAACGAGGTCGAGTTGACCGAAGCGCTGCGGGATGGCCTGCGGGAGCTCCAGAGCCGGGGTGAGATCACCCCTCTGCTTTCACACCGGTATTCCTGGTGGCAGCGGCCGCGCGTTGCGCTGGCCGCCTCGGTGGCCGCCATCGCGCTCGGTGCGGCCTCGTTCCTGGTTTTTCAGCGCATGGACAGCGGCCGCGAGGAAGTGTTGGTCGCATCGCTGCGCTTCGAGCACCTGCGAAGCGCCGGGGTGGAGCCGGATGTCGTGTGGCAACGGACCGGTGTGCCGACCCGGCTGGAGATGCGGTTCGACATCGGCCTCGAGCCCGCGGGCTCATATCGCGTTGTCATCGAGCGGATCACCGACGGCGCGGCCGTGCGGGTGCTGGAGGCGGCCGCAACGATGACTGCGGATGGCCAGGCCACCCTCGCAGCCGAATCCGCGCTGTTCGAGCCGGGCGATTACGAGATCACGCTGCACCCGCAGCCGCCGGCGGAATCCCGGGAACCGGTGACTTACGCGCTGCGGGTTGCCGGCCAGGGCTGACCAGCCCGCCGGCTGGCGATCGCCCGTTCGATCCAGAGCGGCAAGCCGGTGCATACGTAGTCGTAGACCTCGTTGCTCGTCAGGTACGGCGGGTCATAGCAACGTACGCTCGCCGCCAGGGCGCCCGGCACGCCGTCGATCGCGACCTCGGCAAAGGGATTGCCGCCCTTCGAGGTCTGGCTGCCGTAGTGGTTCTTCAGGTGATGAACGTGGATGCCGAGCAGGCCGCGCCCGTCGCGCCAGGCCTTCTGGATTTCGTACTCGATCCACTTGCGCCCGGCGGTGATCTGCCCGACCAGGACGATCACGCAGTCCGCTTCATCCATCTGCGTGTCGATCCAGCGCCGGATCGCGGTGTCGCCCGCATGGGTGATGGCCGCCCAGACGTGGTCCGAGGCCAGGTCGCTGGGTTCGATCAGCCCGCAATCGCGGATCTGGCCGGCGCGGAACGAGTCCAGCCGGTGGTGATAGCTCAGGAAGGTCCTGTGTGACATCGAAGGCTCCAGTGGGCCCCCACCGGAAGTTCGCGGGTCCCATAGAGCCTTCTGTCACGGGAAGGCCGAAAGTCTCACCGGACGTCAGGTTTTTTCGCGTTTTGCGTAAAAGCCATCGAACACGGTGGACCAGGTCTTGCCGCCGTCCGTGGTCGCTTCCCAGTGCTGGCGCACCCGCCCATCGTCCTGCGGCGTCCAGGTGATCCGCTGGACGTTTTGCGGGTCGGTGGTCGTCGCCAGCACCATTGACCGGCCCTCGAGCCGGCCCTCCAGGTACAGCGCCCCGCCCTGGTTGTCGATCCAGGTCTGGTGCCAGACCCGCCGCGTGGCGTCGTAGAAGTTGAGGCTCGTGCCCTCGTATCCAAGCGGCGTCGTGTACTCCTCGCGCAGGGTGCAGCCGCCGTTGATGCTCGTGATGCGATTGCGGCTCGAGCCGCCGGGGCTGGCCGGCGAGGTCACGTCCCAGTCGCCGAGCCAGAAATCGAATTGCCGGTACTCGGGCGCCTGGCAGGGCCGCAGCGGTTCCATCATCGCCACGAAACGCGGGTCCGCCTGCAAGGAACGGAACTCGGGCAAGGTCATCGCCACCTGGTAAGAACCATGGCCGGTCGCAAACCAGGCCTTCAGCGCCTCGATTGCGCGGGTCGCATCGCCAGCAGCCGCCCGCGAGCGCGCGAGCCTGACGAGCGCCAGTGCGTTCGCCGGTTCGCGGTCCACGATTTCCTGGTACGCCGCAGCTGCTTCCGTCCACTTGCCAGCCGAAAACAGATCAGCGGCTTGCTCGAGTGTCGTGGCCGAGACGTTCATGGCGATGATGAATCCACAGAGGGCAAGGAATTTCCCGTTCATGCGCGCGACTCAGGGCATGTCCAGTTCGAGCTGCTCGGCGGTGAGGAACCGCGGACGGATGTCCACCGGCACCTTGCCGAGGCGGTCGAGCACGGCCTGCACCTCGGGGCGCATTACGACCAGCCGTTCGAGCAGCCGTTTCGTCGCCGAATAGTCGCCGGTCGCCTGCAAGGTCATCAGCTCGCGCGTCAGCCCGGTCACCGCTTTCTTCGTGCGGCGCAGGTCCACGCTGAAAGTGCCGTCGGCATTGACGCGGAAGCCGCCGGCATCGAGCAGGTAGTTCACCTGCAGCGCCATGCCCTTGGCATGCGCCTCGTTCATGCCGAAGCGCAGCGTCCGGAACGCCGAGGCCAGGAAGGTCGTGTACATCGCGCGCTCGTCGGACTTCTTCAGCACGCCCTTGTCCATCAACTGCTGCAGCGCCCAGAGGCCCGAGATGTCGGCCTTGGCCTCCTCGACGGGGCTGTAGAGCTCCCTGATCGCCTGGCGCACGCCTGCCCCGGTGCCGCCCGGGCCGGTGTTGGTGGGCCCGAGGCCGTGCATCACTTCGTGCATCAGGATGTGCGTGAAGAACGCGTCGAAGTTCACGAGTTGCTGGTCCCCGGTGGCGAGCGCAACTTTCGAGATCGGCACCAGCACGTGATCGAACTTCGCCTGCTGGTAATTCTTCAGCATCGTGCGCTTGCTGCCCATGGCGCTGACGATGCGCTCGTCGTTCGGCAGGTTGAATGCGGCAGTCTGGATATCGTGATTGCCGTCGCCGGCGGAGAACACGGCGTTGACGACCCGCATCGGCGCGAGGCCGCCGAGCTGCTTGCGGCGGTAGCGCGGGTCGATCGGCAGGCGGTTCTCGAGCCATTGCAGTTCGCCGCCGAAGCGCTCGAGCTTGGCCGTCTCGGCATCGTCGCGCACGGTGATGAACGCCTCGAACCCGGCCTTGTAGTTGAACCACTCGTCCTCATAGACCTCGTAGGGGCCGATGGTCGGCTCGATCGACGAATCGAGCTTCATCCACGCGACGTCGCTGGCGAAGTAATCGTTCGAGATCAGGGCCGCTGCGCGCGACTCGAGGAATGCCTTGAGCGTCGGCTGGGCCGTTTCCGCGGCCGCGGCGCGCAGGTGGCCGGCCATCTCCGCCAGCTCGCCCTGGTATTCGAGGCTGTACGGCACGGCGATGAACCTGCCGCCGGCATCGCGGCGGATGGTCGTGAAGAATCCGGTCGCCGCCGCCCGCCCCGTGGGCGCGAGGCCGGCAATCCAGGCTTCGACGTCGGCGCGCGCTGCGCCAGCGGGATAGTAGTTCCCGCCCTCCGGTTTCTCCGGCACGCCGGGCATGAATGCGGCGTCGTGATCGAGCCGTGACCACGGCCCCTTGTTGAGCAGGAAGTAGTCGAGCCGCGTGCGGCCGAGCAGCGTGGTGTCCTCGAGCAGCTTCAGCAGCAGCGTCTCGTTGCCGGCCCAGACCTGGCGCATGAACAGCGAGTCGGTGATCCGCGCGGCGCGGATCAGGTGCGCAAGCGCGCGCCGCTCGTTCGCCGGCAGCCCGGAAAGGTCCACGCGGATATCCACCGGCGCGAAGCGCGCCGACATGACGCGCAGCCGGTGCACCTCGGGCGGCAGCTGCATTTCATCGGCCGCGAGCGCCAATGCCGGCGCGAGCAGGCATGCGGCAAGCATCAGTCTCATGGAGGACTCCGTTTCACAGGTGCCCCGCATGATGGACCGGCGCGCGCCGGCCAGGCAACGGCGCAGGCGCCGCCCGGGCGCAGGGAACTGCGTCCTGTCGCGATTGATTCAGGCGCGAGCGTCAGTCCAATCCTCTGACTGCCCACACCAGGCCGGCACCCTGTGCCCGTGCCACGTCGATTGCGAGGGCTAACGCATTGATTCGCTGGTACCTGTCGAAATCCGCAGCGGCGCGCACCCGGTTCCTGCTGCTGGCGCTGCTGCTGCTCGCGACCGGCGCCGCCATCACCGCGCGGGCCGGCGCGGACCCGGCGCTCGATCTCACCCGCTATCGCGGACGGGTCGTGCTGGTCGATTTCTGGGCCTCCTGGTGCTCCCCGTGCCGCAGTTCCATCCCCTGGCTGAACGCCATGCAGGCGAAGTATGCGGGCCAGGGGCTCGTCATCGTCGGCGTCAACGTGGACAAGGAGCGCGCGGATGCCGAGCGCTTCCTGGCCAAGACGCCGATCCATTTCGAAGTCGTCTATGACCCCGATGGCCGCCTGCCGGCGCAGTACGACGTGCCGGTGATGCCGAGCTCGTTCGTGTTCGACCGCAGCGGGGCGCTGGTCGTCCGGCACGCCGGCTTCCTCAATGCAAAGCGCGCGGAGTACGAGGCGACGCTCCGGGACCTGCTTGCCAGGGAGAATCCAGGATGAGAAGACTCTGCACCGCCAGTCTGCTGCTCGCGCTCGCCGGCTGCGCGCAGGTCGCGCCCTGGGAACGCGACGTCCTCGCCCGGCGCGAGATGCAACTCGACGGCGCGCCGCTCGACGCGGCTTTCGACGATCACATCTACTTCAGCAAGGAAGCTTCCAGCGGCGGCCGCGGTTTCGGCGGCGGCGGCTGCGGCTGCAACTGATGGCCGGCAACGACAAGCGCCTCGGCGTCGCGCTCGCCGCTGCCACCTGCGCGCTGCTCGGCAGCGCAAGGTCCGCACCCGCGGCCGCGGCCGACGACGACCCGTGGGAGATCGAGTCTGCGCTGCTCTATTACGGCGAGAGCGACGACCGCGTGCAGGACGCCAGCCTGAGCGTGTTCGCGAAGCGCGACTTCGGCGACGGCAAGCTCCTCGACTTCTCGATCACGGCGGACACGCTGACCGGCGCCTCGCCCAGCGGCGCCACGGCTCTCGACGTGCCGCAGACCTTCACCAGCCCGTCCGGCGACCACACCTACCGGACTCCCGCCGGCGAGATCCCGCTCGACGACACGTTCCTGGATACGCGTTACGCGGTGAGCACGAACTGGACCCAGCCGTTCGCGGGTCTCTACACGGTTTCCGCCGGTGGCAGTTTCTCGGACGAATACGACTACACCCATGCCGGAGCCAATGTCCGGCTGACCCGCGACTTCAACCAGCGCAACACAACCTTGAGTGCGGCGTTCGCGTACTCGCAGGACGAAAGCAGCCCCGTGGGCGGCGTGCCGGTGGCCCTGTCGCAGATGCCGGACGAGGATGATCGCTTGAATCGCGACGACGCGCAGACCAAGGACATCGTCGACGTGGTGATCGGCGTTGCGCAGGTCATCAACCGCACGACCGTCGTGCGCGTCAATTATTCGTACAGCGATTCCAGCGGCTATCTCAACGACCCCTACAAGTTCCTGAGCGTCGTGGACCCGGTTACCGGCGACACGATCGCGCGCACGCCGCCGCCGGGCGAGGACGGCCCGTCCGGAATCTACCGGTTCGAAAACCGCCCGGACTCGCGCACCAAGCACGGCCTCTATGCCGAGGCCCGGACCTGGCTCGGCGGCAAGGTGCTGAGCCTTTCCTACCGCTACATGACCGACGACTGGGAGATCGATTCGCACACGCTGGAAGCGCACCTGCGCTGGCCGATCGGCGCAAACAGTTACGTCGAGCCGCACCTGCGCTACTACACGCAGACCGCGGCCGAGTTCTACCGGGTGAGCCTGGTCAACGGCGAACCATTGCCGCAATACGCATCGGCCGACTACCGGCTCGCGGAGTTCGACGGCGTGACGGCGGGCCTGAAGTTCGGCCACCAGACCCCGGGCGGCAACGAGTGGAGCGTCCGCGTCGAGTACTACCAGCAGAAGGGCAAGGTCTCCGACAGCCTGCTGATCGGCAACCAACTCGACCGCGAGACCATCGCCGACCTGAATGCCGTCATCGCCCAATTCAGCTACCGCTTCCGGTTCTGAGGGGGCGGCCGGCGGGATCCGGCTCGCGCAGGAAGGCGGCAACTGCGTCGGCCGCTTTCGCGCGATGGCGAGTCCCTGCGAGGTGCTGCTCGACACCGATGACGAGCCGACGGCCCGCAGCGTCGTCGAGGCCGTCGCCCAGGCGGCCTGGCGCATCGAGCAGAAGTTCAGCCGCTACCGCACCGACAACGTCATCCACGAGATCAACGCGAGCGAGGGCCGCGCCGTCACCGTGGACGAGGAGACCGCGAAGCTGCTCGACTTCGCCGCCAACCTGCACGAGCTGTCCGACGGACTGTTCGACATCACTTCCGGGGTGCTGAGGCGCGTCTGGAAGTTCGACGGCAGTGCCGAGGTGCCGGCGCCCGGAGCGATCGCAGAGGTCCTGCCGTTCGTGGGCTGGCGGAAAGCCTGCTGGCAGCGGCCGGTGCTGACGATGCGGCCCGGGATGCAGATCGACCTGGGCGGGATCGGCAAGGAATACGCCGTCGACCTGGCGGTGGAATCGGCCCGCGCGCTGTATGCGGGCAGCTGCCTGGTGAACTTCGGCGGCGATCTGGCGATCAGCCGCCCGCGGCGCTCAGGCGGCAGCTGGAATGTCGGCGTGGAATCGGCACGCGACCCCGCGAGCGGCGCGGTGGCCCTGGTCAAGCTGCGCAGCGGCGCCCTGGCGACCAGCGGCGACACCTACCGCTACAACGAGCAGGACGGCAGGCGTTACACGCACGTGCTCGACCCGCGCACCGGCTGGCCGGTCGAGGACGCGCCGCGATCGGTCACGGTCTGCGCACCGACCTGCACCGAGGCCGGCATGTTGACGACGATGGCGCTGCTGCGCGGTGCCGGCGCCCGGCAGTTCCTGCGCGATGCCGGCGTGCGCTGCTGGATCCAGGACTGAAGGCGGCGGCTAGTCCGGCAACGGTGCCGGATCCCGACGCACCGGCATTCCCGGATAGACGCCGGTCGGCCGCCCGTACGCGAATACGGCGACGCCATTGACCCAGACCTTGGCGATGCCGACGGACAGCGCCTCCGGGCGCTCGATCGTCGAACGGTCGGCGACCTCCGCCGGATTGAACAGCACGAGGTCCGCGAAGGCGCCCGGCCGGATCACGCCGCGCTCGGCGATACCCAAATGCGCCGCGGCGAGGCCCGTCATCTTTTGGATCGCCTGCTCGAGGCCGAGCAGCCTCTGTTCGCGCACGTAGGTCCGCAGCACTTTCGTGAATGTGCCGGCGCCGCGCGGGTGCATGCCCGTGAGCGCGCCGTCGGAGCAGATGTTCGAATGCGGCCAGGCGACCAGCGCCGCGATGTCGTCGACGCGCATGCTGGTGCCGATCACGCCCTCACTCTCGCCCTCGACCTGCGAGCGCGCGATCAGGTCCATCAGCGTCGCCGCGGGGTCCATGCCCTTGCGCTCGGCAATCTGCGCGACTGTCAGGCCCTTCAGCGCCGGTTCCGGCGTGTACTCGGAAATCAGCAAACCGTCCGGCGGCGAGATGCTCCGGAGCGCGAACTCGGCGCTCTCGCGATTCCCGAAATCCCGCGCCGGGAACAGGACCGTGAGCGTGGATTGCCAGTATTCGTACGGATAGACGTCGCCGGTGACGTCGACCCCCTCGCTGCGCGCGCGGTCGAGCACGTCGAGCAGGCGCCGCGACTGGCCCCACCAGTCCACCATCGCCAGCTTCATGTGCGAGAACTGCACCGGGATCTTCGCCTCGCGGCCGATCCGCACGATCTCGTCCACCGCGTCCCAGAAGTAGCGGTCCTCGCTGCGGACGTGGCTGGCGTAGCGCCCGCCGAAGCGCGCGGCTTCCCTGGCGAGCTCGATCAGCTCGCCGGTCTCCGAATAGATGCCGGGATCGTACTCGAGGCCGGATGCCAGCCCGAGGGCGCCCGCCTGCATGCCGGCCGTGAGCAGCATGCGCATGCGCCCGATCTCGTCTGCCGTCGCATGGCGCCGGAAGTCAGCGCCCATCACGGCCGTGCGCAGGTCGCCGTGGCCGACGTAGGTCGCGACGTTGACGGCGGCCGGCGTCTTCGCCTGCCGCTCGAACAGTTCCACGACCGGGTACGTCGATTCGCCGTCCGCGCCGACGACGATGGTCGTGATGCCCTGGCTCACCGCGGCAAGCGCGGCGCGATTCCCGAAGAGGCCGCGGTCGTGATGGCTGTGCGTGTCGATGAAACCGGGCGCGAGCGTCAGCCCGCCCGCGTCGATGACGGTCTCGCCGTCCGCCGGTTCGAGCGCGCCGACCGCGACGATGCGCTGGCCCACGATGCGCACCGCGCCACGGCGCGCGGGCGCCCCGGTGCCGTCCACGATCGACGCATTGACGACGACGGTCGTCGCCGGCTCGGCGGCAGGACGCGCCTGCGCGTTCGGGGCAAGCAACAGGCACGCGAGTATGGCAATTGGCTTCACGGGATCCGCCTTCCGCTACCCGCCGAAGCCGCGCAGCGGCAGCGCGGGACGCCTCAGCCAGTTGTCCGGCAGGTAATCGGCGACGCCGTCGATCGCGTGGATCGTGTACGCGTGGCGCGGCTTGTCACTGAGGTTCGGACCCGAGCGATGCGGCAGCGCGCCGTCGAGCAGGACCAGCGTGCCGCGCTTCGCTTCGAGCGCCACGAGCCCCTCGGACGGATACGGCTCCGGGTCCAACACCTCCATCTCCGTGGCGGTGCGCATGGCATTGAGCCGCGAGCGGCTTTTCACCGGGATGCGGTGGCCGCCGGGCAGCGCCCACATGCAGCCGTTCTCCGTGGTTGCATCGTCGATCGCAAACCAGAAGCCGACCACGCTCTGCGGCTCGGTCCACAGGTAGGTATGGTCGGTGTGGCAGATCACTTCGCCGCCGATGCGTGGCTGCTTGAAGATGTACATCGACTGCAGCAGCAGCGGCGCCTGCATGCCGATGTCGCCGGCGATGGCCGCAAGCTCCCCGGTCCGGCTGAACGAGTCGAACACCGGGTCGAGGTCGTGCATCGCGTGGCCGAGCTTGTTGAGGCACAGGTGCGCATCGGTCCGCAGCCGGCCCGAAGCGTCGAAGGCGTCCTTCTCGAAGAAGCAGCGGATCGCCTCGCCGCTGCCCAGGAAGTATTCGTCGCTGGCGTGCAGCGCGCGGCCGTCGGCGGTGAAGATCGTGGCCTGCTCCGGCGGCGGCACGTGGCGCCGTGAAAGTTCCATCGCGCGCTCGCGAAGCTGCAGGCAACGCGCGTCATCGACGAAACCGGGCAGCACCAGGAAACCGTCACGCCGGTAGGCGGCGAGCTGCGACGGCGACAGGAATCGGGGGTTCACCGGGTGCGATTCTCGGGCAGGCCGCAGCGCGTGTCACCTGCCCCGGCCGGGCCGGGACACGCCTGTCAGGAATTGACCGCCAGGGTGCCGTGATCGGGATCGACGTCGAAGCGACCGTCGCGGATGGCGCAGAGCCATTTCACCGTCTGCGCGACGCCGCCGAACGAGAAGAAATGCGGCTGCACAAAGCGCCGCGCCAGCGCCCCGTGACGGGCGCTCACCAGGCGATACAGCACCTCGTCGGCCGATGTCACCAGGTGCCGCGCCGAACTCAGCGCGCTCAGGTTGGCCATCAGCGCGTTCAGCGACGCGCCGATGCCGCACAGCATCGCGAACCGGATCAGCACCCGCAGCGACGCCGGGCCGGCGATGCCGACGTGCACCGGCAGCCGGATGCCGTGCTCGGTGAGCCCCGACTCCCACTCGCAGACCGCGGCCGGACTGAAACCGAACTGGCTGACGATGTGCATGCGCGCGCCGGTCAGCTCGCCGTACTCCTGCTTGGCGCGCAGCGCCTCCCAGAGCAGCGTGGAGCCGATGCGCTTGTGACCCTCGGGGTGGCCAGCGACGCCGATGGCTCGCGTCGCTCGCCGAGGGCGCTCGCATCGCGAGCGGGCGGCTCTGGAAGCACTGACATGACCAATGACGACTTCGAACGCTGGCTGCGCGCCTATGGACAGGCCTGGGAGGACCGCGACCCGGCCGCCGCTGCGCGGCTCTTCACCGACGACGCGGAGTACTACTGGACGCCGCTCGATCCGCCGCAGCGCGGGCATGCCGGAATCGCCGCGGCCTGGGATGGCGCGGTTTCCCAGCAGCGCGAAATTGCATTCCGCTACGAGATCCTGGCCATGACGGGCGCCACCGGCATTGCGAAGTGGCGGGCCGACTTCACGCGCCTGCCGGCCCAGTCACGCGTCGTGATCGAGGGAATCCTGACCGCGGAATTCGCCGATGCGACACATTGCCGCGTCTTCCGCGAGTGGTGGCACAGCGCCGAGACTCCCTGAGCGGCGCCGCCTGGCGCTGATTCGCGTAAAGTCGCTCCTTGCTTTCCTGCCGGCGCGTCCGTCACCGCCTGGCAACGCGGTCGCGGGTCAACGGGGAGACGCGTTACATGAACCGGTTCGAACGGCCCGGGCAATTGCTGCGGCGACTGGCAGCGGCATTCAAGCCGTCGGATGCCGCGTGGCACGGAGCCGCCACGGCGCTCGCCCTGCTCGCCTCACTGGTGCTGGCCGCCGCCTTCGCCAATTACGTCATCCAGGACTTCGCAATCCAGAAGGTGGCTGCGTTCGCCGCCTGGACCGGCGCGCTGCTCGCCGCAGGCGCAGCGGGACTGCTCGTCATTGCCTGGATCCAGCGACTGCCCCGCCGTTACCGCTGGGCCCTGTTCCTGTCCGCGCCGCCCGTCGTGCTGTTCCTTGCGCCGACCCGCGGCTGGCAGGGGATCGCCGTGCCGGTCGCCCTGCTGCTGCTGGCGTCGCTGATCGGCGGCAGCCTCGAAGTCCTGCTGAGGTCCGGGCGTGCGCTGGCGCGGCAGAAGATGGCGGCCGTTGCCTTCGCCGCCGGCCTGGCGGCGCTGGCATTCGGCCTGTACGCCATATTCAGCAGCAAGGAACCGGCGAATCCGCTGCTCGCGGATTACCGGCTCGAGGACCGGACGCTGCCGCTCGACAATCCCGGATTGCCCGGCCCTTACCGGGTCGTGACGTTGTCGTATGGCAGCGGCAAGAACCGGCATCGCCCCGAATATGGCGCAGGAGCCGACTGGATCGCGCGCACGGTCGACGGCTCGAAGCTGCTCGACAACTGGGACGGATTCTCCGGCTGGCTGCGCACCCGCTACTGGGGATTCGACGCCACCGCGCTGCCGTTGCAGGCGAGAGTCTGGCATCCGGCGGGCGATGGCCCCTTCCCGCTGGTGCTGATCGTGCATGGCAATCACGCGATGGAGGATTTCTCCGATCCCGGCTACGCGTACCTCGGCGAGCTCCTCGCGAGCCGCGGCATCATCCTCGCCTCGGTCGACGAGAATTTCCTGAACTCGTCATTCTCGGCCGGCGTGAACCTGCTGGACGACCGCCCGGGGCTGAAGAAGGAAAATGACGCCCGCGGCTGGCTGCTGCTGGAGCACCTCGCCCAGTGGCGCGACTGGAACGCCGATCCCGCGCATCCGTTCCACGGCCGGGTCGACATGGACCGCGTTGCGCTGATCGGCCATTCGCGCGGCGGCGAAGCCGTCGGCATCGCCGCGGCGTTCAATGCACTGTCGCGGTATCCGGACGATGCAACCCTCGAGTTCGACTACGGCTTCAACCTGCGCGGCGTGATCGCGATCGCGCCGGTGGACGGCCAGTACCAGCCGCGTGAACAGGGCACGCCGGTCGACGACGTCAACTACTTCACGATCCACGGCAGCATGGATGGCGACGTGCAGTCGTTCGAGGGTGTCGCGCAGTACTCGCGCGTGCGCTTTCGCGATCCGGCGAAACCCCGGTTCAAGGCGAGCCTCTACGTGGTCGGCGCGAACCACGGCCAGTTCAACACGAGCTGGGAGAACCTCGACACCGACCTGCTCGGCGCCTGGGCGCTGGACCTCGGGAGCATCATGCCGGCGGAGGCCCAGCGCGACATCGCGCGCGTCTATTTCAGCGCCTTCCTCGAGGTCGTGCTGCATGAGCGCGCCGGGTATTTGCCAATCTTCACGGATGCGCGGCGCGCGGCAGCGTGGCTGCCGGACACTTTCTATATCAGCCAGTTCGCCGATTCCCGGCAGCAGGAGATCACGGATTTCGAGCGGGACATCGATCCGTCCACGCTCTCCCGGGAAGGCGGCCGGATCGTCACCCGCAACCTGACGAAATGGCACGAGTCGCGCGTCCAGCTGAAATGGGACGCGCTCGAAACGCAGGCCGCCGTGTTTGCCTGGGATTCGCGTGCGCACCCGGAGCCCGCCCGCGTCGACTTCGAATTGCCGGCGCAGTCCCCGCTCGCCGCCGCCGGCGGCAGCCTTATCCTGTCGCTGTCGCAGGCGGGCATCGGCACGCTTCCTGATGACTGGCAGGACGACGGTGAATCAGGAAACGATGGCGTTAGTGAAACGGAGGACAAGCCGCTCGACTGGACCATCGTGCTGCGCGATGCCGATGGCGCGGAGGCGATGCTGCCGCTCAGCCATGACCACGCGCTCTACCCGCAGGTGCAGGCCGTGCCACGGCGCGCCGCGTTCCTCGACGACACGGAGCCAGCGGAAGCACTGTTCCGGCGCCATGAGTTCGCGATCGACGATTTCACGGCCGCGAACCCGGCATTCGACGCCGGCCGGCTGGTGGCGATCAGCTTCTTGTTCGACGACTCGCCAAGAGGCGCGATCCTGCTCGACGATATTTCGATCCGCCCTGCGGGCCCCTGAGGGGTCCCTGAAGGACGCACACGATCAACCGGTGGCGGATGAACTGCCTGGCTGCAGCAGCCGCTCGACTGCCGCCCGGATCGTCGCGTGATAGCCGGGCCGCGCCTTCGCATAAATCTTCCGGCCGAGTTCCAGACCCACTTCCGTCCGCGCGAGGTCACGGTACAGCCCGACCACGAGCTTGTGGCGCCCGGTGCTCAGCAGATAACGCTCCAGGTCGGGGTATGACGGCTCGAAGGCCGCGCGCACGACCAGCGCAAGCCAGCTGCGCGCGATCTCCGCATTGCCGTCGGCGCCGAGCCCGAACTGCTCGCGCAATTGCGCCACGCGTTCTTTGCCGAGATCCGCGGGCTGGCTGTCCAGGAAACGCACCCATTCCTGCGGCACCCAGTCACGCACCGGCAGGTCGGCGGTCGCAAGCCGCCCCGCGCGCCATTCTGCGGCGGCGCGATCGACGGCATCGAACACGCCGGCCGGAATCGGCGGCGTGGTGGCCGGCATGCCGGTGCCGTACAGCCATTCGTCGATTTCGGCGACCGGGATCGCCGGCGCACCCGGACGCGCGAGCTGCGCCAGCAGGTAGCTCCTGAAGCCCGCGGTGTCCATGCTCTGGAAGGCATGGGCGTCGAAGTAGCCGCGCAGGAAGGCATCGAACGCGGGCCGCCCGAAGCGCGCTTCGAGGTAGCCGAGGAACCAGCGACCCTTCTCGTAGGCGACGTCCGACGTGCCCTCGTCCGGATCACGTCCCGCCAGGTCGAGCAGCAGCGAGGAATCCTGCGGAAGGCCCGCGGCCTTCGCATCCTCGATCGCCTGCAGGAGATATTCGTAGCCGATCGCGTCTTCCATGTGCGCGCGACGCTCGCCGTAGAGCGCCTCGAACAACCGGCGCTCGAGATAGGTCGTCATTCCCTCGTTGAGCCAGAAGTCGTTCCAGGTGGCGCTCGTGACCAGGTTGCCGGACCAGGAGTGCGCGAGCTCGTGCACGATCACCGCAACGAGGCTGCGGTCGCCCGCAACGACCGACGGCGAAATGAACGACAGGCGCGGATTCTCCATGCCTCCGAATGCAAAGCTGTGCGGCATGATGAGGAGGTCGTAGCGGTCCCAGCGATAGGGACCGGCCATGCGCTCGCCGGCCTCGAGCATGCGCGGCAGGTCCACGAACTCGTGCGCGGCCGCATCGAGGCGCGAGGGCTCGGTCCACACGCCCACGCGCTCGCCGAGGCTCCGGAACTCCAGGTCGCCGATCGCGAGCGCGATCAGGTACGCGGGGATCGGCTGCTTCATCTCGAAGCAGTACACGCCGGCCTGGCCGTCCTGGCACCCGGCACGCGCGGCACTCATGACCGCGGTGAGTTCCGGCGGCGTGCGGATGCGCGCCGTGTAGGTCAGGCGCACGGCCGGGGAATCCTGTACCGGGATCCAGCTGCGCGCGTGGATCGCCTGTCCCTGGCTGTACATATAAGGATGCGGCCCGGAGGTCTGCGCGGGCTCGAGCCATTGCAACGCGCTCGCCTCCGCGGAAGTGCGGTAGCCGATGCGAAGCCGCAGCGTGTCCGAGACGACGCAACAGGAGGTGAAACTGATCGTGAGGCGGCTGCCGAGCACCGGATCGGGCGCATCGAGCGTGAACGGCAGGGCGCGCTCCCGGCCGGACGCCTCGATCAGCTGCACCGTGCGGATCTCGAGGTCGCGCGTGTCGAGGCGCAATTCCTTTGCCTCGGGGTCGATGCGTTCGACCGTCAGCTCGGCCGTGCCGTCGAGCCGGTGCGCGGCGAAATCCGCGCTGAGATCGAGTGCGGCGTGCCGGACCAGGAACCGGTCAGGTTCCGCGTAGGAATGCGGGTCGCGGGCGGCGACGGCCGTATCGGCCAGGGCCAGCAGCAGGAACAGGGCAATGGATTTTCGCATAAGGGCTTTGTTGGGCCGGTGCGGCGGCGTAGAGTTCCCGTTCGACGGCGAATCATAACGATTCAGGGGAACTCCGAGAATGCCAGCAGCAACGACACGCCAGTGCATCGTCTTTGCGGCCACGTCACTGGCGTTTCTCGCCGCCCATGCCGAATCGCCGCCCATCGCGCGTCTCGGCAACGCGGTCGTGCCGACCCAGTACCGCATCGAGCTTGCCATCGACCCGTCCAGGGAGGCGTTCTCCGGCAACGCAGTCATCGACGTCACGCTGAATGACGCGCGGGACGCGATCTGGCTGCATGGCAGGAACCTGCAGGTGTCCGAAGTCTTCGTGACCGACAAGGACGCCAGGCGCATCGAGGCCAGGTACGAGGAGCGGGACGATTCCGGCGTCGCGCTGGTCTCGCTCGCACGCGCCGCCGCGGCAGGA
Source organism: Steroidobacteraceae bacterium (assembly GCA_050179155.1). Classification (GTDB taxonomy): domain Bacteria; phylum Pseudomonadota; class Gammaproteobacteria; order Steroidobacterales; family Steroidobacteraceae; genus SCUD01. The sequence continues at coordinate 108,150 of JBFXFJ010000007.1, forward strand.
CCCGCGAAGCTGCACTTTTCGTACAGCGCGCCATTCAACACGGCTGCAAATGCGCTGTACAGGGTCGAGAGTGGCGGGCTGCCCTACGCCGTCACGCAGTTCCAGCCCATCGCCGCCCGGCAGGTGTTCCCGGCATTCGACGAACCGGGCTTCAAGGTCCCGTTCGAGCTCGCGATCATCACCCGCCCGGGCGACGTCGCGGTGACGACCACGCCCGAAATCTCGGCCGCGGATCTCGGCGATGGCCGCGTGCGGCACGTCTTCGCGCGCACCCGGCCGCTGCCGACTTACCTGATCGCGTTCGCCGTCGGGCCTTACGACGTCGTGGACTTTGGCATGATCCCCGCCAACCCGGTGCGCAAGTACGGCCTCGCGCTGCGCGGCATCGCGGCGAAAGGGCAAGGCGGCCGCATGCAGTACGCGCTGAAGAACACGCCCGGCCTGCTGGCCGTGCTGGAAGACTATTTCGGCACGCCCTATCCGTACGAGAAACTCGACCTCATCGCGGTGCCCGAGGGATTCGGCGGCGCCATGGAAAACGTCGGCGCCATCACCTACGACGAGTACCTGTTGCTGATGGACGAGCACGCGCCGGTCGACCAGCGGCGCGCCTACACCGCGGTTCACGCCCACGAGATGGCGCACATGTGGTTCGGCAACTCGGTGACGCCGGAATGGTGGAACGACATCTGGCTCAACGAGTCCTTTGCGACCTGGATCATGCACAAGGCGTCGCACCGCTACTGGCCCGAAGGCGAATTCGACCGCAGCACGCTGAAGGGCGCGCTCGGCGCGATGGCCAACGATTCGCTGGCCGCGGTACGCCAGATCCGCGAGCCAATCGACCATAACGACAAGATCGCAGGCGCCTTCGACGGCATCACTTACCAGAAGGGCGGCGGCGTACTCGCGATGCTCGAGCGCTATGTGGGCGAGGAGCGATTCCAGGCCGGCATCCGCCTGCACCTGGCGCGCAACCAGGACGGTTCGGCGACGGCGGAGGAATTCATCGCGTCGGTTGCGGAAGGCTCCGACCGGTCCGAGATCGGCGCGGCATTTCATTCGTTCATCGAACAGCCGGGCGTGCCGCTCGTGTCGGTCAGGCTCGACTGCGCCGATGCAAAGAACCCGCGACTCGACGTGCGCCAGGCTCGCTACGCCCCGCTCGGCTCATCCATCAAGGCCGGGGACAGCGCCTGGAAGATTCCGTTCTGCGCGGCCTACACGGCCGGCGGCACGCGGCATTCGACCTGCGCGCTGCTGGGCGAAAAGCAGCAGTCGATCAGCCTCGACGCCACATCCTGCCCCGCCGCCGTGCATCCGAATGCCGACGGCGCCGGCTATTACCGGTTCACGCTGGATGAGGCGGGCTGGCAGAGCCTGATCTCGGGCGTGGCCGGCCTCAGTCCGGCCGAAGCGCTGGCATTCGGCGACAGCCTCGATGCGGCCTTCCGTGCCGGCACGATCCCGGCCCCGCTGTACGTCTCGGGACTCGCGGCGCTCGCCGGGCACGGCGCCTGGGATGTCGCGATCGCCGCCGCGCAGTACCTGGAGGGCATTACCGAGATCATCGACGAGGCGCCGCTGCGCGCGGTCGAGCCAGCGCTGCACCGGATCGTCGCGCCGCGTTACGCACAGATCGGGACTGGAATGGATTCGGGCACCGAACTTCTGCGCAAGAACCTGCAGCGATTCATGATCGTCATCGCGAAAGACAGGGCGATGCGCAAGCCGCTCGCCGACCAGGCAGCCGCCGTGATCGGGCTCAACGGGGACCCGGATCCCTCGGCCGCGCCGATGAGCGAGTGGGAGACAATCTTCAGCGTCGGCGTGCAGGACATCGGCGCGCCGTTCTTCGACCGGTTGCTCAAGCAGGCGATCGAGTCCAAAGATGCGGCGTTCCGCCTGTCCGCGGCGGGAGCGCTCGCGCGCGTCGAGGATCCGGCCCTGATGCGCAAGCTGCAGGCGGCCGTAATGGCGGACAGCTTCAAGGGCACCGAGATGGTCGGCGTCGTGTTCCGGCAGATGGGCCGTCCGGCGAGCCGGGCAGCGACCTATGCGTGGCTGCGGCAGAACGACAAGGCGATCATCGGCATGTTCCCGGAGACATTCCGATCAGCCATCGTCCCCGCGTTGGGCGGGGCATTCTGCTCGAATGAGCTGGCCGAAGAATGGCAGGCATTCGTGAAATCACACGCCAGCCTGATTCCCGGGTACGAACGCCGCCTCGCGCAGGCCGTCGAGAGCATTCAGCTGTGCGCTGCCTTGAAGCAGGCAAGTGCTGCCAGCCTCATTGCCGCTTTTGGCAGGTACCACTGACGACCGCGCGATGCTTCGCACTATCGGCGCCCTGCTGATCGCAATTCCGGCGTGCATTGCCCACGCCCAGGCCACCCCGCACACGGTCGAGGAACTGCTGCGCCAGCCGGTCGTGCGCGACGTGTCGCTGTCGCCGGACGGCAAGCGCCTCGCCATCGCCGGCAAGTTCGGCAGCGACCGCGACATCATTGCCGTGGTCGAGATTGACCGCTTCAATGAACCGGACGCCGTGCGGAAATTCTCGATCGGCAAGGAAGGCTGGCATTCCCCGCTCTGGGTCCTGTGGGCCAATGACCGGCGCCTGCTGGTCGGGCTCCAGGTCGGCGTCGATGCGTATTTCCTGGTGGCCGGCCGGCAGGTCGAGGCGATCGACGCGGACGGCGGGAATCCGGTCGCGCTGTTCGCCGATGCACCGATCGGCGCGCGCTATGGCCTCGATTTGTCGCGGGTCGTGGACATCACGCCGGACGATCCGGACCACGTGATCATGGCTGCGTGGAACCGCGACACCAACGACCTGTTCAAGGTCAACGTCAACACCGGCGTGGCGACGCACCTCATCCGCGGCCGCTCCAGCACGATCGGCTGGGAAACCGAGGGCGGTCGCCCGGCGCTGCGTTACGACATCAACCGCCGCGGAACCGAGCTTTCGGTTTACGGCCGCGACGTCGAGGACCCCGAGGACTGGGCCCGCATCGTCAAGATCCGCCTGGAGGACGTGATCCGCGAATGGGAATACGCGGGTGATGCGCCGGGCGTCGGCAAGATCTTCGTCCGCGCGCGCCGGGATGGCGCCGACACGCAGAACATCTACGAATACGACCTGCGCACCAAGTCGGCCGGCGAGGTCGTCGCGCAGGCGCCGGGCTTCGACATGAGCCGCGCGTTCGCGATCAACGGCGAGTATGCCGGCGCAATCTACGTTGCGGACACGACGACCTACCTTCTCAAGGACCCCACGCTCCAGGGTCACTGGAACGCCATGCGCCGGTACTTCAAGGACCAGGCCAACGTGCGAATTGTCGAGATCGACCGCAACCGGACCCGCATGCTGCTGCACGTGGACGGTCCGCAGTCGCCCGGCGACTATTACTTCTACGACATCGCCACGAAAAACCTGACGTTCATCGCCTCCGACATGCCCTGGCTAGAGCCGGAACGGCTGGCCGCCGTCGAGGTGCTGAAAAGCCCGATGCGCGACGGCACGACGATCACCTCTTACCTGACGCGCCTGGCCGGCGCCACCGGCGCGCTGCCGCTCGTGGTCGTGCCGCACGGCGGACCGGAAAAGCGCGATTCCATCGACTACGATCCGCTCGCGCAGTCCCTTGCGGCCCAGGGCTGGCTCGTGCTGCAGCCGAACTTCCGCGGCTCCTCGGGATACGGCCAGCGCTTTGCAGAGGCCGGCTATCGCCAGTGGGCCGGGCGCATGCAGGACGATGTGACGGACGCGGTGAACGACCTGGTCAAGCGCGGCATTGCCGATCCGGAGCGCATTGCGATCTATGGCGCGAGCTACGGCGGTTACGCGGCGCTGATGGGAGCCATCGTGACACCCGGGCTTTACCAGGCAGCCGTGTCGCTCGCGGGCGTCAGCGACCTGCGCGAACTGATCGCCTACGTGCGCAAGGAGGATGGCGACGACGCGGAGACCTACCGCTACTGGCTCAAGTCGATCGGCGATCCGAAGCAGGAGAAAGAGGCCATCGACGCGCTGTCACCCCGCCACCGGGCAGCGGAGATCGACATCCCGGTGCTGCTGATGCACGGCACGGAGGACGGCATCGTCCCGGACAAGCAGTCCGAACTGATGCAGAAGGCGCTCGAAAAAGCCGGCAAGTCCGTCCGCTACCTGCCGTTCCCGGGCGAGCCACACAGCCGGTGGTCGACCGGGAACGAGATCCGGCAGATCGAGGAAGCCATCGCGTTCCTGAAGCCATTCCTGCGCTAGCCGGGGCCTGACGACCACGCGTCGACCGTGCCTCAAGGCAACGCCGTACCGCGGATCACCAGCACCGTGCCCGGCTGCCCATTCTCCTGGTCGCCCGTCAGCAGCCAATCGACCAGGCCATCTCCGTCCACGTCGCCGAGCTGCACCGCGTCGTAGCCCAGCGACTGCGTCGCCTGCACGCCGGTCATCGTGCGCACCAGTTCGCCGGTCGCGCCGGAGTAGACGTAGCCCTTGCCGCCGTTGTTGGCGCCCTCGTCGTTGCGGTAGCCCGCGATGAAGATGTCGGGAACCGCGTCGCCGTCCACGTCAAAGCCAGCGTTGTGCGAGATACCGAAGTTGTCACCGGTCCCCTGGCCGCTGAAACGATGCAGGATCGCGCCGTTCATTCCGGAAAAGACGTAGCCGCGGCCGCGGCCGCCGTTATCGTCGATGTCGCCGTCGAAGAAGTCCGGCCGGCCGTCGTTGTCCACGTCGCCGACCGAATCGATCCAGAAGTAGCCGAGCCGGTTGCCGCTCGCGTCCGGTGTCACGGTGTAGAGCAGCGCGCCGACGTCCAGCGCAGGATCCGTCCACGGCCGCTGCCCCTGCATCGCCTGCTCGATCCTGGCGAACAGCTCGCGAGGCAACCGAGGCCGAACGAGCGCTGTCGCCAGGCGTGCGCGCCGATGCCGAGCGCAAGCACAGTCGCCATGAAAGCCACGAGGTAACGCAGGACCACGCCGTCATTATCCATGCCGGCAGCCGGCCATGCGCGTAAAGGCAACGGCAGTGCGCGGAAGCGTGTTCGACTGGGAGAAATCGGAGTTGTTGCGCAGGAGGTCGATGTGCCTGTGCGGCCGATCCGAGTTCCCGGAGTGTCCGGAGAATCCCGGCGGGGCGCCCGGCAGCAGCGCGAAGGCCAGGCGGCGCGCATCCGTCAGCTTCATGGCATTGCGTCGGGCCATGCCGTGCGTAGGCTCGTCGCTCATGCCGGCGGTCTACAATGGGCGCGGCGTCCCGCACGAAAGGAAATACGTATGCCGGCCCTCGACCTCGAATTCGTCCGTTCGCAGTTCCCCGCCTTCGCCGAACCTTCGCTCGAGGGTTTTGCTCACTTCGAGAACGCCGGCGGTTCCTATGCCTGCCGCCAGACGATCGAGTGGCTCCACCGCTATTACCGGCAGACCAAGGTGCAGCCCTACTACGCCTTTGCACCCTCGAGACTCGCCGGCGAGCAGATGGATGCCGCCAGGGCGCGCATGGCGGCGTGGCTGAACGTCGGCGCGGACGAACTGCATTTCGGCCCCTCGTCGTCCCAGAACACGTACGTGATCGCACAGGCGCTGCGGCAGCAATTGCGCCCGGGCGACGAGGTGATCGTCACCAACCAGGACCATGAGGCCAATGTCGGCGCCTGGAGCCGCCTGCACACCGAGGGCACCGTGATTCGAGAATGGAAGATCGATCCGGATTCCGCGGAGCTGAACCCGCGCGACCTCGAGGCACTGCTGAATTCCCGTACCCGCGTGGTCGCCTTCACGCATTGCTCCAACGTGGTCGGCAGCATCAACCCGGTCCGCGAGATCACCGATCTCGTCCATCGCGCAGGCGCGCTCGCGTTCGTCGACGGCGTGGCTTTCTGCCCGCACGGGCTGCCGGATGTCACGGCGCTGGGCGCCGACCTCTATTTCTTTTCCCTGTACAAGGTCTATGGCCCGCATCTCGGCGCGATGTTCATGCGCCGTGAACTCAACGCCCAATTGCCGCCCCAGGGGCATTTCTTCAATGCAGAGCATCCCGGGAAGCGGTTCACGCCGGCCGGGCCCGATCACGCGCAGATCGCAACGGTCAACGGCGTGATGGATTACCTGCATGCAGTCGCGGACCGGCACGGGTCCGGCGGCAAGCCGGTGCAGGACCAGGCCGCCGCGGTCCGGACGCTCTTCCGCGAACACGAGACTGCACTATTGCAGCCCCTGCTCGATTTCCTGTCACGCCATCCGAGAGTGCGGCTGATCGGCCGGGCCAGCGCCATGGGTCGCGCGCCGACCGTGGCCTTCACGGTGGATGGCTCTGCTTCCGCGAAGCTCGCCGAGCGCCTGGCGGAGGCGAAGCTCGGCGTCGGCGTCGGCAACTTCTATGCCTACCGTCTGGTAAAGGCGCTCGGCATTGACCCGGACGACGGCGTCGTGCGCGTGTCGTTCGTGCACTACACGTCGAAAGCCGAAGTCGACCGCATGATCCGGACGCTCGACGGCCTGCTGGCTTGAGACCGGGCCCGCGCCGATGAGAACGGGGCCGTGAGGCCCCGTTCCTGCGTCCGCGCCGTTTTTGACCGTTACGCGGCCTGATCGGCTTTCAGCAGTCCTTCCGCTACCAGCGCCGTGCGCACCGCGGGCCTTGCGGCAACGCGCTTCTGGAATGCCAGCAGGTTCGAGAAATCGGACAGGTCCACGCCGGTCAACTTCGCCCAGTTCGTGACCACGAACAGGTAGGCGTCCGCGACGGTGAACTGGTCGCCGAACAGGTACTGGCGTCCCGCGAGCTGCGCATCCAGCAGCGCATAGCGCCGGCGCAGGTACTCGATCCGCTCCTGCCGGACTTCGCTCGTCACCTTGGGGTTGAACAGCGGACTGTAGGACTTGTGGATCTCCGAGGTGATGTAGTTGAGCGCCTCCTGCAGGCGCACACGGGCCCAGGTCCCGTTCGCGGGTGCGAGGCCTGATTCGGGCTTCAGGTCGGCGAGGTACTGCACGATCGCCGGGCCCTCGGTCAGGATTTCGCCGTTGTCGAGCTCGAGCGCTGGCACGTAACCCTTCGGGTTCACGCTCCAGAAATCGCCCTCGACCCTGACGGTCTTGGTGCGGGTGTCGACTTTCTCGAGCTTCAGGTCGATGCCGGCCTCGAGCGCCACGATGTGCGGCGAGAGCGAGCAGGCGCCGGGGGAATAGAACAGTCTCATGCCAGTCTCCGGTTCGGGTTCAGGGGGATTCAGGCTAGCCAATGTACTTACTTTTGTATAGTTCATAGCTTCCCGTAAGCACTAAAATCCACTATCCTCGCGGTAACTGGTCCGGAGCCGCCAATGGCCTTGAAGCTGCGAAAGAACCGGGCGCCTCCCCCGCCGCCCGGCTGCCCGATGGCCGCCTGCATGGCGGTGCTGGGCGGCGCGTGGACGCCGAGCATGATCTGGAAGCTGTCCGGCGGGCCGCGGCGGTTCGGCGAACTGTCCCGCGACATCCCCGGCATTTCGCCCAAGATGCTGACGACCCGGTTGCGCGAACTCACCGAAAAGGGCGTGGTGATCCGCACGGTCGCGCCGACCTCGCCGCCGTCGGTCGAGTATTCGCTGTCGGAACTCGGGCGCGAACTGGTTCCGGTGATTGACACCATCGTCCGGGTCGGCACGCGGCTGCGCGAAGGCGCTGGCCACGCGACGCCCGCGGCGAAGCGCCGGGCGTGATGGGACGGAGCCGCTAGCCGATCTCGAGGATCTCGGCCTCGCCGTCGGCGAGCGTCACGGCGTCCCCGACGGCGGCGCCGATCAGCTGCCGCGCAATCGGCGAGACATAGGAGATCTTGCCGCTGGCCGGGTCCGCCTCGTCCTCACCGACGATCTGGTACCGGATGCACGGGCCATCCCGCTTCTGCAATGCGACCGATGAACCGAAGCGCACCGTGCCGGCCGCAACGGGTGGTGCAACTACCTCGGCCGTACGCTGCCGTCCGCTCCAGTAGCGCAGGTCGCGCTGGATTCGCGCGACTCCGGCGCGATCCTCCGCCGCGCGCGCTTCCGACAGCGCCGCCTGCAATCGCCCGACCGTCGCCTCGATCTGGCCGAGACCCGCGGGCGTCACCAGGTTGCGATGCGGGCTGACCCGCAGCTCGGGCAACTCCTGGCCCTCGGCACCGTCCGTTTCCTTGACGAATGCGCGGCTCATCCCTCATCAAAGCACATTGTCAGGACGTCGCGCCATCCGCCACGGTGATGATCACCTTGCCCCGTGCGCGGCCCGTTTCCAGGTAGCGGATCGCCTCGGCAGCCTCGTCCAGCGGGTAAGTGCGGTCAATCACCGGCGCCAGCTCGTCCGATTCGATCATCTCCTTGAGGATCAGCAGGTCCGCCTGCCTCGCGGCCGACATCAACATGCCGAGTTTCTGGTCCACGAACATCGAAAGGATGACAGCGTGGATCACTTTTCCAAAAGGCCCGATCCAGCGGCCATCGTCGGGCCCGCCTGCGCCGATCATCACATAGATTCCCGTGGGCGCCAGGACGCGCCGATACTCCGACAGCGAACGATTGCCGACGTTGTCGAGTATGACGTCGTACTTCCCGGTGCCCCGGGTGAAGTCTTCCTGCGTGTAGTCGATGACGTGGTCGGCCCCGAGCGAGCGGACAAGTTCAAGGTTTCTCGTACTGCAGACGCCCGTCACCTGCGCGCCGAGCGACTTCCCGATCTGCACGGCGAAAGTTCCGACACCGCCGGACGCGCCATTGATCAGGACTTTCTGGCCCGGCTGGATGCGCCCCTTGTCGCGCAGTCCCTGCAGCGCGGTCAATGCCGCGACCGGCACGGCCGCCGCCTGCTCGAACGTGAGATTGGCGGGCTTCGGCGCAATCCGGCCCTCGGTCGTCAGCGCGTACTCGGCGAAGGAGCCGTTGACCGTGCCGAATACCTCGTCGCCCGGCTTGAACTGCGTGACGCTCGAGCCCACGGCCACGACCTCCCCCGCCATGTCGACGCCGACGCGCGGATCCTTCGGCTTGCGGAATCCGCTCTCGATGCGCATGAGGTAAGGCGTCCCGCGCACGTAGTGCCAGTCGAGCGGATTGGCGGCGGCCGCGCGAATGCGGATGAGCACCTGTTTTTCGCGGGGCAGCGGCTTGTCCACGTCAGCCAGGCTCAGCACATCGGGCGGGCCGTAGTCGTGATAAATGATGGCCTTCATGGGGACACCACTGGCAAGCGGCGGTGGCGGCGGCTCCGGGCTCAGGAACCAGATTGCGCCGGCGCCACCCATGAGGAACAGCAGGACGATTCGCAGCCAGGTCCTTTTCCACAGCGGTCGCCGCGGCCGTTTCGTCGGGTTCATGCCTTCTCTCCTGCCAGGGCGGGCGCCGGCCGCTCCGCGAAGCCTTTGACCATCAGCCACACCGACAGCGTCAAGTGGCTGAGCGCCAGCGGCATCAGCAGCGCGAACGTGATCGGCTGGCCGAACAACGGCATCGTCACCGCGGTGAGCTGCAGCAGCACCGCTCCCAGCCCGAACGCCGCCAGGGCGCGGGGCACCAGCGCGAACCGGCACAGGACACCGTACAACAGAAGCAGCATACCGCCGCTGACGGTCAGGTTGATGTAATGCGCCCAGTTGCGCGCCGAGCCGACCACGACGCGCAGCGTCTCGAACAGCGCCGCGTCCGCGCCACCCGCCTTGGCATAGGCCTGGCTCAGCGACAACAGCGACATGACCGCCATGTTCTCGACCGCCGTCAGCGTGAAATTGGCGGCGGCGAGCACCAGGAACCACAGCGTCATCGTCCGGCTGTGCCGGCGAAAGACCGGCGACGCCGCAATCGCCATCGCGACAGTCAGCACGCCGGTTCCGAGCCCGATCAGCACGGCCAGGCGCATCGACAGCGGATGCGCTGCCGCGTTGACCAGGTAGCCCGGCGGGGCGAACACGGGACCCAGCAGGAACTGGTTCACCAGGAAGGCCGCAGTCATCTGGGCCAGCACCATCACGCCAATCACGCGGCCGGCACCCTTGGCCGTTTCCATTACGCTCTCCTTCGTACGCGAATGTGCGGCCACTGTCGCCGAACGACTTTGCGGCGCGAAGCCTCATGTGACGGACGACCGCCAGCCACGGACCGGCCGCGCCATGCGCGGACGAACGCCGGAGGCGGCCGCCGCATCCCCGCCATTCGCGGCGCCAGCGGCCTCTGCGCGCGTGGAAGGTTGGTACTATCCGCGCGTCATGCCCTCCCCCTTCACCTCACGCATCCGGGAGAGTTTCGGCCGCCTGTGGGCCTGGAGCCGGGTCCGGTACACGCTCGCAGCGTCGATCCTCTGGGGCCTGATGCTGTCGATCGGCTGGGAATCGTCGAGTGGCGGCCTGCTGGCGCGCACGATCGTGATCGGCCTGGTGCTGATGCTGGTCTTCGGATTCTTCGAACGCTGGCCGGCGAATCCGCCGCGCTGGCTCGCGCGCTGGGTGCTGCAGGTTGCGGGCGTCGCAGTCTCGGTGCCTTTTGTGGTGATGGCCATCTACGTCATCAGCACCGCCCCCGATCAGCCGCCGTTCTACGAAGACCAGTCGCGCATGGGCGGATACGGGCTGCTGACCGGCACCGGCATCCTGCTGGCGCCGTGGGTCGCGATGTCGGCGCTGCTGCGCCAGCGCGACAGCATCGTGCAAAGCCAGGCGGTCGCCTTCGAACGCGCGCGCACCGAACTGGAACGGCAGGCGCTGGATGCCCGGCTGCGCCTGCTGCAGGCGCAGGTGCAGCCTCACTTCCTTTTCAATACGCTGGCGAACGTGCGCGAGCTGGTGGATTCCGGGTCGCCGCAGGCGTCCGCGGTCCTCAACAGCCTGATCGCCTACCTGCGCGCCGCGGTACCCCGCCTGCAGGATCCGGCGACCACGATGGGCCAGGAATTGCAGCTGGTGCGCGCCTATCTCGAACTGATGCACATGCGCATGCCCGACCGCCTGCAGTTCGGGATTCACGCCGACGACGCGGCGCATGCGCTGCGCTGCCCGCCGATGACGCTGCTGACGCTGGTCGAGAACGCGGTGCGCCATGGCATCGACCCGGGCGAAGAAGGCGGCCGGATCGAGGTGCGCGTGCGTGTGCAGGACGGGCGCTGTCGCGCCCAGGTCATCGACACCGGCGTCGGCCTGCGGAATTCCGGTGCGGGGCTCGGCACGGGTCTCACGACCCTGCGTGAACGCCTGGAGCTGACCTTTGGCGGCGACGCGCGCCTGCGCCTGGTCGCGCAGGAGCCGCGCGGCGTGCGCGCCGAAGTGGACTTTCCGGCCCAGGCGGTGACGGCGTGACCAGCCAGCGCCCGACCGCGCTGGTCGCCGACGACGAGCCGCTGCTGCGCAAGTCGCTCGCGCGCCTGCTGGCGCAAGCCTGGCCGGAACTCGAGATCGTCGCGCAGGCGCGCAACGGGCGCGAGGCCGTGGAGCAGTTCGAGGCAAAGCATCCCGACATCTGCTTTCTCGACGTTCACATGCCCGGACTTTCCGGCGTCGAGGCGGCGCGTCGCATCGGCCGTCGCGCCCAGCTCGTGTTCGTGACCGCCTTCGACCGCTACGCGGTCCAGGCCTTTGAGCAGGGCGCGCTCGACTACCTGGTGAAGCCGGTAGAACCGGCGCGGCTCGCCGACACGGTCGCACGATTGCAGGAGCGCCTGCGCGCGGCGAAACCGCTGCCCGAAGTCGAGGCGATGCTCGACGCGCTCGCGGCTCACCTGCAGAGGAAGTCCGGGCCCGCGCCGCTGCGCTTCCTGCGGGCGTCGGTCGGGCCGACGACGCGCATGATCGCGGTGGACGAGATCGACTATCTGCGCTCCGACGAGAAGTACACGCGGATCGCCTGGCGTGATGATGCCGGCTTGCCTGGCGAGGCGTTGATCCGCACGCCGCTGAAGGAGCTGGCGGCCCAGCTCGACGCCGCGCAGTTCGTTCAGGTGCATCGCTCGGTGGTCGTGAACCTGCGTTCGATCAGCCACCTCACGCGCGGCCCGAACGAGACCGCCGACCTCCACCTCAAGGGGCGCGACGAAGTGCTGCCCGTAAGCCGGACCTACCTGCACCACTTCCGCCAGATGTGACCGCGGTCCCCGGTGCGCCGTCCTGGAGGTCAACCGGACCGGTCGGCGTACGCGGACGAATCCGGTCCGGCCGCGCGCATGCGCTTGCGCAGCAAGTAGAAGGCGCCGACGCCCAACCCCACGGCGGACAGGCCGATGGCGAGCACGACGCCGCCTTTGGCTTCGACCAGGCCGGCGCCGAGATAGATCGTGGCGATCGTGTACGGCACCTCGACGATCGCCAGTGCCAGCAGGTACCGGCCGAATGGATACCTGACGAGGCCCAGCACGTACCCGGGGATCTCGGAAGGCAGTCCGAGCTGCAGCAAGAGAATCAGACGGAACGGCGTATCCGGACGCAGGCGGTGCTCGAGGCGATTCAATGCACTGGCCGCCGTCAGCCACTGCACGACCCGCCGGCCGAGCAGCCGCGCAATGCCGTACGCGGCGGCGCCGCCGAGGATCCAGCCCACCCACAGCAGCAGCATGCTGAGCGGCTCGCCCCAGACGTACACCGCGACCGGCACCAGGATCGCGATCGAGACGAACGCGAACATCGCAGAAATCGCAGCGAGCAGCAGGAAGAGCAGCGCGCCCGGCACCGGATACCCGATGATCACGCCCCTGCTGACTGCCAGCACGTCGAGCATGGCGGTGTGCAGCGTTCCCGAAGCCGCAACCGCGGCGAGCGCAAGGCACAACACGGCGAGCAGGGCCGCCCGGCGCCATACGACGCGGTGCTGTGAACGCAGGTCCAGGGGAAAATCTCCCTAGTTGACGACCGGCAGCTCGATCGCCGTCGGGTAATCCTTGCTGCGCCAGATGCGGTGCGTCGCCTTCACGTAGCTCTCGGGCGGCGCGAACATGATGTTGGGCACGAAGCTCTGCGGGTTGCGGTCGTAGAGCGGGAACCAGCTCGACTGGATCTGCACCATGATCCGGTGTCCCGGCAGGAACGTGTGGCTCACGTGCGGCAGGCGGATCCGGTACGGCAACACCTTGTCGGGCGCAATCGGCCTGGCCACCGAGAAGTCCTCGCGGAAGCGCCCGCGCAGCACGTCCGCCGAGAGCATCTGCTGGTAGCCGCCGAGCTTCGGCGATTCCGGCACTTCGTCCGGCCACACGTCGATGAGTTTCACGACCCAGTCGGCGTCGCTGCCGCTCGTGGACGCATGAAGCCGCGCGTAGGGCTCGCCCGCGACACGCAGCGGTTCCTTCAGCGGCTCGGTCGTGTAGACCAGCACGTCGGTGCGTGATGCGACATGACGCTGGTCGTCCACCAGCCATTCGCCCCAGGTCGACTCCGGCGCATACGTCGGAACAATCGGCCGCAGGCGATAGGGCACGGGCTTCGCCGGATCGGACACGTATTCGTCGTATGGCGCCGCATCCGTCGACGCCTGTTCGAAACCGAGGCGCCCTCCTCCCTGGAGATAGAGATCGCGCGTCGGCTCGGGACATCCGGCGCTGCACGCGCGCGGCCAATGGTCGAGGCGGTGCCACTGGTTGGCGCCGGTCTCGTAGACCAGCACGCGCGGCGTGCCGGGCTTCGGCCCGTCCTTGAGATGGTGATCGAGGAATGGCTGCATCACGTTGCGGCGGAACCAGCGGGCGGTGTCGCCTTCGTACTGCATGGGACCGAGGGATCGCGCGTCGCGCCGGCCCTGCCCGTGGTTCCAGGGTCCGAGCACCAGGTGCACGAAACGGCCCTCGGGATCCTTCGGCGCGAGCGCCTGGTACAGCGCCGGACCGCCGTAGATGTCCTCCTGGTCGAAGAGCCCGGCGACGATCATCATCGGCACGGTCACCGGCTCCCTGGCCATGAGCTTGTCCACGGCCTGGTGCTGCCAGTACGCGTCGTAGCTCGTGTGCGTGGAGACGGCCCGCCAGAATCCGAGTTGCTCGAGCCCGCGCGAGGCCGCGAGGTTGCCCGCATTGCCGGCCCTCAGGAACTCGTCGTAGGAGTCGTAGACCCCGGACCACCACTTCACCTTGCTCTCGCGCGTGGCTTCCTGGTCGTAGGTGTACTGGAGCATGCCGTCCTGGCGGAAGGCGCCGTTGTGGAACCAGTCGTCGCCGATCCAGCCATCCACCATCGGCGCGAACGGCACAGCCGCCTTCAGTGCCGGGTGCGGACGCACCGTGGACATCACCGTCGTGTAGCCGTCGTAGGACCCGCCGATGGTGGCGACGCGGCCATTGCTCTCCGGCACGTTCTTCACCAGCCACTCGATCGTGTCGTAGGTATCGGTCGCGTGGTCGTTGCCGGTCGGGTTGAGCGGCCCGATGAGCGGCCGGTTCATCACGTAGTCGCCTTCGGAGCCGTATTTCCCGCGCACGTCCTGGTACACGATGATGTAGCCGGCCGCGACCGCCGTGTCGTTCATCTGCGGCACGACGGCGGCGAGGTTCGGGCTGTTGAAGCGCAGTACCTTCGATGACGCATTGTAAGGCGTGCGCGTCATCAGGATCGGCGCGCCGGTGGCGCCCTTCGGCACCAGGATGAAGGTCTTGAGCTTCACGCCATCGCGCATCGGAATCATCTCCTCGCGCTTGACGTAATCGAAGGCCTCGGTCCGCGGCGTGAACGTCGCCGGAGTTTCGCTCGGCAGGCTCGCGACCGGATCATCGGCAAAGGCGCCGGCAGAGACGAGCGCCAGGGCGGTCGCAATGACCGGTGCGACACGGCAAATCGTGAAAACTCCCGACATTCGGCATCTCCTGGGGTTGCGGCGGCTGCCAAGGGTATCGCGCCGGGCGCTCCGGATGGAACCGTTCCCCAATTCAGGTGTCAACGCAGGGCACCCCCGAGCGTTAGCAGCAGGATGCCGGCCTGGCATCCCTCATGGAGGATTACGCAATGAATCATGGAATGAAGGTCCGGCACGTCGGGGCCCTGGTGGCGTCATTGGCGCTGTTTTCAGGCGCACCGGCGCTGGCCGACGGCAGTCCCGACCGGCCCCGGCTCGACACCAACGGCGACGGTTCGGTCGACCTGGCGGAAATCCAGGCCGCCCGCCCGGATTTCACGGTGGAGAAATTCAATGCGGCCGACGGCAATGGCGATGGACTGCTGAACCGCGATGAACTGCGCGCGGTACACGGCAAGGCGCGCCAGCACCGGAACCTGGATACGGACGGCGATGGCAGCTTCTCTTTCGAGGAGATGCAAAAGGTCCATCCCGACCTCACGCAGGAGCAGTACGCGGCATTCGACGTGGACAAGGACAGCAAACTCACCCGCACCGAGCTGAAACAGGGCTTCGGCCGCGAGATGTTCTCGCGCGTCGACCAGGACGGCAGCGGCGGCGTCAGCCTCTCCGAGATGCAGTCGCACCGTTCCGGCGCGACGCAGGAGGACTTCGCGAAGCTGGACACCGACGGCAACGGGCAGCTGAGCCCGGAAGAACTGAAGGCGGGCCACAAGAAGCACCGCAAGCACTACGGCAAGGCGCCGCAGGCACAACCGAACGAAGGCTGATTCCCGGGCAACCTGCCTGAAACACGCCCGGGGGCCGCGAATGCGGCCCCCGGCCATTTCTGTGCTGCATAATCCGGACGATGAAGACCATCGACCGGTCCCGCGTGGCGCAACTGATGGAGCGCGAACGCGAAACGTTTCGCCAACGGCATGCGCAGAGCAGCCGTCTGGCTGAAGCGGCACAACGCTCATTACTCTTTGGCGTGCCGATGAACTGGATGACCCGCTGGACGGGCGATCATCCGGTCTTCGTCGATCGCGCCGAGGGCGCGCGCTTTTACGACGTGGACGGCAACGAGTTCATCGACTTCTGCCTCGGCGACACCGGCGGCATGGCCGGCCATGCGCCGAAAGCCGCCGTGGACGCGATCGCGCGCCAGGCGGCCCGCGGCATCACGCTGATGCTGCCGACCGAAGATGCGGCCTGGGTGGGCGACGAGATGGCGCGGCGCTTCGGCGTGCCGTACTGGCAGTTCACGCTCTCCGCCACCGATGCGAATCGCTGCGTGATCCGCTGGGCGCGCGAGATCACCGGCCGACCGAAGATCGTGGTGCACAACTGGTGCTACCACGGCTCGGTGGACGAGACCGTCGCGATCCTGGAGGGAGGGCGCACGATCGCGCGCAAGGGCAATATCGGCAAGCCGGTGGCGCTCGATGAGACGACCCGGGTCGTCGAGATCAACGACCTGCCCGGCCTCGAGGCCGCGCTCGCCGCCGGCGACGTCGCCGCCTGCCAGTTCGAGCCGGCACTCACCAATATAGGCATCGTGCTGCCCCACCCCCGGTATCACGAGTCGGTGCGCGCGCTGTGCACGAAGCACGGTGCGTTGCTCGTCATCGACGAGACGCACACGATCAGCCCCGGCCCTGGAGGCTGCACGATGGCCTGGGGCCTCGATCCCGATTTCGTCACGATCGGCAAGACTCTCGGCGCCGGCATCGCGAGCGGCGCCTACGGCATGACCGAACGGGTCCGCGCGATGGTGCTGCAACACACGGATGCGAAGAACGCCGACGTCGGCGGCATCGGCGGAACGCTCGCCGGCAATGCGCTGTCACTCGCGGCGATGCGCGCGACGCTCGGCGAAGTCATGACCGACGCCGCATTCGAGCGGATGATCGGGCTCGGCGAGCGCTTCGAGGAGGGCGTGCGCGGCGTGATCGAGTCGCGCGGGCTGCCGTGGCATGTGGTGCGGCTCGGCTGCCGCGTCGAATACCTGTTCCGTCCGGATCGGGCCCGCAACGGCGCCGAGGCCGCGGCCGGCCAGGACGAGCAGCTCGACCCGTACATTCATCTGTACCTGCTGAACCGCGGCATCCTGATGACGCCCTTCCACAACATGGCGCTCATGTCGCCGGCAACGGCGGCCGCCGACGTGGACCGGCACACGGAACTTTTCGGGCAGATAGCCGACGAGTTGATCTCAACATGAAACGTGGCACCCAATGACACTCGCCGTTTCGACGGAACTGATTCCGCTGTGCTCGCCTTTCGTCATTTCCGGCTACACCTTCACGGACCTGACGGTGGCAGTCGCCCGCATCTCGCGCAGCGACGCCACCGGCGAAGGCGAGGCAGCGGGCGTCTATTACCTCGATGACGATGCACCGCACATGGTCGCTGTGATTGATTCGGTGCGCGCGGAAATCGATGCCGGCGCCGGCCGCGACGAGCTGCGCCGCCTGCTGCCGCCGGGCGGCGCGCGCAATGCGCTCGACTGCGCACTCTGGGACCTGGAAGCCAAACTCTCCGGCCGCCCCGTCTGGAGCCGCGCGGGCCTCGCCGCACCGCGCGCGCTCACGACGACGTACACGATCGGCGCCGGCGACCCGGCGGCCATGGCGGCCAAGTCCGTGGAATACGCCGAGGCGCGCTCGATCAAGCTGAAGCTGACCGGCGACGTCGCGCAGGACATCGAGCGTGTGCGCGCCGTGCGCAAGGCGCGCCCCGACGTCTGGCTCGGCGTCGACGCCAACCAGGGCTTCGATCCCGACAGCCTGGATGCGTTGATGCCGGCCCTGGTGGCAGCCCGGGTCAAACTGCTCGAACAGCCCTTCGCGCGCGGCCGCGAGCGCGATCTCGAGGGACTGCACAGCGCCATCCCGATCGCCGCCGACGAAAGCGTCCAGGGCCTCGCCGACATCGAGGGACTGGTTGGCCGCTTCGACGTCGTCAACATCAAGCTCGACAAGTGCGGCGGACTGACCGAGGCGCTGGAGATGGCCGCCGCCGCCCGCCGTCTCGGCCTCGGCGTCATGGTCGGCAACATGGTCGGCACGAGCCTCGCAATGGCTCCGGCCTTCATCCTCGGCCAGGTCTGCGACATCGCCGACCTCGACGGCACGATCTTCATCGCGCACGACCGCACGCCGGCCATGATCTTCAACCAAGGCCGCGTATCCTACCCAGGCAATGGCTGGGGTGACGCGTGAACAGTGACGAAATCCTTCAGGCTCCATTTGCCGTCCGGCTTCCGACGCCTTACCTCCTGTTTCTCGGCGACGTCACCGAGGCAAGCTATGCCAAGACTGCATTCGGGCTGCGCGACTGGGCGGCCGAGCTCTGCGTCGGCGAATTTGCCTGCGCCGATGATGCCGTGTCGACCGGCCTGCCGCGGCTCACGCCGCGTGAAGCGCATGCCCGCGGCGCGCGGTCGGTCGTCATCGGCGTCGCCAACATCGGCGGCATCCTGAAACCTGAGTGGGTGCCGAGCCTCGTCATGGCGCTCGAATCGGGACTCGACATCGTCTCCGGCATGCACACGCGGCTTGGCGGGCAACCCGAATTGAAGTCGGTCGCGGAGCGGCTTGGCCGGCAGCTGATCGACGTGCGCACACCGCCGAAAGATATCCCGGTGGCCACGGGCCGCAAGCGCAGCGGCAAGCGCCTGCTGACGGTCGGCACGGATTGTGCGCTCGGCAAGAAATATACCGCCCTTGCACTGGCGCGGGCGTTCCGGAGCCGGGGTATCGACGCCGATTTTCGCGCGACCGGCCAGACCGGGATCATGATCGCAGGTGGCGGCATGCCGATGGATGCCGTCGTCTCCGATTTCGAGGCCGGTGCTGCGGAGTTGCTGAGTCCCGATGCGCCGGCCGATCACTGGGACGTCATCGAGGGCCAGGGTTCGCTGTTCCATCCGTCCTATGCGGCCGTGTCGCTCGGCCTGCTGCACGGCAGCCAGCCGGACGTCATCGTCGTCTGTCATGAGCCGGGCCGGACGCACCTGGACGGTTATCCGGACTATCCGACACCTTCGCTGCCGGAGGCGATCGAAATGCATTTGCGCGCCGGCGCACTGACTAACCGCGCGATTCGGTGTGCGGGCATCAGTTTCAATACCGGTGCGCTCGCTCCGGCAGCGGCCGAGACGGTGATGCGGCAAACCTCAGCAGCACTCGGGCTGCCGGTCGCGGATCCGATGCGCGGCGGGTCCGCCTTCGAGCGGCTCGTGGACGCCTGCCTCGCGCGGTGATCACGCCTTCCACACCGCCTGCAACACCCTGACGAGGTTGCTGCCGAGGATCTTCTCGACGCGTGCGCTGCCGTGCCCGCGCGCGAGCAGCATGTCGGCGAGGGTCTCGAGGCGCCGCGGCGAGTTGAGTTCCGCGGCAAACAGGTAGCCGTCCTCGGTCTCGCCCGGCGCCGAGATGCCGGCTTCGCGGCGCTTGCGGACGAACCCGGCGTGGCGGTCCTTGTATTCCTGGCTCAGGACTTCCCCCGAGAGTCCGCCGTCGGTGCCGATCGAGACGTGATCCTCGCCCGCGACGTTGACCATGTGCTCGAGATGGCGGATCACGTCGGCGGCCGTCGGCTGCTTGCCCACGTTCAGGAACGGCATGAAATAGATGCCGACGACGCCGCCCTTCTCCGCCACCGCGCGCAGTTCCGCATCGGTGCGATTGCGCGGATGGTCGGCGAGCGCCGCGCTGCCGGTGTGGGTGAAGGCCACCGGCACCTTCGAGTGGCGGATCGCATCCGCCGCGGTCTGGCGGCCGCAGTGGCTCAGGTCCACCAGGATGCCGAGGTCGTTCAACTTCTCGACGGCCTCGAAGCCGGCAATGCTCAGGCCCGCGTTCGCTGGCTCGAGGCAGCCGTCGCCCAGCAGGTTGCGGCGGTTGTAGGTCGGCTGGACGATGCGCAGGCCGAGGCGATACAGCTCGTCGAGACGCGAAAAATCGGTCTCGAACGCGACGCCGTCCTGGAACCCGTAGATCAGCCCGAGGCGTCCCGCCTTTTTTGCGGCGGCGATGTCCGCGACCGTGCGGATGCGGCACAGCGCCTGCGGGTGCCGGTCGATCTCCCGCTCCATGTTGCCGATGCCAAGTACGGCCTGTGCGAATGCAACATCCGGCGGCGTCGTGCCGACCGGGAGGATCGTCATGTGCAGGCAGGTCATGCCGGAGTCCCTGGCGTCCTGGACGTACGAGTCCGCGAGCGGCCCGTCCCCGGCCTCCGAATTGCCGAGCCCGCCCAAGCCGTCGATCACGATGGCGCGACGATAGGGATTGGCGTCGGCAGCCCGGGCCGATCGGTGAAGCGCCAGCGCCACCGCGGCGGCGCTGCCGCCAGCCAGAAAGCTGCGGCGCGAAAGGCTGGTCATCGTCGGATCTCCCCTCATCGGCTCCCCGGCAGTCTGCCACAGCCCGCCGCGTCGGCCTTCACTCTGTGACGCGGGTCACCCCCTGCGCACCGTCGTGTGACGGATTCGGCGCGCATCGGTTGCGTCACATTCCGTGCGCGGCGGCATGCGTCATATTCCGCCCGGTCAGCCGGTTTTTCGGCCCGGATCATGCAGATACGCGCCAAAGTTGTTGCCTTGCTCGCGGTCGTGTTCGCCGCGCTCACTCTGGTCGAGTGGGGCGTCGGGCAGGCGTTGCTGTTGCCGCGCTTCGAGGAGATCGAACGCGAGAACGCGCGCACCGCGATGCGGCGCATCGAGTACGGCATCAACCAGGCGCTGAAGGAACTGCAGGTCTCGGCCGCGGACTGGGGCAACTGGAAAGACACATACCAGTTCATCGCCGACCACAACCCGCAATACGTCGACGACAACCTGAGCCCGGCCGCGATGAAGCAACTGCGCCTCGCCGCGCTCGCCTATGTCGACCTCGAGGGCCGCGTGGTGCTCGCGCAGTCATTCGATCCCACGTCCGGTGAAGCGCTGGCGCACCGGCTGTTCTCGCAGGACACGCTGCCCGACGATTGCGCCTTCTGGCCCAACCTGCGCGACGGCACGCCGGCGCAGGGACTGATCGCCTCGGATCGCGGCGTCCTGCTCACTGCGGTCACGCCGATACTCGACGGATTCGGACAGGGCCCGTCGCGCGGCATGGTGCTGATGGCACGATTGCTGAACGACCCGGAATTGGCCGCGATCGGCGCACGATCGCAGACCAACGTGCAGTTCGCACACATGCGCGGCAGTGACGCCGACGAAACCATCGCAGTCAACAGCGACACGACCGAGGTCTACCGGAACTTCAACGACATCTATGGGAAGCCCGTCATGACGCTGCAGGTCGATGTGCCGCGCACGATCAGCGAGGGCGCCCGTACGACCGTGAACTACGTGCTGGCCTTCATGATCGGCGCCGCCGTCGTCGTCCTGCTGATCCTGCTGGTGTCGCTCGACCGGACGGTACTGACACCGCTCGCGCAGGTGACCCGCCACGCAGTCCGCATCGGCTCGGGGGACGACCTGACCACGCGGCTCAACCTCGCCCGCAAGGACGAGTTCGGCGCGCTTGCGGCCGAATTCGACCGCATGGTTGCCAAAGTGGCGGAATCGCGACGGCAACTCATCGACCACAGCTTCGACGCCGGCAAGGCGGAACTTTCGCGCGGCGTGCTGCACAACATCGGCAATGCGATCACGCCACTGCGCGTGCGTCTCGCCCGGCTGCACGAGCGCCTGCGCGCCGCGCCAGCCGCGGACGTCACCCGCGCGCTCGAAGAGCGCAGCCGCGAGCCGGACGGCACGTCGCGCCAGGCGGATCTCGACGAGTTCCTGCGCCTCGCAAGCGGCGAGTTGGCCGGCGTGATCGCCGGGGCCAGCGACGACGTGGACATCATCACCCGGCAGACCGACATCGTGCAGGGAGCGTTGAACGAGCAATCGCGCTCGTCGCGCACGGCGACCGTCATCGAGGCGGCGGAACTGCCGGCCATCATCGCGCAAAGCCTCGAGATCGTTCCGGATCGCTGCCGCGAGCTGGTGCGCATCGAGGTCGATCCGTCGGTCCAGGCAGTTGGCACCGTCCAGGTGGCACGCACGATGCTGCGCCAGGTGCTGCAGAACCTGATCATCAACGCCGCCGAGGCCATCCGCGCGGCCGGTCGCGATCGCGGCACCGTGCGCTTCTCGGCAGCCCTGGTGGGCGCCGACGACCAATACAAGCTCCACCTGGACTGCAGCGACACCGGCATCGGCATTGCCGCCCCGAACCTCGAGCGCATCTTCGAGAAGGGTTACTCGACCAAGCTCAACGACGGCAACATGGGTATCGGCCTGCACTGGTGCGCCACGTCCATCAACGCCCTCGGCGGCCGCATCTGGGCAACCAGCGACGGCCAGGACCGCGGCGCCACACTGCATCTCGTCATCCCCGTCCCCGCCCCCGCAGCCGCAACCGGCATGCGCGCAGCCTGAGGTCCACCATGGCAGAGCCAACCCGCACACCGATCCGTGTCCTCGTCGTCGACGACGAGGCGGCAATCCGTGACGCCTACCGCCAGATCTTCGACGAGCCGCAGCCGGGTGTGCAGAACGACGCGCGCCGGTCGCTGGGCACGAAGCTCTTTGGCGACGAGGCCGCCCGGCAGCCGGAGCGCGCATCAAAATCGGCGCTCTGCTTCGATGCGGTGTACTGCGAAGGCGCCGAGGCCGCGGTCGCCGCGGTGCAGGCGGCGCTGGACGCAAATCAGCCGTTCGCCGTGGCTTTCCTCGACATGCGCATGCCGCCCGGGCCCGATGGCGTCTGGGCCGCGTCCCGCATCCGCGAGCTCGACCCTGCCATCGAGATCGCGGTGTGCACGGCGTACTCCGACATCGATCCCGGCGACATCGGCGGGCGGGTGCCGCCCGAGGACAAGCTCTCGTACCTGCAGAAGCCATTCCATCCGCACGAGGTTCGGCAGATGGCGATCGCGCTCGCCAGCAAGTGGCGCGCGGAACGGCATCTTGCGCGCCTCGCCTACTTCGACTCGCTGACCGGCCTTCCCAACCGCGAACAGGCACACAGCCGCCTGCGGACGGCACTCGAGGTGACTCAGCAGCGCGGCAAGATGCTGGCGGTCATGTACATCGACCTCGACAACTTCAAGCGCATCAACGACACGCTCGGCCATTCGGTCGGCGACGAGGTGCTGAAGGTCGCCGCGGAACGGCTGCGCAAATCGCTGCGTCGCGTCGACGATTTCGGATCCACCGGCTCGCGGTCCGAGCGGCCCGGCGACCTCGGCCGCCTGGGCGGCGACGAGTTCATGGTCATCCTGCCGGATATCTCGAGCTCGGACGACGCCCGGGCCGTGGCCGACCGGCTGATCGCCGCCATCCAGCAGCCCATGCAGTTGTCGAACAACACGGTGATCATCACGCCGAGCATCGGCATCGCAATTGCGCCGACCGACGGCACGGACGTCGCCTCGCTGCTGCGCCATGGCGACCTCG
Organism: Steroidobacteraceae bacterium; assembly: GCA_050179155.1. Taxonomy (GTDB): domain Bacteria; phylum Pseudomonadota; class Gammaproteobacteria; order Steroidobacterales; family Steroidobacteraceae; genus SCUD01. The sequence goes on from JBFXFJ010000007.1 coordinate 131,382, forward strand.
CGATGTACTTCGCCAAGCGCCGCTGGCCGGGATCCTACGCATTCTTCGACGTGTCGATGAACGAGGGCATGCTCCAGCGCTACACCATCGAGGGCAAGCTGCGCGGCGCGCTCGAGCGCGGCGAGCTGTCCTTGCACTACCAGCCGCAGATCGACATGGCGACCGGCGACATCGCCGGCATGGAGGCGCTGCTGCGCTGGACCAATGACGAACTCGGCGTCGTGCCGCCGATGGACTTCATTCCGATCGCGGAAACGACCGGCCTGATCATCCCGATCGGTGAATGGGTGATGAAGACTGCGTGTGCTCAGGCCCGGAAGTGGTGCGATGAGGGCCTTTCGGTCAAGCGCATCGCCGTCAACATCGCTGGCCAGCAGTTCGCGATGCCGAATTTCGTCGAAGTGGTCAAGGCGGCGCTCGACCAAACCGGCCTCGAGCACGGCATGCTCGAGCTCGAGATGACCGAATCGATGGTGATGACCGACGAGAAGCGGTCGGAAAAGCTGCTCGCGGAACTGCACGCGATCGGCGTGTCGGTCGCGATCGACGATTTCGGCACCGGCTATTCGAACTTCCAGCGCTTGCAGCACCTGGCGATCGACCGCCTGAAGATGGACCGTTCGTTCGTACGCGACCTGAGCGAGACCGCCGACGACGGCGCCATCGCCGCAGCCATCATCAACGTGGCAAAGGCCCTCAAGGTCGGCATCGTCGCGGAGGGTGTCGAGTCCTTTGCCCAGCTGCGATTCCTGCAGGACCATCACTGCAATCAGGCACAGGGATTCCTGCTGAGCCGGGCCCTGCCTGCCGGCGAAGCACGACTCGTGCTGCAGCGGGCGACCGAGCAGTTCGACGGCAGCCGCACGCAGCGGATCAAGCGCCTCAGCGAATAGGACGGGGTCCGGCTAAAAGGCTTCCCGCTCTGAGCCGGCATTTTCGGCGATGAACTTGCGCATCGCTTCGTTCGCCTCGTCGCGGGTCAGCAAAAACTGACCGTCCTTTGCCATGCCGGGCAGAAACTCCGATTCGGCGGGGCGGCTGGCCTTCAATTCCGCGATCTTGTGGTAGCACTTCGTCTTGGCCAGGCCGTGGCCACATCCGACCAGGTGGTAGAACTCGTGCACGGTGGCCGAACCCGGCTCCGCAACGACCTGATTCAACGAGCCCCAGTTTGCGACTACGTACCCGCGTGTGTGGGTGATGTCGTCCACCGCGCCCAGCACTTCCGGCAAAAGCAGACCCCACAGGAAATCGCCCGCGTGGCGGTCGACCAGTCCCATCAACCGGTCACAAGGCGGTTCCAGGTCCCGCGCGATCACATCCTCCATGATCGTGGAAGCCGTGAAACCGGGCCTTGCCCATTCGCGGACCCACGGCACGGTGACCTGGATGTCGTAGAACGCAAACTCCTTGTTGACGGCCGCGATCAGCTCGTCGGCGCGCTGCTGCGTCACTTCCGGGTGTTTCATGAGACAGACTTCGAGCGTCTGCGGCGGGCCGTAATCGATGGTCTCGCGTTCTTCCGTGTGCATGCCGATGGTCGTGCAGCCGCCACAAGCTGCAAGCGCGGCAAGCAATGCTGCACCGCGGAATTGCATCAATCCGCCGGCCAAGCGCTCGCCTGATCGTACCGCGCAATCATGGGCGGCCCGAATATACACCTGGCTGCTCGATGCGCATAACATCCGCTGGGGCGCCAACGAACGGAGGGGCCGGTGCGCGAAATGCAGATCCGCAAGACCGATCTTCGCGACGCGCGCGTCGTGGATGTCGTGCCGGGCCCGCTTGCCGACGGCACCGCTCGCCTGCGGCTCGAGCTCTTTGCCCTCACCGCCAACAACATTACCTATGCGGCGATGGGCGAAGGCACGCTCGGCTACTGGGACTTCTTCCCGGGCCCCGAGGGCTGGGGCCGCCCGCCGGCGTGGGGCTTCGCGACGGTCGTGCAGTCGCACGCGCCCGGCGTATTCGAAGGCAGCCGCTTCTACGGCTACTTCCCCGTAGGTGAGGCACTCGACGTCGTTCCCGCAAGGGCCAGCCCACGCGGTTTCGTGGACAGTGCGCCGCACCGCCGCGCAAAGGCCGCCGTTTACAACCACTACCTGAACACGCAGGCGGATCCGGTCTACGACGCGGCATTCGAACCCGAGCAGGCGATCTTCCGCCCGCTCTACGGCACCGGCTGGTGGGCAGCGGACTGCGTGCACCAGGGCAAGCCGGCGCCGCGTACCGTCGTGGTCTCGAGCGCCTCGTCGAAAACTGCGCTCGCCACGGCGCATCAGTTGCGGCGGCTCGGCGATTGCAGGCTCGTGGCGCTGACATCTGCGCGCAATGTCGCCTACGTCCGCGGGACCGGGCTCTATCACGACACCCTGCCCTACGAGGCAATTGACTCAATCAAGGCCAACGCGCCCGCCGTGTACCTCGATTTTCTCGGACGCGAGGCCCAGACCGCTGCCGTGCATCGCGCGCTCGGCGCAAGCCTCGTGCGCAGCATCCTGATCGGCGCAACCGACTGGGGCAGCAAGCCGGGTGGCGTGCAGCACCCTTCGATCGCGCTCGAAGGCCCAAAGCCGGAGTTCTTCTTCGTCCCGGACTATGCGACGGTGCGCATGAAGGCCGATGCATCCCTCGGCGCGGCGATGCTTGCGGACCTGAAAGCTTTCTGCGCCGCTTCACGCGCGTTCGTCACCGCGCGGCGGCTCGTGGGCACCGAGGCGATTCTCCATGCGTGGGCGCAACTGGCCGCGGGCGAAACGCCTCCGAATGAGGGCCTTGTGCTTTCATTCCAGTGAGTTCAACCCGGATTCGAGTCCGCTACCCCGTCTTCGCGATGCTCTTCGCTTTCGCGTTCACGGGCTACGTGCAGCGCTCGAGTGTCTCGGTCGCGGCCGAGCGGATGATGCCGGAGCTGGGCCTTTCGCAGGTCCAGATCGGCTGGCTGTTCACCGCCTTCCTCATCACCTACGCGGTGTTCCAGATCCCGGGCGCGCTCATCGGCCAGGTGCTGGGCGCGCGGCGGATCCTGACAATCATCGCCATCATCGGTGTCCTCGGCAGCCTGCTGACCGCGTCTGCGCCGTGGTTCGCGGCAGCCGGCGTCATGTTCGTGACGCTGCTGCTGGCGCGCTCGCTGCTCGGCGTGGCGCAGGCGGCACTGTTCCCGATCACGGCCGGCGCAATCCGCCTGTGGTTTCCGGTCGGCTCCTGGGCAACATTCCAGGGCCTGATCGTCACCGGTCTCTGGCTCGGCGCGGCAACGGCCACGCCGCTCATCGCCTGGCTGATGCAGGGTTACGGCTGGCAAAGGGCACTCGTCATGACGAGCCTGCCGTCACTGCTGCTGGTCACGCTCTGGTACTGGTTCGCGCGCGACCGGCCGGGGCAGCATCCGCGGGTCTCGGCCAGCGAGCTCGCGGAACTCGCCGGCAATCCACCGGACGACGCCGCGGCGCCGCTGACCGCGAAGCGCGTGTTCCGGGTGCTCGCGGACCCGCAGATCCTCAGGATCTCGGCCTCGTACTTCCTGATGAGCATGGTCTTCTATCTCGTCTACTTCTGGAGCTTCCTGTACCTGGTGCAGGAGCGCGAGCTCTCCGTGCTCGAGAGCGGCTGGCTCGCGAGCCTGCCGTTTGTCGTGGCCGCGCTTGCCGCCGCAGGCGGCGGCCGGCTCGCTGACCACTTCCGCGCGCGCTTTGGCGATCGCATCGGCATGCGCATCGTCCCGCTCGTGGCCCTGCCCTGCGCCGCCGTGTTCCTGTACCTGACGGTCACGCTGGCGAATCCGTACTGGGCGGTCACGTCGCTCTGCTGCGGGTTCGCGTGCATCGAGGTCAACGAGGGTTCGTTCTGGGGTGCGACGATGCGGCTCGCGCCGTCGGACACGATGGCCGCGACCGCCGTGCTGAACACCGGCGGAAACCTCGGCGGGGTGGTCGCCACGCCGATTTTCGCGGCGCTGTCGGCAGGCCAGGGTTGGGGCGCGGTGTTCGCCATGGGCGCGGCGGTCGCTGTTGCGGCATCCTCGCTGTGGCTTACCATTGATGCGGGCCGCAACGCAGGCGTCAAATGAAGAAATCACAAACGAAAGTTGCGCTGGTCACCGGCGCCAGTTCGGGCATCGGTGCGGCCGTCGCGCGCCGTCTCGCGGGCGATGTTTATTCCGTCATGGCCGCGGGCCGGGATGCCGCTCGCACAAACGAGCTCGCATCCGGATCGCCTGCGATACAAGCCTGGGTCGGCGATCTCACGTCGTCCGATGCCTGCAACCGGCTGGTGGGTGACTGCGTGAAGGCCTTTGGCCGGCTCGACGTGCTGGTGAACAACGCCGGCATCTATCACCTGGCGGACGCCGAGCACACGACCGACGAGATCTGGAACCAGACCATCGCGATCAATTTGACTGCCGCTTTCCTCCTGAGCCGAGCGGCGCTGCCGCAGTTGCGCAAGAGCAGGGGCGCCATCATCAACATCGCCTCCGACTGGGGCCTGGTGGGCGGCCGCAATGCCGTTGCCTATTGCGCGAGCAAGGGCGGACTGGTCCTGATGAGCAAGGCGATGGCGCTCGATCATGCGGCGGAGGGCGTGCGCATCAACGCCGTGTGCCCGGGCGACGTCGAAACGCCGATGTTGTATCGCTCGGGTGCGACTCATGGGCTCGACCGGAATGGCGCGCTGCGCGAAGCCAACGCGGCGAGCCGCACGGGCCGCGTCACCACGCCGGAGGAAGTCGCGGCACTGGTGGCGTTCCTGGCCTCCGACGAGGCCAGGCAGATCACGGGCGCCGCGATCCCGATCGACGGCGGCAATACCGCCGGGTAAAGCTGTCAGATCGGATCGTCGATGGACCTGGCCAACGGCGTGAAGAGCTTGGGCCCCTGCTCCGTCATGGTCCAGATGTCCTCCATCCGGATTCCGAACTCACCCGGGATATAGATGCCGGGCTCGTCGGAAAAGCACATGCCCGCCTGCAGCGGCGTGCGATCCGCGCGCATCAGGT
>JBFXFJ010000008.1:0-132744 GCA_050179155.1 Steroidobacteraceae bacterium
CAGTTCCCGCAGCGACTCTGGTGGTCGCAGCGCCCGCGTCAGACGAATTGGGTCAACGTGCGACATCCTGAAACACTACATCTGGTGCCGACCGAAGCCAACCGGATAAGCACGTCCGCGGAAACGTTTTACCGAATGTCCAGAAACCGGAGCAGCGGCCCATAGTCGCGAGCAACCGCTGCGCGCAGGGCGGCGATGTACTGTTCGCGCGCCACGCCGGGTGCGATCAAGTCGTTGTCGCCCCATCGAAAGCGCGCTTCGCCGTGCGTGAACAACAACACGTCCGCATAAGTCCGGGCGAGCCGGCCATTGCCGTTGGCAAACGGATGGATCTGCACGAGGCGGTGATGCAGGCGCGCCGCAATCTCCCGAATCGGATAGCTATGGGCCTCCAGTTGCGCCGCAACATCCTGAAGCAGCTGCCGAACAGCCCCCGGGATTCGGTCCGGCGCGATGCCAATGTTCTTTTCGGTCATGCGCCACTGCCCGGCCCACTTCCAGGTCGCGCCAAACATCTTGCGGTGCAGGCGCTGCAGGAATTCCGCAGTCAGGAAATTCTTCCGACGCCGGGCGAATGCCCAGCGCTCGCCTTCGAGGATATTGTCGTGCTCCCATTCGTTGAGCTCGGCCTGAGTGCCAATGTGCGACGGAATCAGCGCGCGGGCTTCATCCGGGTCGAGGGGCGTCGCACCGCCGGGGGCCGCGGGGCTCATGCCCAGAGCTTGCGGCGGCTGCCTGCAAGCAGACGGTCGACTTCGCGCTCGTACGCGCGCTCCTGCTCCCGCACGCCTAGTCCCTGGCGCTCGAGTTCCATTGAGTATCCGGTACGGCGGAGCGTCTCGCGCGCGACCGCCCGTGCGCGCTCGTCGAGCATTGTGCTGAGCGGCTTTCTCGGGACGATCGCGTACACGAGCTCGCAGTCCAAGGCCTCCGCCAATTCGCGCAGCGAGTTGAGCTGGATGGTCTGCGCTGCCTCACGTTGCTGCAGATCCAGGACGGTCTGGGGCCTGCGGCCGACCCGCTTGCCGAGCTGAGCATGCGTGAGACCCAGCGCTTCGCGGATCGCCCGGATCCAGCCGCCCGGGGGCGGGGCTGTGTCGATCGCACCGCGCAAGGCCCGGAGTCGGTCATCGAGATGTTGAACGGACATGTTTCTTGCGGTCATGGGCAGAGCCGGTAAATCAGAATCTAGTAAAACAGCTTATACACGGATAAATACTGTTTGTAAACTGTGTAAAAACTGACATTACGACGACGCGGTCACCAGTCAGGGTACCTGGGAATGCCATCTGGCCGCGTCCGGGTGACTGCTGCCCTGCGGTCTGCGCCGCGGAAACGTTTCTCAGGCTTCTGGCCCAAACCGCTCCTTCAAGAACCCCAGGAACGCCTGCAGCTTCGGCAGCAAGTGGCGCCTGGTTTCGTAGACCGCGTTGATCGAGAGCTCCGGCGGCGCGTGGTCCGGGATCGCCTGCAGCAGCTTGCCGCCCTCGAGCTCCCGCTCCACAAAGAAGCGCGGGAAGAGCGCAAGGCCGAGGCCGTCGAGCGCGAATTGCTTGAGCGCGAAATCGTTATTGCAGCGGATCGTGCTCGGCATGGTGACCGTCACCCAGCGGCCCTTCGCCGCGCGGAACTTCCACTCGTTCGGCGTCTTCACGATGCTGTAGCCGAGGCCCTGGTGTGACATGAGATCCTCCGGCGTCCTCGGCGTGCCGTGGCGGCGGAAGTACGCGGGTGAGCCGACCAGCACCGTCGGGCAGGGCGCGAGGCGCGTCGCGACCAGGCTCGAGTCCTGCATCGCCGAGATTCGGATCGCGAGGTCGAAGCGCTCCTTGACGATGTCCACGAGGCGGTCGCTGAAGTCCAGGTCGAGCGTGACCTCGGGGTACTTCACGCGGAATGCCGCGATGTGCGCCGCGAGTACCGTGACGCCGAGATAGATCGGCGCCGTCACGCGCAGCATGCCGCGCGGCTTGCCCGTGAGCTGGGCGACGTCGTGTTCCGCTTCGGCGAGCTCCGCGAGTGCCGCGGCGCTCCGGCCGTATAGCGCCTGCCCCGCCTCCGTCAGTGCGAGGCGCCGCGTGGTTCGGTGCAACAGGCGCGCGGCGAGCCGCTGCTCCAGGCGGTTCACGTACTTGCTGACCGCGGCCTTGGAGATCTCGAGCGCGTCGGCGGCCTTGGTGAAGCTGCCAAGTTCGACCACCCGCACGAAAACGGCGATATCCGATTGTTCACGCATGTGAACAATCATATTCCGCTAGCCCGGATTATCAATAGCCCGGGAAAGGCTACCTTGGCACCACCTGAAATCTGATCTGGAGAACGCCATGAATGCCGAACGCAGCAAGGAATACGGGATCGCGCTCCTGCGCATCAGCCTGGGAGTCATGTTCATCGCCCACAGCGTGGTGCTGAAGCACTTCACCTTCACGCTCCCGGGCACGGCCGGCTACTTCGAATCGCTCGGACTGCCCGGCTTTCTCGCCTACCTGGTCTTCGGGATGGAGGCGGTCGGCGGCATTCTGCTCGTGCTCGGCGTTCGCACCCGCGAGGTCGCGGCCGCCCTCATCCCGATCCTCGTCGGGGCGCTCTGGGTGCATGCGGGGAATGGCTGGGTGTTCAGCAACGCCGGCGGCGGGTGGGAGTATCCGCTGTACCTGATCGTGCTGAGCGGAGCGCAGGTGCTCCTCGGCGAGGGAGCGTTTGCTTTCTCCCGCCGGAGCGGCCTCGCCCGGCCCACGATCGCAGGCGCCGGAGCTGCCTGACGTCTCCCTCGATGACCTGCGGCCATCGCTTTGGCGGTGGCCGCGGGCGCTTTTTCGCGCCCCGCGGCGCCGGAGAATGAACTCGCTCACCCAGACGACTATGGGTTGGGACAGTCTTTGTGCGAGACCTGACGCGGTTTGTGGGTATCAATTGCTCAAAGTGAGGATCGCTCGAATGAGTCATAGAGCGAACTCAAATCGCGAGCGCGTATTCGAAACTGATTGCGACGCTTGATCTTTGGCGACTGCTCTGATGCGCCCTCCAGTTTGATGCCGGGGTCGTAGTACAGCTTGCCTGTAATGATCGCCGCAAGGAACCGCTCGAATTGTGTGCTGCGCCCCAGCTGAACTGAATCGGCGTACTGATATCTGCGCGGAGGACCGACTTCCGCCGTGTTAGGCAGATATGCCGCCTTGTCGTGCTTTCTCTTCCAATGGTTGATCAGTTTTCTGAATGACCACGATGCGGCGCACTGATCTCTTGAGACCAGTGCCAGTCCACCGTTGACGTCGAGAATCTTCTGATCGTCGGAGTCATAGCCGGTCAAGATGATCCGCAGCCCTGTCTTGGGGTGTGAATTCCCGAAAGTATGCACGCCACCAAAGTTCAGCCGGTCCCGCTGGCCACCAACATCCGGATATCCAAATTTCCGCACAAATGCCTCAGGCCCGTCGTCTTTGTACAAGCCTCCATCGGGTTCTGGCGTCATGAGGGTGATGATGGCCGATTGCAGTTTCCGGAAATCACGGACTGTGAACGACTTGACCTCCCAGCCAAGGAAGTCTGGTTCCGCCAGCCCATTTGGTGAAATGCCCAGTTCAGCTTCGAGGGTGTATCCGCCGCAATTCTGATTGTTACATGGAAGCAGCTGATGGTCCGTTCCCAGCCGCTTTCCAGTAATCCACCCAAGCTTGTGTATTCGTCTAAGTTCAGCAAGCAGTCTGGCCGTGTCGTCCCGACCGACGAATGGCAGTTCTGACAGAGCCTCGTATCTTGTCAACGGCGTGATTTCGGCAAGCTGACGATCGATGACGGAACCCGGGAGCACGAGATGGGCAAAGACCTGGGCATCTGGTCCAACGCCCATCAGCAGTGTTCTACCTTCTAGTCGACCGTCTCTTCGCGGATCAAGCCATTGGCCAAGCTCGATGTCGCAGCCCCGCAAAAAGCCGGACAACCGGACTTCCGGATATTGTGGGTACAAGATGAGCTGCACATCAGGGGCCGGATGTGCAACACCCTCAGCATCCAGCCATGACCATAGCAATCGCGCTTTCAGTATCTTTCTTCCTGATTCGCCTGGCTTCCGCGATGAAGAAGTCGCGGTAACGACCTTCTGCGAAGGTATGACATTCAGTACCGAAAGATCGCCGCCGAGATAAATCTGGTTCTTTGAATTGTCATTCGGCGCCAGCGGTTTCATGAGCAGCCTGGTGACGCCGTGATCGCGAAACATTCGCAACAGCGATTCAAACGTAAGATCTGGAGAGACCGCGCGATTCATGACGTCACCGGGTTCTCGATCTCAGTACGCCCGTCTTGCGGGAGCTGCGTATCCAGCCCGCCGCGCGTAGGGTGGTTGTTTCGAGTCCCAGACGCCGGGGGCCACGCAATGCACATTCCCAGATTGTGAGGTGGCGCCAACCTGCGTCCAGAGTGCGTTTCAGAACTTCACGATCCCGACGCCGATTCTGGTTCAGCTTCTTCTTCCAGAACGCGATTCGGGTACCCGGCTGCTGGAACAAATCGCAGTCGTGCCCATGCCAGAAGCACCCATGCACATGGATTGCGGCATGGTACTTTGCCAACACCAGATCCGGTCGTCCGGCCACCTTTCTTGAATGCAGGCGAAAGCGAAATCCCATGCGGTGCAGTGCACTGCGAATCACGCGTTCCGGCTTCGTATCGCGGGATCGGATGCCGGACATCATCCGGCTGCGAGTCTTTCGATCTACGACGTCAGGCAACTTTCCTCTGCCGGTCGCCTGCAAAGAGATCAGGCTGCACAACACCTTTCCCCGTAATCCAGGGCAGCATGAAGTTTGCCACCGTCTCGACTACCGGAACGACGACGGCATTTCCAAACTGCTTGTAAGCCTGCGTATCGGATACCGGAATCTTGAATGGCTCCTGCCCAGGCCTGTCAAATCCCATGAGACGGGCACATTCTCGTGGCGTCAGTCGTCGCGGGCGCGTCCAGCGCTGCCGGATCAGGATCTCTGAGCCGTCTTTGTAGTAGCGAGCTGACAGGGTCCGCGCCACATCATCCGGCCTACACAGTCCAAATCCAAAGCCATTTCCTTTGGCCTGGTGCTTTCTGGCGTAGTTCTGGAGATAAGCCCACAGATGCTTTGTCAACGTGTATTTTGGAGACACTTTCGCCTTTGGGCCCTCAGTGAATGGATACTCGACAGCTTCTGATCCATCTTCTGGATGGAGAATTGTCTGCAGAGTCGGCGCTTCGACGGACTCTGGTAATACAAGATCTTTGAGATCGAAACCCTTGTGGTCGCGGAACCCAACAATGAAGACTCGCTCCCGGTGTTGGGGCACAAAGGCGCGGGCATCGATAACACGAAACGAGACGTTGTACTTAAGCCTTTGAGTCAGAGTCCTGTAGATAACATCAAATGTGCGGCCACCATCGTGCGTTCGAAGGTTCTTGACGTTTTCCAGCAGGAATGCTTTTGGCTGTCGCTCCTGGATGATCCGTTCAACTTCAAAGAAAAGCGTCCCCTGCGTCTCGCACTTGAATCCATGCGGCCTACCCAACGCGTTCTTCTTGGATACGCCGGCAATTGAGAATGGTTGACAGGGAAATCCGGCCACCAGGACATCGTGCTCGGGAATATTCGCAGCGTCGATCTTCGTGATATCGCCCGCGATGTGTTCGTCGCCAGGGAAATTGGCGGAATAGGTCTTCTGACAATACTTGTCCCACTCACTTGTGAAGACGCATCTTCCACCGGCTGCCTCGAATCCCTTGCGCATGCCGCCGATGCCGGCAAAAAGGTCGATGAAGGTAAACGCAGGCGGACGATCGCCATAGACCGGCGTCGGTTCCCGAACCATGCTACGCAGATGCTCGATGGCCGCCTTTCTAGGCTCCGCTTCGCCGCGCTCCCAGCGATAAACAGTTCGTCTTGTGTAGCCAAGCAGATCAGCGACCTGTGGTACCGACAGGCCGGTGCGGATTCTAAGTTCGAAGAAATCGGACACGGGATTTCTCTGGGTGTGTTTGTGACATCTTGTCACTTCACGCCCCAGAGTCAAGATCAGGGAGATCCGCGCAGGCAGCACACCACGCAAACATATCTCTCATATATTCACCACGCCTATTGCATATCTGTGTTGCGTATGTGTAACATATAAGGGTGAACCGCGAAAAACGAGAACGCTTTGTCAGACTCGCCATCAAGCGGGTCAATCGTGCGATTAGAGACATTCGTCTGATCGGAAACCTGTCGAACCGCTCGGTCTACGAGTTCGGGGACGACGACGCCCGCAAGATCATCCGCGCACTTCAGAAGGAACTCGAAACACTTAAAGCCCGCTTCAGCGGTCCTGGCGATGCCACCGAAAACGAATTTCAGCTCTAGTTAATGGGCGGGAAGAGGCCTATGCAACTCGTTTTTCGAACCATTGGCGTCGATGAGGTTGAGAAGGAAGTGACCCAGCGAGATCAGTTTAATTCGGACGAGGTTGAACTGGTGGAGGCGCTGGTACGCGAGGCTCATCAGAATTCATTGGACGCGCTGGATGAGGAACAAACATCCACCGTCCGCACACGCCTTTCATTTCACACGCCCCCACCGGAAGGTCGCAGGCTGTTTGAAATACTGTTTCGCGATCTGCCGGCCCACCTGAAGGCATCCAAGGTCGATTTCTCTGGTCTGGATTTCAGTTCTCCCAAATTCCTTGTCATTGAGGATTTTGGAACTACGGGCCTCAAGGGGGCCTATGACCATAAGGACGCTGAGCCCTTCAGTGACTTTTGGCGACGTATTGGCAAATCACATAAAGGCGGCCAGCAAGGCGGTCGCTGGGGCTTAGGAAAGCTGGTTTTCTCTGGTGTGTCTCGAGCCAGGACGTTTTTTGGGCTGACTGTTCGCTCAGACGATTCCGATCGACAACCACTGCTCATGGGTCAGGCAGTGCTCACGACTCATAAAGACCGCAATGGCAACGATCTCGATGCACACGGATTCTTCTGCGAGCCGCGTGATCCCGATCGTTTCCAGCTTCCAATACGGGATGCCGCGCTAGTTCGAAACTTCTCCAAGGCCGCAGGAATTTCCCGCACGACGGAACCTGGATTGTCCATTGCAATTCCATTTATTCACGATGATATTAGCTCCACCAAACTGGTCAGCCAGTTGGTTCGAAACTACTTCTTTCCGATTCTTATGGGTCAGCTTGCATCGGATGTCGATGGAATAGACATTAACGCGTCCACCTTTGACGCGCTCGCCAAGGCGCACGGTGGCCCCCATCTAGCAGATGGTCGGCTGGTCAGTTTCATCCGGGAATTGCGAGCCGCACTAGATCGCCAGAAACCGGACTTAACGCTTCCGGAAGGAGCGATTCAGAGCCTGGCCCGCTCGTTGACCGACGAGCAGTTGACGACGATTCGCACGAAATACGCTGCGGGTCAGATGGTCCAGCTACGCATTCCCGTGACATTGCGGCATCGCAGCAAAGGAGACGTTCGATCTCATTTCGACGTGTTCATGCGGACTACCGACGGCGACGCGCATGCATTGGTAGTCCGTGGCGCTATTACTCTGCCCCTTGAAGCTGCACAGTTTCGCGCGCGTCGCACATTTGGCGCCTTGATTGCACAGGATAATGGCGTGACCGAGTTCCTAGGAGACGCCGAGAATCCTGCACATACCAAGTGGAATGGGAACGCCGACAAGTTGGCGGAGAATTGGATCAATCCAGTGAAGCGATTGCGTGAGATCCGCGCGACTTTGAATGCAGTGGCCGATCTTCTGCTCGAGGCTCAGGAAAAGATTGAACCGGATGCGCTTATCGACGTCCTTTCCATACCCTCGTCAGCGGGCGTCCCGCGGCCCAAGGGGAAACAGGTAGCCGATCCGCGTAAGGTACCGGTGATCAAGTCAAAAACGAGGAAGTACAAGATTTTGAGTCGCCATGGAGGGTTTGCTATTGCCGCGGGCCCCGGCCTATTGGAGTCAGATCTTCCGACTGAAATCAAAGTAAGTGCCGCCTACGATTTGATCCGCGGCGACCCATTCCGAAAACACAACGCCCTCGATTTTGACCTGCGACAGGAAGGCAATCTGAAAGTGACTGTGTCTGGCGCAAAGATTGAGGTCACCGACGCAAACGAGATGCGCGTAACTGCAGAGGCCATGAACTTCGAGATTGCAGTATCTGGCTTTGACCCGAACCGCGATGTTGTTGTCAGAGCCGCTGGTTAGGCCATGAAACGCACAATTAACTCAACGGGCAGAAAGCGCCTCCCACAGAGTGCCCTTACGGTGAAGCTGGTGGAGCGCACTGGCAATCTACCCCGCACCTTCGTCGCGCATTTTGGTGATCTGGCTCAATATGGCATCCCGCTGAACGCCCGGATTTTTGTCGAGCCCTATGTCGCCAGTTCGTCCGCAAGGTTCGATTTTGGAACCGTTGGTGCACCAATGGCTCCCAGCGACACCCAGCTCGCAGAGCTCGACGAGGGAGCACCAGTACTTTTTCGCGTCAAGATCATTGATGAATCCAACGACATTGGAAAAATACTTGCGTCCGCGGATGGGATTGTCTCTCGCGGGCCTGAGGATGCGGAGGGCAGAAAGTCGCTACTTCCTATCAGGCATACCAATCTTGGTGAAGAACTCTGGCAGCTTGTCGTTACTCGCGACAACGGTCCACAGCTTTGGGTAAATAATCGTGTACCAGGGCTTGTAGATCGCGTCGTTTCTGACCCTCTTATCCAAGGCTTGGTCCTGCCTGCCGCGATTCGAGAAGTGATTCGTGCGGTTCTTGATGCAGATGACGACATGGACTGGGTCTCTGACTGGCGAGAATATTGCGATCAGATTGCCGGAGAAGAAATTGATTGGGACCTCGACGAAGAAGAACATGCGGATGAAATCGAGAATCTTGTAGCCAGAATACTACGGCGCTTTGTGGATGCACGACGCTACGCATCCAAAATCAGGGCCGCGATGGGAGAGTATTCTGATGGCTAATCAGCTGCGCGTTCTTACAACTGGCGGAATGGACGCATTCAGGCAGTATCTCGATGAGGCGCGCCAACACACTTCCCTTTCACCCCCCTTTGGCTTGCTTGCGTCTGAAGAGTCGAGTGTGCCGCTTGGCGATGTCGAAATTGAACCAAGGGCTTTCACCGATCGCTTTGCTTTTGGCAGCTATTTGGCCGAGACCCTCGGCGGACTGGATCGCCGATCGATTTCCAGAAATCATGGCCTCTGGACCTGGCTCGCGCTCTTTTACTTTGATCAGCTTTGCCCGAAGCGTCCGGATGGCACACGTCGAATTCTTTCGCCGGAAGCATATCTGCTTCCCGACAGATACGATTTTCGAGGCTACTACCGTCACCTTGTTAGAACCCCGTGGCTGACAGTTTCTGATCATGGTGAGCGTGCAAGGGTGTTACTAATACCAGCTGGCCGGGATCCCGAAAGTGCGCTCTCAAGACGTGGCGAGATAATCGAGCAGCTCGCTTCACGGCAAGCCGTGCTCGGCAATCCACGAATCATTGAGGCTGTATACAAGCTTTACTTTGACGTTGAAGGCGGCCATCCGCACCGTGGAACCGGCGGTTCGAAAGGCGGGTCTCCACGACGTCTTGCACTGATCCTTCAACAGCTTGACCTCACTTTTGATCTAGTCGCCTGCGATGCCGGGAAGCTAATAGGCTTGCTGCCGAAAGAGTTTGATCGCTGGCGCCACACGTGAAGTCGTACACCTGAGACATGCCGAATGGCCTGGCTATCGACCTTCGATGATACGCTTAAGCGGCTTGCGGACGCAGTTCACACGCACTCTGGGGCCGATGCAAGCTCGACGGTACCTGGAAAACATCCTGGATTGCGCTGGACTCAGCTGCCAATGATCTTCTGCGTTCCACTGATTGAACTACTCCGCCAGACGACTCGCCGTTAGGGGGATCACCAATTTGGTGACACAATGAAATCTTTTAAAAGTGCCGAAGACTACTGCGCTGACACTGTTGGTTCTTTTGAGAAGAAAGCAAACCACAACAAACTTGAGAGTCAGGCCTGTTTTTGGCTTGTGATCGTACCCTCGGTTGCGGCGCCATTGTTCATTGCTTTTGGCGATGGCCTTCTGCTCGCAAAAATTGTTCCATCTATGCTATCGGTTGCCGCCGCGAGTGCGACGACTTGGTTGCAACTTCGAAAGCCGCAACAACTTTGGGCACTGTATCGGACTGCACAGCGCCGACTAGAAATTGAACTACTAGATTTTAGGTTCGGCGCTGGCGCTTACGCATCTGATGTGAGCAGAGACGGTGTATTACTTGATAGGGTCAATAAACTAGCGCTCGAAGTGCATGATCGCTGGCTAGCACTTGTACCAAATCCGGATCAGCTCTCTAAACGAGTGGGAGCGCCATCCGGCAACGTCTAAAAGCCATTGCTTGGTCCGAATCTACGGCTACCGTCCGGCTCCAAATCGACCACATGCGCCTAGAGGCGCCCATTTCCCAACCAAAGTGAGTCAGCCGCCCTTCCTCAGCTGCCTCAACTTCTCAATCGCCCGCAATTGCGCCATCGACCTGGCCAGTTCCGCCTGCGCCTCGGCAATCTCGATCGCGCCGACTCGGTCGCGCAGCGCTTCTTCCGCCCGCTGCTTGGCGGCGAGCGCTGCCGCCTCGTCCAGGTCCTTCGCCCGCGCGGCGGTATCCGCCAGCACGGTAATCTTGTGCGGCTGGATCTCGAGCGCCCCGCCGCCCACCCAGAACACCAGCTCCTCGCCGCCTTCTGTCTGAACCCGTACTTCGCCGGGCTTCAGGGTCGTGAGCAATGGTGCGTGCCGCGGCGCAATGCCGATTTCGCCGCCGGAGGCCGGCGCGAACACCATCGTGGCGGGACCCGAGTGGATCTCGCCTTCGGCACTGACGATGTCGATGTGGATGGTGTGCGCCATGATCAGGACAGCGTCTTCGCCTTCTCCACCGCTTCTTCGATGCCGCCCACCATGTAGAACGCCTGCTCGGGCAGGTGGTCGTACTCGCCCGCGATGATGGCCTTGAAGCCGCGGATCGTGTCCTTGAGCGCCACGTACTTGCCGGGGCTGCCGGTAAACACTTCCGCGACGTGGAACGGCTGCGACAGGAAGCGC
Source organism: Steroidobacteraceae bacterium (assembly GCA_050179155.1). Taxonomy (GTDB): domain Bacteria; phylum Pseudomonadota; class Gammaproteobacteria; order Steroidobacterales; family Steroidobacteraceae; genus SCUD01. Next base: position 11,119 of record JBFXFJ010000008.1, read on the forward strand.
TGGATCTTGCGCGCGCGGGTCACGGTCAGCTTGTCTTCTTCCGACAGCTCGTCCATGCCGAGGATTGCGATGATGTCCTGCAGTTCCTTGTAGCGCTGGAGGATCGCCTGCACGCCGCGCGCGGTGTCGTAGTGGTCCTCGCCGATCACCAGCGGATCGAGCTGGCGGCTGGTGGAGTCGAGCGGGTCCACCGCCGGATAGATGCCGAGCGACGCGATTTGGCGGCTGAGCACGACCGTCGCATCCAGGTGCGCGAAGGTGGTCGCCGGCGACGGGTCGGTGAGGTCGTCCGCGGGCACGTAGATCGCCTGCACGGAAGTGATGGACCCGGTCTTGGTCGAGGTGATGCGCTCCTGCAGCACGCCCATCTCTTCCGCGAGCGTCGGCTGGTAACCCACCGCGGACGGCATGCGCCCGAGCAACGCGGACACCTCGGTGCCCGCCAGCGTGTAGCGGTAGATGTTGTCGATGAAGAGCAGCACGTCGCGACCCTTGCCGCCGGCCTGCTTCTCGTCGCGGAAGTATTCGGCCATCGTCAGGCCCGTGAGGCCGACCCGCAGGCGGCAGCCCGGCGGCTCGTTCATCTGGCCGTACACCATCGCCACCTTCGAATTCGTCAGGTCCTTCTTGTCGATGACGCCCGATTCCATCATCTCGTGATAGAAGTCGTTGCCCTCGCGGGTGCGCTCGCCGACGCCGGCAAACACCGAAAGGCCGCTGTGCGCTTTGGCGATGTTGTTGATGAGTTCCAGCATGTTGACGGTCTTGCCGACGCCGGCGCCGCCAAAGAGGCCGATCTTGCCGCCCTTGGCGAACGGCACCAGCAGGTCGATGACCTTGATGCCGGTTTCCAGCAGGTCCTGGCCGCCGGTCTGCTCGTCGTAAGACGGCGCCGGGCGGTGAATCGGCAGGAACTTGTCGGTCTTGATCGGGCCGCCCTCGTCCTGCGGCTTGCCGAGCACATCCATGATGCGACCGAGCGTGCCGTGGCCGACGGGCACCGTGATCGGCGCGCCAGTCGCTTTCACGGCGAGGCCACGCTTGAGGCCTTCGGAGGCGCCCATCGCGATGGTGCGGACGATGCCGTCGCCCAATTGCTGCTGCACCTCGAGCGTCAGGTCCGCGTCCACGAGCTTGAGCGCTTCGTAAACTGCCGGGATGCCTTCGCGCGGGAATTCCACGTCGATCACCGAGCCGATGATCTGCACGATCTTGCCATTCGTCATCATTGCGTCCTCAGTCCTAAACCGCTGCCGCGCCGCCCACGATCTCCGAAATCTCCTTCGTGATCGCGGCCTGGCGGGCCTTGTTGTAAATGAGCTGCAGCTCGTCGATGAGCTTGCCCGCGTTGTCGGTCGCGCTCTTCATCGCGACCATGCGCGCCGCCATCTCGCAGGCCAGGTTCTCGACCGCCGCGCGGTAAACCTGCGATTCGATGTAGCGCATCATGTAGCTGGAGATGAGCACGCTCGGCTCCGGCTCGTAGATGTAGTCCCAGCGCTGCTGCAGGTCGCTGGCATCCACGGTCTCCGCCGGCAGCATCTGCCGCAATTCCGGCTTCTGCGTCATGGTGTTGACGAATCGGTTGCTGGCAAGCACCAGGCGGTCGATCTTCCCTTCCTCGTACATATCGAGCATGGCCTTGACCGTGCCGAGCAGGTCCGCCACGCGCGGCTTGTCGCCCAGGTGCGTGATCGAGGCCGTGATCGGCAGCTTGAGGCGGCGGAAGAACTGCATCGCCTTGCTGCCGATCAGGCACAGGTGCAGGTCCACGCCCTGCTTCTGGTACTCGCGCGCGGCGATCAGCACCTGCTTGAACACGTTGACGTTCAGCGAGCCGCACAGGCCGCGGTCGGAGCTGATGACGATCATGCCGACCGACTTCACCTCGCGCTCGACCAGGAACGGGTGATGGTGGTTCGAATTCGCAATGCGCAGGTGGCCGATGACGCTGCGGATCTTGTCCGCGTACGGGCGCGCCGCCTTCATGCGCTCCTGCGCCTTGCGCATCTTGCTCGCAGCGACCATTTCCATGGCCTTGGTGATCTTCTGCGTGCTCTTGATGCTCGCGATCTTGACCCGGATTTCCTTGGTGCCGGCCATCGCTGCTTACCAGGCTCCCGTCGCCGCGAAGTCGTCGCAGATCTTCTTGTAGCCGGCTTCGACTTCCTTGCTGAGCTCCGGCTTCTCGTTGACCGACTTCAGGAACTGCGCGTGGGCCGTCTTGGCGAATGACTGCAACGCTTCTTCAAACGCGACGATCTTCTTGCGGTCCACCTTGTCCATGTAGCCGCCGTTCACCGCGTAGATGGACAACGCCATCTCGGCGACCGACATCGGCGCGTACTGCTTCTGCTTCATCACCTCGGTCACGCGCTGGCCGCGCTCGAGCTGCTTGCGGGTGGCCTCGTCGAGGTCCGACGCAAACTGCGAGAACGCCGCGAGTTCGCGGTACTGCGCGAGCGAGAGGCGGATGCCGCCGCCCAGCTTCTTGATGATGCCGGTCTGGGCCGCACCGCCGACGCGCGACACCGAGATGCCCGCGTTCATCGCCGGCCGGATGCCGGAGTTGAAGAGGTCCGTCTCGAGGAAGATCTGGCCGTCGGTGATCGAGATCACGTTGGTCGGCACGAAGGCCGTCACGTCGCCGGCCTGGGTCTCGATGATCGGCAGCCCAGTGAGCGAGCCGGTCTTGCCCTTGATCTTGCCATTGCTGATCTTCTCGACGTATTCGGCCGAGACGCGCGCGGAGCGCTCGAGCAGGCGCGAATGCAGGTAGAACACGTCGCCCGGATACGCCTCGCGGCCCGGCGGGCGGCGCAGCAGCAACGAGATCTGCCGGTACGCCCAGGCCTGCTTGGTCAGGTCGTCATAGACGATCAGCGCGTCTTCGCCCTGGTCCATGAAGTACTCGCCCATCGCGCAGCCGGAGTACGGGGCGATGTACTGCATCGACGCGGGGGTCGAGGCCGACGCCGAGACGATGATCGTGTGCGCCATCGCGCCGTGCTCTTCGAGCTTGCGCACCACGTTCGCGATCGAGCTCTGCTTCTGGCCGATGGCGACGTAGATGCACTTAACGCCGGTGCCCTTCTGGTTGATGATCGCGTCGATCGCGACCGCGGTCTTGCCGGTCTGGCGGTCGCCGATGATCAGCTCGCGCTGGCCGCGGCCGATCGGCACCATCGCGTCAATCGCCTTCAACCCGGTCTGCACCGGCTGGCTGACGCTCTTGCGCCAGATCACGCCCGGGGCCACGCGCTCGATCGGCGAGCGCTTGCTCGCCTTGATCGGGCCCTTGCCGTCGAGCGGATTGCCGAGCGCGTCCACCACGCGCCCCAGCATCTCAGGGCCGACCGGCACTTCGAGGATGCGGCCCGTCGTCTTGACGGTCGCGCCCTCGCCAATGTGGCGGTACTCGCCGAGCACCACGGCGCCCACGGAATCCTGCTCAAGGTTCAGCGCGAGGCCGAACGTGTTGTCCGGGAACTCGAGCATTTCGCCGTAGGCGACGTCGGCCAGGCCGTGCACGCGGCAGATGCCGTCGGTCACGGAGACCACGGTGCCGACATTGCGCGCCTCGGTCGCGGCGTCGAAGTTCTTGATGCGCGCCTGGATCAGGTCGCTGATTTCAGAAGCCTTGATGGACATGTCTTCTTTCCTTGCCTAATTCGTCAGCGCCGAGCCGAGCCGCGCCAGGCGGCCCTTCAGCGATCCGTCGATGACCAGGTCGCCGGCGCGGACGATCGCGCCGCCGATCAGGGATTCATCGATCCGGGTGTGCATGCGGACTTCGCGGCCAAGCCGGCGCTTGAGCGCCTCGGCCAGCCGCTTCTGCTGGGGCGCCGCAATTTCGCGCGCGGCGACCACCTCGACATCCACGACATTCTCGACCTCGGCGCGAAGCTGCTCGAACTGCGCGGCGATCGCAGGCAGCAGCGCCAGGCGCCGATTCGCGGCGAGTGCGCGCAGGAAGTTCCTCCCGTCCTTGCCGGCGGCGCCTTTCGACACGTCGGCGAGCAGTTCGACCAGCTGCTCGCCCGTCACGTGCGGGTTGCCGATGAGCCGCGCAACGCGCGGATCCGCCGCAGCCGCCGCGGCCGCGCCCAGGAGCTTCGACCAGGCAGGAAGCTCCGAGCCTGCTTGCGCGTGCGCAAAGGCGGCTCGCGCATAGGGCCTGGCGATGGTGGCGCGATCAGCCATTCGCCGGGGCCTGCCTGTCGAGTTCCGCGGCGAGCTCGTCGAGCAGCGCCGCGTGCGCCTTGGCATCCACCTCGCGGCCGAGCACCCGCGTGGCGCCGGTCACGGCCAGCGCCGCCACTTCGCGCCGCAGCGCATCCCGCGCCTTGGTCTGCGAGGTGGTGAGCTCGGTGCGAGCCGAGGCGATGAGCCGCTCGCCCTCCGCGATCGCGACCTGCTTGGCTTCGGCGATCAATTCGCCGGAACGCTTGTGCGCGATGTCGGTGACTTGGGCCGCCTTCTGCCGGGCCTCGGCGAGAATCACCTCCGAGCCATGCCGCGCCTCGGCCAGTTCCTTCTGGCCCTTCTCGCCCGCGGCAATGCCGTCGGCGATGATCCTGCGCCGCTTCTCGATCACTTCTTCCAGGATGTACGGCCAGATCCATTTCATGCAGATCCAGACGAACACGATCATGGAGATCGTTTGTCCGATCAGGGTCAGATTGAAATCCATCGAACCTCTCCTCGTCGGCCGTCGCTCAGCCGCCGGTGACCGGCGCCATGGCGTCCCGGAGCTGGCCGACGAACGGGTTGGCAAACGCGAAGAAGAGCGCGATGCCTACGCCGATCATCGCGACCGCGTCGAGCAGCGCGACGACGATGAACATCTTCGTCTGCAGCATCGACGCGAGTTCCGGCTGGCGCGCCGCGCCCTCGAGGAACCGCCCTCCGAGCAGGCCCATGCCGATGCCGACGCCCAGCGCGCCGAGGCCGATGAGGATCGCGACAGCAATCGCGGTAAAACCAATCACAGTTTCCATCTCTAGTCTCCTGGTCGAAAAACGTCAGTGATGCTCGTGCGCCTGGGAGAGGTACACGATCGTCAACATCATGAAAATGAAGGCCTGCAACAGCACGATCAGCACGTGAAAGACGGCCCAGAGGGGATGCAGCACAACCACTTGCCACAAGCCGGTCAGCGCTATCAGCATGAAAATGAGCTCGCCGGCGTAGAGGTTGCCGAAGAGCCGCAATGACAGCGACACCGGTTTCGCGATGAGCGACACGCCCTCGAGCACGAAATTGAACGGCACGGCGGCCCAGTGATTGAACGGGGTCAGCGTCAGTTCCTTCGTGAACCCGCCGACGCCCTTCATCTTGACGCTGTAATAAAGCGTCAGGATGAACACCGAGATGCCCATCGCGAAGGTGATGTTGACGTCCGCGGTCGGCACCACGCGCAGGTATTCGACGCCCACGGACTTCGCCGCCCAGGGCAGCCAGTCCACCGGGATCAGGTCCATTGTGTTCATCAGCAAGATCCAGACGAAGAGCGTCAGTGCAAGCGGCGCAATGACGGTGCTCTTGGGCGGATGGCTGAAAGTATCGCGGACACTCCCGTCTACCAAATCGACGATGGCTTCGATGAAAGCTTGCGTCTTCGTCGGCTTGCCGATTGACGCCTTCCTGGCGACACGGTGGAAGAACCAGACGAGGAAGATCCCGAGAACAACAGAGATGGCCATCGAGTCGACGTTCAGGGCCCAGAAATTGCCCTGGCATTCGTTCCAGACCCACTCGCCATCCGCTTTGCAGACGGTCAGGTGCTGGAGATGGTGGCTGATGTATTCGCCAGCCGTGTGCCCGCTTGCCGCCATGATCTCCTAACGTCCCCTGTCGAACAGCAGTGCCACCGGCAGGGCCAGCAGCGTCGCGATGTACCCGGCGAACAGAAACTCCGGGTGCAGTGGCCTCAAGGTCGCGAACACCGCGGCGAACATCGCCGCTGCGATCACGAGCTTGCCGATCTCTCCCAGCCAACCGGCCCGCAGCAGGCTCTTTGCGTTGCTGCCGGCCCGCGGCGACATCAGTCTCGCCGCCAGAAATGCGTTCGGCACGACGCCGATCAATCCACCTATCAAGGTGGGGACGGCCCGGTCGTAACCAAGCCAGATCCAGACCGACGTCGCCAGAACCAGGCCGGCCGCCAGTTGCGCGAGCAGGATGTTGCGGACGGTTTTCATGCACCCGGCTCCGGCAACAAAAACGCCACGAGGCCCGGGAGCGGCCGTGGCGTCTTCACGCTTCGCAACAAGCCGCACGGGCGGCCAAAAACCGGCGGCATTATAGAGGGCGGGAGCCCTTCGGCACAACCGCGCGGAGGCGAAAAAACCGTAGTTTTTTCGCGGTGTTAGGCGTTGCCGGCGGGGGTTTCGGGGCGCGCGAGGCGATAGACGAAACAGCTGTCGTCGCCGAGCTGCCGCTCGACGCTGAACAGGAACCCCAGGCGCTCGTAGAAGCGATGGGCGCGGGTGTTGGTCTTGAGCGGATCGACCAGAATGGCGTCCACGGCCGGGTCCGCGAAGCAGCGCTCGATGGCGAGTTTCATCATCTCCGTGCCGTAGCCGCGGCCGAGATCGGGTTCGTCGCCGATCCAGATGTCGATGGCCCGGCGGCCCGGCCTGGTGCAGCTCCAGTAGTGGGTCTCTTCCCGGGCCGGGTCGATGATCTGGATGAAGCCGATCGGGCGGCCGTCCACCTCGGCGATCAGTTGCTCGCGCCAGTCGGGTGAGCGGGCGAGCTCGGTTTCCCAGTTCCAGTCGTCATTGGGGTCCGAAGCGATGACGTGGGGCTGCGCGTCCCACCGACGCAGCAGCCCGAGGTCATTCGGGGTCGCGGGTCGCAGTGTCAGTCGATTGCGAAGTGTCGCCACGGTCGCCGCTGCCTTCTTCCCGCCCCGGGGTCCAGCAACCGGGGGGCCAGTACGCCTGCGACGCCCCGTCGAATGCGTACTGCTCGGTTTCCAGCCAGCGGATGAGGATGTCATGGACCGGATGCCGCATGGCCGTCACGCGTTCTCGACCGTTGGCGCGGTCTCGACCGGGACCAGCGTGCCGATCTCGACGATGCCGCGCGGCGCCGCCGCGATATGACCCTGGTCCAGCGTGAGGGCGGCGAACGTGACAATGGTCGTGGCCAGGATGGTGCTGACGACCGCGTGGATTTTCCAGGTGATTGAGTTGCTCATGATGTGTGTCCTTTTGCCGAGTTGGTTGAAACGTCGATGAGGCAACTCTGCGCGACGCGCGCACGGCGAACCAACCGGCCTTCTGAAGGCCGGTTAAGCGGAGCTAATGGGCTGAAAATCGCGGTATTACGCGGGGTTGTGCGCGGATGCCGGCTGGCGGGTCACGACGGGCCCGGCTGGCCTCAAAGAACCGGTGTAATCGCGTGGCACTGCCTACTGCGGGTTATCGCAGGTGCCGACTTTCCTGCCGGAGAGCCTGACTGTCATATTCATGCCCATCTCGGCAACCAAGAACTTGATCAGGCCGGTGTAGGAATCGCCGCTGAAGGTCATCTCGCCGGTACCGGTCATCGTCATCTGGCCGCTGCACTGGACGGCCCAGGTGGCCTTGTTGCCCACCACAATGAAGTTCGTCGTGACGCACTCCTGGCCACCGCCGGCAGGTGGCTGCTTCCATTCCTGGGCCGCGCACATCCGCGAGGTCTGTGGTGGCATCTGCATGGGGTTTCCCTGCATTTCCATCACTGATTGTGAGGTCGTCTCCCAGAGAATGCCGGGCTCTTCGGCCGCGCGGGCCGGCGCCAGGACTAGCAACAGGACCGATGCAGCGCTCGCGACGCGACACAGCCAGTTCACGCACATATGTCCCCCGATGTCCGTCCGTCGGACCCTATTTCACCAGGCGCAGTGAGACCGGATAGCGGTAGCGCACGCCCTCGTGCGACTTGATCGCCGCGATGATGACAAATACCAGTGAGGTGATACCGACGGCCAGCATCAGCGGAATCGTCAGCAGCGCGCCGATGCCGAGCGTCATGATGGTCATGATCATGAGCGCCACGAAGGCGATCGACACCGTGATCGAGAAGTTCAGCGCTTCCTTGCCCTGGTCGTCCACGAACGGCATCGTCTCCTTCTTGATCAGCCAGATCACCAGCGGCCCGATGAAGAAACCGGCGCTGGCGGCCCAGCCGGAGGTCAGCAGCCCGCCCAGCAGCGACGACAGGTGCGCGAACATCGCCCATTGCCGTTCGTCGGCGCTCGGGGCGCCGGTGGCGGGAATCGTGGCAGAGTTCGGATCGGATTCGTTCATGCGGTTCTCCTACCGGATGTGCGCGAGGATGCCGTCGAGCTCGTCGAGGCTGTGGTAACTGATCACGAGCTTGCCCTTGCCGCCGGCGCCGTGTTTCAGCTCGACCGTCGCGCCGAGCTTGTCGGCGAGATCGTTCTCGAGGCGGACGATGTCCGGGTCCCTGGATCTCCCCTTCGAGGCAGCTTTGTCGCCTGCCGAGGCACGCGCGACGATCCGGCGCACGAGCGCCTCGGTCTCGCGCACCGACAGGCCTTTCTTTGCGACCAGCGCGCCGACTTCGGCCTGCTGGCGCGCGGTGGTCAGCGACAGCAGCGCCCGCGCGTGGCCCATCTCGAGTTCGCGCTTCTCGATCAGCGGCCGGATGGCCTGCGGCAGATCGAGCAGGCGCAGCAGGTTCGATACCGCGGCGCGCGAGCGGCCGACGGCCTCGGCCACTTTCTGGTGGGTCAGGTCGAATTCCGTGATCAGCCTGCTGAGGGCAAGCGCCTCCTCCAGTGGATTGAGGTTCTCGCGCTGGATGTTCTCGATCAGCGACATCGCGACCGCGGCCTCGTCGCCCACGTGGCGGATGACGGCCGGCACGTCGGCCAGGCCAGCGATCTGCGCGGCGCGCCAGCGGCGCTCGCCGGCGATGATCTCGTAGCGCTGCGGCTCGCCCGGTATCGGCGCGCCGAGCGGGCGCACGACGATTGGCTGGACGATGCCCTGTGCCTTGATCGAGTCGGCGAGTTCGGCGAGGGATTCCTCGCGCATGTCCTGCCGGGGCTGGTACTTGCCCTTCTGGAGCAGGTCTACCGGCACGTGGGTCAGCTGGTCGCGCGCCGGCGGGATGCCCTGGACCGGGCGCGGCGTCGCCTGGCCGAGCAGCGCCTCGAGCCCGCGTCCCAGACCCCGTTTCTTGTCGGTCATCGTGGTCATCCCGGTACCCCTCCGCCCGCCGAGTTTACCCCTCATGCGGTGCCGGGTCGTAGTTTCGTAGTCTGCGGCGAAACTACGAATGTACGACCCGGCACCAGCTTTGGCAGACTACGAAACTACGACCCGGCACCAGGGACGGTCAGGCGGGCGATGCAGCCGCTGTGGCCGGTGCGGTTCTGGAGGGAGAGCGTGCCGCCGTGGGCCTCGGCGACCTGGCGGGCGAGCACGAGGCCGATGCCGCTGCCGCCCGGCTTGGTCGTAAAGAAAGGCACGAACAGGTTGTCGATGTTCGCGACCCCGGGGCCGCTGTCCTCGACCTCGAACACGACCGCGTCCTTGCCGCGCAGCGCCCGCAGCTCCACCGGCGGGCCGCCGGCGGGCGTCGCTTCCACGGCATTGCGCACCAGGTTGATCAGCGCCTGCTGGAGCTGGTCCGCGTCGGCGCGAAGCTGCAGGCCATCCGCCGCGGCGTATTGCACGCGCCCCGACGGCTGCACGGCGGCCACTTGCCGCAGCAACGCCGCGACATTGCAGTCGGCGAGGGTCGGCTCCGGCAGGCGCGCGAGCTCGCTGTAGCGCGACAGGAAGCGGCGCAGCGACTCCGCCCGCTCCGCGACCAGCGCCAGGTTGTGGGCGAGCTCCTCGCGTTCCGCCTGGTCCGGCGCGCCGGCGGCGAGCGCGTCGCGGCTGGTCTCGATCACCGACTTGATCGGCGCGAGCGAATTGTTCAACTCGTGCCAGATCACGCGGATCAGGCGGCGCCACGCGCGGCGCTCCTCTTCCCGCAGCGCCTGGCTGAGGTCCGTGACCACCAGCAGCCGGAACTCCACGCCCGCCTCGCGGAAGGTCTCGCGCATGATCTGCCAGCGGCCGGTGCGCCCCGGGAAATTGTGCGACTCGCTGCTGACGCGCGGGCCGTCCACCAGCCCGCCCATGCCGGCTTCGGTGGCCGTCAGTCCGAGCAGCACGTCCGGGTGGCGCCGCAGCAGTTCGCCTGCCGCGCGGTTCGCCAGGCGGATGTGTTCCTCGCCATCGAACGCGAATACCGCCACGTCGACCTCGGTCAGCACCTTGTTCAAGAGCGCCGAGGCCTCCAGTGCTGCGAAGCGCTGCGAACGCAGCGTCGCGCCGAGCCGGTTCACCTCGAGCACCACGTCGCCAAGCGCATCGCCCTGGGTCGCGTGCCGGCCGCGCACGGCGTAGTCGCCGCCGCGCAACGCCTCCAGCAGGTTGGCGATTGAGCGCAGCGGCTCAATGGTCGCCCGATGCACCATGATCGCGAACGCTACCCAGAACCCGAGCAGCGCGATGATGACCAGCCGATACACCGAATCCGGCAGCTCGAGCCTGGGTAGCAGCGCAAAGGCGACGATCAGGGCCGGCAGGCCGCCCGCAAGCGTCAGCAGGACGATGCGGATCTGGAATGGCAGGCTGCGGCGGCGCGTCACCGGCCGGGTGCGGAGCGGCTTGCGAGGGACTTCGGGTTGCTGCGTCACGGCGCAGAAGTTTGCGCGTTCGCCGGTCGGCGCGCCAGTTGCCGGCGTTACAGTTCGTCCGGCTTCAATCCCAGCTTTTCCAGCCGCCGATACATTGCGCTCCGCGACAATCCCAGCGCCTCCGCCGCCGCCGGCACGCTGCCGCCGTTTCTCTTGATCGCGGAACGGATCAGCGCGCGCTCGGCGTCCTCGAGGCTCATTTCTTCCAGTGACGGCGGACCGGCGCGGCCCGGCGAGAGCCGAAGATCCGCGACGCCGACCTGCGAGCCGGCTGCGAGCAGCAGGCTGCGCTCCACCACGCTGTTCAACTCGCGCACGTTCCCCGGCCAGTTGTACTGCTGCAGCGCCGCGAGCGCCGCCGCGTCGAATCCACGCACGACGCGCGCGTACTGCGCGGCCTTGCGCTCGAGCTGCGCGGTTGCGAGCTCCACGATCTCCTCGCGCCGCTCGCGCAGCGGCGGGAGGCGGATCTCGACCGTGTTGATGCGAAACAGTAGGTCCTCGCGGAAGCGGCCGTCCCGGATCATGGCCGGGAGGTCCGCGTTGGTCGCCGACACCACGCGCACGTTGGCGCGCTGCGTGCGCGACGATCCCACGCGCTCGAACTCGCCGGTCTCGAGCGCGCGCAGCAGCCGCGCCTGCTGCGCCGGCGGCACGTTGCCGATTTCGTCGAGGAACAGCGTGCCGCCGTCGGCCAGCTCGAAGCGCCCGGAACGGTCGGCCTTGGCGTCGGTGAAGGCGCCCTTCACATGGCCGAACATCTCGCTCTCGAACACGCTTTCCGGCAGGCCGCCGGCATTGACCGAGATGAAGGATTTCTCCGCCCGCGCCGACCAGTCGTGGATCAGGCGCGCGAGCAGGCTCTTGCCGGTGCCCGGCTCGCCCGTGATCAGCACACTGGCATCGGAGGGCGCCACCTGGCGCGCGAGGCGCACGACGTCCTGCATCGGCCGCGATGTGGCGATCAGGTTCGCGCCGTCGCTCGCCCGCAGGATCGCGTTCTCGTCGGCGAGCCGGCGCCCGCGCTGCTGCGCGCGGGCGAGCGCGACCTGGTTGCGCAGCACGCTCAGCAGTCGCTGATTGTTCCAGGGCTTCTCGACGAAGTCGTTGGCGCCGCGGCGCATCGCCTGCACGGCGACTTCGACGGTCGCCCAGGCGGTCATCACGACGATCGGGAGCTCCGGGTGCTGCTTGCGGAGTTGATCGACTAGCTCCAGGCCCTCCGCACCCGAGGTGGTGTCGCGCGTGTAGTTGAGGTCCACCAGTGCGACGTCCACGTGCTCGCGGGCGGCAACGTCCAGCACGCCGGCCGGGGACGTCGCCGTCGCGACCTCGAATCCCTCGCGCTTCAGCAGCAGCTTCAGCGCCGAGAGGATGTCCGCCTGGTCATCCGCTATGAGTATCCGCGGTTGCACAGGCGGGATCGTGCCCGGCCCTTACTCGTAGCGCAATGCCGCCGCCGGGTCCACCTTCAGCGCGCGCCGGGTCGGGGTGAGAGTGGCCGCGACGGCCACGACGACCATGGCGAGCAGCACGAGGGAGTAGATCTTCAGGCTGAACGGGCCATCGTCCAGGATGTCGCCGAGCCCCCGGCCCATCAGCGGCAGGAGCGCCATGCCGATGGCGATGCCGATTCCCACCTGGATGCCGCTCGCCTTCATGATCATCTTCAGTATCCGGCGGTTGTCCGCGCCAAGCGCGCGCCGCACGCCGATCTCGCGCGTGCGCTGGCCGACGTGGAATGCCAGCACGCCGAACAGGCCCGCCGCCGCCAGCACCAGCGCGATCACCGCGAACACCGCGAACATCGTGCCGATGATGCGGAACCCGGCGGTGCGGATCATGCGCGACTCGTCGAAGGTACGCAGCCAGTAGAGCGCAAGGTCGGGATCCGTCTGCGAAAGCGCCGTGCGGATCGCGCCGACCAGCGAACGCGGATCTCCCTCGCCCCGGACGGAAATGCTCATGAACCGCTCCGGCCGCTGCAGTACCGAGAAGTAGACGCCCTCGTCGATCTTCCCGTCTTCATCCATGATGATGTCCGGCACGATGCCGACGATCGTGAACCACGTGTCCTCTTCGGCGAGGTCGAACTTGATGCGCTTGCCGATCGGCGACTCGCCCGGGAACATCTCGCGCGCCATGAACTCGTTGATCACGGCCGCGGGGATCGTGTCCTTGTTGTCGCGGCTGTCGAACAGCCGGCCCTGGATCGGGGCAATGTGGAAGGTCTCGAAGTACGACGGGCTCACTGTCACGTGGTTGACGAACGGCTTGGTCGAGACGTCGCCGTAGTCGCGCCCTTCGACCGAAATCGGGCCGTCGCCGGTGCCGTGTCCTGGCAGGGAGACCGACACCGCCGCCGCATGGATGCCGGGCTGGGACTGGATCCGCTGCACCAGCGACTCCCAGAAGCGGATCTGCTCCTCGGCTTCGGGATAGGTGCCGGCCGTGAGCCCGACGCGCGCAGTCATGATGTCGGCCGTCTCGACGCCGACGTCGCTCGAGGTCGCCTGCAGCACGCTCTTGGTCAGCATCGCCGCGGTGCCGAGCAGCAGGCAGGCGAGCGCGACCTCGAAGACCACCAGCGCCCAGGCGATCTTGCCGATTGCAAGCCCGGTGCCGGTGCGGCCGCCGTCGCGGAGCAAGGCGTCGAGCGACGGGCGGGAGGCCCGCAGCGCCGCCGGCAGGCCGGCGATCACGGTGGACAGGAGCGCAGCGCCGACCGCGACAGTCACGACGCGATAGTCGATCTCGAAGATCCACCAGCTCGGGCTGTCATCCATCAGCCGCGCCATCGCGAGCTGCATGCCGTCGAGCGCGATGGAGCCGAGCAGGAGCCCGAGCGCCGTCGCGAGCGCGCTGATCACGAATCCTTCCGCCAGCATATGCACGACCAGCCGCCCGCGCGAAGCCCCGAGCGCCGAGCGCACGGTGGTCTCGCGTACGCGATACGCCGAGCGCGCGAGCAGCAGGTTCGAGACGTTGGCGCAAGCGATCAGCAGCACGAAACCGACCGCGACCACGAGCGTCCAGATGAGCGTCGCGCCCTCGTCGCCGATGAAGGCGGCGGCGATCGGCATGATCTCGAAATGCCCGTTGAACGCCTGCTGCCCGACCTCTTCCTTGATGGCGGCGGCGACCGGCGCGAGTTCCTGCTGGGCGACGTCCGGGTCGCCATCGGCGCGCAGCCGGCCGTAGACGGCCGTGTCCACGCCTTCGTTCCGCGCGACGCGCATGGCGTCCTGCTGGTTCGCGACCCAGAGCGCCGCGGTGGACGGGAAAGTGAATCCCTCCGGCATAACGCCGATGATTTCCGAGGACTTGCCGTTCACGCGCACGGTGTGGCCGACGACCGCAGGATCCGCGTCAAAGCGCTCGGTCCAGAGGTCGTGGCTCAGGACCACCACCGGCGCCGCGCCCTCGATCGTGTCGCGCGGGAGGATGGTGCGACCGAGCTCGGGCGCGACGCCGGCCACGTCGAAAATGTAGCCATCGGCAAAACCGCCGTCGTAGCGCTCGGCCTGGCCGTCGCCGGTCAGATAGGTGGTGCCGACGTAGATGGAGCCCATCGCCTCGAACTGCGTCTGGGCTTCGCGTATGCGAAGGTAATCCCGCGGAAACATCGAATCGTCGTAGTCGCCGGCGATCTGGCCGTCGATCGTCGCGATCGTGTAGAGACGATCCGCATTCGGGAACGGCGGCGGCTTCAGCATGAGCGTGTCGGCCACGCCGTACATGAAGATCACTGCGCCGAGGCCGAGCCCCAGCACGCCGACTGCGAGCGCCGTGAACGCCGGCGCGCGCGCCAGGCCCGAGACCGCCGCCTTCAGTTCATCGATGAATCCGCGCATGAGTATCCCCTCAGGCCTTGGCCGCGCGACGCGACGACAGGTCGATCAGCGTGTTCTCGTCCACGACGCGGCCGTCGAACAGCTGGATCTTGCGGTCCGCGTAATCTGCATAGCGCGGGTCGTGCGTGACCATGCAGATCGTCGAGCCTTCGCGATGCAGCTCGCGCAGCAGGTTCATCACTGCCTCGCCGTTGCGCGAATCGAGGTTGCCGGTCGGTTCGTCGGCCAGCAGGATCAAGGGCTTGCCGGCGAGCGCGCGGGCCACCGCGACACGCTGCTGCTGGCCGCCCGAGAGCTGCGCCGGGTGATGATTGACGCGATGCGACATACCGACGCGTTCGAGCGCGTGCAGCGCAGCCTTGCGGCGCTCGTCGGCGCCCATGTTCTGGCGGTAGGTCAGCGGCAGCTCGACGTTCTGCAGCACCGTCAGGTCGCCGATCAGGTTGAAGGCCTGGAAGATGAAGCCGATGCGCTCATTGCGCACTTTCGCGCGCGCGGCGGGCGTCAGCGTGGTGACGTCGTCGCCGGCCAGCGTGTATCGGCCGTCAGTCGGGGTGTCGAGCAGGCCGAGGATGGCGAGCAGCGTGGACTTGCCGCAGCCGGAAGGGCCGGAGATCGACAGGAACTCGCCCTTGCCGACGTCCAGGTGGATGCCGTCGAGCGCGTGGGTCTCAAGGTCGTCGGTGTAGAACACCTTGGTGACGCCTTCGAGGCTGATCATGGCTTGCTGCTGCATGTTGCCGGTACTCCGTTTTTTGTCAGTCGATGACCAGTCGGTCCTTGCCCGACCATTGCGTCGTATCCGCGAGCGCCACGATGTCGCCGGGCTCGAGGCCCTCGAGCACGACAATCTGGTTCACGGATGCCTTCCCGAACTTCACCGGCACGCGCTCGGCGACACGGTCGCCCGGGCGCGCGCGGAACACGGTCGTGGACGAATCGGACTGCGCGCCGACCGGGCGGCCGACGAAGCGCACGTTGGCGAGCGTCTCGATCGCAATCGTGCCGTCCACCGAAAGGTCGGCGCGTGCCTGCGAGGGCAGCGTCTCGTCGAAGTCGATCTCGACCCGCACCGCGCCGGCGACTACCGTCGGGTCCACGCGCACGACGCGGCCGCGCACCAGGCGATCGCGCATGTCGATGCTGGCGGACTGGCCGGCGGCGAGGTCGCGGGCGTCGAGTTCCGGGATGCGCAGTTCCGCATAAAGCGTGTCGGGCTTGGCGACGCGCGCGACGTTGGCGCCGGGCTGGAGTTGCTGGCCTTCCTGCACCGGCACGCTCTGCACGACGCCCGCGATTCCCGCGCGCACCTGCAGCGAATCCGCAGCAAGGCGGCGCTCTTCGAGCGCCCGCTCCTGCTGCCGCAGGCGCGCCATGCGGGCCTCGAGCTGCGCACCGACCGCGGCGTCAAGGGCGGCGAGGCGCTGTTCCTCGATCGCGGCGCGCTCGCCGAGCTGGGTCGCGAGGATCTTCGAGCGCGCGAACTGGAGTTCGGAAACCGCGCCGCTCTTGAAGGCGCGCTCCTCGGCAACCGACTGCAGGCGCGCCGCCTCCGCGATGGCGCGGGCCTCGGCGAGCGACGAGCGGCGATCGAGGCGCTGGCTCTCGAGTTCAAGGCGGGCGGCTGCGTACTCGGCGCGGGCCGCTGCCACTTCGAGCGCGGCGGCATCGGCCGCGCGCTCGACTTCGGGATTCGACAGCTGGACGATGATGGCGTCCGGCTCGACGGTTTCGCCCGCGCGCACCAGCACGCGATCGACGCGCGCGTCCACGCGGGTCGAGAGCCAGCGCGCTTCGCGCGGCTGCAGCACGCCGGGACCGCGGACTTTTCTTTCGAGCGTTCCCACCTTCACTTCATCCAGGTAGAGCTGTGCGCGCGCGACCGAGGGCGCGCCGGGCTCGAGCCGGGCGATTGCGAAGGCGACGCCGGACAGCGCGATGAAGCCGCCGATGACCCATGCGACTTTCCGGCGCTTCCAGTCGAAGTCCTTGGCGATGCGCGGGCGATCCATCAGAAATCTCCGGTGAAAATCCTGATCACGAGGCAGGGAACGCCGGCGACCGCGCGCAGCTCCGGCAGCAGCGTGCGCACGCTCGGCACATCCACGGCCGGGCGCAGCACGCTGAGCGCGAACACGACTCCCAGCACCACTGCGATCAGCGCGCGCGCGAGCTGCACGTCGGCGGGGGCCTCGTCACGGCTCATCGCCGTGGCGGCCTCAGCCCTGCGTGTCGGCATCGTTCGCAACGACGTCGGCCAGCTGCACCTCGCGGCTGCCGATCACCTCGACGGCCGGCAGGGAGGCGATGTTCATGTCGCCGACCATCACGGTCTCGAGTTCGCCGATCTCGATCACGCCCTGCGGCAGCGCGCCCGCATGTCCGCGATCGAGCGTCAGGCCCGTGAGCCCGACGATCACGACTGCCGCGAACGTCGCGGCCGTCCGGTAGTTGCGATTAAAGGTTGTCATGGCTCTCTCCTGTCTCTGTTTGTTTCGATGCGGCATCGCCGCTTCCTGATGCAGATAGAGCAAGAGCCGTGCCAAGTCGGCCAGAAGCCTCCTAAGTATTTGATTTGTGGTTATTTATAGTATTTCTGGTCGGGCGGCCCGAACCCGCGACCCGGGTCATTCATCCCGCCCGTGGGACGCCCGAATCAGGCCCCGTCCCACAACCGGGACGGGGCTGGGTGCCGGGTCGTAGTTTCGTAGTCTGGCGTCGAACTACGAAGTTACGACCCGGCACCGGCATTACCAGACTACGAAACTACGACCCGGCACCGAGTTCTTCGCGGCGGGCCATTTCGCCGGCGAGCGCCAGGTAGGCGAGCGCGCCGCGCGAATCCTTGTCGTGCAGCATCGCCGGCACGCCGAAGCTCGGCGCCTCGGCCAGGCGCACGTTGCGCGGGATGATGGTGCGGAACACGCGGTCGCCGAAGTGCTCGATGAGCTGTGCGGAGACGTCGTTCGACAGGTTGTTCCGCGGATCGAACATCGTGCGGAGTATCCCCTCGATCGAAAGCCGAGGATTCACCGAGTCGCGGATCTGCTCGATCGTGCTCACGAGGCCCGACAGTCCCTCGAGCGCGTAGTACTCGCACTGCATCGGGATCAGCACGGAATCCGCCGCCGTGAGCGCATTGACCGTCAGGATGTTGAGCGCCGGCGGGCAGTCAATGATGATGATGTCATAGCGCTCACGCACGGGCTCGAGCGCCTTCTCGAGGCGATGCTCGCGGCCGGCGAGCATCGTCAGGAGCCGCACCTCCGCCGCGGTCAGGTCCTGGTTCGACGGCAGCAGGTCGAAACCCGCCGCCTCGACCGTGAGGATCGCATCGGCGGCGTTGCAGTCGCCCATCAGCACGTCGGTCGTGGAGCGCTCGAGCAGCCGCTTGTCCACGCCGCAGCCCATCGTCGCATTGCCCTGCGGATCGAGATCCACGAGCAGCACGCGGCGCTTCGTCACTGCGAGCGACGCGGCAAGGTTGACGGCGGTCGTGGTCTTGCCGACCCCACCCTTCTGGTTTGCGACCGCGATGATCTTGCTCATCGGCTCAGGCCCGCTCGATCACGACCACGCAGCGCGCGGCCGCCAGCCCCGGAACATGCAGGTCGTGCAGGGCGCGGACCCGCCAGCCGCGCGGCAGCTCCTCGATTTCGCCCGTCGGGTGTCGCCCCTTCATCGCCAGCATCCTGCCATCGCGCGCGCACAAATGCCCGGCGACACGTATGAAATCGGCGACTTTGCCGAGCGCCCGGGCGATGACGCTGTCGAACGGCGCCCGCGGCCGCCAGGTCTCCGAGCGCGCCTGGATAATCTCCGCGTTCTCGATCCCGAGCGCCTCGATAGCGTGACGCACAAACTGCACCTTCTTGCCGGTCGCCTCGATCAGCGTGAACTGGCGGCGGGGGTTGACGACCGCGAGCGGCAGGCCCGGGAAACCGGCGCCGGTACCGATGTCGGCGATGCGCCGGCCGTGCAGGTACGGCTGGATCGACAGCGAGTCGAGCAGGTGCTTGTCCACCATGTCGGCGGGCTCGCGGATCGCCGTCAGGTTGAAGCGCGTGTTCCATTCGCGCAGCTCCGTCAGCAGGCGCATCAGCGCCGTCGCCTGCACGGCATCGAGCGCGATGCCCTGCTCCTGCGCTCCCGCCACCAGCCGCGCCTTCAGGACATCGCCGCCCATGTCAGCCGATCTTCACGACCGTGCGCCCGACGACACGGCCTTTGATGTAATCGTCGAATGCCGCGGGCAATTCGTCGAAGCCGATCGTGCGCGTCACCAGCCTGTCGAAATGCCGCGGGCGCAGGTCGGAGGCGATCCGCTTCCAGACTTCGAGACGCACGTTCCGCGGCGTCGCCGAGGAGTTGATGCCGAGCAGGTTGATGCCGCGCAAGATGAACGGCAGCACCGTGGTCTCGAGCTTCGGGCTGGCCGCCAGGCCGATGCTCGCGATGTTGCCCCAGAAGTCCACGGTGCGTGTCAGCCAGGTCAGCAGTTCGCCGCCCACGTTGTCGATCGCGCCCGCGAATTGCACCGCTTCCATCGGCCGCTTGCCCGTGTCGATCTCCTGGCGACGGAGAATGCGCTTTGCACCCAGTGACTTCAGGTAATCGTCGGCCTCCGGCTTGCCGCTGACGGCGATGACTTCGTATCCGCGGCCCGCGAGCAGGTCCACCGCGATCGAGCCGACGCCGCCGGTGGCACCAGTCACGACGACGGGGCCCTTGGCCGGCGCCTGGCCGTTGTGCTCCATCCGGTGGATCGCGAGTGCCGCGGTGAAGCCCGCCGTGCCGAGCGCCATCGCCTGCTGCAGGTCGATCCCCTGCGGCAGCGCGATCACCGAGTCGCCCGCGATGCGCGCAATTTCTGCGTAGCCGCCGTCCACGGTCTCGCTCAGGCTGCAGCCGGTCACCAGCACCTGCTGGCCGGGCTCGTAGCGCGCATCCGTCGAAGCAACGACTTCGCCCGACAGGTCGATGCCGCCGTTCAACGGGTATTTGCGAAGGATCCTGCCCGCGCCGGTGGCGGCAAGCGCGTCCTTGTAATTGATGCTCGAGTACCGAACGCGGATCACGACCTCTCCGGGCGTCAGCGCGTCCACGTCCATCTGCTCGAAGCCGGCCACGATCCTGCCTTCGCGCTCGTGTATCCGGAATGCCTTGAATGCGTTCATGTCACTTCCTGTCCAGCCAGACTTCGATGCCCTGGGAATTCAGCTCGACGTCGTCGTCGAGCAGGTAATGCCGCTTCGCCTCGTCCCGCGCAAAGCCGTGCTCGTCGAGCCAGCCTGCGAGCATCGCGTACATGCCCTTGCGCAGCTTCGCGGCGCGGTCCGGCGCATCGGCGTGGCGCCGCCCGAGATCGGCGAAGGCGCGCACGCGCTCCTTCATCTCGCGCGCAAGCCGGCCGAGGTCGCGCACCTCGGAATAATGCGTCAGGTAGATGGCTTTCGGCCGGTAGGACATCAGCCGATCCACGGAACCGCACAATGCCTCCGGATCGAAGTGCACCGGCGTCGTGGTCGGCATGATGAATTCGCGGCCGTTCACGTCGAAGTCGCGGTACGAAATGCCGAAGGTGTCGCCGGAGAAGATCAGCTCGTGTCCGCGATCCACCACGCAATAGTGGTGCAGCGCATGACCGGGCGTGTGGATCAGCTCGAACTCGCGGGCACCGAGGGTGATGCGCGTGCCGTCCTCCGGCACGAGCATGCGCGATTCCGGGACCGGCACGATGTCGCCATAGAGCGCGCGATAACGCTGCTCGCCGTACACGGCGATCGAGCCCGCGATCAGCTTCGAGGGCTCCGCCAGGTGCCGCGCGCCACGCGGATGCACGGCGCAGCGCGCATTCGGCAGCGCCTGCATCAGCGCGCCCGCGCCGCCGGCGTGGTCGAGGTGCACGTGGGTCGCCAGCACCCAGTCCACGTCGGCCGGGTCGACGTTCTTCTCGGCCAGCGCCGCCAGCAGGTTCGGAACCGAGAGGCTCGTGCCCGTGTCTATGAATGCGGCCCGGCCGCCGTCGATGACCAGGTGCGACGCCGCCAGGCGCGGACGCACGTAATCGGCGTCGATGGCCGTGATGCCGGCCGCGAAGTCGGTTAATTTAGCGGCGATGCCCTGCATGAGCCGACATGATCGCAGAAAAGGGGGGATCCGATGAATCGCCTTGTCTTTGCCGCCGTTGTGCTGCTTGCGCTTCCGGCCTCGGCCGCGGACATCGAGCGCGTCACGCGCGGAAACCTCGTGATCGAGGGCATTCCGGAGATCCCGCAGTTGCTCATCGAGCGCATGCGCCGTTACCAGCATGTGCGCAGCGCCGCGCTCGCCAGCTGGACGCCCGATGGCGGCATCCTGGTCACGACCCGGTTCGGCAATGCCGCCCAGTTGCATCTCGTGGCCGCGCCGATGGGCGCCCGCCGCCAGCTCACGTTTTTCGACGAGCCGATCGGCGGCGGCAAGTGGTCACCGACCGGCGCGCGCGGTGGCTTCTGCTACCGCCGCGACGTTGGCGGCAATGAGAACTACCAGGTCGAGTACCTCGACCCCGCGCGGCCAGAGCCGATCCGCCTGACCGACGGCCGCGGCCGCGCTGGCGACCCGGTGTGGTCGCGGGACGGCACGCGCGTCGCGTTTGCATGGACTGCGCGCGACGGCGCAGTGTCCGACATCTACGTGGATGACCCGCTCGACGAGCGCGCGCCTCTGCTCGTGTACCAGGCGGGTGAGGTCGGCTGGGACGTCGGGGAATGGTCGCCCGACGGCAAGTCGCTCGTCATCGGCCGATTCGTCTCGGTCAACGAGACCTACATCCACGTCCTCGACCTTGCGAGCGGCGGACTGCGGGAGATCGAACCGTCGAAAGAACGCGCCGCGCGGCTCAACGCGATCTTCGACGGGACCGGCAGCGGCGTTTATTTCACGTCGGATCTCGGCGGCGAATTCCAGACCTTGCGGCACCAGGATCTCGAAACCGGAAAGATCACGATGCTCACCGGACACCTGGACCGGGACGTCGAGAAGATCGACCTGTCGAACGACGGGCGTCACCTCGCCTATGTCGTGAACGAGGACGGCGCGAGCCGCCTCGGCGTCATGGATCTCGTGCAGCGGGCGGACCTGATCCCGCCGGAGCTTCCGTTCGGCGTGATCGGATCCATCGACTTCGACGCCACGGGTCAGCGCCTCGCCTTCGGGATGCAGACGCCTTCGCAGCCCTCCGACGTCTTCGTCTGGACACTCGCAGACGGGAAACTCGAGCGCTGGACCGAGAGCGAACTGGGGCCGCTCGATGCCTCGCGTTTCGCCGCACCGTCGCTCGTGCGGTACCCGAGCTTCGACCGCGTGGACGGCAAGGCGCGCCCGATCCCGGCCTGGGTCTACAAGCCCGCGGGCAAGGGTCCGCACCCTGTCCTGATCAACATCCACGGCGGACCCGAGGCGCAGGCACGACCGATTTTCTCGATCGCGACGCAGCAATGGGCGGTCGAGCTCGGCTATGCCGTGGTCGCGCCAAACGTGCGCGGCTCCAAGGGCTACGGCAAGACCTACGTCGCGCTCGACAACGGCATGAAGCGCGAAGATTCGGTGCGCGACATCGGCGCGCTGCTCGACTGGATTGCGACGCAACCGGACCTCGACGCCTCGCACGTCGTGCTGATTGGCGGTTCCTACGGCGGCTACATGGTGCTGGCGTCCATGACGCACTACAACGACCGCCTGCGTGGCGCGATCGACGTCGTCGGCATCAGCAATTTCGTGACCTTCCTCGAGAGCACGGCGGAGTACCGTCGCGACTTGCGCCGTCCGGAGTACGGCGACGAGCGCGACCCGAAGATGCGCGAGTTCCTGCAGCGGATCTCGCCGCTCACGAATGCGGGGAAGATCCGCAAGCCGATGCTGGTCGTGCAAGGGCAGAACGACCCGCGCGTGCCGGTCACCGAGTCGGAGCAGCTGGTCGCGAAGATCCGCGCGAACGGCGGCGAAGTCTGGTACCTGCTGGGACTCAACGAGGGCCACGGCTTTGCCAAGCGCGACAACGTCGATTACTACCAGTGGGCGGTGGCGCTGTTCCTGGAAGAGCTAAGAAGGGACAGTCCGCCTTTTTCGCTGCGCGAAAAAGGGGACAGTCCCTAAAGCTTCGGCGTGCTGAGGCCCGGCTGTTTCGAGAAATACGCCGCGAGCGCCTCGATGTCCTTCGGCGTCAACTGCTGCGCGAAGGTGCCCATGATCGGGTTCTTGCGCTTGCCGAGGCGGTAGTCGTCGAGCGCCTGCGCCAGGTAATCGGCGTGCTGGCCCGCGAGATTCGGGTACTCGTCCAGCGTGCCGAGACCATCCGATCCGTGGCAGGCGCCGCAGGCCGCGGCGGCGGCGGGCGGCGTGCCAACCTGCTTGCCGCCGGACGGGATCGGCGCGGTCGAGGTGAACCAGGCCGCGAGGTCGGCGCGATCCTGCGGGGACAGCGTGCTCGCCAGGCCCTTCATCGTCGGGTGCCAGCGGGCGCCCGACTGGTACTGCTCGAGCGCAGCCACGAGGTAGGCCTCGTTCTGGCCGCCCAGCTTCGGCACCGAGTACTTCGGATAGGCGTTCTTGTAGTTCTCGATGCCGTGGCAGCCCATGCAGGTGTAGGCCAGTTTCTGGCCGCGCGCGGCCGATTCGTCGGCCTGCGCCGCGGGCGCCAGCAGCGCGAAGGCGATGGCCGCGACCAGTGTTTTTCCGGCGGTGTGCATCTTCATGGCGGTCGGAATACTAAGGGGCGCGGGCCGGAATTTCCACCGGATCGACGGTTGTCGCTCTGCCCGCGGTTTCGGGCTACAGCGCGTTGGCGATGTCCTGTATCAGGTCCTTGTCGCGGGGCTTCGTGGTCGGCGCGTAGCGCTTCAGAAGCTTGCCGTCGCGGCCAATCAGGAACTTCTCGAAGTTCCACTGGATGTCGCCCGGATGGCCGTTCGCCGGGTCGGTCAGCCAGGCATACAGCGGATGACGTCCCGCGCCGTTGACCTCGAGCTTGGCGCTCATCGGGAAGGTCACGCCGTAGTTCGCGGTGCAGAACAGCTGGATTTCCTTCGCGCTGCCCGGCTCCTGTCCGCCGAACTGGTTGCAGGGAAAACCGACCACCGAAAAGTTCTCTTCGGCGAGCTCCTCGTGCAGCTCCTCGAGTCCCGTGTATTGCGGCGTCAGCCCGCACCTGCTCGCCACGTTCACCGCGAGCACGACCTTCCCTTTGAGGCCGCCGAGCAGGCCCTTGCTGCCGTCGAGGCGGTTCACGTCAAACTCAAAGAATGTTTTCATCATCCGCTCCAGTGATGAGACCCGCGCGCGATCGGCCTGCCGGGGGCCCGCAAGCGAGCGCGTAAGTTCCGGCGGCGCGAGCTGCGGGCCTCCGGCAGGCCCTGCGCGCCCTGATCTTATCCCTGCTCCGGCTGCGGCAGCCAAACCGTCACCGTTGCCCCTCCCCCTTCCCGGTTGGCAATCGATAGACGACCGCCGTGAGCGTCGACGATTTCGCGGCACAGCGTGAGGCCGAGGCCGGTGCCCTTCGGCTTGGTCGAGTAGAACGGCAGCAGGGCGTCGCGCAGGACCTCCTCGGTGAGGCCGCTGCCGCGATCGCTGATCTCGAGCGCGACGCCGCCATGACGTTCGAGCACCGAGAGCGTCACGTCGTCCTCGGACGAGCCGGACTCGATCGCGTTCTTCACCAGGTTGATCAGCACCTGCTCGAGCTGGGCCGCATCGAACCAGCCCTCGATCGCGGGCAGCGGCTCGAGCACCCGGAACGACAGGCTGGCCTTGAGCCCCATCAGCAGCGGCTTCCAGGCGACCGGCGCCGGCCGCGGGCGCGGCAGCTTGGCAAAGCGCGCATAGCCGTCGATGAAAGTCGCGAGATGCGAGGCGCGCTCCTCGATGGTCGAGAACACGCGCGCGAGACGATCGGCGTCCGGTTCGGACGCCAGCATCTGCCCGGAATGCGCGAGCGAGGTGATCGGCGCCAGCGAGTTGTTGAGCTCGTGCGCGATCACGCGGATGACCTTCTTCCAGATGGCCACCTCCTGCGCCGCCATCTCGCGCGTCAGCTGCTTGAACAGCAGCAGCCGGTGCGGCTGGCTGTTCAGCGTGAACGGCCGATTGCTGACGTGATAGATCTCCGCCTCCGCGCCCTCGTTCACGGTAAAGAGCGTGTCCACGCCGCTCTCGACCGCGTCGCGCAGCGGCTGCGGCGCGTTCGCGATCAGTTCCGCGAACTTCATGCCCTCGATCTTGCGGCCCGCGCGGAACAGCTGCCGCGCCGCGATGTTGCCGAACACGATCGCATCGGAGGCGTTCGTCAGCACCAGTGCCAGCGGCGTCGTCTGCACCACGGTGTCTAGCAGCAGTTCGCGCTGGTAGAGGTCGAGCCGCTCGCGGCGCAGGCGGTCGCCGAGCGAATTGTACTCCTGCGTGAGGTCGCCGACCTCGTCGCCGGTGGACGCGGTGACGCTGACGCTGAAGTCGCGGTCCTTGAGGCTGCTGATGCCGTCCGCGACCGCGCGGATGCCGCGGCTCCAGCGGTCGAGCGCGCGACCGGTCAGCCAGATCGCGGGCGGCAGCGTGACCAGCAGCGCCGCGAGACCCGCGAGCAGCGCGGAGTCGAACAGCCGGTCAAAGAGCAGCGTCGCCGCAGCAGCCGCCGCGGCGGTGACCACGACGACCAGTGCGACGCGGCCGGCCAGCGACCGGCGCGCCCGTGGCTTGCTGGGCATCAGCTATTGGAAGCGGATGTCCGGCCGGGATCGACGGGTGTCTTGAGGCCGAGCTTTTCCATGCGCCGATAGAGTGCCTGACGCGACAGGCCGAGGTCACGCGCCGCGTGCGCCACGACCCCGTCGGCGAGCAGGAGCGCCTGCTCGATGGCCTCGCGGCCGATGTGGGAGCCGTCGGCCGGCGCAGGCAGCGAAGGCAGCGCCAGCGCCCTGGCGGTCACCACCGTCTCGACCGACAGCAGGCAGGCGCGGTGGATGGCGTTGCGGAGTTCCCGCACGTTGCCGGGCCACGGGTAGCGGGCGAGCGCGCGCAGCGCATCCGGCGCGAGTGTGAAACCCGGCTCCAGGAAGTGGCGCGCGAGCGGCAGGATGTCGTCCTGCCGCGCGGCCAGCGCCGGCACCTCCAGTTCGATCACGTTGAGGCGATAGAACAGGTCTTCGCGGAAGCGCCCGTCGCGGATCAGCTGCGGGAGGTTGGCGTTGGTGGCGGCGATGATGCGCGCGCGCGTGCGGCGCGTCGCGTTGGAGCCGAGGCGCTCGAACTCGCCGGTCTGCAGCACGCGCAGGAGCTTGGCCTGCCCCATCGGCGAGAGATTGCCGAGCTCATCGAGGAAGATCGTGCCCCCGTCGGCGGCCTCGAAGCGCCCGGTGCGCGCCTTGGCGCCGGTGAAGGCCCCGGCTTCGGTGCCGAAGAGCTCCGCTTCCATCAGCGTGTCCGGCAGCGCGCCGAGATTGACCTTCACGTACGGCCCGTCGTGTACGGTGGAATTCGCCTGCACGATGTCGGCGATGATCTCCTTGCCGGCGCCGTTCGGCCCGCTGATCAGCACCGGCACGTCGGCGTGCGCGATGCGCACCGCCATCGAGGCAAGCGCGTGCATCGCATCGCTCTCATACACGAGGCCATTCAGGCTGAAGCGGCCGGCGAGCTCGGCGCGCGCCGCCGCGCGCTGGCGGCGGATCGCGCGGTTCTCCGCGCGCGCGGTCTGCAGGTCGAGGAGGTTGCGCACCGTCGTCAGCAGGCGCGCATTGTCCCAGGGCTTGGCGACGTAGTCGGAAGCGCCCGCCTTGACCAGCTCGACGGCGGTCTCGAGGTGGGTCCAGGCCGTCAGCAGGATCACCGGCAGGTCCGGGTGCTGGGTGCGGATCTGGCGGAAGAGCGTGACGCCTTCCTCGCCGGAGGTCGCCTCGCGGCGGAAGTTCATGTCCTGCACGACGAGGTCCACGGGCTCGCGCGTGAGAGTGTCGAGGCCAGAGGCGGCCGATTCCGCCCCGATCACCCGCGCGCCGTGCATGGACAGGAGCACCTCGAGCGCCGTCCGCACGGCCTCGCTGTCATCGATCACGAGTACGGTGCGGTCGCCCAAACTGTCCCGGAGTCCCTGGTCTTGCTTGTCCTTCATCGGTTTGGATGCGCGAAGCGCCTGAACGGTTGCAATGGTCACGGAAGTCTAGACGGTCCGCGTTGCCACCGCAGGCGAGATCGCCGAGGCCCGGCGCGCCGGTTGCAGGGACGCGGCGAGGCCGATCAGCCAGATCCCGAGCACGCCGCCGACCAGGTAGTAGAGGTCGAGCCGGGGCAGCTCGTACTCGACCGAGATCCAATAGCCGACGCCGAGCGCGGCGCCGCAACCGGCGACGATCCCTGCGGTCGTCACCATCCAGTTCTCGACCAGGAAGTGCCGCACGATATCGAGCTTGCGGGCGCCGACCGCGCGTCGCGTGCCGATCTGCCGGATGCGCGTGCTGACGTTGAAGGTCGCGAGTCCGAATATGCCGAGCGCAGTAATTGCGAGCAGTGCTCCGGTCACGCTCACGAGGAAGATCGCCATGTTGCGGTCGTTCAGGTAGGACATGCGCTCGAAATAGGTGAGCGGGCGCACCCAGCGCAGTAGCCGGCCCGGATCGGAGGTCCCGAGGCGCTCCTCGATCGTGCGCATGATCGCGTCGCGGCGGCCCGGCTCGGTCCGGACCAGGTAGACGCCATGGGGCCCTCTCTTGATGCGCGGAAACAGCATCACCTGATCGAGCTTGTCCCAGCCGACCCAGGAGCCGTGCATGTTTTCGATGATGCCGACGATCGTGATCGGCTTGTTGAGCCCGTCGTAGAACGTCTTGCCGAGCGCCTGGCGATCCTTCGGGAACAATGCCTTGGCGAGCGCCTGGGTGACGATCGCCTGTGGCGCCGATTCCCAGTCCGCTACCGTTTCGTTTTCCGGAATGATTTCCTGCGCCTCGAATGCGCGGCCCGCGGAAAGCGTGATGCCGAGCGCCGCCACGCCCAGCTCATCCACTGCGAAGGTGTTGGCGTCCACGGCGGTTTCCGGGTTGATCTCGCCGGGCTCGGCCTGGTAGCCGCTCGAGCTGCCGCCACCCGAGAGCGGAATGTTGCTGACGAGGCTCGCCGCCTTGACCCCGGGCAGGCCGCGAATCACGGCGAGGTCTTCCCGCCAGCTCGCCTGGTAGTCGAAGTCCTTGGCGAATCCAGCGCTCGCGACGACGATCATGTTTTCCACGTCCATGCCGTTCGGCCGGCTGATCTTGTCGACGCGCTGCTTGACGACGTAGACGGCGTTCACGAGCACGGCGAGGCCGATCGCGATCTGGATCGCGACCAGCATCGCTCCGGTGCGGTTGCGCCAGAGCGCGGAGGCGATGGGGCGGAGATTCCAGGCGGTCATGTCATTGTGCCTTCAGATAGATGGCCGGGGGGATGCGGCCGATGCGCCACGCGGGATAGAGACCTGCGGCGAGCGTCGCGAACAGCGCGAGCGAGAGAGCAGTGACGACGCTCGTGACGTCCACGTGCGCGAGGGCCTGCGTGCCGCCCGCGTCCGTGGGATCGATCGCGTACAGGGCGCGCAGGCCCATCAGGAGCAGTCCGCCAATCGCGAGCCCGAGCACGGCGCCGATCGACGAGATGACGCCGACTTCGACGAGATGCTGGTAGAACACCTGCCGGCGGCTCGCGCCGAGCGCCCGACGCACGCCCGTGATCGCCGCGTTGTTCAGGAACTTCGCGAGCAGCAGGCCGACCGTGTTCAGCAGGCACACCGCGAGGAAGGCGAATGCCAGGCCGACGAGCACGCGATCGTCGTTTTCGACCACCTCGTTGTCGATCAGCCACTGGTCCACTTTCGTCAGGCGGTTGTTGAGCGGCCGCTGGAAACGCCCTCCCTGTTTCTGTCTCAACACGTAGTTGTCGATGAACGCCTGGAAGCGCTGCTGCGAGGCCGCGTCCGGCAGTTCGACCCACATCTGGATCCAGATGGTCTCGGAGGCGAGAAATTCCTGGTAGGTCTTGATGTCCTCCGGCTTCCACCCTTGCGTATTTCCGGCGCTGTTGAGCTCGAGCGGGACGGACCAGCCGAACGGAATATAGACGTCCTCGGGTTCTTCGAGAGTGCCATTGTTGACATCGTAGAAGGTCGGGAGCGGCAGCCAGTGATCGAGCACGCCGACGACCCTGAACTCCCGATCGTCCCAGCTAAGCCGGCGGCCGACGCTGTTCTCGCCATTGAAGAACTTGTCGTTCATCTTCTTCGACAGCACCATCACCGGCTCGGGTCCACGGTCCGCGGAAGCTGTCCAGCCACCGCCGTACTTGAACGGCACGTCGAAGGCGGAGAAGAAGTCGGCGCTTGTGACGCGCGTGAGCGCGCGTTCGGGCTTGACCGACTGGCCATCGACCGCCAGCACGCCGATCGCCTTGTGCATGATCACCTTGTGCTTCGGAATCTCGGACTCCATCAACGTCGTCGCGTCGCGGTAGGTAAGCTGCCAGGGCGCCAGCTCCGGGCGGTCCTCGTTGTACGCCTGCTTGGGATCCCAACTGTCGAGCGTGACCGCGAATAGCACGTCGTTCTTCCACCAGATCGGATTGCCCGACATGGCGCGATACATCGTGAGCGTCATCACGCACACCGCGATGCCGAGCGCGACTGCGCCGATCATCAGCGCGGTCAGGCCGGGATTGCGGCGCAGGTTGCGGATCGCGAGCTCTAAGTAGTAGCCGAACATGTGTGGACTCCGCGGTTCAGGCCGGCGACATCGTGGCGGCGACCGGCGTGACGCCGAGGCCGGTCAGCGGCTTCTGGTCGCGCGGCTCGTAGGGGCGGAAGTCCGAAATCTGGCCATCCACGATGTGGACATTGCGGTGCGCGCGGCGCGCGAGCTCCGGGTCGTGCGTCACCATGATGATCGTCGTGCCCATTTCGTTGATCTGCTCGAGCAGGTCCATGACCTGGCGCGCCATCAGCGAATCCACGTTGCCGGTTGGCTCGTCCGCGAGCAGGAAGCGCGGGTCGCCGGCGAGCGCGCGGGCGATCGCGGCGCGCTGCTGCTGGCCGCCCGAGAGCTGCGAGGGCATGTGGTGCATGCGCGACGACAGGCCGACCACCTCGAGGGCGCTCTTGATGCGCTGCTCGCGGTCTTTCCTGGTCAGGCGCCGGTAGCGCAGCGGCACGTCCACATTGTCGAAGATGTCGAGGTCCGGGATCAGGTTGAAGCTCTGGAAGATGAAGCCGATCTTTTCGTTCCGGAGCCGCGAGCGCGCTTCGTCCGACAGGCGGTTCACGTCCTCGCCGTCGAGCTTGTAATTGCCGGTATCGAAGGTTTCGAGCAGGCCCGCGACGTTCATGAATGTCGTCTTGCCGGAACCGGACGGGCCCGTGACCGCGACGAACTCCCCGTCGCCCACCTTGAGCGAGAAGTCGCGCAGCGCGTGCGTCTCGATCAGGTCCGTGCGGTAGATCTTGCTGATGCCTGTCATTTCGAGCATTTGGGACTCCAGTTCATCCGCCAATCATGAATTCGGGCACTTCGCCGAGGTCGCCGAAACCCGCGACGACCACCTGTTCGCCGGGCTCGAGGCCTTCCAACACTTCGATCGCGCCGACCGACGCGGCGCCGAGCTGCACGTCCCTGCGCACCGCGCGGTCGCCGTCGACGACGTATACCGCGCGCGTGGCCGGGACGATGTCGGCGCTGCGCTCAAACTGAGTCGCCATGGCCCGCTGCTCGATGATGATCCGCACCGAGCCGCGCTGGCTCTGGCGCAGTCCCGGCGGCTGGCTGCCGACGAACTTCACACGGCCGGTCACCTGGCCCGAACGCACTTCCGGCGAGATTGCGGTGACAACGCCCGCGTGCTGCGCGCCGTCCAGCGAAATCCCGGCTTCCATGCCGGCCTTGATGTCGCGGGCATAGACGTCGGCCACCTGGAACTCGACCTCGAAGGCGGACAGGTCGACGACGGTCAGCAAGGGCGCGTTCTCGGCCACGTTCGCCTTCTCCGCCACCGCGAGGTTCGCAACGATGCCATCCACCGGCGAGCGCACCGAGAGCTCGTCCACGCGCCGCTTCAGGTTGGCGACCACGAAACCCTGGCGATCGCGCTCGAGCCGGCGCGAGCGCAGGTCGAGATCGAGGCTTTCGCGCTCGAGATCCGCGGTCTGCTGCGCGTGCTCGTAGGCGAGCCGCGCGGATTCCCGCTCGTCCTGCGCGCGGCGCAGGTCCCGCTCGGCGATCGCGCCGCTGTCCCAGGCCGCCTGCGCGCGCTGCAGCTCGCGCTCGGCGGCGCGGATCTGCACGTTCGCGAGATCCGCCTGCTCCTGGCCGCGCAGGTTCTGGCGGCGGATCTCGATGCCCTGGCGCTGCAGCGCCGTGTTCAGGCTCTCGAAGGTCGCGAGCTCGCGCTGGTATTCGTTCTCGAGCGTCGGGCTTGCGAGCGTCGCCAGCACCTGGCCGGCCTTGACGGTGTCGCCCGCGCGCACCTGGTAGCTGATGTTGCCGGGCGCGACCGCGAACAGCGTCGGGCTCACCGCCGCGACCACGGTGCCCTGCGCAGAAACGTCGTGCACGAAGGGACCCTCGGTCACCGCGACGATGCGCAGGCGCTCGCGCGAAATCATGTGTTCGGAGGAGAGCCAGCCGCGGATCAGGATCGCGAACAGCAGCACGACGAGCGCGGCGCCCGCACCGATGCCGATCCGGATCATCTGCCGGCGGCGGTCTGTGACCGGCTCGACCGAGACGTCCTGGGATTCAGTGCCCCGGATCGACGCGTCGCCGGCGGGCGCGTCACTGCGCCCGCCGGACGACATCAACGGTCTCAGGTTTGTGATCTTCATGACTTTGGCTTACTCACGGGGTATTCATTGCAACCGCCGTGCCAACTGGCGCCGGCTGCCGTAACTCATTGATTTCACAATCCGGACCGGTCGTCGAAGCGCGCGACGCGACGCCGCGGAAGTGTCCGCGGACACGGCGGCGGACACCGGGCCGGACGAATAGGCGGTGCGGCGCGCGGTGGGCCGGGGACCCTCGCCGCTCGCGCTCCCGGAACTTAGGCACTCGCTTGCGGGGACCCCGGCCACCCGCGCGCCACCGCGGCCGTACGACCGGGCGCCCGCCATGCAGCAGCGATCACTCGCGCCGCAGCGCATCGCGTGCGATCCGGCGGGCGGCCCGCAAGCGAGCGCGTAAGTTCCGGCGGCGCGAGCGGCGGGCCGGCCGGCGGTGAGCCACGCGACGCGCTAGTGCAGCGAAAGATCCTTGCTGTACACGACGTTCATGACGTTGTCGTACCAGCCGCCGACGCGTGGCGACACGAGGTGCTTGGAGACATAGAAGTAGAGCGGAATCAGCGGGACATCGACGAGCAGCTGGCGCTCCGCCGCCGCCAGCTGCGCCGCGCGACCGGCGCCGGATGCGGAGGCCGCCGTGACCAGCGCCAGGTCGTAGGCGTCGCTCGCGTAGCGTGGCAGGTTGATGCCAAAGCCGCCTTTCAGCACCTGCAGGAATGAATAGGCGTCGTTGTAGTCCCCGAGCCAGCTGCCGCGAAAGAGCGCCGCTTCGCGCGCATCGATCGCCGCCTTCAGCACGCGGAAGTCCTCGGAACGCAGGCTCGCGTCCACGCCGAGCGTCTCCTTCCACATCGCGGTCACCGCGAGCGCGATGCGATCGTGCACCGGGCTCTTGCTCGTGCGCAGCTCCACTTTCAGCGGATTCTTCATCGAGTATCCAGCCTCTGCATACAGCCGCCGGGCTTCGGCGATCCGCGCCGCCCGATCGAGCGAGGCCCATTCGAACCGCTGCGGCTCATAACCCGCGATGCCGTCCGGCACCCAGCCATAGGCCGGGCGCTCGCCGTCGCCCAGCACCTTCTTCGTCAGCATCTCGCGGTCGATCGCCATCGCCAGCGCCTGCCGCAGTTTCTGCGCGTCCCGGAACGGCGGCAGGTCGAGCGCGTAGCCGTAGTAGTACACGCCGACGTGCGGCGCGATGTGCAGCTGGCCCGGCAGCTCGCGCTCGAGGCGCGCGACCTCGCCCGGCGGCACGGTATAGGTGATGTCGAGGTCGCCGGCGCGGAAGCGTGTCAGTTCCGTGACGGGATCCGCCACGTGCACGTAGCGCACGGCGTCGATGCGGTTCGCGGCGTCATTCCAGTAATGCGGATTGCGCGCGGCCAGGATGTGCGAGCCGATCTGCCATTCGACCGGCACGAAGGCGCCGTTCGTCACCGCGGTGCCCGGCCGCGCAAAATCCTCCGGGTTGGCCGCGAGCGTCGGGCGGTGCACGGGGAAGGTGCTCGGGTGCGACAGCATCGCGACGAAATACGGGCTCGGCTCCGCGAGCTCGACGACCAGCGTTGCCTCGTCGGGCGCAAAGACTCCGAGCACGGACGGCGGCTCCCGACCGGCGACGATGTCGGCCGCGTTGACAACCGGCTCCAGCATCAACGCGTACTGGGAGGCAGTCTTCGGATCCACCAGCCGGCGAAACGCAAACGCGAAGTCCTCGGCGACGACGCGATCGCCGTTCGACCAGCGCGCCGTCGGGCGCAATCTAAATGTGTAGCTGCGGCCGTCGTCAGAGACGGCCCACGACTGGGCGGCGCCCGGGATCGCGCTGCCATCCGGCGCCATCGACACGAGCCCCTCATGCGTGTCGCGCAGGATGGTCATCGCTGCTTCCATGCGCGCGAGCTGCGGATCGATCGAATCGGGCTCGCTGCCGTTGCCGCGGCGCAGCTCCGGCGCCGTCGCGGATCCGGTCTTCGGGCCGCAGCCGGCCAAAACGCAGGCCGCGAGCAGTGCCGCGAGCAATGCGCCGGCGAGCCGCTTCATGCGGCCCGCGCGCGCTTCTTGAGGTGCACGAGCAGGATGGAAATCGTCGCGGCCGTGATGCCGGGCAACCGCGAGGCCTGGCCGATGGTGCCGGGCCGCGCCTCGCGCAGCCGCTGCCGCGCCTCGTTCGACAGTCCGGCGACCGTAGCGTAGTCGATGGCCTCCGGCAGGCGGGTCTCTTCGTTGCGCAGGTGACGCTCGACCTCGGCGCGCTGGCGCTCGATGTAGCCCGCATACTTCGCGCGCACCTCGATCGCCAGCGTCACCTGCGCCGCGAGGCGCTCGTCGTCCTGCGGGAGAGGGCCGCCCGCATCCACCACCGCGATCGCCTCACGCTTGCGGCAGTGGAAATCCCAGCGCGCGTCATCCACCAGGCCCATCTCGCGCGCGACTGGCGTGAGGCGCTCGTCCGCGTTGTCCTCGCGCAGCAGCAGGCGGTGCTCGGCGCGACTCGTGAACATGCGATAGGGCTCGATCGCGCCGCGCGTGATCAGGTCGTCCACCAGCACGCCGAGATAGGCCTGGTCGCGGCGCGGCGACCAGGACCCGAGGCCGGCTGCGGCGCGCGCCGCATTGATGCCAGCCAGCAGCCCCTGCGCGGCCGCTTCCTCGTAGCCTGTCGTGCCGTTGATCTGGCCGGCGAAGAAAAGCCCCACGAGCGGCCTGGTCTCGAGGCTGTCGCGCAGGCCGCGCGGATCGAAGTAGTCGTACTCGATGGCGTAGCCGGGGCGCGTGATCTCGGCCCGCTCGAAGCCGCCGATGGTGCGCACGAACGCGAGCTGCACATCGGCCGGCAGGCTGGTCGAGATGCCGTTCGGATAGACGATGTGCGTGTCGAGGCCCTCGGGCTCGACGAAGATCTGGTGCGAGGCCTTCGTGGCAAAGCGCACGACCTTGTCCTCGACCGACGGGCAATAGCGCGGGCCAATGCCCTCGATCAGCCCGGTAAACATCGGCGAGCGGTCGGTGGCGCCGCGAATGATCGCGTGCGTGCGCTCGTTGGTCGCCGTGATGTGGCAATGGACCTGCGCCGGGTGATCCTCGCGCCGGCCGAGGAAGGAAAACACCGGGCGCGGTTCGTCGCCGGGCTGCCGCTGCATCGCGGTGTAATCGAGCGTGCGCCCGTCGAGACGCGGCGGCGTGCCGGTCTTCAGGCGCCCGACCGTGAACGGCAGCTCGCGCAGCCGCGCCGCGAGCCGGTTCGACGGCGGGTCGCCGACGCGCCCGCCCTCCCGGCTCTCGAGCCCGACGTGCATGCGCCCGCCGAGGAAAGTGCCGACGGTCAGCACCACGGCGCGCGCGTGCAGCGTCTCGCCATGCAGGGTGACGACGCCATCGACGCGGTCGCCGCTGACGAGGAGATCGGCGACTTCCGCCTCGCACAGCACGAGTCCCGGTTCGGCATCGAGCAGCTGGCGGATCGCGCGCTTGTAGAGCGTGCGGTCGGCCTGCGCGCGGGTCGCGCGCACCGCCGGGCCCTTGCTCGCATTCAGCGTGCGGAACTGGATGCCGGCGCGGTCCGCGGCGCGCGCCATCGCGCCGCCCATCGCGTCGATCTCGCGCACCAGGTGGCCCTTGCCGATGCCGCCGATCGCCGGGTTGCAGCTCATCTGGCCGATCGTCGCCAGGCTCTGGGTCACGAGCAGCGTGCGCGCGCCCATCCGGGCCGCCGCGAGGGCCGCCTCGGTGCCGGCGTGTCCGCCGCCGATGACGATGACGTCGAATGTGCGCATGCAGGTTCCGTTTCGGGGCGTCATGGTATCAAAAGGGGTGCGTCCCCTCTTGCGTCCCCTTTTTGTAATGAATGGCCACAACAGGAGAGTATTGGGGGCATGAGGGATGCGAACCGCGACCGCTGGATGTCCGCCTGGCAGGACGGCACGCCGCCCGCCGAGGGGCTCGCGCGCATGGCGCAGCGCGAGCGCCGGCTGCTGACGGCGTGGATCGCCCTCGACTGGGTGGTCGGTGCCGGACTCCTGGCGTTCGCCGCGTGGCTCTGGTTTGCGATCGGCACGCCGGTCATGCGCTTCGCCGCCGCCGGTATCGTGCTGCTGACGATCGCCGTGCTCGCCTTCTCGGTCGTCAACTGGCGCGGAAGCCTTGCCGGCGATCGCGCCTCGGCTGCCGACTTCCTCGCGCTCGCACTCCGTCGCAGCCGCGCCCGACTGCGCTACATCCGCTTCGGCTGGTGGGTGCTGGCTGCGGACCTGGCAGTCATTGCCGGCGCCTTTGCACTCGAGATCCGGGATGAGGGCCTGGCGCGCCTGCCGGGTATGCTGGCGGCAGCGACGGTCGCGACGGCCGCTGCGGCCGCGGTGCTGCTGTGGTGGGGCCGGCGGGAGCGCCGGCGCGCCGAACGGCTCGCGGCGATGCAGCAGGCCCTGAATGCGGACATGGAGAGCGGACATGGGTGACGGACGGCATTCCCGCTTCGAACTGCTCGCAGCCTTTGCGCTCGGCACCCTGCTGTCGCCCGGCTCGATCGTGGCCGACACGGCGCACGCCGCCGGCCTCGCGCTCGAACCCTGCCGCATCAGCGACGCGGATGGCCTCGTGTCGGTCGAGGCGCGCTGCGGCAAGCTTGCAGTCGCCGAGAACCCGGACGAGCCACAGGGCCGGCAGATCGAACTCGCCGTCGCGGTCGTGCCCGCGGTTGCGACGCAGGCAAGGCCCGATCCGCTCTTCCTGCTCGCCGGCGGCCCCGGCCAGGGCGCAATCGAAGGCTACGCCCCGCTGCTCGGCGCGTTCGCCGGCATCCACCGCGAGCGCGACCTCGTGCTGGTGGACCAGCGCGGCACCGGCGGCTCGAACCGCCTCGACTGCGACATACCGGACGAGGCGCTGGTCACGGGCGAGATGTCGCCCGCGGAACTGCGCGACCTCGCGCGGGACTGCCTCGCGAAACTGCCGGGGCGCCCGCAGTTCTACACCACCAGCCTCGCCGTGCGCGACCTCGATGCGGTGCGCGCAGCGCTCGGTTACGCGCAGGTCAACCTGTTCGGCGGGTCTTACGGCACGCGGGTCGCGCAGCATTACGCACGACGCTACCCGGATCACACGCGCGCGATCGTGCTGGATGCCGTCGTGCCGCCTACGCTCGCGCTGGTGCCGCACATCGCGATCGAGTCGCAGCTCGCGCTCGAGCGCGTGTTCGCGCGCTGCGCGCAAGACCCGGAATGCAACAGCCGGTTTCCCGCGCTTGCCGACCAGTTCGCGCGCCTCGACGCGCGCCTGCGCCACGACAGCGTGACCACCTGGTTCACGGACCCGGTGGACGGCACGGCGAGCGACATTCAGGTGACGCGCGCGCACCTCGTGACGATGGCGCGCATGCTCACCTATTCCGCGCGGGCCGCCTCGCTGCTGCCACTCGTGATCCACGAGGCGGCGACCAATGGCAACTACGCGCCGCTCGCCGCCCAGGCAGAGATGCTCGGCGAAGACCTCGAGCGCATGATCGCGATGGGCATGCACCACTCGGTCGTCTGCGCCGAGGACGCGCCGCGATTCGCCGGCGCCGTCGACCGGGCGGAACTGGAACGCACCACCATCGGGCCGATCATGCTGGATGGCATGAGCGCCATCTGCGAGGTCTGGCCGCGCGGGCCGGTGGACGAGGATTTCCACGAGCCGCTGGCTTCGAAGGTCCCGGCGCTCGTGCTTTCGGGTGAGTTCGACCCGGCGACACCCGCGGACTACGGCGCGACCGCCGCACAGGGCTTTGCATCGCACCTGCACGTGATCGTGCCGGGCCAGGGCCATGGCCAGACGCGCCTGCCCTGCGTGCAGCGGCTGCTGCGCCGTTTCATCGACCAGGGCTCGGTGGCGGACCTCGACACGGCCTGCGTGGACGCGATCCGCCCGGCGCCCTTCTTCCTGTCGTTCAGCGGGCCCTCGCCATGATCCGCGTGCAAGGGCTGACCCGCAGTTTCGGCGCCGTGCGCGCGATCGACGGCGTGGGGTTCGAGGCGCAGGACGGGCGCATCACGGGACTTCTCGGCCCGAACGGCGCCGGCAAGTCCACCACGCTTCGCATCCTCTACACCGTGCTGCGGCCCGATGCCGGGACCGCGTCGGTGGACGGTATCGACGTCGCGACGGACTCGCTCGCCACGCGGCGCGCGATCGGCGTACTGCCCCACTCCGCCGGCATCTATCCCCAGCTCACCGCGCGCGAGAACATCGCCTATTTTGGCGAACTGCACGGCCTGAAGGGCGACACCCTGCGCCGGCGCGTGGACGAACTCCTGTCCGAGCTCGAGATCGGCAGTTTCGCCGACCGCCGCGCGAAGGGCTTCTCCCAGGGCGAACGCATCAAGGTCGCGCTCGCCCGCGCGCTCGTGCACTCGCCGAAGAACCTGCTGCTCGACGAGCCGACCAACGGCCTCGACGTGATGGCAACACGGGCGCTGCGCGCGCTGATCCTGCGCCTGCGCGCGGCGGGTCACTGCGTCCTGTTCTCGAGCCACGTGATGCAGGAGGTCGCAGCGCTCTGCGACGACATCGTGATCATCGACCACGGCCGCGTCGTCGCCACGGGCACGCCGGACAGCCTGCGCCGGCAGTTCAACTCGGCCACGCTCGAGGACGCCTTCGTCGGCGCGATCGGCGACGCCAGGGGGCTCGAATGAATGCCGTGATCCGCACCGTGATGCTGAAGGAGCTGCGCGAGAGCCTGCGCGACCGGCGCACGCTGCTGACGAGCCTGGTGCTCGGGCCCATCTTCGCGCCGCTGTTCTTCATCCTGGTCCTGAAACTCGCGCTGTCGCGCTCGGTCGCCTCGCAGGAAGAACTGGTGCCGGTCACGGTCGCCAATGCCGCTGCCGCGCCGAACCTGGTCCAGCAGTTGCGCGAGAGCGGGCTCACCGTGACGCTGCGGGACGGCACGGAGGCCGAGATCCGCGGCTGGATCGCCGACAAGGAAGGCCTCGTCGTGCTGCGCGTGCCGGAAAACTTCGCGGTGCGATTCAAGAAGGGCGAGCCGGCTGCGGTCCAGGTCTATGCCGACGGTTCCAACTCGAAGGCGGAGCGCCATGCGGCGCGTGTGCACCAGGCGATCGCCGGCTATTCCGCGATGATTGGCGCGCTCAGGCTGCAGGCGCGCGGCGTCTCGCCCACGATCGCGCAAGCGGTCGTGATCGACAACATCGACGTTTCCACTCCTTCGGCACGGGCGACGCTGCTGCTCGGCATGCTGAGCTACGTGATCCTGCTGATCACGCTGCTGGGCGGCCTGTACCTCGCGATCGACGCAACCGCGGGAGAGCGGGAGCGCGGGTCGCTGGAGGCTTTGCTCACGGTGCCGGCAACGCGCGAGCACCTGATCTACGGCAAGATCGCGGCCGCCGCGGTGATGATGATCGCCGCGCTCGCCCTGGTGACCGCCTCGATTGCGGTCGCGCTCGACTACGTCCCGCTCGAGACCTTCGGCATGTCGGCGAACTTCGGCCCGGGTGTCGCCTGGCGCGTGTTCCTCGCGGTGCTGCCCTTTGCGCTCGTGGGCGCGTCGCTCCTGACCGTCGTCGCCTCGTTCACCAGGAGCTACAAGGAAGCGCAGTCGTGGCTCGGCGTCGTGATGCTGGTGCCAACCGTGCCGATCGCGATCGCGGGCGTGCTCGCGGTGCAGCCGCAGTCGGCGCTGATGCTGGTGCCCTCGCTGTCGCAGCACCTCGTGATCCAGGGCCTGATGCGCGGGGATCCGCTGCCGGCGTCCTGGATGCTGCTGTCGGCGGCGAGCACCCTGCTGCTGGGGGTCCTGCTGGCCTGGCTGGCCGGACGGCTTTATCGACGCGAGGCGATTCTCGGCTGATAATCCGGAACTCCGGCCCCAATAGCCGCATCCAAGTTTTCATGAACCGCCGCCGCACGACGCTCCTGGCATTCGCGCTCCTCACCGCAGCGCCGCTGGCGCTCGCCCAGCTCACAACCGTGCCGATGAAGGGCGTCGGCAACGAATGGGTCAAGGAACTCAATCTCAAGGGCCGCATGGACTGGGAATGGCTCGAGACCTACCCGGAACAGGTCTATTTCGCGACGCGCCACGACTCGGAGCGCAACGGCGACATCGTCACGATGTGGACGCGGGTGGAGTACAAGCACGCGCAGAGCCCGTCGTCGCACAAGAGCGCCGCCAGCCGCGACGACTGGGACTGCAAGCAGCGCAAGCGCTCCACGCGCGCGGTCTTTTTCTACCAGTGGAACAACCTCGAGGACGAGGACCCGGAGCACTCGACCAACCTGTTGCGCACCTGGGAACCGATCACCAAGGACACGATCGGCGAGACACTGCTGCAGTTCGCCTGCAGCATCCCGCCGATGCAGCAGGAAGTGATCGTGCCGAAACCGGATCAAAAACCCTGATTTCGCGGACCCGTGACGCGGGTCCGCTTTCGCCAATTCGCACCGAACCAGCCGGAACCCCGCCAGTCGCGCGGTGTCGTAGCGTCAACCGCCATGGATCGGAGGTGCTTATGTTGCGTATATCGTTGTTCACGGCGCTGTTGATCGCCGCCCCGCTGTCGCAGGCCGCCGACAACGGCATCTACCTCGGAGCCGGCATCACGCAGAGCGAGTACGGGCTCGACAATCCGCTCGACGCAGAGCCGTTCGACGACAAGGACAACGGCTACAAGCTGATCGTGGGCATCCGGCCACTCGACAACTTTGGCGTCGAGGCCAACTACATCGACCACGGCGACGCGACGCTGCCGACCGGCATCGCCTGCATCCAGCTGATCAACGCGCCCTGCCCCGATACCGTGTCGGTCAACGCGAAGACGCTGGCCGCCTTCGCCGTCGGTTACCTGGACTTCCCGCTGGTGGACCTGTTCGCCAAGGCGGGCGTCAGCTCCTGGCAGTTCGACGGGCATTCGACGCCGGCGTTTTCGGGATTCGACATCAACGAGGACGACGTCGATTTCGCCTGGGGCCTCGGCGTGCAGGCGCGGTTCGGCAGCCTGGGCGCGCGACTCGAGTACGAGAACTTCAGCGTGATCGAGGACGAAAAGATCGGCACGATCTCGCTGTCGTTCACCTACACGTTTCTCTGAGGCTCAGGCCCACTCGGTCAGGCCCTCGCGCTCGTACAGGACCTTGAAGGACGGGCGCGCCTTCATGCGCGCGACGTAGCCGGCGATCGCCGGCCAACTGATCGCGGGCTTCGGCATGTTGCGCGACCAGCGCATCAGCATCGTGCCGAGAAAATCCACGGCGCCGGCGCGATCGCCGAGGAGGTAGGGCCCCTGGCCCGCGATCTGCGCGTCGATCCGGTCGAACGCAGACTCGATGCGCCCGCGCGCGGATTCCTTGAGCGCTTCCGTCGCCGCGGCGCCGCCCTGCCGGTCCGGGTAGAACCAGTCGCGGAAGGCCGCCTGCAGGGTGTTCGAGAGGTGGAACATCCAGGTCATGTAGTCGCCGCGCCGGGGATGGCCGGGCGGCGGCGCGAATCCCGCCTGCGGATGGCGCTCGGCGAGCAGCATCAGGAGCGCCGCGGCCTCGTACAGCGGCGCGCCGTCCACGACCAGGGTCGGCACGAAGCCA
Source organism: Steroidobacteraceae bacterium (assembly GCA_050179155.1). Classification (GTDB taxonomy): domain Bacteria; phylum Pseudomonadota; class Gammaproteobacteria; order Steroidobacterales; family Steroidobacteraceae; genus SCUD01. Next base: position 52,097 of record JBFXFJ010000008.1, read on the forward strand.
TTGGGATTGAGCTTCAGGTACGCGGGCTTGCGGTGGTCGCCCGCCTCCAGGTCGAGCTTTTTCAGCTCGTGCGGCTCGCCGAGCTCGATCAGCATCCAGTGGACGCACAGGCTCGCGGCGCCGGGTGACATATATAACGTATACATGGCCATATAATAATTCCCCGAGGTACCCCTATGTACACAGGCAGTTGTCTCTGCGGCGCCGTGAAGTACGAGGTCGCCGGACCCTTCGACATGATGGCGCACTGCCATTGCTCGATGTGCCGCAAGCACCATGGCGCGATGTTCGCGACCTTCGCGTCGGCGCCGCTAGCCGGGTTCCGCTGGGTCTCGGGCGAGGACCAGGTCGTCAGCTACCGCTCTTCCGAGGACGGCCGCCGCATGTTCTGCCGCCACTGCGGCTCCGTGACGCCGACGATCATGAAGGAGATGGGCCTGGTGATCGTGCCCGCCGGCAATCTCGAGGGCGACCCGGGCATCCGGCCCCAGATGCACATGTTTGCCGCTTCGCGCGCGCCCTGGTTCCCGATCACCGACGCCTTGCCGCAGCACAAAGGCTACCCCCCGGCGTTCGGCGGCGGCGAGGGAGTCGCGCGGCCGGCACCGCCGCCGCTGCGGCTCGGCATCGCGCAGGGCAGCTGCCTCTGCAACGAGACTGCGTGGGAGTTTTCGGGTCCTCCCGAGTTCGTCCAGAACTGCCATTGCTCGCGCTGCCGCCGCGCGCGCAGCGCCGCCCACGCGACCAATGCGTTCTACAAGAAAGAGCAGCTCACCTGGGTTCGCGGCAAGGAGCACGTGCAGAGCTACGCGCTGCCGGATGCCAGGCGCTTCGGCCAGGATTTCTGCCGCCTGTGCGGCAGCCCGGTGCCGCGGGTGGTCGAGTCCACCGGCTACGTGGTCGCGCCCTGCGGCCCGTTCGACAGCGCACTCGCGGCGCTCCCGCGCGGCAACATCTTTGCGAGCAGCAAGGCCACGTGGTTCGAGTTCACGGACGGCCTGCCGCAGTGGGACGCCTATCCGCCGCGCAAGTAAGCTGGCGCTCGCCGCGGTCCTCGCGCTGGCAGGTTGCGGCACTACCGGCACGCCGGAGGACGAGATCCGCGCGCTGGTCGATGCCGCCGAGCTTGCGGCCGAGGAGCGCGATGCCGCGGACCTGCGCGCGCTCGTTGCCGACGACTATCGCGATCCGGGCGGGCGCGCCGCGGGCGACATCCGCGCCATCCTGCACGGCTACCTGGTCGCGCACCAGTCCATCCGCCTGATCACGCGCATCGACTCGATCGAGCTCGAGGGCACGGAGCTTGCGCGCCTGCGCGTCACCGTCGGCATGCTTGGGCGCGAGGCGGACTCGGACTCGAACTGGGACCTGGCGGGCGACGTGTACCGCTTCGACCTGCGCCTCGCGCGCGAGGACGGCGAGTGGCGCGTGATTCGCGCCGGCTGGCAGGAAGATTAGTCCGTTTCCTCGAGCGCGTTCCAGCGCTCGCGGAACGCCTGCACCGCCTCGCCGTAGATCACGGCATGACGGCGCGAAAGCAGCAGCGACGAGGGCGCGCAGACCCGCGCGCGGATCACGCCGAGATCCGCCGCGGCATCGAACAGGCTGGGATACCAGCGTTCCCATTCCGGCAGGATGGCCTCGACATGGTCACGCAGGTTCATCGGGCATCGCGGTCGCCGGGGCCGGCGCATTCGCGCTCCACATGTCGCGATGGATCAGCCAGCGGCCGTCCACCTTTTTCCACAGCTCGAGGAACTTGCCGGCCCTGACGGTCCCGCCATCGGGCCCCTTCAGCAGGAAGCTGCCCTGGCGGTGCGCGTAGTCGCCGAACACGTGGGTTTCGACCGTCGCAATCTCGATCCCGGCACTGCCCGGCGGATTGGTCCGCGCGAAGAACTCCTGGATCGCGGCGCGGCCGCTGACGATTTCCAGGTCCGGTGGCAGGAGCTGCGCATCTTCCGTGTAGAGCGCAGCGATGCCGGCGGCATCGTTTGCGGTGTAGCGCACGACCCAGGCATCGGCGACTTCCTGCGGGAACGGCTCCGGCACCGGGGCCTGTGCGCAGCCGGTCACTGCCAGCAACAGCAGCAACGGGACCATTGCCGCGCGCATTGCCGTACCTGCCATCAGCTGGCCGGCGCCGTGTCCGGCATCTGCGCGGGTGGCGGCGAGTTCGGGCTCCACATGTGGCGGTAGAGCAGCCAGGCGGTGCCGTCTTTCTTCCACAGTTCGATGAACTTGCCGACGCGCGGCATACCCTCGTCCTGGACCAGCGCGGTGTAGCTGCCCTCCCGGTACCAGTATTCCCCGAGCTTCCGGGCCTCGACTTCGGAGATCTCGAGGCGCACCTGGCCGGGATTGTAGGTACTCCAGAACTGCTCGATCGCGGCATGGCCGCTCACGATCGGCTCATCGGGCGGCAGGACCTCCGAGTCCTCGGTGTACATCATCGCGAGGCCGGTAGCGTCTCCGCTGTTGTACGCGGCGACCCAGCCGTCGGCGGCGTCCTGCGGGAAAGGCTCCGGCGCCTCGCGACGCTCGCAGCCGGCCGCGCCGAGGAGCGCGATGCAGCCGATCCATGAGGCGAGAAGATTGCGGTTCATGTCCCGTCCCCCTCCGGTATGACTGCCCCGATCATACTCGCGCCGCGGCGCGATGGATCAACCGGACTCGGGGCGGCGCCGGGCAAGGGTCAGGCCATCTCCCAGCGGCAGCAAAGACAGGTCGATGCGGGGGTCGGCCAGCAGCCGGTCATTGAATTCCCGCAGCGCCACCGTGTCGGGATCGCGGTTCGCCGGGTTCGCGACGTCGCCGCTCCAGAGCGTGTTGTCCACGACGATCAGGCCGCCCGGCCGGACCAGCTGCAGCAGCCGCTCGTAATAGGCGAGATATCCGCCCTTGTCGGCATCGATGAAGGCAAAGTCGTAGCGGCCCGCCTCGCCGGCGGCAAGGCGCGCATCGAGCGTCTCGCGGGCGGGAGCGAGCACCAGTTCGATCTTGTGCGCGACGCCCGCGCCCTGCCAGTGGCGGCGCGCGATAGCCGTGTATTCCTCGCTGACGTCCAGGGCGAGCAGCTGCCCGTCATCCGGCATCGCGAGCGCGACCGCCAGGCTCGAATAGCCGGTGAACACGCCGACCTCGATCGCGCGGCGCGTGTTCGTCAGGCGCACGAGCATCTGCATGAACTGCCCCTGCTCCGGCGCGATCTGCATGTTGACGCGCGGATGCGAGGCGGTCTCGGCGCGCAGCCGCGCGAGCGCCTCGGGCTCGCGCAGCGAATGACGCAGCAGGTAGTCGTAGAGCCGGTCGTCGAGCGTCAGCGTGCGGTTGGCCATCAGTAGCCGCGCCCGACGTCCACCTCGGAGAGCAGCTTGCCGCCCGCCGCAAAGCGGCGCAGGTTCTCGCGCGCGATCTGCCAGCGCGGCTCCTCGCCGAGATCGGTGGTCGCCGATATGTGCGGGGTGATCAGCACGTTCGGCGCCCGCCACAGCGGGTGATCCGCCGGCAGCGGCTCGGGATCCGTGACGTCGAGGCCGGCGCCGCCGATGCGCCCGTCCACGAGCGCTGCGATCAGGTCGCCGGTGACGACGCTGGCGCCGCGGCCGACGTTGATGAACAGCGCCCCGCGCTTCGCCGCATCGAAGAAGGCCTTGCCGAAGAGGTGCTTCGTGTCCGCCGTCAGCGGCAGCGTGTTGACGATGACGTCGGCGCGCCCGGCAAACGCCTGCAGGTCGGCGCTCAACCCGACCTCCGCGACGTACGGCGGGCCGGTGCGTCCGGAGTTGCGGATCGCGATCACGTTCATCCCGAGCGCGTGCGCGCGTTTCGCGGTCTCGGTGCCGATGCCGCCGAGGCCGACCACCAGCATGGTCTTGCCCTCGATGGACCACATGCGCGCGTCCGGCACGGCGTCGTCCTTCCAAACGCCCTGCGCCTGCAGCGGCACGTAGGTCGCCAGGCCGCGCGTCAGGCCGAACAGGAACGCGAGCACGTGCTCGGACATCACGGGCCCCGCCACTTTCTGCATGTTGGAGAGCGCGATGCCGCGCCCGCCGAAGCCCGGGATGCCGACGCAGCGCTCGACGCCGGCAGAGAGCACCTGGATCCAGCGCAGGCGTGCGCCGGCCGCGAGCACCTCCGGCGTGCAGAAGCCGATGACCGCGTCGGCGTCGGCGGCGAGCGCGGCCGCCTCGGCGCGGTCCCTTGCCGGCAGCAGCGTGACGCCCGGCGCGGCAGCCTGCATCCAGGCCAGGCGCGCGGCATCGGCAGCCGGGATCACGACCCTGTTCGGCGGCGCCCAGCCCGGCCGCTCGGCCAGCGCGGTCGCGGACTCGTTCAGGCCAAGATCGGCAATCAGCCGGACGGTTTCGGCGTCGGGTTCGGCAGCAACGGCGGGTAACGGCGGTGCCAGCAGCCAGGCAGAGGCCAGCAGGACCGCTTTCATCGGGGCGTGATTTTTCATCCGCGAACGATACCGCAGCCGGGGCCCTTCGTCGCTACAATGCCACCCGCCAGCAACGGGGCTGCCAGGGAGATTCGGGATGCGCCTGCTGTCCGTATTGATGCCGCGGGAGCGGCAGTTCTTCACCTTGTTCAACAACCACGCGGCGTTGGTCATGGCCGGTGCGAAGGCGCTGGTCGAGATGCTCGCCGGGTATGCGGACGGAGGGCGGCGCGACGAATACGTCCTGAAGATCCACGAGATAGAGCACGCGGCAGACGACGTCACGCACGAAACGGTCGCGTTGATGCACAACACCTTCGTCACCCCGTTCGACCGCGACCAGATCAACAAGCTGATCCAGCGCATGGACGACATCCTGGACCTGATCCAGGACACGGCCGAGTCCCTGATGCTCTACGACGTGCACACGCTGACGCCCGAGGTGCTGCACCTCGCTGACCTGGTGCAGGTGTGCTGCGCGCGGGTGGCCGATGCCGTCACGCAGCTCTCCTCGATGGACAACGGCCCCGCGATCCTGAAGATCTGCCAGGAAATCGATTCGCTCGAGACCGACGCGGACCGCGTGATGCGCGGCGCGATCTCGAAGCTGTTCCGTGAGGAGCAGGACGTCCGCCAGCTCGTGAAGCTGAAGGCCGTCTATGAGCTCCTGGAGCTGACCACCGACAAGTGCCAGGACGTCGCGCTCGTGATCGAGGGCGTCGTGCTCGAGAACGGCTGACGATGGACGCCGGCACCGTCACGCTGACGATCGCGATGCTGATCGTCATCGCGCTCGTGTTCGATTTCATGAACGGCTTTCACGACGCGGCAAACTCGATCGCGACGATCGTCTCGACCGGGGTGTTGAAGCCCTATCAGGCCGTGATGTGGGCGGCGTTCTTCAATTTCGTTGCAATCGCCCTGTTCGAGCTGAAGGTCGCCGCCACCGTGGGCAAGGGCATCGTGGAACCGGGCATCGTCGACAACTACGTGATCTTCGGCGCGCTGATCGGCGCCATCGCCTGGAACGTGATCACCTGGTACTACGGCATCCCGTCGAGCTCCTCGCACGCGCTGATTGGCGGCATGGTCGGTGCGGTGATCGCCAAGGCCGGCACCGGCCCGCTGCTCGCGCCTGGCATCACCAAGACCTCGATTTTCATCGTCGTCTCGCCGGTGCTCGGCATGTTGCTGGCCGGTCTGCTGACCGTCGCCGTGTCATGGATTTGCCGTCGACAAACGCAGCGCGTGACGGATCGCTGGTTCCGCAAGCTGCAGCTCGTTTCGTCGGCGCTCTACAGCATCGGTCACGGCAGCAACGATGCTCAGAAAACCATGGGCATCATCTGGCTGCTGCTGATCTCGGCGGGCCTCACGACCACCGGGCACCTGCCGAACTGGGTCGTCGTTTCCTGCTATCTCGCAATTGCATTCGGCACGCTGTTCGGCGGCTGGCGCATCGTCAAGACCATGGGCCAGCGCATCACCAAGCTGAAGCCGGTCGGCGGTTTCGCCGCGGAAACCGGCGGCGCGATGTCGCTGTTCCTCGCCTCGAGCTTCGGCATCCCGGTCTCGACCACGCACACGATCACCGGCGCCATCATCGGTGTCGGCTCGACCCGGCGCGTGCGCGCGGTGCGCTGGGGCGTTGCCGGCAATGTCGTGATCGCCTGGATCCTGACGATCCCGGCATCCGCCCTGATGGCCGCCGGCGCCTGGTGGCTGGGGCGGCACCTGTTCTGATTGCGCCGGACGTGGAGCCTGTCCCGCCGGCAGGGACGATTCACGGCGCCGGCGTGGGGCCGAACTCGATGACCTTGTCGCCGTAGACCGGATCGTAATAGTGGCCGCCCTCGCGGTAATCCGGATTCCGTGTCTTCCGGCCGTCCGCGGACTGGCGATAGACGTACGGCGAAAGATGCAGCCGCTCGCGGTGCCAGCGCCCCTCCTTGCCCGCCGCGATTTCCGTGCCGCTGCCATAGAGCATCAGGCCGCCCTCGGCACGCACCTCGTGCTGGGGATCGATCTCGCGGTACTCATGACTGACGTTCATCAGCTTGTGTCCGAGCTCGTGCGCAACGATCCGCTTCAAGGGGTCGTCCTTGTCGATGGTAATCACGCCCCGCAGGCGTCGCGGAATGTCCGTATAGCTGTAGGAGGGAAATGACAACCCGCCCGTCCCGATCGTCCGCAGCTGCCACGTGCGCTCATCGACGCGCTCGAAGAAGGACATGAACACATTCTGCAGCACAACCAGGTAGATCGTGCGGTCATTGTCTTCGTGCGGTTCGACAATGGTTTCGAACGCCTGACGGGCCTCCGCGGACAAGGATGATCCCTCGCGCAGGTTGTCGCGGTACATATTGACGTGCGCGCCACCCGGTGTCTTGCCGGTCATGTCATTCGACTGAATCTCGAAAAATGCGGGGTCCACGACCCCCGTCTTGACCCACAAAAGATTGAGTTGCACGCCTGCCACGGCGAATATTTCTTTCGCGCGGACGAACTGCTCGAGCAGGGCGCCGTCCAGCGGAACCTTCTTCGCGAAGGCTTCGTCCAGATTCGAGGGATAGTAGATCGCGACGTCCGCCGTCGGCACGCCCGGCTTGAGATCGCTGTTGATCTGGCGTACGACGTCCGCCCTCGCGACCGACCACTGCGTATCGCCCGCCCCGGCGTCCTGCACAGATGACAGCAGCGCCACCGCTGCAATGGCCGGGCCGTACGTGCTGATTGTCCGCCTCATTGAACCGTCCTCCCGGATCCGCCGGATGCCGCCGCTGTGCCTTGTCCCTATTTGACGGTGAACGTGACCGTCGCCCAGTTGGACTCGTAGTCCGCCTCGGGGTCCGTGATCTTCTGCATGTGGATCAGCGAGATGTACCAGGCCGCCTTGTTGTTCAGCAGGAAGGTCGCCCGTCCGTCCTGGTCGGTGCGCAGCTGGTAGGAATTGATGTGACCGCCGGAGGCGTCATGGCCGTGGAACCCTTCGTAGCTTGCGCGAACCAGCTGGTTCGCAACGGGCTTGCCCTTGAACAGCACGCGGAAGCTGACGTCCTTGCCGAACTTGAGGTCGTACGGATTCTGGTCGAGCAGGATTTCGACCGGGTGCCCGAGCGGGGTCGAGTAGTCGGCAGTCCTGCTGTCACCGACCTGGACGATGGCACGGACATGCTTGGAGTAGCGTTCGCGCACTTGCGTGAGCTTGTTGTCATTCTCAAACGCTGCGAGCGTGTCCAGCACGCCATCATGCTTCAGGTAGGCGATGAAATCCGCCGGGGACATCACGATGATTTTTGGGCGCGTGGAAACGCCGATCACGTAGGTGCCGGCTTTGCCGGTCCGGTACTTGAGGGAGGATGCCGTGGCGTCGTCAAACCAGTTCGCCGCCGGCGGTTTCGTCACCGCGCCCCCGGCAACGATCCTGACATCCGCCATCCGGTCGCGACTGATGCTGTTTTCGCTCTTGTCGAAGGTGCCGTTGACAAGGCGCACGACCTGCTCGGATTCGGACGGCTGGAAGGCCGATTGCGGCCGAAGGAACATCTCGTGTGCCGTCGCCGGCGCCACGACGGTCAGCGTAGCAATCGTCGCCACCAGCACACTGGCTTTAAACAATGTCATTTTCTCCCTCCCGGGAAGCTTGAATGCCGTATATCCATGGATCGCCGGCTGCGGTTACTTGATCTCGAAAGTAATGGTCGACCAGTTGGACTCGTAGTCCGCATCCTCGTCGGTCACCTTCTGCATGTGAATCAACTGGACGTACCACTTGTCTTTCACCGTGACCTGGAACTTCGCCCGGCCGTTCTCGTCCGTCCGCAGCGAATAGGCGCTGACCTGCGGAATGGTCGCATCGGCCGGTTCCTCGTGCGACGCATAGCTCACGTAAACCTGCTGGTTTTTCAGCGGCTTGCCCTCGAACAGGACGACGATGGACATTTCGTCGCCGACCTTCACCGAGCCCGGGTTCTGCTCGACGAAAATCTCCGCCTTGTAGCCCAGCGGCGTCCTGAAGTCGTCGGTGAGCGGCGTACCGACCTGGAATAATGCCTTGGCGTGCTTCGTGTAGCGCTCGCGGATCGTGGTCAGCTTGTTGGTCGCGTTGAAGGCCTCCAAAGCATCCGACATTCCTTCATGATGCAGGTAGTTGGCGAAGATCTCCGCGGGCAGCGCGATGTAGTCCGGGTGCGCCGCGAGTCCCGCCACCGCGGTGCCCTGCTTGTCGGCGACCACCTTGATGTACGTGCTGGTGTAGGTCGGGTTGGAATCGACGTCGTCTACGTCATCGTCTGCCGGCGTCCGGCGCGTGCCGCCCATGGCGATGCTGATATCGCGGGACATCTTGCGCGTGATCGAATAGCCGCTCTTGTGATAGGTGCCGTTCCTGAGGATCAGGAAATTGTCGGTGCCGGGACGAAGGACATAGAGATCGGAGATCAGGTACGTCTGATGCGCCATTGCCGGCGCCCCGGCCAGCAACGCGACGGTCGCCATGACCGCGGTCTTCATGCCCGCCCGAAGTATCTGTCGCAGTTTCATTTCTTCCTCCAGCTAATCGTGAGATGGAATGTTTGAGGCGCTTTCGCCCGTTTGCGGATGCGAGCCGTCCGGATTGTGGGCATGACCCCGACCCTGCATTTCCACGTGCGCGTGCGCGTGGTCGTCGCGGCTGATCGGAAAACTCTCCTGGTCCGCGGTGTGGCTGTAGCTGTGCAATTGCATCCCTGCCAGCAGCAGGCCGGAGACAATCAGGACGAAGTTTGCCGCCTTGGCGAACACGGGGAATGCCGGCTGGCCTTGCCATATGCGCAGAATCACCAGCATCACCAGCAATGCCGCGATCTGGCCGATTTCGACGCCGAGGTTGAAAGACAGTATGTGCAGCAGCATGCTGCCAGATTCATCGACGGGCAGTTGCTGCAAGCGGGTCGAGAGCCCGAACCCGTGCATCAGGCCGAACACCAGCACCATGTACAGGAGATTGGGAGACCCGCTGTCGAGGTACTTGCGGAAGCCATCAAGGTTCTGGAACGCGATGTAAATGACCGTCAGGGCAATGAATGCGTCGACGAGATAGTAATCGGCGGTGATCCCCCAGTAGGTTGCAAGGATCAGCGTGATCGTGTGCCCGATCGTGAAGGCGCTGACGAACTTGATGATGTCGACGACCCGTGTGAGAAAGAACATCACTCCGAACAGGAAGAGCAGATGATCGTAGCCCGTAATCATGTGCTCGGCGCCGAGGCGGATGTACTCGAGGTTTCCGCCATCGATCATGCGCTGCCGCGCCTCCGGCGAGATGCCGTGGGCAAATGCCGGGCTGCCCGCCAGTGCGAGCGTGCAGAAGACCATGATTCTGCACTGCAGATATGACCAGATTTTCGGTTCCACGTCGGATTTGCCCTTTTCCTGGTTACAGGGACTGCGTGTCAGCGCGGTGGGCGGCGCCGTCCTTGGTGCCGCCCCGCCATGGCCGATGGCCTATGGGTTGCCATTCCAGTTGACCCTGAGATACCAGCGCCTGCCCATCAGGTCGTAGGTCATGGTGTCGGTGTTTGCGTCGATCCAGCTGCGATAGAACGGCGCATCGCGGTCAAAGATGTTGTCGACGCCGACCGACATCTTCACAGCGTCCGTCACCTCGTAGGAGAACTGGGCATTGTGGTAGACCACGTTGCCCACGCTGCTTCCGAGGCCCGTCGGGACGTTGATGTCGTCGGCTGACCCGATCAGGCGCGCGTTCCAGTTGCCCGCCCAGCGATCGCCCTGCACGCTGATCGCGCCGGTGGCGCGCCACTCGGCGAAGCTGCCGAGGCCTCCGGTGATCTTTCCCGCATACTCGATCGGCACCGCGCCGGGGAACGGCGACACGTCGTACTGGTCGAGCTTCGATACGCTCAGGTCGAACCGGGTACCGAGCCCGAACATTTCGGTCCCGTATGTCACCGTCAGGTCGTAGCCCTTGGCATCCTCCGAACCGACGTTGCTCGGCTGCGCAGACAGGAAGTTGACTTCGCCGGTCAGCGGATCGCGCGTGTGGAACTGCGGTTCGCAGAAGGGATGGCTGAGATTCACCGAGTTGTAGCACAGCGTCAGCTTCTGCGTGCCCGGTATGGACTGGATCGAGTCATCCAGCTCGATCTTCCAGTAATCCAGCGTCATTGCGAGGCCGGGCGCAAACGACGGCTCCCAGACCAGCCCGACGGTGAATGTGTCCGCATCCTCCGGTTGCAGGTCCGGATTTCCGCCGACCGTCGTCCGGATCACGTTGCCGATCTGGACGTAGTTCACTGGCAGCCCGGCGGCCTGGCAGTTCAGGTAGATGTTGCTGGTCGGGCTCTGCGCGCTCCAGTTGCTGCAGGGGTCGGAAGTCGTCAGCTGAGCCTCGGAGATGCCTCCAAATAGTTCCGGAACGCTGGGCACGCGGAATGCCGTCGACTGGGTTGCGCGCAACTTAATGTCGTCGTTGATCGACCACAACACGCCCAGCTTGTAGTTCGTATCGTTGCCGAACAGGTCGTAGTCGGAGTAGCGCCCGGCAAGGTTCATTTCCAGCATCTTGACGGCAGGCACGTCGCGCAGAAGCGGAACGGATACCTCCGCATACAGTTCGTCGGCCTCGATCGATCCGCTGACCGGTGTGCGCCGGTTGGTGTTCGCGATGTTTGCCACGACCAGAGGATCCGGGTCGCGCCAGCCCTTGTCCTTGCGGCTCTCGGCGCCTGCTGCGAACCCGACGGGCCCCGCTTTCAGCTCGAACAGGGTGCCGGAAATGTTGGCATTGAACGCCGTCTGTTCATTGCCCCCGGTGTCGCGCTGCGTGAACATGATGTAGTCGATGGCCTCCTGCGAGATGTCGCCGACGCCGAGGTAGTCCGCGCAGGGAACCGTCGTGCCGTTGCAGTTGAACAGCGTTTCATAGACGCGCTGCAGGTTGGCGACGTTGGTCGATCCGTCGATGCCGGTGTTGCGGCCCCAGTTTGCGCTCACATCCCAGGTCCAATTCTCCGAGAAATCGCCTTCGAATCCGACGACCACCCTCCAGGTGTCGGTCTCCTGGAACGTATCGCGCACGTCCGTCTCGACCAGGCGCCTGCGATCGAGCCTGATGTCCTGCCCCGTCGGATTGGTCGGATGCGACGCTGGAATGTTGAAGTTGACGCGTCCCAGTGCCGGGTCGTAGTAGAACTGCAGCGTCGCCGGCGTGGCAATCTGGTTTGTCTGGCGATTCGTGTAGATCAGCTCACTGATAAAGCGGGTGCTGTCCGACAGGTTGTAGTGCCCCAGGACCGCAAAAGTTGTCTTCTGGACAGGGCTCACGGCGTTGAGCCATTGAAAGTACGGCACGTCATGAAGTGCCGAACTGTAGGGCTCGAAGAAGTCGCCGTCACCGCCGGGCACCTGGTTGAAATTGATGCGCGAACCCGTGCTCGGGCCGGTCAGGTACGTGGCTCGGCCACCCGATGTGCTTGAAGATCCCTGACAGACGTACGTGTCACCGGAAACCACATAGCCGCATGGCTCCCGGTCGGCCATGTTGATGTCCTTGATCTCGGAATATGAAACCGCCGCCATCAAATTGCCGCGTTCACCTGAAATACCGAATGTCACGTCGCTCGTGATCTCCTCGCCGTCATCCTCGAAAGTCTGCCCGTACTTCGAATCGATCATCAGCCCTTCGAAGTTCTGCTTGGTGACGATGTTCACGACACCGGCCACGGCATCGGCGCCGTAGATCGCGGAGGCCCCGTCCTTCAGGACCTCGATGCGATCGATCAGCGACGTGGGGATCATGTTGAGATCCACCGAGCTGTTTGCGCCGCTTCCGCCATAGACGACCCTGCGGCCGTTCAGCAGCACGAGCGTCCTGGTGGTGCCCAGGCCGCGCAGGTTGACTTGTGCGGTTCCCCAGCCGCCGCCGTTCCAGTATGCGGCGGTCTGGTTGCCGCCAAATCCCGCGGCGGACGGCAGGCTCTGCAGCAGTATCTCGGTCGAAGTGACTCCGCGCGCCTCGATGTCGCTCGAACTCAGCACCGTCACCGGGCCGACGCTGTCGAGGTCCTGGCGCTTGATGCGGCTGCCCGTAACGACAACCTCCTCCACTGGCGCAGCCGTCGCTGAGGCGGCCTGTTGTGCATGCGCGCCGGCGCCGGCCGCCGCGAGAACCGTCGCGATCGCCGCTTGCAGCGCAATCGTGCTCTTCGTAGTCATGACTCTCCTCCACGTATCCGATTTGTTGAGTCCGATTCACCCAGGGCTGTCACGCGCCACGCGTCATCGACTTCATGCCCGAAGAAACTGCAGTGCCTGCCCGGTGTGACACTCCGGTCGCAGTCATTGAAATGAATCCTTTCCTGTACGGTCATCACGGTTCCTGACTCGGCAAGTCCAACCCGTTTTCTCTTGCGCACTGCCGCGCGATCTCGTACCCCGCATCCACGTGTCGCATGACGCCAGATGCCGGGTCGTTGTGAAGGACGCGCCGGATCCGGCTGGCTGCCGTATCCGTACCGTCGCAGACGACGGCCACGCCGGCGTGCTGCGAGTAGCCCATGCCGACGCCGCCGCCGTGATGGATCGAAACCCACGTCGCGCCACTCGCCGTGTTCAGCAATGCGTTGAGCAATGGCCAGTCGGACACTGCGTCCGATCCGTCGAGCATCGCTTCGGTTTCCCGATTGGGGCTGGCAACGGACCCGGAATCGAGGTGATCGCGTCCGATCACGATCGGGGCCTCGAGCTCACCCCGCGCCACCATCTCGTTGAAGGCGAGGCCGAGGCGGGCACGGTCCTTCAACCCCACCCAGCAAATGCGCGCTGGAAGGCCCTGGAAGCGCACCCGCTGGCGCGCAAGCTCGAGCCAGCGGTGCAGGTGCGGGTCGTCCGGAATCAGCTGCTTCACACGGGCATCCGTGCGATGGATGTCCTGCGGATTGCCGGAAAGCGCGATCCACCGGAACGGGCCGATGCCCTGGCAAAAGAGCGGGCGAATGTACTCGGGCACGAAACCCGGTATGGCAAACGCGGTTTCCAGGCCAGCCTCGTGTGCCATCTGCCGGATGTTGTTGCCGTAGTCGAATGCAATCGCGCCGCGCTGCTGCATGGCAAGCATTGCCTCAACCTGCACGCGCATCGACTTCCTGGCTGCTTCCTCGATGCGCGCAGGATTCGAGCGGCGCGTAGCGTCCGCAGTCGCCATCGACCAGCCGATCGGCAGATACCCGTTGCGCGGATCGTGCGCGGATGTCTGGTCCGTCACGACGTCCGGTGTGACGCCGGTCGCCACGAGATCGCGATAGATTGCCGCCGCGTTGCCAAGCAGGCCGACGGACAGTGCGCGGCCGCGCGTGCGTGCCTCATTGAGCATCCCCATGGCGTCGTCCAGCGAACTCGCGCACTGATCCAGGTAGCCCGTGCGCTGGCGCAGCTCGATGCGATCGGGGTCGCATTCGACCGCCAGCACGCAGAATCCTGCCATCGTGCCCGCCAGTGGCTGTGCGCCGCCCATGCCGCCCAGGCCACCGGTGAGAATCCAGCGTCCGCGCGCATCGCCCTGGAAATGACGCTTTGAACACGCCGCGAAGGTCTCGTAGGTGCCCTGCAGGATCCCCTGACTGCCGATATACATCCAGGAGCCGGCGGTCATCTGGCCGTACATCATCAGGCCCCTGCGGTCGAGCTCATGAAAGTGCTTCCACGTGGCCCAATGCGGGACCAGGTTCGAGTTTGCAATCAGCACGCGCGGAGCATCCACGTGTGTATCGAACACGCCAACGGGCTTTCCGGACTGGATGAGCAGGGACTGGTCATCCCTCATGCGCTGGAGAGTCGCGAGGATCCGATCCAGCGCTGGCCAGTTTCGGGCGGCTTTGCCCATGCCGCCGTAGACGACGAGTTCCTCAGGACGCTCGGCCACGCCGGGATCCAGGTTGTTCTGGAGCATGCGATAGGGCGCTTCCGTGAGCCAGCTGCCGCAGTGCAGGCCCGTGCCACGGGGCGCCCGAATCACGCGATGGGGGGCGGCCTTCAGCACGGTACTCATGCGGCGCGGCTCATCCCTGCAGATTGCTCGAGAATTGCAACTGGCCGGCGAGCTGGTAACGGCTTGCGGGCGCGAGAATGCGCGCATAGCTCACCAGCCCCTTGCGCCACTTGGTCACGCGGGTGATCAGCAGGCACGGCTGCATGGCCTCAATCGAGAGGGCCGCACACTGCGTCCTGGTCGGAAGCGCTGCGCTGATGCATTCGCGCGCATCGGTCAACGGACAGCACCGCTGCAGATAGTGATTGGGCGTCTCGAGCGACAGGTCCACGTCCAGGTAGCCGGGCACGACGTCCTTGCGAACGTAGCGGTACTCGAGCTGCACCGGCTCACCGTCGCCCACGTGCACGATCAGGGAATGGAAGACGGGGTCGCCGGGACGCAGCCCGAGAAGCGAGGCGACTTCCTTGCTCGCGGCCACTTCGCGCTGTCGCAGCACGCGATTAGAGTAGACGCGCCCGGTCTCAGCGATCTCGTCCGCGATGTTGCGGATGGCCAGGAACGACGAGCGCACGCTGTTGCCTGCCATGAAACTGCCCGCGCCGCGGCGCCGCACGATCAGTCCATCCTGCGCGAGCTCGTCGAGCGCGCGCTTTGCGGTCATGCGACTGATGCCGAACTGCTCGCAGAGCTGGTTTTCGGACGGCACCCTGTTCCCCGGCTGCCAGGCACCGCTGTCGATGCGCTTGCGCACGTAGGAAACGATGGAGTCGAACTTCACCGACTGCTTGCCGTTCAAGCAAACCACCCGTGTCGAAGTTGTCTAGACAACTACGGGCTGACCGTACCTCGGCGGGTACGGCCTATTCATCGCGGAATCGTCTCTTTACGGTCTTTGTTTGAACAATTCTTGCAGACGCATCAGGCTGTGACCGGCACCTGCGGTGCGAACGGAAGCTCGAACCAAAGCCGTGCGCCTCGTCCCGGGGCGCTGTCCACCCCGACCGAGCCGCCGTGAAGTTCGACGATGCTCCGGACGATCGAAAGGCCGAGCCCGGCGTGTCCCGTGCTGGTCGAACGGCTGGGATCGGCACGGTAGAAGCGTTCGAAAACACGGGCTTGCACGTCCCTGCTCATCCCGGGACCGTTGTCTTCCACCTCGACCCGGACGCGCTGTTGGTGGGCAGCGACCGTGACCGAGACGCGGCCGTCGGCTGGCGCGAAGCGCAGCGCATTTTCCAGGAGGTTGTCCAGCACCCGTTCGATGAGCCCGATGTCGGCGACCACCAGCGGCACATCGTCGGACCGCCTGGCTCCCAGCTGGACGCCGCGCTCCCGGGCAGTGACGCCGAACTTCTGGACCACGTCCTGCACCAGCTCGCCGAGCTGAAACGGCTCTGCATGGGGCGTGATCTGGTGCGTGTCGAGGCGCTCGGCCTCCAGCAGTTGTTCCATCAGGTGCCGCAGCCGATCGCATTGGCGGGCAGCGCCTTCCACATAGGCGCTACGCTCGTCCGCAGTGAGCTGTGATTCCTTGAGCCGCAGGGTGTCCAGATGCGCCTGCAGGGACGTCAACGGGGTCCGGAGGTCGTGCGAGACATTCGCCATGAATTCCCGCCGCTGTTCCCGCTGGTTCTTCAGCTCCCCGATCTGCCCGTGTATCCGGGCAGCCAGCTCGACAAAAAGCCGCGTCAGGCGCCCGATCTCGTCGTGCTCCGCGGCCGCCACGGCATCGGCGCCCGGCAGCTGGCTGAAATCGCTGCGCCGGAATTCATTCATCGCTCCTTCGAGTCGCGCCAGGTTGCGTGTCAGGTTCCGGATGAAGAACAGCGTTGCGAGCACCGCGAACAGGACCGCAATCACGATGAAGCCCGTATGCTGGCCGATCGCATAGTTGCTCTGGATTTGCTGCACGTCGCTGGCGGCCTCGCGACGATTGAGCACCAGGTAGAGATAGCGCGCCGGCCAGGATGGGATATCGATGCGAGCCGCCGAAAAAATGACGCCAGCGCGGTCGTCAAGAGGATCTTCGGCAAGGATCGGCAATGGTGTCGTGCCGGTAAGAAATGCCTCGACGGGTTCCAGCGATACGCTCTTCCGGATCAGCTCGTTTGAGGGTATCGAAGACGCGACGATTGCGCCGGACGCATCCAGCAGATAGACGTCCAACGAAGGTGCAAGCCTGGCCAGTCGATGTGCAGCGCTCGGCAAGGCCTCATGATGCGCATCCGCGTCGCCGACGAAATGCGCGCTGACGTATTCGCGTGCGATGTCGCGGCTGACGGTCTGGTCAATCTCCAGATGTGAACTCTCGTGCGACGTGCGCATGACGATGATGAAGGCAATCGTCATGACGCCGCCGAAGCACAGGAAGATCAGCAATAGCTTGCTGAACAGTGTGCGCAGCAATTCTCAGGCCCTGGTCAACGAGGATTCACCGGCAAACTTGTAGCCGACGCCCCAGACCGTCAGAAGCAGTTGCGGATTGGCCTGGTCGCGCTCGATCTTGGCTCGCAGGCGATTGATGTGACAGTTGATCGCGTGCTCGTATCCTTCGTGTCCCTCGCCCCAGATGGAGTCAAGCAACTGGGCGCGCGTGTAGACACGCCCGGGGTTCTGAGCGAAATGAAGGAGCAGGTCGAACTCGCGATGCGTCAGTTCGACCGGCTCGCCGCGAACCTTCACCTCGCGCGAGTCCATGTCGATGCTGAATTCCTCACCAAGCGAGATGCGCTGGACCGGTGACTTCCCCGCTTCCGCCAGAACCTGGATGCGTCGGAAGAGCGCGCGGACACGCGCCAGGAGTTCCGGCACGCTGAAGGGCTTGGTCAGGTAGTCATCCGCTCCCAGTTCCAGCCCGAGAACCCGGTCGATTTCAGTGGACTTGGCGGTCAGCATCAGGATCGGCGTGTAGACGCGTTCGCCGCGCAGGCAACGACACACCTCCAGACCGTCCATTACCGGCAACATGACGTCCAGGATGATCAGGTCAAATGGTCTGGATCGTGCGATTTGCAGTCCGACATCGCCGGCGTGGGCAAGGCGCACCTGATAGCCGGCATCCTTTAGATGCCGCTCCAGCAGCATCGCCAGGTCCTGCTCATCTTCGACCACGAGCACCTGGCGGTACGTGCGCGCATTCATGTTTTCAGTCTGCCACAAGAAACAGGCAGCGGCAGCCTTGCGGATCCCCGCTAGCCGGCCGCGCGGGAACTACGCTAGGCCCACCTGCGGACTTGTGGCAGACTCTCGGCATGCTTCGTCGCAAATCCCGGGCCCGGCGCTGTCTCGCGGTCGTACTCGCGGCCCTGGTTGTCGTCACGGGCGTCCCGTGGTCCGAGGTTCACGCACACGAGGATCATCCAGCCACGCATTACGACGATGCGTTTCCGGCGCACGTTGAATTCCATCACGGCGACTTGCCGCAGACCGGCGATCAGCACGTTCACGAGAACGGCCTGTTCGTCCAGTGCCCCGGGGTATCGGCTCCTGAAACCGGGGTCTCGATACGCGGAACCGCCATTGTCGTGTTCCCGGATCCGTCGGTCCCCGATCTCCATTCCCACACCACCCCGCTGCTTCGTCCCCCCGCCCGCCTGTAACGCGGGTATCCAGCACATTTGACGCAGGGCAACCGGCGACGCCGGTTGTTCTCCTGCAGGCGTTGCGGGCGGAGGGGTCATGTTGATACGCACTTTCATCAGCCATTGCGCACCTGGCGCCGTGGCGCTCTTGTTTGGCGTTCTTGCGCCGGCGCACGCGCAATCCGCGGCGCTGACGCTCGAAGAGGCCATGACGCGCGCCATGGCGGAGAATCCCTCCCTGCGCGGCAGCGAATACCTGTTGCAGGCATCGCGATCGCGCGAGGCGCGCGCCAATCTGAAGCCGCCGCTTGCAATCGGCGGGGACCTCGAGGACTTCGCGGGCACGGACACGCTGAGCGGCGTCGATTCCCTGCAGACGACGCTGCGGCTCAGCGGCGTGCTTGAACTCGGCGACAAGCGCCTCGCTCGCGTTGCCGTTGCGGAGCGCGAGACCGACATTGTCGCCATCGAGCAGGAGACCCGGCGCCTCGACCTGCTCGCCCAGGTTGCGACACGATTTGCCGAGGTCGCTGCAAGACAGGAGCAACTCGAGGTGACGCGCGAATCGTCGCGCCTCGCCGCAATCACGGTTGAACGCGTGGCCGAGCGCATTCGCATCGGCGCTGCGCCGAAGTACGAACTGGGACGCGCGGAAGTCCGCCTGGCGCGCGCGCGAATTGACGAGGGCAATGCCGGGAACGAGCTTGCCTCTGCCCGCGTGCGCCTGGCCGCCACCTGGGGCGCGATGGCGGCGGATTTCGAACGGGTCTCGGCAAATCTCTTCGAGCTTCCGCAGGCAAAGCCACTCGCCCAATTCATGGCGGACATCGATTCCAGCCCGGCGATCCGCCTCATGCTGTCGCGCGAGCGCCTGGCCGATGCGCAGCTCAACCTGGCAAGCAGCGCGCGCGGATTCGACATTGCATGGTCCGCAGGCGTGCGTCGCGTGCGAGCCATCGACGATACCGCACTGGTGGCGTCGGTCACGGTGCCGCTCGGCGCGCGCCGCCGCGCAGAGCCGGCCATGCAGGAGGCCCGCGCCCTGCGCGCGCTGGCCCCGCTGGAACTGCAGGCCGCCCGCATCGAAGCCAACGCGGCGCTGTTTGGCCTGTACCGGGAGCTTGAACAGGCGCGACTGGAAACGCAGACGCTGCGTGACCAGGTGCAACCGCAAACCGAGAGCGTGTTGCAGTCGACCGAGCTGGCGTTCCGGAGCGGGCGCACCAGTTTTCTTGAATATGCGAATGCGCAGCAGCAACTGCTCGAAGTGCGCCGCGATGCCGTGGTGGCCGCGGCCGGATACCACGCCCTGCTGATCGAGATCGAACGCCTGACCGGCGCATCTCTCGGCACCGACGACGCGAACCGGGGAGAGGAACAATGAATGCAATGCAACGGTGTCTTTGCGCGATTGCGGCCGGCGCCGCGCTGCTGGCGGTTATCGCTGCTTGCGGCACGCGCGAACATGCAGATGGCGCCCACGGCGCCGAACAGGCGGCCGGTGAGTTCGAGCGCGGCCCGCATGGAGGCCGCATGCTCCGTGACGGCGACTTTGCGGTCGAACTGACGATCTTTGAAGACGGCGTGCCACCGGAGTTTCACGTGTACGCCTTCGAGGGCGACAGGCCACTGTCGCCCCACGAGGTGCGGCTGACCGTCGAACTGGGCCGGCTCGGCGGCAGGACCGATCGCTTCGCATTCACGCCTGAAGCCGATTTCCTGAAGGGCGCTGGTGTCGTCAAGGAGCCGCACTCTTTCGACGTCAAGGTGACTGCGGCTCGCGCCGGCAAGACCTCGAGTTGGGGTTTCGCTTCATACGAGGGGCGCGTGGAGATCGGCGCCGACGCGGCGAAAGCGGCGCTGATCATCGTCGAAGTCGCAGGTCCTGCGGCGATCCGCGAGCAGCGGATCCTGACCGGCACAATCCAGGCCAATCCCGCGCGATTGGCCAAGGTGCGGGCGCGCTTTCCGGGAGTGATTCGCGAGGTGCGCAGGGGGCTCGGCGAAGCCGTTGCCGCCGGCGACCTGCTCGCGACCGTGCAGAGCAACGAAAGTTTTGAGACGTATCCGGTCACCTCCCCGGTCGGCGGTGTCGTGCTGGTGCGTAGCGCCGTCGCCGGCGAGTCCACTGGCGAGGAGCCGCTGTTCGTGGTCGGAGACCTCTCGAAGCTCTGGGCCGAGCTCGATGTATTCGGCCGCGACCTGGCGAGCATCAAGCCCGGCCAGCCGGTGCGGGTCGCGAGCCTGGATGAGCAGCAGGCCGCCGAAAGCGTGATTGCAGCCATTTCCCCGGTGACCACGCATGCGAGCCAAAGCGTCCGCGCACGGGTGGTGCTCGACAACGGCCAGGGATTGTGGCGGCCCGGGCAGTTCGTGCATGGCGAGGTGACCGTCGCAGAAACCAGCACCCCGCTGGCGGTGAAGAACTCGGCATTGCAGCGCTTTCGCGATTTCACCGTGGTCTTCGCACAGGTCGGCGATACCTATGAAGTCCGCATGCTGGAACTCGGCAAAACCGACGGCATCTGGAGCGAAGTGCTGGGCGGACTCGAGCCCGGAGAGCGGTACGTGACCGCCAACAGTTTCCTGATCAAGGCCGATATCGAAAAATCCGGCGCCAGTCACGACCACTGAGCGCGAGGAAAAATCATGTTCGATCGAATTCTGGAAAGTTGCCTGCGCCATCGGTGGATGGTGCTCGCGGTCGTCGCCGGGACGGCGGTGTTCGGTGTGTTCAACTACCAGCGCCTGCCGATCGACGCGGTGCCCGACATCACCAATGTTCAGGTACAGATCAACGCCGAAGCGCCCGGCTATTCGCCGCTCGAGGCCGAGCAGCGGGTGACTTTCCCGATCGAGACCGCGCTCGCCGGCCTGCCGCGCCTGCAGTACACGCGCTCGGTTTCGCGCTACGGACTGTCGCAGATCACAGCGGTGTTCAGCGATGGCACGGACATCTACTTTGCCCGCCAGCTGGTGAACGAACGCCTGGCCGAAGCGCGCAGCCAGTTGCCTGAAGGCGTGGAACCAGCCATGGGTCCCATCGCCACCGGTCTCGGCGAAATCTTCATGTACGCGGTTACCGCCGCGCCGGGCTCAGCGTATACGCCGATGGACCTGCGAACGATCCACGACTGGGTGATCCGGCCGCAGTTGCGCCAGACGCCGGGCGTGATCGAGGTGAACACGGTCGGCGGCTACGAAAAGCAGTTCCACGTCAAGCCGGATCCGGCGAAACTTCTGGCGCACGGTCTCACGCTGCATGACGTGATGGCGGCGCTCGCGAAGAACAATAGCAACGTCGGTGCCGGCTACATCGAACGCTCCGGCGAGCAGTACCTGATCCGCTCGCCCGGCCAGGTCGCGAGCATCGCGGACATCGAGGCCATCGTCGTCGCCACCCGCGACGGACTGCCGATCCCGCTGCAGCAGCTTGCCGACATCAGTCTCGGGTCCGAATTGCGCACCGGCGCTGCCACACAGGACGGCCAGGAGATCGTGCTCGGCACGGTGTTCATGCTCATCGGCGAGAACAGCCGCACTGTTTCCGCAGCCGCCGGCGAGAAGCTGGACGGCATCCAGGCCTCGCTGCCCCCGGGCGTAATGGCGAATGCGATTTATGACCGCAGCACACTGGTGGACAAAACCATTGCGACCGTTCAGGAAAACCTCGCCGTCGGCGCGCTGCTCGTGATCGCCGTGCTGATGCTGCTGCTCGGCAATCTGCGCGCCGCGCTGATCACGGCCGCGGTGATCCCGCTCTCGATGCTGCTCACGATCTCCGGCATGGTTGAGCAGGGCGTCAGCGCGAACCTGATGAGCCTCGGCGCGCTCGACTTCGGGCTGATCGTGGACGGCGCAGTCATCATCGTGGAGAACTGCCTGCTGCGCCTCGGCCAGGCGCAGCACCAGCTCGGTCGCATATTGAACCTGCAGGAGCGGCTGGACACGGTATTCAAGGCGACGCGCGAGGTGTTCAAGTCGAGCCTGGTCAGCGTCGTCGTCGTGGTGCTGGTGAACCTGCCGATCTTCACGCTGACCGGCGTGGAGGGAAAGATGTTCCAGCCGATGGCATTCACCGTTGTCGTCGCGTTGCTGGCAGCGCTCGCGCTGTCCCTGACCTTCGTGCCGGCCGCCGTGGCGCTGTTCGTGCGCGGACGCGTGGCGGAGACGGAAAACAGGCTGATACTCGCAGCCAAGCGCAGCTACGAACCGGCGCTGCGATTCGCGCTGGCGCGCCGCGTTCCGATCGTGATCGCGGCGGCGTCCCTGGTCGTGTTGAGCGGGTTGGTCGCCGGCCGCATGGGCAGCGAGTTCCTGCCGAATCTGGATGAGGGCGACATCGCCCTGCACGCAATGAGAATTCCGGGAACCAGCCTGACACAGGCACTCTCCATGCAGAACCAGCTGGAGGAGACAATCAAGCTGCTGCCGGAGGTGTCACATGTCTTTGCCAAGATCGGTACAGCCGACATTGCCACCGACCCCATGCCGCCCTCGGTCGCCGACACCTTCATCATCATGAAGCCGCGCAGCGAATGGCCCGATCCGACAAAACCTCGCGCCGCCCTGGTCGCCGAGCTGGAGCGCGCGGTCCGCCGGGTGCCGGGCAACAACTACGAGTTCCTGCAGCCGATCCAGATGCGGTTCAACGAGCTGATCGCCGGCGTGCGTTCGGATCTCGCGGTGAAGCTGGTCGGTGACGATCTCGATACGCTGCTGGAAGTCGGCGGCAAGATCGAAGACCTGGTGATGCAGGTGCCCGGGGCAGCGGACGTCACGCTCGAGCAGATTACCGGCCTGCCACTGCTCACGATCGAGCCGAATCGGAATGCGCTGCGACACTATGGCATCAATGTCGCCGACGTGCAGGAGGTGATCCAGATCGCGCTCGGGGGCAAGGAGCAGGGCCAGGTGTTCGAAGGCGACCGCCGCTTCGACATCGTCGTACGCCTGCCAGAGGGGCTCCGCACCGACCTCGAGGCGATCAAGCGCCTGCCGATTCCGCTGCCCTTGTCGGCGTTCGATACGCCTGATGATGCCGGCGGGCTCGGTGCGAGCCGCGAACCACCCCTGCACATCCCCTTGGGTGAAGTCGCGGACATCGACCTGAGCCTGGGTCCCAACCAGATCAGCCGCGAGAACGGCAAGCGCCGCGCGGTGATCTCCACCAACGTTCGCGGGCGCGACCTGGGTTCGTTCGTCGCGGAAGTGCAGGAGCGCATCGCTGCCGAGGTGGCACTGCCAGAGGGCTATTGGCTGGATTACGGCGGCACCTTCGAGCAACTGGAATCCGCCAGCGCAAGACTGCGGCTGCTCGTGCCGTTGACGCTCATCCTGATCTTCCTGCTGCTGCTCGCGACCTTCGGCTCGGCACGCGACGCGGCGCTGGTGTTCTCCGGCGTGCCGTTGGCGCTGACCGGCGGCATCGCAGCGCTCGCCCTGCGTGGCATCCCGTTGTCGATCTCCGCCGGCGTCGGCTTCATCACGTTGTCCGGCGTCGCGGTGCTGACCGGCGTCGTCATGGTGACCTACATCCGCGATCTGCGGCACAAGGGCATGGGTCTCGAGGAAGCCATCATGGAGGGCGCACTGACGCGCCTGCGGCCGATCCTGATGATCGCGCTGGTGGCGAGCCTCGGCTTCCTGCCGATGGCGCTCAATTCCGGCACCGGAGCCGAGGTCCAGCGCCCGCTCGCCACGGTGGTGATCGGCGGCATCCTGTCGGCAACGGTCCTGACGCTGCTCGTCCTGCCGGCGCTGTATCGTATGTTCCACCAGCCGTATGCAACGGCCAAGCCGTTCGAACCGGAGGACTGACCGGGCGACCGGGAACAGGTAATGATGGGCACATGTTGTGGCTAGATCGAATCCGGCATCCCGGTGTTCTCGCGGCGCTGGCTGCAGCCTTATTGTTCGGCGCAGCAGCGCCGCTCGCGAAGGGCCTGTTGCTGACGATCGATCCGTGGCTGTTGGCCGGGCTCCGGTATCTTGGCTCCGGTCTCGGACTCACGATCTATCGTCGGCTGGTTCGTGCTGGCCGTGCTCGCGATCGCGCTGGTTGTCCGGTTGCCGGCATTTGCCGACACACTGGGTGCAGTGACGCTCGGGTTCTTTGCCTGCGGCGTCGGCCTGACGCTGTTCGTGATTGCGCTACGCCACCTGGGCGCCGCCCGGACTGGCGTGTGTTTTTCCCTGGCGCCATTTCTCGGCATGGTGCTGGCGCTCCTGCAGGGCGACTCGGCAACACCTCGATTGCCGGCAGCCGGCGCGTTGATGTCATTCGGCGTGTGGCTGCATCTTACTGAGCGGCACGAACCGATGACGCACATCACGGGCCCCGTCATTAACCTGGCGGCGGTGAAGCCGCGGCACCGCCCCGCAGCCGCAGCGCATTGCCGACGACCGACACCGACGACAGGCTCATCGCGAGCGCCGCGATCATCGGGGAAAGCAGCAACCCGGACCACGGAAAGAGCACCCCGGCCGCGACTGGCACGCCGAGCGTGTTGTACAGGAAGGCGAAACCGAGGTTCTGGCGCATGTTGCGCACGGTCGCTGCCGAGATCTCGCGCGCCCGCGCGATGCCGCGCAGGTCGCCCTTGACGAGCGTCACCTGCGCGCTCGAGATCGCGACATCCGTGCCGGTTCCCATCGCGATGCCGACATCGGCGGAGGCCAGCGCCGGCGCATCGTTGATGCCGTCGCCCGCCATCGCGATACGCCGCCCTTCCGCGCGCAGGCGAGCGATCAACTCCGCCTTCCCGGCGGGGCGCATTTCGCCGTGCACCTCGTCGATGCCGGTCGCCGCGGCAATCGCGCGCGCGGTCGCCTCGGCATCGCCGGTCGCCATGATGATCCGCAACCCCGCGGCGCGAAGCATCGTCAGCGCCTCGGCAGTCGTCTCCTTCACCGGGTCCGCCACCGCGATCAGCCCCGCGAGCGCCCGATCCACCGCGAGGAACACGACGCTTGCGCCCTCGCTACGCAGGCGCTCGGCACCCGCTGCAAGCGATGACGTGTCGACGCCGAGTTCCCGCATCAGGACGGCGCTGCCCAGCGCGAGCTCGCGCCCCTCGACGCGCCCGCGCACGCCGAGGCCGGTGCCGGACTCGAAGGAATCCGCTTTCGCGAGCGCCAGCCCGCGGCGGCGCGCCTCGGCAACGATTGCCGCTGCAAGCGGATGTTCGCTGCCCTGGTCCAGGCTTGCCGCGAGGCGCAGCAGCCCGGACTCGTCGAATCCCACCGCGGCAACCGCGGCCCGGAACGCCGGACGCCCCTCGGTCAGCGTGCCGGTCTTGTCAACGATCAGCGTGTCGACGGTGCGCAGCGTCTCGATCGCCTGCGCGTCGCGGAACAGGATGCCGGAGCGCGCAGCGCGGCCCATCGCCACCATGACCGACATCGGCGTCGCCAGGCCGAGCGCACAGGGACAGGCGATGATCAGCACGGCGACCGCGTTCAGCACCGCATAGGTCCAGGACGGCTCCGGTCCGAGCAGGCCCCAGGCCAGGAACGTCAGCGCCGCGATTGCCAATACGGCCAGCACGAACCAGTACGAGACGCGATCCGCGAGGCGCTGCATCGGCGCGCGTGACCGCTGCGCCTGCGCCACCAGCTGCACGATCTGCGCCAGCATGGTTTCCGCGCCCACGCGATCGGCGCGCATGATGAGGCTGCCGCTGGCGTTCTGCGTGCCGCCGATCAGGCGGTCGCCCGTCCTCTTCTCGACCGGCAGCGATTCGCCGGTCAGCAGGGACTCGTCGACGCTCGACTGGCCTTCCAGCACTTCGCCGTCGACCGGCACCTTGTCGCCCGGCCGCACGCGCAGGCGGTCACCCACTGCAACGGCATTGAGCGGCACTTCCTCGTCGCTGCCATCCGCCCGCATACGCCGCGCGGTGGGCGGGGAAAGGCGCAGCAGCGCCTTGATTGCGGCGGAGGTGGACGAACGCGCGCGCAGTTCGAGGAGTTGCCCCAGCAGCGTCAGCGACACGATGACGGCGGCGGCCTCGAAGTACACGCCGACCCGGCCGTGCTCGCGGAACGACTCCGGAAACCAGTACGGCGCGACGGTCGCCGCTACGCTGTAGAGAAACGCGGCGCCAACGCCGGTGCCGATCAGCGTCCACATGTTCGGATTGCGCGTGGCGATCGACTGCGCCCAGCGCAGGAAAAACGGCCAGCCGGCCCACAGGACGACGGGTGCCGACAGCGCGAGCTCCACCCAGCTGCGGATACCCTCCGGCAGAAAGCCAGTCCGGTGGCAGAACATCGCGAGCGCGAGCACGGCCATCGAGAGCAGCAGCGTCCACCAGAAGCGCCGCCGGAAGTCGGCCAGCTCCGGCAGTTCGTCGTCGTCCAGCGTCGGCATCAGCGGCTCGAGCGCCATGCCGCAGATCGGGCAGTGGCCCGGCGCGTCGCGGACGATCTCCGGGTGCATCGGACAGGTGTATTGCGCGCCTGCCAGGGGCCGCTCGACCGGAGCCGCTGGCGGCTTCAGGTATTTCGCCGGCTCCGCCGCAAACTTTGCGCGGCAACCCGCCGAGCAGAACCGGTAGTCCTGCCCGGCATGCGTCGCCTGGTGCGGCGAATCCGCTTTCACCGTCATGCCGCAGACGGGGTCGATGAAGCCGGGTTTCGTGTCGTGCACGGATTCGTCAATCGCCGTGGTGCGCGAACACCGTCGTCGAGCCGTCCTTCGCGACCAGCAGCACGTCGTACGGCTCGCGCGCTTCGCCCTGCTCCATGCCGGGCGAGCCGATCGGCATGCCGGGAACCGTCAGCCCGAGCGCATCGGGCCGCTCCGCCAGCAAGCGCTTCACGTCGTCCGCCGGCACATGCCCCTCGACGAAGTAATCACCGACCTTCGCCGTGTGGCAGGAGCCTTGTCCGTACGGCACGCCCGCCTCGGCCTTGATCGCGTCGAGATCCTGCGTGTCGCGGGTTTCGACGCTGAATCCCGCTCGTTGCATGTGCCCAACCCAGGACTCGCAGCAGCCGCAGGTCGGCGACTTGTGGACCACGACCTGCGGAAGGCCCGCATCTGCAGCCGAGCCGGTTTCCGCATCCGGCGCAGGCTCCCGCGCGCAGGCCGCAAGACCAGTCACGGCGACCAGCGCAAATAACGGCAACGTCGCTTTCATGAACCTTCTCCTACGGTTTCCTGGCCCGCGACGACCAATGGATATGCACGATCTTCCAGCCGTCACCGGTACGGCGCAGCACCATCGTCTCGGCGCTCGCGATCGTCACCGGCTTTCCATCCTGCTGGATGACCATGTCGTTGTCGCTGGCGACCCAGGCGAGATCCCCGCTCGCTCGCGCGATCCGATGGCCCGGCTGGTGCTTCGCGGTCTTCAGGAACTCGGCATCGCTTTTTGCATGGCCGCCCAGGTATTCGGCCGCGGATCGTTCCGCGCCGCCGCTCTCCAGGATGATGATCTGCGGATCGAGTTCCACCGCGGCCCGGGCAATGTTGCCGGCGGAAAGCGCGGCGAAGAAACGGTCCACCGCCGCCACCGCGGCGCGCGCCTCTTCCGGCACGTCGGTCTGCGGTTCTCCACCCATGGCTTGGAACGGCAGCAGGGCCATCAGCAGGAGAATCAAAGGCTGGCATCGGTTCATGTGCGGCTCCTTGGCTTGGTGATCAGTGTTCATGCGGCGGAGCCTTCGAATGGTCCTCCGCTATCGAATCGCCCGAGGGCGTGTTTCCGGTATCGCCATCGTGCACTCCCGAAGCGGCACCGACACCGCCGTGCGTATGCCCACCGCTCGATTTCACAAGTTCGGCGTAGCGTTCCTGCGACATGTCCGGCAGTTGCTGAACGAACGCCACCATGCCCCAGATGTACTCATCCTCCATGCTCCGGCCCCAGGCAGGCATGCCGCTCATCTTGATCCCGTGCTTGATGACCCAGAATGCGGCGGCCGGATCGGCAATGCGGTGCCGGCTCAGGTCCGGCGGCTCTGGATGCAAGCCGCTGCTCTGTTCGGTTTTAACGAGGCCCGGCTTCAGGTGGCACTCGGTGCACATCGCGTCGTAATTTCCAGCACCGGCGCGGAGCAATGATTCGCCGTCGAGGGCCGGGGGTACGATGCCGGAGGCCCGCGATGAGATTGACCGGTCGCGTGCCGTCCTCATCAGATACTCCGTCAATGCCCAATGGGGCTCATCCGCCGCAACGTTGAAGGCACCGGACCAGATAAAAACACTGGTGCCAAATACTGCCAGCGCCAGCAATCCAAGCAACCAGACAATTGTCTTCATTGGATATTCCTCAGGCTCCGTGCTTTAACCTGGTGCTTCGCCACTCCTGCCCCGCCCATCGCCATGCGGCGCGGCTGCATCCTGCGGAGCGGAGCCTCGAGGCCAGACTGCCGCACTTCTGTTGACCTCGATCACCGGGCTCCGGAAGCGCGCGCAAGACGAGCCTCCGCAATCAGCGCATAGATGGCCGGAATCACAATCAGCGTCAGCACGGTGGCAGACACCATCCCGCCCACCATCGGGGCCGCGATGCGCCGCATGACTTCGGACCCGGTGCCGGTACCCCACATGATCGGCAGAAGCCCCGCCATGATTGCCACGACGGTCATCATCTTCGGGCGCACGCGCAGCACGGCGCCTTCCAGGACCGCCTCGTGCAGGTCGTCGGGCGTCAGTGCCATGCCCTCCTGCCGGCGCCGCGCGCGGCGCTCTTCCAGCGCCTTGTTGAGGTAGATCAGCATCACGACCCCGGTTTCTGCGGCGACGCCCACCAGCGCGATGAAGCCGACGGCTACCGCGACGCTGAGATTGTAGTCGAGTGCATACAGCAGCCAGACGCCGCCCACCAGCGCAAACGGCACCGAGAGCAGGACGATCAGCGTCTCGCCGATGCGATTGAAGTTCAGGTAGAGCAGCAGGAAGACGATCAGCAGCGTCAGCGGAATGACCACCTTCAGCTTCTGGATCGCGCGCTGCATGTACTCGAACTGCCCGCTCCAGGTCAGGAAGTACCCCGGTTTCAGCTCGACCTGTTCGCGCACGGCGCGCTGCGCATCGGCAATGTAGCCGCCGATGTCGCGGCCGCGGATATCCACGTACACGTAGACGGACAGGAGCGCGTTCTCGGTCCGGATGGCCGGCGGCCCCTTGCGCACGACCAGCCTTGCGAGCTGGCCGAGCGGCACCATGCCGCCATCCGCCACCGGCACCAGCACGCTGCGCGCGATCATGTCCGGGGTGGAGCGCAGCTCACGCGGATAACGCACGCCGACGCCAAACCGCTCGCGCCCCTCGACGGTCGTCGTGATCAGTTCGCCGCCGAGCGCGGTCGCCACGACTTGCTGCACATCGCCGACCGTGAGGCCATAGCGGGCGAGCGCCAGCGCGTCGGCTTCAATGTCGAGGTAATAACCGCCGGTGGTCCGTTCCGCATAGGCGCTGGTGGTGCCGGGCACCGTCTTGACCACCCGCTCGATGTCCCTGGCCACCCGATCCATCTCGGCCAGGTCCGTGCCGAAGACCTTGATGCCGATGGGGGTGCGAATCCCGGTCGAGAGCATGTCGGTGCGGGCCTTGATGGGCATGGTCCAGGCATTGCTGACGCCGGGGATCTGCATCGCCCGGTCCATTTCGGCGATCAGCTTGTCCATCGTCATGCCGTCGCGCCACTCTGCTTCCGTCTTGAGGTTGATGACCGTTTCCGCCATCTCGAGCGGGGCCGGGTCGGTCGCGCTGTTGGCGCGTCCGGACTTGCCAAAGACGGATTCCACTTCCGGGAACGTCTTCAGGATCCGGTCCTGGATCTGCAGCAGTTCGGCTGCCTTGGTGACCGAGATGCCCGGCAGGGTCGAGGGCATGTACAGGAGCGTGCCTTCGTTCAGCACCGGCATGAACTCGCTGCCGAGCCGCATGGCCGGGTACGCGCTCGCCGCCAGAACCATGACGGCCAGCGCAATGGTCAGCTTCTTCCAGCGCATGACCCAGGCAATCACCGGGTGGTAGACCCGGATGAGGGCGCGCACGACCGGGTTCTTCATCTCCGAGGGGATGCGCCCGCGGATGAAAAGCAGCATCAGGACCGGCACCAGGGTGATCGACAGGATCGCGGCTCCGGCCATCGCGAACGTCTTGGTGAATGCCAGCGGCTGGAACATCCGCCCTTCCTGCGCTTCGAGCGTGAACACCGGCAGGAACGACACCGTGATGATCAGCAGGCTGAAGAACAGCGGCGGCCCGACCTCCCGGCAGGAGGCAATGATGGCCGGGAGCCGCGGCTCCTCCGGCTCCAGGCGCTCGAGATGCTTGTGGGCATTCTCGATCATCACGATCGCGGCATCGACCATGGCGCCGATCGCGATCGCGATGCCGCCCAGGCTCATGATGTTGGAGTTGAGCCCGAGCATCCTCATGGCGATGAACGCGATCAACACGCCGATCGGCAGCATGATGATGGCGACCAGGGCGCTGCGCGCGTGCAGCAGGAACACGATGCAGACCAGCGCGACGATCAGGCCCTCCTCGATCAGCGTGCGCCGCAACGTGTCGATCGCCCGATGGATGAGATCCGAGCGGTCGTAGACCGTCCGCAGGCTGACGCCCTCCGGCAGGCCGGAAGAGATCTCGTCGATCTTGAGCTTGAGGTTGTCGATGACGTCGAGCGCGTTCTGCCCGTATCGCGCCACTGCGATCCCGCCGACGACTTCGCCCTCGCCGTCCAGCTCGGCAATGCCGCGACGCTCGTCCGGAACCAGCTCGACGCGCGCAATGTCGCGCATGAAGACGGGCGTCCCCGCCTTCGCCTTGACGACCAGCCGCTCGAGGTCCCCGATTCCCTTCAGGTAGCCCCGTCCGCGGATGATGTACTCCGTCTCGGCCATCTCGAGGACGCGCCCGCCGACGTCCTGGTTGCTCGCGCGGATGACGTCGCTGACCTGCTGCAGGGAGATGCCGTAGGCCTGCAGCTTCTGCGGATCGACCGTGACCTGGTAGGTCTTGACGAATCCGCCGATGCTCGCGACCTCGGCAACGCCGTGGGCCTTGGTCAGCTGGTAACGGACAAACCAGTCCTGGATGGCTCGCAGCTCCGCGAGCGAGCGCCCCGCGCCCTGCACCACGTACTGGTAGACCCAGCCGACGCCGGTGGCGTCCGGCCCGAGGGACGGCGTCACGCCGCGCGGCAGGCGGCTGGCCGCGAAGTTGAGATACTCGAGCACGCGCGAGCGCGCCCAATAGATGTCCGTGCCATCCTCGAAGATCACGTACACGAATGAGACGCCGAAATTCGAGAAGCCCCGCACCACCTTCGAGCGGGGCACACCCAGCATCGCGGTGGTCAGCGGATAAGTGACCTGGTCCTCGACGACCTGCGGCCCCTGCCCCGGGTACTCCGTGTAGACGATGACCTGCACATCGGAAAGGTCCGGCAGCGCGTCGACGGGCGTGTGCAGGACTGCGTAGATGCCGGCGATGACGATGAACCCGGTCGTCAGCAGCACCAGGAAGATGTTCCGCAGCGACCATTCGATGATGCGAGCCAGCATGTCAGTGCCCCGCGTGCTCGCCGGCGCGATCGCCCAGCGTTTCCAGTGCCGCCTTGAAATTGCTTTCCGCGTCGATCAGGAAGTTGCCGTTGACGACCACCCGCTCGCCGTCAGCCACGCCGCTCATCACCTCGACGTAGCCATCGCCGCGGGCGCCGAGCTCGACCTCGCGCGGCTCGAAGGCGCCGCCGCCCAGCTCGATCAGCACCACCCGTCGCGTGCCGGAGTCCAGTACGGCGGACTCGGGAATGGCGACTGCCGCGACCGTGTCTCCGGCCACGATTTCCACCGTGCCGAAGAGCTCGGGCTTCAGCAGCCCGTCCGCGTTCGGCAGCTCGATGCGAACGCGCGCCGTGCGTGTCTCCGGCTCGACGGTCGGATAGACGAACGTGACCCGGCCCGTGAACGCGCGCCCTGGAAACGCCGTGAGCGACACCGCAGCCGGCTGCCCCGGGTGAACGAACCCGAGGTCCTGCTCGAACACGCTGGCCACGACCCACACATCCGCGAGATCCGCGATCTGGAAGAGCGTCTCGCCAGGCATGAAGCGCATGCCGGCGCGCGCTGTCAACTCGGTCACGACACCGTCGGTGCGTGAGCGGATCGGGAGCGACTGGTTCACGGCCTTGCCCGCGCGCAGGTCCGCGAGATCCTCATCGGCGATGCCCCAGTTCCGCAGCCGTTGCAGGCCGCCATCGGCCAGTGCCTGCATGCCGGCCCGGGCCTCGGGTGTCGCATCGCGCATCGACTCCAGGGACTCTGCCGCGACGCGATACTCCTCCTGCGCGGTAACCAGTTCCGGGCTATAGACGGTGAACAACGCCTGCCCGCGCCTGACCGTGGCGCCGGTCGTGTTCACGTACAGCTTCGTGATCCAGCCCTCGAATCTCGGGCTGACGGCCTGGAGGCCGCGCTCGCTGGCCTCCACCGTGCCGACCGCGCGAATGGTGCGCGACATCGTCCGGCTCGCCGCCATTTCCGTCCGCACGCCCAGCGTCTGCAGGCGCTCCAGGCCGATCGTGACCCGCGGCCCGTCCGGCGCTTCACCCTCGTATACCGGGATGTAGTCCATCCCCATGGGGTCCTTCTTCGGCACCGGGGAGGTGTCGTTGTGTCCCATGGGATTGCGGTAATAGAGGATGCGGCGCGCCGCCTCCGCGCCTTCTCCGCCACCGGCCGCCGCCACCGTGTCACCGGCGCCGGTGGTGCGGCCCCACCAGAAACCGGCGGCGAGGACGAGGCCCGCGAGCAATGCGGCACCGATGATCTGATTGCGCTTCATGACTGACTCCACTGCCGATCCGGCATCTGATCAAGGCGTGCCGCGACCGACCAGCAGGTCGATCTCGGCAATGGCCTGGTTGTGGCTCGCGACGGCCCGCGCGAGATCCGTCGATACCCGGAACTCGCGCAGTTGCGCCTGGCGCAGCGTGAGGAAATCGACGCGGCCGACCCGGTAGGCCGCAAGCGCGGACGCCGAGGCGGCGCGCGCCTGCGGCAGCAGCGTGCCCTCGTATGCCTCGGCGGTACTGCGCCACTGCCGCGCCAGCGCCAGCTGCGCATCGAGCCTGGCCTGGGACTCGAGCCGCTCCGCCAGCAGCAGGCTCTGCGCCTGGCGGCGCATCGCCCGGGCCTCGGCCACCTGCGGCTCGAGCCTGGACTTGCGCCAGATCGGCAGGTTGATCCCTACGGTCAGGCTCACCATGTCGTCGCGAGGCAGGCCGTCCGGCGCCCGGTCCCGCTGGCCGTACTGCAGTTTCACGTCGAAATCGGGGTAGTACTCGCGCTCCGCGAGATCGATCGATCGCGAGCTGCGCTCCACCAGCGACTGCAGCGCGAGCAACTGCGGCCGGTTGTCGATGGCGAGGCCCGCGGCCCCGGGGTCCGCTCCTGGAGCCGCCGCGAGTTGCGGCGCGGCCGCGTGGATCGGCGGTGCCGGTCCGGTGCGGCCCAGCAGGCGCTGCAGGTCCGTCTGCAGCGCGGCGTTCCCGGCCGCGAGTTGCAGCAACTCGATGCGCAGTTGCTCGAGTTCGATCTGGGCATCGAGCACATCGCTCTGCGCGGCCTGTCCGACTTCGTACCGCGAACGCGCGATTGCGGCGAGTTGCGCAAGCGCCTCGCGGGTGCGGACGACGATCCTCTGCGCCTCCTCGTTGAAGGCGAGCTCCTCGTAGGCGACGCGTACGTCGCGTTCGACCCGGTTGCTGGTTTCCTGCACCGCCAGGCCGATGCTCTCGGCGTCCGCTGCCGCCACCCCGCGGCGCAGTTCGCGCTTTCCGGGGAATGGCAGCCTCTGCCCGAGCCCCAGCATCTTCATGGTCATGTCTTCGCGCCGCAGGTTCAGCGATTCGAGCGGGGCATTGATGATCCCCGCCTCGAGCATCGGATCATCCAGCGCGCCCGCCGCAGGAACACGCTGCTGCGCCGCATCGAGTTCGCTGCGCGCGGCCGCAATCTCCGGGTTGCTGGCGAGCGCCTCGGCGACCAGCGCCGCGAGTTGCTGCGCGCTCGCTGCCGAAGGGTCGTCGGCTCCCGCGCCGGGCGCGGCGAACGCCAGCGCGAGACCGAGCGCGACGGGGTATGCGGCAACGCGGCGCGCGATGCTGCGCATGGCTGGCACTTGATTCATGATCCGTTCCTCGACGGGGGCCCGTGGAAGCCCCAAATGACTGCACACAACCCGGGCTCAGCACCCGGATCGCGTCGTTGACTCGTCAGGAACGGTCAGGCTGGAGGTCGGAAGGGAGCCCCGGTCGCCGCGGGA
The DNA here is from genome assembly GCA_050179155.1 of Steroidobacteraceae bacterium. Lineage (GTDB taxonomy): Bacteria > Pseudomonadota > Gammaproteobacteria > Steroidobacterales > Steroidobacteraceae > SCUD01. The sequence continues at coordinate 86,407 of JBFXFJ010000008.1, forward strand.
TGGATGCCCGTTGCGTCGGCGGCTCGGGTGGACTCGGCGCGCTGCCAGTCGCGCGCGGCGGTGGCCGGTCGCAGCAGGGCGGCTGGCGTCGCGGTGCAGCCGCAATCGCAGGACGACGGATCGCAGCAGTCCGGGGCGGTGTGATCCGCCGGATGCCCGCCGGAACCCATGTCCGTCATGCCCCCGTGGCCGTGATGCGCCATTCCGGCATCCGCAGGCGGCGCCGCGTCCGGAGCCGCCATCGACGGGGCGGCCACGCCGTTATGCAGCACGGCGAGCAGCAGCAGGGCGGCCAGCGGGTGGAATCGGTCTCGCACGGCAACAGACTGCGCCAGGACGGGCGCGGCTGCAAGACCGGTCGTGCTGGCGGCCCGTCCAGCGGGTTGAGACAATCGGAACTGTGACTTCCGAACGGGATTATGTGCTGCATAGCTGGTGCGTACCGGCCGAATGGGACGCTCCCACGGTGGTCGGCGGCCAGGGCGCCCGACTCCTGCTCGAGGACGGCCGAGAGATCCTCGACATGTCGAGTCTCGTGGAGTGCAGCAACCTCGGCCACCAGCACCCGCGCCTGGTAGCGGCAATCCGCGACCAGGCCGCGCGCCTTTGCTTCGTCACGAGTGCCTGGGGCGCCGCGCCCCGCAGGGAACTCGCCCGGCAACTGCTCGAGCTCTCCGGATTCGAGGGCGGGCTCGTGTTCTTCACGCTCGGCGGCGCGGACGCCAACGAGAATGCAGTACGCCTCGCCCGCCAGGCCTCACGCAAGCCGCGCGGGCTGGTCGTCACGCGCGACCGCTCCTATCACGGCGCGAGCTACATGGACATGGCGCTTTCCGGTGACAGCCGCACGGCGCACCAGGTGGACGCGGATGCCTGGGGCGTGCGGCATGTGCCGCCGCCGTACTCGTACCGCTGTCCCTTCGGCAGCGACTCCCCGCACGAATGCGGACAGCGCGGCGCGGGGGCGGTCGCGGACTGCATCGATGCCGAGGGAGCGGATCGCGTGGCCGCCGTGCTGATGGAATCCAACGCCGGCAGCAACGGCATCGTCGCGCCGGACAGTTACTGGCCGATGCTGCGCGAGGTGACGCGCGAGCGCGAAGTGCTGCTGATCGCGGACGAGGTCATGAGCGCCTTCGGGCGCTGCGGCGAGTGGTTCGCCTGGCAGCGCCACGGCGAGCAGGGCCGCCCCGACATCATGACGCTCGCGAAGGGACTCACCGGCGCCACTGTGCCGCTCGGCGCGGTCGTCATGAGCGAGGCGGTTGCGCGGCGCATCGGGCACGAAATGTTCTATGGCGGCCTGACCTACTGCGGTCATCCCCTGTCCTGCGCGGCGGGCATCGCGGCGATCGACGCCTATCGCGACGGGAAACTCATCGAGCGCTCGCGCTCGCTCGGTCCGCGGCTGTTCGCGGAGCTGCAGAAACTCAAACAGCGGCACCCGATCATCGGCGAGGTGCGCGGCGGCCATGGGTTGTTTGCGGTCGCTGAACTGGTCTGCAACCCCGTGTCGCGCAAGCCGCTCGCGCCCTGGCCGCAACAGGCACAGTCGCTGCGCGCGATGCTGCGGGCGGCGCTGGATGAGGGCGTTTCCTTCGGCTCCCGCGGCAACCTGCTGATCCTCGCACCGCCGCTCGTGATCGAGGAGTCCGACCTTGCGGCAGCGCTCGCGCTGCTCGACCGCCTGCTGACGCAATTCTTTCCGGCCGAATCGATGGAGCGCTCCTCATGAGTTTCCGCCTCACCTACGCGACGATGTACAACCCGCCGGAGGAGATGCACACGCGCTTCGAGCAAGCGCTCGCCACCGTGCGCAGCCGGCTCGACGCCAGCCACGCGCTCTTCATTGGCGGCAAGGACGTGCCCGCCGCGACCACCGAGGAGCGCGCGAGCCCGATCGACAGCCGGCTGAAGCTCGGGCGCTTTCCGCTCGCGCAGGCGGCGGAAGTGGACGCCGCGCTCGCCGCCGCGCACCGCGCGTTCCCGACGTGGCGCAAGACGCCGCTGGCGGAACGCGTGCGGCTCATGCGCCGCGCGGCGGACATCATGGAGGAACGCGTCTACGAGATCGCAGCCGCGCTCGTGCTCGAGGTCGGCAAGAACCGGATGGAAGCGCTCGGCGAGGCGCAGGAGACGGTGGATTTCTTCCGCTGCTATGCCGAGGACTTCGAGTCGCACAAGGGCTATGAACACGAGCTGCCGAACGATCCGCTGACCGGGTTCGTGTCGCGCAACCGCAGCGTGATGCGCCCGTACGGCGTCTGGGCGGTGATCGCGCCGTTCAACTTCCCGCTCGCGCTCGCGGGCGGCCCGGTGGCGGCTGCGCTCGTCACCGGCAACACGGTGGTCGCCAAGTGCGCTTCCGATACGCCCTGGGCCGGACGATTGCTGGCCGATTGCGTCCGCGACGCGGGCTTCCCGGCCGGCGTCTTCAACTATGTGTCGGGGTCCGGCAGCGCTGCCGGCGAGCAGCTGGTGCGCGATGCGCGCACCGCCGGCATGACTTTCACCGGCTCCGTCGCGGTCGGCCGCGCCATCATGGCGGCGATGGCCGGCGGGCCTTATCCGCGCCCCTGCATCACCGAGATGGGCGGCAAGAATCCCTGCATCGTCACGGAGAACGCCGACCTCGAGCGCGCGGCGAGCGGTCTCGTGCGTTCCGCCTACGGCATGGGCGGGCAGAAGTGTTCCGCGGTGTCGCGGTTATACGTACACGAAAAGGTCGCGGATGACCTGCTCGCGCGCATCGTCAAGCAGCTCGATGCCATCCGCATCGGCGACCCGACGCAGCGCGAGAACTGGCTCGGCCCGGTGGTCAATGCACGCGCGCATCAGGGCTATGCGCGCTATGTCGGGGAGCTGCGCTCCTGGGGCGCGAACCTGCTGCATGGCGGCCGGGTGCTGACCGAGGGCGATTTCGGTCGCGGCTATTACGTCGAGCCCGTGCTCGCCGAGGCCCCGGGTGAGCACCCGTTGTGGCGGCACGAGATGTTCCTGCCGATCCTGATGGCGCAGCGCTATCGCGATCGCGACGAGGCCATGCGCCTTGCGAACGACACCGACATGGGGTTGACGGCGGGCTTCTACGGCGGGGCGGCGGAAGTGCCGTGGTTCCAGGAAAACATCGAGGCGGGCGTGACCTACGCGAACCGCGCGCAGGGCGCGACCACCGGCGCCTGGCCCGGCTACCAGCCGTTCGGCGGATGGAAGGGCTCCGGATCATCCGGCAAGGCGATCGCCTCCTTCTATTACCTGCCGCTGTACCTGCGCGAGCAGTCGCGCACCGTGGTGGAATGAGTGGCAAAGCTGCTGCCGCTCGCGGAATCGATCGCCGAGCACGTCGGCGACGGCGCCTGTGTCGCGCTCGAGGGCTTCACGCACCTGATTCCGTTCGCAGCGGGACATGAGCTGATCCGGCAGGGCCGGCGCGAGCTGCACCTGGTACGGATGACGCCGGACCTCATCTACGACCAGCTGATCGGCGCGGGCTGCGCGCGCCGGCTCACGTTTTCCTGGGGCGGCAACCCGGGTGTCGGCTCGCTGCACCGGCTGCGCGATGCGGTCGAGCAGGGCTGGCCGCGGCCGCTCGAGATCGACGAACAGACGCATGCCGGCATGGCGGCGGCGTATCGCGCGGGCGCGGCGCGCCTGCCGTTCGGAATGCTGCGCGGTTACATCGGAACCGATCTCGTGAAGCACAACCCGCGCATCCGCAAGGTGACCTGCCCCTACACCGGTGAGGAGATCGCGACGGTGCCCGCGATCAACCCGGACGTCACGATCATCCACGCGCAGCGCGCGGACCGCGCCGGCAACGTCGCAATCGACGGCATCGTCGGCGCGGCGCGCGAAGCGGCGCTCGCCGCAGGGAAACTCCTCGTCACCGTCGAGCAGGTCGTGGACGCGCTGCCGCCGGCGATGAACAACGTGCTGCTGCCGCACTTCACCGTCACCGCAGTCTCGCATTGCCCGGGCGGCGCCTGGCCGTCCTATGCGCAGGGGCATTACGCGCGCGACAATGACTTCTATCTCCGTTGGGACGCGATCGCGCGCGACCGCGCGCAGTTCACGGCCTGGATCGAGCGGCACGTTCGCGGCACGACGGACCATCGCGGGTTCCTCGCGAGCATCGCAATTGAGTCCGCATGATCCGTGACACCATCGCCAGCGCGCACGGGATCCGGCGGGGTTTCTCGCTCGCAAACGCCGCCGGAACTTACGCGTTTGCTCGCGAGAACCCCGCCACCTCGTGCGCGCTCGTTGGCGGCCGCGGCAAGCGCGCGGCTCGGCGCACGGCAGCCAGCGAGCGAGCGCGTAAGTTCCGGCGGCGCGAGCGAGCAGGACTGCCGGGCGCCGGACACGCGCGCTGGGCGTGGCTGGCGTGGAGCACCGCGTGAGCGATTACACGCGCGACGAGATGATGACGGTCGCCGCCGCGCGCCTGCTGCGCGACGGCCGGGTCTGCTTCGTCGGCATCGGCCTGCCGAGCGCCGCCTGCAATCTCGCGCGCCTGAGCCATGCGCCGAAACTGGTGCTGATCTATGAGTCCGGCACCATCGGCACGCGGCCGACGGTGCTGCCGCTCTCGATCGGCGACGGCGAGCTCGCCGAGACCGCGGCCTGCGTCGTGCCGCTGCCGGAGATCTTCAGCGACTACCTGCAGGCCGGGCGCATCGACGTCGGCTTCCTCGGCGCGGCGCAGATCGACCGCTTCGGCAATCTCAACAGCACGGTGATCGGCCCGTACGAAAAGCCGCGCACTCGGCTGCCCGGCGCCGGCGGGGCGACCGAGATCGCGGCCCACGCGAAGGAGGTGCTGATCGTCATGAAGGCGACGCCGCGGAGTTTCGTGCCGAAGCTCGATTTCCAGACCAGCGGCGGGCATTTCCCGGGCCGCGGGGCGAGCGGCGCGCGGGGCGGCGGCCCGGCGGTCGTGGTCACCGACGTCGGCATCCTGAAACCGCTGCCGGAGAGCAAAGAGCTCGCGCTTTGCGTAACCTATCCCGGCATTCCCGCCGAGGAAGCGCGCGCAGCCATTGGCTGGCCGCTGGCGCTCGCATCGGAAATTGGAACCATCGAGGCGCCGACGGCGCCGGAACTCGCGGTGCTCCGCGCACTCGAGGCCCGGACCGAGGCGGCGCACCGTCAACCCGTGAGGCTGCCGATATGAGGAAGAACCCGCACCTGGTGACCGAGCTGCCGGGGCCCAAGTCGCGCGCGATGATCGAGCGCGACACGAAAGTCGCCTCGCCCTCCTACCCGCGCGACTACCCGTTCGTGATGTCGCATGCGCGCGGCACCGAGGCCTGGGACGTGGACGGCAACCGCTTCCTCGATTTCGCCGCCGGCATCGCGGTCTGCTCGACCGGCCACGCGCATCCGCGGGTCGTGAAGGCCGTGCAGGACGCGGCGGCGAAGTTCCTGCACATCTCGAGCGATTACTGGCACGAGGAGATGACGGCGCTGGCGGAGCGGCTGTCCGCGATCGTGCCGCTCGGCGAGCCGGGCATGTGCTTCTTCTGCCAGTCCGGCACCGAATCGGTCGAGGGCGCGCTCAAGCTCGCGCGCTACGTCACGGGCCGGCAGCGGATCATCGCGTTCCTCGGCAGTTTCCACGGCCGCACGATGGGCTCGCTGTCGCTGACCTCCAGCAAGTACACGCAACAGGCGGGTTTCGCGCCGACCATGCCGGGCGTCACCCATGTTCCCTATCCCAACACCTATCGCCCGCTGTTCGCGGGCGCCGATCAGGGCCGCGCGGTCCTCGACTACATCCGCATGCTGTTCGAGCGCAACGTGCCGCCTGCGGAGGTTGCCGCCATCGTCATAGAACCGCTGCAGGGCGAGGGCGGCTATCTCATCCCGCCGGATGGCTTTCTCGAAGGGCTGCGGCAGATCTGCGACGAGCACGGGATCCTGCTGGTGTTCGACGAGGTGCAGTCCGGCATCGGCCGCACCGGCAAGATGTTCGCGGCGCAGTATTCCGGTGTGACGCCTGACATCATGACGCTCGCCAAGGGCCTGGGCTCCGGCATGCCGATCGGCGCGGTCGTGGCGAAACAGAGCATCATGAAAAAATGGAAGAAAGGCGCACACGGCAACACCTTCGGCGGCAACCCGGTGTGCTGCGCGGCCGCGAACGCGACCATCGACCTGGTGCGCGAGCAGTACGTCGCGAATGCGGCGAAGGTCGGCGCGCATTTCATGAAGCGCCTGCAGGAACTGCGGCCCGACTACCCCTGTATCGGCGACCTGCGCGGCCGCGGCCTGATGATCGGCCTGGAGTTGATCGAGAAAGACGGTTCGCCCGCCCGCGCGCTGGTGGATCGCATCCTGCATCGCGCCTACCACAACGGGCTCCTGCTGCTCTCCTGCGGCGTCTCGACGCTGCGCTTCATGCCGCCCCTGTGCGTGACCGAGGCGGAGGTGGATGAGGCGATGATCTACCTGCGGCAAAGCCTCGACGAGGCCCTGGCGGGCGCCGCGTGAATCGCGCCGGCGGCGCGCTGCACGCACTCGCCCCGCTTCTGCTCGCGGCGTCCGGCCTGCTGCCGGGCGCGGCGCACGCGGCGCGCGAGGCGGTGCTGTCGCAGGTCAGGCTCCCGCACAACTATTACTGGCGCGAGTTGTACATCCCGCAGCTGACGACCGGACCTTCCGCTGCGGCGTTCATGCCGGACGGCGAAGAGCTCGTCTACAGCATGGCGGGTTCGCTCTGGCGCCAGTCACTGCGCTCGGTCGTCGCGGTCCAGCTGACCGATGCCCATGCCGCCTATGACTATCAGCCGGACGTCGCGCGCGACGGGAAGAGCGTCGTCTTCACGCGTTACGACGGGCATGCCATGGAGCTGTGGCAACTTGATCTCGCGAGCGGCCAGTCGCGCGCGCTCACGACGAACGGCGGCGTCAACCTCGAGCCGCGGATCTCGCCGGATGGCAGGCAGATCGTGTACGTCTCGACCGCCGGAACCGGGCATTTCGATCTCAGGATCGCCGACCTCACCGCGGAGGGCCTCGGCAACGAGCGCTTCCTCGTTGCGCCGCGCGAAAGCCGCATCGACCGCTACTACTATTCCACGCACGACCACGCGATCAATCCGTCCTGGTCGCCGGATGGCGAGCGCGTCTGGTACGTCTCCAACGCCGAGATTCCCTGGGGAACGGGCTGGATCTGCTCGGTCACCGTGGACGACGGCAAGTCCGCGTGCCTCGACCGGCATCAACTGGAATCCTCCTGGGCCGCGCGACCGGAAGTCGCGCCGGACGGAACGCGGATCCTGTTCTCGAGCTATCACGGCGGCCAGTGGCACCAGCTCTGGCTGACGACCACGGCGGACGCCGCGCCGCTGGCGCTCACCTATGGCGAGTTCGACCGGCGCCATGCGCGCTGGTCGCCGGATGGCAAGCGGATCGCTTACATCAGCAACGAGGACGGCAATACCTCGCTTTACGTGCAGGACTTTTTCGGGGGCGCGCGGACGCCGATCGTGCCGCGGCACCGCAAGCGGCTTCGTCCGACCGCGGTGGTCCCGCTCGCGATCGTCGACAGCGCCGGTCGCCCGGCGTCAGCCCGCGTCTCGGTCCTCGGCAGCGACGCCCGCTGGCACGCGCCCCAGAATGCCTGGATGCACGGTGACGAGCTCTACGACCGCGCGCAATTCCCGAGCGAAGTTCACTACTTTCACTGCGTGTCGCGCTGCGAAATCGAGCTGCCCGCGGGCAAGGCGACGATCCATGCGCAGAACGGGTTCCGCCGCCTGCACGTCGAGCGCACGCTGGAATTCGCGGCAGGCGAGAACGCCGAGGTGCCGATCCGCCTCGAGGACCACGACCTGCCGGCGGACTTCGGACAGTTCGTGAGCGCCGACCTGCACGTGCACATGAATTACGGCGGCCATTACCGCAACACGCCGGGGCGTCTCTACTGGCAGGCTGATGCGGAGGACCTCGACGTCGTCCACAACCTGATCGTCAACAAGGAGGAGCGGATACCGGACGTCGGATATTTCCGGACCGATGCCGATCCCTCGAGCAGGGAGCGGGTGATATTCCATGCCCAGGAGTACCACACAAGCTTCTGGGGCCACCTCGGCCTTTTGCACCTTGCCGATCACCTGCTGCTGCCCGACTACACGGGCTACCGGCACACGGCCTTCGAGAGCCCCTGGCCGCACAACGGCGTCATCGCCGATCTCGCGCACGAGCAGGGCGCGCTGGTCGGCTACGTGCACATCGCCGATTTCCCGATCGACCCGCCCAGGGAGAAGGTGCTTTCCTACCAGCTCCCGGCCGACGTCGCGCACGGCAAGGTGGACTATCTCGAGGTGATGGGCTTCTCCGACCATCACATCACGGCGGGCATCTGGTACCGGCTGCTGAATCTCGGCTTCCGCCTGCCGGCCGGCGCCGGCACCGACGCGATGGCGAATTACGCGTCACTGCGCGGGCCATTGGGACTGGTCCGTGTGTTCCTCGAGACCGGCGGCGAGCGCACGGCCGAGGCGCTGCACCGCGCGCTGAAATCGGGCCGGAGCTTCGTCAGCAATTCCGCCTTGCTCGGGCTCGAGATCGACGGCCTGAAGCCCGGCGATTCGATCCCGCGCGCGTCCGGTGGCGTTCCGCTTCGTGTCTCGATGCGCTCGCCGGTGCCGATGGATCATCTCGAGCTCGTGCAGAACGGCCGGGTGATCCAGAGCTTCAGACTCTCGGGCGACCGCCGGCGCCACGACTTCACCGGAACGATCGAGCTGAAGGAAGCCGGCTGGGTGGTGCTACGCGCGTGGAACGACGCGGCACACCCGGACGTGCTCGATCTCTATCCCTATGCGACGACGAGCCCGATCTACATCGACCTCACGGCCGCGCCGGCAGCGCCGGCCGATGCCGCGTACTTCGTCGCGTGGATGGATCGCGTGATTGAGGCCGCCGAAGCGCGCGGCGGCTGGAACAATGAGGACGAGAAGAAGGCGACTCTCGAGTACCTCGAAGCCGCGCGCCAGAAATTCCGCGCCCTTGCAGGGACACCGGGGCCGGACTAAAGGCGCCGCTAGTCGGGCTTCGCGTAGCGGCCGTACTCTTTCAGAAGCCTGACCAGCTCCGCTTGCGGAATCGCCTTCGCATAACGCCCGCCCTCGCCCACCATGTCTTTCGCGGCGATGAGCGCGTTGACGATCGCTTCCTCGGTCGCCTGCACGGTCGCCTGGAACAGCGGGTCCATGTGGCCGTTCTCGAGGAACTCGGCGCTGCCATACGGCGTGCCTGACAGCGCGGCGGCATTCGCGGTCGAAAACGCCACGAAAATGTCGCCCGAGCCGTCGCCCGCGTACGAACCCATGCGTCCGAGGCCGAGGCTGGCGCGGCGCGCCAGGCGCTTCAGCTGGTGCGACAGGAGCGGTGCGTCGGTCGCGACCACGATGATGATCGAACCGGTCTCGCGCGACTGGTCCTGGTAGGCGCGGTGCTCGCGCAGGTGCTGGCCGATCGGCACGCCCGCGATCCGGAGCGTTTCGCGCAGGCCGTAGTTGGCCTGCACCAGCACGCCGATCGTGTGCGTGCGTCCCTCGATCGTCACGCGCCGCGACGAGGTGCCGATGCCGCACTTGAACTCGTGGCAGATCATGCCGGTACCGCCGCCGACATTGCCCTCCGCGACCGGTCCGCCCGCCGCGGCATCGAGCGCCGCGTCCACGTGCGCCGGCTTCACGTGAAAGCCGTTGACGTCGTTGAGGTGGCCGTCCCAGGTCTCGGCGACCACCGGCAGCGACCACCAGTAACCGCTCGCGTCGGCGCCACCCTGCCGCACGCGCCAGGCGATCACGGCATCGCGCACGACGCCGACGCTGTGCGTGTTGGTCAGCAGCACCGGCCCGTCCAGCTGCCCCGATTCCTCGATCCAGGTGGTGCCGGTCATTTCGCCGTTGCCGTTCAGCGAAAACCAGCCGCTGAATGCCGGGGTGCGGATGTCGGCCCGGCCGCGCGGAAGGATCGCAGTGACGCCGGTGCGCACCCGGTGGCCGTCGGTCAAGTCCTGGATCAGCGTTGTGTGACCGATTTCCACGCCGGCAACGTCCGTGATCGCGTTGAGCGGCCCCGGCTCTCCCTCGAACGGCACGCCGAGGTCGCGCGCGCGCGGTTCTGCGACGCAGACGGCTGTCGCCAGGCTCAATAAGAATGTCAGGATGCTGCGCATGAGGGGCCCGCTGTCAGGTTGAACGGTTTCGCCGGCGCGGCCGGCGGCTTACTATCCGGGGGCCGACATGCTAACGCAGGACGCCATGCGCGCCCAATGGAGTTGAGTGCATGAAGTTTCATCGTGTGGCGCTCGTGGGACTGTTCGCGGCCGTGGTTGCGGCACTCCCGGCGGCAGCGGCGGCGGAAATCCTGGTCGTGCGCGCCGGCCGGCTGCTCGACGTCGAGCACGGCCGCTACCTGACGGACCAGGCGATCCGCATCGACGACGGCCGCATCGCGTCGGTTTCGCCGTGGGGCGTCGGCTCGCGCGGCGGCGCGCAACTCATCGACTGGTCGGCCTACACGGTGATGCCCGGCATGATCGACCTGCACACGCACCTGGTCGGCGACATCAGCTCGGCGGATGTCGCCGCGCCCCTGTCGAGCTCCGCCGGCCGCGACGCGCTGCTGGGCGCGGCACATGCGCGCGCGACGCTCGCAGCAGGGTTCACGACCGTGCGTGACGTCGGAACCTACCGCGCGCTCGTGGACGTGGCGCTGCGCAATTCCATCAATGCCGGGCAGGTCGAGGGCCCGCGCATGTATGTCGCCGGCGCCTACATCACGGTCACGAACGGCGGCGGCGAAGTGACCGGCCTGCCACAGGGCGTGATCGTGCCCGACGAGATGCGGCGCGGCGTTGCCGACAATGCCGACCAGGTGCGAAAGCGCGTCCAGGAGCTGCTGGCCGGCGGCGCCGATTTCATCAAGATCATGGCGACCGGCGCCGTCTTCACGTCCGGCACGGCGCCTTCCGCGCCCGAGTTCGCCGAGGAGGAGATCCGCGCGGCGGTCGAGGAGGCTGCAAAAGCCGGTACCTTCGTCATCGCGCACGCCCACGGCGCCGAGGGAATCAAGAACGCGGTTCGCGCCGGCGTGCGCTCGATCGAACACGGCTCCTATCTCGACGACGAGGGCATCGCGCTGATGGTGAAGCGCGGCACCTGGCTGGTCGCCGACATCTACAACGGCGATTACACCGAGGAAGTTGGCAGTCGTGACGGCTGGTCCGAGGAAATCCTGCAGAAGAACCGCGAGACCACCGACATCCAGCGCAAGGGCTTCGAGAAAGCCGTGCGCGCCGGCGTGCGCATCGGCTTTGGCACCGATGCCGGCATCTATCCTCACGGCGACAACGCCCGGCAGTTCGCCTACATGGTGCGCCACGGGATGACGCCGCTTGCGGCGATCCGCGCCGCGACCATCGGCGCCGCCGCCTCGCTCGGCCGCGCGCAGGAGCTCGGCTCCATCGCGCCGGGCAAGTTCGCCGACCTGGTCGCCGTTGACGGTGACCCGCTTGCCGACGTCGCGCGGCTCGAGCACGTCGCCGCGGTGATCAAGGACGGCGAGCTCCTCGGCGCGGGGGACGCGCCATGACCACGGGCGCGCGCCAGCTCGGGCTCGTCATGTGCACGGCGCTCGTGGTCGGCAACATGATCGGCATGGGCATTTTCATGCAGCCGGCGGCGCTCGCGCCTTTCGGCCTCAACGCGCTGACCGGCTGGGCGGCCGTCATTTTCGGCTGCGTCTGCCTCGCGCTGACGTTTGCCGCGCTCGCCCGGAAGTTGCCGCAGACCGACGGCCCGTTTGGCTACATCCGTGCCACATTCGGCGAAGCCGTCGCGTTCCCCGCGCTCTGGAGCTACTGGATTTCCGTGTGGGTGACTAACGCGGTGCTGTCGATCGGAGTGATCGGCTACTTCATCAACTTTTTTCCGGCCGCAGGAGCCATCCCGCCCGCGGTCCTCGCCGTCGGGTTCATGTGGTTCTTCGTCGGCGTCAACCTGCTCGGCGTCCGGAGCGGCGGGCGCGTGCAGGTCCTGACTTCCCTGCTGAAGCTCGTTCCGCTGGTGCTCGTGATGATTGTCGGTGCCGCCTCGATCCTGGCGAATCCCGGGGCCTACGTGCCCAACGTGCCCACGACCCAGATCACGGTCCAGGCGTCCATGGGCGCGGCGGCAGTCGCGCTCTATGCGATGCTCGGCTTCGAGTCGGCCGCCGTCGCCGCGGGCCGTGTCACGAATCCCGAGAAGACAATTCCGCGCGCGACGCTGATCGGCACGCTGTTCGTCGCCGTCATCTACGTGACGATCGTCGCGATCGGCATGCTGGTGGTGCCACAGGAAACTCTCGCCGCCTCGGATGCGCCGTTCGTCACGATCCTCGACCACCTGCTGGGCGTCGGCAACGGTCGCTGGCTCTCGCTGTTCGTCGTCATCAGCGGGCTCGGCTGCCTGAATGGCTGGACGCTGCTCGCCGGCGAACTGACGCGCACGCTGGCGTCCCACCGGCTGCTGCCCGCGATCCTTGGCGAGGACAACCGTTTCGGCGCGCCCTGGGCGTCGCTGCTGCTGACCGGCGTGCTCGCGACTGCCGTCGGCCTCATGAACTACAGCGAGTCGCTGGTCGGCGGGTTCACCAAGCTTTCGCTGATCGTATCCGCGGCGAACCTGCCGCTCTACGTCTGCTGCTCGTTCGCGCTCTTCGCCATGCTGCGCCGCGACCCCGCCGGGCTCTCGCCGGCCCTCTGGTTCGCAGGCGCAGGCGGCGTCGCCTTCTCCGCGTTCGCGTTCTTCGGCGTCGGCTGGGAGCCGTTCATCTGGGCGCTGGTGCTCGCGGCCGCGGGCGTGCCGATCTATCTATGGATGCGGCGGCGCCATCCTGCAGTTCCGGCTGGCGCATCGGCGCGGACCTGACCGCAGGACCCGTCCGGGCCCCGGGGCAGTTCATTCGTGCCGGGGCCTCTTGCCGGCCACCCCGCCGGATCCGCCCTTGATGTCCTGCCCGCGCGCCGGACTTCCGCGCACGGGCCGGCCATCGGCGTCCCAGGGCAGCCCTTCGTGCATCGCGGTCGTGCGCGCCGAATAGGCGAGCCCGTTCGCTATCCGTTTCGCGATCGTCGAGAATCTTCCCGTCATGTGCGCCGCTCCAGTTCCTGCAGTCCTGGCAGGCATTGTCGGCGCGGACGATTCAGTGCGGGTTTAGACTAGCTGTCGTCACCATAAGATTCGCTAATGCCGGCCGCCGTTCAGCCCCCGCCCCAGAGCGCAAGCAGCACCGCGTAGAGCCCGATCCCCTGGCGGAACTCCTTCATGCGCAGGTTTTCGTTCGGCGCGTGCTGGCTGTTGTCGGCGTTGACGATCGGCGCGATCACGAACGGCGTGCCGAGGACCTCGCCGATCGAGGAAATCGGCAGGCTGCCGCCCATCAGCGGCAGCACGCGCACGGTGCCCGCGGTCGCCGCCCGCATCACCGCGATCACGCGCGCGACCGCCGGCTCCTCCGGCGAGGACACCGCGGCCGGGTAGCCGTCGTCGCCCCATTCGAAGCGCGCGAGCCGCGGGTGCGCGAGGCGCTCCGCGGCGGTTGGCGCGCGGTCGAGCAGCACGTAGCCCTGGGCGCGCGCATGCGCCTCGATCGCTGCGCGCGATTGCGCGACCGACATGCCCGGCGTCAGGCGCAGGTCGAACCCCGCGGTCGCCTCGGGATCGATGGCGTTGCGCTGCGGGCCCGTGCCGCCGTACAGGAGCTGCGTGACGTTGAGCGCGGGACGCAGGATCGAGTCGCCATACTCGAGTCCGCTCTCGGCCACCGCGATGCCCGCCCCCGCCAGCATGCCGGGCGTGTCGAAGGCCTCGCGCGCGAGCGTGAGCTGCGAGGCGGTCGGCGCCGGCACCTCGAGGCCCTCGACCGTGATGCGCCCGTCCGGCGCCCGCATCGAGCTGATGAGCGCCGCGAGGCGCGCGGCGGGATTCGGCGCAACGTTGCCGTAGTGCCCGGAATGCAGGCTGGTCGCGGGTCCGTACACGGTCAGCCGGAAGCCGGTCACACCGCGCACGCCGAGCGATAGCCGCGGCAACCCGCGCGGATCGATCGGCCCGTCGCCAAAGACCCAGAGATCCGATTGCAGCAGGCCGCGGTGCGTTTCGAGCGTGCGTGCGAGATTCGGGGAGCCCGCCTCTTCCTCGCCCTCGAGAAAGAACTTGAGGTTCACGGACAGCGGGATGTTCGCGGCGCGCAGGGCATCGATTGCCGCCAGCATCGCGACGATCGGTCCCTTGTCGTCGCTCGACGCGCGCGCATAGATGCGGTACTCGTCCGGCAGCGGATACTTCGCGTCGGCCCACGCGACGATGTCTGCGCCGTCCTCGAGCTTGCCCGCCCGCAGCGTCGGCTCGAACGCCGGCGTCGCCCAGCGTTCCGGCGGCCCGACCGGCTGGCCGTCGAAGTGCGCGTAGAAGAGAAGCGTCTTCCTCGCGCCCGGAGTCTTCAGGTCGCCGAACACGGCAACCGGCGCGTCCGGCGTCTCCAGGATGCGCGTGGCGATGCCGCGCGGCTCCAGCATCGCGACGAGTGCCTCGGCATTCTTCCGGATGTCGTCGTGATTGTCGGCGACGTTTCGAAGCGCCACCAGCTCGCGCAGTTCGCGGACGATGGCCTCTTCGTGGGCCGCGACATGGGCGGCGGCCGCCTGCTGCGCCGGCCCGGCCGCATCGAGTCCCGCGCCGTCCGCCGCGCCCGCGCCAAGACCGAGAGCCAGCAACAGCCCGCCAGCGATTCGCGTCACGATCAACCTCCGGCGGGCGGCCGCGCCCGATGATTTCCTGTTCTGGAGCATGACACGCCGCCCGCGCATGAGACAGGCGGCCCCGGGGCCTCCGGGAGGCCCACTCGAGGCCATTTGCGGCCAATCGGGCCGCTGGCCGGTGCGCCGCCGTACTCCACTTGAGGTAGATCAAGCCGGCGTCCCGGCGGAGCCGGTAAATTGCGCTGATGGGGCCGAAAACCCTCAAGTTCAAAGTCGGTCTCTATCTCGCGATCGCCCTGGCGCTCGCGCTCCTGCTCTTTACCCTGCTGATCGTGCGGCACCAGCGCGAGCTGCTGCTGCGGGAGGCGACGAACCGCGTCACCCAGCTCTCCGAGATGATCACGAAGAGCACCCGTTTCGCGATGCTGCAGAACCAGCCCGACTACGTGCACCAGATCATCGAGGACGTCGGCAGCGACCCGAGCATCGACCGGATCCGGATCTTCAGCAAGGAGGGGCGCATCATCGATTCGACCCATGCGGCGGAAATCGGCCTGAAAGTGGACCGGACCGCCGAGGGCTGCGTCGGCTGCCACCAGACCGCGAAGCCGCTGGAGCGGGTGGCCGGCAGCGAGAAGGCGCGGATCTTCGCGGGACCAGGCGGGGGCCGGCTGCTCGGCAGCATGGAAGTGATCCGCAACGAGGAGTCGTGCCACACCGCGGGCTGCCATCAGCACACCAGCGGGCAGTCGGTCCTCGGCGTGCTGGACATCGTCTACTCGCTCGACGAAATCGACCGCAGCATGCGGCGCAACGTCATCGTGATTTCGGTGCTTTCGCTCGGCTTCGTGATCATCGTCCTGCTCTCGGTGAATTTCTTCGTGCGGCGTTTCATCTACGTGCCCCTGCGCGACCTCGAATCGGGGGCCAGGCGGCTCTCCGCCGGAGACCTCGAACAGCCGATCCCCGTGCGCAGCGCCGACGAGCTCGGCGAGCTCGCGTCCTCCTTCAATGCGATGACGGCGGCGCTGCGCAACTCGCGGCAGGAACTGCGCGAGTGGGGGCGCACGCTCGAGGAGAAAGTGCAGAAGAGGACGCGGGAACTGCGGGTCGCCGAGGCCGAGGCGGCCCGCGGGGAGAAGCTCGCCTCCGTCGGCCTGCTCGCCGCCGGAATCGCCCACGAGCTGAACAACCCGCTGACCGGCATCCTCACCTTCTCGCACCTGATCCGCGAAAAAATGCCGGACGGAAGCCCGGAGGCCGAGGACCTCGACCTGGTGATCCGGGAGACCAAGCGTTGCGCGGCCATCATCCGCAGGCTGCTCGATTTCGCCCGCGAGAAGACGCCGGAAAAGAAATACCACGACCTCAACCGGATCGTGGAGGACACGGTGCGGATCATCCACCGGCCGGCGCACCTGCGTGACATCGAGATCGCGCTGGATCTCGACCGCGGGCTGCCGCCGGTGTGGATCGATGCAGATCTCATCCAGCAGGTCATCATGAACATGCTCGTCAATGCGCAGCACGCCATCGAGGAGAAGGGCAGCATCACGATCCGCACGCGCCGCGCCCCGGACGGCGGCGCAGGATCCGCGCCCCGGGTCGAGATCTCGATCATCGACACCGGCTGCGGAATCCCGGCGGAGAACCTGCAGCGGATCTTCGACCCGTTCTTTACTTCCAAGGAGATGGGCAAGGGAACCGGGCTCGGGCTGTCCGTCAGCCACGGCATCGTCAGCGCCCATGGTGGCACGATCCGGGTTGAGAGTACGCTGGGCGAGGGATCCACGTTCTACGTCTATCTGCCCGTGGATCCGCCCGGCGGGGATGCGGCGAGCGAGGGGAACGGCCGATGAGCGCCAGGATACTGGTCGTCGACGATGAGGAAATCATCCTCAGGAGCTGCCAGCGCATCCTCGGCGGCGGCGCCTATGAAGTCGAGACGGCGCAGGACGGCCCGGAGGCGCTGAAGAAGATCGGGGCAGACCGCTTCGACATCCTGGTGCTCGACATCATGATGCCGAAGATGGATGGCCTGGAGGTGCTGCAGCGGGTGAAAGAGTCCCACCCGGACATCGACGTCATCATGATCACCGGGCTGTCGCAGATCGAGACCGCCGTGAAGGCGATGAAGCTCGGGGCCTTCGATTACCTGCCCAAGCCCTTCGATCCGGACGAGCTGAAGCTGGTCGTGCAGCGGGCGCTCGAGCGCCGGCAGCTGCTGCGCGAGAACCTCGACCTGAAGAACGAGGTCAGCGCGAAATACCACCTCGAGAACATCATCGGCTCGAGCCCCCGGATGCAGGCGGTCTTCCGCCTGGTCGCCCAGTGCGCGCCGACCAGCAGCACCGTCCTGCTCACGGGCGAGAGCGGCACGGGCAAGGAGCTGATCGCCCGCGCCATTCACTACAACAGCCTGCGCAGGGACAAGCCCTTCGTCGCGGTCGACTGCAACTCCCTGAGCGAGGGGCTGCTGGAAAGCGAGATGTTCGGGCACGTCAAGGGCTCGTTCACCGGCGCGGTCGCGAACAAGAAAGGCCTGTTCGAGGTCGCGGACGACGGAACGCTGTTCCTGGACGAGATCGGCAACCTCTCCCTCGTCACCCAGGCGAAGCTCCTGCGGGTCATCCAGGAGCGTGAATTCAAGGCGGTCGGCGACACGCGCACGCAGAGCGCCAACTTCCGGCTGATCTGCGCCACCAACAAGGACCTGGCGGCCATGGTGGCCGCCGGCACGTTCCGCGACGACCTTTACTACCGCATCAACGTGTTCCCGATCCAGGTGCCGCCGTTGCGGGAGCGGCGGGACGACATACCCGCCCTCGCGTTCCACTTCCTGAGGATCTTCAGCGGGACGCTCGGCAAGCCGGTGACCGAGATTTCCACCGGCGCGATGAGCGCCATCGTGAACCACGACTGGCCCGGGAACGTGCGCGAACTCGAGAACGTCGTCCAGCGCGCGGTGATCCTCGCCACCGACAACGTCATCCGCCAGGCCCACCTCGGCGACATCGTGGACGCGTCGCTGCGGCTCGACCTCGACGTGCCGAAAACCAGCGATGAGCTCAAGCACACCAAGAAGGCCGCGCGCGAGAAATCCGTGGAGAGCATCGAGAAGAGCTTCGTGCTGGCGGCGCTCCGCAGGAATTCCTGGAACGTGACCCGGAGCGCGGAGGAAACCGGCATGCAGCGCGCCAATTTCCAGGCGCTGATGAAGAAGCACAACATCCGGGTCAAGGGAACGGAACCGGAGCCCGACGGGCCCGCGGACGCCTGACCGGCTAGTCGGGCGCTTTCTCGACTTCCTCGTAGCCCGTGATCATCGCCTTGAAGTGCGCCGAGGGCGTGTGGCCGAGGCTCGCCAGGTACGGATGCACCAGGATGAAGCCGACGAAGAAGATGAAACACAGCACGTGCACGGTCGCCACGACCCGCACGCCGCCGAAGAACTCGACCGCGCCGGCGAAATGCTTGAGATCCCAGAGCAGGAGCCCGGTGAAGAACTGCAGCGGGACGATCAGCAGCATGATGATCTGGTACATCATGCTCTGCAGCGGGTTGAACTTGTGGTACGCGCTCACGTGGTGCGGGTTAGGGTCGCCCCGGAATATGCCGTAACCGTAGTACTTCATCTGGCGCAGGCTGCCGCGGAAATGCTTCATCAGGCTCAGCTCGGGGTGATAGACCCGGATCTTGTCGGAGAACAGGTAGAAGAGCAGCCAGACGAAGAAGTTGGCGATCAGGACGAACCCGATCCAGTTGTGCAGGTTGACCGCGGTCTTGAAGGACAGCACGCTGAACAGGTCCATGTAGCGGATCTGCACGCCGGTCAGGATCAGCGCCACGAAGCCGAGCGCGTTGATCCAGTGCCAGATCCTGACCGGGAGCGGGTGAACGTAGATCCGCTGCATGGCGTGTTTTCCCCTATCTGGCATCGTTCCCGCCGCCGCTGCGCGCGCGGCGCTTCCTGAACAGCCACTTCATCGTCATGTGGCCCGCCGGTATGCCGACACCCCCCAGCAGGGCGAGGACCAGGAGCGCGTCCAGGATCCGGCTGCGGGTGCCGCCGATCGCGTAGAACTCGGGCAGCGACTGCACGGCGAGCGCGGAGCCGAGGATCTCCGGGTGCGCTGGATAGCGCGCCGGCCTGCCATCGGGCCCGGTGACGGACACGGTGACGTTGCGGAAGGGCTCGGCGCCGTACTGGTGGCAGGTGTCGCAGGCCTTGATCGCGTGCGATTTGTCGGCAAGCCGGTGTGCCTCGACATCCGTGCGCAGCTCGACCCGGCCGCGCAGCGTCCGCGGGATCGCCGCGCCGCGATTGACCTCCTGCAGCAGGTTGCGCAACTCACTGGCATCGAGCCCGTCGCCGTTTGCATCCGCCGCCTGCGCGAGCTGCCCGAAGAGCGGCGCGCCCTCTTCCTCCACGACCCACCGCTTCGCGGCGCCGTCGTAGAGCCTGAGGTCGATCATGCGCGCGGCGTCCGGGGCGTGGCAGGCGGCGCAGGAAACGACCTCCTGGTGGAGGGCGGCATTGGGCAGCCAGTCACCGTGGGCGTCGAGGTCGGCAGCGTGGCAGCCGACACAGGTTTCATACGCGGTCCTGGGATTCACCTCGTGCGCGCCATGGCAGCCGGTGCACACCGGCGCGAGCGGGTGACCTTCTCGCACGCGGGCGGAGTGAAGGCTGCCCTCGTACTGCTCGAGCGCATCCGCGTGGCACATCTGGCAGGCAGCGGTACGCTCGATGGAATACTGGCGGGCACTCGCGATGCTGGCCGCTGCCGCGGGGTGGCTGGCCGGGTCAATCGCGGCGTGACAGCTGGTGCAGCCGAACACCCGGTGAACGGAACCCGCGAAGCCCTCGCCCGGAACGTGCAGCGAGATCGTCTCGCCGTTGTCGAGTGCTTTCTCCAGCCCCCCGATCGAGTGGCAGCCCAGGCAGGCCGTGTCGGCGTCGGACAGCGGGCCCGCGGCGGCACCCGCGCCGGTGACTGGCGCCATCGACAGGGTGATTGCGGCAAGGACCCCGGTCAGCAGCTGCCGGTGGACTTTTGCCAGTATCGCAGCGCCGTCGTTCTGCAGGGGTTTCATGCTCGCTTCCTTGCGCCTCATGATATTCCTCGCTGCGCCGGGGGGCTTGACCTGGATCAAGCGCCCCCGTGCCACGAAGACCCCCGCGTCGCCGGGTCCTGCGATCAGCCCGCCTCCTGCCTTTTCGCCACCGCCTTCACGCCCATCCACACCAGCATGCCGAGCCCGATGAAGGGGAACAGGATCGCATACACCAGGCCGACGACCGGCGCCGCGAGGAACAGGACGACGTCCTTCACGAATTTTGCGATCTTCCTCGTTGCCCGATGCTTCGCGAGTTCCCGCGTGCCCATCCAGGCGAGCATGCCGAGCCCGATGAACGGCCCGGCCACCAGGTAGGCGAGCCCGATGACGGGCGCCGCGAGGAACAGGGCGACGCTCTTCCAGGCACCCCGCATTTCCGGCTTTGCCAGCGCGCGGTGCGGCAGCACCACGGCTTCGGCCTTTGCCGGTGCGGCTTCCGTCCGGTCCCTTTCCAGCAGGGCCTTGGCCGCGCTGCCCTCGATCATCGCGGGCGACAGCGGCTTGCGCAGGAATCCGGAGACGCCCGCCGCTTCGGCGCGCGCTTCGTTCTCGTCCGTGCCGTAGCCGGTCACGATCACGACCGGCAGCCAGGGCTGCGTGGCCTTGATCCGCTCGGCGACTTCGATGCCGCTCATGCCCGGCATCTTGATGTCGGTGAAGACGACGTCGTATTTCTCGTCATGGAGCTTCTGCAGCGCCTCGCTCCCGTCGCGGGCCGTGATCACTGCGTAGCCTTTTCCGGAGAGGACGCGGTCGAAACTCTTCGCGATTACCGGATCATCGTCTACAACCAGCACTTTTCTCTGGGTCTTCATGGCTTTCTCCTTCAATGTTCGGTCCGCTCGCGCTGCAGCGCCCAGCCTTTCCGTGTCAGGGCGCCTTTCGCGGCGTGAATGATTTCGTCGGGTCCGACCGGCTTGGCCAGGTAGTCGCAGGCGCCGACTTCGATGGCCTCCTTGACGGTCTCGAGGCTCGGGAAACCGGTGATGATGACCACCTGGCTTTCCGGCCACTTCTGCTTGATCGCCCGGAGCACCGTCAGGCCGTCCATCCCGGGCATGCGCAGGTCCAGGAGCACCACGTCGGATGGCTGCTGCTCCATGGCGCAGAGCGCTTCGGCTCCGTCCCGCGCCACGGCCACGTCACAACTGGCGTGTACGCAGGCCAAGGACCTGAGGTAGCTCTGCCGCACGATGTCGTCGTCGTCGACGATCAGGATTCTGGTTTTCGTGTTCATCTGGCCACCCCGTGCTTCGTTTCTCTTCCTGCCCTCAACAAAGCAACATTCGTGCCAGCGACGCGGGCGGCGGGAAAGTCGTTGCGAATGAGCGGGTTGCCTCGTGCGGCGGGATGGCGGGGCGTCTTCCAGACGCGAAGGGGGCTGGCGGAGGTACATTTTTTTCATGCGCCCACGGCGGCGCGAATGAACAAAGTCGTTTGTCTTCAAGGACATCCGGCCGGGCGGGTGTGAATGGTTTTTTCATGCACGCGGATGGCCGATCTGCGCTTGCCGCCCGCTGATTGACGTGGGTCAAAGCAGGCGCCATTTGCGGGCGTAACCTGCGCTTGACGGCGCGCCGGCGTGCCCGGTCGTCGCCCCATTGGATGAGGATCCAGCTCATGACCACCGGTTTCAGGCGAGCAATGCCGGGGCTGTCCCGCGGGATGGCGCTCCTGCACGACCCGCTGCTGAACAAGGGCACGGCCTTCACCGAGGAGGAGCGCGAGGCGCTCGGACTGCGCGGCCTGCTGCCGGCGCATGTCCACACGCAGGAGGAGCAGATGGAGCGCTCGTTGCAGCAGCTGCGGCACATGACCGATCCGCTCGACAAGTATGTCGCGCTGAACGCGCTGCACGACCGCAACGAGGCGCTGTTCTTTCGCGTGATCTGCGATCACGTGGATGAGATGCAGCCGATCATCTACACGCCGACCGTCGGGCTCGCGTGCCAGCGCTTCGGCCGCATCTTCCAGCGGCCGCGCGGCCTGTTCATCACCGCCAACGATCGTGGCCGCATCGCCGGGGTGCTGCGGAACTGGCCGCGCCGCGCCGGCATCATCGTCATGACCGATGGCGAGCGCATCCTCGGCCTCGGCGACCAGGGCGCGCAGGGCATGGGCATCCCGGTCGGCAAGCTGTCGCTCTACACCGCCTGCGCCGGGATCCACCCCGCCCTGTGCCTGCCCATTGCCATCGACGTCGGCACCAACAACGAGACGCTGCTCGCCGACCCGTTCTACATCGGCCTGCGCCAGCACCGCATCACCGGCGCGGCCTACGACGAGCTGATCGACGAACTGATCGTGGCCGCAGAAGAGGTGTTTCCCGGCGTGCTGCTCCAGTTCGAGGACTTCGCCAACCACAATGCATTCCGGCTGCTTGCGAAGTACCGCGACCGCATTTGCACGTTCAACGACGACATCCAGGGCACGGCAGCGGTCGCCCTCGCGGGCCTGTTCTCCGCGCTGCGCGTGAGTGGCGGCACGCTCGTCGACCAGACCCTGCTGTTCCTCGGCGCCGGCGAGGCGGCGACCGGCATTGCCGACCTCACGGTCGCGGCGATGGTCGCGCAAGGGGTTTCGCCGGCCGCCGCGCGCGCGCGCTGCTGGCTGGTCGATTCGCGCGGCCTGGTAGTCCAGGGCCGCGACGACCTGGCCGCACACAAGCGCCCCTATGCGAAGGAACACGCGCCGGTCGGCGATTTCCTGGCCGCCGTCCGGGCGCTGAAGCCGACCGCCATCATCGGCGTGGCCGCGACCGGCGGCGCTTTCACGCGCGAAGTGCTCGAGGAGATGGCGCGCATCAACCCGCGGCCGGTCGTGTTCGCGCTGTCCAACCCGACGTCGAAAGCGGAATGCACGGCCGAACAGGCCTACCAGTGGACCGGTGGCCGCGCACTGTTCGCGAGCGGCAGCCCCTTCGACCCGGTAACGCTCGCCGGGCGGACTTTCGTGCCGCGCCAGGGCAACAACTCATACATCTTCCCCGGCGTCGGCCTCGGCGTGATCGTGAGCCGGGCGCGGCGCGTCACCGACGACATGTTCATGGCGGCGGCGCGCACACTCGCGGGGATGGTCGACGAGTCGGACCTTTCGCAGGGAAGCCTCTATCCCCCGCTGGCGCGCATCCGCGCCGTTTCCGCGGCCATCGCGGCCGCGGTCGCAGAGTCCGCTTACGGCAGCGGGCTTGCCGGCAAACCGCGGCCACCTGACGTGCTCGCCGATGTCCAGTCGCAGATGTACGACCCGCGCTATGCGAGCTATGTCTAGCGCGGACTGGGCGGCGGCGTGTCTGCCTCCCGTGTCGGTCTTGATCGGCTTGGGAATCGCCATTTCAGGCGCGCAAGATGGCCTCTGCGATCGACCGGCACTGTGACTCGACAGCATGCCAGTCGTGCCACGGCGGAGTAATGCCTTTGTATTCGGCAAGATCGACGTCCGTGAGGTCATACGGGTCGGGTGCCGCAAGTTTCGTGATGAGCGAGGTCAGCATGTCGCCGCCCGCACCGACAAACTCACCGTAGAGTTCATTCATCCGCTCAAGTGCTGTAACACTCTTGCGCGTTCCAAGGTGGTGAGAAAGCGCCGCGACATCCAGGTAGTCGCGGGTCGCATTGCGCTCAACGACCAGAAAGGCCTTGATTCTCAACATCTCGGCAACCGTGGGGACGCGAAGCGTGCGTCCCTTCGCTATCTCTACGCCGATTGTCTCCAGGGGCGCAGTTCGCTTTTGGTTCCGCAGACCGGCGGCGATGCCGCCCGCTTCACCCAGCACCATCGTGCCGCGAATGCGCCGGGCTGTTTTCCATCCGGCAATGGACTCCAGCGCTGCAAAGCTTTCGTCGTATTTCTCCTCCAGATTCCTGATTACGTGGTCATGGTCAACCGAATAGCGGTGTTTGACATGAAGTGCGGCGGCCGTACCGCCAACAAGAATGGCGCCCGGAATCTTTGTCTGCAGTCTGGCCGCGTGGGCCAACAGCGTTTCCCAATCCGGGACTTCGCGGACATCAGCCACGTTTTGAGGCCTTTGCGCGGACATTGGCTTTCAGTCCGGGGAGCATTAGCGCGAACGCACGCGCCCTGGGGTCGTGGGCAGCTGACGCCCGAAGCACGTCCCGCACGCGCCGCGCCAGGCGTCCGGATCGGTCAGCACGAATCGCCCGCGCCAGCCCGCGCCAGGCGGTGACATCGCCTCGTGTGACAACGTCATCGATTGCCGCCCCCGTCAACTCCCGCCCCGCAAGGTCGGTCAGGTGTCGATGACTCATCAGTGGCGACTTCAACCTCGGTGCGCGCACATCGACCACGAGATCAACCGCTGCGCAAAGCCGCACCACGCGGTTAAACCCCAGTTCCTTCAGCTTTCCGGACTCGAGTGCCGCGAGTGTGGATCGGGAAACCCCGGCGGTGGCTGCCAGTTGTGGCAGCGTCAGCCGCTTCATTCGCCGGCGCTCTCCGATTTGTCGTCCAATCGTGTGCAGATTCATGCGTCCAATATATTGGACTGTTCGCAAAAAGTCCAATATATTGGACTGCCGCGCCCCGCCGCGTCACTTGCCGATGCAGAAACCCGAAAAGATCGCCCCGAGCAGCTCGTCGCTCGACACGGCGCCCGTGATCTCGCCGAGCGCCTCGTGCGCCTGGCGCAGCTCCTCGGCGACCAGCTCGAACGCGGCGCGCTCCGCGAGCCGCGCCGCGGCCAGCTCGAACAGGCTCTGCGCGCGGTTGAGCGCATCGAGGTGCCGGCGGCGCGCCGAAAACACGCCGCCCGCATCCGCCTGGTAGCCCGCCGCGGACTTCAACTGCTCGCGCAGTGCCGGCAGGCCGGTGCCTGCGGTGGCTGAAACAGAAACGACCGGCAGATTCGCGAGCGGCGGCGCCGGGAACGCCCCCGGAAGATCCGTCTTGTTCCAGACGACCAGCACCGCGGTTCCCGCCGGCAGTTGTGCCTGCTCGTCGTCGCCGAGCCCGAGCGTCGCGTCCACGACGTACAGCACCAGATCCGCGCGGCCGATCTCGGCGCGCGCGCGGCGCACACCCTCGATCTCGACGGCGTCCGGGGAATCGCGCAGCCCCGCGGTGTCCATGACGTGGATCGGCAGCCCGTCCACGTGGATGCGCTCGCGCAATACATCGCGGGTCGTGCCCGGAATGTCCGTGACGATCGCTGCGTCGAAGCCTGCGAGTGCGTTCAGCAGGGAAGACTTGCCGGCATTCGGCCGGCCGGCGATCACCACCTGAAGCCCGTCGCGCAACGCCCTGCCCTGCCGCGCCGATTCACCGATGGCGGCAAAGCGCCTGGTGATCTCCGCGAGCCGCTCGCGCACCTCGTCGCTCGCCAGGAATTCCGCATCCTCGTCGGGGAAGTCGATCGCCGCCTCGACGAACACGCGAAGCTCCATCACGAGCTCCGCAAGCTCGCCGATCTCGCGCGAGAATTCGCCGGCCAGCGAGCGCAGCGCGGCGCGCGCGGCCTCGGCGGATCCCGCATCGATCAGGTCGGCAATCGCCTCTGCCTGCGCGAGGTCGAGCCTGTCGTTGTGAAAAGCGCGCTCGGTGAACTCTCCCGGCCGCGCCATGCGCGCACCGAGCTCGATGGCGCGCGCGACCAGCAGATCCATGACCACGGGCCCGCCGTGGCCGTGCAGCTCGAGCACGTCTTCGCCGGTGAAGGACTGCGGCGCGGGAAAGAAAAGCGCGAGGCCCGCGTCGATGGCGCGTCCCCGGGCGTCGGCGAAGATTGCGACGGTCGCGTGGCGCGGCGCCGGGACCGATTCCAGCATCGCGGCCGCGATCGCCCGGGTGCCGGGACCCGAGATGCGCACGATGCCGATGCCGCCGCGGCCGGGAGGCGTGGCGGCTGCAACGATCGTGTCCGGCGTCGCATTCATCGGCCGCGAGTATACGGGCCGGCGGGCGCGGATCGCCGGGGCGGGGGTCAGCGCAGCGAGTCGTGCAGGGATGCCCCCGCGAGCGCCGTCAGGCCGAGCAGCCCGGGCTGCGGGTGCGTCACGATGAAGCACGGGATCGCGCGCAGCCATGCCGCGTGCGGCGCCTTGTCCTCGAACGCGGCGCGAAACAGCGTCACGTCGAAGCGCTCGCCCCAACGCGGAACGATGCCGCCCGCAATGAAGACGCCGCCGCGCGCACCGGCCGTCAATGCCAGGTTGCCGGCGACGCTACCGAGCCAGCGGGTGAACATCTGCACGACGCGCGCCGCGCACTCCTCGCCGCGCCATGCATCCGCCGCGATCTGTCCTGCCGTCCGCCGCTCGCCAGGTGACAACGCGGCATACAGCCGTTCGAGCCCGGGTCCGGACAGCACGGTTTCCGCCGCAACGCGGCCATGGGCCGCGCGCAGGCACCGCCAGGCGTCCAGCTGCCCTTCATCGACGGGCGCAAGGTCGGCGTGGCCGCCGTCGCCCTCAATCACGAACCAGCCATTCGCGACCGGCATGACGATCGACACGCCAAGCCCGGTGCCGGGTCCGATGATGACTTTCGCTGCGTCCGGCGTGGCCGCCCCGCCGCCGCAGTGTCGCAGCGCTTCCGGTGGCAGTCGCGGCACGGCATGACCGATCGCGGCAAAATCGTTGACCAGGATGACCTGCCGCAAGCCGGCGGCAGCGGCGAGCGCGGCCGGATCGAGCGTCACTCCGGCGTTCGTGAGCCGGATCGATCCGTCTTTCGCAACCGGCCCGGCACCGCAAAACGCCGCCTGCTCCGGGCCTGGTTCCGCCGTGTCTTCGAGAAACCGCCGCACCAGCATCCCGGCATCGCCGCCAGTCGGAAACTCGCGGATTCGCGAGAGCGACCACGCATTCCCCCGCGGGCTGGCCAGGGCGAGGCGCGTGTGCGTGCCGCCGAAATCCCCCACCAGAATCACGAGGCCGCACCCGCAGCCGCGCTCCGGGGCGGCGCATCCGCCAGCGCAGACACGAACTCGGTGCGCCAGCGCTTCACGTCGTGCCGGCGCAGCCGCTGCATCAGTGCGCGGTGGCGCTGCTGGCGCTCGGCGAGCGGCATTTCGCGCGCCGCGTGCAGCGCCTGTGCAATTTCGTCGCTGTCGTAGGGATTGACGAGCAGGGCGGCGGCCATCTGCTGCGCCGCGCCGGCAAATCGCGAAAGCACGAGCACTCCCGGATCGGCCGGGTCCTGCGCAGCGACATACTCCTTGGCGACCAGGTTCATGCCGTCGCGCATCGGCGTCACGACGCCGACCCGGCTCGCACGATACAGGCCCGCCAGCGTCCGCCTCGGCAGCGCGCGGTTCAGGTAATGAACCGGCGTCCAGTCGAAGCGCGCGTATTCGCCGTTGATGCCGGCGGCCTCGAGTTCGAGTTCCTGCCGGAATTGGCGATAGGACTCGAGACCGCCACGGCTGACCGGCGCCACCTGCAGGAAGATCACCTGTCCATGCGCTTCGGGGTGCATTTGCAGGTATCGGCCGAATGCGTCGAGGCGGCGCAGCAGGCCTTTGCTGTAATCGAGGCGATCCACGCCGATGAACTGGTCACGTCCGCCCAGCACCTGCCGCATGCGGTCGAATTCGCGGCTGCCCGGCGCCGTGAATGCGAAGCGGTGGAACTGGTCGACGTCGATACCGATCGGAAATGCGCCAATGCGCAGCTCGCGGCCGAATGCCGACACGGCGCCGGGCCGGATGGTGCCGCGAGCAGCCCGCCGGATGTGTTCCCGGAAGCGCTGCAGGTCATCGGTGGTCTGGAATCCGGCCAGGTCGTGCGCGAACAACGCGCGCATGAGGCTTTCGTGGGCCGGCAGCGTGCTCAGTATCTCCGTCGGCGGAAAGGGCGTGTGCAGGAAGAAGCCCATGCGCTGCCGGCAGCCGAGCTTGCGCAATTCCTCGGCGAGCGGAATCAGGTGAAAGTCGTGCACCCAGAGAAGGTCATCGGGCCGCAGCAGCTTCGAGAGTGTCCGCGCAAACCGCCGATTGACGCGGCGATAGGTTTCGACCTGCGCCGGTTCGTACTTGGTCAGGTCGATCCGGAAATGCAGCAGTGGCCAGAGGCAGTTGTTGCAGAAACCATTGTAGTAGCCATCGAGCTCCTGCTGCGTCAAGTCGAGCGTCGCGAGCGTCAGGCCATCGACCCTTTCCTTGTGCGGCTGCACCCCGCCCGGCGCGGCGGTGCGCCCGCTCCACCCGAACCAGAGTCCGCCGTGCTCGCGCAGCGCTTCAACCAGGCCCACCGCCAGGCCGCCGGCCGCCGCCGCGCCCCGCACCGGGCCCACGCGATTGGAAGCGACGACCAGCCGGCGCGTGCCTTTCAACCGATTCCCTCCCACCCGGCCGAGAGCCGCGTTGCCGCATTGATGATGCCGACCAGCGAGTACGTCTGGGGGTAGTTGCCCCACAGTTCGCCCGTTTCCGGATCGATGTCCTCCGACAACAGGCCCAGGTGATTGCGGCAGCCGAGCATGTACTCGAACAGTTCGCGCGCCTCGCCCGTCCTCCCGGTCCTCGCCAGCGCATCGATGTACCAGAACGTGCAGATGTTGAATGCCGTCGATGGAACGCCGAAATCGTCGGCCGCGGCATAGCGGAACAGGTGCTGCCCGCGGCGCAGCCGACGTCCAACCTCCCGCACGGTGCCGGTAAAGCGCGCATCGTCCGCCGGAAGAAACCCGACCTCCGCCATCAGCAACAGGCCCGCCTCCACATCGGAACCGCCGAAGCTGTCGACGAAGCTGCCGCGCGCGGCGTCCCAGGCCTCGCGCTCGATGGCGCCGCGGATTTCGAGGGCGCGGCCCTGCCATAGCCCGGCGCGATCCGGCTGCCCGAGGTGCGCGGCGATCCGCGCCAGCCGGTCGCAACCCGCCCAGCACATCAGCGCCGAGGATGTGTGTACTCGCCTGCGTGTGCGCAGTTCCCACATGCTGGCGTCCGGTATCGCATAGACGCGATAGGCCTGCTCACCGACCTGTTCGAGACGCGCGAAATCCTGCGCCGTCGCCGGCCGCAGCAGGCGGCGATCAAAGAACGCCTGCGAGGCGGCGAGTATCACGTTGCCGTATACGTCGTGTTGCAGATGCTCGTATGCCTGATTGCCGATGCGCACCGGCCCCATGCCGCGGTAGCCGGCAAGTGTCGTGACCTCGCGCTCCTGCAGCCGCCGCTCCAGCGCGATCCCGTACACCGGTTGCAGGTGGCCGTCCGGTGCCGCGCCGACTACGTTCGCGAGATAGCGCAGGTAGTGTTCCATCGTCTCGACTTCGGCAAGCGAATTGAGCGCGCGCACGACGAAGTAGGCATCGCGCAGCCAGCAGTACCGGTAGTCCCAGGTCCGCCCGCTGCCCGGCGCCTCGGGAATACTGGTCGTCATCGCCGCAACGATCGCCCCGGTTTCCTCGAACGTGCAGAGCTTCAGCGTGATGGCCGCGCGAATCACCGCATCCTGCCATTCCGGCGGCAGCGCGAGCCGGCGCGCCCATTGACGCCAATGGGCGTCGGTTTCTTCCTGGAATTCGCGCGCCGTCTGTTCAGCGCTGTCGCGCAGCGTCTCGTCGGCGCCGAGCAGGAAGCTGGCCGAACCCTCGAGCAGGAACGGGGTTTCGGACAGCACGTAGCTGACCGGCGCATCGGTCGTCAGGCGCAGCGCGCGCTCCGGGCAGACATAACGGATGTGGTTGCTGCCGTGCGTGATCGCCGGTCGTTGCGCGCCGTAGCCGAACGCCGGGCGCAGCCGCACGCGCACGCGCGGCGTGCCCGCAATCGCGCGCACCCGCCGCACCAGCGTCTGCGGCCGGAACATGCGGCCGCGCACCTCGAAGCGCGGGCAGAAATCGATCACTTCGATCGCGGCGCCGTCTTCGGCGTACAGGCGCGTGCAGAGAATCGCCGTGTTGCCGAGATAGGATTGCTCGCTGCGGTGCGCGCCCGACAGCTCGATCGACCAGAATCCCGCAGCCTCGGTGGAGTCGGTGGCGTCGATCAGCGCGTGAAACACCGGGTCGCCGTCAAGTCGCGGCAGGCAATTCCACACCACCCGCGCATCGCGGTCGATCAGCGCCGAAATGATGCAGTTGCCGATGACGCCGAGATTCAGCGTCGGTGCGCCGCTCATCGCCCGTCCTCCCGCTCCAGCGCCGACAGGCTTGCGCTGAGCCAGTCGTGCACCTGGAACACCCCCGCGATGCGGTAACGCGCCGCGGTCGCGCCCGCGCCCACCTTGACACCGTAGCCGCCCAGCCGTTGCGCGACCCGGAAACCGTCCTCATCGGTGACATCGTCGCCGACGAACACCGGCGCCCGCTCCGCGAACGGCGCCCGCTGCGCGAGTGCCGCAAGCGCCGCGCCCTTGTTCGCACCACGGGGCCGCGCCTCGACCACCTGCTTGCCGACGAGGATCTCGAGCGCCGACGTCGCCGCAAGTGCGCGCATCGCGGCGATGCACTCGTCCGCGCGCTCCGGGGCGCGCCGGAAATGCAGTGCGACAGCGCCGCCCTTGTCCTCGATCACCAGTCGCCCATCGCCTGCAAATCGCCCGCGCAGCGCCTGAACGAGCGGCCCGGCGCTGCGAAGCTCGCCCGTTTGCAGGGTCGCGCCGTCGTGCAGCCTGAGTTCGGCGCCGTGAAGGCCCGCCCCGGCGAGGCGCGCGGGTTCGATGAGGGCGTCCACGCCGGCGAGCGCGCGGCCGGTGACGACGGCCACGGCGCCCGCAAGCCGCTCGCGCAGGGCCAGCAGTAGTTGCGGCAGCGGCTCGCTGACCACGACTTCGTCGGGGTGCAGCGCGATGTCCGCCAGCGTGCCGTCAAAATCCAGATACAGCGCGACCGTCGCAGACAGCAACGGCGGCCGTGCGTCCATGCCGGTACCCGCCATCATGATGCATTGTAACCGCGCGCGTCGCGCCGCGGCGCATCCGTCATTCGTGCCGCAGCGCCTCGATCGGGTCCATGACCGATGCGCGGCGTGCGGGCCATGAACCGAACAGCAAGCCGACACCCGCGCTGAAGCCGAATGCGAGCGCGAGCGATTCCCAG
This sequence comes from Steroidobacteraceae bacterium, assembly GCA_050179155.1. Taxonomy (GTDB): domain Bacteria; phylum Pseudomonadota; class Gammaproteobacteria; order Steroidobacterales; family Steroidobacteraceae; genus SCUD01. Next base: position 117,293 of record JBFXFJ010000008.1, read on the forward strand.
GTGACGGCCGTCTGCCAGCCCGCCACCCGCGACAGCAGGGCGGCGGCGCCTGCGCCCAGCAGCATGCCGACGATGCCGCCCAGCAGGCACAGCGTCATGGACTCGACCAGGAATTGCCTCATGATGTTGCGGCGCGTTGCGCCGATGGCCTTGCGGATGCCGATCTCGCGCGTTCGCTCGCTGACGGTCACCAGCATGATGTTCATGATGCCGATGCCCCCGACCACGAGGCTGACCCCCGCGATTCCAGCGAGCAGGAAACCCAGGATCTCGGTGGTCTCCTGTTGCGTTGCGAGAAACTGCCTGCGGTCCAGCAGCGCGAAGTCGTTGTCGCGGCCGGGCAGCAGCCCGTGTTCGCGGCGCAACACGCGCTCGATCTCGACCATCGCCTGCGACAGTTCGCTGCCGGGATCGACCAGGGCGGAGATCGTCTGCACGCTGTCCTCGCCGGTGACGCGAAACTGCGACGTGCGAAGCGGGATGTAGGCATCGTCGTCCGGATTGCCGAAGCCGACGGCGCCCTTGCGCCGGTAAATGCCGACCACCTCGAACGGCAGGTTCTTGATGATCACGGTCGCGCCGATCAGGCCCGCCGCGGGAACGCCGAGCAGGTCCGGAAACTCGCCGCCGAGCACGACGACGCGCCGGCGCGCCGTGTCGTCTGCAGCAGTAAACATGTGGCCATAGGCCATCTCGTAGCCATTCACGCGCATGTGTTCCGGCTGCGTGCCGATCACCTGGGAGCTGAGATTCTTCGCGCCCAGGCGCAGCTGCTGGCGCCCGCTCTGCTCCGGCACGACCGCCGCGAGGTGCCGCGCGTCGCGCGCGAGCGCCGCGGCATCGTCGACCGTCAGTGTCTGCTGGTCGCGGGCGACGCCTCCCTGCATCCAGCGCATGCCGGTCGTCACCGTCAGCACGTCGGCGCCGAGCGCCGCGAGCTGCTGGTCCACGGCGCGTTGCGCGCCGCGCCCGAGCGCCAGCATCGCGATCACCGCCGCCACGCCGATGATGACGCCGAGCATCGTCAGTGCCGAACGGAACAGGTTGCCGCGCATCGAGGCGAGCGCGACCAGCAATGTTTCCCAGAATGGCAACTCAGCGGCCCCGCGCCGGAGCCTGCTGCGGCGCCGCCTGCTGAGTCAGGCCCGGAATGCCGCCGCGGCGACTGGCCATGTCCTGGATCTGCTGCTGGATCTCGACCAGGCTCGCGGTGGGCAGCAGCAACACTTCGTCCCCTTCCGCGACGCCAGCCGTGATCTCCACGCGGTCGAGATCGGTGACGCCCGTCTCGACCGCCGTCGGCACGCGCTCGTCGCCGCGCACGGCGACCACCCACAGTCCGCCGCCGAGTCGCAGTGCCTGGCTGCGATCACCGCTGCCCTGTGGCCGTGTCCGCGGCCGCGCCGCGCCATTGGTCTCCAGCGGCGCCACGCGGCTGCGCAGCTGGTCCGCATCGAGGCCGAGGATCTCCGCCGTCGCATCGATGTCGCGCGCCGCGCGCAGGGCCATCAGCGGCAGCGTCAGCACGGCATCGCGCGCGGCCACGTCGAACACGGCTTCCACGTTCATCCCCGGTAGCAGCAGCCCCGCCTCGTTGTCGATGCTGATCAGCACCGCAAACAGCGTGACGTTCTGCTCGATCACCGCCTGCGGCTCGATCTTCTCGATGACACCCGCGAACTGGCGCCCGGGATACGCCGCCACCTGGATGCGGGCCGGGATTCCTGCCGACAGCTTGCCGATGTCCGTTTCGTCCACGCGCACGCGCGCGCGCACGCGGCCGAGATCGGCCATCGTCAGCAGGATCGTGCCGCCGCCGACGTCCTGTGTCGGCGAAGAGATCACCTGGCCGCGCTCGACGAACCGCGTCAGGATCGTCCCGGTGGCCGGCGCGCGGACTTCCGTGTCCTCGAGCGCGATGCGCGCGTTCTCGAGCGTCACGCGCGAAGAGATGGCCTGCGCGCGCGTGTTGGCGACCTCGAGCTCGAGCGCTTCCAGTTCCGGCTGGCTGATCCAGCCTTCCGCGCGCAGCTTCTCGCCGCGCGCCAGTTGCGTGGTGGCGGTCTTCTGGCGGGCCTGGGCCGCATTTACTTCCGCCTGGGCTTCTTCCACATGGTTGCGCGGTGTGCGCGGATCGATGCGCACCAGCAGCTTCCCGGCTTCGACCGTATCGCCGATCTCCGCGGCGAGCTCCAGAATTTCGCCGGAGGCCTTCGATTTCACCTCGACGCTGCTCACCGGCTCGATGGTGCCGGACGCTTCGACGACGACCCGCAGGTCGCCGCGTTGCACGGTTGCGGTTTCATATGCTGGCGCCGGCGAGCCTGCATCCCCGCAGGCGGCGACCAGCGCCGCCGCCACAGCGGCAAGGTGGTTACGCAGCGGCATCCGCATCGCCGGGGTTCGTTGCGTCACTCACCACCACGCCGTCCCTGAGCCCGATCGTTCGGTGCGCGCGCCCGGCGACTTCGCGCTCATGCGTCACCAGGATGATCGTGTTGCCCGCCGCGTGCAGCGCGCCGAACAGCGAGAGGATATCCGCGCCGGTCTGGCTGTCGAGGTTGCCGGTCGGCTCGTCCGCCAGCAACAGCGCGGGATCGGTCACCAGCGCGCGGGCAATGGCGACACGCTGGCGCTGGCCGCCGGAAAGTTCGCCGGGCCGGTGCGACGCGCGATCGCCGAGACCCACGCGCTCGAGCGCCAGCTGCGCCCGCTGCCTGCGCGCCGCGGATCGCACGCCGCCGTAGATCAACGGCATCTCCACGTTGGCGAGCGCTGTGAGGCGCGGCAGCAGGGCGAAAGTCTGAAATACGAACCCGATCTCATGGTTCCTGATGCGCGCGAGCTCCTGATCGCTCATTGCCGACACCAGCTGCCCGTTCAGCCAGTAACGGCCGGCATCCGGGCTATCGAGGCAGCCAATGATGTTCATCAATGTCGACTTGCCGCAACCGGAGGGGCCCATGATGGCGACGTACTCGTTGCGCCGCACGAGCAGGTCGATGCCGCGCAGGGCGTGGATCGCCGTGTCGCCCATCGGGTAACTGCGCTCCAGCCCCTCGGTGCGGATCATTTCCGGGGTGGCGTTCATCGGTTGAGACCCATGCCCTCCTGGGCGCGCGAGGCCCGGCACCCGCTCGCCGGGCGCCGTCAGCCCGTGCGCTGCTTCTTCGCCTCGGCCTCGACCACGCGGTTGATCTTCCACTGCTGGGCGATCGACAGCGCGGTGTTCGTGAGCCAGTACAGCACCAGGCCCGACGGGAACCACATGAACATGACGGTCATGATGACCGGCATGAAGGCGAACACCTTGGCCTGCACCGGGTCCGGCGGCGTCGGGTTCAGCTTGAACTGCAGGAACATCGCGCCGCCCATCAGGATCGGCAGGATGAAATACGGGTCGCGCGACGACAGGTCCTGGATCCAGCCGAGGAACGGCGCCTGGCGCATCTCGACGCTCTCGAGCAGCACCCAGTAGAAGGCGAGGAAGAACGGGATCTGCACCAGCACCGGCAGGCAGCCCGCGACCGGGTTGATCTTCTCGCGCTTGTAGAGCTCCATCATCGCCCGCGCCTGCGCCTCGCGGTCGTCCTTGTGGCGCTCCTGCAGCGCCTTGAGCCGCGGCGCCACGGTCTTCATCTTCGCCATCGACCGGCCGCTCGTTTCCGACAGCTTGTAGAACACGAGCTTGATCAGGAAGGTCACGATGATGATCGTGAGGCCCCAGTTGCCGACGAACTCGTAGATCTTCGACAGCAGCCAGAACAGCGGCTGCGCCAGGATGGTCAGCATGCCGTAGTCCGCGGTCAGCTCGAGTTTCGGCGCGGTCGCCTTGAGCTGCTCCTGCAGCTTGGGCCCGACGTACAACTTCTCCGCGAGTTCGAGGCTCCCGCCCGGGGCGATCGTGTGCGCGGGGCCGACCACCCGCAGCAGGTAATCGAGATCCTTGACCCGCAACTCGTACTGGTAGGGCTGCCCCGGCGCCGGCACGATCGCCGCGACGAAATGGTGCTGCATGCCGGCAACCCAGCCGTTCGTGATCGAGCGCGACAGCGTCTGGTCTTCGTCGTCCTCGATGTCGAGCTTCTGGTAGCTCTCGCCGTCGTAATACGCGGGACCGCGGAACGAATACGTCTCCGGGTCGAACATCGAGCGCTCCGTGCCCTGCGAATGCCGCAGGAACTGCGCATAGGACGCGAGCCGCACCGGCTCCGCGCCCGCATTGGCAATCCGGTAGCCGATGTCCGCTGCATACGCGCCACGGCGAAACGCGAAGGTCTTGGTGACCGAGAGCCCCGCGCCGTCGGACCACGTGAGCGGCACCTCGAGCGTGTCGGCGCCGTCCGCCAGGCGATACTCGCTCGCGCCTGCGTTGAATGGCGCCATGTGATTCGGTTCGGCGCGCCCCGCTTCGCCACTCGTCAGCCCCGACTGGAACAGGAACTGCGTTTCCACCGCGTCGGTGTTGAAGAGACGCATCGGCGTCGAGGGGTCGTCCTTGTGACGCGGATACTTCGGCAGGTCGGCGCGGACCAGCTCGCCGCCGGCGAGGCTGAGGTCGATGTCGAGCACGTCGGTGACGATGTGGACGCGGCCCGCCCCGGCGCTCGCTGGCGCGGCGGCTTCCGGTACTTCCGGCGCGTCGGCCCCGGGCAATGGCCGCGCTTCACCCGCAACCGTCGGCAGTTCGCCCGCGAGCCCGTTCGCACTGCCGGCGCTCGTCGCCGGCGCAGCGGTCGCGGATTCCCCCACCGCGGCTGGTGGTGCCGCGGGTGGCGCCGAATTGTCCTTTGTCCACGCCATGAAGTTGAGGTACAGGACGAACAGCAGCCCGGCCCACAGCAGGATGCGCGGGTTGTTCATGCGTGCGGCACCGGGTCATACCCCGCGCCGCCCCAGGGGTGGCAGCGGCAGATGCGCCGCACCGACAGCCAGCCGCCGCGCCAGGCACCGTGATTTTCGATCGCCTCCAGCGCATAGGCAGAACAGGTCGGGTGATAGCGGCAGTTGGTGCCCAGCATCGGGCTCAGCAGCCAGCGGTACAGATGGATCGGCCACTGCAGCAGCTGCTTCATCGCGCGGCCCGGATTTCCTGCCACAGGTTCTCGAGACTCGCGAAAATCTCGCGGTTCGCCGCGGCGCGTGCCGGCGCGCGCGCGGTCACGAATACGTCCAGCGCCGGCAATTCCTGTCGATGCATGCGGAATGACTCGCGGATCAGGCGGCGCAGGCGATTGCGGGGCACGGCGCCGCCGATCGCGCGCACGCCGACCGCCATGCCGAGCCGGGCCTCGCCCCGCTCGTTCGGCGCGCATTGCACCCGGAAGAATGCATCGCCATGCCGCTCACGCCCCTTGCGCGCGCGATCGAACTCGGCGGCGGTGTGGAGCTTCTGGCCGGCCCGCAGTCCGTGGCGCCCTGACGTAAGTTCACTCGTCAGCGTTTTTCGGTGACGGCCAGGCGCTTGCGGCCCTTGGCGCGGCGGCGCTTCAGGACCTGCCGGCCCTTCTTGGTCGCCATGCGGGCGCGGAACCCGTGTGTGCGCTTGCGCTTGATCTTGCTCGGCTGGTAGGTCCGCTTCGTGGCCATGATCCCAAACCTTTGAAATTAAAGGGGCTACAGATGTCGGCAAAGGGCGGCAAGGTTACGGAGCCGGGCCATTCCTGTCAACCGCGCGGGCCTGTGGATAACTCTGGCGCGGTGGCGTTTGCGGCCGTAGACTCGTCAGCGATTCCAACGATGAATTTTTCAGCGGGGATTGGCTCGTGCAGGGCTCGCTTTGGCACCACTGTCTGCGTCAACTCGAGAACGAGGTGCCGGAGCAGCAGTTCAACACCTGGGTCCGCCCGCTGCAGGCCGTCGAGCGCGACGGCGCGCTGCACCTGCTCGCCCCCAACCGTTTCGTCGTCTCCTGGATCGAGAAGAACCTCTACGGCCGCATCGAGCAGCTGGTCGGCACCGGCGGCGCCGGCGCGGCGCCACGCCTGACGCTCGGGGTCGGCTCACGGCCACCCGATGCGCCCGCCCCCGAGGCTCCCGCGGCCGCGGTTTCGGCGGCTCCCGCGGCAAGTCCGCGCCCGCCGCCCGACATCGGCAGCCGCTTCAACCCGGACTTCACCTTCGCGACCTTCGTCGAGGGCAAGAGCAACCAGCTTGCCCGGGCGGCCGCGATCCAGGTCGGCGAGAATCCCGGCCGCGCGTATAACCCGCTTTTCATCTATGGCGGCGTCGGGCTCGGCAAGACCCACCTGATGCACGCGGTTGCGAACCTGATGCGCCAGCGCCATCCCGGGGCGCGCATCGCCTACGTGCACAGCGAGCGTTTCGTCAGCGAGATGGTGCGGGCGCTGCAGCACAACACGATCGCCGAGTTCAAGCAGACCTATCGCACGCTCGACGCGCTCCTGATCGACGACATCCAGTTCTTCGCCGGCAAGGACCGCTCGCAGGAAGAATTCTTCCACACGTTCAACGCGCTGCTCGAGGGCCAGCAGCAGGTGATCCTGTCCTGCGACCGTTATCCGAAAGAGGTCGCCGGGCTCGAAGAGCGGCTGAAATCCCGCTTCGGCTGGGGCCTCACGGTCGCGATCGAGCCGCCCGAACTCGAAACCTGCGTGGCGATCCTGATGGCCAAAGCCCAGGCCGCGGGTGGTGAATTACCCGAGGACGTGGCCTTTTTCATTGCAAAACGCATCCGCTCGAACGTGCGCGAACTCGAGGGCGCGCTGCGGCGCGTGCTTGCGACCTCGCGCTTCACGGGCCGCGCGGTCACGCTCGAGCTCGCGCGCGAAGCGCTGCGCGACCTGCTGGCGGCGCAGGAGCGGCTGGTCACGATCGAGAACATCCAGAAGACGGTCGCGGAGTACTACAAGATCCGCGTCGCCGACCTCCTGTCGAAGCGCCGCAGCCGGTCCATCGCCCGCCCGCGCCAGGTCGCAATGGCGCTCGCGCGCGAATTGACGAACCACAGCCTGCCGGAGATCGGCGATGCGTTTGGCGGGCGCGATCACACGACCGTGATGCATGCCTGTGACCGCGTGAAGGATCTGCGTGAAATGGAACGCCGCGCGAGCGAGGATTATCTCAACCTGTTGAGAATCCTGACCAGCTGATGTGGATAATGTGTGGGGGCTGGCGGAGCGGTTTTTGCTCCACAGCGACTCCACAGGGGGACCATAGAAGCCAAGCCATCAGTCTGCAGGGTTGTGCTTCGCGGAAGCCCTTGCAGCCAGTCGCTTTTCCGGGCTTTTCCACCGAAAATGCGCCGCTCTGTTACTGCTGCAGCTATAAGAAACATGATTCCTGTTAAAACAGTCCAACGACCAATCACCCCGGGTGCACAGATGAAATTCAGTGCCGAACGCGAAAACCTGCTCACCGCCCTGCAATCCGTCATCGGCGTCGTGGAGCGCCGGCAAACAATGCCGATCCTCGCGAACCTGCTGCTGTCCGCAGAACAGGGGAAACTGTCGATCACCGCGACCGACCTCGAGGTCGAGCTCGTTGCTAGTGCGGACATCAAGTCGGGCAGCGACGGGCGCATGACGGTGCCGGGGCGCAAGCTGCTCGACATCTGCCGCTCCCTGCCGGAAGACGCGACGCTCACGATCAGCCAGGACGGCGACAAGGTGACGGTCAAAGCGGGCCGCAGCCGCTTTGTGCTCGCCACCCTCCCCGCCACCGATTTTCCGGTCATCGACGAGCTGGCCCAGCAACAGACACTAACGCTCGCCCAGGCGGACCTGCGCCGACTCCTGGACAAGACCCACTTCTCGATGGCGCAGCAGGACGTGCGCTATTACCTGAACGGGATGTTGCTGGAAACGGACGGTAAAATGCTTCGAACGGTCGCGACTGACGGCCATCGTCTGGCATTGTGCGAAATGGACATGCCCACGAAATCGGGCGTCCAGCAGGTCATCATTCCGCGCAAAGGCGTCCTGGAACTGCAGCGATTGCTGGGCACCGCGGGCGACGTGACAATTACGATCGGAAGCAACCACGTTCGCGCCCAGATCGGCGACGTTCGCTTCACATCGAAGCTGATTGATGGAAGATTCCCGGAATACAGCCGCGTCATTCCGAGCGCCCCGCAGAAAGCGGTGGTCGCCGACCGGGAGGTCCTGCGCGCCGCGCTGCAGCGCACGTCGATCCTGGCCAACGAGAAATACCGCGGAATTCGCCTCGCGCTCAAGAAGAACTCCCTGACGCTCCAGGCCCACAACCCGGAGCAGGAAGAAGCCGAAGAGCAGGTCGAAGTGAACTACAAGGGCGACGAGCTCGAGGTCGGCTTCAACGTCGGCTATCTGCTGGATGCGCTCGCGGCCGTCGACGGCAACGAAGTCGAGATCGGCGTGACCGACGGCAACTCGAGCTGCCTGGTTCGCGCGCCGGGGGCGACGGGCGCCCGGTACGTCGTGATGCCGATGCGGCTGTAGGCCAGGGGCGCGATGCCCCTCGGCAGGTTCCGCGCCGAGCAATTCCGCTGTCTCGCCGAGGTCGAGCTGACGCTCGATCCGGCCGCCAACCTGTTCGTTGGCCCGAACGCTTCCGGCAAGACCAGCCTGCTCGAGGCTGCGTTTTTCCTCGGGCGCGGCCGATCTTTCCGCAGCCGGCGCCGCGACGCCCTGATCCGGCACGGCCAGGACGAATTCCTGCTGGCCGGCCGCACCACGGCCGACCCGGTGCCAATACCGCTTGGCGTGCGCGCGAGCCGCACCAGCACCGAGTGGCGCGCCGGCGGTGCCGTGGCGAGCGGCATCGCGGAGCTTGCCGAGCAGTTCCCGGCACAGGTCATCGACCCCGAAGTTCACAAGCTGCTGGAAGAGGGCCCCGGCCGCCGCCGCCGGTTTCTCGACTGGGGCGTGTTCCACGTGGAACCCGCCTTCCTGGCGAACTGGCGCCGGTATCACCAGGCGCTCCGCCAGCGCAACGCGGCGCTCAAACTCGAGCGGGGCGATGAAGACCTGGCCGTCTGGGAAATCGAACTGGCGGCCAGCGGCGAAAGCCTCGCCAGACAGCGCGAGGCCTACCTAGGCAGGATCGCCGGCCCATTGGCGACCATCGGGACGGCGCTGCTCGATCGGCCGATCACGCTCGTCCACAGCGCGGGGTGGGATGCCCACCGGCCGCTGCTCGAGATCCTGCAGGCCGGGCGCGCGCGCGATCGCCGGTACCGGGCAACGCAGGCCGGCCCGCATCGCGGCGACGTATCAGTTCAGATCGGTGGCCGCGCCGCGAAAGACCAGGTTTCCCGCGGCCAACAGAAGCTGGTGGCTGCCGCCCTGATGCTGGCCCAGCTGGAAATCCAGGAGCAGGAGAGGCCGGGGCGGTCGGCGCTGTTGCTCGACGACCCCGCGGCAGAACTCGACCGCGAGAATCTCGCGCGGCTGATGGCGATCGTCCAGAAGCTCCCGGCCCAGCTCTGGGTGACTTCGTTGCGGGCAGACATTCCTGGCCTGCCGGCACGCGGGCGAATGTTCCACGTGGAACAGGGAACGGTCCGGGCGGCGTAGGGCGGCGCCAGGGGCGTGGAAAAATCACGGATGTTCCACGTGAAACCAGCCGAATATTGCACCGCAAAATAAACACACCGTTCCGGCTGTCCGACTGAAGGCTCAAGCAACTGAAAAACAAAGCAAAAAAACGCTTTCTCCGCACCGTTTTCTGCTAGGATTTCCGGATTATGCAGCCAGGCCCCGTCGTACCCCAGAAAGACGCCTACGATTCCAGCAAAATCAAGGTGTTAAGGGGGCTCGAGGCCGTGCGCAAACGGCCCGGCATGTACATCGGCGATACCGATGATGGCACCGGCCTCCACCACATGGTTTTCGAGGTCGTCGACAACTCGATCGACGAGGCCCTGGGCGGCCATTGCGATCGCATCGCGGTGACGATCCACGCCGACGAATCGGTGACCGTCACCGACAACGGCCGCGGCATTCCGACCGACATCCACAAGGAAGAAAACCGCTCGGCAGCGGAGGTCATCATGACCGTGCTGCACGCGGGCGGGAAATTCGACGACAACTCGTACAAGGTCGCGGGCGGGCTGCACGGCGTCGGCGTATCGGTCGTCAATGCGCTGTCGGGCTCGCTGACGCTGACGATCGCGCGCGACGGCAAGCTGCATCGCCAGCAGTACAAGCTGGGCGAGCCGCAGGGGCCGCTCACCGTGGTCGGCGCGACCACCGACCGCGGAACGACCATCCGCTTCAAGCCCAGCAACACGATTTTCACGAACACGACGTTCTCGTACGACTGGCTCGCCAAGCGGCTGCGCGAGCTGTCGTTCCTGAATTCCGGCGTGCGCATCGAACTGATCGACGAGCGCGAAGACCGCCGCGACGTGTTCGAGCACCAGGGCGGCGTCAGCGCGTTCGTGCAGTACCTGAATCGCAGCCGGGCGGCGATCCACCCGAATATCTTCTATTTCCAGATCCAGGAAGGCCTGATCGCCGTCGAGGTCGCGGCGCAATGGAACGACTCCTACCAGGAGTCCATGTACTGCTACACGAACAACATCCCGCAGAAGGACGGCGGCACGCACCTGGCGGGCTTTCGCGCGGCGCTGACGCGGAAAATCAACGATTTCATCGAGAAAGAAGGCCTCGCGAAGCGCGAGAACGTCACGCTGACCGGCGACGACGCGCGCGAAGGCATGACCGCAATCCTCTCGATCAAGATGCCGGACCCCAAGTTCTCGTCGCAGACCAAGGACAAGCTGGTCTCGTCGGAAGTGAAGGGCGCGGTCGAGTCGGCGGTCGCGCAGAAACTCGGCGAATACCTGCTGGAACGGCCGGCCGACGCGAAGGCGATCTGCATGAAGATCATCGACGCGGCGCGGGCGCGGGAAGCGGCGCGCAAAGCCCGCGAAATGACCCGCCGCAAGGGCGCGCTCGACTCTTCTGGGCTGCCCGGGAAGCTGGCCGACTGCCAGGAAAAGGACCCCAGCAAGTCCGAGATCTTCCTGGTGGAGGGCGAATCCGCGGGCGGCTCGGCCAAGCAGGGCCGCGACCGCCGGACCCAGGCCGTGCTGCCGCTCAAGGGCAAGATCCTGAACGTCGAAAAGGCCCGGTTCGACAAGATGCTGTCGTCCCAGGAGGTCGTGACGCTGATCAGCGCGCTGGGCACCGGCATCGGCCGGGATGATTTCGACGCATCGAAACTGCGGTATCACCGCGTGATCATCATGAGCGTGGACGGTGACGACCACGTGTTCGCCCGTAACGATGCGGGACTTGCGCGCATGGTTCGCATCGGCGAATTCATCGATGCCGCGCTCGACGCGCACCGCGGCGAAGTCGAGTCGGACGGGCATGCAGAAAAGCTGCGCGGAAAGCCGCTTGGCGACGTGCTGTGTTTTGGTCTCGACCGGCAGGAAGTGCGGTTCCGGCCGATTTCCGCGGTCATCCGCCACCCGCTCGATGAAAAGCTGCTCAAAGTCCGCACGGCCTATGGCCGCACCGTGCGCGTGACATCCAGTCATAGCGTGTTCGTGCACGAGGGCGGGGCCATCAAGCTCAAGCGGGGCGACGAACTCGCGACGGGCGATGAGCTGGTGGCGCCGCGGCAATTGCGCCTGCCGGAAGACGCGCCCGGCCGCATTGACCTGTTGCGCGAGCTCTGGGGCGACCCACAGGCGGCGCAGCAGGTCTGGCTGCGCGGACCCGCGGTTGAGGCCTGGCATCGACAGCGCGTGTTGAAGCGGCATGCCGGCAATGCCAGCCTGACGGCGGCGCGCCTGGAAATCCCCGCCAGCGTGCGCGCGGAGGTCGCGGCGCAACGCCGCGCCAGCGGTATTTCCAACAAGGCGCTTTGCGCCGCCGTGGGAATCTCCCAGCCCGTGACTTTTTACGGATGGGAGCGCGGTTCAGGGCGGCCGACTGAACAGCATTTTGGGGCCTATTTGCAGGCTGTCGGCGCGGATGTCGCCGGCGTCATGGGGCGCGTGGTCAGGGGGCTCGGACGTCTGGAGCGGATCTGGAATACGCAGTACACCGGGTCCGGGCGCAACGAAGTCCGCGATCGCGTGCGGCTGTCGACGCTCGGTCCGCAGGATCTGGCGTGGATTTCAGCGCGCGAAGACCTGGAGCTGACCCCGGAGCATTACAGCGGCAACGGCATTCCGCGGTACCTCGAAGTGAACGAAGACTTGCTGTGCCTGCTGGGTTTCTATCTTGCAGAAGGCTCTGCGTCGGACCGCGGCGGAATCCGCTTTGCGATCGGCAGCGGAAACGAAAAGCTTGTGCCGGAAATGCAGACGCGCCTGGCCCGCATTTTCGGGCGCGCCGCCGCGATCTACGCAAGCCGACCGGGTTGTGCAGAGCTGAAGCTGGTCAACCGGATTGCCGCGCTCGCGTGGCAACGGGTCTTCGGGTTCCGCGGCGCGGATTCCCTGACCAAGCGGATACCGGATCTCGTCTTCAACGTTTCAGAGTCCCTGCGGCTCGCGTTTCTTCGCGGCTACCTGCTGGGCGACGGGACAGTCGCCCGCGAGCGCATCGCATTCTCGACGTCGTCGTACGACCTGGCGAGCGGGCTCATGTACCTGCTTTCGTCGCTGGGTGTCGTCGCTTCGCTCAGCGAGATCGAGCCCGACGGCGTCACTCGCGAGATCCGTGGCGCGCCCTGCACCACGCGACATCGGCACTGGAACGTGTCGGTATGCGCGGCGGAAGACTTGCGCAGGATTTCGGCCGCCTGGGCCGATCACAGCAATGCTGCGGCGCTCGCGGCCCGTCTGGAAGTCCGGCGCGAAACGATCAATCGGCGATTCAAAGAATTGCGCGGCGATCTGATGTCTATACCCATCCAGTCCATCGAAGAAGTCGGGGCCAGCAACGGCTACGTTTACGACTTTTCCGTGGAGACTGACGAGAACTTCGTTGCGGGCATGGGCGGCATCTGCTGCCACAACACGGACGCCGACGTGGATGGCAGCCACATCCGCACGCTCCTGCTGACGTTCTTCTACCGGCAGATGCCCGAGTTGATCGAGCACGGCCACATCTACATCGCCCAGCCGCCGCTGTTCAAGATCAAGCGCGGCAAGCAGGAGATGTACGTCAAGGACGAGGCCGAGCTCGACCAGCTGCTGTTGACGAGCGCGCTCGACAACGCCGCACTGTACGTCAATCCCGAGGCGCCACCGCTCGGTGGGTCCGGGCTCGAGATGCTCGCGCGCCAGTACATGGAGGTGAAGGCGATCATCAGCCGCTGGTCGCGGCGCTACGACCGCCGGCTGCTCGAGCAGCTCCTCGCCATGCGCCCGGTCGGCGAACAGCAGTTCGCGGACGCGGCCTGGCTCGAGGGCTGGGCGAAGGAACTCGAGGCGCGGCTCAACTCCGACGGCAGCCTCGTGCACAGCTACAAACTCTCGGTGCGCCGGAACGAGGGGGGCGAGCCGGCGCGCGTCGATGTCTCACGCGCCGAGCACGGCGTCACCGCCGAGAAGCACCTGCAGCGCGAGTTCTTCGAGTCGGCGGAGTACGGCCGCATCGCCGAGCTCGGCGCGACGCTCAACGACTTCATCGGCGCGGGCGCCTTCGTGACGCGCGGCGACGAGCGCCTCGACATCAGCGCGTTCCCCGAGGCGATGAGCTGGCTGCTCGACCAGGCGCGCAAGGGCCAGGCGATCCAGCGCTACAAGGGCCTCGGCGAAATGAACCCGGAGCAGCTCTGGGAAACGACGATCAATCCGGAAGTGCGGCGCCTGCTGCAGGTGCGCATCGAAGACGCGGTCGCCGCGGACGACATTTTCACGACGCTGATGGGCGACGCGGTCGAACCGCGGCGCGAATTCATCGAGAAGAACGCGTTGTACGTGTCCAACCTGGACGTCTAGCAGCCAGCACAGCCGGTTACGCCACTATCGGATGTTTATGAACATCCGATAAAAGCCGGCTATTTCCGGCGAAAAAGGTAGAACGGCAGGCCCGCCGCGATCAGCGCGACCAGGATCCACAACTGTTCGAAGGTACGCGTCGTGAGCAGCCACGCGCAGAAGCCGATGCCGAGCACGGCGACCAGCGGGCCGGCGAGCAGCCGGAATCCCGGCGCCTCGCCGCCCCGGCGGCGCAGCACGATCAGCGCGGCGCAGGTCAGCGCGTAATACACGAGACGCACGATCGCCGCGAAGGTCGCGTTGCTCGCGAAGCTGCCGGCGAGCGCGAGCGCGAGGCTCGCCGCCACGAACGCCAGGATCGCGAACGCGGGCGTCCGGAAGCGCGGGTGCACGTAGGCGAGCGTGCCCGGCAGTTCGCCGCGCGCAGCCATCGCGTGGATCACGCGCGGCTGCGCAAGTGTCGCGCCGGTGGTCCAGCCATAGACCGACACCATCGCGGCGATGCTCGCGAGCGCCAGCCCCGGCGGACCGAGCAGGATGCCGAGCGCGCGCGCGAGCGGGGCCCGCGCCGCGGACGCGTCGGCGACGACACCGACCACGACCAGTTGCACCAGCACGTACACCGTCGCGACGATCGCAAGACCCACCAGCAATGCGAAAGCGAGGTCGCGTTTCGGGTCGCGCATCTCGCCGGCAGGGAGCAGGGCGGATTCGAATCCGCCAAACGCGAACATCATGATCAGGATCGCCTGGGTCCAGTCGGGCTCTGTCACTGCCTGGCCGGCGAGCGTGTCCGCATCGACCTGCGGTATGCCGAGCACGATGAGGAGTACGAGCGGCACGAGCTTGGCGATCGTCCAGAAGTCGATCGCCCAGGTGGCGCCGCGCACACCGATCACATTGGTGATCGCAACGCTTCCCGCGAGCACCAGCATTACGATCGCGCGCGGCGCGCCGGCGGCGACGTCGGGCCAGAGTTCGGCCAGGTACAGCACGAACAGGTTGAGGTTGGCCGCGGCGCTCAGCACCCGGGTCCAGATCAGCAGCCAGCCCACCTCGAATCCGACCAGCGGGCCGAAAGCCGTGCGCGTGTAGAGGTAAACGCCGCCATGCTCGCGAAAGCGGCTGCCGACCTCGGCGAAGCAGAGCGCGATCAGCGCGATGCCGAGGCCGGCGGCAAACACCGCGAGCGGCGAGAGCGCGCCGGTGGTCGCAGCCAGCACCGCGGGCAGCCCGAAGACTGCGCTGCCGATGACGCCGTTGACGACGGCCGCGGTCAGGTCCCAGCGGCCGATGGCGCGGACGAAACCGCCCTCCGGGACAGTTGTTTGCTGACTTATCAGATGCTTATATCCATCCGGACATACGGCGAATCACGCCGCCCCGGGTCCGGAATGTGCGGGTGCGCTGATCTCGAGCATCTTTCCTTCGATCCATGCCTGTACTTCGGCGTTGAGCTCGCGCGGATCGCGACCCGCCGCCTCGATCGGCGGACCGATCACCACGCGAATGAGTCCGGGCTTCTTGAGCAGTCCGCGGCGCGGCCAGAAGTCACCGGCGTTGTGCGCGACCGGAACGATCTTGACGCCGGCCTGGGACGCGAGCA
>JBFXFJ010000009.1:0-124199 GCA_050179155.1 Steroidobacteraceae bacterium
TCGTGGAGCGGCTCAACGCGAAGCTCAATGGCGGCGCGACCGCGCAGGGCCTGTTCGCGCACGGCGCGTATGCCGCGGGCAGCACCACCCTCACCGCGAACTATGTGGCGGTGATGGTGAAGATGCCGTAAGGGGTCGCATCCCCTTAAGAGGGGTCAGTCCCTAAAGGGACAGACCCCGGGACAGACCCCGGCCCGCGTCGCAAGGCGCGGGCCTTTTTGTTGGGGCCGGTGCGCAAATCTGAACGAACACCGCGGCATCTGGCATTGCCTCAACCAGGCATCAGGGCTACTTTAGTGACGCAACCGCCCTGATGGGCCCGGATCAACCATGCTGATTTCCCGGGATCGCGAAAAGCTCGTTAACGCCATCGTCTATTTCGCTGACAATACCCGCTATTGCGGCAAGACCAAGCTGTTCAAGCTGCTGTACCTGCTTGATTTCCACCACTTCCGGGATGTCGGGCGCAGCGTGACCGGGCTCGACTACCACGCCTGGAAGAACGGCCCGGTGCCATTCGCCCTCGTGCAGGAGTGGGATGATTTCGAGCCCGACCTTGCGGCGGCGGTCGACGTCGTTCCGGAGCGCGTGATCGATTTCGACCGTCAGCGCCTTGTTCCAAAGATTGCCTTCGACGACAGTCATTTCACGAAACGCGAACTGCGGCTGATGCAGGATATTGCCGAACGCCATCGCGACGAGATGACCAAACCGTTGATTGGCCTGACACACGAAGAGCGCGGTCCCCGGGACAAGATCTGGGATGGCGGCCGGGGCAACAATGAGCGCATTCCATACGTCTTGGCCGTCCCCGATGACGCGCCGAATCGTGAAGCTATACTCGAGGCCGCGCGTAATTATCAGGGATTCAAGTCGGCGGATCGCATTTCACCAGCCGCTCAATCATTGTTGGGGTGATGCCCATGTCCAGCAGAATCATAGACCGACTCCGCAGTGAAGCCCTGAACCTGCCTGATGCAGAACGAGCTAAGCTCGCGTGCGAGCTTGTCCAGAGCCTGGATGGCCCAGCGGATGCTGACGCCGCAAAGGAATGGGAAGCCGAGATTTTGCGGCGGCTCGACGCAGTCGATTCTGGACGCGCACGCATCATCGACCGTGCGGAATTTTCGAGGCGCATGCGTGATCGACTGAACCGGCTCTGATGCGGCCAGTACGCGTACTCCATGAGGCCGCACAGGAAGCGGTTAAAGCCGCCGATTGGTATGAAAGCCAATCCCCTGGGCTCGGAGTGGAGTTCGAAACAGCCATACAGGCTGCGATCGACGTGCTGGAAGGGCAAATTGTCCCACTGATATCCCTGTCTGGTCTGGCGTCAAAACACAGATTGATGCGTCTGGTTCTTCGGCGATTCCCTTACAGCGTCATCGTATTGGACCGCGATGACGAGACTCTGGTGGTCGCCATAGCACATCATTCTCGCCGGCCCGGCTACTGGCGCGATCGACAGACTGCCTCACAGGTTCAAGACGCCGCTGCATAAGCGCTTGAGACAACGAGGGGACGGTCCCCACGAGGCCCGCGTCGCAAGGCGCGGGCCTTTTCTTTGCGTCTCAACCAGATAAACGCGCGGCGCATTCCAAGCGCCGGAATCACGCTTGCGCCGAAAACACTGAATCGCACCAACTGTTGCAACGTATTGCATTTGTACATACACTATGGATCGTGATGTTCGCCATATCCTGCGTGGGGTCACGTTTGAGTGGGATCGTGCGAAAGCGACTTCAAACCAGCTCAAGCACGGTGTGCCATTCGAACTTGCCTGCGAGGTGTTCTTTGATCCGCTTGCGCGAGTTGTAGATGCGACCGAACCAGACGAAGCCCGAGACGCGGTCATTGGCCGAACGCAATCCCAGGCATTGCTGTTTGTCGTGCATGTGATACGTGATGAAGAAGAAATCGTCCGGATCATCTCGGCGCGTCACGCGACCTCGCAAGAGTGCGGCACGTATGAGCAATTTTGAGCGAATCCAGAAGCGACTTCGCCGGGACCGCCCGATGGTTTCGGTGACCCTGCGCATGCCAGAGGACGTCGTAGACGATCTCAAGTTTGTCGCGCCAGCCCTGGGGTTTTCGGGCTATCAACCACTGATTCGGGCCTATGTCGGTCGCGGCCTGCGCGAGGATCTTGAGCGCCTCGATGGGTATGGCCCGCAATCCTTGATTGAGAATCTGCGACGCCACGGAATCGATGAGTCCGTCCTGGCGCAGGCGATTGCGGAAACCGCAGAAGCGAAGAGTGGCCAGACGACTGGCTGACAGCCACGCTCTCCAAAGATCAGCGTGGCTTTGTCCGCAGACATGCTGGAACTCGTGAAGCGGGCGGTAAGGACCGGCGACTACGCCACCACCAGCGAAGTGGTCCGCGAGGCGCCGAGGGAGTGGAAGGTGAGGCAGGAAACGCGTGCGGAGGCGGTCTCGGAACTTCGGAGACTCTGGAAAGACGGCGTCGATAGCGGCGGCTGGCGTCCTTTCGATGCAGAAGAAATCAGGCGCGAAGGTCGGCGCCGACTGGAGCGGCCAAAGCCAACGAAGACCCGAAAGGATCGATGAATTGCCGCTGGCTTTCGATTCTTTCCAGTTGGAAGCTATTTGGCTCAAGAGGGGACAGTCCCTAAAGGGACCAAAGGGGTCGCATCCGCTTAAAAGGGATGCGACCCCTTTTACTCACAGTCCCCTACTGCGCCAGCGCGCGGCGCAGCGCCCCGAAGCGCCTTCGATACTGCGCCGGCGTCAGGCCCACGTTGCGCAGGAACAGGCGGCTGAAGAAACCGGCGTCCTCGTAGCCGACCTCGCCGGCAATCTGCTCCACCGGCGCATCATTGGATTCCAGCATCTGCTTCGCCTCCTCGATCCGCAGCGTATGCACGTACTGCAGCGGCGATAGCCCGGTCGCCTGCTGGAAGCGGCGCTTGAACGAGCGCTCCGGCAGGCCGGAGATCAGGATCATCTGATTGACCGGCGCGCGCTCGCGGTAGTTGGTGGCGATCCACTCCTGGCAGCGGCCGATGGTGCTGTCCGCCGCCTGGCGCGAGCGCGCGAGCCGCGCGTAGGGCTGCGTGCCGATGTCGTGCCAGTTGATCAGGTGCACGCGCGCCACCTGCATCGCGGCCTGCACGCTGACCAGCCGCGCGATCAGGTAGATCGCGAGATCGAGCCAGGTGGTGCCGCCGCCCGCCATCACGATGCCCTGCCCGCCCCCGCTCACGACCAGCGCGCGCTGCGGGCAGACGCGGATAGCGGGAAACTCGCGCTGCATTTCTTCGCTGAAAGCCCAGTGCGTGGTCGCGTCGTGGCCGTCGAGGAGTCCCGATTGCGCGAGCAGCAGCGAGCCCGAGCAGGCGGCGCCGATCACCGCGCCCTTGGCATGGCAGTCGCGAAACCACTCGATCTCCGGCTCGAAGCGGCCTTTGAGGGATTCGCCGGGCATCACGTTGAGGTCGGGGACGCAGACGAGGTCGGGGGTTGGGCTCGTGGTGAGCGCGGCCTCGGGGGCGATGCGCACGCCGTTGGCGGCGGCGAACCCGGCGGTCGTTGCGGCCACGATCCGCGGCTGCATCAGCTGCGGGCCGGGGGCGTTGCCGGCGTAGGCGTCCCAGTCGCGCCCCGCGGACATGAACAGGTCGTACATGCCGTACACGACCGAGGCCGAGCACTCGGGATAGGCCAGCAATGCCACGGATTTGGGGGGCGAATTCATGGGTTTGGCCGATCCGTCGGGTTCCTTGCCGGTATCGCTTTGGCGGGGGGCCGCTTTCGGGGGTATTTTCACCCCCACAAACTCAGGATCAAGGTTATTGCCATGCCGACCCCGCTCCAATTGCTGCTCGACCCCATTTCGCTGACCGTTTTTGCCGTTTTCGGCACCCTGGTCGCCTTCGAGGCGCTGTTCCCCGCGCGCCGGCTGCCGGCGGTCCGGGGCTGGTGGCTGAAGGGCCTGGCCGCGTTCGCGGTCTATTTCTTCCTGTCGTCGTACCTGCCGTTGTTCTGGACCGAGTGGTTGATCCAGTACCAGCTATTCGACCTGACCTCGCTCGGCACCTGGGGCGGCGCGCTGGTCGGCGTGCTGTTGTACGAGCTCGGTGTCTATATCTGGCACCGCTCGATGCACAGCAACGACCGCCTCTGGCGCGCGTTTCACCAGATGCACCACAGCGCCGAGCGGCTCGATACCTTCGGCGCGTTCTGGTTCAGCCCGATGGACGTGTTCGGGTTCACGGCGGTGTTCAGCCTGGCGCTGACGCTGGTCGTCGGCGTGACCGCCGAGGCGGCGACCATGACGCTCTACGTCACGACATTTCTCGGCGTGTTCCAGCACACCAACATCCGCACGCCGCAGTGGCTCGGCTACCTCGTGCAGCGGCCGGAGAGCCATTCCGTGCATCACCAGCGCGGCGTGCATGCCTGGAATTACTCCGACCTGCCGCTGTTCGACCTCCTGTTCGGGACGTTCCGCAATCCGCGCAAGTACGCGCCCGAGCAGGGTTTCTACGACGGCGCGTCGGCGCGGGTCGGCGAACTATTGCTGTGGCGGGACGTCGCGAGCGCGCCGCTCGGGCGCACCGAGTCCGCGGCGAGCGAACGGGTCGCGGCCACCTGAAAAGGGGTCGCATCCCTTTGGAAGGGGATGCGACCCCTTTTAAGTGCGGGTCCGGACGACGGTCACTGCGCAATGCGCGTAGGCGATCACCTGGCGCGCGACCGAGCCGATCAGCCAGCGCTCGAACAGCGTGTGGCCGCGATGGCCGACGACGATGTGGTCGATGTTGTGGGCCTCGGCATAGCGCACGAGCTGCTCGGCCGGGTGGCCGACCACGACCTGCAATTCCGCCTTGATGGACTCGCCAGCGAGCCTGGCGCGCACCTTGTGCAGCAGCTTCTCGTAGCGGCTGCGCGCACCCTCAACCACCGCGAGGGTTTCCACGTCGTCGCCGACTTCGGGCGGCCGGGCGACGGCCAGCACGTGCAATTCGGAGCCGAACTTGCGCGCGAGCTCGGTTGCGAACGCGAGCGCATCATCCGCCGAATCGGAGCCGTCGTAACCGAGCAGGATCCTGGCGATCATGGCTTTTCCCCGGGGATTGTAGTCGTCAGCAGGTGGCGCGGCAGGAAGAATGCGTTGGCGATGAGCGTCGGCACGACCGCGCTCGCGATCACCGCCGCGACCAGCGCCGAATACTGCGCCTGGTCCACGATCTCGTTCGAGAGCCCGAACAGCGCCGAGATGGTGCCGAAGGTGAGCCCGGTGGACATCAGGAGCGTCGTGTAGATCCCTTCCTGGCGCGGCGAGCGCAGCAGCCGCGTCACCGGGTAGACACCCGCGATCTTGGTCACGAGCTTGGTGCCGAGCAGCACCAGGAACGCGGCCGGGGCGGCGACGAGCGCCGGCACCGAGACCAGCGACCCGGCGCGGATGAAATAGAACGGCGTCAGCAGGCCGAACGTGAGCGTGCGCAGGCGCCGGATCAGCGCGTGATCGCGGCCGACGCTGCCGGCCAGCACCATGCCGAGAATGTACGCCGGCAGCACCGCCTCGCTTCCGGCCCAGGTGGCGAGCGCGCCGAGGCCGAACAGCCACAGCATCAGGAACTTGGCTTCGAGTTCGGACGGGCGGCCGCCGAAGCGCCGGAAGAACCACGGCGTGATCTTCGGCAGCAGCAGGAAGCCGGCCGCACCCACGCCGAGAAACACGAGCGTCCTGATCGTGAATGGCGCGAAGATCAGGCCGAGGCCGACGACCGTGCCGAGGTCGGTGATGAAGCAGGCCGCGAGCACCACCTTGCCGTAGCGGGTGACATTCAGGCCGAACTCGAGCATGACGGCATAGACGACTGCGACCGAGGTCGTGGACATCGCGATCCCGGCGAGCCAGCTCGCCTCGACGCTCCAGCCGAGCGCCCAGCGCGCAATGGCGGCGCAGCCGAGGAATGGCGCCGCGAAACTCACGAGGCCGATCGCGGTCGCCTGCTTCCACTCCTTGCGGAACACGTCGGGATCGAGCTCGGCCCCGGCCAGGAAGGTGAGCAGGATTGCGCCGGCGCCGGCCAGGAACTTGATCCAGCTTGCATCGCCGGCGAGGAGCGCGCTTCCGAACAGCACACCGATGACGAGCTGCGCGAGGATGCCGACCACGATCTCGGAGAGGGCGGTCGCGATCCGGAGGCCGACCGCGAGCAATGCGGCGACGACGGCGAGCGCGATCCACAGCGTCGCCTGGGTCCAGATTTCAGTCATGGGCATAAAAAAACCTACGCTCGCCGTTTGGCCAATGCGTAGGCATCATCAGTCGCTGCGCGACGGTTCGAGGAGGAATGCCATCTCCTGACGCTTGCCAGTCTAGGTGGCCGGCTTGCGGCTGGCAAATGCTGCGAGGAGAAATTCCCGCGTTCATGACGGCGGTCACGAAAGGCGGGTTTTTTGTTTAGGATAGCGCCCATGAACCGCGACCTCATCTTCGGCCCCGTCCTGGTCCAGGTGCTGCTGACGCTGGCGACCTACGTGCTGCTGATCAAGGCCAAGATCCGCGCGATGCGCGCGGGTGAGGTGGACATGGTGCGCCGGGCGCTGTTCGACGACGCCTGGCCCGAGAGCGTGATGAAGATCAACAACAACATCCGCAACCAGTTCGAGGTGCCGGTGTTGTTCTACGTGCTGGCGTTTGCGCTGTGGGCGCTGCACGCCGTGCACTGGGCGGCGCTCGCGGCGGCCTGGTTGTTTGCGATCAGCCGCATCGTCCATGCGTGGGTGCACATCGGCACGAACTACGTGCCAAACCGGCGGCGCGCGTTCACGGTCGGCTGGTGGATCGTGTTCGCGATGGCGCTGCTGGTGGCGTGGGAGCTCGGCAAGCGCCTGGTGGGAGGCGGACAGGCTTAAGAGGGGACAGTCCGCCTTTTTCGCTGCGCGAAAAAGGGGACAGTCCCCTAATTCATGCGGCGAAGCTGCTCGAGCACGGCGGCTGAGTTCAGCGGCCGCCCGAGGAAATCCTGCATCAGCCGCTTCGTGTCGCGCTCGGAGCCGTAGGCCAGCAACTGCTCGCTGGTCCACTCGTACCACTTCGGGTTGCCGGCATCCATCGGCCCGATCGCCTCAATCGTGCGCTGGCGGACCTCCGCGGTAATCACCGCGCCCAGGCCGTAATGCACCATGTAGCCGGGATTGCCGCCGAGCTGCACGCGCATCGCCCACCACGGCACTTCCGGATGCGGCTGGATGTGCAGGTAATGGCTCGTGATGTCGGTCCAGACCGCGTTCGGGTCGGACGCGGGATCGCGCAGCATCCGCAGCTCGAACAGCGACCACGCGACGTCCAGCATCACGTTGCCGAACATCGAGCGCAGCGAGGTCTTTTGGTCAATGGTGGTGCCGAGGTACTTCTGCTGCCAGGCCGGCTCGTACACGCTCCAGGACGGCACGTCGGCGAAAGCCTCGGTAAATAGCGTGTCCGGCCAGTCGGTGAACGCCGGGCGGTTTTTGATACTAGATATGTGCACGGCGTGGCCGTTTTCGTGCACCAGCTCGTTCAGCGAGAACAGGCCGCCGTACGGATAGGTGCCGACGACGCGCGCGCGGGTCGGGCGCCAGCTGCCGTCTGGCTCGTAGCGGCCGCGCACCAGGAAATCGCAGTACGCGAGCGGCGACTTGTCCGCGCGCGGCTCGAGGTCGTAGACGACGCCGAGCTGCTCCAGGTTGGCGCCGAGGTCCTGATAGAAGCGCTGGTTGACCGGCACGAGCGTGGCTGCCGGCACCTGCTCGGCCAGCAGCCGGTTGGCCTCGCCGATCGAGTAGCGGAAATCCCAGGGCTCCATTTTCGCGGGGCCGTTGGCGACGCGCCAGGCGTCGAGCATCTCGATCAGCCAGCGCTCGACATCCTCGTTGGTGACGCCGATCGCCATCGCGGCCTGGTCCACGTAGGAGCCGTTCTTCTTGGCATCCTCCGCGGCCATCCTGATGACGCGGCGGTACGGGCTGTCGGGTTCGTTGTTGCCATTGAGCGCGGCCCACAGCGGCAGGAAGGCGTCGAACACCGCCTTGCGGCGCTGCGGTTCCTCGAGGTCGTGCAGCAGGTGCAGCGCCGAACCGCGGTCGATGGTGCCGCTCTCGAAAGTCATGTTGTTGCCAAGCTCGCGGAAGCAGGCGGTCAGCACTTCGCGCATCGTGGCGAAATCGAGGTCCGTGCGGCTGCGGTCGGCACAGGCGGGTTTCGCGTCGCCGGCGAAGACCTCGTCCGCGTAATCATTGAAGGTGCGGCGCATGGCCGTGAGCGCATTCGCCTGGTCGGGCGTCAGCCTCGATTCATCGACGGCGGCGAGGCTGGCCGCGAGCGCCGCGCGCTGTTTCTGCTCGAGCGCCTGCCAGGCGGTGAGATCCCGGCCTTCGTACTCGGCGTAAAGGCCCGAATCGATGGCGCCGACCGCGTTTGCGGCGTCCAGGAACTCGAGGAAGACCGTTTCCGTCGCGGCGAGCGGGTCTGGGGCGTCCCTGGAGCACCCGGCCAGACCGAGAATTGCAACGATCAAGAGGGTGCCGGGTCGTACATTCGTAGTTTGGGTCATTCTGGTGCCGGGTCGTACATTCGTAGTTTGGGGCGCTAAAGTACGAAAGTACGACCCGGCACCGTCCGAATGCAACTACGAAAGTACGACCCGGCACCAGGATGTAAGCCCATGATTTTCAGGCTGCTGATTGTCTTGACCGCCCTGCTCGCGACCGCTGCCCAGGCGAAGTCGCCCGGCGACGGCATGGTTTACATCACCGGCGTCACGGTGGTGCACCCGGAGCGCGAGGGCGCGGCCGCGCTCGAGCCCGACGCGAGCGTGGTGATCCGCGATGGCCGCATCGAGGCCGTGCTCCGCAACGTCACTTTCGAACTGCCGCAGGGCGCGACGGTGATCAACGGCAACGGCAAGTACCTCATCCCCGGCATCGTCGACGCGCACGTGCACTTCTTCCAGTCCGGCAACCTGTACACGCGCCCCGACGTGATCGACCTCAACGCGGTCGTGCCCTACGCCGAGGAAACCGCGCGTAACAAGGCGCGGCTCGACGCCACCTTCACGGTCTGGCTCGCAAGCGGCGTCACCGGCGTGGTGGACATCGGTGGCCCGTTCTGGAACTTCGACGTGCGCGACCGCATGCTCGGCAACGACCTCGCGCCGCGCATGGCGGTCGCCGGGCCCTTGATCTCGATGGTCGAGCGGCCGCAGCTCGATCTCGGCGACCCGCCGATCATCCGCATCGACTCGATCGATGACGGGCTTGCGCTGGTGAAACGCGAGCTCGAGCGCGACCCGGACTACATCAAGGTCTGGTTCATCCACCGCGAGCGCGACAGCCTCATCGCGCAGGAAGCGATCGTGAAGGCCGCCGGGGATGCCGCTCACGCCGCCGGCAAGAAGCTAGCCGTGCACGCGACCGAACTGCTGGTCGCGAAGGCTGCGCTGCGCGCCGGCGCGGATTTCCTGGTGCACTCGGTGTTCGATCAGCCGATCGACGATGAATTCCTGGCGCTGGCGAAGGCGCGCAAAGTCGTCTATTGCCCGACGCTGTTCGTGACGATGGGCTACCCGCTCGCGCTGTCGAACCTGTGGCGCGCGACGCCGGAGGAAGCCGTGCGCGCCGACCCGGAGATCCTCGCGGCGATGGATGATCTCAACGAGATTCCGCCGGAGAAGCTGCCCGAGCGTTTCGTCGAGCACCTGAAGAACGCCAAGCCGCCCGCGCTGCCGGCCATCGCCATGCAGAACCTGCGCAAGGTGCTCGATGCCGGCATCACCGTCGTGATGGGCACCGACGCCGGCAACATCGGCACGCTGCACGGGCCGTCGATCCTGCGCGAAATGCGGTTGATGCAGGATGCCGGCTTGACGCCGCTCGAGGTGCTGCGCGCGTCGACGAGCAGCGGTGCCCAGCTGCTGGGCCTGCAGGGCAAGACCGGCGTGATCGCGCCGGGAATGCTCGCGGACCTGGTGTTGCTCGATGCCGATCCGCTGGCGGATGCCGGCAACGTCGGCAAGATTTACCGCGTGATCAAGAACGGGGTGGTGTACGAGCCGGAGAAGCTGATGGAGGCGATCCGCTAGTTGCTGCCGCCGCGTGACTAGTTCGCGCTCACGATCACGACAGGTCGCGAAAGACATCCTCGTCCGTCAGATACCCGCATGCCGCAGAGAACGGCATGGTCATGCGACGCAGGTCATTGAGTTGTGCCAAACCTAGGTGACGCCGCAGCAACTCACGCGCGAGTTCGTTCCTGCTGCACCTACTGCGCTCAGCGGCGTGTGCCAGTTCCCCTGCCAAAGCTGGGTCAAGCCGGACCTTCACGATCGATGACTTCACTTGAGCAATGTAAGCCGCTTTCATTGACGTCGCAATCCGACTGGATCGTGACCACGAGCCTGCGGGCGACCACACGGATAATTTGTCAATTTCACCATATTATTATATGGTTGCTTAGCCATATCTCGGTCAGCATGCCGGGATGGCATCGCTGTTCGATTGGGACCCGGCGAAAGATGTGGAAAACCAGCGCAAGCATGGCGTTTCGTTTTCCGAGGCACAGCGTGCGTTTCTCGACCCGTATCGATTGATTGCCAGGGATCGTGACCACAGTCGCAGTGAAAGCCGCTACTACTGTTTCGGTCGCGTTGCCGGTCACGTCATCACAGTGCGGTTCACCCAGCGAGATGGCCGCGTGAGAATATTTGGTGCGGGATACTGGCGCAAAGGACGGAAGATCTATGGGCAAGTTCAAAGGGTATTCTGATGGTCCCATCGGGAAGTTCGAGATCATCAAGGATTTTCTCCCGCCCCCCGACCAGCTAATCCTCAAGGACGACGGCGTCAAGGTGACGATTTCCCTGAGCCGACGAAGCGTCGATTTCTTCAAGTCTCACGCGAAGAAGTCGAAGGTGCCGTATCAGCGCATGATTCGTCGGGTACTTGACGAGTACGCAGGGCGTTACTCCCCGAAGGGCCGGCGCGCCTGAGCAGCCGATCATGACCAGTCCGAGGGACGCCACCGCCCTCCTCCCCGGCCTCGCCTACGTGGTGGCGCTCGCGGTCGCGGCGAAAGGCGTGTATTACGCCACCGACGCCGCGGTGAGCGCGGTCCTCTGCGCGATCGGCATCGGCATCCTCTGGCGCAATGTCATCGGTCTCGGCACCTGGGCGGAGCACGGCGTCGAGTTCGCCGGCAAGACGCTGCTGCGCATCGGCATCGCGCTGATCGGCCTGCGGCTCACGTTGATGGTGCTCGCGGACGTGAGCGTGGTCGCGATTCCGATCGTGCTCGGCTGCGTCAGCGTGGCGCTTGTGACCGCGCTCGGCCTCGGCCGGCTGCTCGGCGTGCCGAAGGGCATGCGGCAGCTGCTCGCGGCAGGCACGGCGATCTGCGGCGCCACGGCGATCATCTCGGTGGCGCCGCTGCTGCGATCGAAGAAGGCCGACATCGGCATCGCGCTCACCAGCGTCGTGCTGTTCGGCTCGATCGCGATGATGAGCTACCCGTGGATCGCCGGTGCGCTGTTCGGGTCCGCGGCGGTGCCGGCCGGGATGTTCTTCGGCTCGTCCATCCACGACACCTCGCAGGTGGTCGGCGCGGCGATGATCTATGCCGAGCAGTTCCAGGCGCCGGATACGGTGGCGATCGCGGGCCTCACCAAGTTCCTGCGCACGATGGGGCTCCTGGTGCTGATACCGGCCGCGGCGCTGCTGGCGGCGCGGAGCGAAGCGACTGCTGCGGGCGAGAGGCCGCGCGGCTGGTACCGCAAGGCCGTGCCGCTATTCGTCATCTCGTTCATCGGGCTGGTGATCGTGCGCACGGTGGGCGACGGCATGGCTGGCGATGCCGCCCAGTGGAAGGCGCTGCTCGGCTACGCGCAGACGGCATCCGAGTGGCTGTTGCTGATCGGCATGGCGGCGGTCGGGCTCGGCGTCACGGTGTCGCACCTGCGCGAGGCCGGCTGGCGGCCGATCGTGCTCGCCTTCGTGGCCGCGCTCCTGACCGGCGCCTGCGGGCTCGTTCTGGTTCAGGCTCTCACCTAAAAGGGGTCGCATCCCTTTCCAAAGGGGTCGCATCCGCTTCGACACGATTCTGCGCAAACGCAGCCGAATTCCGGACGATGGCTGGCGCCACGCATCGCTACGCTCCGGTCGTGCCCAGGATCGCCCGTTTCATTTGCGCCGGACTGCCTCATCACGTCACCCAGCGCGGGAACCATCGCGCCCGGGTGTTCTTCTCCGATGCCGATCACCTGACCTACCTGGCATTGCTACGCGAGTACACCATCGAGCACCAAGTCGATGTCCTGGCCTATTGCCTGATGCCCAACCATGTTCACCTGGTGCTGGTTCCCGGCGCAAAGGAATCGCTGCCCCGCGCGCTCAGGCACGTGCATGTGCGTTACGCGCAGCGCATGAACCGCCAGAAAGACTGGAAGGGCCACCTGTGGCAAGGACGATATTTCGCCTCAGTGCTCGATGAGCGACATTGCTGGGCTGCGATTCGCTATGTCGAACTCAATCCAGTGAACGCCCGCCTGGTGGAGACGGCCGCGAGTTACCCGTGGTCGAGTGCCAGCGCTCACTGCGGCCTGCGCAAGGACGAACTGCTGACGACGGAGCCCGCCTGGCAGCGGCAGTTTGCGGCGGTCGGTGACTGGTCGGCCTGGCTTGCAGCGGGTAACGACGCCCGGGAGATCAGCACCCTGCGCAGGAATGCGACGAAGGGGCTGCCGTGCGGCTCCGAGGAGTTCATCACGAAGCTGGAATCGGCCACCGGTCGTCGCTTGCGTGACGGACGGCGCGGTGTTCGCCCGAAAGGGATCACCTGAAGGGGATGCGACCCCTTTTACTGCTGCCAGTCGGCCTTGCGTTTCATGACGCCCCAGGTGATGCGGGCGCCGGTGAGCCAGCCGTAGAGCGCCTGCAGGCGCCAGATCGAGTTGAGCTGGCGGTAGCCGATGTTCTCGACGATCGAGACCAGGAACAGCACCAGCACGTGCCGCGCCTTCGGGTAGGTGTGGAACGACAGTTCCTCCAGCAGGATCGCCGTGGTCGAGAGCATCACGCCAAGCGCGAACGCGGCGGCCACGAACGCGAGGAAGTTCAGGCCGGACATCATGCCGAGCCCGAACGCCGTGGCCATCACCAGCATGCCGCCGACCTCGATCACGGGGCTCAGCAGCTCGAACAGCACGAAGAACGGAAACGCCAGCCAGCCGGCCGCACCGCTGCCGCGCGCAAAGCACAGCTTGCGGTTCTCCCACAGGCTCTCCGCCAGGCCGCGCTGCCAGCGCTTGCGCTGGCGTGAAAGCGTGCCCATGTCCTCCGGCGCATCCGTCCAGCACACCGGGTCCGGGATGAACGCCACGCGATAGCGTTGCCCGCGCGCGGAGAGCGTGCGGTGCAGCCGCGTCGTCATCTCCATGTCCTCGCCGATCACGTCGGCGCGGAAGCCGCCGGCCGCTACGACCGTATCGCGGTGGAACACGCCGAAGGCGCCCGAGACGATCAGCATGCCGTTGATCGCACTCCAGCCGAGCCGCCCGCCGAGAAAGGCGCGCAGGTACTCGACCACCTGGAACAACGCCAGCGGATTGCGCGGCAGGCCCACTTTCTCCAGCACGCCGCCGCGCACCACGCAGCCATTGATGATGCGCACCGTGCCGCCGCACGCCACCGTGCGCGGATCCTCGAGAAACGGGCGAACCACGTGTTCGAGACTGTGCGGATCGAGGATCGAATCGGCATCGCCACAGTAGAAGATCGGATAACGCGCCGCATTGATGCCGGCATTGGTGGCATCGGCCTTGCCGCCGCCGTTCTCCTTGTCGATCACGCGCAGGTTCGGGTACTTGAGCGAGCGGTACACGCCGCGCACAGGCATGGTCCTGATCTGCACGCGATACGCCTCGGGAAACGGCGTCAGCTCGAAGTCGCGGATCATCGTCGCCAGCGTCGAGTCCTTCGACCCGTCGTTGACCACGACCACCTCGAAATGCTGGTAGCGCATCTGCAGCAGCGCGCGGATCGAAGTCGTGATCGTCGCCTCTTCGTTGTAGGCGGGCACAACGAGGGACACGGGCATCTGCAGGTGGGACAGCACGCGCTCGGTCGCAGTGATGCCGCTCATGTAGCGCCGCAGCCCGAAGAGCGCGACGAACGCGAGTCCGAGGTAGATCGTGTTGAGCAGCACGAAATAGCCGAGGAAACCCCACTGCACGGCGTCGAGGAATGCACGGATGCTCATGACACGCCCGCCTCGGCGATCACGTGGCGCAGCATGTCGAGGGCATAGGGATCCTTCAGCCCGGCACGCAGTTCATCGAGCCGCGCGTCGTCCATGCCCTTGAGCCGCAATAGCCCCTGCCCCGCGCGATAGCGCACCCACCAGACGCGGTCGCAGAGCAGCTTCGCGAGCGTCGCCGACTCGCCGAGGCCCCCGAGCTGGCCGTAGGCAATCGCCAGGTTCTGGCGCACATCCGCGTCGACGGAATCCGCAAAACGCGCCAGCTCGGGCAGCACGCCGGGATCCAGCACCACGACCAGCGCGGCGGCGACCACGTGCGGATCGTCGGGGTAGCGTCGCATCAGCTCGATCGCGACCTCGCTGCCGAGCACGGCGTCCACGTGCGCGAGCCACGGCAGCAATGGCGGCAGCTTGGAGGGCGTGAGCGAGAGCATCAATGCGCGGATCGGCTCGCGCGCAACATCGGCGCCCGCGTCCACGAGCAGCCGCGCCATCGCCTCGCCCGGCCAGCTCTCGCGCTCGGCGAGCTGCAGCATGATGCCGGGCATCGCGCGCTGCGCGTCGATCTGCACCAGCGCCGCGGCGGCATAGAAGGAGACGACCGCGTTCGCGGAGGCCAGCTGGTCCTGCAGGGGTTTCCACGAGGACGGATCCCGCAGGTGCCCGAGCGTGCGGATCGCGAGTATGCGGCGCCCGACCGCGCGCGTGTGCATCATGCGCCGCGCGATGACGTCGAGTCCGAGCCTGAGCGCGATGTCATTGAGCTTGTCGGCCGACTCGCCGCGCACCGCGTCGTGCAGCGCGTTCCACTCTTCCATCAGGAAGGGCACGTGGCGTCGCGGCAGCGGTGGCAGTGCCGGCGCCTCGCCCGGCTCGATCGCGACGCGCGTCAGGAGCGGCCGCCACGCGGCCACGACCTGCGCCTGCAGGCGGCCCTGGTACTGCAGGTAACGCCGGACGATCAGCGCGAAGATCAGCATCAACGCCGATGCGAACGCCGCGATCTGCGCGCTGCGCCACGCCAGCGTGACGATCAGGTCAGAACCGGTGCTCGAGTCCAAGGCGCACCCGGATGCGATCGTAAAGATCGCCTTGCTCGTGCCAGCCCGCCTCCCAGGCGAAACCCCAGGCGGCGCTCTTCCAGTGCACGCCGTTGAGAGTAACGCTCTTCACGTCCGTCACCTGCACGACGCCGGGCGCAACGGTCTCGGCTTCCTGGCCATAACCGATTCCAAACGTGACGTGGCTGCCGTACTCGTAGTCGTGCGCGATGCGCAGCACATGGCCGAACTTCCAGTCGATGTCGGTCGGCCGCGAACCCGTCAGAGTGTAGACCACGCGAAACCATTCGGCGTACTGTTCGATGGTCGCCGCGAGCGTGTCGACGTTAACGGACTGGTACTCGGCATGGCGCGCGCGCAGCCCAAAGCTTGCTTTGCGGCCGATCATGCGGCCCACCTCGGCCGTGAGGCTCCATTCCGGCAGGATCTCGGCGTTCGCGGCGGCATCGGCGTTGATGCCCCAGCTCCAGTTCTTGCCGATGCGGTCGACAAGCCCGAGCGAGAACTGCTCGTCCTGCGTGTCAAAGCGCTCTTCGACGTGCAGGCCGGCGAGCAGGCGCAGCGAGCCTTCGAGCGGCTGCTCGATGTCGATCGTCGCGCCATTCCACGACGGTCGTCCGCCGGACAGGTCTTCATGGCTGAGCGCGACGGAGAGGCGCGTGCCCTCTTCCAGCAGCAGCCTGCGCGTGATCGCCGCCTGCTTGTCGCGCGGCCAGGCTGCCTGCGGAAAGGCCTGCTCCGCCTGTCGTGCCAGCGCGCGCGCCTCTTCAGGCTCGCCGGCCGCCTCGAGCGAATTGACGTTTGCGTGCCAGATGTCCTCATAAGCCGGCGCGATGGCGCGGCCGCGCTCGAGCAGCGGCAGCGCCTCGCGCGGGCGCTGCAATGCGATCAGCGCCTGCGACATGCCGAGCAGCCAGTCCGGGTTGTTGGCATCGACCTGAAGCAGGACGTCGTAGTGAAGGAGTGCATCGGCTGGCCGTCCGGCGCGGGCGCAGGAGCGCGCGAGCGCGTCGCGATCATCGCTGCGTTCCGGGTGCTCGGCGATGACGGCTTGCAGCGCCGGGTCGCAGGCGAGTGCCGGGGCGGACGCCAGCATCGCGGTAATCAGGAGTGGCGACAGAAGGGACTGAAGGGTCGCATCCCCTCTTGAAGGGATGCGACCCCTTTTGAAAGGGATGCGACCCCTTTTCATCGGATGCGGCGCCGGATGCGGGCGATGAGCTCCGCCGGGCTGAAGGGCTTGGTCAGGTAGTCGTCGGCGCCGAGGGACAGCGCGCGCACCGCATCGTGCTCGCGCGTACGCGAGGTCAGGATAATGACCGGCACGCCTTTCCAGGCCGGGTTTGCGCGCAGCT
The DNA here is from genome assembly GCA_050179155.1 of Steroidobacteraceae bacterium. Lineage (GTDB taxonomy): Bacteria > Pseudomonadota > Gammaproteobacteria > Steroidobacterales > Steroidobacteraceae > SCUD01. The sequence continues at coordinate 16,686 of JBFXFJ010000009.1, forward strand.
GTTCGAGCAGTTCGAAGCCATCGGTGTATGGCAGCATCACGTCGAGCAGCACGAGGTCCACGGCGGGGCCGGCATCGATGCGTTCGCGTGCCTTGCGACCGTCGGCGACCCGCTCGACCACAAAGCGTTCCTTCTCGGCCAGGTAGCCGAGCAGGTAGGCCATGTGCTCGTCGTCCTCGACGATCAGCAGGCGCTGCTGTGCGCTAGAATCTGCGGTCATGGTTTCTCTTCCCGGGCGCAGGATACTAGAACGAAACGGGCTCCGGTGGCGTGACCAGCCTCCCGGATGGGGCGTTTCTTGAGCGATTCCGGGTCCAGGCGCATCGCGGAACTCGAGCAACAACTCGAGGAAATGCGCACCGAACTGGCCGAGGCGCGCGCGCAGGCCGAGGCCGCCAGCCGCGCGCGTACCGAGTTCCTGTCGAACGTGAGCCATGAGGTCCGCACGCCGATGAACGGCGTGATCGGCATGACCACGCTGCTGCTCGACACCGATCTCGACCGCCGCCAGCGCGAGTACGCGAACGTCATCCGCTCGAGCGCCGATGCGCTGCTGGTCGTGATCAACGACCTGCTGGACTACTCGAAGATCGAGGCCGGCCGGCTCGAACTCGAGCGCATCGAGATGGACCTGCGCGCGCACGTCGAGGAAGTCGCGACCACGCTTGCGGTGCAGGCAGCGGCCAAGGATCTCGAGCTGGTCGTGGACGTCGCGCAGGACCTGCCCGATCGCGTGCTGGGCGACCCGGGCCGCATCCGCCAGGCGCTGACCAACCTGGTCTCGAACGCGATCAAGTTCACGACCAAAGGCGAGGTCGCCATCCGCGTCGAGCGCGAACCGGGTTTGGTTGCGGATCTCATTCGCTTCTCGGTGCGCGACACCGGCATCGGCCTCGCACCGGAGGTGTTGCCGCGCCTGTTCCAGCCCTTCATGCAGGCCGATGCCTCGACCGCGCGCCAATACGGCGGCACCGGCCTCGGGCTCTCGATCGTCAAGCGGCTTGCCGAACTGATGAGCGGCGACGTGGGCGTGCGCAGCCGTGTCGGCAGCGGCTCGACCTTCTGGTTCAGCGCACGGTTGCCGGCCTGCGCGCAGCTGAAAGTGGCGGAACCCGCGCCGTCCGCGCACACCGAGGGCCGGCGCGTGCTGGTCGTGGACGACAACGACACCAACCGCCGCGTGATCGGCGAGCTGCTGGGCGGCGCGAATTACGAAGTGGAGGCCGCCTCCTCCGCCATCGAGGCCCTGAACGTGTTGCAGCGCGCGGCCGAGGCCGGCACGCCGTTCCAGGCCGTGCTCACGGACCATCGCATGCCGGGCATCGACGGGCTCGAGTTCGCGCGGCGCGTGCGCGCGACGGAGCCGATCGCGGAAGTGCGCCTCGTGCTCTACAGCTCGATCGACGACAAGTCGAACCGCCAGGAACTGCGCGAGCTGGGCTTCGCGGGCCATCTCACCAAGCCGATGCGGCGCGGGGAGCTGCTCGCGACCATGGACCGGGTGCTGTCGCATGCGGGGCTCGAGTTCACGCAGCGGCTACGCGCGATCGTCACGCGCGACGTGATCGTCGAGGATTCGCATCGCCGCGGGCGCACGGTGCTGCTGGTCGAGGACAACCCGACCAACCAGCGCGTCGCGCAGCTTTTCATCGAGCGCGCGGGCTGCGACGTGGTGCTCGCAAACGACGGCAACCAGGCGCTGGCGATCCTGAAGGACCGGCCCGTGGACCTGGTGCTGATGGACCTGCAGATGCCGGTGATGGACGGGCTCGAGGCGACGCGGCGAATCCGCGCCGGCGAAGCGGGCGGCCAGCGCCTGCCGATCGTGGCGCTCACTGCGAGCGCGATGAAGGAGCAGGTGGACATCTGCAAGGCGGCAGGCATGGACGACGTGCTGGCGAAGCCGATTGATCGCGCGAAGCTCGAGGCCGTGCTTGAACGGTTTGCGCCCGCGGTCGGCACGCGCACGGGCCGGCACGTGGTGCGCCCGGCCGGCGCGCGCGGGTCGGATACGGCCGAAGTCTCGATCGCGCGATTCCGCGAGGTGACTTGTGGCGACGCCGAGCTGGCGCGCGGGCTGATCGCCAGTTTCGCGGAAAGCGGCGAGCATTCGCTCGGCGACATCGAGACCGGCCTTGCGCGCGGCGACTTTGCGCTGGTGCGCCGCGCTGCGCACACGCTCGTGGGCGCGAGCGCCAACATGGGCGCAACGCGGCTCGAGGCCGTGGCGAAGACGATGGAGGAGTCGGCCGTCCAGTCGGACGGCGTGGCGATTCAGCAGTTGCTGGGAGCAGCGCGGCGCCGCTTTGACGCGGCCCTCAGCGCCCTGAAAGCGCTTTGAATGGTGCCGGGTCGTACTTTCGTAACCTAGATTACGAAAGTACGACCCGGTACCGAGTTGGGTAGATTACGAAACTACGACCCGGCACCAGTCAACCAGCCAAATCAGGCGAAGGCGCTGAGCGCGAACAGCTGCACGATCGCGAGCGCAACGTACAGCGTGGGCATCGGCAGGCCTTCGTAGAGGTACTTCGTAAACATCTTCTTGCTCCTTATTTTTTTAATTGTTTCATGGAGCTGGAAGATCCGGCGGGACCTGGATCACAGAACAAAAAGGGGACGCAGAAAGAGGGGACAGTCCGCCTTTTCCTGCGGAAAAGGGGACGGTCCCCAAAGGGATGCGACCCCTTCTGTTACATCGTGACGTTGACTGGCTGGTCGAGCGTGAAGCCGATCTGCGTGCCCGCGGGCAACTCGACTTCGGAGCCGGTCTTCTTCGCGGCGACCGCGCCACCTGCGGCGCCGAGGATGCCGCCGATCAGCGAACCCTTGTCGTCGTTCACCTGGTGACCGATCACGGCACCGGCGATCGCGCCGCCCGCGATCTTCGCCGTGTCCTTGCCGGTATCGCTCTTGGCGGCCACCTGCGTGACGCTGCCGCGCACCGGATGGTCGCTGCCGTCCGCGAGCGTCAGGTTGTCGAAGGTGAGCCCGAGCGTCGCCGTGCCGCCGATCTTGTTGCTGCCCGACACCACCTGGCTGACCGACCCCTGCAGCAAGGCGCCGGATTTGGCGACCACCTTGCCGTCCACGACCAGGTCGTTCGTCAGGTAGGCCGAAACGCGGTCACCGACCTTTGCCGTCTTGGTCGAGATCCCGGCCGGCAACTGCGCGGTCAACGAGGTGCCTGCGGGTACGGTGTAATTCCGCGGGCCCGCCGGCGCCGGCTTCGGCGCGGCTGCGGTCGTGGTCGTGCTCGCGGGCTTCGGCGCGGAGGCCTTCGGCTTCGCGGTCGCCTTGGCCAGGTCCGCCTCGCGACGGGCGAGCTCGGCTTCCTTCTCCTTGAGCGCGAGTTCGGCCTCGCGGCGCGCGAGCTCTTCTTCCTTCGCCTTCATCTCGGTGTCGGCGTCGATCTGCTCCTGCACGGCAGGATCCGTGGTCGCGGCGGTGTCCGCCGGCGTCTGCTTCTGGCCGCAGGCCGCAAGCGCAATCGCGACCAGCGCGATCGGCAACAATGACAGTGTCTTGCTGGAAATCATGACGGGAATCTCCCTGATTCGCGGGGTGCTCTAGGGTTTCAGGAACTCGATGCGATGATACAGCGCATCGAGTTCAGGCACGAAGGCATTCCAGTCCGCCGCTTCGTGATCGAACCGGTAGTCCGGAGGCGCGAGCCTCTCGATACGCAGTTCCGTCTGGAGCACATAATACCGCTTGCCGTGCGCGACCACCGCCAGGCCGCGCCAGGAATCGTTGCGGATCACCTCATAGCTGTTGCGGACGTTGAGGCCGAGCGGCGAGCTGTTCGGCAGGTAGGCGACCGCGATCCAGGCGGGCTGCCCGCCGATTTCGCCCGGCGCCTCGCGCAGGATCTTCGCGTCCGGCACGCCCACCCGGAAAAAGCCCGGGAAGCCCGTGTCGCGGAACCAGTTGCCGATCTGCCTGGCGGCATCCGTGTCCTTGCCGGAACCGCTGCCCTTGTTGTCCATGTAGAGGACGCCGAGCAGGCGGCCCATGCCGTCGATGAACGACAAGGCCCCCGCGTTGTTGTTCGCGGGTTCGCGGCCGTCGGAGACGGTTGGATCGTCGGGGAACGGCGAGCTGACGCGGAACAGCTTGCCCGGCGCGGTATAAACGCCGTCCTTGTAAATGCCGTAAAGGTGGCCGGAGGTAACGGTGGCGGCGCCGAGCAGCGGTGACAGGGCGACGAGGGCAAAAAGCGCTAACTTATTCATATATTTACCAGTTTAGCCTTCCTGAGGTTCATGCCGGGACTCCCAACCGCTATGGGACAACGGCTGCCGGGTCGTAGTTTCGTTCCCAGGCCTCGATGTCCGGCAGCCTTGATAGCAGGTAGCCGAGTTCGTCCACGCCCTGCATCAGGCAGTGGCGGGCAAAGGGGTCGATCGCGAACGGCGCGTGCCGGCCCTCCGGCAGGCGCACCTGCCCCTGCCCGACATCCACCTCAATCTCGGCGCCCGGATGGGCGAGCAGCCAGGCATGGGTTGCCGTGTCGATCCGCACCGGCACCAGGCCGTTCTTGAGCGCATTGCTGTAGAAGATGTCCGCGATCGAGTCGCTGATGACCGCGCGGATGCCGAAATCGCGCAGCGCCCAGGCCGCGTGCTCGCGCGACGAGCCGCCGCCGAAGTGCGGACCGGCGACCAGGATCTGGCAGCCCTGCGCCTGCGGCTGGTTCAGCACGAAATCCGGCCGCGGCCGGCCGCCGGCGTCGAAGCGCCAGTCGGCGAACAGCGCCCCGCCGTGCCCGGTGCTCCCGGTGGTCGTCAGGAAACGGGCCGGAAAGATCTGGTCGGTGTCCACGTCCGCGACCGGCAGCACGACCGTGCGCGAGCGGATGCAGGAAACGCCGCTCATGCGGCGAACTCGCGCGGATCGGTGATGCGCCCGGTGATCGCGGCCGCAGCGGCGGTCGCCGGGCTCGCGAGCAGCGTGCGCGCGCCCTGGCCCTGGCGGCCCTCGAAATTGCGGTTGCTGGTGCTGACGACATAGCGGCCCGCCTCCGCCGTGTCGCCATTGATGCCGACGCACATCGAGCAGCCGGACTCGCGCCATTCCGCGCCGGCCGCGATGAAAATCGTGTGCAGGCCCTCGTCCTCGGCCGCCTGCTTCACCTGCTGCGATCCCGGCACGACCAGCATGCGCACGCCCCGGGCGACGCGCCGCCCGTGCAGAATCGCCGCGGCGGCGCGCAGGTCCGACAGGCGCGCGTTGGTGCAGCTGCCGATGAAGACGACGTCGACCGCGCGGCCGGCGAGCGCATCGCCGGGCGCGAATCCCATGTAATGCAGCGATTTCAGGAACGCCTCGTCGTCGCGCGCGGGGATCCGCCCGCCGATCGGCATCACCATGCCGGGATTCGTGCCGTAGCTGATCATCGGCTCGACCGTCGCGGCGTCGAAGTCGAGCTGCCGGTCGAATGCAGCACCGTCGTCGCTGGCGAGCGCGCGCCAGCGCTCGATCGCGCGGTCCCAGTCGGCGCCTGTCGGCGCGCGCGGACGGCCGCGCAGGTATTCGAAGGTCGTGTCGTCGGGCTCGATCATGCCGGCGCGCGCGCCCGCCTCGATCGACATGTTGCAGACCGTCATGCGCTCGTCCATCGACAGCGCGCGGATCGCGGGACCGCGGTACTCGATCACGTGGCCGATGCCGCCCGCCACGCCGATGCGGCCAATGATCGCGAGCACCAGGTCCTTGGCGCTGACGCCGGCGCCGAGCCGGCCGCGGACGTCGATCGCGAAGGTCTTCGGCTTGCGCTGCAACAGGCACTGGGTCGCGAACACCAGGCCAACCTCGGTCGTGCCAATGCCAAACGCGAAGGTGCCGAACGCGCCGTGCGTGCTGGTGTGGCTGTCGCCGCAGGCGATGGTCATGCCCGGCTGCGTCAGGCCGAGCTCCGGCCCGATCACGTGCACGATGCCGCGCCGGCTGTCGCGCAGGCCGAAGAGCTCGACGCCGAACTCGGCGGCGTTGTGCAGGAGCGCGTCGATCTGCCGCGCCGCCGACTCGAGCCGGATCGGCACGCCGCCGAAGACCTGCGGCGTGTCGGTCGGGGTCGCGTGGTCGAGCGTCGCGAGCGTGCGGTCGGGGCGGCGCAGGCGGATGCCGCGCGCGCGCAGGACCGAGAAGGCCTGGGGCGAGGTCACCTCGTGGGTCAGGTGCAGGTCAATGTAGAGGATGGCCGGCGCCCCGGCGGACTCCGGGACGACCTCGTGGGCCCGCCAGATCCTGTCGAACATCGAGTGCGCGGTCATGCGAAAACCCAGTGTATCGGCTTCGGCGTGTATACCGTCAGCGGCCGAAAACCCCATATTGCGGGTAGAATAAGCGGCAGAGTATGATCCGGACGCCTGCTTTGTATACAACGACAGGGTTTGCCGCCCCAACTTCCTGCGAGGAACCCATGCAGCAGCACAACCGCCGGATCAGCGTCCTCGGCCTTGCCATCGCCAGCATCCTGGCCACATCGAATGCGGCCGCCGAGCCACAGAGTTCGTCCCAACTGCCCGAGGTCGTGGTCACCGCGCGCCAGCGCGCGGAAAAGATCGAGGACGTGCCGGCCACGGTGCAGGCATTCACGGCCACCGAGATCGTATCGGCCGGCATCGAGCGGCCCTCCGACTTCATTGCGCTGACGCCGGGCGTCGCGCAGGTGCAGACGGCCGAGGCCGGCGACCTGCAGGTGGTGATCCGCGGCATCAACACCGGCCGCGACGCCGAGACCAACTTCGCGCTGGTCGTGGACGGCGTGCTGCAGACCAACCCGAACGCGCTGAACCAGGAACTCAACAACGTCACGCAGATCGAGGTGCTGAAGGGTCCGCAGGGCGCCCTCTACGGGCGCAACGCCCTGGCCGGCGCATTCATCATCACGACGCGCGAACCCGGCGACGAGGCCGAGTTCGAGGTCGGCGCCGGCTACGGCAAGTACAACAGCTACAAGGGCAACCTGTACATGAGCGGGCCGCTCGGCGAAAGCGCGAAAGGCAGCCTGTCCGCCTATACGAACAGCACCGATGGCCAGTGGGACAACTCGCTGCTGAACTGCGACGACTGCGTCGACTACTTCGAGGAGACCGGCGCCACCGGCCGCCTGATGTTCGACGCCGGCACCGGCAAGTTCGACATGAAAGCCAAGTACTCGAAGGTCGAGTCCGGCGCGATCAATTTCAACGCCGCGGTCGCCTTCTTCGAGGCCGCCGCGATATTCGGCGCCCCGCCCTTCGACGAAGACCCGAACAGCCACGGTTTCTTCTACTCGAACAACATCAAGCCCGTGAACGAACAGGAGAACCTGAATCTCTCGATCAAGGGCGACTGGGACGTCGGCGCCGGCAACCTGACCGCCGTGCTGGCGTACAACGACCAGGAAAATTTCTTCCTGACCGACGGCGCGAGCGACGCGTTCTACCTGTACGCGTTCACGCCGTCCTGCGCGGAGTCGTTTGCCGCGCGGCTCGGCGACACGCCGCTGCCGCCGCCCTTCAACTACGGCAATCCGCCGGGAACCATCGTGTCGTCAACGCCGTATGCCTCGTCGTTCCAGCCCGCGTATGGGCCGACCACCTGCGGCGGCTACCAGTACCAGCAGCGCGACCAGAAGGACCTGAGCGTCGAGCTGCGCCTGACCTCGCCCGGCGACCAGCAGTTCCGGTGGGTGGCCGGCGTCTACTTCGCCGACATCGAGCGTCACGTCGTGGTTTCCCAGGGCGCCGACAATACCGGCGCTTCGCTGGAGCAGGATTTCCTGACGCAGGGTTTCGTGCCGGCGAGCGGACCGAACCCGACCGACCTGCTGTATGACGACACCTTCGACAGCAAGGTCTATGCCGGCTTCGGCCAGCTGGCCTACGACATCTCCGAGGGCGTCGAGCTAGCGCTGGCATTGCGCTACGACTCGGAGAAGCGCCACGTCGACAACAATGTTCCCACCTGCACGGTACCGGACACCAGCGGTCCATGCCGCGCGCAGACACCAACATTCGCGTTCTTCTCGAACCCCTACATCAACCCGGCGTACACCGTGACCCCGGCGTTCGCCACGTCCGGCATCCCGAGCCGCTCGAAGACCTACGACCAGTTCCAGCCGAAGCTCTCGCTTAACTGGAAGGCGACGGATGAAGTCTCGTACTACGCGTCCTATGGCTACGGTTTCCGCAGCGGCGGCTTCAATTCCTCGGGCAGCGAGGCCACGGTCAACACGTTCTACAACAACCCGGCCGTGTACGGGCAGAACCTGTGCCTGGGGCCGAGCAGCGATTTCGACACCGGCCTCGGTTTCGACGTGCCGCTCGGCCCGCCGGTGTGCACGCCGGGAGTCTCGGTCCAGAACCTGACCGAGGTGCAGGACGACTATCGCAAGGAAGTGTCGAAGGCCGCGGAAATCGGCTTCAAGTCGAACCTCATGGACCGCACGCTCGCGATCAACGGCGCGATCTACTACACGCAAGTGGAGGACATGCAGTTCTTCAACTTCTTCGCCGGCCCGTTCGGCCTGCTGCGGGTCGTGACGAACATCGACGAAGTCACGATCAAGGGCGCGGAACTCGACTTCCGCTGGCGCGCCAACGACAGCTTCTCGCTGTTCGGCGGCATCGGCTTCACCGACGGCGAGATCGACCGTTACGAGGGGCGGCCGTACACGAACGGCAACAAGCTGCCGTATTCGCCGGAATACACCGGCAACCTCGGCGCCGAGCTGACGTTCCCGATGGGCGGTTCCGGCATGGACCTGGTCACGCGGGTCGACGGCATCTTCGTCGGCGAGACCTGGTTCCACCCGGTGCAGAACGAGACCGTGCCCAACCTGCCGACGGCGTTCGGCTTCGGGCAGGGCAACTACGGCAAGATGAACCGCGATCCGTACGAGGTGATCAACGCACGCGTGACGCTGCGCGGCGATCGCTGGAGCGCGACGGCCTGGGGCCGCAACATCGCCGACAAGGAGTACCTGCAGGAAGCGATCGTGGCGCCGGAGTTCGGCGGCGCGTTCATCCACGATTCTCCTGGCAGAAGCTACGGCGTGGACGTTTCCTACTCGTTCAAATGACGCGCGCGGCCTTGAGCCGCTGGTAGCGCTCGCGGGGCATGCCGAGGAAGTCGACGTAGATTTCGTCGTTGTGCTCCCCGAGCGCGGGTGACGGGCGGCGGATGCTGCCCGGCGTCCCGGAAAGCTTTGGTACCACGTTCTGCATGCGGATCGTCCCGAACTGCGGATGCGGCACGCTGACGATCGCCTCGCGCTCGGCGAAATGCGGATCCTCGAGCATCTCCGGCGCGCGGTAGATCTGTCCGGCCGGCACGCCATGGACCTCCATCAGGTGCAGCACGGCGCGCGTCGCCTGCCCGGCGGTCCAGCGCGCGATCAGTTCGTCCAGTTCCTGCTGGTGCGCGCCGCGCGACTGGTGGCTGTCGTAGCGCGCATCGTCGGCGAGCGCCGGCTGCTGCATCGCCTCGCACAGGCGGCGGAACACCGTGTCCTGGTTCGCCGCGATCAGCACCATGCCGTCGCGGGTCGGATAGACGTTCGACGGCGCGACGTTCGGCAGGATCGCGCCGGTGCGCTCGCGGATGTAGCCGGTCTGGTCGTACTCGGTGACCAGCGATTCCATCATGCCGAGCACGGCCTCGTAGATCGCCGAGTCCACGACCTGGCCGCGGCCGGAGCGCTCGCGATGGTGCAGCGCAGAGAGCGCGCCGATGCAGGCGAAGGTCGCCGCGAGCGAATCGCCGATCGAGATGCCCATGCGCGACGGCGGCGTCGTCGGATCGCCGACCACGTAGCGCAGCCCGCCCATCGCCTCGCCCACCGCGCCGAATCCCGCGCGCCCCGCGTAAGGGCCGGTCTGGCCGTAACCGGAGACGCGCACCATGATGAGCCGCGGATTCGCCGCCGAGAGTTGTTCCCAGCCGAGTTCCCATTTCTCGAGCGTGCCCGGGCGGAAATTCTCGACGAGGATGTCGGCCTTCGCGGCGAGCTCGAGCAGCAGCGCCTGGCCTTCCTTCTGGCGCAGGTCGAGCGTGATCGCTTTCTTGTTGCGGCCGACGACCGGCCACCAGAGCGAAGGCTCGCCGGGTTTCTGCCGGCCCCAGACCCGCATCGGGTCGCCCTGGCCCGGCGGTTCTATCTTGATGACCTCGGCGCCCATGTCGCCCAGCAGCTGGCCGCAGAACGGGCCCGCCAGCAGCGTGCCCAGTTCCAGGACCCGCACATCCGCGAGCGCACCGGCGGTGAAACCCGTTTCGGCCATGCGGTGTGTATACAATTTGCACCCATACACCGTCAACTGAGGCGCCTGAACTGGGATTATCGCCTCGTCATGTATACAATTTCTCCGTCATGAAGTCAGGCCGTTCGCTGGAAATCGTCGAGGTGGGGCCGCGCGACGGGCTGCAGAACGAGCCCGAGTGGCTCCCGATCGCCACCCGGCGCGAGTTCATCGAACGCGTCGCCGGCTGCGGGATCCGGCGCATCGAAGTCGCGAGCTTCGTCAATCCGAAGCGCGTGCCGCAGATGGCGGATGCCGACGAACTCGTGCGCTCGCTGCCGCGCCACGAGGGCGTGCATTACATCGGCCTCGTGCTGAACCGCCGCGGCTTCGACCGCGCGATCGCCGCGGGCTGCGACGAGATCGGCATGGTCGTGGTCGCGACCGACACCTTCAACCTGCGCAACCAGGGCGCGACCACCGCGGAATCCGTCGCCGCCTGGCTCGAGATGGCGCGAGCCGCGCACGCAGCGGGCGTGCGCGCGCAGGTGACGATCTCCGCGGCGTTCGGCTGTCCCTACGAGGGCGAAGTCGCGCCGGAACGCGTCGTGGAGCTCGCGCGCACACTTGCCGACGGCGCACCGATCGAGATCGCGATCGCGGATTCGATCGGCGCGGGCGTCCCCTCGCAGGTGACCGACCTGCTTGGGCGCCTGAAGAATGCGCTGCCCGGCATGCGCCTGCGCTGCCATTTCCACAACACGCGCAACACCGGCATCGCCAATGCCTGGGCCGCGGTCGAGGCCGGCGTGGACGTGCTCGATGCCAGCATCGGCGGCATCGGCGGCTGCCCGTTCGCGCCGGCGGCGACGGGTAACATACCGACCGAGGACCTGCTCTACATGCTGTCGCGCATGAACATCGACACCGGCGTGGATCTCGGGCGCACGATCGAGACCGCGCGCTGGCTCGGGGAGCGTTTCGGCCGCACGGTGCCCGGGCTCGTGAGCAGGGCCGGTGTCTTTCCGGCCGCGAAGGAGAGAACGTGAGCTATAGACTCGGCATCGACGTCGGCGGGACGTTCACCGACCTGCTGCTGGTGGACGAAAAGACCGGCCGCACCTGGAGCGCGAAGGTCCCGAGCACGCCGAAAGACCAGTCCGTCGGCGTGCTGCACGGACTCGATCGCGTCTGCAAGCAGGCGGGCATCAGCCCGACCGCGATCGATCACGTGATGCACGGCACGACGGTCGCGACCAACACGGTGCTCACGAGCTCCGGCGCGAAAGTCGGCCTGGTGACGACCAGGGGCTACCGCCAGGTGCTGCAGATCGCGCGCTCCTTCGTGCCCGGCGGCCTCGGCGGCTGGGTGATCTACAACAAGTCGCTGCCGATGGCGCCGCTCGCGCTCACGATCGAGGCCGATGAGCGCGTGGATGCGCGAGGCACAGTCGTGCGCCCGCTCGAGGAGGCGTCGCTGCGCGAGGCGCTCTCGAAGCTCCGCCACGCGAAGATCGAGGCGCTGACGGTGTCGCTGATCAACGCATTCGCGAATGACGCGCACGAGAAGCGTATCCGCGAGATCGCCTCCGCGGTCCTGCCGAACGTGCCGGTGTCGCTCTCCTCCGAGGTCGTGCCCGAGATGCAGGAGTACGAGCGCACGGTCACGACGGTCGCGAACTCCTACGTGCGCCCGGTGGTGCAGCGCTACGTGCACAACCTGCAGAACAAGCTGGGCAGCCGCGCCGGGCGCGTGAAGCTGCACATCCTGCGCTCGGACGGCGGCCTCGCCTCCGCGGCCTCGGCCGAGGAATACCCGGTCAACCTGCTGATGTCCGGCCCCGCGGGCGGCGTCACCGGCGCGCTGTGGGTCGCGTTGCAGGCGGGATTCCCGAACCTGCTGACGGTGGACGTCGGTGGCACCTCGACCGACGTTGCGCTCATCATGAAAGGCGTGCCGCGCCTGCGGCGCGAGACCACGGTCGGTGACGTCACGGTGCGCGCGTCATCGGTGGACATCCGCTCGGTCGGCGCGGGCGGCGGCTCCATCGCGCACGTGCCGGAACTCACCAGGGCGCTGCGGGTCGGGCCGCAATCCGCGGGCGCCGATCCCGGCCCTGCGGCCTATGGCCGCGGCGGCGTGGAGCCGACGGTCACCGATGCCAACGTCGTGCTGGGATACCTCCCCGCGATGCAGCGCCTCGGCGGCGACCTGGAGCTCAAGCGCGATCTCGCGGCAAAAGCCGTCGGCAAGGTGGCCGGCGCGCTCGGCAAGTCCGTCGAAGACGCAGCGCAGGGCATCTACGACATCGTCAACGAGAACATGGTGGGCGCGCTCCGGCTCGTGTCCGTCGAGCAGGGCCACGACCCGCGCGACTACGCGCTGATCGCCTTCGGCGGCGCGGGCCCGCTGCACGCGAACGCGCTCTCGCGCCTGCTTGGCTCCTGGCCGTCGATCATCCCGCCGGGCCCGGGCGTGCTGTGCGCGCTCGGCGATGCGACCACGGCGCTGCGCGACGAGTCCGCGCGTACCTTCATCCGCAAGTTTTCGGAGACGACGCCCGCGGAGATCGGCAGGATCCTCGACCAGCTGTCGGCGACCGCGGCGGCCGCGCTCGAGCGCGAGAAAGTCCCTGCGAAGGAAATGAAGCGCGGCTTCCAGGTAGACGTGCGCTATCACGGCCAGGGCCTGCGGCTCACGGTCGACGTCGACCCGAAGGACCTCAAGCGGCGCGGGCTCAAGGCGATCGCGGAGCCTTTCGACGTGGAACACCAGCGGCTCTTCACATTTGCGCTGCCGCTCGAACACGAGTTCGTGGCGTTGCGCGCCTCGGTGCAGGGACGCGGCATCACGGTCAAGCGCCCGGCTATCGCGCGCGGCGATCGCAACCCGAAGGCGGCTGCGATTGGCAGGCAAGGCGTGACCATCGACCACAAGCGCCTGCAGGCGACCGTCTACGAGCGCGCGAAACTCAAGGCCGGCAATCGCATCAAGGGTCCCGCGATCGTGATCGAAATGGACTCGACCACCGTGGTGCTGCCAAGGCACACGGGCCTCGTCGACAAGCTCGGCAACATCCTCATCTACCCGGACAAGCACAAGGGCTTGCGCTAGGAGCCTGCCATGCCCGCGAAGATCATCCAGAAAAACCGCAAGTCCTTTCGCAAGGTGAAGGTGGACAGCGTCACCATCGACATCATCGAGAGCGCGCTCAGGAATGCGCGCTTCGAGATGGACACGGTGCTGTTCCGCACCGCGATGTCGCCCGGCATCCGCGAGCAGCACGACGAGTTCCCGTTGATCGCGAACCTCGAGGGCAAGATGGTGGTCGGCCAGTTCGGCTCCTTCATCCACGGTTTCATGCAGGGCTACGAGGGCACGGTCGAGGAAGGCGACGTGTTCCTGACCAACGACCCCTACTCCTGCAACGGCGCGATCAGCCACCTCAACGACTGGCTGCTGCTGATGCCGGTGTACAAGGATGGCCGCGTGATCGCCTGGTCCGCGATGTTTGGCCACATGACCGACGTCGGCGGCAAGGTGCCGGGCTCGCTGCCCACGGATGCACGGACATTTTTTGAAGAAGGCGTCGCGGTGCCGCCGGTGAAGATCATTCGCGGCGGCCAGTTGCAGGACGACGTGCTGAAGATCATCCTGCACAACTGCCGGCTGCCGACCTGGAATTTCTCCGACTTCCACGCGATCGTCGCGGCGCTGCGCACCGCGGCACTGCGCTGCGTCGAGATCAGCCGCCGCTTCGGCGACGACGTCTTCTACTCGGCAATGGACGCGATGCTCGAGCGCAACAAGCGCGCGATGCGCGAGCTGATCCGCCGCACCGTGCCGGAAAAGAAGCAGGTGTTCGAGGACTACCTCTGCGACGACGGCCTGAACATGGGGCCGTACCGGATCGCCTGCACGATGTGGCGCGAGGGCGACAAGTGCATCTTCGATTTCGCCGGCACCGATCCGCAATCCGTCTCCTCGATCAACTTCCTGCTGAACGAAGAGATGTTCAAGATGTTCGCGGGCGTCTACATGATCATGGTGTTCGACCCGCAGATCCTGTTCAACGACGGGTTCTACGACCTGATGGAAGTCCGCATTCCCGCGGGTACGCTGCTGAAGCCGCTGAAGCCCGCCGCGCTCTCCTGCCGCACGCACGCGCTCGGGCGCATCTTCGACGTGCTCGGCGGGCTGCTCGGCCAGGGCAATCCCGCGTTCATGTGTGCCGCCGGTTTCTCGGACAGCCCGCACTTCATGTACTCCGGCTACAACCAGGACGGCGAGTGGTACCAGCTCTACCAGATCGGCTTCGGCGGCATCCCGGGCAAGCCTTTCGGCGACGGGCCGGACGGTCATTCGCTGTGGCCGTCGTTCACCAACGTGCCGAACGAGTTCCTGGAGAGCTACTTCCCGTTGCGCATCGACACCTACGAGACCATCACCGATTCCGGCGGGCCCGGGAAATTCCGCGGTGGCAATGGCATCCGCATCGGCTACAGCTTCCTCGAGCCGGGCGAGATCTCGATCCATGACGATCGCTGGCTCACTTATCCGTGGGGCGTCAATGGCGGATTGCCGGGATCGCGCAGCCGCAAGCTGCTGAAGCGCGCCGATGGCAGCGAGGAACTGCTGCCGTCGAAGACCGACCGCGTCAAGGTGGAGGTCGGCGACCTCCTGCTGTACGAGACCTGGGGCGGCGGCGGCTGCGGCGATCCGTTCGAGCGCGATCCCGCGCAAGTGCTGTTCGACGTCGAGGCCGGCCTCGTCAGCGTCGAGGGCGCGCTGCGCTACGGCGTGGTGCTGAAAGGCGGCCGCGTGGATGCGAAGGCGACGGCGGACCTGCGCGCGCGCATGCGGGCCGAGCGCGGCGCCGCGGCGCTGTTCGACCGCGGCTTCAAGGACATCGCCGAGCTGAAGTCGCGTTGCAAGGCGGAAACCGGGCTCGAGGCGCCGGCCGCGCCGCGCTTCCAGGCGCGTCGGCGCCGCGCCTGATCGCTACAATACACGCAGCACGGGAGAATCACGGTGCGCGCAGTCGACAGGGCCTATGAAGCGGTGCGGTCCGGCATCATCGCCGGGCGATATCTCGCGGGCGCGCGCCTGACCGAGCAGGAGATCGCAACCACGGTCGGCGTCAGCCGCACGCCGGTGCGCGAGGCGCTGCGCCGGCTCGACGCCGAGGGGCTGGTCGAGTTCACGCCCAATCTCGGCGCGGTGGTCACGACCTGGACGGAAGAAGACTCGGACGAAATCTTCGACCTGCGGGGGATGCTCGAATCCTACGGCGCACGGCGCGCGACCATCCGCGCAACCGACGAGCAGATCGCCGAGCTGCGCCGGCTCGCAGAGTCGCAGTACCGCGAATCGGTCGAGCGCCGCGCCGGTTACCTCGAGCGCATTGCCGAGCTCAACAGCCAGTTCCATCGCCGCATGCAGGAGGCCGCCGCGAGCAACCGGCTCGGCCGCGCGCTCGCCGCACTGATCGAGGCGCCGCTGATGATGCGCACGTTCCAGAAGTACACGCCCGAGGACCTGCAGCGCAGCGCCCAGCATCACCTCGAGATCGTGCTCGCGCTCGAGGCGCGCGACCCGGAGTGGGCCGCCTCCGTGATGCTCTCGCACATCCACGCGGCGCGCGGCGCGTTGAACCGCTGACGCGGATGACGGAGCCAATCGCTCGTGCGCCCGCGAGCCGGACCCTGGAGCCCGGCAGGAAACCCGCGTTGCTGATCGTCGATTTCGTGCGCGCCTACCTCACTCCGGGTTCGCCGCTCTACGCCGGTGTCGAGGGCGCGCGTGATGCCGCGGCGCGCTTGCTCGCTGCCGCGCGACACGCAGGTATTCCCGTGATGCACACGAATGTCGCATATGAACCGGGCGGACGCGACGGCGGCGTGTTCTTCCGCAAACTTCCCGCGCTCGCGAGCTTTGAGCGCGGCAAACATCCGGAACTCGCGGCATTTGGCGAAGGACTCGAGCCGCTGGCGTCGGAGCCCGTGTTCAGCAAGCAGTACGCGAGCGCGTTCTTCGGCACGAAACTCGCGCCGGCGCTCAAGGCGCTCGGCGTCGATACATTGTTGATCGCGGGCGTCTCGACCTCGGGCTGCGTGCGCGCGACGGCGGTCGATGCCTGCCAGCACGGATTCGTGCCGCTGGTCGTGCGCGATGCCGTCGGCGACCGGCACCCGGCGCCGCACGAGGCGAACCTGTTCGACCTGCAGGCCAAGTATGCCGAGGTGATCGACCTCGCTACCGCCGAGCAGTACCTTGCTTCCATCGGTGCCGGGTCGTAGTTTCGTAATATTACGAAACTACGACCCGGCACCGCATCAATGGGCCCGCTGCACGGCATCAAGGTTCTCGATCTCAGCCGCATCCTCGCGGGACCGTGGGCGACGCAGTGCCTCGCGGATTACGGCGCGACCGTGTGGAAGGTGGAGAAACCGGGCGCCGGTGACGACACGCGCCACTGGGGACCGCCGTGGGTGCGCGATGCGAAAGGCGCCGACACCGGCGAGGCTGCGTACTACGCGAGCGCGAATCGCGGCAAGCATTCGCTCGCGATCGATTTCACGAGGCCCGCCGGCCAGCAGCTGATCCGCGGGCTCGCAATGCGCGCGGACGTGTTCATCGAGAACTTCCGCGTCGGCACGCTCGCGAAACACCGGCTCGGATGGTCGTCGCTGCGCGGCGTGAACCCGAAACTCGTCTATTGCTCGATCTCCGCCTTCGGCCAGGACGGCCCGCGCGCGGACGAGGCCGGCTACGACGCGATGATCCAGGCGATGTCCGGGCTCATGAGCGTCACCGGCATCCCGGATGACGAACCGGGCGCCGGCCCGGTGAAGGTCGGCGTCGCGGTTTCCGACCTGATCACCGGGCTCTATGCGGTCAATGCCATCACGGCCGCCCTGTACGAGCGTGAACAGTCGGGCCGCGGGCAGCACATCGACCTTGCACTCCTCGACACCCAGGTCGCGGCACTTGCGAACCAGGCCCTGAATTACCTGGTGACCGGCAGATCGCCCGGGCGGCGGGGAACCGCCCACCCGAATATCGTTCCATATCAGGCATTTGCGACCAGGGACGGCTACCTGATGCTGGCGGTCGGCAACGACCGTCAGTTCGCCGCGTTCTGCGACGCCGCCGGCCGGCCGACCCTGGCCCGGAACGTCAAATACCGGACCAACGCGGCGCGGGTCCTGCATCGCGCCGAGCTGATCCGCCAGATCGACCGCCTTTGCCGCGCAAAGACCACCGCGGCCTGGCTCCGGCTCCTGACCAAGGCCGGCGTGCCCTGCGGGCCGATCAACGACCTGGCCCAGGTGTTCGCCGAACCTCAGGTCCAGCACCGGAAAATGCGCTTTGACCTGCCCCACCCCCTCGGCGGGGCCGTGCCCCAGGTGCGAAACCCGGTGCTGTTCTCCCGAAATACCCTCGAATACCGGCAACCGCCGCCGCTCCTCGGCCAGCACACGGATGCCGTCCTCACCGCCGAGCTCGGCCTCACCCGGGATGAACTCCTGTCGCTGAAGTCCGACGGCACCATCTGCTGATTCCGGCCGGATGGTGGTCTGATCTCCTTGCCTGATAGTCAAAGGAGGGCACACAGATGAAACTTCGTCATTCAATCGTACTGGCGAGCGCCGTGCTCGCATTCGCACCGGCAGCCATGGCATCGGAAGATGCCGGCAAGAGCTGCACGGCCCTGCAGTATCAATTCGACAAGGAAGTCGTCAGCGCCAGCTCCGACCGTGTCGGCGAGGCGCAGTCATTACGCGAACAGGGCGGCAAGCTCTGCGCGGAAGGCAAGAGCGATGAAGGCACTGCCAAGATCAAGGAGGCCCTGACGCTCATCAAGGGCGGTCCGGCGCCGAAGACATCCTGATTCCGGAAGTGCGGGTGTGGCGGCCGGGTGTCCCGGCCGCCACCCATCTGACGAATCACATCCGCCAGAGTTTGCGTTTGCTCCCGCGCAGGAGTTTTGCCGCGAGCCGTTCCTTGCGACGCTCGAGTTCACGCGGCCGCAGTTCTTCCTTCGACGCCGCCTGACGCTTTTCCTTCAGGATCTGTTCCGCGCGCGCGAGCGCCTGCGTGCGCCGCACGTGATCGAGCGATCCGCCCTTCGGCACGATCGCGACTGCGATCTGGCAACCCATCGCGTGCGCAAGCCGGTCGAGGCTCGCGAGCGTGATGCGCCGGCGGCCCTCCGCGCGCTCCATCTGCTGCACGGTCGCGCGCGAAATGCCGGCGCGCGCGGCCAGTTGCGACTGCGAAATGCCGAGCGCATCGCGGATCGCGCGGATCCATCCGGTGCGCGGAACCTGCTCGGTTTTCATCCGCGGGAAAGCGCGCGATGATGCGGCGAGTTCCGCGCGCTGCTGCAGCGGCCCGCGGCGCGGAACGGCGGCTTTTGCGGACTTTTTCTTCTTCAAATCGGCCCCCGGACAGGATGTTTATAAACATCATATAGCAGTGTAAACACATGAAATCAATTGCTGCGCCAATCAACCCCCTCGATGTCGCTGCCACGAGCGGCTCCGGCTACCCGGAACCGTTCCGTTCGCGGGTCCTGCCGCGCGCAAGACGCGCGCTCGGCGACGCCGCGGGGCTCACGAAATTCGGCGTCAATTACACGACGCTCGGGCCGGGCGCCGCGTCCTCGATGCGCCATTGGCACACGCACGAAGACGAGCTGGTGTTCGTGCTCTCAGGAGAACTGGTGCTCGTCACCGATGCGGGCGAGCGACCGCTTCGCGCCGGTGAGTGCGCGGGCTTTCCGGCGGGCCATGCGGACGGTCATCAGCTCGTGAACCGCGGCACGACGCCCGCGGTGTACCTGGAGATCGGCGGTCGCGATACGGATGACGCGGTTCACTATCCGGACGTGGACCTCGAGTGGAACGCACCCGGCGCGCCCGGCCGGTACTCGCACAAGGACGGGCGGCCTTACTGACCGAAGTGGCGATCGGAAAAGTTTTTCTTCAGCGCGCTGAACCTCGCGTCCGTTTCCGGAAGCGCGATCGCCCAGAAGCGCATCGTCGAACCGACCACGTTGAATCATTCGTGACGCGACCGAATGTCGTCCTCGAGATCGATGAGTCAGTCGTGTCCATCGACAGCAAAGACGCGACACTGGCGATCGCGTTGCCCGTCGCCGGGCAGGCCCGCAAGCGAGCGCGTAAGTTCCGGCGGCGCGAGCTGCGGGCCTGCCCGACGACCAGCAACGCGCGCCAGGATCGCTTGTAACTGGATGAAGTCGAGGTCACGGCCGCAATCGAGGATCTCGCCAGCGTCGAGGATGCGAGTCCCGCGCTCAAGGCCGAATCCGGCGCGCCATGGCGCGTGCAGCACACGGCCAGGTGCTGGAAGCCTGGGCGTCCGATGCGAATTCTCTGTCCGAGTTACGGCGTGGGACCCGACAGCTCCGGGCTGTGGCTCGGCGCATATGGCGGATCCAGTTTTTCCTTTCCGGGACGCCGGCCATTGGAGCTTGCTCAGCTGCCGAGGAAAGCAGTCGCCGCGCTCGGCGCGCTGTGAGCTGGCGCGGCCGGATAGTGCTTTTGATGCCTATAAGCATCCGAAGGTGCGCTAACCCCAGGATCAGCGAAGCGTAATCACGAAAATGTCGACGCTCGTGCCGACAGTACGCGTGCAGAGGATGCGTTTGCCGTCCGCCGAGAAATTCGGCTTGGTCCAGGAGCCGGCCCCCTCGATCCCGTTGCCGAAAGTTACGCGCGTGGGGTTTGATCCGTCGGCCGCGGCGACATAGATGTCGAAGGCCTCGAACTCGCTGTTCGCGCGGTTGGAAGCAAAGGCGATGCGCTGGCCGTCCGGCGACCAGGCGGGCCAGCCGTCGTAGGCCTGGTTCGCAGTCAGGTTCTTCTGCTCGCCGGTGCGCAGGTCCATCCAGAACACTTCGGAGTTGCGCCCCGATTCGGACTTGCCGCCGGTGGGCGCGATGCGTCGCCAGAGCAGTTGCGTCCCGTCCGGGGAGACCGCCGGATAGGTGTCCCAGTCGGGCAGGTCGGTGATGCACCGGACGTCGCCGCCGTCCAGCGTCATGGTGTAGATCTCGTGGTTGTGATCGCGGTCCATGGTGCCCCGGGAGAACGTGGCGGGGTCGCTCGAGCGGTTGCTGTTGAAGTAGATCAGCCGACCGTCCGGGCTGACTTTCGGGTGACCGTCGGCGCCCGGATGGCGGGTCAGGTTGATCGGCCCCGAACCGTCCGCCTTCATCCGATAGACCTCCATGTCGCCGTCGCGCTCCGATGCAAAAACGATGGCCTCGCCGTCCGGCGTCCAGACCGGCGTGCCGTCGTAGGAATCGTTCCGGGTGAGCTGGACGACGTTCGAGCCGTCCGCGTTCATCACGAAGATGTCGGCGTCGGGACCGTCGCGGGTGGACTCGAAAACGATGCGCGAGCCATCGGGCGACCAGGCCGGATAGGTGTTCTCGAGGCCCGTGATCTGGACGGTTCCGACTGCCTCGACGAAGCCCCCGGCAGTGGCGCACAGCGGCATCAGCAAGGCCACGAACGGCAGGATTTTCATCGGCTGATCTTAGAGATCGCAGGCAGCCGGCGCGCACGCCCGGGCGCGGCATCAGGCCCATTGGTCGCAGCAAGGAAAATCATTGCCGGCAATCGCCAGCGTGTGGAAACGGCCTGGTTTCCAGATGGATATAAGCATCCGATATTTGTGCAAGCCGCGGACGCCGGGAGAAAGACAGCGAAATGACCCAGGACGCCGCGTCGGCAACCGGTTTCAGCGCCGCCAAGCGCTCAGCTCGCCGCCTCCATGTAGGCCCGCAGCACCGCATTGATGCGCGTCTGGTAGCCCGGTCCCCGGGCCCTGAACCAGTCGAGAACCTCGGCGTCGAGGCGGAGTGAAATCGCCTCCTTCCGGGGTGCCGCGGGCAAGCCCTGGCGGGCGATGTGGCGGACCACTTTCGCAACGTCGGCGGGTGCCGGTTCGCGCGGCGGACCAGACGAAACCGAGTCCGGTTCCGGGGCAACGGCAGGCTCCGATCGCGTGAACCTGGAGAAAAATCCCTTGGCCATGTCGCTCACCCCGGGTGGCAAAGAACCACCTGTATTGGCGAATTGTATATACAAACCCGACGGCACGTGCTGCGGCGTTAGACCCTGCAGTACCCCTGCCAACGGAGACGACCATGAGCCATTTCCTGACGCGGGCAGCCGCCAGTCTGGCGCTGCTCTGCCCCCTCGCCGCGTTCGCCGGACCGCCGGTGAATGTCGAAATCTACGACCGCACCGCAGGCCAGTTGCTGCCCATTTACTGGCATGGCGGCGAGCGCTTCGTTGCCGGCGAACCGGGCCATGAGTACGAGATCCGGATCCGCAATCGCGAGCGCTCGCGGGTGCTGGCCGTGACCTCCGTGGACGGGGTCAACGTCATTACCGGACGCACCGCTGCGCCCGACCAGGGCGGGTACGTGATCGACCCGCGCGGGCGGCTCGAGATCGACGGCTGGCGCAAGAACATGAGCGAGGTGGCGGCGTTCTATTTCACCTCCCTGCCCGACTCCTACGCCGCCCGCACCGGCCGTCCGGACAACGTCGGGGTCATCGGCGTCGCGCTGTTCCGCGAACGGGTCGCCTACCCCGTGACCCGGGAGCAGGACTCGGTGGCGGCGGCGGAAGCTGAACCACGCCCGGCGCCTTCGCTGCCGCAATCCCGCAGCGCTCAGGGGGCGGCGGCGCCCGCCGAGCGGGAATCGACCGGCGGCATGCTTGGAAAGCTGCATAGCGACGAGCGGCTCGGCACGGGACACGGCCAGCGCCGCGATTCCGGGGCGACGTACACCAGCTTCGAGCGCGTGAGCGACCAGCCGGACGCCGTGATCCGGATCTTTTACGACTCGCGGCGCAACCTGGTCGCCCGCGGCGTGATCCCGCGTCCCGATCGGCGCTATGCCGACCGCGTGCCCGACCCGTTTCCTGCCGGCTTCGTCCCGGATCCCTGAGCCAAAGGGGACGGACCCGGGGACGCACCCCTTTTCGGGCGAGCCCCATGAATCCTCACGGCATAATCGCCGGAAAGGGGGAAAAGGGGAAAAGGGGTGCGTCCCCTCTTGCGTCCCCTTTTCAGGATTTCATGGCGACTGAGCTGCTGTTTCGCGACGATGCGTACCTGAAGACCGCTACGGCACGCGTGGTCGCGGCCGGCGACGGCTGGATCGAGTTCGACCGCACGATCTTTTATCCGCTGGGCGGCGGCCAGCCGGGCGACACGGGATTCCTGGTGCGCGAAAACGGCGAGCGCATCGCGATCACCGACACGCGCAAGGGCGAAACGCCTGATGTCGTGCGCCATCTCGTCGCCGCCGGCGCAAACCTGCCGGCCCCTGGCGAACTGGTGACGCTCGAACTCGACTGGGACCGCCGTTACGCGCTGATGCGCCTGCACACCGCGCTGCACGTGATGTCCTGCATCGTCACCGCGCCAGTGACCGGCGGCAACATCGCGCCCGACAAGGCGCGGCTCGACTTCGACATCGACATCCAGTTGCTCGACGCGCAGAAAATCGAGCAGGGCACCAACGAACTGATCGCGCGCGCGGTCGCGACCGAAACCGTGTGGATCACGGATGAGGAACTCGACGCGCGCCCCGAGCTCGTCAAGACCATGAGCGTGCAGCCGCCGCGCGGCGCAGGCCGAGTGCGCCTGCTCGAGATCCCGGGAATCGACCTGCAGCCCTGCGGCGGAACGCACGTCGCGAACATCGGCGAGATCGGTGGCATCCGCGTGATCCGGATCCGCAACGAGGGCAAGCGCAACAAGCGCGTGGAGATCGTGCTGGCCTGATCATGTTGCCAACGAGGAAAACACGATGACCCGCACGCGTTTCGCATGGTTGATGGCCGCAACAATCTGGATCGGCGGCGCAGCTGCAGATACTGCGGAGGAAGCAGACGCCGCGGTTCTTGCGCTGCTGAATTCCTACGAGGTGGGGAGCACGACCTACCTGACGTTTTCACAGGACTTCGATCTGTCGCGCGAAGCCATCACTCAGTCGCTGTTCGGCGAGCGCCAGCCGCCGACCTCTGGCCGCATCGGGATCATCGAGTTGAAGGACCGGACGTCCAACCTGACCATCTCGGGTCCGAACTCAGGGAATCTCGTCGCGGAAATCATGGCCTCCGGTGATTCCGGCAAGGTTTCGCCGGAAATCAATCAATACATGCAGGGCACGTTCCTGTTCGGCTATCTGAAAGATCCGGCGGAAAAAACCATGTACATCATGACCCCAGAGTCGTATATCGTCGTGGCGCGCCTCAGATTCCTGAGCGGGATCCTGTCTGAAAAGGTAATTTTCACGGAATCAGGGGGTCAGCCATGAATCTGCGAAGTGCACTGTTCCATGTTGCAATCATCTTCCAGATCGCGGGCTGCTCGGATTCCGGCACATCGGGCGGGCAGAAGCCGACGCCAGCGTCTGTCGAACCTGGCGCCGCTGTCGTAGCCAAGGCCGACTCCGTCGTCGTGGACGATGGTAGCGGCAGGACACACATCATGGGTGCGATCCGCGTCGCGCTCGGACAGGGCGGCGAGTTTACCGGCGTACCGGGACCCAGTGAGCCGGCCGGACCGGTGACCGTCTACATCTTTCGCACGGTTCCTGCGGACACCCGCCAGTTCTTTGCGGACTCCGGCATCGACGTCCGGGAGAACGCCGCCTACCTCTGGCCGGCCTCGGCGCCTTACGATGCGGATTCGTTCAAGCGACTGCAGTTCGTTCGTGCCATCGATCCGGCGCTCACGGACGAGGCTCTCGCAGCCGAATTTGGCGTCAATGTCGCCGTGGCCACACCGGCAGCGAGTTCCGATTAAAGGGATGCGACCCCTTTAAGAAAGCCGCTGCCGCATCACCCGTGTGAGCAGGAACACACTCAACGTTGCCTGCAGCCACACGCTGGTCACCGACAGGTACCAGACGTGATCGAGTTCGAGCCACGGCTGCGTGGACAGCCAGAATGCGGGCAGCATGAAGGTGAGCAGACGCGACGCGCTCGAGGCGAGCGCGGGCCAGGTGTGGCCGAGGCCCTGGAACACACCGGAGCAGGTGAAGATCAGGCCTGAGGCTGCGAAGTTCCACGAGATCAGCCGCAGGAAGTGCGAGGCGACCTCGATCACCGCCGGCTCGTCGGTGAAGCCGCGCACCAGCCAGTCGGGCCGCGTCTGGCACACCAGCGTCAGCACGATCATCAGTCCGACGCTCATCGATGCGGCGGAGCGGAACGTGGCGCGCACGCGCACATACTGCTTCGCGCCGTAGTTCTGCCCGGCGATCGGCCCGGTGGCAAATGCGATCGCCATCGCCGGCAGGAAGATCGACTGCATCAGGCGCGTGCCGAGGCCGAACCCGGCCTGCGCGGCGGCGCCGAAGTCGCGGATCACCCAGTAGATGGTCGCCATGAACACGAACATCAGCGCGAACTCGCCGCCGGCCGGCAGGCCGATGTTGATCATGCGGCCCCAGACGGCCAGGCGCGGCCGCCACTGGCCGGCGTGGAAATTCACGTAACGCTCGAGGCTCCGGAAGTACCACACGAGCAGCAGCACGCCGGCGAAGACCGAGATCGTGCTCGCGAGCCCGGCGCCGGCAACGCCGAGCGGCCGCCCGGTGCCGATGCCGGCAATGAGCATCGGCGCCAGCAACACGTTCAGCAGCACGGTCACGAGCTGCACGACCATCGTCGGCTTCACGACGCCGGTGCCGCGCAGCGCCGAGACCATCACCATCGAGACGTACTGCAGCGCGAGACCCGGCAGGAACCAGTGCAGGTAGACCGTGCCCGCTTCCGCGGTCGCCGCGTCGGCGCCGACCGAGCGCATGTACCAGCCAGTCAGCGCGTAGCCGCCGGCGAGCGTCGCCACCGTGAAGACCGCGGCGAGCGACATCGACTGGTTGAACGCGAGATTGGCGTCGTCCGGGTCCTTGCGCCCGACCGCCTGCGAGATCAGCGCCATCGCGCCGACGCCGAGCGTCTGCGTCAGCGCCATCACCACGAACATCGCGATGCCCGCGGCGCCGACGCCGGCGAGCGCGGCATCGCCGAGCTGCGCGACGAAGTAGAGATCGACCAGGAAATAGAGCGTCTGCGCCAGCATGCCGGCCGCGATCGGCGCCGCCATCGTCAGCAGGTGGCCCGGAATCGGGCCCTGGGTCAGGTCGCGCATGGTCTCCCCCGGAGGAGTAGGATGCTACACAAGGGCGTTACCTGCCCAGTCGATAATCACAAACGGGGATCATCATGAACATCCTGAAATCAGCCGCAGTCGTCGCGGTAGGCCTGATCGCGCTGGCCGGTTGCCAGAAGGCTCCGGTGGTGGACACGGCGGCGATCGAAACCGAACTCAAGGACGGCGTGCGCACCTGGCTCGCTGCCTACAACGCCGGCGATGCCGATGCGATCGCCGCGCGCTATGTAGACGACGCGGTCGTCATGTCGCCGGGTGCGCCAGCGGCCACTGGTCGCGACGCGATCCGCGCCATGATCGCGGAACAGAGCGCCGCCACGAAAGCCGCGGGCATCACGCTCGCTGCCCTCGACGGCGATACGGTCGGCGTTTCCACCGCGGGCGACATGGCCTGGCATTCGGGCGGGTACACCGTCAGCGATGCGAGCGGTGCCGTGATCGACAGCGGCAACTACATGGAAGTCCAGAAGAACGTCGACGGCAAGTGGATCATCGTCCGTGACATCTGGAATTCGGACCGTCCGCCGGCGGCTGCCCCGGCTGCTGAGCCCGCTGCAGAATCCGCCACCTGAGCCCAAAGGGGTCGCATCCCCTTCGAAAGGGATGCGACCCCTTTTCCTGCGTGACAAATCAGAAGGCCCCCATTCGGGGGCCTTCGCCGTTCTGCGCGCAACATAAAGGGGTGCGTCCCCTCTTGCGTCCCCTTTTCAGTCGTCGAGGCGGCGGTCTTTCCAGTTCCACCATTTCAGGAGATC
This sequence comes from Steroidobacteraceae bacterium, assembly GCA_050179155.1. GTDB lineage: Bacteria > Pseudomonadota > Gammaproteobacteria > Steroidobacterales > Steroidobacteraceae > SCUD01. The sequence goes on from JBFXFJ010000009.1 coordinate 42,905, forward strand.
CGGCTGCGGTTCCGGCGTGCGCGCGGCATAGGTTGCGCAACGGAACGTGTAGAGCAGGCAGGGCTCCTGGTCGTGTCCGGTGATCTTCTGGAGTCGCTGGAAGAGTTGTTCGGGGTTGGATTCAGCGAGTTCGCGGATCGAATGAATACCAAGGTGTCGAAGGTCGGCGGCGATGGCGGGCCCGATGCCGGGCAACGTGGTCAGCTCGTCGTGCATTGGCAGGTTCCTCCTACGGCTTGTCCACGCTTCCAGATTACACCCCCGGAACGCCCCGCTCGCAAGCCCGACAAAAAAGGCGGCGGGAGACTCCTCTCCCGCCGCCTGATGCAACGACCGCCGGGTTTACTTCTCCACGGAAGCGTTCGCATCGGCTGAGGCATTGGCGCCGGCAGTGACCGACCCGTCGCCCGAGGCCTGCAGGCCGCCGCCCGCATTGGCCCCGCCGTCGGCTCGCGCCTTGTGGCGCGGCGGCTCAGCCGGGACCGTTGCCGGCGCCGGTTTCTTCGACCGCTTCGTGCGCTGCTGGCGCTTCGGCGCGCCCGGCTCGTCATCGCTGACGACTGGTTCCGCATCGCCCGCCTCGCCCACGCCGGTGTCGAGCATGCCCGAGCCGCTGCCCGCGACATCGCCAGCCACGTCACCGGACAGGTTTCCGCTCGGGAACTCGGCCTGCGAGCCGGCTTTCCCCGCCGCGTCCGCAGCAGCGGAAATCCCCGCTGCCGCATCGGCAGCCGTGCCGACGGTCGTATTCACCGCGCCGGAGGCGGTCGCCTCGACGCCGGCCGTCGCCGACTCGGCGCGCTCACGCGTACCCGCGGCCGTGTCCTGCGTCTTCTCCTTCAGGCGCGAACCGGTGTCGCGCGTGCGGCCGAACGCATCCGTGCCCGCACCGAGCGTGCCGTTGATCGCGCCATTGCCGGTCGCACCGATGTTGCCGAGCCCGCCGTTGCCGAGGCCCCCAGTGATCGAACCGCCAAGGCCCCCGTTGACGCCGCCCCCCAGTACCTGGGCCTGCGCCACCCCGCTCATGGCCAGCACGGCGGCCACCGCGGTCTTTGCCAAAAAGTGGTTAATTTTCATGGACTTGACTCCTGTGACCCCGCGGCCCATCCGCGGTTCTCAGAAGCAAGTACGTCCCAGCGCGAGCGTTTCTTCCCGGCCTAAGGGGATATCTGCGCGAGATCGGCGCCGACCAGGCCCCGGCCGTAGGTTGTGTCGATGCCTTTGCGACCGAGATCTACGGCGCGCGCGCCCAGATCGGCTATCGCCGCCTCGGCTTTCGCGGGGTCGGGCTGCAGCAGCGAACCCGCGAGCAGGCCCGCAACGAACGGCGTTGCGAACGACGTGCCTCGCTGTTCGCCGAAACCGCCGCCGATTTGCGCCGCGCGCACGCCGGCGCCCAGGGCGGCGAAATCCACGTGTTCACCGCGACACGCCTCGGGAAGCACGCGCCGTTTCGCATCCACGCCGGTCACGCCGACGACCTCGGGATACGCGGCCGGGAACAACGGCGGCGCCGACGGGCCGTCGTTGCCGACCGCAGCGACCAGCAGATGTCCGCGCCGCGACATTGCACGCACGATGCCGGTCAGCAGCAGGCTCTTCGCGCCGACCAGGCTGATGTTCACGACCGGCACCCGTTCGCGCGCCATCCAGTCGAGCGCGATTGCCAGCAGCGCGAACGAACCGCCGCCGTGCCCGCAGAAAATGTCCGCTGCGTAGAGCGCGGCGCCCGGATGCACGCCGCGAAATTCGCCGTCGCGGCCGATCAGCAGCGAAGCGATCGCCGTGCCGTGCGCGGCGGGCATCGACACGCCGTCGCAGCCCTGACGCTGGATCGCAGCACCCGCCAGCGACGGATGCGCGACGTCGACGCCGCTGTCGACCAGGCCGATGCGCACAGCCGGTGCTGGCACGGGTACTTCCGGCAACGATGCCGGGACCGGCACCGGAGCCGGTTCGCTCTGTGCGCCGCTGTCGAGGTAGAGATGATTGAAATCGTAACTGCCCTCGGGATCGAGTTCCCGCAGGCGCTTCAACGCGCGCCGCGTGGACATGCCTTCGGGCGCCTGCAGGATGACGAGACGCAGGTCGAGACCCGCGAGCGATTCCGAGCGCAGCACGGTGAAACCGAGCGCCTGCGCGCCCGCAAGCGCCACCGGCGTCGGCGACAGCGCGCCAACCTGCCGCCGCAGGATCGGCTGGCCGTCGGGATCGGCCTCGACAGTGTCTCGCTCCGTGCGCAGCAGCTCGCGGATGCGCAGCTGCCGCGCCTGCGTCAGTACCGTGGACTGAGCCGTGCGCAGCGTGCCGGTCACCGGGTCGGTCACCTGCGGCAGCGCCGGCAAGGGCAGGCCCGGCAGGCCGACCTGGGCTGCGGCGCCCGCCGACGCCGTGGTGGCGAGCAACAGGCAGGCGATCTTGCGCAGCTGGTTCATGATCCCGCTCCTTGGAGGGGCCGCCGCCCGGAAATGCTAGCATCCCGCCGCGCGGTCCCTGTATTGAGAATACGCTCCAGGCGAATCGTTTCATCCGACGGAAGAACCGGCCCACCCCAGACGTACAACATCATGAGTACGCCGACGCCTTCTGACGAGGTCCGGACGCAGCTCGGGGAACTGCTGCCGCGATTGCGGCGCTTTGCCCGGGTCATCGCGCGCAATGTCCAGGATGCGGACGACCTCGTGCAGGCGGCGGTGGAGAAAGCGCTCGCCCGTGCCGACCAGTGGCGGCCCGATGCGCGTCTGGACAGCTGGATATTCGGAATCATGAAGAACGCCTGGATCGACGAGATACGCGCGCGCCGCCGGCGCGGGCGGGTGCACGCGCCGGAAGAAGCGGGCGCCAGCGTCGGCGACGCCTCGGCCGCGGCGCGCGACATCGCGCTCTCGGTGCAGTCGGCGATGTCGCACCTGCCGGAGGAACAGCGCATTGCGGTCGCGCTGGTGCTGGTCGAGGGCCATTCGTACAGGGAAGCGGCCGAGGTGCTCGGCATTCCGATCGGCACGCTCACCAGCCGGCTCGCGCGCGGCCGCGAGGCCCTGCAGGCGCTGCTGGGTGGAACCGGGGAGGCAGGATGAAGTTCTCTGATGAAATGCTGATGGCCTATGCCGACGGCGAGCTCGACCTGGTCGCGCGCGCCGAGATCGAGGCGGCGATGGCCGCGGACCCGGAAGTCGCGCGCATCATCGCGCGCCATCGCGCGCTCGCGGCACGCGTGCAGTCGGCGTACCAAGGCGTGCTCGAAGAGCCGGTGCCGGCGCAGCTCGCCAGTCTGGCCGCGAACCCGGTCACGGCGCCGGTCGTCGACCTCGCATCGCGGCGCGCCGCGGAGGTCGCGGCGCGGGCGCGTAAGAGCCAGTGGCGGCTGCCGCAGTGGAGCGCGCTGGCCGCGTCGGTTGCGATCGGCGTGATGGTCGGCATGCTGCTGATGCGCGGGGAGCCGCTGCCTTATGAAGAGACGGCGGACGGACTCATCGCGAGCGGCGAACTCGAGGCCGCGCTGACCCGGCAACTCGCGGGCAGCCTCGGCACGGGCAAGCCGCAGGTTGGCATCAGCTTCCGCCACCACGACGGCGCGTATTGCCGCACATTCCATCTGCAGCAACAGGCTCCGCTCGCCGGCCTCGCCTGCCGCCGCGGCGACGCCTGGAAACTGGAAGTGCTGGCCGCGGCGCAGCCGCATCAGGGCGATCTGCAGCCGGCCGCGGCGATGCCGATGGCGGTGCTGCAGGCGGTGGATGCCGCGATCGAGGGCGAGCCGCTCGATGCCGCGGCGGAGGCCGCGGCACGCGATTCCGGTTGGCAAGCGACGCAGGGCGTGGCCGAATAGCGGCATGCGATTGATCACGGTGCTGGCGGCGCTCTGGCTCACGGCCTGCGCGACCGTCTCGGTCCACGTCCCCGAGACTGCAGTCGCGGTCCGCGAGGCAGGGATCGCCGCCGCCAACCCGATGGCGGTCGAGGCCGGGCTCGAAGTGCTGGCCGCCGGCGGCACGGCCGCGGATGCCGCGGTCGCGGTGCAGGCGATGCTCGGCCTGGTCGAGCCGCAGAGTTCCGGCCTCGGCGGCGGCGCCTTCCTGCTGTATTACGACGCGGCGGCGAAGCGCATCACTGCCTACGACGGACGCGAAGCCGCGCCCGCCGCAGCAACCACCAGCCTGTTCTTCGACGAGCAGGCAAAGCCGCTCTCGTATCGCGACGCCGTGCTCTCCGGCCGCTCGACCGGCGTGCCCGGTGCGATCGCGATGCTGGGCGCGGCGCAGGCGCGCCATGGCCGCCTGGCCTGGTCGAAGCTGTTCGACGCGCCGATCCGCGCTGCGGAACAGGGAATCGCCGTGCCGCAGCGCCTCGCGCGCTTCGTGAACGGCAATTTCCCGCAGTCCGGCGAACCCGACGTCAAGGCGCTCTTCTCTCGCGCCGACGGCACGCCGCTGCAGGCCGGTGACACGCTGAAAAATCCCGCCTATGCGGCGACGCTCCGGCAACTTGCCCTGAAGGGTCCGCGCACGCTGCTCGAGCCGCCGCTCTCCGATGCGATCATCCTTCGCGTCGGCGCACAGCCGCGGCCCGGCGCGATGTCGCGCGACGACCTGCGCGCGTATCAGCCGCGCGTCACCGATCCGCTCTGCGGCCCGTACCTGGTCTACGTCGTCTGCGTGCCGCCGCCGCCGTCGTCTGGCGTGGCCTTGCTGCAGATGCTGGCAATCCTGGACCGCACCGACATCGCACTGCGCGGTCCCGGTGATCCGCAGGCTTGGTTCCTGTTCGCCGAGGCGAGCCGCTTGATGTACGCGGATCGCGACCGCTACGTCGCCGATCCCGCGTTCATCAATGTTCCGGTCAATGGCCTGCTCGACCCTGACTACATAGCGCGTCGATCCGCGTTGATCGGCGCGGCTGCCGGCCCGGCTCCGTCCGCGGGCTCTCCCGCGCCGATCCAACGCGGGCCGGATGCAACCGTCGAAGCTACCGGCACATCCCATTTCGTGGTGGTCGATGCCGCCGGCAACATCGCCTCCATGACGACGACCGTCGAGTCGCTGTTCGGATCGGGCCGCGCGGTCGGCGGCTTCATGCTGAACAACCAGCTCACGGATTTCTCGTTCGAACCGGTCGGACCCGACGGCGAGTTGGTGGCGAATGCGGTGGCACCGGGCAAGCGCCCGCGTTCGTCGATGGCGCCGGTTATCGTGCTCGACCGCGAAGGGCAAGTCGTCGCTGCGCTCGGCTCGCCAGGCGGCACGGCGATCCTCGGCTACAACGCCAAGACGCTCGTCGGCCTGCTCGCCTGGGAACTGCCGTTGCAGCAGGCAATCGACCTGCCGAACCTGATCGCGCGCGGCGCGGATTATTTCGGCGAAGTGTCGAAGTTCGCGCCCGAGGTGCTCGCAGCACTCGCAGAACGCGGCATCGTGATCAAGTCCGGGCGCGGCGAGGAATCCGGCCTGCATGGCGTGGTGCTGCACGATGACGGCAGCACCGACGGCGCCGCCGATCCGCGGCGCGAGGGTGTCTGGCGCGCGCTGAATTAAAGGGGACGCACCCCTTTTGCTAAAGGGGACGCACCCCTTTGCTGAAAGAGGGGACAGTCCGCCTTTTTCGCTTCGCGAAAAAGGGGACAGTCCCCTAAGAGGCGATCCGGTCGCGGATGTCGCGCAGCTTCATCTTGACGCGCGCGGCGTTGCCTGCGCCCATGCGCAGCAGCAGCTTGCGTCCCGCCGATTCCGCCTCGAGCGCCGGGTCGGCAAATTCATAGAGCACGTTCGGGCGCTTCAGCGCGATGGTGTCCGGTGGCACCGGCGCCGCGAGCAGGTGATCGATCACCTCGATCACGCGGTCGTTGAAGTAGCCATCCGGGTTGCCGAGATTCTCGTAAGCGGCCTGGAACTGCGGATACAGCCGCCGGTACAGCTCGACCGTCGCGTCGGGGTCGAGGCTGTCCACCAGGTCCACCCACGCCGTGTAGCGCGCGAAATTCGCGGCGCCGAGGACCAGGTCGCCTTCCGCGCCCGCGGTGACGAACGCGCCCTCGGGCGGTTTTGCCGGGTTCATGCGCGAGGCGATCTTCGGCCGCGCCAGGTTGTCGATGGTGGCAACGGTGTTGCGGACGAAGTCGTCGGGCACGAACATCGCCGCGAACCGGTCCGCCCCGACGAGCGCCGCGGCCTGCTCGGTGGCGGACAGCGCGGGGTCGGTGCCGGCGGGGGTCTCGATCGGGTTCTGGATGCGCGGCTCGTCGGCGGTGACCGTTTCCGCCGCGACTGTCTCCGGCTCGGCGGACTGGCGCTTTTGCCAGTACCAGGCCCCGGCGCCGAGGGCGATCAGGACCAGGCCCCCCAGGATCCAGCGGCCGAGCCGCTCGTCCGCCTCCGGCGGCGGGTCGCGTTTATCTGCAAACATGTCAAATACTCTAGTTGATAGCGGCCCCTCTGGCACCATCTATAGAGACCCTGCCCCCCCCCCATGACGGTTCCCGTGATCCGGATCCCCCTGACACCCGAGTTGCCCCCCGCCGAATGCGCCGACTGGGCCTTCGTGCTCGACGCCGTCGGCGTGCCGTACGAGCGGCGCACCACCGCCACCGGCGCGAGCCTCTGGGTCGAGCCCGAGCATCACTCCCGCGCCGCGCACGAGCTGCGCCACTATCTGCGCGAGAACCGCCGGCCCGCCGTGGCGCCGGTGGTCTGGCCGAACCATCCGCACGCGATCTATGGCGTGATCGGCTACGCGCTGGTGCTGATCACGGTGACGTTCGCCGTGCTCACGGGCGCGGGCGACAACAACTGGAAATCCGCCGGCGTGCTCGATGCCGGATTCCTGCAGCGCGGCGAATGGTGGCGCGTGCTGACAGCGCTGACCCTGCACGGCGACGTGCTGCACCTGCTGTCGAATCTCGCTTTCGGGGCGCTGTTCGGCTATCCCGCCGCGCGGCTGTTCGGCCCGGGCATCGCCTGGCTCCTGATCCTGCTGGGTGCAGGGCTCGCCTACGGAGTGGATGCGCTGCTGCATCCGCCGCAGCATCACCTGCTCGGCGCCTCGACCGCGGTGTTCACGGCGCTCGGGCTGGTGGCGTCCTACGGCTGGCGGCGGCATTTGCGGAACTGGTCGCCGTGGATGCGCAGGAGCGCCCCGCTGGTTGCCGGCATCGCGCTGCTCGCCTTTACCGGCACCGGCGGCGAGAACACCGACATCCTCGCGCACCTCGCCGGTTTCGTGGTCGGCACCGGCATCGGCGCGCTGTGCGCGCACCTGCCGATGCCGGCGCCCGGTCATTTTCGTGTGCAATGGATTGCCGGGCTCGCGGCGCTCGCGCTGCTGACGCTCGCGTGGACCCTGGCGCTCGCCTGACATGAAAAAACGCGAATTCGTGCCGATGCCGCACTCGGACGCCTGCGAGCGCAACAAGGGGCCGATCCTCGAGGTGCTGCGCGTCGAGTTCTCGGGTGTCACGCACGTGCTCGAGATCGGCAGCGGCACCGGCCAGCATGCAGTGCACTTCGCGCTCGCGTTGCCGGGCATCGTCTGGCAGCCCTCGGAGCAGGCGGAGGCGATGCCGGGCCTGCGCAAGCGTATCTTCAACGAGGGGCCGAAGAACCTGCGCGCGCCGGTGGAACTCGACGTGACCGTCACGCCCTGGGACGTGCGGCGCGTGGACGGCGTCTACACCGCGAACACGCTGCACATCATGCACTGGCCGCAGGTGCAGGCATTCTTCGCCAACCTGCCGGCAGTCGCGAAGCCCGGCACCGTGGTCGCAATCTACGGGCCATTCCGTTACGGCGGGCAGTACACCTCCGCCAGCAATGGCTCGTTCGACGAGATGCTGCGCGCGCGCGATCCGGAAAGCGGCATCCGCGATTTCGAGGCGGTCGATGAACTGGCGCGCGCTGCCGGCTTCGAGTTCGTGGCCGACTACCCGATGCCGGCCCACAACCAGACGCTAATCTGGCGGCTGGAATCCCGGTAGCCGGACTTCGCGCGCCCGCGCTGCGCCCGCCGGAACTTACGCGCTCGCTTGCGGGGCCGCCGGACGCCTGGCGGGCGCGTGGTTACAGCGCGGGTTTCAGGACCATGAGAGCGAGGGCGAGGACTGGCGCGAGCGTGGCGCCGGCGCCCCAGAGCTCCCAGCGCAGCGCGGCGCGGTGGTAGGACTCGCAATCGAACGAGCCGCTGGCGGCGCCTGCTTCCGCGAGCGTGCGCAGTTGCCGCTGCAGCGGCGCGACGCGGAACATGAACAGCAGGCCGGAGATCGTGAACAGCGCCAGTGACCAGGCGATCCAGCCCGTGCGCAGCAGCGGCAGGCCGCCCTGGACCGCGGCGATGATGCCGGTCGCGATGATCACCATGATGCCCGGCATCGTGAACAGCCGGTCGCTCTGGATGACGCCCTCCATCGCGTGCGCCAGCAGGCGCGGGTTGCGGGTGCGCGCGGCATGGCGGTGCCAGAACACGCCGGTGGTGATGTTGCCGATGAACATCACGACCGCGAGGATGTGCAGCAGCTTCATCCAGAGATACATCGTCTCAACTCCTGCGTGAGAAAGTGCGCTGGCGGATCCTGGCGAGCCAGCGCAGGAACGAGCGCGGCGCGAGGCGCTTGTACCGCCACAGCCAGCGATAACTGGCCGGCAGCACGACGTGGGTCGCGCCCGCGGCGGCGCGCGCGAGGATTTCGGCGGCCACTTCGCCGGCCTCGAGGTTCGAGCGCTGCATCATCTTCTGCGCGAAGCCGCGCGCGTCGGCGGGCGCGCGCGCGTGCTCCATCAGCCGCGTGCGGAAGAATCCCGGCATCGCCGCGGTGACGTGCACACCGTGCTCCGCCATTTCCTGGAACAGGGTCTCCGACAGCGCGACGACCGCGGCTTTCGAGGCGTTGTAGGCGCTCATCCGGCTGCTGCAGGCAAAGCTCGCTGCGCTCGCGACGTTGATCACGAGGCCGCCGCCGGACGCCATCATGTGCGGAAGCTCCGCGCGGCAGCTGTAGACGATGCCCATCACGTTGATGTCGAGGATCCACTTCCAGTCGACGGTCGAGGTTTCGAGCAGGTCGCCGGCGACGGCGACGCCGGCCGAATTCATCGCGAAGTCGAGGCCGTCGAATTTCGCGGCAAAGGCGTCGATGGCGGATTTCACCGCCCGCTCGTCAGTCGTGTCCACGACGTAGGCCTCGCAGGCCGGGCTGCCCTTCGCGCGCAACTGCTCTGCCGCCTCGGCGAGGCGCGTAGCATCACGGTCCAGCAGGCCGAGGCTCCAGCCGCGCGGCGCGAGCAGTTGCGCCGTCGCCAGGCCGAGGCCGCTGGCGCCGCCGGTGATGATCGCGCGCTTGTTCGGAAAGCGTGAATCGAGTGCAATGAGGCTCATCAGCTGTTCGCGGGTGCGAGTTTCTGCGCGATCCAGCCGAGGACCACACCGGCCGGCAGGTACATGACGACGGCGCCGACGGTCCACCAGGTCCAGATCTGGTCCGGCAAGTTGAACACGCCGCGATAGCCAAGCACGCCGATGATGGCGAAGATCGACGAAATGATGCCGAACTTGAGCCCGCGCATCCACGCCGGGCCGGCCAGCGAGGAGCGGATCACCGAGTAGATGCCGGCCGCGAGGAACGCGCACAGCAGCCCCGACGGGATCCACATCTTGAGCATCAGGTCCGGGTCCGGTTTCTCCTGGAAGAGCTCCGGCCGCCAGAACGACATCGTCGCGCCGTAGGCCTCGGCCAGGAGGCCCGACTGCGGATCGTGGACGACGATGCCGAGCACCATCGACAGCGTGAACAGGGCGACGTAATAGACCACGCCGCCAATGACGACGACCTTCCAGTTCATGCTCCCCTCCTCGCGCGCCGAAGCTGCGCATCCTGCGCCGGCGCTGACGCCGGCGCAACCGCGCGGCGGCACGAAACACGGCATCGGCGGCCGGGGGAGCCCGGCGCGCCGATGCCTCATCGATCAACGAAGGTCGAAGCGGTCCAGGTTCATCACCTTGGTCCACGCGGCGACGAAGTCCTGCACGAACTTGCCGCTTGCGTCACTCGAAGCGTAGAACTCCGACACCGCACGCAGCTCCGAATTGGAGCCGAATGCGAGGTCGACTGGCGTCGCAGTCCACTTCGGCGTGCCGGTCAGGCGATCGCGGCCCTCGTACAGGCCCCCGGTCGGCGACTTCGCCCACTGCGTCGACATGTCGAGCAGGTTGACGAAGAAGTCGTTGGAGAGCGTGCCCGGGCGGCTCGTGAAGACGCCATTCGACGAACCGTCGGCGTTCGCGTTCAGCGCGCGCAAGCCGCCGACCAGCACGGTCATTTCCGGCACCGACAGGGTCAGCGTATTGGCCTTGTCGATGAGCATTTCCGCGGGCGAGAGACGGGCGTCCATGCTGTAGTAGTTGCGGAAACCGTCGGCCGCGGGTTCGAGCACGGCGAACGACTGCGCATCGGTCTGCGCCTGTGAAGCGTCCATGCGGCCCGGTGTGAATGGCACCGTGACGGCGTGTCCGGCCTGCTTCGCAGCCTGCTCGACCGCGGCGGAACCGCCGAGGACGATCAGGTCGGCCAGCGAGACTTTCTTCCCGCTGCTGGCGTTGGCGCGGTTGAAGTCGGCCTGGATGCCTTCGAGCTTTGCCAGCACCTTCGCCAGCTCGGCTGGATTGTTGGCAGCCCAGTCCTTCTGCGGCGCGAGACGCAGGCGCGCGCCGTTGGCGCCGCCGCGCATGTCCGTGCCGCGGAAGGTGGAAGCCGCTGCCCAGGCAGTGCGCACGAGTTCGGGGCCGGTCAGGCCCGACGCCAGAACCTTTGACTTGAGCGCGGCGACATCCCTGGCATCCACCAGCTCGTGGTCGAGCTTCGGGATCGGGTCCTGCCAGATCATTTCTTCAGCCGGCACGTCCGCGCCGAGATAGCGCGCGCGCGGACCGAGGTCGCGGTGGGTCAGCTTGAACCAGGCCTTGGCGAAGGCGAGATCGAACTCCCTGGGGTTCTCCAGGAAGCGGGTCGCGATCTTCGCGTAGTCCGGATCGAAGCGCAGCGCCAGGTCGGTCGTGAACATGATGGGCGCATGGCGCTTGCCCGGGACATGCGCATCGACGATGAACTGGACCTGGTCGGCGTTCTTGGGCACCCACTGGATTGCGCCGGCGGGACTCCGGGTCTGCACCCACTCGAAGGTGAACAGGTTGGAGAGATAGCCCATGGACCACTGCGTCGGCGAAGCGCTCCAGGCGCCTTCCAGGCCGCTGGTGATCGTGTCCTCGGCGTTGCCCTTGCCGCACTTGTTCTTCCAGCCGAAGCCCTGCTCCTCGATCGGCGCGGCGGCCGGCTCGGCGCCGAGGCACTCGTCCGGCTTGTGGGCGCCATGCGCCTTGCCGAAGGTGTGGCCGCCGGCGATCAGCGCCACGGTTTCCTCGTCGTTCATCGCCATGCGGCCGAACGTGTCGCGGATGTCGCGGGCGGCGGCGAGCGGGTCCGGGTTGCCGTTGGGGCCTTCCGGGTTCACGTAGATCAGGCCCATCTGCACGGCGGCGAGCGGATTCGCCAGCTTGCGGTCGCCGCTGTAGCGCTCGTCGGCAAGGAACCTGGATTCCGGGCCCCAGTAAACCAGGTCGGGTTCCCAGTCATCCGCGCGCCCACCGGCGAAGCCGTAAGTCTTGAAGCCCATCGATTGCATGGCGACGGTGCCGGTCAGCACCATCAGGTCGCCCCAGGAAATGCTGTTGCCGTATTTCTGCTTGATCGGCCACAGCAGGCGGCGCGCCTTGTCCAGGCTGACATTGTCGGGCCAGCTGTTCAGCGGCTCGAAGCGTTGCTGCCCGCCGTCGGCGCCACCGCGGCCATCCTGCATGCGGTAAGTGCCGGCGCTGTGCCAGGCCATGCGCACGAAGAACGGACCGTAGTTGCCGTAGTCGGCCGGCCACCAGGGCTGGGAGGTGGTCAGCACCGCTTCGATGTCCTTCTTCACCGCGTCCAGGTCGAGGCTCTTGAATGCCTCGGCGTAATCGAAGCCCGCACCCATCGGGTTCGATGCCGGGTCGTGCTGGCGCAACGGCGAAAGATCGAGACTCTTCGGCCACCAATCCTGGTTGGTCATGGCCTCGTTCGCCGCAAAGGCCGGCGCGGAGAGCGCCACGGCCAGGGCGGCTATCAGTGAAAGGGATTTCGGGCGCATTTGCTGGAACTCCTTTATGGATACTGTTGCTGTGATCATGCCAGGTCGAAGCGGTCGAGGTTCATCACCTTGGTCCACGCCGCCACGAAGTCCTCCACGAACTTCTGCTTCGAGTCCGCGCACGCATAGACTTCCGCGAGCGCCCGGAGCTGGGAGTTCGAGCCGAACACCAGGTCGACGCGGGTGCCGGTCCACTTGACCTTGTTCGTCTTGCGGTCACGCCCCTCGTACACGCCATCGGTGCCGGCAGCCGGCTGCCATTGCGTGCGCATGTCGAGCAGGTTGACGAAGAAGTCGTTGGTCAGGGACTCGGGCCGCTGGGTGAAGACGCCGTGCCTGGATTGCCCGGCATTGGCGCCGAGGACGCGCAGGCCGCCGACCAGCACCGTCATCTCGGGCGCCGTCAGCGTCAGCAGCTGCGCGCGGTCCACCAGCAGCACTTCGGCCGGCAGCCGCGGCTTGCCGCGGACGTAATTGCGAAAGCCGTCGGCGGCCGGTTCGAGCGGGGCGAACGAGGCGACGTCGGTCTGCTCCTGGGTGGCGTCCATGCGCCCCGGCTTGAAAGGAACCTTCACGGAGACCCCGGCCTTTTTCGCGGCCTTCTCGATGCCAGCGCAACCGGCCAGCACGATCAGGTCTGCGAGCGACACTTTCTTGCCGCCCCTGGCCTTCTTGTTGAACGCGGTCTGGATGCCTTCGAGCGTCTTCAGCACTTTGGCGAGCTGCGCCGGCTGGTTCACCGGCCAGTCCTTCTGCGGCGCGAGGCGGATGCGAGCGCCATTTGCGCCACCGCGCTTGTCCGAGCCACGGAAGGTGGACGCCGACGCCCAGGCCGTTGCGACAAGCTGCGAGACCGGCAGGCCGGAGGCGAGGATCTTTGCCTTGAGGGCGGCGATTTCCTTCTCGCCGACCAGCTTGTGAGCGCGCTTCGGAATCGGGTCCTGCCACGCGAGCTGCTCTTTCGGAACGAGCGGGCCGAGGTAGCGCGCGATCGGACCCATGTCGCGGTGCGTCAGCTTGAACCAGGCCCGGGCGAACGCGTCCGCGAACTCGTCGGGGTTCGTCATGAAGCGCCGCGAGATCTTTTCGTAGGCAGGATCGACCCGCAGGGAAAGATCCGTGGTCAGCATGGCGGGTGCGATGCGCTTCGACTTGTCATGGGCATGCGGCACCGTCCCGGCGCCTGCGCCGCCTTTCGGCGTCCATTGATGTGCACCAGCCGGGCTCTTGGTCAGCTCCCACTCATAGCCGAACAGGTTCCAGAAGAAATTGTTGCTCCACTTCGTCGGCGTCGTGGTCCAGGTGACTTCGAGGCCGCTGCTGATCGTGTCACCGCCCTTGCCCGTGCCGAACCGGCACTTCCAGCCGAGGCCCTGCTGCTCGATCGGGGCTGCTTCCGGCTCCGGGCCCACCAGTGCCGCATCGCCGGCGCCGTGGGTCTTGCCGAACGTGTGTCCACCCGCGATCAGCGCGACCGTCTCTTCGTCGTTCATCGCCATGCGGCCGAACGTATCGCGGATGTCTTTGGCCGCCGCGAGAGGATCCGGATTGCCGTTCGGCCCTTCCGGATTCACGTAGATCAGGCCCATCTGCACGGCGGCGAGGGGATTCTCGAGGTCACGATCGCCGCTGTAGCGCTCGTCCGAGAGCCACTTGCCTTCGGAGCCCCAGTAGACGCTCTCGTCCGGCTCCCAGACGTCCGCGCGGCCGCCGCCGAAACCGAAGGTCTTGAAGCCCATCGACTCGAGGGCGACGTTGCCCGCGAGGATCATGAGGTCGGCCCAGGAAATCCTCCGGCCGTATTTCTGCTTGATCGGCCACAACAGCCGGCGCGCTTTGTCGAGGTTCACGTTGTCCGGCCAGCTGCCGACCGGCGCGAAGCGCTGCTGGCCGGTCCCGCCGCCACCGCGTCCGTCGCCCACGCGGTAGGTTCCCGCACTGTGCCAGGCCATGCGGACGAACAGCGGCCCGTAGTGACCGAAGTCCGCCGGCCACCATTCCTGCGAGTCCGTCATCAGGGCACGAAGGTCCTTGATGACGGCATTGAGGTCGAGGCGCTTGAACTCCTTCGCGTAGGCGAAAGCCTCGCCCATCGGATTCGACAGCCCGGAATTCTGGTGCAAGACCTTGAGGTCCAGCTGGTTCGGCCACCAGTCGCGATTCGATTTGGGCGCAGCCGCCGTGTGCATGACCGGGCACTTGCCGGCGCTCTGAGTATCCGTCGTTTTTGCCTGGCTCATTGAGTTCTCCTCTAAGAAGGGACAGTCCGCCTTTTTCGCTGCGCGAAAAAGGGGACAGTCCCTAGGCGGCGCGGGCGGTCTCGTAGTCGAGCACGCCGGCAACCGCGTGAATGACGGACGCAATCCGGACTGCCGACTGCACGGCCTCACGACTGACCTCATGCTGGCGCAGCACCCGTTCGTGTGCCAATACGCACTTGCCGCAGCCGTTGACCGCCGATACCGCGAGCGAAACCAGCTCGAAATCGGCCCTGGCGATGCCGGGGCTGCCGAGTACGTTCATCCGCAGCCGCGCGGGCAGCCTGGAATACTCCTCGTCCTCGACCAGGTGCAGGAAGCGGTAATAGACGTTGTTCATGCCCATGATCGCGGCTGCGGCACGCGCCGCCTCGATCTGGGCCGGCTGCAGGCGTGCCGTGGCCTCGGCCTCGATCAGGCGCGCGAGCTCGGCATTGCGCGAGGCGATCGCGGTGGCGAGTGCCGTCATCCACAATTGCGGCTCGTTGAGGCCCGGCGCGCCCTGCGGCGTCAACACCGATGCGATGTTGAGCCGCAGGTCACGGGCGTATTCCGGAATCCGGTCCCTGAGTGCGTCCATGATCAGGCCGCCTTCAGCGTGTCTTCGCCCTTCTGCCAGTTGCAGGGGCACAGCTCGTCCGTCTGCAGGCCGTCGAGCACGCGCAGCACTTCCTCAGGGCTGCGGCCGACGCTCAGGTCGGTCACGTAGACGAAGCGGATCACGCCTTCCGGATCCACGATGTAGGTCGCGCGCTGGGCAACGCCCGCCTCGGGGTCGAGGATGCCGAGCTGCGTCGACAGGTCGCGCTTGATGTCGGAGAGCATCGGGAACGGCAGCTCGCGCAGGTCCGGGTGCGACTTGCGCCACGCCAGGTGCACGAAGTCCGAATCCGTGCTGACGCCGAGCAGCTGCGCGTCGCGGTCCGCGAAATCGCGGTTGAGCCTGCCGAAGCCGGCAATCTCGGTCGGGCACACGAAGGTGAAGTCCTTCGGCCAGAAAAACACGACCAGCCACTTGCCGGCGTAGGTCTTGTCGTCGATGTCCTTGAACCCGTGCGCGGGGTCGTTGCTGACGACGCCGGTCAGGTGGAACGCGGGAAACTTCTTGCCAATACCCAGCATGTCTTTCTCCTCGGTAATTGTTCGCCCTCGCGGGCGCTTTGCCTGGCCGCAAGGATGCCGGCCGGCAGTTCATATATCCAATCGATTGATACGATACCTGTGATAGTCTATGTCTATGAATTTGCGCGACCTCCAGTACCTCGTGGCGCTCGCCGAGACCCGACATTTCGGCCGCGCGGCCCTGCGCTGCCACGTCAGCCAGCCGACCCTCTCGGCCCAGCTCAGGAAGCTGGAGGAATTCCTCGGGGTCACGCTGATCGAGCGCCGCCCGCGGCGCGTCGGCCTGACTCCGGCCGGCGAGGCGGTGGTCGAGCGCGCGCGGCGCATGCTGCGCGACGCGGAGGACATCCGCGCCCTCGCCCGCGCCAGCCAGGACCCGCTCGTCGGCCAGCTCAAGCTCGGCCTGATCCCGACGCTCGGTCCCTACCTGCTGCCGCGCGTGGCGCCGCGCATCACCAGGGCGCTGCCGAAGCTGCAATTGATGCTGTATGAGTTCCAGACCGCGCCGCTCGTCGACCGCGTGGTGCAGGGCGAGCTCGACGTCGCGATCCTCGCGCTGCCGGCGGACACGAAGGGCCTCGTCACGCGCTCGCTGTTCGCGGAGGCCTTCGTCGTCGCGATGCCGGAACACCACCGCCTGGGCGAGCGCAAGCGGCTGAAACCCGCCGACCTCGCCGGCGAGAAGCTGTTGCTGCTCGAAGAAGGCCACTGCCTGCGCGACCAGGCGCTCGAGGTGTGTGAGCGCGCCGGCACCGAGGAACAGAGTTTCCGCGCCACCTCGCTCGAAACGCTGCGGCAGATGGTCGCGGCCGGACTCGGCATCACGCTGCTGCCACGGCTCGCGGCCGAAGGCCCGTTTGCCTCGGCGCGCGGCCTGACCGTGCGGCCGTTCTCGCCGCCGGCGCCGTCGCGCGTGATCGGCGCCGCGTGGCGGCGCTCGACCTCGCGCGGTGCGGCGATCGCCGCGGTCTGCGACATCATTTCGAAGGCCGCTTGAGCGCGGGCTTAAGATATCGCCATGCGCGTGCTGGTAGCCGATGACCATCCCCTGTTCCGGGCGGCGCTGCGCCTCGCGCTGACGCAGGCCGTGCCCGATGCCGGGATCGCCGAGGCGCATGACGTTGATTCATTGCGCGCGGAAATGGCTGTGCCACCCGAGCCGGACCTGGTGCTGCTCGACCTGCTGATGCCCGGTGCGAAAAGCTTCGCGCCGCTGGCGTGGCTGCGGAACCAGTATCCCGGCACGGCCGTCATGATCGTCTCGGCCAACGAGGACCCGGAAGTGATCCGGCGCGCGCAGGTGTTCGGTGCGGCCGGTTACGTGGTGAAATCGGCGGCGCAGACCGAGCTGATCGCCGCGATCCGCTCGGTCGCGGACTGTGGCCAGTGGTTTCCGCCGGGCATCGTCGCCACGGCGCGGCGCGCGGAAGACGGACGCGGGACGCTTGCCGCGCGGCTCAACAGCCTGACGCCGCAGCAATACCGGGTGCTGGAACTCGTGGCGCGAGGCCGACTCAACAAGCAGATCGCGGCCGAGCTCGCGATCGAGGAATCCACGGTCAAGGCGCATGTCTCCGCGGCGCTCGCCAAGCTCGGCGTGCGCAACCGCACGCAGGCCTCGCTCGTGTTCCGCGAAATGGAGATCGCCTCTACATGATGGTGCCGGTGCACACTTTCGCGACGCTCAGGCAAAGCCATCGCGAAAGTGTGCACCGGCACCACTCTCGAGCAGCCGCGCGAGGGCGCTGCGCACGGCGAGCGGCTTCAGCGGCTTGCGCAGGAACACGCAGTCGAGGGCCTCGGCTTCCTGGCGCACGGCGTCGCTCGCATCGGCGGAGACGACCAGCACCGGCGCATGGACGCGCTCGACCGCGCGCAGGTGCCGCACGACGTCGAGTCCGGTGGCGCCGCCCTCGAGGTGATAGTCCACGACGATGACGGCCGGCCGCCAGGACTGCAGCCGCCGCGCCGCCACCAGGTCCTCGATGCCCTGCGCTGCGAGCGTCTCACAGCCCCAGGAGCCGAGGAGCGTCGCCAGGCCGCGCAGCGCGGCGGCATCGTTGTCGATGCAGAGCACCCGCACGCCCGCGAGCCCGCCGGCCGCCCGCACTGGCATCGGCACGGCCACCGTGGCCGGCACCGCCTTGCCGCGCGGCGCCTCGATCCAGAACACCGAACCACGGCGCGGCACCGAGCGCAGGCCGATCTCGTGGCCGAGCACGCGTGCGACGCGCTCGGCGATCGCAAGCCCGAGCCCGAAACCGCGCATGTCATCCGACTCGCGCCGGCCGCCGCCGCGGTAGAACTCCTCGAACACGTGCGGTTGCTGCCCGGGCTCGATGCCGACACCCGTGTCCCAGACCTCGATGCGGATGCGCCCGCCGCGGCGCCTGACGCCCACGACGATCCGCCCTTCCGGCGTGTAGCGCAACGCATTGCCGACGAAGTTCTGCAGCACGCGGCGCAGCAGCTTCGGGTCGGAGCGGATGACCGCGCGGCTGCGGCGCACGGTGAGTGCCAGACCGCGCTTGCCCGCGGCGAGGCGGAACTCGGCGTCGAGCGCATCGAGGATTCCCGCGAGCGGCAGGTCCTCGACCTGCGCGCGTATCACGCCGGTGTCGAGGCGCGAGATATCGAGCAGGTCCGAAATCAGGCTCTCAGCCGAATGCAGGCAACCCTCGAGGTCGGCGAGCAGGACGCGCTGCTCCTCGCCGCGGGTCTTCTGCGCGAGCGCCCCCGCGAACAGTCCCGCCGCATTCAGCGGCTGCATCAGGTCGTGGCCCGCCGCCGCGAGGAAGCGCGTCTTGCCGGCATTCGCCCGCTCGGCTTCCGCTTTCGCGTCGAGCAGTTCGTCGTTCATCGCTGACAGCGCCCGCGTGCGCTCGTGCACGCGCTGCTCCAGCGACTCGTTGGCGACGCGCAGCGCCTCCTCGGCGCGCTTGTATTCGGTCACGTCGGTGTAGCTCGTGACGAAGCCGCCGCCCGGCATCGGGTTGCCGCGTATCTCGAGCACCGTGCCGTCCGGGCCGGTGCGCTGCAGCGCATACGCCGTGCCGCGCGCGAGGTGCGCAAGCCGCCGCTCGATGGCGCCCTCACGGTTGCCGTCACGTAGCCGGCCGCGTGCGGCGTTGAAGCGCAGCACTTCCTCGATCGGCTGGCCGATCCGCAGGAACCCGGGCGGATAGTCGTACATTTCGACGTAGCGGCGGTTCCACGCCACCAGCTTCAGGCCGGCATCCACCACACTGATGCCCTGGCTGACGTTCTCGAGCGTGGACTGCAGCAGTTCGCGGCTGAACTCGAGCGCCTGTGAGGCGCCGCCGACCATCGTGACCACATCCTCGAGCGGCACTTCGCGCCCGGCGACCGCCGCGTCCACGAGGCGCTGCGCGGAGGACGCGCCTACCACGGATGCCAGCAGCTTGCGCGTCGCCTCGAGCTGCTCGGCGCTCGCGCGCGCGTTCTCGCCGCCGCGCCAGCCGGGATCGGCGAAGTGCCGCGCGGCGCGGCTGCCGCCGATGAAGCGCTCGACCAGCGGCCGCAATTCCCGTGCCGTCAGGTGCGGCGCCGCAGGACCGTGGTCATCCGCCGGCCGCACCGACTCGGCATCGACGAATGAGGCGGCCTGCACACGCTCGAGCAGCGCGCGCCGGCCAAACTGCGAGAAGATGACCAGCCCGAGCGTCGCGAGGCCCAGGCTCCAGACCAGCCCGTGCGCAAGCGGCTGCCACTCGAGCCCGAACAGCGCCGTTGGCCGCAACCAGGCAATAGCGGAGGGGCCTGCATCCACGAGCGTCGCCGGCAACAGGCCCGCCTGTACCAGCGTCGGCACGAGCAGCGTCCAGGCCCAGGCGACGAACCCGAGCGCCAGGCTCGCAATCGCGCCCGCACGGCTCGCGCCGCGCCAGTAGAGACCGGCGATGATCGCCGGCCCGAACAGCGCGACCGCGGCAAAGGAAATCTCGCCGATCGATGCGAGCGCGTCGTTCTGCGCGATCCAGCGGTGATACAACCAGCCGAGCGTGAGCAGCAGCACGATCGCCGCGCGGCGCACGGTGAGCAACGCGCCGGTCAGGTCCTGGCGCTCGCGCCAGGCGGGAATCGCGCGCATCAGCAGCGGCATCGCGATCTCGTTGCAGAGCATCGTCGACAAGGCGACCGAGGCGACGATCACCATGCCGGTTGCGGCCGACAGTCCGCCGATGAAGGCGAACAGGGCCAGCCCGTCGGCACCCGCGGCGAGCGGCAGTCCCAGCACGAAGAGGTCTGCATCGCCGCTGCCGCGGATCAGGCCGGCGTTGGCGATCGGCAGTATGAACACGCTGATGGCGACCAGATACAGCGGAAACACCCAGCGCGCCAGGCGCAGGTCCTGCGGGCCACTGCTCTCGACGACCGCGACGTGGAACTGCCGCGGCAGGCAGAAGATGGCAAAGAACCCAAGCACGGCGAGCGACAGGTAGTGCGCGGTGGTTGACTGCGCCCGCGCTTCGGCGAGCCAGGGCAGCGCCGCGGCCTGGCGAGCGATGTCGCCGAAGCCGTCGAACAGTCCCCAGGTCACGAACGCGCCGACCGCGACGAAGGCAATCAGCTTGACGACCGACTCGAACGCGACCGCGAGCATCATGCCCGGATGGTGCTCGGTCGCATCCACGTGCCGCGTACCGAACAGGATTGCAAACAGCGCGAGTGTCGCCGCCACGTAGATCGCGGTGTCGCCGACGACAGTGCCACCCGAGGCTGCAGTCAGCGTGTTGAACGTCAGGTCGATCGCCTTCAACTGCAGCGCAACGTACGGGATGATGCCGCAGGTGGCGATCAGCGTGACCGCCACCGCGAGGGTGCGATCGCGCCCATAGCGCGCGGCGACGAAATCGGCGACCGAAGTGATGCGCTCGCGCCGGCTGACGCTGATCAGTTTCGCGAACAGCGCCGGAATCAGCAGGAACAGCAGGATCGTGCCGACATAAGTCGGCGGGAACGGCCAGCCGAGGCTCGCGGACTGCCCGACCGTTCCGTAGAACGCCCACGAGGTGCAGTAAACGGCAAGCGACAGCGAATAGATCAGCGGCCGCGGCACCGGCTGGCGCCCGGCGGCGGCCCAGCGGTCCCCGATCCAGGCGATCGCGAACAGCACGCCCAGGTAGGCGAGCGCGATCAGCGCCAGCAGCCAGGGACCGGGCATCGCGTCAATTACCTCTGTTTGACTCCCCGCAGTCAGTTTAGAGGCTGAACAACAGCACCGCGAGCGCCGTGCCGAGCAGCGGCACGATCACCGTCAGCGCCGCGACCGCCGGGTAGGCGCCCTGGTAGGTCTCGCGGCAAATGGCGCGAATCGTGGTGACGACGTAACCGTTGTGGGGCAGCGAGTCGAGCGCGCCGGAACTGAGCGCGACCACGCGGTGCAGCGCCTCCGGACCCACGCCAAGCGCCAGGTAATGCGGCGCCAGGATCGGCAGCGCAATCGCCTGCCCGCCCGATGCGGATCCGGTGAGCCCTGCAATCACCGTTACTGCGATTGCGGCACCGACCAGTGGCGGTCCCGGCACGTCGGTGATGAACGCCACGGCCTGCTGGAACGCCGGCGCGAGCTTTGCGACGCCGCCGAAGCCGACCACCGCCGCCGTATTCGCAATCGCGATCAGCGCGCCCAGCGCGCCGTCCGCGATGGGCCCGCGCACGGCGGCGATGAAGCGCCGGTGGATCAGGAGGCTCGCGCCGACGCCGCCGGCGAGCGCAATGATCAGCGCCGATTCCTTCAGTGCATCGTGAAAGATGAAGGAAAGCCCCAGCACGGTAACCAGCGGCAGCACGCTGGTGAGCGGGTGCGGCAGCGCGCGATCGCCGACTTCGGGATCGTCGTCGCGCGCCACGAACCGCTCTCCCGATGCAAGCGCGCGGCGCACCATGAACCGCAGCCACATCGAGCCCAGTACCGCCATCACGATGGCGACCGCGAGCGAAACCTGCCAGCCCGCCCACGGCGAAGTGCCGAGATACTGGATCGGGATCCAGTTCTGGATCTCGGGCGAGCCGGCCGAGGTCATCGTGAAGGTGACCGAGCCGAAGGCGATCGCGCCCGGCACGAAGCGGCGCGGCAGGTCGGCCGCGCGGAACAGCGACAGCGCCATCGGATAGACCGAGAACGCAACCACGAACAGGCTCACGCCGCCGTAGGTCAGCACCGCGCAGGCGAGCACCACCGCGAGGATCGCGCTGCCGGTGCCCAGGTGGCCGACGATCCAGCGCGCGACGCTTTCGGCCGCGCCGCTCGCTTCCATGAACTTCCCGAACAGCGATCCCAGCAGGAACATGAAAAACCAGGACGTCACGAAACCCGTGAAGCCGGACATATAGGCGCCGGTGAAGGACGGCGCGCCCTCGGCCGCGAGTTGAGGGAACAGCACGAACCCGCTGGTCAGCGCCACGAGGAGCGCGCACAGCGGTGCTGCGATCAGGAGTTCGACACCGCGCATCGTGAGCACGATGAGGAGTGCGAGCCCCAGCAGCAGGCCGATCATGCTCAGCATGGCGTGTCCTCGTATCAAAAGACGGGGACGCACCCTCGTCTTCCAAGGGGTGCGTCCCCTCTGGCCGGGCATCATTGGCCGGCAGCGGTGGGGCGGGAATGCTACTAAGGTAGAAGTGAAGCCACGGTCCCCGGGGAGTACCGTTCCCCGCGAAGCTGGCAGGACTGACGCCAGTTGCGACGCGCACACGCAACACATGGGGAACCCAATGACCACGAGGCATTCTTCGACCCGGAACATCCTGCTGGCCGCCGCGATCGCCGCGGCACTGCCGGTGCCGGCGCTGGCCCAGGACGAAGTCGCCGCGCTCGGCGACATCATCGTCACCGCGCGCAAGCGCGAGGAGAGCCTGCAGGACGTGCCGATCTCCGTGACCGCCGTGTCCGGCGCCAGGCTCGAGGAGATGGGTGTGCCCGACGTGGTCGCGGTCGGCCAGTCGATGCCGAACGTGACGCTCGAGGTCTCGCGCGCGACCAACACGACGCTGACGGCCTTCATCCGCGGCGTCGGCCAGCAGGACCCGGTCGCGGGATTCGAGGGCGGCGTCGGCATCTATCTCGACGACGTCTACCTGGCCCGTCCGCAGGGCACGGTGTTCGACATCTACGACGTCGAGCGCATCGAAGTGCTGCGCGGTCCACAGGGCACGCTGTACGGACGCAATACGATCGGCGGCGCGGTCAAGTACGTCACGCGGCGCCTGTCCGACGAGACCGAACTCGGGCTCAAGCTCACGGTCGGCGAATATGAACAGATCGACGTCGTCGCCACCGGTTCGGTCGCGGTCACCGACACCTTCCGGATGGGCGCGACCGTCGCCTCGTTCCAGCGCGACGGCTTCGGCACCAACCTGTTCACCGGCGCCGAGCAGTACGACAAGGACATCCTGGCCGGCCGGCTGAGCTTCGAGTTCCAGCCGAACGACCGCGTGTTCGTGCGCCTCGCCGGCGATTACAGCGTGGACGACTCGACCAACAAGGACGGGCATCGCCTGACGGTCAATACCGTGACCGGCGCTCCGGTCCTCGACGACGTCTACGACAGCCGCGGCGGCATCACCACGATTCCGTCCTCGATCACGACCCTGAACCAGGAGGTCAAGCAGGGCGGCGTCGCCCTCACGATCGACGTCGAGATCAACGACCAGTGGAAGTTCAAGTCGGTGACGGCGTACCGCGAGGACGACTCCGACGCGCCGATCGACTTCGACAGCCTGCCGGACGACCACATGGACGTGCCCGCCGTCTACAACAACGACCAGACCAGCCAGGAGTTCCAGCTCAACTACGCCAACGACCGCATCGACGGCGTGTTCGGCCTGTATTACCTCGACGCCAACGCCTTTGACGCATTCGATGTGATCCTTGGCGACCTTGGCCTCACGACCTTCACGCTCGGCGACTTCGACACCAAGGCCTGGGCCGCGTATGCCGACGTCAGCTATGACCTGACCGACCAGTGGAGCATCTCCGTCGGCGGCCGGTACACGGAAGACGAGCGCGACGCCACGGTGTACCGCGAGTCCTATCTCGGCCTCGGCTCGCCCTACTTCGGTAATACGACCGCGATCTCCGTCACGGCGCCGGATCCCGACGGCGTGCCCGAGTTCACCGGCAGCCGCAAGGACACGGACTTCACGCCGCGCGTGAGTATCTCCTTCCAGCCGAACGACGACCACAACCTCTACGCGTCCTGGAGCCAGGGCTTCAAGGGCGGCAGCTTCGATCCGCGCGGCAACTACGCCACTCCCGAGGTCGGCGAGGGATTCGCACCCGAAACGGTCGATTCCTACGAACTCGGCTGGAAGGCGACCTTCGCCGGCGGCCGCGCGCGCACCGCGCTCGCCGTGTTCTACGCCGACTACAAGGACGTGCAGGTGCCCGCGTCGGTCGCGATCGACACCGACGGCGACGGCGTGGACGACAGCTTTGCCGGCGCCACGACCAATGCCGCCAAAGCGACGATTCAGGGCGCCGAGCTCGAGGGCCTGTTCCAGTTCACCGATGCGTTCTCCGCCTCGCTCGCCTTCGGCTACATCGATGCCGAGTACGACGAGTGGCTGGTCGCAGTCGGCGGTGTGCTGACCGACATCTCGAGCACACGCTCCTTCCAGAACACGCCGGAGACTTCCGGCAACCTGACGCTGCGCCAGGAGTGGCCACTCGCGCTGTTCGGCAGCGACGGCTCGCTGGCCCTGATCGGCTCGATCACCCATCGCGGCGACACGCAGCAGTTCGAGTACTCGAACCCGCTGCTCGATCAGCCGTCGTACGAGTTGTACGACGCCAGCCTGGTCTGGACTTCGAGCGACCGGCGCTACCAGGCCGGCCTGCACGGCAAGAACCTGGGCGACAAGGAATACAAGATCGCGGGCTACGATTTCCCGACGCTGGGCGGCAGCACGGTCACCGCGTTTTATGGCGCTCCGCGCCAGGTTTACGGGAGTTTCAGCGTCAAGTTCTGATGGTATGGTCGGCGCCATGGATGGCGTCCGCACCGCCGCTCTCTCGTTGCTGCTCGCGGCCTGCGCGGCAACCGCTGCGCAGGCGGCGGAACCACTGCCCCGCCTCAACATCCTGCCCGGGAGCCTGACGGTCTCCGGAGTTTCCTCGGGCGGCTACATGGCGACCCAGTACCAGGTCGCCTATTCGAAGGACGTGCAGGGCGCCGGCGTCATCGCCGCGGGCCCCTGGTACTGCGCGCGGGCCTCGCTGACGCGCGCGCTCGACGAATGCACAGTGGGCGGTCCGATCGGGCCGGAGATCAAGCCGCTCGCCGCGGCGCTGCGCGCCGGCGCGGCAGCCAGGCTGATCGACGACCCCTCGTGGATCGCACCGGATCGCGTGTGGCTGTTCCACGGCACGCGCGACGCGGTGGTCGGCGCCGCGGTAATGGATTCGCTGCTGCGTTTCTACCGCGAGTTCGTGCCGCCGGAACGCATTCATTACGAGACCCAGGTGGCGGCGGCCCACGGCTTCCCGACCGACGGCCAGGGCGGCGCCTGCGATGTCGCGCAGGAACCCTGGATCAACGACTGCTCCTACGACGCCGCCGGCCTGATGCTGCGGCACCTGTATGACGATTTGAAATCCCCCGCGGGCGCAATCCGTGGCGAGCTCGTGACCTTCGACCAGGAACGCTACGTGAAGGGCGGCATGCTCGCGTCGATGGCGGACGAGGCCTACCTGTTCGTCCCGCAGGACTGCGCCGCCGGCAAGCCCTGCCGCATCCACGTCGCCTTCCACGGCTGCCGCCAGGGCGGCGACTTCGTCGGGCAGGCCTTCGCGCGCGATGCCGGTTACAACCGCTGGGCCGACGCCAACCGCATCGTCGTCCTGTATCCGCAGGTGAAGAAGAGCCTGTTCTGGCCCTTCAACCCGAAAGGCTGCTGGGACTGGTGGGGCTACTCCGGCATCGGCTACACCGCGCGCACGGGCCTGCAGAACGCGAGTGTGCAGCGCATGTTGGCGGCGATCGGTGCACGCTGAGGCGGCCCAGACTGGGCGCGCCGCTGCTTCGCAGGCCGGGGGTCCGCAGCTCGCGCCGCCGGGCCGGTTACAGCAGCACGTTCGCGGTGCCCGCGGCGGGAACCCGCCCGAGCGAACGCGTAAGTTCCGGCGGCGTGAGCGAGGGCGGGGTTCCCGTCGCGTCAGCACTGCGAACTCGCCCTGCGCAAACTCGTAAGTTCAGGCGGAGTTTGCGAGCGAGGTTTCCCGACGGCCTGCGCGGGCGCAGGAACGGAATCGCCTAGAAGCGCTGTCGATACTCGGCCGGCGTGATGCCAACGACCGCCTGAAAGCTCCGCCGCAGCGCCTGCTCGTCGCCGAAGCCGCAATCGCGCGCCACCTGCTTGAGACGCGCCGCGCCCTCCTCGATGCGCCGCCGCGCCTGCTCGACCCGCAGCCGCCGCACGTACGCCGCGGGACTCGCGCCGAGGCGCGCGGCGAACTGCCGCGCGAAGTGACGCGCGCTCATGTTCATGCGCCGCGCCAGCTTCGCGACCGACAGGTCCTCGCCCGGGTGCTCGAGCATCCAGAGCTCGAGCTCGCCGAACAGGTCGTCGCGCCGCTGGGCCTGCAGGTGGCGGCTGAACTGCGACTGCCCGCCCGGCCGCTTGAGGAACAGCACGAGTTCCTGCGCGACGGCCAGCGCAACGGCCTTGCCGTGATCCTGTTCCACCAGCGCGAGCGCCAGATCCATGCCCGCGGTCACGCCGGCCGAGGTGTAGATGTTGCCCGAACGCACGTAGAGCGCATCGCGGTCCACGCGCGCTTTCGGTGCAAGCGAAGCCAGCCGGTCGAGGTAGGCCCAGTGCGTGGTCGCGGCGCGGCCTTCGAGCAGGCCCGCGGCCGCGAGCAGCATCGCGCCGTTGCAGATCGAACCGAGGCGCTCGACGCGCCCCGCCTGTGCGGCGAGCCATTGCAGCAGCCCGCGGTCTTTAGCGGCCTCTTCCCAGCCAATGCCGCCGGCGACCAGCAGCGTGTCCGCGTCGGCCACGGCGGAATAGCGGCGCGAGGCGACGAGCTGCAGGCCGTTCGACATCGCGACCGGGCCGGCGCGCGCGGCGATGAACTCGGTGACGTAAGCGGGCGTGCGCGCGCCGCGATGCTCCGCGAGCCAGCGCGCCGTGCGCGAAAAGACCTCGAGCGGACCGGTGATGTCGAGGACCTGCGCCTGCGGGAAGCCGAGCATCACGACGCGATGGGGCTTCGGGCGCGATCGGGGACGGCTGGATGCTTTCATTCGCGGACGATACGCAGCCGGGCGTGGCCGTGGCCCAGTATGGCAGGAACTGACGCCTGTCTGTCCGTCCGGCCATGCGACGCGGGAGCAGGCTGCGGCATCAAGGTCATGGAGACAGGAGAATCCCCATGCATAGGCGACATTTCCTCGGCACCACGCTCGCGGCCTCGGTCGCGCTTTTCGCTCCCGGCAGTGCGCGCGCGGCAGAGACAGGCCCGCTCGCGCCGTTGCCGCGCCGCAAGCTCGTCCGCGTCGCCTTCATGATCGGCGATAACGCCAATGTGATCGACACGGCCGGACCCTGGGAGGTGTTCCAGGATGTGGTCTCCAACGAAGTGGGTTGCGAGCTCTACACCGTGGCACCCGCGCACGGCCTGCTGAAAATGACCGGCGGTCTGCAGGTCGAACCGAACTACAGCATCGACGATGCGCCGCAGCCGCACGTCATCGTCGTCCCCGCGCACCGGGCCACGGACACATCGCGTGAATGGCTGCGCACGGCCAGCGCCGGCACCGACGTGACCATGTCGGTCTGCACGGGTGCGTTCCAGCTCGCGCGCGCGGGGTTGCTGAAAGGCATCCCGGCCACGACGCATCACCATTTTTTTGAAAGTTTCGCGCAGGAATTCCCGGACATCGAACTCAGGCGCGGGCTGCGTTTCGTGGACAACGGACGCATCGCGAGCGCCGGCGGACTGACCTCCGGCATCGACCTCGCGCTGCACATCGTCTCCCGCTATTTCGGCATCGAGGTCGCCACGGCGACCGCCAGGTACATGGAGTACGCGAGCGACGCCTGGCGCGCCTGACTCGTCACTCCGGCACGATGAGCGTGCCGCTGCGGAAACGGATGGCGTCGGGGCCCGGCTTCATCCGGATGTGGCCCAGGTGTTCCGCCGTGATCGGCTCGGGCTGCCCTTCGGCCATTGCGCGTGGGTGTGAGCGAACGACCTGCGACGGCGGCAGGCGTCGGCCCTGGGTCAGGTGCCCGTACATCAGGTCCATTGCCACCTGCAATTGAGCCTGCAGCGGCACGTAGCGCTCACCCCAGCCCGGCAACGCGTTGAATGCGTCGAAGTGATGCCCGTGCTGCACTTCGTAGTAACGCAGCGTGTCCTCGCCCTGCATCCGGTGACGACCCAGGTACGCGCGTGAGGTGTGGTTTACCGGTACGAGCGCGTCGAGGCGTCCGTGCACCACGATCACGGGCCGGCCGCGCAGCCCGCCGTTCATGCGGGTCTCTTCGAGGCCAGCGGCAAGCCGCGCGGAAAGCTCCGCGCGTTCGGCGGTGAGCGGCTGGCCTTCTGCGCCCTCGCCGCGGCGCAACGCGCGGATGCACAGCGCATGGTCGAGGCTCCCGAGCGACGCAAAACGGCCTGACTCGTCCACGAGCTGGATGCCGGCGACGGGCGGTATGCCCGCAGAATCGGCGGCGAGCCGCGCGAGTTCGGCCGGTGTCAGTGCGCGCGCCTCGAACTTTGCGTCGACCGCAGCATAGGAGAGGTCGCAGGGCGAGTCCTCGACCCCGAGTCGCGCGAAGGCGCTGGTGTAACCCTGGGTGATCGCAGGCCAGAGCCCGAACACGACATTCGGCACGCCGCCGTCCAGTGCCTCCCGGATGGCGCCGGCATCTTCGAGCCGGCGTCGCGCATCCTGGGCCCACGCCGCCAGCGCCTCGCCCTGCAACATTCCAGCCGCCGCCAGCGCTGCGGCCCGCGCTTCCCACAATGGCCGCTGTATCCCGGGAATCGCGGTAAAGGGCGGCGGCGATTCCGGCGCGAGGATCGCTGCCGGCGCCAGCAGTTCGTGCAGCAGGGCAAAGTCGAACAGCAACATGCCGGGGCTGGTGACGGCGGGCCGGCCGCCCATCGCGATGCGCAAGCCGTCGACAACGCCTGGCTGCGCGTTCGGCTCCGAGACGACGGCACCGTCGAGCAGCCCTTCCGCGTCGGCCTCGACCGCGCGCAGCACCGCGCCGCCGCCGTTCGAAATACCCGAGGCAATGACGGTGACGTCCTTGCGCCTGAAGCGGGGTCGATCTCCCGCTGGATACTCGCGATTCAGCAGGGCGAGGCCTGCCTTCGCCGCCTGCAGCACGAAGAGTCCCCAGTCGCGTTCGACGTTTCGTCCCGAATGCACGTGCTTGACCGCGACGCGGTGCGGATGCGCGCTGCGCCATTCCTCGAGCCTTGCGCTTGCCGCTGGGCGGAAGGTCAGCAGCGGATCGCCGGCGTCCCGGGTCGCCAGCAAGTCGATGCGATAGCCGGTGCCGGAGTCGAGATCCCAGAAGCCAGTACCGGTGCCCTTGTCGCTATGCGCAACCGCGCAGCCGTGACGCAGGCCCCATTCACCGGCGGTCGGCAGCGCGCCGTAGATGCCGCGCGACCCCGATGACGCCGCTACGACCAGGCAGGGCCGCGACGCATCGAATGCGGCCGGAATCTGCAGCATTACGGTCGTGCTGCCGGCACCGTCCGGGGTACGGATCGCAGCGAGGTATTCGATGCCGGCGATGAGTTCTCCGGGCCGCGGGCCCGAGAGTCGGCCGAAGCCGCCCGCCTCGGTCTGGTCGGCCAGGGCGCGGTAATTCGCCCAGATGGCGCGGCGGCGCAATTCGAGCGCTGTCGGTGATTGCTCGTCGGCGAAACCCGGAGCCGGACCGCGCAGGCCCTCCGCGCCAAGACCAGCACTCAGGAGATCGTCCGTGATGCCGTCGAACACGCGACGGATCGGCTCGCCAATGATCTCGGCCGGCAGTCGCTCCTGCGCGAGGACCGGGCCTGCGGTACCGCAGGCAATCGCGGCGGCCACGAGGCAGCCAACGCCAATCCCGCGTTCAATCCGGTCACAAGTCATTGTCATGCCACCCTTGTCTGCCGGTACGGACTGTCGCCATTGGCGCGTCCCGCGTGAATAGTACTAACGTAGGAGGCCGGATGTGGCAGCGGGCGATACTGTCCTGCTGGGAGGCCGCTTGCACAAACGCAACATCCTGATTACCGGGGCCGGCAGCGGGATCGGCGCCGGGCTCGCGGTTCATCTCGCCGAGTCGGGCCACCGCATCGTCGTGACCGATCTCGACGGCGCGGCGGCAGCGCTGGTCGCGCACGGCATCGAGGCCGCGGGCGGCCGATCGCACGGCGCCGCGCTCGACGTCTCGGATGCGGGGGCGGTCGCCGCGCTGTTTGCCGACCCGATCACCGGTCCGGTGGATGTCGTAATCAACAACGCGGGCCTGCAGCACGTGAGCCGCCTCGAGGATTTCGATCCCGCGCGCTGGCAACTCCTGGTCAACGTGATGCTGGTCGGCGCCGCCAACATGATGCGCGCGGCGCTGCCGGGCATGCGCGCGCGCGGGCACGGGCGCATCGTCAACATCGGCTCGATCCACTCGCTGGTGGCCTCGCCTTACAAGAGCGCGTACATCGCGGCCAAGCACGGGCTGATCGGTCTGTCGAAAACCGTCGCGCTCGAGAACGGCGACGTGGACATCACCGTCAACACGATCTGCCCGGCCTATGTGCGCACGCCGCTCGTGGACCAGCAGATCGCGCGGCAGGCAGCGGAACACGGCCTGGCGGAGGAACACGTGATCAACGAGATCATGCTGAAACCGATGCCGAAAAAGGCCTTCATCACGATTGCCGAGATTGCCGCCGCGGTGGACTACTTCCTCTCCGACGCCGCGCGCAACGTCACCGCCCAGGCGCTGGCGCTCGACGGAGGCTGGACCGCGCATTAGCTTGAATACCCTGATGATTCCCGCGTGCGCACCGCTCATTCCCGACATCCTGCGCCTCAATGGCCGCTGGCGGCGCGACCGCACGGCGCTAGCCTGCGGCGGCGCGCGCCTGTCCTGGGGCGAGTTCGACCGCAACACCGAGCGGGTCGCCAATGCGCTGCTCGGGCTCGGCATCGGCCGCGGCGCCGCGGTCGGCGTGCTGATGAACAATTGCATTCCGATGGTCGAGGTCCTGTTCGGCGCGATGAAAGCCGGCGCCTGCGTCGTGCCGCTGAACCTTTCCGTGTCGGACGAAGGCATCGAACGCATGCTCGCGGACGCGGCCGTCTGCGTCGTGGTCGCGACTCCCGCCCAGCGTGAACGGCTCGATGCGCTGCGGCCGAACCTCCCTGGCGTCGCGGCCAACGGCTGGATCTGCGTGGGCGGCGGTGAGCGCTGGACCGATTACGAGGCCTGGCGCGACGCGGCGGACGATTCGCGTTGCGCCGCCGAGCCGCAGCCGGACGACCCCTGCAACATCATCTACAGCTCCGGCACGACCGCGCTGCCCAAGGGCATCGTGCATTCGCATCGGCGCCGCATCGAGTGGGCCTACGACGTCGGCATTGCGCTGCGCTACGATTCCGCGGCAATTGCGCTCTGTCCCGTGGGACTCTTCTCCAACATCAGCTGGGTTGCGATGCTCTGCACCTTCCTGGCCGGCGGTTCCGTCGTCGTCATGGAGCACTTCGACGCCGGCGCGTTCCTCGCGCACGTCGAACGCCATCGCTGCACGCACGCGGCGATGGTGCCGCTGCAGTTCCAGCTCATCGTCGAGCATCCGGACTTCGCGCGTCACGACCTTGGGTCGCTGCGCTGGCTGTGCACGGTCGGCTCGCCGATCCATCCGGCGCTCAAGAAGCGGGTGGCGCGGGAATTCGGCTGCGGGCTGATCGAGCTCTACGGCCTGACCGAGGGCATCATCACGACACTCGATCCGGAGCAGGTCGAAAGTCACGCCGACTCGGTCGGCAAGCCAGTCCCGGGCACGGACCTGGCGATCATCGACGACGAGGGCCGCGAGCTGCCGCCCGGCGAGGTCGGCGAGATCGTGGGCTGGTCGCGATTCGTCATGAGCGGCTATCACAACCGGCCGGACGCCACGGCAGAGACGCTTTGGCGAGCTCCAGAGGGGCGGCCGTGGCTGCGCACCGGCGATCTCGGTCGCGTCGACCAGGACGGATTCCTTTACATCGTCGACCGCAAGAAGGACATGATCCTGTCGGGCGGCCAGAACATCTATCCCGCCGACATTGAAGCCGTGCTGAAGGAACACGCTGCGGTGTTCGATTGCGGTGTCATCGGCATCCCGCACGAAAAATGGGGCGAGACGCCCCTTGGGCTCGTCGTCCTCCGTTCCAATCACGCGGATGCGGACGCCGAAGCCATGCGGGGCTGGGCCAACGAGCGCTTGGGCAGACAGCAACGGCTGGCCCGCATCGAATTTGTCAGCGAGCTGCCGCGCAATCCCAATGGCAAGCTGCTGAAACGCGAGCTGCGCCGGATCTACGGCGCCGGTTGAAGAGGACGCACCCCATGGGGACTGTCCCCTTTTCCGGAGGAAAAGGTGGACTGTCCCCTCTTAAAAAGGGGACAGTCCCCTTCAGATGACTGCGGTGGCCTCGATCTCGACCTTGGCACGGGGTTCGAGGAGTCCTGCCACGACGACGACCGACATCGCGGGGTAGTGGCGGCCGATCAGTTCGCGGTAAGCCGCGCCGATCTCCGTGAGCGCAGCGTTGTACTCGTCGCGGCTGGTGACGAACCAGGTGAGGCGCACGAGATGCGCGGGCACCGCGCCGGCGGTCGCGAGCACCGCGACGATGTTCGCCAGCGCCTGCCGCGCCTGCGCCGCGAAATCGTCGCTGACGATGCGCTGCGCCGCATCCCATCCGATCTGCCCCGAGACGAACACCTGCCGGCCCTCGGCCGCAACGCCATTGGCATAGCCGCGCGGGCGCGCCCAGCCGTCCGGCTGCAGGATCCTGTGGCTCACTTCAGCAGCTCCCGGCCGATGATCAGCTTCTGCACCTCGCTCGCGCCCTCGTAGATGCGCAGCGCCCGGATCTCGCGGTACAGCCGCTCGACGACCGCGCCCTGCACCAGGCCGCGGCCACCGAACATCTGCAGCGCGCGATCGATGATGACCTGCGCGTTCTCGGTCGCGGTCAGCTTGGCCATGGCGGCGGCGGCCGTGAATGGCTGTCCGCGGTCGCGCAGCCAGGCCGCGCGGAAGGTCAGGAGCTCCGCCGCATCGAGCGCGGTCGCCATCTCCGCCAGCGCCGACTGGGTGAGCTGGAAGTCCGCCAACATCCGGCCGAACATCCCGCGGGTCCGCACGTAACTCAGCGCCTCGTCGAGCGCCCGTCGCGCAAATCCACAGGCCGCGGCCGCAACCGAGGTGCGGAAGATGTCGAGCGTGCGCATCGCGATGCGGAACCCCTCGCCCTCCGCGCCGATGAGCCGTGCCGCCGGGATGCGGCAGTCCTCGAACGCGAGGCGCGCGAGCGGATGCGGCGCCATCGCGTCGATGCGCTCGGCGATCGTGAAGCCCGCGTCTCCCGGCTTGACGACGAAGGCGCTGATGCCCTCCGCCGAGACGCTGCCATCGGCGCGGCGCACGCCTGGCGAAGTGCGCGCGAACACGCAGTAGAAATCCGCGATGCCGCCGTTCGAAGTCCAGGTCTTCGATCCGTTCAGCACGTACTGGCCGCCATCGTGGCGCGCGCTGGTCTGCATGGCTGCGACGTCGGAGCCGGCCTCCGGCTCGGAGAGCGCGAACGCGGCGATGGCCTTGCCCTCGGCCACCCGCGGCAGCCAGAGCGAGCGCATCTGCGCATCGCCCGCGAGCGACAGCGGCGCGCTGCCGAGTCCCTGCATGGCGAAGGCGAAATCCGCAAGGCCGTCGTGATACGCCAGTGTCGAGCGCAGCAGGCAGATCGAGCGCGCGTCGAAATCCGCCGCCGGACCGCCGTCGGCCGCGCGCAGGCAGTGCTGCAGCAGGCCGGCCTTGCCGAGCGCGCTGACCAGTTGCCGGCAGCGCGTGTCCACGGTGGCGCGCTCGGTCGGGTGCTCGGCGGATCCCAGCTGGATCGCCGCCCACTCACGCGCCTGCGCCGCCAGTTGCCGGTGCGGCTCGTCAAAGAACGGCCATTGCAGCCGGTCCGCCTTGATGCTCATCAGTCCCCCTCGAACACGGGTTTGCGTTTCTCCGCGAAAGCCTCATAGGCGCGGCGGAAGTCCTTGGTCTGCATGCACACGGCCTGCGCCTTGGCTTCGGCCTCGATCGCCTCGTCGAGGCCCATGTTCCACTCGCGGTGCAGCATGCGCTTGGTCATCGCGTGCGCGAAGCCCGGCCCGTCCGCGATCTCGCCGGCGAGTTCCAGCGCACGCGGCAGCAGGCCGTCCGCCGGCACCACCGCGTTGAAGAACCCCCAGCGTTCGCCCTCCTCGGCGCTGAACGCCCGGCCGGTATAGAGCAGCTCGGCAGCGCGGCCCTGGCCGATCACGCGCGGCAGCAGCGTGCAGGCGCCCATGTCGCAGCCCGCCAGTCCGACGCGCACGAACAGGAAGGCGGTGCGCGCCGCCGGCGTCGCATAGCGGAAGTCGGAGGCGAGCGCGATCATCGCGCCCGCGCCGGCACAGGTGCCGTCAATGGCGGAGATCACGGGCTGCGGGCAGGCGCGCATCGCGCGCACCAGGTCGCCGGTCATGCGCGTGAAGTCGAGCAGCGCCGGCTTGTCCATCTTCGTCAGCGGGCCGATGATCTCGTGAACGTCGCCGCCCGAGCAGAAATTGCCGCCCGCGCCGTCGATGACCACCGCGCGCACGATGGTGTCGGTGGTCAGCGCGCGGAACAGGTCGCGCAGCTCGGCGTACGACTCGAAGGTCAATGGATTGCGCCGCTCGGGCCGGTTGAGCGTGATGCGGCCGATCCGGTTCCCGGTTTTCCAGAGGAAATGCCGCGCCTGGTAGCTCGCCAGGTCGCCGAACGCGTTGCTCATGTTTCGCTTCCTTCCAGTGACCGCACGTGCGTCTTCAGCCGCGCGAGCAGCGCCGCCATCTGCGACATCTCGCGCCCCGTCAGCTCCGCGAACGCCTCGACGATCCAGCGCTCGTGCTCATGGGCCATCGCCGTGAACACGCGCCGGCCCGCCGGCGTCAGGCGCACGACCCAGGCGCGGCGGTCGGCAGGGTCCGCGACGCGCTCGACCAGGCCCTCATCTTCCAGCAGATCGGTAATGCCCGTCACGCTGCCGCCGGTCACCATCATGCGCTTCGACAGCTCGCCCATCTTCAGCCCGCGTGGCGCGCGCTCGAGCTGGGCCATCAGGTCGAAGCGCGGCAGGGTCGTGCCGAAGCGTTCCTGCAGCAGGCGGCGCGTCCGCGTTTCCACCAGCCGGTTGGTCGCGAGCATGCGCAGCCACAGGCGGATCGCGCCGTGGTCGTCGCGGACCGCGCGGGTCTCGGCGTCCATGGCGCGCGCCGCCATCAGGTGACCTCGCCGCCCGCGATCGCAAGACTCTGGCCGTTCATGCTCTCGCTGCCGGGCAGGCACAGGAACCGCACGGCGGCCGCGACTTCTTCCGGCTGCACCAGGCGCTGCTGCGGGTTGAAGGACACGAGCGTCTCGCGCGCCTCGGCCTCGGTGCGCGCGGTCTTCTCGCTGATGTTGCGGATCGCGTCGCTCACCACGCCCGTATCCGTGTACCCCGGACAAACGGCATTCACCGTGATGCCGGTCCTTGCGACTTCGAGTGCGAGCGCGCGCGTGAGTCCGATCACGCCGTGCTTCGCTGCGCAGTACGCGGTGCAGTAGGCATAGCCGCGCAGGCCCGCCGTGCTCGACACGTTGACGATGCGGCCCCATTCGCCGGCCAGCATCCCGGGTATCACGGCGCGGGTCATGTGATACACGCCGTCGAGGTTGACCGCGAGCACGTCGCGCCAGAAGTGTTCATCGCTCTTCGCGATCGCGCGGCTCGCGGGGCGGCCGGCGTTGTTGACGAGGATCTGGATCTCGCCGAAGCCGGTGCGCGCCTCCAGCAGCGCGCGCCCCACCTGCTCCGGGTCGGTCACGTCGGCGGTGACGGTCGCCGCGCCGCCGGGGATCGATGCCGCGGTTTCCGTGAGCTGCGCTTTGGTGCGGCCGAGGAGCGTCACGCGCGCGCCCTCCGCCGCGAGCGCTCTCGCGATCGCGGCGCCGATGCCGCGCCCGCCGCCCGTGACCAGGGCGTGTTTTCCGGCCAGTGCCTGTGTCATGTCGCGCTCCTCATACCGGCCCCGCCATCTGGGCGGCGCGCTCGAGATTGCGTTCGAGCTGGCGCTTCGCCGAATCGTACTGCGGCGGCCACCACTGCTCGTGCCAGTGCTGCTCGGCCGCGGCGCGCAGCGTCCACGCCGGATCGGCCAGGTGCGGGCGCGCCAGTGCGCAGAGATCGGCGCGGCCCGAGGCGATGATCGAGTTCGCGTGATCCGCTTCGTAGATGTTGCCGACCGCGATCGTCGGGATGTCCACGCGGTTGCGAACCAGGTCGGAGAACGGCGTCTGCCACATGCGTCCGTACACCGGCTTCTGCCAGGGCACGGTCTGGCCGCTCGAGAGATCGAGCAGGTCGGCGCCAGCGGCCTTCATCGCGCGCGCGATCTCGATCAACTCCGGTTCCGTGAGCCCGCCCGGCGCCCAGTCGCTGGAAGAGAGCCGCACGGACAGCGGCTTGTCGTCAGGCCAGGCCTTGCGCACGGCGGCGAGCACTTCGAGCGGGAATCCCAGCCGGTTGGCGACGCTGCCGCCGTACTCGTCCTGGCGCAGGTTGGTCAGCGGCGAGAGGAAGCTCGCCAGCAGGTAGCCGTGCGCCATGTGCAGTTCGAGCATGTCGAAGCCGGCCTCGGCGGCGAAGCGCGTGCTTCGCACGAACTCCGCGAGCACGCGGTCCATGTCGGCACGGTTCATTTCGCGGGGCGGCGTGCTGATGCCCTCGAGATACGGCAGCGGCGATGGCGCGATCGTCTCCCAGTTGCCCGACGGCAGCGGATGATCGTCCTCCTCCCAGCCGAGCTGGGTCGAGCCCTTGCGCCCGGAGTGGCCGAGCTGCATGCAGAGTTTCGCGCGGCTGTAACGGTGGGCGAACTCGGCGATCCGGCGCCAGGCGTCGCGCTGCGCCTCGTTCCAGAGTCCGGTGCAGCCCGGCGAGATGCGCGCCTGCGGTGAGGGGCAGGTCATCTCGGTGAACACGAGTCCTGCCCCGCCGGTCGCGCGTGCGCCGAGGTGCACGAGGTGCCAGTCCCCCGGCATGCCGTCCTGCGCCGAGTACTGCGCCATCGGCGAGACGACAATGCGGTTCTCGAGCTTCATGCCGCGGATCTGGTACGGCAGGAACATCGGCGGGCGTGGTGAAACGCCCCCGGCACGCTGTGCGAGCCTGGCCTCGACGTCCGCGACGAATTGCGGGTCGCGCAGTTTCAGGTTGGCGTGGCCGATGCGCTGGCTGCCGGTCAGCAGGCTGTAGGCGAACTGCCAGGGCTCGAGGCGCGTGTAGCGCGCGACGTCCTCGAACCAGCGCATGCGGTTGCGCGCCGCGCTCTGCAGCTTGAGCGCCTCGGTCTCGCGCTCGTCCTGGTAGGCCGCGAGCGCCCTGGGGATGTCCGTTGCCTCGGCGGTGCGGGCGACGAGGGCGATTGCATCCTCCATCGCGAGCTTCGTGCCCGAGCCGATCGAAAAATGCGCCGTGTGCGCGGCGTCGCCGATCAGCACGCGGTTGCCGTGATGCCAGCGCCGGCACAGCACGCGCTGGAAGTTGAGCCAGGCGGAGCCGCGCAGGTGCAGCGCGTTGCTCATGAGCCGGTGGCCGTCGAGGTACTTCGCGAACAGTCTCTCGCAGAAGGCGATTGACTGCCCGTGATCCGCCTGGTCGAGGCCGTGCGCCTGCCAGGTTTCCTCGCGGGTCTCGACGATCACGGTCGAGAACGTCTTGCTGAACTGGTAGGCGTGGATCTGGAACCAGCCGTGCGGGGTCTCCTCGAACGCAAAGGTGAAGGCAGGATACGGCTTCGTGGTGCCGAGCCAGATGTAGCGGCATTCGCGCGTGTCGAGGTCGGGCTGGAACACCGCTTCATGACGCTTGCGCGTGCGGCTGTTGACGCCGTCGGCGGCGACAATCAGGTCGGCATCGGCGAACTGCGCGTCGTTTTCGATCTCGCGCTGGAAATGGTGCTGCACGCCCAGTTCGGCGCCGCGCTCCTGCAGGATCTGCAGGAGGCGCTTGCGCTCGATGCCGCAGAAGCCGTGGCCGCCGGTGGTGATGGTGCTGCCACGGTAGTGGACGTCGATGTCGTCCCAGTGGTGGAAGTCGCCCGTGATCGCCGCGTGCGAGGGCGCATCCGCCGCGTGGAAACCCTCCATCGTCCGGTCCGAGAACACCACGCCCCAGCCGAAGGTGTCGTCCGGCCGATTGCGCTCGTACACCTCGACCTGCGCGCGCGGCAGGGCCTTGCGGAACAGGATCGCGGAATAGAGGCCGGCGGGGCCGCCGCCCAGGCAGACGATGCGTTTCAAGCGGGCTCTCCGGTGGCGGCCGGAATTACAGCCCTGAATAGTTTAAATGTCAAGGACTTGACCGCAAGACCGGGTGCCGGGTCGCAGTTTCGTAGTCTGGGAATCACGGTGCCGGGTCGTACTTTCGTAATCTACGGCGGCAAACTACGAAAGTACGACCCGGCACCATCTGCCTCAGATTACGAAGTTACGACCCGGCACCGCGCAGGGCCTTGCGCTGCAGCTTGCCGGTGGCGGTCTTGGGCAGCGCCTCGAGGTACTCGATGAGCCGCGGGTACTTGTAGGGCGCGATGCGACCTTTGACGAAGTCCTGCAGCTCGCGGGTCAGGGCGGCGTCCCCCACCCTGCCGGGGGCCAGCACGATGCAGGCCTTGACGACGGTGCCGCGCTCGGCGTCGGGCGCGCCGATGACGGCGCATTCGCGCACGGCGGGATGCGCGAGCAGCGCCCACTCGACCTCGGGGCCGGCGATGTTGTAGCCGGCCGAGACGATCATGTCGTCGGCCCGCGCCACGTACCAGAAGTAACCGTCCGCATCCACGCGGTAAAGATCGCCGGTGACGTTCCAGCCGCCCTGCACGTAGTCACGCTGGCGCGGGTCGTCGAGGTAGCGGCACCCGGTCGGGCCGGTGACCGCGAGGCGCCCCGTGCTGTCAGGCGGCAAGGGCTTGCCGTCGTCGTCGAGCACGCAGGCCTGGTAACCCGGCAGCGGCTTGCCGGTGGCGCCGGGGCGGATTGCGTCGCCGCTCGCAGAGAT
Source organism: Steroidobacteraceae bacterium (assembly GCA_050179155.1). Classification (GTDB taxonomy): domain Bacteria; phylum Pseudomonadota; class Gammaproteobacteria; order Steroidobacterales; family Steroidobacteraceae; genus SCUD01. The sequence goes on from JBFXFJ010000009.1 coordinate 81,812, forward strand.
GAAGATGTGGATCATCTCGGTCGCGCCGATGCCGTCGATGAGACGGATGCCGGTCTTCTCGAACCAGGTGTCTGATACCGACTGCGGCAGGAACTCGCCGGCGGAGACGCAGCGCTTGAGCGAGAAGAGGTCGCGGCCGGCGAGCTCGCCGGCAAGCGCCCGGTACGCGAACGGCGCGGTGAACAGGCAGGTGACTCGATGTTTCTCGATCGCGGAAAGGATGTTCGCCGGCGTCGGCGCCTCGATCGGCACGCTGGCTGCCCGGAAGCGCAACGGGAACACGAGCAGCGCCCCGAGGCCGAAGGTGAACCCGAGCGGCGGGCTGCCAGCATAGATGTCGCCCGGCTTCGTCTGCAGCAGATGACGTCCGACGACGTCCGCCATCGCCAGCACGTCGCGATGGAAATGCATGCAGGCCTTGGGCTGGCCGGTCGTGCCGGAAGTGAACGCCAGCAGGCAGACGTCGTCCGCGGCGGTGTTGGCGTTGGTGAACTCGTCGGATGCCTTCTCCATCCGGCCTTCGAGATCGCCGCCGCCCCAGGCGATCACGGTCTTGATCATGCCTTTCGCGGTGACCGCCGCGCGCAATTCCATCAGCAGGCGGTGGTCACAGAGCGCAAAGGCCGGTTCCGACTTGGCGATGATCGCCGAGAGCTCCTGGGCCCGCAGCATCGGCATGGTCGTGACGGCGATTGCGCCGGCCTTCATCACGGCGAGCCAGGCGGCGAACAGCTCGGGACCGTTGTAACCGCGCAGCAGAACGCGGTTGCCGGCCACGACGCCCGCGTCCTTCAGCACATTGGCGATGCGGTTCGCGCGCTCGAGCAGTTCGGCGTAGGTGATGGGGCCGGCGTCGGTCAGGAGCGCCGGCCGGTCGCCGTGACCCTCGGGAATGGCGTCATCGAGCAGCACCGTCGCGCAGTTCAGCCGCTCTGGATAACGCAGCTCCGGCAGGTCGAAATGCAGCCGCGGCCACAGTTCCTTTGGCGGCAGCCGGTCCCGTGCAAAGGTATCCACCGCGGCATTCTAATGGTGGCGACACAAAAGGGGTCGCATCCCTTTTCCCGAGGGACCGAAGGAAAACAGGAAAAGGGATGCGACCCCTTTTTTGTCTGCACCGGTAGAATCGCTCGATGGCGGCATTCCTGGAGGCGGATCAGGAGCTCGCGCGGCTGGCGCGGCGGGCGACCGGCATGCGCGGTGGGCCGCGCGTGCTGATCCTGCCGGGCATCATGGGCTCGACCATCGGCCGGCGCCGCAAGGACGGCAGCGACGACGTCACCTGGTTCGATCCGCTGGAGATCGCCCAGGGCCAGCTGGTCAAGCTCGCCCTGCCGGGCGGCAACCGCTACGGGCCGCTCGACGCGCTGCGATTCGCCTATGAACGCCTGCGCCTTGTGCTGCGCATCGCCGGCTTCGACGCCGCATACCACCCGTTCGACTGGCGCCGCGATCTCGCCGCGAGCGGCCGCGAGCTGGCCGAGCGCCTGCTGCGCGAGCGGCGCAAGGACGTCATCCTGGTCGGCCACAGCATGGGCGGCCTGGTCGCCCGCGCCGCGCTCGCACACAAGGGCGCGGAGCGCATCGCGCGCGTGATCCAGCTCGGCACGCCGAACCGCGGCGCGTTCGTCGCGGTGCAGGCGCTGCGTGGCACCTACCCGCTCATCCGCCGACTTGCGCTGCTCGATCTCCAGCACGACGCCGAAGAGCTTGCGCACAGGCTCCTCACCACGCTGCCGGGCCTCTGCGGCCTGCTGCCGCCCGCGAGCGCCTGCAAGGATTTCAATCCATTCGACGCCGCGCACTGGCCGGACGGACCGAAACCGTCCGCCAGTCTGCTGATCACTGCGCACGACCAGGCGGAGGCCCTGCCGGCACCGGATGAGCGCTTCGCACTGATCGCGGGTTACGGTCAGGACACGGTGGTCGGCCTGCGCCGCCGCAACCGCAAGTTCGAATTCGGCCGCGGCCCGGCCGGCGACGGCACGGTGCCGCTCGCACTCGCCCACTGGCCGGGCCTGCCGGCCTGGTACGTCGAGGAAAGCCACGGCTCGCTGCCGGGCAACGCGGACGTCGGCCGCGCGGTGATCGACCTCGCGCGCGGCGAGACGACCAATGCCCTGCCGCACGTGCTGCCACGCCGCCGCGGCGTGCCGACGCTGTGGCAGGAAGACCTGCGCGCACCGCCGGCTGAGAAGATCGACTGGAACGACCTCTCCGAGCGCGAACAGCGCGAATTCCTGCACGAATTCGTCGGCGTGGCACAGGCAAGCAGCGCAAGGCCGATCGCGGAACGCGGCGCGCCGACCAAGCCCGTCGAGCTTTGCTTCGTCGAAGGCAGCGTCACGCAGAGCAGCGCCTCCGCGCTGGTGCTCGGCGCCTTTGCCAACGTGGAGCCGACCGGCGCGGCGCAGGCGATCGACCGCATTTTGCATGGCGCGATCAGCGACCTGGCGCGCCGGCGCGCGATCAGCGCCGCGGCCGGCGAGGTGTTCGTGCTGCCGGTCGGGCGTCGTGGACTCGCCGCGCGCCTCGTGGTGTTTGCGGGCCTCGGCGACTTTGCCCGCTACGGCCCCGACGTGCAGCGCCTCGCCGCGGCCAACGTCACGCGCACGCTCGCGCTCGCTGGGGTCGATGATTTCTCGATGGTGCTGTGGGGCACGGCCTCTGGCGCCGCAGCCACCGACGCCGCGCGCGCCCAGATCGAGGGCGTGCTGACGGCGCTCGGCGACCTCGCCCCGGAACTGCGGCTGCGCCGCATCACGGTCATTTCCCGCAATGCGCAGCGCCTCACCGCCGCGCGCCGGGTCGCCGAAGACCTGCTGCGCGTGCACCCGGCCGCGCCGCTGATGCGCCTGCTGCCGGAGCGCCGTGTCGTGCGCAAGGCCGAGCGGGCGGTCAAGCCGACCGCGACGCCGCTCGCGTTGCTGTTCGTGCAGCAGTCCGCCGGGCAGTTGCGCGCCGCCCTGCTCGGTCCCACGCCCAAGGCGACGGCGCTGGTCGCCACGCGCCGCCTGGACCTGCGCGCGCTCGAGCGCGAGCACGCGCGCCTGGTGCCCGGCCTCTCCCTCGCCGAGCTCGAGACTTTCGGCGAAGTGCTTACGCAGCAACTGCTGCCCGAGGAAATCGCGGACGCATTGCCGTCCATCAAAGGCTCGCCGCTGGTCGTCGTGCACGACAGCGCGAGCGCGCACTGGCCCTGGGAGACGCTCTGCATCGAGGGCTGGGCGCCGGCCGCGGCAAAAGGCCTGAGCCGCCGCTATGCAGCGGAAGGCATGTCCGTCGCCAAGTGGCGCGAGCAGCGCCGACGCGAGCGCGAGTTCAACGTGCTGCTCGTGATCAACCCGACCGGCGACCTGCCGGGCGCGGTGGAAGAAGGCGAGCGTGTTGCAAAGCTGATCGCGCAATTGCCGGGCGCCGGAATCACCTCGATCCGCGGTGGCGATGCGACCCGGGCGCGGCTGCTCGCCGAGTTCCGTTCCGGCGACTACGACGCGATCCACTTTGCCGGGCATGCCTTTTTCGACGCCGCGGCGCCGGCCTCGAGCGGCATCCTCTGCGCCGGCGGTCGCGTGCTCTCGGGCGCGGATCTCGCGGCGATGGACTCGGTGCCGGCGCTGGTGTTCTTCAATGCCTGCGAATCCGGCCGGCTGCGCCAGGCGGTCAAGCCGCTGCGCCAGCTCGACCGCAGCGTCGGCTTTGCGGAGGCTTTCCTGCGCGGCGGCGTCGCGAACTTCATCGGCACCTGGTGGCCAGTCGGCGACGCGGCGGCGAGCGCCTTCGCGACGACGCTGTACCGCGGCCTCGCCAGGGGCCAGTCGATCGGCGCCGCGCTCAACGCGTCGCGCAGCGCGGTGCGGGAATTGCCCTCCGCCGACTGGGCCAACTACCTGCATTACGGCAGCTACGATTTCACCCTGAAGGCGGAGCGCTGAGGAGCACGCCCATGGCACGCATCACGAGCCTGCACATCTATCCGGTGAAATCCTGCCGCGGCATCGATGTCGAAGAGACGCTCATCACGCCGACCGGCCTCGAGTGGGACCGGCGCTGGATGATCGTGCGTCCCAATGGCCGGTTCATCACCCAACGCGAGGTTCCGAAGCTTGCGACCATCACGGTCGCCGTCGGCAACGGCCGGCTGACGCTCTCAGCCGAAGGGCATCCGCCGCTCGTCGTCGCCACGGACCATGGCGGTGCGGCACGGCCGGTGCGGATCTGGGACGACGCCTGCACCGGCATCGATGCGGGCGACGAGGCCGCCGCATGGCTCACGCAAGTGCTGGGCGACCCATTCCGGCTCGTGCGCATCGACGAGCGCGCGCCACGCCTCGCCAATCCGAAATACGTGGGCCCGAAGCCGCAGCCGGTCACCTTCACCGACGGCTATCCCGTGCTGATGATCTCGAACGAATCGCTGGCGGAGCTCAACCAGCGCCTGCCGGAGCCGATCCCGATGGCGCGCTTCCGGCCGAACGTCGTGATCGAGGGCGTCGCCGCGCACGCGGAAGACCAGATGGTGCTGTTCCGGCTCGGGCCGGTGGTGCTGCGCGGGGTGAAGCTCTGCACCCGCTGCTCGGTGACGACCACCGATCAGCAAAGCGGCGCACGTGATCCGCACCAGGAGCCGCTGCGCGCGCTCGGCAAGTACCGCCACAATTACGAGCTGAAGGGCGTCACCTTCGGCCAGAACTGCACGCTGCACGAGGGCATTGGCAAGCGCCTCGCGGTCGGCGCGACGCTCGCCATCGAGCCCTACCAGTTGTAGCGCACCCGGTAGGTCACGACCGCCTCGCCGCCCGCGGCGATCCTTACCGGGAACTCCACGGTCCGCGCGTCCTTCTTCTCCGAGGGCACGGACTGCGACAGCAGCGTCCACTGGCTCCAGCGATAGAGGTTCTCGCGCACGATCACCTCGACCGCCTGGTCCTTGTGATTGCGGACCTTGATCTCGAATGCCTCTTCCATCACGCGGCCCTTCGTGTTCAGCGCAAAGTCGGTCTGGCGCCGCTCGCCGACCACGTCGAACGCCGTGCCGAGCTTCACGCGCACGTCCTCGTCCTTCGGCGTGTGGTCGATCTTGTCTTCGCCGATGAACTCCAGGCTGCCGTCCGCCTTGTCCTGCTGCGAAACGCGGATGCGCCCGGCCGGCAGCGGCATGCCCATGCCCGAGGCCTTGTCGTTGCGGAACTTGAGCCACACGTCCACTTTGGTGTTCGACGCCGGACCGATCTCGCGGTCGGTCATGAGCCCGCCGTAATAGCCGCCAAGATCGGCGCCGTAGTAGACGAGCTGCTTCTTCGCCGGCACGCGCGCCGCCTTGTCGAACAGCTCGATCTGCTTGGTCGAGTTGTTCGGGATTGTTGCCGGCCGGCCGAGCGTGTAGAGGTGGTATTCGAAGAAGGCTTTCTCCTCGAAGCCCGTATCCGCGGCCATTTCCATCAGCTTGGCGCGCTGTGCCGTCACGATGATCTCGCCCATGCCGGGCTGCACACGATTGACGTCGCCCGCGATCAGCTTGAGCCTGGCGTCCTCATACCGCGCGCCCGACTGGTTCAGCAGGCTGACCCACGCGCCCACGTCCACGAAGCCGGAATTCGCATCCGCGCCCTCGCTGAAGATCAGGTTGTAGTCGGCCCACCAGGTGATGCCGCCGGTCTGGTAGGCGACCCGCGCGCGCTGCGCGCCGCCTTTCGCGGAAAGGATGTCCCACTCGAGCGTCGGCCGCGTGATCAGCCCGCCCGGCAGCTCGCCGAAACGCATGTTGCTCCATTCGCGCAGCGCCGAGATCTGGCCGTCCGCACCGCGCAGCACCAGCCCGTCGTTGGAGGAGATCAGCGTGCCGTCAATGACTTTCACGCCATCGCCCTGCTGCTGCTCGACGCTCACCTGGCGATCCACGTAGCGCGACAGGAGTTTCTCCTGGCTCACCAGGTCGAACTGAAAATTCTGCTCCAGCACCTTGGTGCCGGCGGGATCGGTCAGCGACAGGAACTGCACGGTCGTCGGGTCGATGAGCGCCGCGACGTCCGTGAACTTGATCGTGCCGCGCCCGCGTGCGAGGTCCAGGTCCCGGTCGAGCCGCACCAGAGCGAAACCCGGCAACTGATTTGCCTGCGGCGTACCCATGCCGGGCAGCGGGCGGTACCATTCCGCCGGGATGCCCCCGGGCTGGGCCGAGCTGTAGACGGTCAGGGACACCTGCGGCTCGGCCGCAACGGCATTCAGGGCCAGCAGGACGCCGGCCGCCAACAGGCCGGAACGCGCGAAATGCGAACTCATGACAGGCCCTCCTTGGGCTTGGATGCATAGAATAAACGCTTAAGCCCCGGGAGACGGGTCAATGCAGACACAAGTTCCTGCCTGGCTGGAGAAGGTGCAGCAGCCCAAGGTGCTGGCGGGCATCGCCGGACTCGTGCTGATGCTTCTGATCGCGCTCATCTGGGTGGTCTGGCGCTGGGGCATCGCCGAAGACCGGTTCGAGATCATGGAGAAGAAAGCAGCCGAGGGCTTCCTCCAGGCCCCCTCCTCGACCCGCACCGTGCGCGTCGATCCGCGCACCGGGCAGCTCGTCAGCGTCGATTCCGGCGGGTTTCCGCAGCGCATCGATCTCCTGATCGCCGCACGCACGGATCGCTTCGAGCGATTCCGCGTGAGCCTCGTGCGCGACGACGGCACGCTCGTGCTGCACGCGGATCGCATGGTGCGCGATTCGAACAACGACCTGCGGCTGTCGCTCAATACGTCGATTTTGCCGGACGGGAAATACCTGATCCGCGTCGAGGGTTACACGCGCGGCGGGGAGATCGAGCGGTACGCAGAGGCGAGGATGCAGGTGATGGGACGGTAGACCGGCTGAAGCCCCTTCCCGCAACTTCTGCGGGACTCCGACCGCTAGAATTCAGGCATGCCGCGGCCGCTACCTACGCTCTCACCCTTCCTGTCCTGGCCGCCCTACCTCGCGACGCCGCCCGCCCGGTTGGCGGACGTCATGCAGGACCTCGAAGCCTCGGATCGCTGGTCCGCGGCCGAGATTGCTGCCGGCACGCAGTCGCAGCTCATGCTGCTGCTCGAGTGGGCCGCCAACAATGTCCCGTACTACCGCAAGCAGGGTTCACTGAAAGCCGCGCTCAAGATCCTGCGCCGCTCGCCAGAACGCTTCGATGAGCAGTGGCTGCAGTTGCCGCTGCTGACGAAGGAAACGCTGCGCAGCGAAAGCGCCGCGCTTAACGCGCCCTCGGTGCCATCCGCGCACCTGCCGCTCGCCTCGATAAGCACCTCAGGATCCACCGGCATCCCGGTCGAAGTGAACACGACCGCGGTCACGCGCACGGTCTGGGAAGCGCTCGCGGTGCGCGAACATCTTTGGCAGCGGCGCGATTTTGGCAAGCGCCTCGGTGTCATCCGCTCGTTCAAGCCAGCGGAAGGCATTCGTCGCGGCATCGACAGCCCGGACTGGGGTCCACCGGTCGCCAGGCTGTATCGCACGGGCCCCATGTCGGTCGTGCACATCAAGCAGCCGGTGGAAGTGCTGGTCGATTGGTTGCGCCGCTTCGATCCGCACTATCTGCTCACCTACCCGAGCGTCGCGGCGGCGCTCTTCAACGCACTGGGCCCCGGCGGCAGGACGCCCTCGCTCGAAGAACTAAGGCTCATTGCCGAACCGGTGGACGTCGAGTTCGAGCGCCAGCTCAAGGATGCCTGGGGCGTGCGCATCACTGATATTTATTCATGCAACGAGACCGGAAAGATCGCCCAGCGTTGCCGCGAGCACGAGAACCTGCACGTCCAGGGCGAGGGCATCTTTGTCGAGATCCTGAACGACCGCGGCGAACGCTGCGCGCCCGGCGAGTCCGGCCAGGTGGTCCTGACTTCCCTGCATAACCTTGCCACACCCCTGATCCGCTACCAGATCGGCGATTACGCGACGGTCGGCGAACCTTGCGGCTGCGGGCGCGCCTCGCTGGTGATCGGCCGGGTGCTGGGGCGCGTAAGAAACCTGGCCATGAGCCCCGACGGCAAGCGCTACTACCCGATCACGCTCTGGAAAATCCGCGCAGTCGCCCCGGTGCGCCAGGCGCAGTGGGTGCAGACTGCGCTCGATGCGATCGAACTGCGCGCGGTTCTCGATCGCCCCTTGACCGCGGCCGAAACGCAGCAGGCGGCCGATGTGGTCTGCGAGACTCTTGGTCATGCGTACCGGGTCACGGTCATGCCGGTGAATGACATCGCGCGCGGGCCGACCGGCAAGTTCCAGGAGTTCCTGTCGCTGTTGCCCGATGGCCCGGATGCGGGGATTGCTAGCAGCCCGCCAGGTACTCCGCCACCGACTGGATGACAATCCCGCCCGTGGCCTGCGGCCGATTCATATGCCGGCCGAAGTGCTGCCGGTCGCCGGTCAGCAGGTGCGTTGCGCGGCAGGCGAGTGCCGCCACGTAGATCGGCTGGTCCTTCTCCGGCAGCGAGATGCCGGTCGCGACCGGCGCAGGCTGGCCAACCACCGTGAGTCCCGCAACCAGCGATTCAAGGCGCGCACAACACGGCGGGTACTTGGCCGCGAGGTTCCTCTGCGCCTCCGCGATCGCGAATGCGCTTGAGAGCAGTTCCCAGCGCTTGAGGTCGAGCGCATCGAACAGAAAGGCCGCTTTTCCGTCCGGGTTGTGCGCAGCGGTGAAGAGGACGTTGGCGTCGAGAAAGAGCCTATGCACGCCGCTTCTTCAGCTTGTCCGTGAGCTTCGCGCGCTCGCCCTTGCCGAAGGCATCGGCGCGGTCCCATTCGCGGACCTGCTCGTCCGTGTAGCGCTCCGTTTCGAGTACCATGGCCGGTGTGAGCACGATCCGGCCGTCGACCTCCTCGGCGGTGACGACGGAGCTCCTGCCGATTCCCAGGGACTTGCGCATGGCTGCCGGCAGCGTGATCTGCCCGCGATCCGAAACGACGAGGCTTTCCTTCATGGCCACTATCCGTATTACTGAATTACGGATATTCTGCCACCACCCGATGACTGACTCTAGCGCTCCGTAAGCCCCTGACGGGGCTCGCAAATCTGCCGGATTCCGCGGGTTTTCCGCTCAGCCCTCGCGCAGCGTGCTGATCGGCGGGTGGTTGATGACCTTGCGCGCCGCGAAGGTCCCCGCCCCGCCGACGATGACCGCCCCCGCGACCAGCCCGATCACCCAGACCCAGGGATCGATCGTGTACTCGAGTTCGAACACCTCGGTCGCGAGCAGCCAGCCGGCGACCGTCGCGCCAATCGCGGCCAGCACGCCTGCGAGCATCCCGAGCGCGGTGAACTCGGAGGCGACGCCGGCGAGCACCACGCGGCGGCGGGCGCCGAGGGTGCGCAGCATCGCGCTCTCGTAGCGGCGTTCGTCGCGCGTCGCCTGGATGGCGGCGAGCAGCACGGTGATGCCGGCCGCGAGCGTGAACAGGAACACGTACTGCACGGCGAGCGAGGCGCGATCGATGACGTCGCGCACCTGGGCCAGGATCGCGTCGATGTCGAACACCGACACTGACGGGAAGCGCCGCACCAGGTCCACCAGCAGCTTCCGCTGTTCGCTGTCGAGCTTCATGCTGGTGAGCCAGGTGCCGGCCAGGCCATCGAGCGTGCCAGGCGCAAACACCAGGAAGAAGTTCGGGCGGAAGCTGTCCCACTGCACTTCGCGGAAGCTCGCGATCTCGGCCTCGAGCGTTTCGCCGGCGACGTCGAAGCGGAGCTTGTCGCCGAGCTTCAGTCCGAGTTCCTCTTCATAGTCGGTCGAGACCGACACCAGCGGCTTGCCGTAGTCGTCCTCCCGCCACCAGCGGCCGGCGACGATCTCGTTGTCCACCTGCAGGTCCTTCGCCCAGGACAGATTCTGCTCGCGTTCGGCAAAGCCGCGGCCGCGGTCGGAGGCCGGGCGCAACTCCTCGATCGGACGGCCGTTGATCGCGGTCATGCGCGCGCGGATCATCGGGAAGAGCTGCGGCTTCGGCAGCCCGCGGTCCTCGACGAACTGCCCGAATTCCGCGAGCTGGTCCGCCGGAATGTTGATCATGAAGAAATTGGGCGTGTTCTCGGGCAGGCTCGCGCGCCAGTCCTCCAGGAGGTCGTTGCGCACGACCGCGAGCAGCAGCAGCACCATCAACCCGAGGCCGAAAGCGACCACCTGCACCACGCTCTCGCGACCCCGCCGCGCGAGGTTGGCAAGCCCATAGCGCCAGGCGACCCCGACCGCGCCGCGCAACCGCCCGGCGAGCTTCACCAGCAGGAATCCCGCGCCGTAGAGCACGGCGAGCGTCACCGCGATGCCTGCGGCGACATAAGCAACGAGCTTGGCATCCCGCACCAGCCAGAACAGCACGCCCAGCAGTGCCGCGACCGCGAGTCCATAGGACACCGAATAGCGCAGCGGCGGCGGCTCGAGGTTCCGGCGCAGCACGCGCGCCGGCGGCACGCGCTTGAGTTGCAGCATCGGCGGCAGTGCGAAACCGACCAGGATCGCAAGCGAGGTCGCTGCGCCCAGGATCGCCGGCGCGAGAGTCGGCGGCGGCAGGTCCGCGCGTACCAGGTCGCCGACCAGCCATGCGAGCGCCTCCTGCGCCAGGTAGCCGAGTGCGCTCCCGACGATCGCCGCGATCAGCGCGATCAGTGCGAGCTCGATGCTCGTGACCTGCAGCACGAGCCGCTGCGAGGCGCCCAGGCATTTCATCACGGCGACGTTGTCGAGATGACGCTGCGTGTAGCGGCGCGCGGCCATCGCGACCGCGACTGCCGCCAGCAGCACCGTGATCATCGCCGAGAGGTTCAGGAACCGCCCGGCGCGATTGGAGGAGGACTGGATCTGAGGGCTTTCCTCCGAGACGTCGATGAGCCGCTCGCCTTCCTGCTTGCGCTCGGCGAGCAGGGGCTTGAACGCGCGCACCGCCGCGGGCGTGCCTGCGAACAGCACGGAGTAGGTCGCGCGGCTGCCGGGGCCGAGCAGTTCTGTTGCTTCCAGATCCGCAAGCGGGATCAGGAGCGACGGCGCGAGGTCCACGAAGGCCGAGCCCTGGTCCGGCCGGTAGTCGAGCACCTGCGTCACGATGAAGCTCGACGCGCCGACGTTGACGCGGTCGCCTATCACTGCGCCGAGGCGCGCCAGAAGCCGCGAATCGAGCCAGGCCTCACCGCGGCCGGGCAGCGCATCGGTCTCGCGCGCGGGCGCAAAGGGCGCGTCGGAGATCTTGATACGACCGCGCAGCGGATAGCCCGGGCTCGTAGCGCGCACCGCCGAAAGCGAGGATTCCTCGCCAAAGAACACCACGCTCGGGAACGAGACCGTGCGCGCGGTCCGGATGTCGTTCTCCGCCGCGAACGCCTCGTAAGCCGCGTCGGGTGCCTTCGTGGAATTCAGCCGCAGGTCCGCCGCCAGCACTTCCGCCGCGCGCAGCTGGACCGCCTGCGCGATGCGATCGGTGAAGAAACCGACCCCGGTCAGCGCCGTCACCGCGACCAGCAGCGCCGCCAGCAGCACGGCCAGCTCGCCGGAGCGCCAGTCGCGCGAGAGCGCGAGCAGTGCGAAGCGCAGCGCCCGCATCAGTGCACGAGCCTCCCCGCGTCCATCTCGATCACGCGGTTGCAGCGCTCGGCGATCGCGCGGTCGTGGGTCACCAGCACGAGGGTCGTGCCGGTCGCGCGGTTGAGGTCGAACAGCAACTGGATCACCCGCGCGCCGGTCGTGGTGTCGAGGTTTCCCGTCGGCTCGTCGGCGAACAGCACCGAAGGCCTGGTGACGAAGGCGCGCGCGATCGCGACCCGCTGCTGCTCGCCGCCCGAGAGCTGGCGCGGATAGTGGCCGAGGCGGCTCTCGAGGCCGACCTGCTTCAGGACCTCGCGCGCGGCCGCGCGCGCATCGGCGCGGCCCGCGAGCTCGAGCGGCAGCATCACGTTCTCGAGCGCGGTCAGCGACGGAATCAGGTGGAAGGACTGGAACACGAAACCGACGTGGCGCGCCCGCGCCTCGGCGCGGCCGTCTTCATCGAGGGCCGACAGTTCCGTGCCCTCGAGCCAGACCGCACCCGCGGTCGGCTCGTCGAGGCCTGCCAGCAGCGCCAGCAGCGTGGATTTTCCGGCCCCCGAGGCGCCGACGACCGCGATCGACTCGCCGGCGCCGACCGCGAGGCTGACGTCATCGAGGATGGTCAGCATTCCTTCCGGGCTGGTAACCTGCTTGCGCAAACTTCTGGCTTCGAGAACGGTCTTTCTTTCCATGCGCCTGTTCCTTGCCCTCGTGTTGTGCCTGTTTGCCGCCGCGGCCCCTTCCGCGCGGGCCGCGGAACCGCCCGCCATCCTGGTGCTGGGCGATTCGTTGTCGGCCGGCTTCGGACTCGCGCCCGGGCAGGGCTGGGTGGCACTGCTGCAGCAGCGATTGAAGAAACAAGGTTACGGACACCGGGTCGTCAATGCCAGTGTCAGCGGCGAAACGACCGATGGCGGGGTGCAGCGGCTCGACCGCGCACTGGCGACACACAAACCGAAGATCGTGGTCATCGAACTCGGCGGCAACGACGGACTGCGCGGCCTGCCGGTCACGCGCGTGCGCGCGAACCTGGAACTGCTGATCACCAAGAGCCGTTCCGCGGGCGCCGAGGTGATCCTGGTCGCGATCCGCGTGCCGACCAATTACGGCAAGCAGTACGGCGACGCGTTCCAGCAGCTCTACCACGACCTCGCCAGAACGCACGCGGTTCCCCTTGTATCGTTCCTGGCGGACGAGGTCGCGCTGCGCCAGGACCTGTTCCTCGAGGACGGCATTCACCCGAATGCCGTGGCGCAGCCGATCCTGCTCGACAGCCTGTGGCCGACGCTCTCGCCGCTCTTGCGTCGCTAGCCAAACCGCGTCAAATTCCGGGCGTCCGCCGGCTCCACCAGCCCGGCGCTTTTTTGCGGCGCAACAATGAATGCTGTGATGTCGGAGACCGACAAGTTCTGGCTGCGGGACTACCCGCCGGAAGTCCCGGCCGAGATCGATCCGGACGCGATCCGTTCGCTGAAGCAGATGTTCGAGGATGCCTGCCGCGATTACGGCCCGCGACCCGCGTTCTCCAACATGGGGCGCACGCTCACCTACGCGCAGATCGACGAGCAGTCGCGGCGCTTTGCGGCCTGGCTGCAGAAGGAAGCGGGGCTTCGCAAAGGCGACCGCGTCGCGCTCATGATGCCGAACATCCTGCAGTACCCGATCGCCATCATCGGGACGCTGCGCGCGGGCTGCACGGTCGTGAACGTCAACCCGCTCTACACGGCGCGCGAACTCGAGCACCAGCTCAACGATTCCGGCGCGAGCGTGATCGTGATCTTCGAGAATGCCGCTGCCACGCTCGCGCAGGTGCTTGCGCGCACGCCGGTCAAGCGCGTGATCGTGACCGGCATCGGCGACCAGCTCGGCTTCCCGAAAGGCGCGATCACGAACTTCGTGATCCGGCGCGTGAAAAAGATGGTGCCGGTGTACACGTTGCCGGGCGCCGTGGCCTTCAATGCCGCGCTGCGCAAGGGCGGCGCGCTGAAGCTCGACGCGGTGGACGTCACCGGCGAGGACATCGCCTTCCTGCAGTACACGGGCGGCACGACCGGCATTTCCAAGGGCGCCGTGCTGACGCACCGGAACATGGTCGCGAACACGCTGCAGGTGACTTCCTACATGCCGGAGCTCGGCAAGATCGAGCACGCGGTGGTCATCACGGCGCTGCCGCTCTATCACATCTTCGCGCTGACCTCGAACATGCTGGTGTTCAACCGGGTCGGCGGCGAGAACGTGCTGATCACGAATCCGCGCGACATGGCGGGCTTCGTCAAGGAACTGTCGCGGGTGCGCTTCACCTTCATCACCGGCGTCAACACGCTGTTCAACGGGCTCCTGCACACGCCCGGGTTCGACCAGCTCGACTTCAGCTCGCTGAAGGTCGCGCTCGGCGGCGGCATGGCAGTGCAGGCCGCGGTATCCGAGCGCTGGCGCGACGTCACGGGCCGGCACATCTGCCAGGGCTGGGGCCTCACCGAGACCTCGCCGGTCGCGACTGCCAACCTGCCGGGCACGCTCGAGTTCAACGGCTCGATCGGCTATCCGCTGCCGTCGACGGAGATATCAATCCGGGATGACGATGGCGGCGCGCTACCGGTCGGGTCGATCGGCGAAATCTGCGTGCGCGGGCCTCAGGTCATGCGCGGCTACTGGAACCGGCCCGAGGAAACGGCGCAGGTGATGCTGCCGGGCGGCTGGCTGCGCACCGGCGACATCGGCCGCATGGACCACCACGGGCGCACCTACATCGAGGACCGCAAGAAGGACATGATCCTGGTGTCGGGCTTCAACGTGTACCCGAACGAGGTCGAGGGCGTCGTGGCCGCGATGCCCGGCGTGCTCGAAGTCGCGGCCGTGGCTCAGGCCGACGAGAAATCCGGCGAGGTCGTCGCGCTCTTCATCGTGCGCAAGGACCCGGCGCTCACCAGCGAGCAGGTGATCGCCTTCTGCAAGCGCGAACTGACCGGCTACAAGGTGCCGCGCCACGTGTACTTCCGCGACGAACTGCCGAAGACCAACGTCGGCAAGATCCTGCGCCGCACGCTGCGGGACGAACTCCGCCTCCGCTAAAAGGGGACGCAAGAGGGGTGCGTCCCCTCTTGCGTCCCCTTTTACGTGTGATAAGCGGGTGAGAGCTCGGCGACCGCCGCGATCATCGCGGCGACGTGCTCGGGATTCACGCCCGGCTGCACGCCGTGCCCCAGGTTGAATACGTGTCCCGGCCCGCGGCCGTAGCTCTCGAGCACGCGCGCCACTTCCGCGCGGATCACCGCGGGCGGCGCGTACAGCACGCCCGGGTCGAGATTGCCCTGCAGCGCCACGTGGTCGGCGACCAGCCGGCGCGCGGCGGACAGCTCCGTCATCCAGTCGACGCCCAGCGCATCAGCGCCGGTCGCCGCCAGGTGCTCCAGCCAGGCGCCGCCGCCCTTGGTGAACAGGATCACCGGCACGCGCCTGCCCTCGCGCTCGCGGATCAGGTCCGCGACGATCCGCTGCATGTAGGGCAGCGAGAACTCGAGGTAGGCGGCGGTCGCGAGCGCGCCGCCCCAGGTGTCGAAGATCATCACGGCCTGCGCGCCGGCAACGATCTGCGCATTGAGGTAGTCGGTCGTCGCCCGGGCCAGCTTGGCGAGCAGCGCGTGCATCGCCTTCGGGTCGCCGTAGAGCAGGCCCTTGATGCGCGAGAACTCCTTGCTCGAGCCGCCCTCCACCATGTAGGTCGCGACGGTCCACGGCGAGCCGGCGAAGCCGATCAGCGGCGCGCGGCCGGCGAGTTCGCGGCGCACGAGCGTCACGGTATCCGTCACGAACCGCAGTTCGCTCGAAGGATCCGGCAGCGGCAGCGCGGCGATGTCGGCGGCGCTCGTGACCGGGCGCTCGATGCGCGGCCCCTCGCCTTCCGCGAAGGAGAGCCCCACGCCCATCGCCTTCGGGACCATCAGGATGTCCGAGAACAGGATCGCGGCGTCGAGCGGGTAGCGCGCGAGCGGCTGCAATGTCACTTCACAGGCGAGCTCCGGGTTGGTCGCGAGCCCGAGGAAGCTGCCCGCCCTCGCGCGGGTCGCGCGGTACTCCGGCAGGTAGCGCCCGGCCTGGCGCATGATCCACACCGGCGTGCGGTCCACCGGTTCGCGCAGCAGCGCGCGCAGCAGCCGGTCGTTCTTCAGTTCGTTCATCGACGCGGAAACTGCTGGGCGATGGTCGCCTGGATCGCCTCGGCCGCGGCGCGCGGGTCGGCGGCGTCGCGGATCGGCCGGCCGACCACGATGTAATCCACGCCGCTCGCGAACGCCTCCGCGACGCTCATGACGCGCTTCTGGTCGTCCACCGGGCGGTTCTCGACCGGACGGATGCCGGGCGTCACGACGATCAGCCGGTCGTCCACGCCCGCGCGCAGGAGCTTGGCCTCGAGACCGGAAGACACGACGCCGGCGCAGCCGGCTTCGAGCGCGCGGCGCGCGCGCGACAGCACCAGCTGCTCCACGTCGCACTGGAAGCCGAGGTCGTCGAGGTCGCCGCGGTCGAGGCTCGTCAGCACGGTCACGGCGAGGATGCCGACGTCGCCCGCGGCTTCGACCGCCGCCTCCATGATCGCCTGGTTGCCGTGCACGGTCGTGAAGGTAACGCCGCGGTTGCGCAGGTTGCGCACCGCCGCGGCGACGGTCGCCGGCACGTCGAAGAACTTGAGATCCACGAACACGCGCTTGCCGCGCCCGACCATCCAGTCGAGCAGCTCGAAGGCGCCGCCCGACATGAACAGCTCGAGCCCCAGCTTGTAGAAGGACACGGAATCGCCGAGCGTGTCCGCGAGCCGGCGCGCGGCATCCGCGTTCGGCACGTCCATCGCGAAGATCAGGCGCTCGCGCGCCGCTATGGATGCCCTTGGCATCGGTCCTCCGGTTGAAGCCGCCATGCTATCAAACGGCGGAAGCGAGGCGCGCGTGTTCCTGGAAGGCGTAGCGGTCGGTCATGCCGGCGATGTAGTCGGCGACCGCGCGGGCCCGGCCGGCGGCGCCGGAGACGGCTTCCAGGCGCAGTGCCGCGTCGCGATGCTCGGCGGGCATGCGCGCGACATCCTGCATGAAGCCCAGGAACAGTTCCTGCAGTACCTTGCCCGCGCCCACGCGGGTCGCCTGCATGCGCTCGTGGCGGTACAGCCGCGTGCGCAGGAACTTCTTGAGCTGGTGATGCTCCGCGTCCTTGGCCTCGGAGAAGCCGACCAGCGGCTTCGGCTGCGCGCGCACCGCCTCGATGTCGGCAGGCGCAAGCGCGGCAAGGCGGCGCGATGTTTCCTCGATCAGGTCGCTCGCGACCTCGTGAATCATGCGCCGGATGATCTCGTGCACCACGCGCCGGCCCGGCAGCTCGCCGTGCAGCGCGAGCACCGCATCGTGCTGGCGCGCGAACGAGGCGACCGTGCGCAGTTCCTCCATGGTCACGAGCCCCGAGCGCAGGCCGTCGTCCACGTCGTGGTTGTTGTAGGCGATCGCGTCGGCGAGGTCCGCGATCTGCGCCTCGAGGCCCGGCTGCGTGCGCTCGATGAAGCGCCGGCCGAGGTCGCCGAGCTGGCGCGCGTTCGCGAGCGAACAGTGCTTGAGGATTCCCTCGCGGGTCTCGAAGGTCAGGTTGAGCCCGTTGAACCCGGCGTAGCGCTCCTCCAGTTCGTCGACGACCCGCAGCGACTGCAGGTTGTGCTCGAAGCCGCCGTAGTCGCGCATGCAGTCGTTCAGCACGTCCTGGCCGGCGTGGCCGAAGGGCGTGTGCCCGAGGTCGTGCGCGAGACAGATCGCCTCGGTCAGCGGCTCGGAGAGCGCGAGCGCATTCGCGACCGAGCGGCCGATCTGCGCCACCTCGAGCGAGTGCGTGAGCCGCGTGCGGTACATGTCGCCTTCGTGGTTGATGAACACCTGGGTCTTGTAGACCAGGCGGCGGAAGGCGTTGGAATGCACGATGCGGTCGCGGTCGCGCTGGAACTCGCCGCGGTAGTCGGCGGGCTTCTCGGGATGGCGACGCCCGCGGGAACGCGTCTCGAGCGCGGCATAGGGCGCAAGCCCCGCATCCGGATCGCGGCCCTTCCTCACGCGCCCGCCCGCTCTTCCAGCAGCGCTTCCAGCGCATCGCGCGGGTAGTCGGCCGTGATCGCCGCGGCGCCGATCGCGTCGAGCAGCACGAGGCGGAGCCTGCCGCCCGCGACTTTCTTGTCCATGCCCATCAGGTCCAGCATCGCCTGGCGTCCGATGCGCGGCGGGTCCACCGGCAGCCCCGCGCCAGCGAGCAGTTCCCGGATACGCTGAACGTCAGTACCCGGCAGCCGCCCGGTGCGCGCCGAGAGCTCCGCGGCGAGCACCAGTCCGGTCGCCACCGCCTCGCCGTGCAGCACGCGCCCGTAGCCGGCGCCGGCCTCGATGGCATGGCCGAAGCTGTGCCCGAGGTTCAGGAGCGCCCTGCGGCCCTCCTCGCGCTCGTCCTCGGCGACGATCGCGGCCTTGATCTCGCAGGCGCGCCGGATCGCGTGGCCGAGCGCCCCGGCATCGCGCGCGAGCAGCGCCGCGGCGTTGGCCTCGAGCCACGAGAAGAACGCGCCATCCGCGATCAACGCGGCCTTGACGATCTCGGCGAAGCCCGCGCGCAACTGGCGCTCCGGCAGGGTCGAGAGCGTGTCGGTGTCGGTGATGACGGCGGTCGGCTGATGGAAGGCGCCGATCAGGTTCTTGCCGCCGGGGTGGTTGACGCCGGTCTTGCCACCGACCGCCGAGTCCACCTGCGCGAGCAGCGTGGTCGGCAGCTGCACGAAGGCGATGCCGCGCTGGTAGGAGGCCGCCGCGAAACCGGCGATGTCGCCGATCACGCCGCCGCCGAGCGCGAGCACCATGCCGTCGCGGTTGAGCCGCGCGGCCACCAGCGCATCAATGATGGCCGCCACGTTGAACAGCGTCTTCTGTTCCTCGCCGCCCGGCAGCACGCATTTCGCGAAGGCCCGGCCGGCGAGGCCCTGTTCGAGCCGCGGTAGCCACAGGGGCGCCACCACCTCATCGGTCACCACCAGGAGCCGGCCGGCCGGCGCATGCTCGATGAGCAGCTCGCGCGAGCCCAGCAGGCCCGGGCCGATCAGGATCGGGTAACCGCGCTTGCCGAGCTTGAGGTCGATGCGCTGCATTCAGGGGTTCCCGAGCGCCTTCTCGATGTCGCCGGCGACAGCCGCCGCCGCGCGTCCGTCGGTCCGGACCGTGATCTTCGCGATCGAGCGGTAGAGCGGGTCGCGCACGCGCATCAGCTCCTCGAGTTTCGCCCGGCGGTCAGCGGTCGCGAGCAACGGGCGGTGCTGGCTGCGGCGCGTGCGCGCGAGCTGCTGGTCGATCGTCGTGTCGAGGAACACCACGGTGCCGCGCGTGGCGAGCCGCTCACGGTTGACGGGCAGCAGGATGGCGCCGCCGCCGGTGGCGAGCACGATGCCTGCGGCGGAAGTCAACTCATCTATGACGTCGCGCTCGCGGATCCGGAAGCCCTCCTCGCCCTCGCGCTCGAAGATGTAGGCGATGTCCACGCCGGTGCGCAACTCGACCTCTGCGTCGCTGTCGGCGAACGGCAGGCCGAGACGGCTCGCGAGTTGCCGGCCGACCGCGGTCTTGCCGGATCCCATCGGGCCCACCAGGAAGATGCTCTGGACCATGATCCACTAAATGACACGGCCGCCCGAAGGCGGCCGTGTGACTGTGCATGGGAACCGGGCCCGGACGCAAGCCGGGCCCGCCATGATCACTCGATCGTGGAGCCCTCGCGCAGGATCTTCGGCGTGACGAAAATCAGCAATTCGTCGCGATTGTTGAGCCGTTGCTTGGACTTGAACAGGTTGCCGATCAGCGGCACGTCGCCGAGGCCCGGCACCTTCTTCTCCGACTCGCGGCGCTCGGTCTCCATGATGCCGCCCAGCACGACCGTCTGGCCGTCCTTGACCAGCACCTGGGTCTGGATGTTGCGCGTGTCGATCGAGGGCACGAAGCCGCCGGTCGCGCTCGGCACCAGCTGGCCGACGCTGTCCTTGGTGACGGTCAGGTCGAGGATCACGCGGTCGTCCGGTGTGATCTGCGGCGTCACCTTGAGCGACAGCACCGCCTTCTTGAACTGCGTGGTGGTCGCGCCCGAGGACGCCGACTCCTGGTACGGGATCTCGACACCCTGCTCGATGATCGCCTCGCGCTGGTTCGCCGTGATGACGCGCGGCGTGGACTTGATCTCGCCGCGACCCTCGTTCTGCGCGGCCGAGAGTTCGAGGTCGATCAGGTAGTCGTCGAAATCGAGGATCGACAGCGCGATGCGGCCCGCCGGGTTCGCGACCGGCATGTTCACGTTGTAGCGGTCGAAGTTGCCGAACGGCACCTCCACCGGGAACGGCTGGCCGGTCGAGGCCAGGTTGTCGAGCGCCGAGCTCATGATCGTGTCGGTGGACTGCGCGCTGCCGCTGATCGCGAACAGGTCGCGGACGTCGTCCGACACCCGCGTGAACCCGGCGCGGACGCCGAGGTCGCGGCTGAAGTCGTCGGCGACGATCACGATGCGCGATTCGATCAGCACCTGGCGCACAGGGATGTCGAGCGTGGCGACCATGCTGCGCACGGCCGTCAGGTTCTCCGCGGTGTCCTGCACCAGAAGCGTGTTGGTGCGCTCGTCGACCGTCACGTTGCCGCGCGAGGACAGCAGCGAGCCACCGCCGGCGGACTTCACGAGGCGCGCGATCTCGCTCGCCTTCGCATAGTTGACCGTGAGGAACTCGGTGCGCAGCGGTGCCAGATCATGGATGTCCTTCTGCGCCTCGAGGATCGCCTTCTCGTTCGCGGCGAGCTCGGCCTGCGGCGCCACCAGGATCACGTTGTCCTTGCGGCGCATGTCGAGGCCCTTGGTGCGCAATACGATGTCGAGCGCCTGGTCCCACGGCACGTTCTGCAGGCGCAGCGTCACCCGGCCCTTGACCGAGTCGGACACCACGATGTTCTGGCCGCTGGTATCGGCAAGCAGCTGCAGCAGCGGCCGCACGTCGATGTCCTGGAAGTTGAGCGTCAGGCGCTCGCCGGTATAGACCTTGTCCTTCTCCATGACCGCGGCGGTCGCGCGCGGGCGCTGGCGGACCTCGACCACGTACTGGTTGTCGGTCTGGTAGGCGAGCTGCTCGAAGTCGCCGGTGGCCGTCACGACCAGGCGGGCGTTGTCGCCGACGCGCATGGCGTCGAACATCGTCACCGGGGTCGCGAAGTCGACGACGTCGTAGCGCTTCATCACCTGGTCGCCGAGCGCGACGCCGGTGAAATCGACGATGACGCGATTGCCTTCCTGCTTGAGGCTGGCGGGCGTCGCCGGGTCCGAGAGGTTGACCACCACGCGGCCGGCGCCTTCCGGCGAGCGGCGGAAGTCCACCCCGGTGATGCTGCGCATGCCGCCGGAAGCGGCGCTCGAAGCCGGCGCCGCGGCATAGGAAGCGGCCGCGCCGCTGCCGAGCGTCACCACCACGCTGTCGCCGTCGGCCACGGCCGTATACGGCACCAGCGCGTCGAGGTTGAACACCACGCGGGTCCGGCCGGTGGCCTCCGCCGCGACGATCGTGTCCACGCCGCCTGCGCCGACGTCGATGCGCCGGTTTTCGAGACCGAGCCCGACATCAGGCAGGTCGACCGACAGCCGCGCGGGCTGGTCGATCGTGAAGGTCAGGGGCTGCGGCGCGACGCCGTCGGTGCGCAGCCGGATCTGCAGGGTCGAACCCTGCATGGGCTGCACTTCGACCGCGGTCAGCCGCACGGCGCCCTGCGCCAGCGCGAGCTGGGTCCACGCCACGGCCGCGAGGGCCAGTGCGCCTCCCAATGCCCGAGCCAGGCTCCGCGCCTTGCCTGTGTTCCACACCGTTGTACGGTTGTTGCCAGCCATCAGTCGTTCTCCCAGAAATCAGTCGGCGAGCGCCAGCGCCGCAGGACGCTCGAGGTAGCCGCCAAGCCCATCAGGAATGATTTCGATCACGGTAATGCGCGAATCGCTGACGGTCATCACGCGGCCATCGTTCTGGCCGACGTGATTGCCGGGCAATACGCGGTGAATAAGCCCGTCGCGGGTCTGCACCAGGCCGTAGTCGCCGCCGCCGAGGCGCAACGTCCCGACCATCTTCAATGTGTCGAGCGGGAACTGCTCGAGGTATTCGCGCGGCCGCTGCACGTCCGGCCGCGGGCCCGAGGGGTTCTCGCCCGCAAGGCTCTGCAGGAACGGCGAACGGCGGTCGGCCATCTCGTACTCGTGGCTGACGTACGGCCGCACTTCCGGCAGCGGCTGGATGCGTCCGCCCGGCCGCTGCTTGGCTTTTTCGATATCGGCGCGCAGGTCATCCGTGCCGTCCGAGCAGCCGGAGAGTGCCAGCGCGCCGGCCAGGCCGGCGATCGACAGGATCGTGCGCAGGTGTTGCTGGCTCATGTCTTCGCTTCCCGCTTGGCGCGGCCGCCCTTCTTCTTGCCCTCGTCCGCCGGCGGCGCGGTCTCTTCCTCGTCGAGGTAGCGATAGGTCTTGGCAGTCAGGTTCAGCGTCAGTTCGTCGGTCGGAGCCGCAGCACGGCCACGCGACGCCCCGCGCCCGGCGCGCGAGATCTCGATGTCATGCAGCGTGACGATGCGCGGCAGCGCGGCGATGCCCGAGACGAACAGGCCGAACTCGTGGTAACCGCCGGTGAGCTGGATCTTGATCGGCAACTCCGCGTAGAAATCCTTGCGGGTCTCGGCTCCCGGCTGGAACAGGCGCTCCTGGAGCCCCGCCGCCAGGCCGGTCTGCGAGATGTCGACCAGCAGCGACGGCACCTCGGTCCGGCCGGGCAGCTGGCGCAGCATCGCGCCGAAGGTGCGCTCGATCTCCGCGAGCTGCTGCCGGTAGGCCTCGAGGTTCGCGGCCTTGCGCTGCTTCTCGTCGAAGGTCGCCCACAGGCTCTTCTGCTCGGCCTCGGCCTTGCGCAGCAGCGGCAGGTTGCCGTTCTCGCCGATCACGAAGTACCAGATCAGGAGTCCGCTCGCGGCGACCAGCACGACGCCGACGCCGAGCGCGCGGAACAGGAACGGCCAGCGGCCGATGTCCTTGAAGTCGAGCTGCTGCAGCTGTTCGATGAAATTCATGGCTTTGCCTCCGAAACGCGCGTCTTGCGTTTCGCGGAAGCTTCTTCCTCGGTGGCGGCCGCGCGCTGCTGGGCGAACAGCGTGAACTGCGCGCCCGGACCCGCATCACGGCCGGTCTGGATGACCTTCAGTTCCGGCGCCGACAGCGCCTCGGAGGCGTCGATGTTGCGCATGAACGCGGAGACACGCGTGCTCGACTGCGCGACGCCGTTGAACTCGAGCTTCTTGCCGCTCTGCTTGACGGACGTCAGGTAGACGCCCTCGGGCAGGGTCGAGACCATCTGGTCGAACAGCTTGACGACCTCGGGCCGGCTCGACTGCAGCGTGTCGATCACTTCCATGCGCGCGATCATCCGCGACTTCTGTTCCTCGAGCGCGAGGATCTGTTCGATCGCCTTGTCGAGCTCCGCGATCTCGGCGGTCAGGAGCTCGTTGCGGCGCTTCTGCGCGTCGATCATCGAGCTGACCATGAAGTGCGCGAGGCCGGTCACGACGATCGCGAGCAGGACCGCGGCGCCCAGGCCGAACAGGAACTCTTTCCGACGCCGCTGGCGGAGCGCTTGCCGCCAGGGCAGTAGGTTAATACTTGGCATCTTCGTCGAAGCTCCGCAGTGCCAGGCCACAGGCAAGCAGCAACGCGGTTGCGTCCCGCGTCACGCCCAGGGCTTTCGCTTTCGAGGAAATCTTCATCTGGCCGAGCGGGTCGCCACGCTCCGCCGGAATACCCACGCGGCTCGCGATCACGTCGGCGACGCCCGGGATATTGGCGCAGCCGCCGCAGATCAGGATCTGCTCGGGCTGGCTGCGGCCGCTGCCGGACGCGAGGTAGAACTGCAGCGAGCGGCTGACCTGCTGGGTCATGTCGTCGATGAACGGGTCGAGCACCTCGGGCTGGTAGTTCGACGGCAGGCCGCCTTCCTTCTTGGCGCGGCCGGCTTCTTCCATCGACAGTCCGTAGGTGCGCATGATCTCTTCGGTCAGCTGCTGGCCGCCGAAGGCGAAGTCGCGGGTGTAGACCACGACCAGGTTGCGCAGCACCGAGAAAGTCGTCGTGCTCGCGCCGAAGTCCACCACCGCGATGGTGCGGTCGATGCCGCCGTCGGGCATCTGGTGCGTCAGCAGCCGGCAGGCGTTCTCGAGCGCGAAGGCCTCGACATCCACCAGCTTGGCGACGAGCCCCGCGGCAGTCACCGCGGCGACGCGCTGCTCGACGTTCTCGGAGCGCGAGGCAACCAGCAGGACGTCGCGCATGTCCGGGTCCTTCTCGGAAGGACCCAGCACCTGGAAGTCGTAGCTGACCTCTTCCATCGGGAACGGGATGTACTGGTCCGCCTGCATCTCGATCTGCTGCTCGAGGTCGGAATCGGACAGGTTGCGCGGCATCTGCACGGCCTTGGTGATCGCCGCGTCGCCGCTGATCGCAACCGCGCATTCCTTGGAGCGCACGCCCGAGCGCTTGACCGCCCGGCGGATGGCATCGCCGACGGCGCCGGCGTCGACGATCGCTTTTTCGTTGATGGCGTTGTGGGGGGTCGGCTCGGCCGCATAGGACTCGACCCGGTACTGGCCGCCCGACTGCGACAGTTCGATGAGCTTGATCGAGGACGTCGTGATGTCCAGCCCGATCAGCTGAGGGTGCCGCGGTCCCAGCGAGATTTTCGGCAGCTTGAGCACAGAAATTTCCTTTTCAGGTCAGGCTATTGCGGCGTCAATCGCGGCGCTGGGTCAACATTGCCGGCCAACTATATAGCAAGCAATTGTTAAATTGAACGTGACCCGACTCGCAATTCGGCCCCGCCGATACCGCTCGGCGGGGCCCAACCGGGGTCAGCCGGGGGTTTGCCCCCGGCCGGACCGCCCTGGTTCGGGTGGATTTCGCGCCCCTGCGGGGCCTTATGGCACCTGAACCGCCGCCGATGCTGCACTCGATCGGCGGCCCGCACCGTGTCTGACGTCACGGTCCGCACGTCGCGTTGCGGCGACCCCGGGGTCCCGGCAGTGCCGTTCATTACTATGCATAATCGGCCCCGGTGATCACACGATTGAACCGCAGGCTGCGCATCGCCGCGACCATCATCGTGTCGCTGGCGGGCCTGGTCGGGCTCGCGTTCCTCTCCACGTACTACTACCTGAAGCCGACGCTGCCCGACGTCGCGGTGCTCCGCGACGTGCGCTTGCAGGTGCCGCTGCGCGTCTACAGCCGCGACGGCCGCCTGCTCGCGCAGATCGGCGAGCAGCGCCGCGTGCCGGTCACCTGGGACCAGATCCCGGCAGTGGTCGTGCAGGCCGTGCTGGCCGCCGAGGACGACCGCTTCTTCGAGCATCCGGGTGTCGACTGGCAGGGCGTGCTGCGCGCGGTCGTGGTCGCCGCGACCACGATGGAGCTGTCGCAGGGCGGCAGCACGCTGACGCAGCAGCTGGTGCGCACCACGCTGATCACGAAGGAGAAGCAGCTGCGCCGCAAGCTGCGCGAGATCTTCCTGGCGCTGTCGCTCGAGAACGAGCTGAACAAGCAGGAGATCTTCACGCTGTTCGTCAACACGCAGTTCCTCGGCCAGCGCTCCTACGGGTTCGCCGCCGCGGCGGAAACCTACTTCGGCAAGCAGCTTTCCGAGGTGGATGCCAGCGAGGCCGCGCTGCTCGCGGGCATCCTGCAGGCGCCGTCACGGCTCAATCCCGCCGCGAGCCACGAGAACGCCACGGAGCGGCGCGCCTACGTGCTGCGCCGCATGCGCGAGCTCGGTTACCTCGACAAGGACGCCTGGCGCGCCGCGATGGACCAGCCGGTGTCGCGCGAGCTGCACGGCCCGTCGGTGCAGGTCGACGCGCCCTACGTCGGCGAGATGGTGCGCCTCGCCCTCTACGAGAAGTACGGCGAGCGCATCTACGCCGACGGCTTCCAGGTGGTCACGACCATCGACGGCCGCCTGCAGCGCGCGGCCGACGTGGCGCTGCGCAGCGCCGTGCTCGAATACGACCGCCGGCACGGCTGGCGCGGCCGCGCGGGCCGCATTGCGCTCGAGGGCGAGAGCGACGATGCGCTCGGGCGCGCGCTCGAGGAATACCCCGTGGTCGGCGGACTGCAGCCGGCGGCGGTGGTCGCCGTCGTCGGCGCGAGCGCGACCGTGGTCGCGCGCACCGGCCGCCGCTATCGCCTGCCGATGGACGGCATGCGCTGGGCACGCAAGGGCGACGACGCGGCGCCGAAATCACCGCGCGAGGTGGTCGCGGTCGGCGACGTGGTCTACGTGCTGCCCACCTCGGAGAGCGAGGCCCTGCTCGCACAGAAGCCGGCTGCCCAGGGCGCGATCGTCGCGCTCGACCCGCGCGACGGCGCGATCATCGCGATGTCCGGCGGCTTCGATTACCAGGACTCCAAGTTCAATCGCGTGCTGCAGGCGCGCCGGCAACCCGGCTCCTCGTTCAAGCCGTTCATTTACTCGGCCGCGCTCGAGGCCGGGTTCACGCCGGCCTCGGTCGTGCTCGATGCGCCCGTGGTCTACGAGGCGCCCGCGCCGGAGGACGGCATCGGCGTGCGCCCGGACGCCATCGCGGGCGAGGAGCAGGAAGAGGAGGACTGGCGCCCCGGCAACGACTCGGGCCGCATCTACGGCCCGACCCGGCTGCGCGACGCGCTGGTGCGATCGCGCAACCTGGTGACCATCCGGGTCATGCGCCAGATCGGCGTTGGCTTCGCACGCGACTACGTGACGCGCTTTGGCCTGCCGAAGGAGCACGTCCCTGCAGACCTGACGGCCGCGCTCGGCACCGCGCAGCTGACGCCGCTCGAGATGGCGACCGGCTTCAGCGTCTTCGCGAACGGCGGGTCGCTGGTGACGCCCTACCTGATCGAGCAGGTGTTTGCAGCCGACGGCTCGGTACTCGAGCGCGCCACGCCGAAGATCGTCTGCAATCAGTGCGGATCGGCTGCCGCGGGCAGCGCAGGCACGCCGCCGACTTCGATGGAGGCCGGGCCCTCGGGCCTGGTGCGCGCCGAGGACGTCGGCGGCAGCCTGCCCGCACCGCCCGAGGAGGAGCGCGCGCCGCGCGCGATCTCGGAGGCGAACGCCTGGATCATCACGGACCTGCTGCGCGACGTGATCCGCCGAGGCACCGGACAGCGCGCCCGGGCGCTCGGGCGCAATGACATCGCCGGCAAGACCGGCACGACCAACGATGGCCGCGACGCCTGGTTCTCCGGTTTCAATGCGAACCTGGCGGCGACGGTCTGGGTCGGCTTCGACCAGGAGCGCCCGCTCGGCGCCGACGAGGAAGGCGCGCGCACGGCGCTGCCGATGTGGATCTATTTCATGCGCGAGGCGCTCGCCGGCACGCCGGAACGCCGGCTGCCGATGCCGGACGGCGTGGTGACGGCACGCGTCGCCATGGATACCGGCGAGTTTGCGGACGGCGGCGTGCCCGCGAGCGACTTCGAGTACTTCCTGGCCGACCACCTGCCGCCGGGCGTCGAGGGGGCGACGGGCGAAGGCGTGCGCAACGTGCCGCCGGCGCAGAAGTACGAAGAACCGATTTTCTAGGAGCTGATCATGCCCCGCCGGACCGCGCGCACCGACATGCTGCGCCAGGCGATCGCCCGCGAGGCGGCGCGCCTGATGATCGAGCACGGACACGAGGACTACGGCGCTGCCAAGCGCAAGGCCGCGGAACGCTTCGGCGTGACCGATCTCGCCGTGCTGCCGAAGAACACCGAGATCGAGGAGGCGATCGCCGGACACCAGCGCCTGTTCCAGCCCGCAGCCCACGCGAGCGAGCTGTCCGCGATGCGCAGTTGCGCGATCGACGCCATGCGCCTGCTCGCGGAATTCGAGCCGCGCCTGGTCGGGCCGCTGCTGTCGGGCACGGCCACGGCGCACAACGACATCACGCTGCATCTATTCGCCGACACGCCCGAGAGCGTGGCCGTGCGGCTGATGGACCGCGGCATCCGGCACGAGGTTGCCGAGCGGCGCTTTCGCGTGCAGCGTGACGAATTCGAGGCCTATCCTGCGGTGCGCTTCACGGCGGGCGGCCACGAGGTGGACGCCACCATCTTCCCGCGCGACGGGATCCGGCAGGCGCCGCCGGGGCCGGTGGACGGCCGGCCGATGCGGCGCGCCACCGTGCAGGAAGTCGAGGGATTGATAAAAGGGGACGCATCCCTTTAACACGAGTGTCCCCGCACGGTTCCGCATCACTTGCGTTAAAGGGATGCGTCCCCTCTTCGCCGCGCGGGAACCAGCGATAGCACCAGCCCGAGCGTCAGCAGGGCCAGAAGCCCGAAAGTCACGTAGCGGCCGGCAGGAATGCCCTCGGTGCGCGCCACCGCGTAGTCTTGCACGATGAAGCGCCGCGCGAGCTGTTCGCCGAGGAGCAGCAGGTAGATGAACGGCACCATCGCCCGGTAGCGGATCAGCGTGGTGAGGGCGAACGCCGTGATGGTCAGCTGCCCGAGCGCCGTCAATGCGAACAGCATCAGCACGGTCTGCGCCGCCGCGGGGCCGTAGCTGTCCAGCGGCAAGCCATCAGCGCTGGTGGCGACTGTCGCGGTGTCCAGTATCGAGTTGACGCTCATCGCGAGCTTCAGCGCAATGAACAATCCCAGCAGCCAGAGCGCCGCGCGATGTCCCTGGAACGCGTTGTCTGCCTGCCTGGGAAAAATCCGGTTGAACATGGGCGGTTGTCCTTCAGTCAGGGGGCTTCGTCGGGTTCGAACCGGAGGATGTCGCCGGGCTGGCAATTGAGCGCCTTGCAGATCGCATCGAGCGTCGAGAAACGGATCGCGCGCGCCTTGCCAGTCTTGAGGATCGACAGGTTGGCCAGCGTGATCCCGATCCGGTCCGCGAGTTCGGTCAGCGTCATCCGCCGGTCGTGGAGCAGGTCGTCGAGCTTGACGGCGATCGCCATGTCAGACCGTCCTTTCGAGGTCTTCGCGCATGAGCGCGCCTTCCGCGAATACGCGGGCCAGCACGAACGTGAGGAGCACGGCGAGCCAGCCGCTGATCGAGAAGCCGGCGTCGAAATGCAGCGGATGCGCGGGAGTCGAAAGGGCGTCGGCGATCGCGCCGACGACCAGGCTGAGCAGCTGCAGCGCGAGCAGCGCCCAGGCGATTGCCTGCAGGCGGGTCGCGTTGGCGGCGACGAACGGGTCGCCCGCGCGAACCGTCTCGACGATCGCGAGCAGCCGCTTGAGGATGACAAGGTGCACCGGAACCGAGACGAGGCCGACCACGGCGATCGCGCGCAGGCCCAGGATCAGCCGATCCGCCTCAGGCGATGGAGAAAGCCCGAACTCGGCCATGATCCATTGCCCGGTGGGCATCGCGACCAGCAGGACGAGGACGGCGGCACCGAACAGCCAGTTCAGGACGATGAGGGTCTTGAGCGCGAAGCGCGCGATCGGCAGCGCGGCGGAGTAAGGGCGGGACATCGGCGTTGCACCCGGTGGCTGGTTATATCGATAAACAATATCCTATTTATCGATATTCAGCAAGGGGCGTTGGGGACTGTCCCTTTAGGGACTGTCCCCTCTTGAAGGGGTGCGACCGCTCTAAGAGGGGACAGTCCCTAAAGGGACAGTCCCCTATCAGCGCTTCGTGACCGGCACGTAGTCGCGCTGCACCGGGCCGGTGTAGAGCTGCCGCGGCCGTGCGATCTTCATGGTCGGGTCCGAGATCATCTCCGACCAGTGCGCGACCCAGCCCGCGGTGCGCGCGATCGCGAACATCACCGTGAACATCTCGCGCGGGATGCCGAGCGCGCGGTAGATGATGCCGGAGTAGAAGTCCACGTTCGGGTAGAGCTTGCGGCTGATGAAGTAGTCGTCCTTCAGCGCGATCTCCTCGAGCCGCAGCGCCAGCTCGAACAGCGGATTGTTGCTCTGGCCCAGCTTGCCGAGCACCTGGTGGCACATCTCGCGGATGATGGTCGCGCGCGGGTCGAAGTTCTTGTACACGCGGTGGCCGAAGCCCATCAGGCGCACGCCGCCGCTCTTGTCCTTCACCCGCGCGAGGAAATCGGGCACGTGGCTCACGTCGCCGATCTTCTCGAGCATGTCCACGACCGCCTCGTTCGCGCCGCCGTGCGCCGGGCCCCAGAGCGCGGACACGCCCGCCGACATTGCCGTGTACGGGTTGCAGCCGGTGGAACCCGCGAGCCGCACCGTCGAGGTGCTCGCATTCTGCTCGTGGTCGGCGTGCAGGATGAACAGCAGGTCGAGCGCCTTGGCGTGCAGCGGGTCCACCTCGTAGGGCTCGCAGGGCACCGAGAAGAGCATGTTCAGCACATTCGCCGTGTAATCGAGGTCGTTACGCGGGTAGATGAAGGGCTGTCCCAGCGCATGTTTGTAGGAGGCCGCGGCAATCGTCGGGATCTTCGCGATCATGCGATGGCTGAAGATCTCCCGGTGCCGGTCGTCGTTGATGTTGGTGGTGTCGTGATAGAAGGCGGCGAGCGACGCGACGATGGTCGCGACCATCGCCATCGGATGCGCGTTGTGATGGAAGCTGCGATAGAAACGCAGCAGCCACTCGTTCAGCATCGTGTGGCGCGTGATCGAGCGCGTGAATGCGGCGAGTTCCGCCTTGTCCGGCAGTTCGCCGTGCTGCAGCAGGTACGACACCTCCAGGAAATTGCTGTGCTTCGCGAGCTGCTCGATCGGGTAGCCGCGATAAAGCAGGATGCCCGCATCGCCGTCGATGTAGGTGATCCTGCTCTCGGTCGCCGCGGTCGCCATGAACCCGGGGTCGTAGGTGAAGACGCCCTGGTCCTTGAGCAGGCTGCCGATGTCGACGACATCCGGGCCCACGGAGCCCGGCTTCGACGGCAGTTCGCTGACCTTGCCGGTCGTCAGGTTCTTCAGCTGGTACTTGTCGCTGCTCATGGGCACCACGTTTTCCGGCCTGATCTGTGCACTCATAATAATCCCATAGAATGACGGCATGAGCGCGCCCATTGCAGTTTATGTCCATCTGCCGTGGTGCGTGCAGAAGTGCCCGTACTGTGATTTCAACTCACATGCGGCACCCGGGA
The DNA here is from genome assembly GCA_050179155.1 of Steroidobacteraceae bacterium. GTDB lineage: Bacteria > Pseudomonadota > Gammaproteobacteria > Steroidobacterales > Steroidobacteraceae > SCUD01. The sequence goes on from JBFXFJ010000009.1 coordinate 112,519, forward strand.
CCATTCCGGAAAATACCTATGTCCAGGCGCTGCTCGCGGACCTGGAGGGCGACCTCGATCTCGCCACCGGACGCCCGGTCGGCAGCGTGTTCCTCGGCGGCGGCACGCCGTCGCTGTTCAGCCCGGATGCGATCGATGCACTGATTTCGGGCATCGCCGCGCGCCTGCCGCTCGCGCCGGATGCCGAGATCACGATGGAGGCGAACCCGGGAACGGTCGAGCACGGCCGCTTTTCGGGCTACCGGGCCGCGGGCATCAATCGCGTGTCGCTCGGCGCGCAGTCCTTCGACGCAGAAGCGCTGAAGGCGCTCGGCCGGATCCACGGACCCGGCGAGATCGGCCTCGCGGTCGCGGAACTCGCCGCCGCGGGCATCGACAACTTCAACCTCGACCTGATGTACGCGCTGCCCGGGCAATCGCGCGAAGGCGCGCTCGCCGACGTCGATGCGGCGCTCGCGCTCGGGCCCGCGCACCTCTCGCATTACCAGCTCACGCTCGAGCCGGGCACGGCTTTCTATCATCGCCCGCCGGTGCTGCCGGACGACGAGCTGGCCTTCGACATGCAACGGGACTGCCAGCAGCGCCTCGCCCAGGCGGGCTTCGGACAGTACGAAGTCTCGGCCTATGCGCGGCCCGGGCGGCAATGCCGCCACAACCTCAATTACTGGCGCTTCGGGGACTACCTCGGCATCGGCGCCGGCGCGCATGGTAAGGCGACGGTCAAAGGTGCCGTCATCCGCACCGAGAAGCCGCGTTCGCCGCGCGAGTACCTGCAGGGCGGCGGCGCAGCCGGTGCACGGCGGCGGACCGTTCCGGTGGCGGAACTCCCATTCGAGTTCATGCTGAATGCGCTGCGCCTCCAGGAGGGCTTCGAACTGGCCGGATTCGGACGGGCGACCGGTCAATCTGCGGCGGCGATCCTGCCGAAACTCGGCGGACTCGTTTCCAGGGGGCTCATGGCCGAGTCCGGGGGCCGTTACCGGCCAACCGAGCTCGGATTCCGGTTCCTGAACGACCTGCAGGCCGGCTTTCTGCCGGAGGAAACCGGGGGCTCCCGGGGCGGGGAGTTGTACACAGCGCCTTCGGGCCTCGTGCCGCAGAGGGACTTTCGACACATTGTTCGCGAGGTGCCTTAACTGGCGTGTGATAAGTCGTTGTCCTGTATTGGGAATATGCCCTGGTCAAAATTTAATCAATCCGACATATATGCGCGAATGCGCGATGGGCGGGTTGCGGGTCGCTGGTTGATCCACAGAGTTATCCACACATTTTGTGGATAAGCGGAAAACCCTCACAGATTCGCTGACTTAGAGAGCACCCGGGCAGGGCCTCCGGCGTCGTCTTGCCTGCAACGGAGGGTATCGCTAGACTGCGCGCCCCCAGCGAGCGTGTCACCGGAAGCACATCGATGAAAGACGGCATTCATCCCAAGTACACCGAAATCACGGTGACCTGCACCTGCGGGAACAAGTTCCAGACGCGCTCCACGCTCGGCAGCAACCTCGACGTCGAAGTCTGCTCGAACTGCCATCCGTTCTACACGGGCAAGCAGAAGATCGTGGACTCCGGCGGCCGCGTCGACCGCTTCCGCAAGAAGTACGGCCTGAAGTAATCCGCGTCCGGCGGCCCTCGGGCCGTCAACTTTCCGCCATCACCCGCGTCTAAGCGGGGACGGGTAGGCTTGGGGCCGGTACCCGGAGATGCCCATGCGGAACCTGCCACGCAAGCTCCTGTCTTTCTGCGCCGCCATGGCGCTCGCCATGGGTCCCATCCACTGGGCCGCCGGCCAGACGGGCGCGTCCCAACCGCCTCCCGCCAAGAAGGAGTCGAAGGACGTCAAGCTGGCGAAGCAGCTGCACGTGCAGTTCACGATGCAGATGGGCGTGCACGACGACTACGTGCTGCAGGACTACGTCCAGCGGGTCGGCCAGAAACTGGCGAGTGTCAGCGAACTCCCCGACCTCGACTGGAAATTCACGATCGTCGACACGGATGACGTCAACGCGTTCGCGACGCTCGCCGGCTATGTCTACATCTCGCGCGGCATCCTCCCCTACTTCCAGAGCGAGGCGGAACTCGCCGCGGTGCTCGGCCACGAGATCGGCCACATCACCGCCGAGCACCTGAAGAGCCGCCAGCGCAAGGGCGCGCTCGCGGGCCTGGCGAGCGCGGCGACCGCCATCTTCACCGGCCAGCCCGCGCTCGCGGAACTGACCAACGTGGCCGGCGCCGCGCTCATCAGCGGTTACGGCCGCGAACAGGAACTCGAGGCCGACCGGCTTGGTGCAAAGTACCTGGCAGCGGCGGGATACGAACCCACTGCCTTGATCGAGGTGATTTCGACGCTGAAGGACCAGGACACTTTCGAGCGCGAGCGCGCGCGCCTCGAGAAGCGCGAGCCGCGCATCTATCACGGAACGTTTGCAACGCACCCGAGCAACGACACGCGCCTGCAGCAGGCGATCGCGACGGCGGGGAGTCCCTCATCTTCGGCTAGCGGCAATACGGCGAACGTCGAGGGATTCCTGCAGGCAGTCGAGGGATTGCCGGTCGGATCGAGCCGGCGCCAGGGCATGGTGCGCGACAACCGCTTCTATCACGCGGACATGCAGTTCACGCTCGCGTTCCCGCGCGGCTGGCAGATCGTCAACGACCCGTCGGCGCTGCTCGCCATTGGGCCAAATCGTGAGCATTACCTGGAGCTGCGCACCCAGGCGCCGCCGGCGGACCTGACCGATCCGCGGAGTTTCGCGATGCGCGGGCTCGCCAACCGCCGGCTGGACCGGACCGAGAACCTCGAGATCAACGGCCTCAAGGCCTGGACCGGCATCGTGCGCGGCGATCCGTCGCCGTTCGGCCAGTCCACGAACGTGCGCTACGTGATCATCTACTACAACAGCCTGATGTGGGTGTTCAAGGGCGCGAGCCGCGCCGGCACCGAGGCGCCGTCAGGCGATGCCTTTTTCCTCTCCACCGCCCAGACCTTCCGTCGCCTGCGCGGCAACGAGTTTGCGCTCGCGGAGCCGCATCGCCTGCACGTGCTGCGCGCCACCGAGGGCACGACCATGGCGACGCTTGCGCAGAAAGCCGAGATCCGGAAATACCCGGAACAGCAGCTGCGGTTGTTCAACAAGCTCTACCCGAAGGGCGAGCCGAAACCCGGCGACTTCGTCAAGACCGTCCGTTAGGGACTGTCCCCTACCAGCCGGCAACGCGCATGGCGGCGGCGAGCGCAGCGAGCGCCTGCCCGCGGTGGCTCACCCGGTTCTTCTCGGCCTCGGGCATCTCGGCTACCGTGCGGTCGCCGCCCGCGACGATGAACAGCGGGTCGTAACCAAAGCCGCCCGCGCCGCGGCACTCGAAGCCGATGCGCCCGGACCACGAGGCCTCGGCGACGATCGGCGCAGCGTCACCGGCATCGCGCACGAAGGCCATCGCGCAGCGGTAGTGCGCGCCGCGCGAGGAGAGCGGCAAGCCTGCGAGCTCCGCCAGCAGCTTCTCGTTGTTCGCGCGCGCATCCGCCTGCGGTCCCGCATAGCGTGCCGTGTGCAGGCCGGGACGGTCGCCGAGCGCGTCCACCTCGAGCCCGGAATCGTCGGCGATGGCGGGCAGACCCGCGATCGCCGCCGCGTGGCGCGCCTTGATCAGCGCGTTGGCAGCGAAACTGTCGCCGTCCTCGACCGGCGGCACGATGCCGAACTCGGATTGCGCGAGGACTACGAGATCGTGACCGGCGAGAATCGCGCGCATCTCGCGCAGCTTGCCGGCATTGCCGGTCGCAAGCACGATCCGGCGGGATAAAAAGGGGACAGACACCTTTACTGCCATTGCATTGCAGCTGTCACACCCGGGGCGATAAAGGTGTCTGTCCCCTTTTTATCCCCGCCGCGCCTCGAGCTGCAGGCCGAACAATTGCGCCGTGCCGGTCGCCGCGAGGTTCAGCATCTGGTCGAGCTCCTCGCGGCGGAACGCGTGACCCTCCGCCGTGCCCTGTACCTCGATGAAGCCGCCGCCGGAATTCATCACGACATTCATGTCGGTCTCGGCCTCGACATCCTCGGCATAGTCGAGGTCGATCATCGGCACGCCCTTGACGATGCCGACCGAGATGGCGGCGATCTGGCCGTGCAGCGGGTCGGCCGAGAGCTGGCGGCGCTCGATCAGCGTGTCCACGGCATCCGCGAGCGCGACGAAGCCGCCGGTGATCGCGGCGGTGCGCGTGCCGCCGTCGGCCTGCAGCACGTCGCAGTCGATCGTGATGGTGCGCTCACCGATGGCGCCGAGGTCGATGCAGGCGCGCAGCGACCGGCCGATCAGCCGCTGGATCTCCTGCGTGCGCCCGGACTGCTTGCCGCGCGCGGCTTCGCGCGCGCTGCGGGTGTGCGTCGCGCGCGGCAGCATGCCGTACTCGGCCGTCAGCCAGCCCTTGCCGCTGTTGCGCAGGAACGCGGGAACGCCGTTCTCGACGCTCGCCGTGCACAGCACGCGCGTGCCGCCGAACTCGGCGAGCACCGAGCCCTCCGCGTGCGCGGTGTAACGGCGCGTGAAGTGCACCGGTCGCAATTGATCGGCCGCGCGGCCCCCGCTTCGCATGAATGGCTCCGTGATCGGGTCAGTGACGCCAGACCAGGCTGGCGGCGGATGCATTGTCGCTGTGCGGGGCCGATGCGGCTACTGCGCGTTCGGCCAGCGCCTCGAGCGAGGCGGCGCAGCCGCCATTGCCGGGCCGGCAGAACCCGGCGATCTCGGCGTCCTTCAGGTTCGCCCAGACACCGTCGGAGCACACCAGCAGCACGTCGCCCTCCGCGAGCGGCTGGCGGCCCGAGATCGACATCTCGGGCAGCGCGGCCTCGCCGCCGATGCAGCACTCGACGTAGTTGCGCATCGGGTGGCCCTGCATTTCGTCCTCCCGGATCGAGCCCTCCCGCAGGAGCTGCTCCACGTGGCTGTGATCGCGCGTGCGCGCGACCACCGTGCCGTTGCGCAGGTGATAGACCCGGCTGTCGCCGACGTGTGCCCACCAGGCCTCGCTGCGTTGCACCAGGCAGATGGCGCAGGTGGCGCGCGGTCGCAGGTCCACGGCGAGCCGGGTGCCGAGCGCGACCACCGCGGCATGCGCGCGCCCGAGCGCGAGGTGCAGGAACCCGAGCGGATCGAACAGCGGCTTCGGCGCCGCCCGGAACAGCTCGAGCATCACCTTGCAGCCGGTCTCGGCGGCGCGCGCGCCGTGGGCGTGGCCGCCCATGCCGTCCATCACGACGAGCAGCGCCGCGCCGTCGCCGGAGGCGGCCGCGACTCGGTCCTGGTTGTCTTCGCGATCGCCGGTCAGGCTGACCTCGGCGAACTCGATTTCCACGCGCGCTCCAGCGGCGGATCGCCGCCGCCCCCTGCTAAACTGTCGCGCAGCTTACAACACCGCACCCCGGGGATATCGATCGAATGCTGAGGAGCATGACAGGCTTCGCGCGCTGCGAGCGCTCGACCACGGCCGGGGTGCTCGCCTGGGAGATCAGGAGCGTCAATCACCGCTACCTCGAGCTCAGCCTGCGCCTGCCGGAGGAACTGCGCGCTGCGGAGGGCGAGATCCGGCGCACGATCGCAGCCAGCGCGCGCCGCGGCAAGGTGGATGCCACGCTTTACCTGCGCCCCGGCGTCGCCGGCGGCCGCGAACTGCTGTTCGACGAAATCCTGCTCGACCGCCTGATCGAGAGCGCGCAGGCGGTGCAGCGGCGCCTCGGCGCCCCCGGGCGCATCGACGCGGTGGACCTGCTGCGCTGGCCCGGCGTGGTGCGCGAACAGGAGCGGGATTCCGCGCCGCTGGTTGCGGCATCGGAAGCGCTGCTCGCCGAGACGCTCGCTGCCTTCACCGCCTCGCGCGCAAGCGAAGGCGAGCGCATCGCCGAAATGCTGGCGTCGCGCGCACGCCAGGTGGGCCGGATCGTCGACGCGGTCGCGGCGCGGCTGCCGGAAGTGCAGGCGCGCATCCGCGCGAAGCTGAAGGAGCGCCTGGCCGCGCTCGTCGCCGAGGGCAACCCGGAGCGGCTCGAGCAGGAGATCGCGATCCTGTTGCAGAAGATGGACGTGGCCGAGGAGCTCGACCGGCTGAAGAGTCACGTCGCGGAACTGACCGGCACCATCGCCTCCGGCGATGCCGTCGGCCGCAAGCTCGACTTCCTGATGCAGGAATTCAACCGCGAGGCGAACACGCTGTCGTCGAAGTCTCAGGACGTCGAGACGACGCGTTGTGCGGTGGAGCTCAAGGTCCTGATCGAGCAGATGCGGGAGCAGATCCAGAACGTCGAATAGCTTCCGGCGGCATCCGCAGACTTCCACACAAAGTGCCTTAACTCGCTGAGTTTCTGGCTGTTTTGACCAGAATCGTCCACTGGCGTCCAGTCCCGTCTGAGCTAATCTTGTAGCTCGATCAGTAGCTGGTTTGTAGCTAGATCCGTAGCTGGGATTCGACGAGCAAGGGGACCAAAAGGCACGCGCGAAGCTCACGGCACTTGCCGTCGAGCGGGCCCACCGCTCCGGTGAGTCGGTGTTGCTCAGCGATGGCGACGGGCTGTACCTGCGTAAGCAGACCCGCGACGGCGCCTCCTGGACGCTGCGCTACCGCTTCGCCGGCAAGGAGCACTGGCTCACGCTCGGCAACTATCCCGACATGTCGCTCGCCCTGGCGCGGATCGAAGCGCGCCAGGCCCGCGTGCTCCTCGACAGGCAGCAGAATCCCCTGAGCGTCCGGCGCGCTGCACTGGCCGAGGAACGCCAGAAGGGATCGTTCAAGGCGCTGTGCGAGGACTGGTATCGCGCCGAAGTCCAGGCGCGCGGGCTCAAGCACCCGGCCGTGCCGCGCCGGTATCTCGACAGGTATCTGCTGCCCAAGTTCGGCCGACTCCTGGCAAGCGACATCACGCCTGCGGATATCGCCCGCCTGCTCGACGAGCTCAAGGGCCGCGCCCCGACTGCGGCGAACGATCTGCTGCGCTTCACGCGGCGGATCTTCGCCTTCGGCGTCCGGCGTCGCTTCGTGCTGAGCAACCCGGGCGCCGATTTCTCGCCCCGCCTCGATGCCGGCGGCACCGAACGACCGCGCAGCCGGGCGCTCAGCGTCGACGAACTCGCGCAACTGTTCGAGAAGATCCGCGGGACGCCGAACTTCGGTGAGGACAATCTGCTCGCAATCAAGCTGCTGCTGGCGCTGTGCGTGCGCAAGGGCGAACTGCTTGGCGCCCGGTGGGCGGAATTCGACCTCGACGGCGAGACGCCGGCCGGCGCGGTCTGGCACTTGCCGGCTTCACGCACCAAGACGGGCGAGAGCCTCGACATTCCCCTGGCACCGACCGCGGTCGAATGGCTCAACACGCTGCGCACCTTTGCCGCGGGCAACGACTACGTCTTCCCAAAACGACGCCGCGATCCCCGCGAGCGGGTACCGCACATGGGCATCGATACCCTGAACGTCGCCTTGCAGCGTGTGAAGCATGGATTGGAGCACTTCACACTTCACGATCTGCGGCGCACGGCGCGCACGCACCTCGCGGCGCTTGGCGTGCGGCGCGAAGTCGCGGAGCGCTGCCTGGGGCACAAGCTGCGCGGCGTGGAAGGCACCTACGACCGTCATGATTACTTCAAAGAGCGCCGGACGGCGCTCGAATCGTGGACGACGCTGTTGCTCGCGATCGAGCGCGGCGAGTGCAACGTAGCGCCTCTACGGCGTTGGCAGCAGACGGGGTAACTGTAGGAGCACCCATGCCGTTCCAGCGAACCAGGATCCTGATCCTGTGCAAGACGTATCCGTCGCCCAGTGCCAGGAACATCGAGACCTCGTGTGTCGCGGGAATGACGACTGACGGCCGACTGCTCCGACTCTATCCCGTGCCATTCCGCCTGCTGAATGACCAGAGCCAGTTCAGGAAGTGGCAGTGGATCGAGGCGGACATCGAGAAGTCCCGCGACGATCATCGGCCGGAAAGCCATCGCATCCGCGCCGACACGATTACCTGTCTGGGCGATCCCATTCCGACAACAGATTCATGGGCGGCGCGGCACGCGCAACTGGATCTGATTCACACATTCGATTCATTCACGGCACTAGAACAGGCCCGGGTCGAGCATGGCGTGACCTTGGGTCTCGTGCCGGCCGGCAGTGTCCTTGCACTCGAGATCACGCCCGCCAGACAAGCCGAGTGGACTGAAGAAGAACGCCAGAAGCTCATTCAACAGCAAGTGCAGGGAGACCTCTTTGCCGATCCGGAGGCGGCGGCGCTGCGAACGCTTCGGAAGCTTCCCTTCGATTTCCACTACCGGTTTCGTGCGCCGACCGAACCGGTCGGCCATGAGAACCGCCTCAAGATCGTCGACTGGGAAGCCGGCGCCCTGTACTGGAACGTGAAGCAGAGGCACGGCGATGATTGGCAACCCGTATTCCACGACAAGTTCGGAACCGCGCTGCCTGCGTCGGATTTGAAATTCTTGTTGGGAACGATCCATCGGTTCCCGGATCAGTGGCTGATCGTTAGCGTGATCTATCCGCCTAAGCAACCGCAGGGAACGCTCGATCTGGCGTAATGCCGGCGGCACCAATGTGCATTACGCTGGCGCCTGACACGGCGGCGACGGCGCGCGCTACATAGGTTCGATGACAGAACCCGGCATCGGCTTCATAGCAAAGCAGCGACGCCGATTGCTCTTCACACAGGTCTGCCAGTTCGCGGACCGCTTGGGATTGTCTCCGAAGGTGCTTGATGAACGCCGCAGTGTAGGCGCTCCAGTCCCCGTCCGCGCGATATTTGTCGCGGATCGCCTTGGGGCAACCCAGGCTGCGGACGTGCAGATACCCCATCCCTGCCGCAGAGAGCGCCGCTGCGAGTGCCGTCTTCGAAAAGCCGCGCTTGCGGGACAGCGGCATGTCGCGAACGTCAACGACAAGCCGAACACCTGCGCGCCGCAGTTGCCGGAGAAAGACCTCCAGCTCAAGACCTTCGTATCCGACGGTAAAGATCTTCACCGGCGGGAAGTATGCATGATCGAAGCCGCCGATCAACGTCGGCGCGCCTTCGCACCCTTCCAGTCGCGGTTGATCCGGTTCAGGTCGAAGCCCTTCGGATCGAACACGCCTCCGATCCACCGCACCATGTCTTCGTGCTGCTCGTGTTTGCGATCGCCAAGGATCTCCAGGAACAACACGTAGCCGCGGGGCCCGCCCACGTCTTCCGGCGGACAGGCGTTCTCACCTTCGACCTTCGACGACATTGCGAATTTTAGATTCGACCGAAGAAAGATGGGTGTTGCTGCAGGACTTGCAACAAGGAATCGTTAGTTGGCGGTATGGAATCTGCGTGCCATTCAGAAGCGTTAGCCGCATGTTGTGCAGCGAAAAGCGATGCAACAGCCACTGCCGGAATACGTGCTCATCAGACCGAGTCGAGACAGTGAGCCGAAGGCCGCATAGGAAACACGTGGTCGCCGAGAAGTCGTGTTGTTTGAATGCATCAAACAACTCCCGCGGTCCGAACCTTCTTGCTGAGCGCTTCTTTGATGCTCCAGCAATGGCGTCCAATGCTATATGCGCTGTCAGTGAACAATCCGTTGTTCAGGCGGACGACATCAGATCGTCTGCACTCCGACGGCAGATCACTCCAATCCGTGTTCTACATTTGTCGCAGCAGGGTTCGCCTGAGGACCTCGCCAAGTTCGATTTCGCTGTAGACGCGACTCCAAGGATGCCTGGACGTATGGTGTCAGCTCTAACCCCGCCGGAGATGGCATCTCCGGCCCGATCCCTCCCTCGCGGAGGCGTCTCGTTTGCGAGTTTCGTAACGTAACGCGCTTCTGAGCCGTTGCCGTTGGCGGCAAATTCAAGAGCGATTTATCGCTTTTTCCGGATATATTGACTTTATCTATAGTTTTAGATAATTTCACGATATCCACAAAAGGAGATATTCCGTGGAATACGTCGCCCGCACTCCGCGCCAACTGGGCCAGATCCTCAGGGCCTGCCGCAAGAAGCACCAGCTGACCCAGGGCACGGTCGGCTCCAAGGTCGGCGTACGCCAGAGTCAGATCTCCAGCATCGAGACGCGCGGCGCGGACATCACCATGGGAACGCTCTACCGGTTGCTCGCCGCACTGGACCTGGAGCTCGTGCTGCGGGACAGACGCGCCCGGGACAAACGGCCGACGGAGTGGTGAGGCATGGCACGCCCCGCGACGAGCCATACCCTGTCGATCTGGATGAACGGTCTGCCGGTCGGCCACTGGACTGCCGCCCCCCGACAACCCCAGCAGTTCAGCTATGCCGACGAATGGCTGCGGTCGAGGGCTGCCCGTCCCATCTCCCTGTCAATGCCGCTCGGCCCTTCCGCAACGATTTATCGGGGTGCCGCCGTAGAGAACTACTTTGATAACCTGCTGCCTGACAATCGCGCGATGCGCGAACGCCTCCGGCAGCGCTTCGGGGCGCGGTCCGCCCGATCTTTTGACTTGCTCGCCGAAATCGGCCGCGACTGTATCGGCGCCATCCAGATCCTCCCCGAGGGCGCAACGCGCCCAGATGTCAGGCGCATCGACGGCGATCGACTCGATGAAGCCGGCATCGAGCGCGAACTCGACAATGCTCTGGCCGGCAATGCGCCGGGGCGGCCGGACAGGGACGAGTTTCGCATCTCGCTTGCCGGCGCCCAGGAAAAGACCGCCCTGCTGCGCGTCGGCAGCCGATGGCTGCGTCCGCTTGGTGCCACGCCCACGACTCACATTCTCAAGCTGCCGCTCGGAGTGTTTCCGCAAGGCATCGACATGAGCCTCTCCGTGGAGAATGAATGGCTCTGCGCCCAAGTGCTTCGCGCCTATGCCGTTCCCGTCGCCAATTGCTCGATTGAACGATTCGGCCGGTACAAAGTGCTGATCGTCGAAAGATTCGACCGGCAATTCGCCGCTGACCGCAGCTGGATCATGCGGATTCCGCAGGAAGACTTCTGTCAGGTCACCGCAACCACGCGCGAGAACAGGTACGAAGCCGATGGCGGGCCGGGCATCGAACAGATCATGGAGCTGTTGCTGGGTTCCGCCGAAGCCGAATCGGACCGTTTGGATTTCTTCCGTACCCAGGTCCTTTTCTGGATGCTCTGTGCCATCGACGGGCACGCCAAGAACTTCAGCATCTTCCTGGAATCGGAGGGCCGCTTCCGGCTGACCCCACGATACGACGTGCTCTCCGCCTTTCCCGTGCTGGGCACGAAGGCCGGACAGCTGTCGCCGCGCCGGGTAAAGATGGCGATGGCCGCCCATGGAACAAAGAGCCGCCACTACCACTGGTCGCGGATGCTGAGGCGACACTGGCTGCAAACAGCCAAGCGATGTGGTGTTGCCTCGCAGGCGGAATCAGAAATCGACGCACTGGTCGCCCGCACGCCCAGGGCCGTGGAAGAGGTGGCCGGCGCGTTGCCCGCGGGATTCCCGGAGGCGATTTCCCGGCCGGTGTTGCAGGGATTGCTGGAGTCGGCCAGAAAACTCGCCGTTCCATGACCGCCCGAACTCGCGCGAGGCTCCTGTAGCTAGCCCGCATTTCTCACCGATAGTGGATGCATCGGGCTCTGAAGTGAGCAAAACTTGTTTTGCGACGACAAGTTATCTGCTTGCACAGGAGAGCCGCGATGCCGACACAGTGTAACGCCGAACAG
>JBFXFJ010000010.1:0-118450 GCA_050179155.1 Steroidobacteraceae bacterium
TCAGGCCCTTCAGCATCATGGCCGCCGCCTGCTGCTCCGTCACCGATGCCGGCAGCGGCACCACGCGACTGGCGTCGATCACGCGCTCTGCGGCATAGCCGCCTGCCATATTGCTGGCGTAGGCGACGCGATCGCCCGGGCGAATCTTCGTGACGAGATTGCCAGCCTCGGTGACGATGCCGGCCGCCTCGCGCCCGAGGATGACCGGTAGTTTTGACGGATAGAGCCCCGTGCGCTCGTAGGTGTCGATGAAATTGACACCGATCGCAGTCTGGCGGATGCGAACCTGCCGCGCGCCGAGCTTCTCCGGTGCGACGTCCTCGAAGCGCAGGACCTCGGGGCCGCCGTATTCGTGGATGCGGATCGCCTTCGACATCAGAGCGGGTGGTTCGCAAAGGCGAGATCGGCGACCGGCACGCCGCCGATCAGGTGTTCCTGGATGATGCGCTCGATGTTCTCGGGCGTGGCATGGTGATACCAGGTGCCCTCGGGATAGACGACCATGATCGGCCCCTCGCGGCAGATGCGCAGGCAATCCGCGCGCGTGCGCAGCACGCCGCCCTCGGCGTCTGCGAGCCCCACCTCGCGCAGCCGGCGCTTGAGGTACTTCCAGGAGGCCTGGCCGACTTCCGGCGGCGCGCAGTCGCCGTGGGTGCAGAAGAACACGTGCCGGCGCGCGCCCGCGAGCGCGATCTTCGCGACCGCGGCATCGAGCGAGATCGCCTTCGGATTCTCGCCTGGTTTTGTCAAAGCGCGGCCTCGTCCGTCTCGCTGGTGCGGATGCGCACCACACGCTCGATGGTCGTGACGAAGATCTTGCCGTCGCCAACCTTGCCGGTGCGGGCCGCGCCGATGATGGCCTCGGTCACCTGGTCCACCAGGTCGTCGCGGACCGCGACCTCGATGCGGGTCTTGGGCACGAAGTCCACGACGTACTCAGCGCCGCGGTAGAGCTCCGTGTGGCCGCGCTGGCGGCCGAATCCCTTGACCTCGGTGACGGTCATGCCGGAGATGCCGATCTCCGACAGCGCCGCGCGCACGTCGTCGAGTTTGAAGGGCTTGATGATGGCGGTGACGAGCTTCATCGGGGGCTCCTGCGGGTAGGTGGCTACTCGCGGTACTGGATGCAGATTCTATGCCGAGACGCGGCTGCGACGTAAATCAATCAGTTGCGGGTGCCGCGCGCGGCCGCTGCACCGCCGCGGCGCGCGGCCGGCCGCCGCTGCGCCAATCCGGTGCCGCGAAGAATGCCGGTGTTCGGGGCAGAAAACCGGCGGGTGGCGCGCTGCGCAGGTGACTAGCGTGACATCTCCCGGCAGGAAGCCGGGCCTACACCGGAGACACGGCAATGGATCTGCCCGACACTCGCCGGCGCCTCGGCGCCCTGCTCGCCACGCTCGCCATACTCGTCACCCGCCTTGCCCACTCCGCAATCTTGTTGTTAAAGGACGCTTGGAAGTTGGTAGCGGGGGCGACTTGCGCTTTTTCGCAGCCGGTCCGCCTAACTGTTAGATGAACTACCGGCCGACGTGCCCAAATGCACTTGGCTCAGGGCGACTTGGAAAGGTCGTGGAATGGTTTCGACGGAAGAGTAACGTACCCCGTGCGACTCTTAGGACATCTACACCCATGCCTCAACCCTCAACTACGGCGCTGCTCCTGCCACACCTACCGGACCAAGACGTGCTAGCCGCGCTCGGCGAAGTCTCGATTCGGCATGGGTTCCTCGACCTCATCCTGAGGCGAACCATTAAGACGTTGGCGAACGTGACCGTCGTCGAGGTCGACAAGGCTTTAGCACGTTCAGGAGCCAGCGAAATGCGAGGCATGATCGAGCGGCTGGCAAAGCGCCGCCTTGGCAAGGGTCATTCGGCGGTTCTACGGCTCAAGGCGATTCTCTTCGACTGCGAGCGCGCCTCATCCAAGCGCAATCAATTCACTCACGAGCCCTGGGCAAAGTTCTTGGATGGTGATGCCGTGCTTTACCACCACACCGGTGAGACGCTTCCTATGCCGACTGCCGCAGAACTACGCCAGCTGGCGAATGAAATCCTTCGAGTTGCGACAGCGCTAAATGAGGCGCGCCTTCAAGGCTTTCTCATGGAAGCGCTAACCGAGGTCGAGAATCGAAGTCCGCTGATGCTTACTTCATGATGATTGGGCGACGAGTGCAATTCCGGAGTTCCCGTCAGGTCGAACTGTTGATCGTACAAAATGACACGTCGTGCCAGAGTTGGAACGATGATCTGCCGTTTAGGAGGCGGCAAGAACGGTTAGCGGGCGTGATCGAGCATGACCCGGCATGAGGTCCATCAATCGGTTAGGGATTGGCAGGTCATGCCCGGTGATGCCCGTTAATGGCCAATCATTAAGACATTCATTAGACGCCGCCGTCGGCCCGGCAATCATTCCGCCTTCGGCTTCCACATGCGGGCGAGTTTCTGCGCCTCGGCGATCTGATCGGGGGTCATCATGTCTTCAATGGAGTCACGATTGCCGACAGCTTTGTCGCGACTCTCTTTCTCAGGTGCCGGAAAAGTTGCCGCCGCCAAATTGAACCACATGTGTGCTTGCACATAGTCCTGTGGCACACCCTGACCGACGCCATACATTATTCCGATATCGTTCTGCGCCCGCGGATGACCCTGATCGGCGGCCTTGCGAAGCCACTTCGCGGCTTCGGCATAATCCTGCGGAACGCCCTTACCATCCTTGTACATGCTCCCAAGCCCAAATTGCGCCTTATCGTCACCCTGCTCGGCGGCCTTGCGAAGCCACTTCGCGGCCTCGGCGTAATCCTGCGGAATGCCGTTACCGGAGAAGATCATCAATCCAAGGTTGTACTGCGCATCAGGGTGACCCTGCTCGGCGGCTCTGCGATACCACTTCAAGGCTTCGGCGTAGTCCTGTGGCACGCCTCGACCGTGGTAGTGCTTGTTTCCAAGCATGAACTGCGCATAGTCGAAATCTTGATCAGCAGCCTTGCGAAACCATCTCGCAGCCTCCTCCGCATCCTCCGGCACGCCCGTACCTTTGTTGTACATGACCCCAAGCATTGTTTGCGCGCGGGGGTCGCCCTGCTCGGCAAGAGCGCGGAAGATTCGATTTGCGGTCGCGTAGTCTCCGCGATTTAGCGCCACGCCAGCATCCTCGAATTCATCTGCCGAGGCGGGTGCGACAAGACCCAGCGACAGGACAAGTGCAATCGCAGCGATTGCGGTGGTATTCATATCGGCCCCCACCAGTCAGGTGATCCGAGATGACTTAAGTATAGGCTTGTACACACCGGCTGCTTAACGCCCGCTGGTCAGCCCTTTCTCGCTGATTGCGCAAATTATTCAGACTCATCCCGTGGGTCTCTACGCGCATCATGCTCCGGTCATGGACGCAATTCGACTAGACACCTTCCGCGCCCTGTTGGATCACGGCCACGGCCTCGATTGCTGGTGCCCGGGCTGCTGGCGCTGGGCGGCGTGCGACTTGGCCATGCTGGTGCGTAATGGGCTCGGGGATCGGCTGATCATGGCCGCCAGGCCACGCTGCCGGAAGTGCGGGCGCTTGGGCCAATGGCAACTTAGACCGCCGCGTGCTGGCAGTTAGTCTGCGATCAATGGCAAGGGCTTAAAGGCCTTCAGCAGATTTGGCAAGCCGACTTGCCTTTGCTAAACGGCGGCCCTAACCTTCAAATCGCAAGAGGTGGAGCGCCGGGGAGTCGAGCCCCGATGGCCGAGTCTAAAGTCCGACCTGATTACCCAATCGCGCCCCACTGTGCCTGCACCGGCCCTGACGTAGGAACTCCGCAACAGAGTAAGCCCTACGTCAGGGCCTTCGTTTTAGTTGCCCGAGTAGCCGGCAGACATAGCTGCCCGGGCCTCAAATCTCCTCATCGGACCACCTTCGGCCCATTGAGCCGTCTGGTTTGAATACCGCGCACCACAATATTTTGTGTCAGGGTTGCGAAACTATTTCCGCGAGGTCAGTGGTGTCAAGGCTTTCCTTATGCAAAATATAGCCAAGAAAAACTCTCGCTATATCAATATGTTACAAGCTGCACTTCAGGTTGTTTCCACTCACTAGAATTGATCAGTGCCCCAAGAGGCTGTTTTGCGCGCAACCCAACATCTTGTATGCGCGCGTCGCGCCAAATCTGAGGCGCTTCAGCGATACACGTGTGCACGCCGAACAACTGGGCCGCGCGGCGATTTGGCGCTACTCGTGCGCGGCAAGGCATACAGATGCGCGACTCGAATTTGCCCTGCGACTGCAGCACTAGACACCACAGTTTGGAGGTTTCACGCTGGCCAAATGCAATCCCAATGCCTAGGAGCGCGACATGGAAATTTGACCGAGCATTAAATACGCGCAGCTGTCGAGCTTAGCGCCGGGTTCGATAGTCAAACTGCACGAAGGGTGTGCAATCGTCGCTATGGACAGGGAAACCCATTTTTCGCTAGTGACGCTCGAGGGCGAAGCATTCACGATGAATTACGTCCAGCATCCTGCTGACGTTTGGGTGACTCATTTTGATGGACAGTCAGTTGTGGACTTGCTCGACAATGACTTTCAGCGGTCGTTCGATCGCGGCGGTATACATTCCCATGCCGGGACACAATTGCTGATTGGCGAGAGTGGGCCAATTGCGTCCGTCCTAGTAGACGCACGTTCGCATCAATGCGCACCATTACTGCTGACGAGCGGCGCATTCGTTAGGCCGCCAGATGGCGCGCGACCGTTGATTGCTCGCTGGCGGCTTGGCGTGCGGGTGGACTCAGACAGTGTGCTTTGGATGATGCGTTCCCACACCGACATCCCGCTAGGGACTACGAAGAACGGTTAGCTTGTCGAAAAGCCCCGACAACCCTACGCACGGGCGGCATGAGGAGGAAGCCGCATTCGCGCGGGGTTGCCGGAGCGGTCAACATCAGGAATCACGAGTCCATCACACCCGGCATGTGCCGATACCTTTCGGACAGTGCCGGGTTTGCCTTGAGCACCTTGAGCGACGCCTGCGAAAACGTCAGCTTGCCGCCGCTGCGCTCGACCTCGGCCAGGGCGACCAGTTCCGCGTCCGGTTTGGCATCCGGTGGCTGTTCGTCGGCACCAGCCGCGCAGTCAGTGGCGGCCGTCGTGCGTGCTGACGCATTTCAGCAATTCAATGCTGCCTTGCCGCCAGCGCCGGTGTTCGATCGTGCGAGATTGACGCACTAGCGAGTGGCTGCGTGAGTCACTCGGCGACCCGCCTTATCGGTATAATTGGGGTCACATTTCGTCCGATTTCCATCATCAGCACTGCGAGAGCGACATCACGGTGGTATACGAATCCTGATGCCTGAATCCGCCCACAAGGTCACCCACGAAGGCGACATCCTCCGCATCAACGGCCACCCCACGCGCATGGAGTACATGATCCGCGACGCCTTCTGGGCCCACGGCCGCGCGATCGTCCTGCTGGATCCCGACGCCTACCTCGACAACCCGGCCTTTGGTGCCGCCCGGCGCAAAAGCCGCAAACCCGTGCAGAACCTGCGCGCGTATTCGCCCGCGGGCGAGCTGCTGTGGCAGGCCGAGCAGCCGGAGTTTGCCGATCATTACTACCGCATCGAGAGCCGCGAGCCGCTGGTGGCGCTCTCTTTCTCGGCATTCCGCTGCGACATCGACCCGGAAACCGGACGCATTCTCCGCAAGCACAACCTCAAGTAGCTGCGCTCACGCGATCAGCGGCAACACCAGCGTCGAGACCAGCGTCACGACCACGATCGATGCGAGATTGACGCGCCAGCCGGCGCGGATCATGTCCTGCATGGTGAGCCGCCCGGTGCCGAACACGATGGCATTTGGCGGCGTGCCGACCGGCAGCATGAAGCCGCAGGAGGCCGCAATGGCCGCCGGCGCCACCAGCTGCAGCACTGGATAGTCGGAAGTCGCCGCAATGGCGGCGAGGATCGGCATGAAGGTCGCGGCGGTCGCGACGTTCGAATTCAGCTCGGTCCAGATCACCAGCAGCGTCACCATGGCTGCGATCAGCGCGATCAGCGGCCAGGTGCCGATCTGCGCGAGCGCCACGCCCATGAATTCCGAAAGTCCGCTGCCCTGGATCGCTTCCGCGAGCGCCAGTCCGCCGCCAAAGAGCAGCAGCACTTCCCACGGGAGCTTCCGCAGGTCAGTGCCCTCGACCAGCGCGCCGCCTTCCCGCGAACCCGACGGAATCACGAACAGCACGAGCCCGGCGAGCAGCGCAATCGTCGTGTCGCTGAATTCGGCAAGACCCGGGAGCTTGCGCAGCAGCGGTCCCGTGATCCAGGCCGCTGCCGTCAGCACGAACACCGTGGAGACGCGGCGTTCCGCCGTGGACATCGGCCCGAGCGCCGCGCGCGCCTCTTGCAACCGGTCGCGCGCCGTCGCCTGTGCACCCAGCTTGAAGGGAAACGCGATCTTCACCAGCACCAGCCAGGCCACCGGCATCAGCAGCAGCACGGTCGGGATTCCGAATACCAGCCACTTCGCGAAGCTGATGGTCTCGCCGTAGTTCTGCTGCATGAAGCCGACCACCAGCGCGTTGGTCGCGGTGCCGACCAGCGTGCCGAGCCCGCCAATCGTCGCGGCATAGGCGACGCAGAGGATGATCGCCCGCGCGAAGTTTCTGCTGTCGCGGTCGCCGTTGCCGGCATCCGGCGCGACAATCACCGCGACCGACATGGCGACCGGCAGCATCATCAGCGTGGTCGAGGTGTTCTGCGCCCACATGCTGACGAAGCCGGTCGCGCACATCATCCCGAGCACCAGCCCCTGCGGGTGTCCGCCGGCCCAGGAAACGATCGTGTAGGCGATGCGCCGGTGCAGGTTGCAGCGCTCCATCGCGAGCGCGAGCAGGAAGCCGCCGAGGATCAGGAACAGCGTCGTGTTGCCGTAGCCCTGGGCGAGCTCCGATGCCGATGCGGCGCCGAGCGGCGGCAGCACGGCAAGCGGCACCAGGGCGGTGGCGGCGAAAGGCAGCGCCTCGGTCGCCCACCAGATGGCCATCAATATCATCGCACCGGCCACCAGCCAGGCGGCGGGAGAGAGTCCCGCGGGTGGCGTGGTCACGAGCGTCGCCGTAAACGCCGCGACGCCGAGCACCAGCCCGGCGTTCTGCGTGATCGTCCGGCCCGTGGCGTCGCTCACTCCCCCTCCCTGCCGCAATGCGGCGCGCCAGTATAAAGTGGCGCGGTTTTCGGGGGTGACCGCGCATGCCGGACTGTATTGCCATTGTCGGAGGCGGCCATGCCGGTGCGCAGGCCGTGGACAGCCTGCGCCGTGACGGCTTCGCCGGCCGGCTGGTGCTGGTCGCGGCCGAGCCGGTGCTCCCCTACCAGCGCCCGCCCCTGTCCAAGAAGTACCTCGCCGGCGAGTTCGAGGCGGACCGCCTGCCGATCCGCCACGCGCAGTACTACGAGACTATCCACTGCGAGGTGCTGCTCGGCAACCCGGCAGTTGCCATCGATACTGCGGGCCACAAGCTCGCGCTCGCCGACGGCACGACACTCGATTACAACAAGCTGGTCCTCGCGATCGGCGGTCATGCGCGCCCATTGCCGGTGCCCGGCGCGGACCTCGCGGGTGTGCACGTGCTGCGCACGATGGCGGACGTCAACGCGATCCGCGCGCGCATTGCGCCGGGCCTGCGCGCGGCCATCGTCGGCGCCGGCTACATCGGTCTCGAGTGCGCCGCGACCTTGCGCAAGCTCGGCGTCGAGGTCACCGTGATCGAGATGATGGATCGCGTGATGAGCCGCGTGGTCGCGCCCGAGATGAGCCGTTTCTATCACAAGGAACACATCTCTCACGGCGTGACGGTGCTGACGGCCAGGCGCGTCAGCGCATTCATCGGTAGCTCCCGGCTAGAAGCGGTCGAATGCACGGACGGCACGCGGATACCCGCAGAGCTCGCGATCGTCGGCATCGGCCTGGTGCCCGACACCGCGCTTGCCGCCGACGCGGGTCTCGCCTGCGACGACGGCATCACGGTGGATGAGCACTGCCGCACCAGCGACCCGGACATCTACGCGATCGGTGATTGCTGCAACCACCCGAGCCCGCGCTATGGACGCCGCATCCGGCTGGAATCCGTGGACAACGCCTTCGAGCAGGCCAGGACCGCGGCGGCGAACATCTGCGGCAAGCCCATCGTGCACGACAAGGTGCCGTGGTTCTGGTCCGACCAGTACGAACTGAAGCTGCAGATCGTCGGGCTCAGCCAGCATTATGACAACGTGGTGCTGCGCGGCGACCCGGATTCCCGCACCTTCAGCTGCTGCTACCTGCGCGACGGCGAGCTGATCGCGCTCGACGCGGTGAACCTTGCCCGCGACTTCATGGCCGCGCGCAAGCTGATTGCCGAGCGGGCACGCCCGGACATGACCCGCCTCGCAGATCCTGCCGTCGCGTTGCGCGACACTTTATAATCGCCGTAATGGACAAGATCGACGTCGTCGAGCGCGAATTCCGCGCCATGCTCGCGAAGATGACCGGTGGCCTCGCGCCGCAGGACTACGGCACGGCATTCTGGGACTGGTGGCTGAACCTCGCCAAGTCGCCGGAAAAGCAGCTCGAACTCCAGCGGACCGCGATGAAACAGGCAATGGACCTCTGGCGCTTCAATGCCGAGGCCCTGCAGGGCAAGCCGTTGGCGCCGCAGGAGAATGGCGACCGCCGCTTCTCGAGCCCCGCCTGGCAGCAGTATCCGTTCAATGTCTATGCGCAGGCCTTCCAGCATGGCATGGCGCTGCTCAAGCAGTCCGCGCGCGGTGTCGAGGGCGTCGAGCCGCGCAATGCCGCGTTGGTCGAGTTCGCCGCGCGCCAGGCGGCGGAATCACTGTCCCCCGCCAACAACCCGCTGACCAATCCCGAAGTGCTGCAGCAGACGGTCGCCGAGCGCGGCCAAAACCTGGCTCGCGGCTACAAGAACTTCCTCGACGACATGGAACGCACGCTGTCCGGCGGCGACGTGCCGGGCACCGAGGAGTTCAGGGTCGGGGAAAAGGTCGCCGTCACCGAAGGCCAGGTGATCTTCCGCAACGAACTGATCGAACTGATCCAGTATTCGCCGACCACGCCCGACGTGCACGCGGAGCCGGTGCTGATCGTGCCGGCCTGGATCATGAAGTACTACATCCTGGACCTGTCGCCGAAGAACTCGCTGGTCGCCTGGCTCGTGGACCAGGGATTCACCGTGTTCATGATGTCCTGGAAGAACCCGACCGCCGCGGATCGCGAACTCGGCATGGACGACTACATCCGCAAGGGCCTGTATGCGGCGCTCGATGCAGTCGCGACCGTCGTTCCGGACCGCGGCATCCACGCCGTTGGCTACTGCATCGGCGGCACAATCCTCTCGATCGCGGCCGCCGCGCTCGCGGACTGGGGCGACACGCGCATCCAGGACATCACGCTGTTCGCCGCGCAGACCGACTTCAGCGAGCCCGGCGAGCTGTCGCTCTACATCAGCCCGGCGCAGATCGAGATGCTGGAAGCCCTGATGTACAAGGAGGGCGTGCTCGACTCAAAGCAGATGGGCGGCGCCTTCGCGATGCTGCGCGCGCACGACCTGCTGTGGCAGCCGGCCGTGAAATCCTACCTGAAGGGCGAACGCGACGACATGATCGACCTGATGGCCTGGAACGCCGACGGCACGCGCATGCCCTGGAAGATGCACACCGAGTACCTGCTGGGGCTCTACCTGAACAACGACCTGGCACAGGGCCGCTTCAAGGTCGAGGGCGAGACGGTCAACCTCGCCGACATCAAGGTGCCGATGTTCGTGGTCGGCACCGAGACCGACCACGTGGCGCCGTGGAAGTCCGTCTACAAGGTGGGCGGGCTGACCTCCTCGCCGGAATTCACCTTCCTGCTGACCAGCGGCGGCCACAACGCCGGCATCGTCAGTGGTCCCGTGCACCCGAAGCGCCGTCACCGCGTGCGCACGACGCGTGCGGATGAGCCGAAACTTGCCGCGGACGAGTGGTTCGAGACCACGGCGCCGCTACCCGGCTCCTGGTGGCCGACCTGGGCGGAGTGGCTCAAGCAGCATTCGTCGAAGGAGCGCGTGGCGCCGCCCGCCATGGGCGCGCCGGATGCGGGTTATGCGCCAATCGGCGAGGCGCCGGGCGAGTACGTCCGGCAGAAGTGACGATCGCGAGGCATCGCCTCGCGGAAAGTGCGTATTGTCGGCGCGCGCGGGCGGTGATCGAATTCCTGTCGAGCCGGCGGCAACTGCCGACGGTGGGGTCAATAAATATCCCGCTCGATGATCTGGACGCCCAGACAGGAGCTCCCCCATGTATGCAAGACAGGTCACGACGCACCTGAAGCCGGGCCAATTTGACCTGGCAACCCGCAGATTCGAAGAGAAGATCATCCCGATGCTGAAGACCCAGAAAGGCTTCCGCGATGAAGTCTCGTTCTTCGACAGGGAGAAGAACGAATCAGTGGCAATCAGCTTCTGGGATGCCGAAGCCGACCTGCGCAAGTACGAGAAAGACGCCTATCCGGATATGGTCAGGCTCCTGAGCGACACCTTCGAAGGCACGCCTGAAGTGCGGCGTTTCGAGGTCGCGAACGCCACCTTCTACAAGATTCATGCCAGCTAGCGGGTGACTTCACCCGTGAAGCACTGAGGGCGGCCATCCGGCCGCCCTTTTTCACGGCGATTGCGCACCGACTTTCAGCCGATGACCGGCGTCCAGCGCGCCGAGCGGCGCGTGTTGCGGTCGCCTGGATTCTCGCCCTCATAGGACATCGGCTGCGCGTCCGGCAGGCCTGCAACCGGCGGCTCAAATGCGTGCAGGTTGATGACCATCAGTGCCTGGCCACCCTCCTCGGTCACGGCACCGAGGTAACTGCCGCAGCGTCCGCAGAAAACAAAGTCCGCCGTCTTGTGGCCGAAACGATAGCGCGCCAGGAGTTGCGGCTCGCGGTGCGTGAAATGGACCGCGCCGTTCGGGTCCGACGTGTACACCCCGTGGTGTTTGAGGCAGAACGTGCACTGGCAGGCGCGCACCGGCCACGACGCGGGTGGGATCTCCGTTTGGAACTCGAAGCCGACGGCGCCGCAATGGCACTGGCCCCGGTAATTCGCCACGGTCAGCTCCGCACGCTCGAAGGCAGCGTCTCGAAATCCCCGGTACGCGGCATGGCGTTCAGCGCCGCCTGCAGCTCGGGCGGCGGCACGATCAGCTTGCGTGCCGCCAGGTCGAGCCAGCCGCCTTCGCTCCTGATGCGCGCGGCGAGCTTGCCGTCGCCGGTCAGGATCTCGTTGACCAGGCGGAAGCGCGTGCAGTCCGGCGCGAGCCCGCCGAGCGCGAGCGTGATCGTGATCGGCTCCAACAGCGCGATCTCGCGGAAATACTCGATCTCGTCGCGCCGCACGACCGGGCCGATCTGCCGCTTTGCGAACTCGGTGACCGGAAATCCGTTTTGCTTGAAGAAACTCATGCGCGCGTCCACGCACTTGCTGAGATAGGCGGTGTTCGCCATGTGCGCATTCGCGTCCATCTCCGCCCAGCCGGCGACGGAAGCGATCGAGAACACCGTCCCGCTCATGTCCAGCAGTGGAAATTGATCTTGTTGCCGTCGAGGTCGCGGAAATAAGCGCCGTAGTAATTGTCGCCGCGGTCGCCGGGCGGGCCTTCGTCGGAACCGCCGAGTTCCATCGCCTTCTTGTACAGCGCATCGACTTTCGCCGGCTCGCCGACGTCGAAAGCGACCATCACGCCGTTGCCGACGGTCGCCGGCATCTTGTTGTAGGGCTCGGCGATCGCGAATGCCGGCTTGCCCTTGCCCGCGCCCCAGACGATGAAGGTGCCGAAGTCCATGATGCGCTTCGCGCCCATCTCGGCCATCAGCCTGTCGTAGTAAGCGGCGGCGCGCTTGATGTCGTTGGTTCCGACTGACACGTATCCGATCATTTTCGTTCTCCGATGAATTCAGTGAATCGCCTTGAAAAATTCCCTGAGCTTCCCCGCGTCCAGCCGTCCATCGCTGCGCAGCCCGCTGCACACGTCGAGACCCGCGGGCCGCACGCGCTCCATCGCGGCCCGCACATTCCCCGGGTTCAGGCCACCGGCCAGCAGTACCGGCACATCGGCCGTTTCGCAGATCCGCCGGCTGTGCGTCCAGTCGTGCATACGGCCGGTCCCGCCCAATTCTTTCACGGCGAGGCGCGGATTGCCCGAGTCGAGCAGCAGCGTATCGACGAGGGCGGCCGCGGCGCCGGCCTCATCCACGGATTCCGGCCCAACCACATGAATTACCTGGACAAGCCGCACGCCGGGCACCAGCTTGCGCAGGCGCCTCAGTTCCGGCTCCGGCACGTGATCCACCAGCTGCAGGGCCGTGGTGCCGCAGCGCCGGTGCTGATCCGCGATCGCCTCGGCATCGGACAGCGCCGTCAGCAGGAAGGTTTCCGTGGGCGCCGGCACCCTGGCCGCGATCCCGGCGATCAGTTCCTCGGAGATCGGCCCCGGCCCGCTCGGCATTGCGGAGACGAGTCCGATCGCCGAAGCGCCCGCAGAGACCGCAAGCCTCGCTTCCTGCAGGTCCGCGATGCAGCAGATCTTCACGAACATGGCGACACGCTTGCGGACACCGCTACTCCCACACGCGGCACTGGTCGAGGAATTCCTTGCTCTTGGCCTGAACCACGCAGAATCGCTGCCCGGTCGGCGCCTGCATCACGATCCATCCGTGGACTTTTGCGACCCGCTTCGCACCGAGCTTCTCGAGCCGGCTCGCCTCGGCCTCGATGTCGTCCGCGCCGATGTCGAGGTGAACGCGGCTTTCATGGTCGACGGTCTGCACCTCGATATGCAGCGGTTCGGTCGGCGCCACGAGGCGCATGTATTTCTCGCCCTCTTCGCCCGCGAGGCCCCGTATCTCCATACCGAGCGCCGCGGCCCAGAATTCCGCTGCGCCGCGGAGGTCTTTTGTCTGGCAGTCAATGATGAATCCCGCGAGCTTGCTCTTGTGCATGACCGTTCAACCTCCACTCTTCGTGATCGCCAGTTCCATGTAGACGTCGGCGCGCGCGTACTCGGATGGGTCGGGATCCACCGCGTGGCGGAACCCGAGCCGTTCGTAAAGCCGGATCGCACCGTCGAGCCGGCTGTTGGTCTGGAGGAAGATGGTATGCGCGCCCTGCCGGGCTGCCCACTCGATTCCCGCGGCCCCCAGCTGCTCGCCGATGCCACGCCGCTGGTGCGAGCTTGCTACCGCCATCTTCGCCAGTTCGTAGCGCCCGGGACTCACCCGGATCATCGCCACGGTTCCGACCGGCCGCTCGCCGTCCAGCGCGAAGAAGATCATTCCACCCTGCGCGATGATCGCGCGTTGCGGGTCGTCCAGCACCTTGCGATCCGCGGGCTCGACCGCGAACAGCCGCTCGATCCAGTCGAGGTTGAGCTGGCGGAAGGCCGCGGCCAGCTCCGGCCGGAAGGGTGAAGTCACGATCCCGCTCATGCACCGGTCCGGGACTGCCAGTCCTTTGCGAGCAGGCCGCAGAACACCGTGTCCTGGATTTCGCCGGCCACGTTCCAGCGCTCGCGCAGAAGCCCCTCGCGCCGGAACCCGAGCTTGTCGAGCAGGCGCAGCGAGTTCCCGTTGCGCGGATCCACGTCGGCCTCCAGCCGGCGAAGCTTCAGCGTCGTAAACGCAAAATCGAGCAGCGCGGTCAGCGCCTCGCTCATGTGGCCCTTGCCCCAATAAGCGCTGCCGAGGCAATAGCCGAGCTCCGCCTTGGCATTGGCGGGGTCGATATGAAACAGCGTGCAGGTGCCGATGATCCGCCGTTCCTGCGCGAGCTCCACTCCCCACTGGAACAGCGACTTCGTGGCGAAGCCCTCGTGAATGCGGCGCAGGTAGTCCTCGGCCTCCTTGCGCTCGGTCATCGCCGGCGACGACCAGTAACGCATCATCTTGCGATCGGAAAAAACGGCATACAGCGCATCCACGTCGGCCTCCGTCAGCCAGCGCAGCCGCACGCGCGGCGCTTCGAGCGTGGGCAACTGGTCGCCGTCGATCATGAATGCAGGAGCCTCTCGTAAGTCTCGAGGTCCGCGGCCGAGTAGCAGCAGAAGATGATCTCGCGGAGCGTGGTCCCGCGCGCGACGAACTCCCACGTGGTCGTCACCGCGACCAGCGCCGCCGCCTGGCCGGGATAACCGTACACGCCCGTGCTGACCGATGGAAATGCGATCGACCCGAGCGCATGCGCTTCGGCGACCTCGAGCGAGCGCCGGTAACAGGATGCCAGCAGCGCCGGCTCCCGGGAGCCGCCGCCGCGCCAGACCGGGCCCACGGTGTGGATCACGTGGCGCGCCGGCAGCCGGTAGCCCCCGGTGATCCTGGCGTCGCCGGTCTTGCAGCCGCGAAGCCCGCGGCATTCCTCGAGCAGGTCCGGGCCCGCCGCGCGATGAATGGCGCCGTCCACGCCGCCGCCGCCCAGCAGCGACTCGTTGGCGGCGTTGACGATGGCATCCACGGCGAGCGTCGTGATGTCGGCCTGGATCGCGCGCATCGCGGGAAAGCCGGCGGCCATGTTCACGCCAGCCGGGCTTCGAGGTCGTAGTCAGAGGCGCCGGTCACCATCACGTCCGCGAACTCACCGACCGGCAGCGCGGGCGCTCCGCGACCGGTCACGCGGACGACGCCGTCGATCTCCGGGGCATCGGCTTCGCTGCGCGCTATCGCCACGCCATCCTCGATCGCGTCCACCAGCACCCGGATCCGGGTGCCGACGCGCCGCGCCAGGCGGCGGGCGCTGATCTTCTGCTGCGCCTGCATGAAGCGGTGCCAGCGCTCTTCCTTCACGTCATCCGGCACCGGATCCGGCAGCTCATTCGCCGCTGCGCCCTCCACCGGCGAATAGCGGAAGCAGCCGACCCGGTCGAGTTCGGCTTCCTCGATCCAGTCGAGCAGGATGCGGAAGTCCTCCTCGGTCTCGCCGGGAAATCCGACGATGAAGGTGCTGCGGATCGTGAGCTGCGGAAGCTGTTCGCGCCAGCGGCGGATCCGTGCCAGCGTGTTCTCGGCGTGCGCCGGCCGGCGCATCAGCTTCAGCACGCGCGGGCTGCCGTGCTGGAACGGGATGTCGAGGTACGGCAGCACTTTCCCCTCCGCCATCAGCGGGATCACCTCGTCCACGTGCGGATAGGGATAGACATAGTGCAGGCGCACCCAGGGCCCGAGTTCGCCGAGCTCGCGTGCGAGGTCGATGAAGCGGCTCTGGATCTCGCGGCTGCCCCACTGCTCCGCCCGGTAGCGCAGGTCGGCGCCATAGGCGCTGGTGTCCTGCGAGATCACCAGCAGTTCCCGCACGCCGGCATTCCTCAGGCGGATCGCCTCGTTCAGCACCTGCGGGATCGGCCGGCTCACGAGGTCGCCGCGCATCGACGGGATGATGCAGAAGCGGCAGCGGTGGTTGCAGCCCTCGGAGATCTTCAAATAAGCGTAATGCCGCGGCGTCAGGCGCACGCCCTGCGGCGGCACCAGGTCGAGGAAGGGATCGTGCTTCGGCGGCAGGTGCTCGTGCACCGCGCTGACGACTTCCTCGTAGGCATGCGGTCCCGTCACCTTCAGCACCGCCGGGTGCCGTTCGGTGATCTTTTCCGGCTTCGCGCCAAGGCAGCCGGTCACGATGACCCGCCCGTTCTGCGCGAGCGCCTCGCCGATCGCGTCGAGCGACTCGTGCACGGCGTCGTCGATGAAACCGCAGGTGTTGACGACCACCAGGTCCGCGGACTGGTAGGTCGGGGCCACTTCATAGCCTTCCGCGCGCAGTTGCGTGAGGATGCGCTCGGAGTCCACGAGCGCCTTGGGGCAGCCGAGGCTGACGAAACCGACGCGGGGAGATCTGCTGGTCACACCGTATTTTACCGGTAGAATCGCCCGATGAGATTCACAAAGATGCATGGTCTCGGCAACGATTTCATCATCTTCGACGCCCCCGCCACCGGCGCTCCCGGGGCGGAAACGATCCGCCGCCTGGCGGACCGCTTTACCGGCATCGGTTTCGACCAGGCCCTGATGCTAGAGCCCCCGAAAAAGCCCGGCACGGCCGTCTACTACCGCATCTTCAATGCCGACGGCCGCGAGGTCGAACAGTGCGGCAATGGCGCGCGCTGCATCGCGCGGTTCCTGCGCGAGCGCAACGGCGTGAAATCGGGCGACCTGGTCCTCGACAGCCCGGGCGGACTGGTGCAGACGAAGATGCTGGGCGACCGGGTCTCGGTGACGATGGGCGTGCCGGACTTCAATCCGGCCTCGCTGCCGTTCGAGGCCAGCGGCGAAGCTTATGTCTACCCGCTCTCGGTCGGCGCAAGCGAGGTCGAGATCGGGGCGGTCTCGGTCGGCAATCCGCACGCCGTGATCCGCGTGCCGTCGGTCGCCGACGCCGCCGTCGCCCGCCTCGGCCCCGCGATCGAGAACCACCCGCGCTTCCCGAGGCGCACCAACGTCGGCTTCATGGAAGTCGTGGACCGCGGCCACATCCGGCTGCGCGTCCACGAGCGCGGCACCGGCGAGACCCGGGCCTGCGGCACCGGCGCCTGCGCGGCGGTTGCCGTCGGGCGACGGCATGGCCTGCTCGACGAAAATGTGCGCGTGGACCTCCCGGGCGGCCGACTCGACATACAATGGCAGGGACCCGGCCAGCCGATCTGGATGACCGGGCCCGCGGAACGGGCTTTCGAGGGAGAAGTCACGATATGACGACACGACCGGTTCGCGGCGTCGAAATCGCCGAGGTGGACGAGGCCTCCGTGGCCTCCTACCTGGCGGCGACGCCCGAGTTCTTCGATCGCCACGCGCAACTGCTCTCGAAGATCCGCCTGCCCGACATGCGCGGCGGCGCGACCACCGTGTCGCTGCTCGAGCGCCAGGTCGAGGTGCTGCGCGAGCGCAACCGGCAACTCGAGCGCAAGGTCAAGGACTTCATGGACGTCGCGCGCGAAAACGACCTGCTGGGCGGCCGCGTGCTGGCGATGGCACGGCGCCTGATCGCCGCGAAGGACGGCGCCGCCGTGATCGGCGCCATCGAAGGCTCGCTGCGCGAGGATTTCGACGCCGGCCAGTCGGTACTGGTGCTGACTCCCGCCGGCGCCCCGCAGGGCGTCGTGGAAAGCCGCTTCCTGCGCCTGGTCGTGGCGGAAGCCCCGGCGCTGCGCACCTTCGAAACCCTGTTCTCCGCCGGCAAGCCGCGCTGCGGCCAGTTGCGCGATTCGCAGCGCGAGTTCCTGTTCGGCGCCGATGCGGCGGAAGTCGGGTCGGTGGCGCTGGTGCCGCTCGGCGCCAAGGGCAGCCTCGGCCTGCTCGCCTGCGGATCGAACGACCTGCAGCGCTTCAATCCGACGATGAGCACGGACTTCCTGGGGCACATCGGGGAGCTCATCGCCGCCGCGCTCGCCTGATGCAGGGCAAGGCGGCCGCCTGGATCGGACGCTACCTGGCCCACCTGCGGACCGAGCGCCGGCTCTCGCCCCACACCGAAGCCGCCTATCGCCGTGACCTCGAGGCGCTCATCGCCTACTGCGATGCCGAGCGCATCGCCGGCTGGAAACAGCTCGATAATTTCCACATCCGCACCTTTGCGGCGCGCGAGCATCGCGACGGGCTCGGGCCGCGCAGCATCCAGCGGCGCCTGTCGGCGCTGCGGGGATTCTTCAATTACCTGATCCGCGAGGACGTCATCGACGCCAATCCGGCGGCCGACATCCGCGCGCCCAAGGCGCCGAAGCGCCTGCCGAAGACCCTCGACGTGGACCAGGTCGCGAGCCTGCTCGCGCGCCGGCCGACCGATGCGCTGACCAGGCGCGACCACGCGATGCTCGAGTTGCTCTATTCGTCAGGCCTGCGGCTCGCCGAGCTCGCCGGTCTCGATGTCCTGGATCTCGATCTTGGAGACCGCACGGTGCGCGTGCTCGGCAAGGGCTCCAAGACGCGCATCCTGCCGGTCGGCAAGCAGGCGCTTGCGGCGCTCCGCACCTGGCTCGCGGAGCGGGCGGCGCTCGCCAAGGGCAGCACCACGGCGCTCTTCGTCGGCCAGAACGGCGAGCGCCTCGGCGCGCGCGCGATCCAGCGGCGCATCGGCCGCTGGGCGACGGCCGCGGGCGTCGGCGTGCCCGTGCACCCGCACCTGCTGCGGCACTCCTTCGCCACGCACCTGCTGGAGTCGAGCCGCGACCTGCGCGGCGTGCAGGAACTTCTCGGTCATGCGGACATCAGTACGACACAGGTGTACACGCATCTTGATTTCCAGCACCTGGCCCGCATCTACGACGAAGCCCACCCGCGCGCCCGGCGGCGCAAGTAGCTGATCCCCATGAGCAATCCCGGTTTCGATCCCCACGGCACGACCATCCTCTCGGTGAGGCGCGGCGGTTTCGTCGCGATGGGCGGCGACGGCCAGGTCACAGTCGGCAACACCATCATGAAGGGCAACGCGCGCAAGGTGCGCCGGCTCTATGACGGCAAGGTGCTGGCGGGCTTCGCTGGCGGCACAGCCGACGCTTTCACGCTGTTCGAGCGCTTCGAGGGCAAGCTCGAGAAATACGGCAACCTCACCCGCGCCGCGATCGACCTCGCCAAGGACTGGCGCACGGATCGCGCGCTACGCCGGCTCGAGGCGCTCTTGTGCGTCGCCGACCGCGAGTCGTCGTTCATCGTCTCCGGCAATGGCGACGTGATCGAGCCGGAGGATGCAGTCATGGCGATCGGTTCGGGCGGCCCGTTCGCGCAGGCCGCCGCGCGCGCCCTGGTGATGAACACGGAACTCTCCGCGCGCGAGATCGTCGAGCGTTCGCTCGGCATCGCCGCCGACATCTGCATCTACACCAACCGCAATGTCGTGATCGACGAACTGGCGACGGCCTGATGGAAACGATGACCCCGCGCGAGATCGTCCAGGAGCTGGACAAGCACATCGTCGGCCAGAACGCCGCCAAGCGCTCGGTTGCGATTGCGCTGCGCAACCGCTGGCGGCGCATGCAGGTCGCCGAGCCGCTCCGCCAGGAAATCACGCCCAAGAACATCCTGATGATCGGCCCGACCGGCGTCGGCAAGACCGAGATCGCGCGTCGCCTCGCGAAGCTCGCGCGCGCGCCTTTCATCAAGGTCGAGGCCACCAAGTTCACCGAGGTCGGCTATGTCGGTCGCGAGGTCGACTCGATCATCAAGGAACTCGTGGACGTGTCGGTCAAGCTGACGCGCGAGGAAGAGATGTCCAAGGTGCGCCCGCGGGCAATTGACGCCGCGGAGGAGCGCATTCTCGACACCCTGTTGCCGCGGGCGCGTGGGCCCGGCGTGCCCGAGGACACGCGCGGCGACGAGACCCGCCAGAAATTCCGCAAGATGCTGCGCGAAGGCCAGCTCGATGAGCGCGAGATCGAGGTCGAGGTGCGCGCGATCCCGGTCGGCCTCGAGATCATGGGCCCGCCCGGCATGGAGGAAATGACCCAGCAGCTGCAGCAGGTATTCCAGGGCATCGGCGGCGGCCGCACGAAGAGCCGCAAGCTCCGCATCCGCGAGGCCCTGAAAGCGCTCACGGACGAGGAAGCCGCCAAGATGCTCAACGAGGAAGAGCTGCGCGCGCGGGCGCTCTCCAACGCGGAACAGAACGGCATCGTCTTCATCGACGAGATCGACAAGATCTGCCGGCGCACGGAGACGCTCGGCGCCGATATCTCGCGCGAGGGCGTGCAGCGCGACCTGCTGCCGCTGGTCGAGGGCTGCACGGTCAGCACCAAGCACGGCATGGTCAAGACCGACCATGTGCTGTTCATCGCCTCGGGCGCGTTCCACATGGCGAAGCCGTCGGACCTGATCCCGGAGCTGCAGGGCCGGCTGCCGATCCGCGTCGAACTCGACGCGCTGTCGGTCGGCGATTTCGAGCGCATCCTGACCGAGCCCGACGCCTCGCTCTGCGCCCAGTACACCGCCCTGCTCGGCACCGAGGGCGTGCAGGTGCGTTTCGCCAGGGACGGCATCCGGCGCCTCGCGGAGGTCGCCTGGTCGGTCAACGAACGCACCGAGAACATCGGCGCGCGCCGCCTGCACACGGTCATGGAACGCCTGCTCGAGCAGGCCTCGTTCGAGGCCGCGGACAAGAGCGGCACGGTCGTCGACGTGGATGCCGCATTCGTGGACCGGCACCTGGCCGAGCTCGCAAAGAACGAAGACCTGTCGCGCTACATTCTCTGATGCACGCCCCCACCGGCATCACGGTCAAGCGCAGGAGCCGCGTCGTCGAGGTCGCCTGGGATGACGGCACGCGGTACGCGCTGCCGTTCGAGTACCTGCGCGTCCACTCGCCATCCGCCGAAGTGCGCGGCCACTCGGGCGGCGAAGGCAAGCTCGAACTCGCCAAGGAATCGGTTCAGGTCACGAGGGTCGAGCCGGTCGGAGTCTACGCCGTGCGCCTGCACTTCGACGACGGCCACGACACCGGACTCTACAGCTGGGACTATCTGCGCGAACTCGGCGCCGAGTACGACAGGAAATGGGCCCGCTACCTCGAGCGCTGCGAAAAGCTCGGTTACGAGCGCAAGCCGCCTCCTTAAGCAGGCGGGCTGCCGAACCCGTAGAATCGGGGCCGTGAAAACCGTCGATTTCGGCTACGAGAAGGTCACCCCCGAAGCAAAGAACGCGCGGGTGCGCGGCGTATTCGATTCGGTTGCCGGCAAGTACGACCTGATGAACGACCTGATGTCTGCTGGCCTGCACCGGCTGTGGAAGCGGTTTGCCTTGTTGCAGACCGGGCTGCGGCCGGGCGGCCGCGCGCTCGACGTCGCCTCCGGCACCGGCGACCTCGGCGCCGGGATCGCGCGCCAGGTCGGGCCCTCGGGTCTCGCGGTGCTCACCGACATCAATCGCGAGATGCTCTCGCGCGGCCGCGACCGCCTGCTCGATGCCGGCCTGTGCGGTAACGTCGCCTTCGTGCTCGCGAATGCCGAGTGCCTGCCCTTCCCGGACCGCAGCTTCGACTGCGTGACGATCGGCTTCGGCCTGCGCAACGTCACCGACAAGCCGGCTTCGCTCGCCTCGATGCGTCGCGTGCTGCGCCCCGGCGGGCGCCTGCTGGTGCTCGAATTCTCGAAGCTGCAGGTGGCGCCGCTGCAGCCGGTCTACGACGCGTGGTCCTTCAAGGTCCTGCCGCGGCTCGGCAGCCTGGTCGCCGAAGACGAGGCGAGCTACCGCTATCTTGCCGAATCGATCCGCATGCACCCGGACCAGCCGACGCTCGCGGCGATGATGCAGGACGCCGGGTTCGAGGACTGCCGCTGGCACAATCTCGCCGGCGGCATCGTCGCGCTGCACGTCGGCTGCGTGTACTGAGCCGCGATGACGCCTGAACTGCTCCGGCCGCTCGAGTCGCTGCTGAATCGCAATGTCGCGGGCTCGGCGCGCGCGCGCGGCCTGCTCGGGCAGGTCGCCGGTCATTCGTTCGAACTGCGGCTCACCGCCACGCCGCTGCGCCTGCGCTTCGTCGCCGACGCGGAGCGGGTCTCGATTTTGCCGGGAGGCGAACAGCCGGCCGACGCGGTGATCGAGGGCACGCCGTTCGCGCTCGCCCGACTCGCGATCGGCGATCCCGCGCAGTCGATCCGCGCCGGTGGCGCCCAGCTCTCGGGCGATGCGGAGGTGGCGCAGGGATTCCAGAAGCTGTTTGCGGCGGCGCAGCCGGATTTCGAGGAAGAGCTGTCGCGGATCACGGGCGACGTCGCCGCGCACCACCTCGCCAACCTGGCGCGCGGCGCACTCGATTTCGGCCGGCGCGCGCGCGACACCTTCGCACAGAACGTCGCCGAGTACCTGACCGAAGAAGGGCGCGATGTCCCCGCCCGCACCGAGGTCGATGAATTCCTGGACGGCGTGGACCGCCTGCGCGAGGCGGCGGACCGCCTGGATGCGCGCATCGCCGCGATCGAGCGCGCCCGGAGCGGCCGGTGATTTCGCTCGGTGTCGCCGGCCGGCTGCTGACCATCCACCGCGTTCTGGTGCGCTACGGTCTGGACGATTTCGTGCGCGCGACACACCTCTACCGGCCGCTGCGGTTCGTGTTCTGGCTCTCGCCCTGGACCTGGTTCAGGCGCCGCCGCGGCACGCGCGGCGAGCGGCTGCGGCGCGCGCTGGAGGACCTTGGCCCGATCTTCGTCAAGTTCGGCCAGGTGGTCTCGACCCGGCGCGACCTGCTGCCGTCCGACATCGCCGACGAGCTGGCCAAACTCCAGGACCGCGTGCCGCCCTTCCCGGGCGAGGCCGCCAAAGCGCGCATCGAGGAAGCGCTGGGCCGGCCGGTGACGGCGCTGTTCCGCGATTTCGAGGTGACGCCGCTCGCAGCCGCATCGATCGCGCAGGTGCATGCGGCCACGCTGAACGACGGGCGCGAGGTCGTCGTCAAGGTGCTGCGCCCCGGCATGCGCGACGTGATCGGCCGCGATCTCGAGGTGTTGCGCACGCTTTCCGGCCTGGCCGAGGACTACTGGCCCGACTCGCGCCGCTTCCGCCCGCGGGAAGTGGTCGCCGAGTACGAAAAGACCATCCTGAACGAGCTCGACCTGATGCGCGAAGCGGGCAACGCCTCGCAGCTCAAGCGCAACTTCGCCGGCTCGACCATGCTGCACGTTCCGGAAGTGCACTGGGAACTGTGCCGGCGCGAAGTCATGGTGATGGAGCGCATCCACGGCGTGCCGATCTCCGAGGTCGCGCGCCTGCGCGAGCTCGGCACCGATATCCCGAAGCTGGCCGAGAACGGCGTGAAGATCTTCTTCACGCAGGTGTTCAGCCACAACTTCTTCCACGCCGACATGCACCCGGGCAACATCTTCGTGGACGTGACCGACCCGGCGAATCCGCGCTACGCGGCGGTGGATTTCGGCATCGTCGGCACGCTCGATCCGCGCGACCAGCTCTACCTCGCCGGCAACTTCATCGCGTTCTTCGAGCGCGACTACCGCAAGGTCGCCGTGCTGCACGTCGAGAGCGGCTGGGTCCCGGCCGGCACCCGCGTGGACGAGCTCGAGTCCGCGGTGCGCACGCTCTGCGAGCCGATCTTCAACAAGCCGTTGAAGGACATCTCCTTCGGCATCGTGCTGCTGCACCTGTTCGAGGTCGCGCGCCGTTTCCAGATGCAGATCCAGCCGCAGCTGATCCTGCTGCAGAAGACGCTGCTGAACATCGAGGGCCTCGGGCGGGATCTCTACCCGGATCTCGACATCTGGAAGACCGCGCTGCCGATCCTGCGCGCCTGGATGCGGGAGCGCAGCCATCCGCGTTCCCTGTTCAAGAGCCTGCGCGATCACTGGCCGGACATCGCGGAAGCGATCCGGATCACGCCGGTCATCGGGCGCCGCGCGATGCGCCGCGCGTATGACGGCGAACTGGTCCTGCGCACGGAATCCGAATCAATTGAGCAGCTGCGCGCCGAGCTGAAGCGCGACCGGCGCCGCAGCGACCAGGTGGTCGCGGCCACCGCCCTCTTCGTAGGCGGCGTGATCTGGCTCGCGCTGGCGACGCGGCCCGCCTGGATCGGCTGGGTGCTGACTGCGGGTGGCGTGCTGTGGCTCGCGCGCCGTTTCACCCGGCGTTGACGGCGATGCCCCGCGATCTTGCGGTTTTCTTCATGCTTGGCCTTGCAATGGCGACCCCCGCCTTCGCCCGCGACGCGCCGAGCCGCCCGGGTGTGGACGCGCCCGAACTCGCCCGCCTTGGCCATTTCCAGGTCGGCGTCAAGACCATGACGCTCGTGGATGCGGCCCAGGTCGATGTGCTTGCCTGGGATCCCGCGACCGGCACCGCCCCGAAGCGCGACCGCGTGCTGGTGGTCGATCTCTGGTATCCGGCCGATGTCGCGGTGGGCGCAGCACCCGAGACCTATTCCGGAACCCTGCCGGCCGAGCCGCCGGCGCCGCCGTCGCATTTCACGATTCCCGGCATCGCCGTGCGCGATGCACCGCCCGCGACGGGACGCTTTCCGCTGGTGGTGGTCTCGCACGGCTACAGCAATGCGGCCATCGCTTTCAGCTGGCTCACGGAGAATCTCGCGTCGAAAGGCTATGTCGTGGCGGCCATCCGCCACGAAGACCCGCCGATCACGGACCGGGGCAAGTTTGCCGAGCCACTGCTTCGCCGTCCGCTCGACATCGCGTTCGTCACGAGGACCCTGCAGCGCACGCTAGCCGACGAGGGCCGCATCGATCCGTCGCGCACCGCGCTGATCGGATACTCGATGGGTGGCTATGGCGTTTTGACGGTCGGCGGCGGCGTGCTGGATCCCGGGAGCCCGCTCTCCGGGATTATTCCGGGCGATCTCCTGGCGCCGTATGCGCGCGGCGGCGCCGCGAGCGAGGTCCTGCGCGCGCCCGGCATCAAGGCGATCGTCGCCTTCGCGCCCGGGGGTGGATCCTTGCGTGCGTGGGGTGCGGAGGGACTGGGCGCCATCACTGCGCCGCTGATGCTCATTGCGGGCGACCGCGACTGGACGGTGGACTACCAGACCGGCGCGCGCGCGTTCTTCGACATGGCGACGAACAGCCCGCGCTACCTGCTGACGTATCGCGGCGCCGGGCACCGCATCGCCCTCGGGCCGGCTCCCGAGGAAATGCGTGGCCGCCTGTGGGACTTCGACTGGTTCGAGGATCCGGTATGGCGCCAGGACCGCATCATCGCGATCAACCTGCACATGATCACCGCCTTCCTCGATCGCTACATCAAGGACGATGCCAGCCGCGCGCCCTACCTGGACCGCCTGACCCGCGAGTCCACCCAGGGCGACTGGCCGGCCTCAGCCGCGCGCGCCTACGATGCCTACAGTCCGGGTGCGGACGGAATTACCGTCTGGAAGGGATTCCAGCGCGGGCACGCAGAGGGACTCGAGTTGCTGCACCAAGTCCCGCGTTAGATCTGCCGCGGTTCGATCCAGGTGGAGATTGCGCGGCCGCAGATCTCGCCGTCCTCGTCGAACACGGCCGTTCCGGTGTAGTGCTTGCGCCCGTCGTGCCCGAGGGCCCAGCCGATGACGACGCAGGCCTCGTTGAGATGGACGCAGCGATCGACCTTCGCGGCGTAGAGACCGAGCAGCGCACCCCGGCCGGCTGCGCCGCTCGCGAAAAAGCCCGGGCAGTCGAGCGCGGACCACATGAACTCTGGCCGCACCTTGCCGTCCGGACCGACCAGCGAAGGATCCGGCAACCAGGCCGCGGCGCAAAGTTTACGAGCCTCGATCGGCGAGGCGAAGATGCGCATGCCGTCGCCGCGCGCGCGCTCCGGCCCGCAGACGAAGCAGCCCGGATAGGTGTGATGCCTGAAGCCCTCGTATCCCCGCACCGCCGCCAGCGCATCCGCGTAGGAGGGCGGCTCGGGCACGGCGAGATCGAACGTCTTCGGGCTGGCGGAGGCCACGGTTTCCTCGCCGTCCATCAGCAGCAGGCGGCCGCTTTCCGCATCCTCGCGGATGTCGAGCGACCGGTCGAGCGGCGGCGGCTTCATCAGCCGCACTTCGACCGGCGTACGGGCCGCGGCGGCGAGCATGCCGCAGGTATAGCCGCCGTTGCCGGACTCCGGCGGCCCGCGGAATCGCCGTCCGATCACGAGATGGCGGTTGGCAGTCATGGTGCGCCGAATCGTAGCCCATCAGGGGTGGATGCGGACACAGGTGGAAGTTAAGCTTGCCAACATGAAAATCGCCGCCCTCCTTGCCTGTTTCCCGCTCCTCGCGCCCGCCGCCTATGCCGCCGAGTCCGGCGACGGACTGCGCCAGTTCCTCGCTGGCCGCGCCGCGCGCGACACCGAAATCGCCCGCTCGATCTGGGGCTGGGCCGAGGTCGGCTATCAGGAAGTCAAGAGTTCCGCCCTGCTGCAGCAGGAACTTGCGGATGCCGGATTCAAGGTCGAGGCCGGCGTGGCCGGCATACCGACGGCTTTCGTCGCGAGCGCAGGCCAGGGCGAGCCGGTGATCGGCATCCTCGCCGAGTTCGATGCGCTGCCGGGCTTTTCACAGCAGGCCGTGCCGGAACGCCAGCCGATCGCCGGCAAGATGGCGGCCCATGCCTGCGGCCATCACTTGTTCGGCACGGCCTCGGTTTCTGCCGCCATCGCGCTCGCCGACTGGCTGAAGCGCAGCAAGACCTCCGGCACCATCCGCCTGTACGGCACGCCGGCCGAGGAAGGCGGCGCGGCCAAGGTGTACATGACCCGGGCCGGCCTGTTCAACGACGTCGATACCGTGATGCACTGGCATTCCTCCGACGTCAACTCCGCCGGCCTTGATCGCTCGATCGCCAACAAGACCGCCAAATTCCGCTTTCACGGGCAGTCATCGCACGCCTCCGGCGCGCCGGACCGCGGCCGCTCGGCGCTCGACGGCATCGAGGCGATGAACCACATGGTCAACATGATGCGCGAGCACGTGCCCTCCGACGCGCGCCTGCATTACGTGATCACGAACGGCGGCTCGGCGCCCAACGTCGTGCCCGCGTTCGCGGAGTCCTATTACTACGTGCGCCATCCGGATCCGCGCCTGGTCGAGCAGATCTTCGAACGCGTCGTGCAGGCCGCCGAGGGCGCGGCGCTTGGCACCGGCACGCGCGTGGAGTACGAAGTCATCGGTGGCGTGTACAGCATGCTGCCGAACG
The DNA here is from genome assembly GCA_050179155.1 of Steroidobacteraceae bacterium. Classification (GTDB taxonomy): domain Bacteria; phylum Pseudomonadota; class Gammaproteobacteria; order Steroidobacterales; family Steroidobacteraceae; genus SCUD01. Next base: position 26,658 of record JBFXFJ010000010.1, read on the forward strand.
AGGCCCTGTCGCGCGTGATGCATGCGAAGCTCAGCGAGGTCGGCGGATTCGCTTACACGGCCGAAGAGCAGGCATTCGCCGAGAAGCTCTACGCCACGCTCAACGCCCCGAACATGGCGCTCGGGACCCAGGCGCAGGTCCAGGATTTCGACTTCCAGCGCCCGGGCGTCGGCTCGACCGACGTCGCGGACGTGAGCTGGACGGTGCCGACCGTTGGCCTGCGGGCCGCGACCTGGGTGCCCGGCACCTCCGCGCACAGCTGGCAGGCCGCCGCGGCGGGCGGCATGAGCATCGGCTTCAAGGGCATGCAGGTCGCCTCGCAGACGCTCGCCCTGATGGGCCGCGAGCTGTTCACGCGCCCGAAGCTGATCGAGAAGGCGCGCGCGGAATTCCTGGAGCGGCGCGGCCCGGACTTCCAGTACCGGCCGATGCTCGGCGATCGCGCGCCCGCGCTCGATTACCGCCGCGGCGTCGCCGGCGGCGGCGAGGAATGACGGCGCACGGCCGGTCGCAGCCGGCCTTCGGCTCATCGTAAGGATTGCACGCCCTGGCCGCCGCGGGCCTAGAGTCGGCGGCATCGGTCGCAAACTGCAGATACCGGGAGTCGTCATGCGCCGCCTGATCGTCCTCACCGCCTTCGCCCTGCTCGCCTCGCCGCCCGTGCTCGCAGCCGACGCGCCGGCGCACATCGCCGCCGCGGTCGCGGCGCCGGAACGCAGCGACAAGGATCGCGAACGCGATGCCCGGGACCGCCCGGCGGAAGTCATGACCTTCGCCGGCATCAAGCCCGGCATGGCGATCGCCGACGTCTTCGGCGGCGGCGGCTACTGGACCGAGTTGCTGGCGCGCGCCGTCGGCGCCGAGGGCAAGGTCACCCTGGTCAACAACGCGCCTTATCTCGAGTTCTCGCGCGAGGACCTCAAGGCGCGCTTCGCCGACGACCGGCTGCCGGGCGTCACGCGCCGCACCATCGAGACCTGCGACATGAAGCTGGGGAAGGCCGGCTTCGACCTGATCCTGATCGTGATGTCGTACCACGACCTTTATTACGTGGACGAAGCCGGCGGCTGGCCCGCGATCGACGCCGGCGGATTCCTCGACCAGCTGCACGCGGCGCTGAAGCCGGGTGGCAGCCTGCTGATCATCGATCATGCCGCGGCCGCCGGCGCGGGCAAGGCCGTTGCGGGCGAAATCCACCGCATCGAGGAAGCCTTCGCGAAGCGCGACATCGAAAGCCACGGCTTCAAGCTCGAGAACACCTGGGACGGTTACCGCAATCCGGCGGACGACCTGTCGAAGCTGGTGTTCGATCCCGAGGTCCGCGGCAAGACCGACCGCTTCACGCACCTGTACCGCAGGCGCTGACACGCCGCCACCTCAGGCTATCAGGAACGCCGCCAGCAGCCGCGGTCCTTCCGGCGTCAGGATGCTTTCCGGATGGAATTGCACGCCTTCGATCGCGAGGCGCCGGTGCCGCACGCCCATGATCTCGCCTTCCGCCGTCCAGGCCGTTACCTCGAGATCCGCGGGCATCCGCTCGCGCTCCGCGATCAGCGAGTGGTAGCGGCCCGCATCGAAGGGATTCGGCAGGCCCGCGAACAGCCCGCGACCGTCGTGCAGCACCGGCGAGGTCTTGCCGTGCATCAACCGCGGCGCGCGCACGATGGCGCCGCCGAAGGCCTCGATGACAGCCTGGTGGCCGAGGCAGACGCCGAGCACGGGGATGCGGCCGGCAAACGCCTCGATCATGGCCGTGGACACGCCGGCATCGGCGGGCACGCCCGGTCCCGGCGAGATGCACAGGTGCGAAGGCGCGAGCGACCGTGCTTCTGCAACCGTCAGCCGGTCGTTGCGATGGACCAGCACCTCGGCGCCCTGCATGAGGAAGGCCTGCACCAGGTTGTAGGTGAAGGAATCGTAGTTGTCGATCAGGAGCAGCCGCGGCCGCGCCGCCTGCGCCGCGGGCATGGTCAATCGCCTGGTCCCGAGAATGGCAGCTTCAGGTAGTGGCGGCGGTTCGACTCCGCGGGCGGCGGCCGGCCGCCGCGGATATTGAACTGCACCGAGGGATACAGCAGCGCCGGCAGCTCGAGCCCGGCATCGCGGCGCGTGCGCAGCTCGACGAATTCCTGCTCCGTCACGCCGTCGCGCAGGTGGATGTTGCCCGCGCGCTGCGCACCGATCGTCGTCTCGCAGCGCGGCTCGCGACCGCCCGGGCCGTAGTCGTGGCAGACGAAGACGCGCGTCGAGGCCGGCAGCTCGTAGAGCCTGCGGATGGAGGCGTACAGGACTTTCGCGTCGCCGCCCTGGAAGTCGCAGCGCGCCGTGCCGCCATCCGGCATGAAGAGCGAGTCGCCGGTGAACAACGCATCGCCGATCAGGTAGCTGAGGCTGTCGCTCGTGTGTCCCGGCGTCGGTATCGCCCTTGCGGCCAGCGAGCCGATCGCGAACTCGTCGCCGTCCGCCAGCAGCCGGTTGAACTGGCGGCCATCGACCGGAAACTCCGGCCCCAGGTTCAGGATCTCGCGAAACGTCCGCTGCACCGCGCGGATGCCCTGCCCGATCGCGATCTGGCCGCCCACCGCGGCCTGTAGCCAGGGCGCCGCGCTCAGGTGATCCGCGTGCGCGTGCGTCTCGAGGATCCAGGTGTTGGTCAGCGACTGGTCGCGCACGAAAGAAGCGATCGCATCGGCGGCCGCGGTCCAGCTGCGTCCGGACTTCGCGTCGAAGTCCAGCACCGGGTCGATGATCGCGCACAGGCGCGTGCGCGGGTCCGAGACGACGTAGCTCCAGGTCCCCGTCGGCTCGTGCCGGAATGGATTGACGGCAGGTGTCATGACGGCACCCTCAACCTCTCCTGGCGTCGATCCAGCGCTGCACTTCCGATTCGAGCACGTCCAGCGGCACGGATCCCGTGCGCAGCACGAGATCGTGGAACTCCCGCGGGTCGAAGCGTTCGCCGAGCGCCGCCGCGGCATGCGCGCGCAACTCGACGATCTTCAGCATGCCGATCATGTAGGCGGTCGCCTGTCCGGGATTGAGGATGTAGCGCTCGGTCGCGCGGATTGCGGCGTCCTCGCTCATCGGGCTGTTGTCGACGTGATAGCGGATGGTCTGCTCGCGCGTCCAGCGCTTTGCATGCAGCCCGGTGTCCACCACGAGGCGGATCGCGCGGAGCAGTTCCATCGCCAGGCGGCCGAACTCGGACCACGGGTCCGCATAAAAACCCATTTCCTTGCCGAGGCGCTCGCTGTAGAGCCCCCAGCCCTCGCCATACGCGGTAAAGCCGCCGAGTCCGCGGAAACGCGGCAGCGAGGAATTCTCCACCGCAATCGAGCTCTGCATGTGATGGCCCGGGATCGCCTCGTGGTACACGAGCGCCTCCAGTTCGTACTTCGGCATCTCGTTCATCTGGTACAGGTTGCCGTAGAACACGCCGGGGCGCTTGCCATCGAGCGAGGGACGCTGATAGAAAGCCTTGCCCGCGGATTTTTCACGAAACGGCTCGACCGCCTTCACCACGACATCCGCCTTCGGCAGCGTGATGAAGAGCTGCGGCAGCTTCTCGCGCATCCCTGCGATGTAACGGTTGGCGTCGGTGTGCCACGCGGCCCGGCCCGCATCGCTGTCCTCGTAATAGAAGCGCGGATCCGTGCGCATGAACTCGAAGAATGCCGGCAGGTCGCCCTCGAAGCCGACCCGCTTCATCAGCGCGCGCATGTCGCCGTGCAGGCGCGCGACCTCGCGCAGGCCGATCTCGTGGATCTCCACTGCAGTGAGCTTCGTGGTGGTGAAGTTCTCCAGCAGGAAGTCGTAGTAAGCGGCGCCGTCCGGCAGCTTCCAGATGCCGTCATCGTCGGTGGCGGCCTTTTCGTTCTCGATGGCCCAGGCGATCACGGCATCGAACGCCGGCTTCACCGAGGTGAGGAGCGCAAGTTCCGCCCGCGCCAGCAGCGATTCATGCCGCGCCTCGTCGATAGAGAGTGCCGCGACCTTGCCACGAAAGTCTGCAAGCAACGGGCTGTCCTTCGTGCTGTCGTCGAACGGCCGTCCCGTGATGATGTTGCGGGCGTCCTCGATCACGTACGGAAAGACGAAGCGCGGCGGCAGGATTCCCTGCCGGGCCGCCGCCGTCGCCCGCGCGATGCGCTGGTCCATGTAGGCGCGCACGCCTTCGAGGCGCCGCACGTATGCATCCGCGTCCTGCCAGGATTCGACCCGGTGCGTGTTGATGAGGAACGCCGGCAACGAGACGTGCGTGCCGTTCTTGTCGAAGACGTAGCCGTGATTGCGCCAGTGATACTGCGCGATGCGCCGTTCCTCGGAGCTCTCGAACACTTTCCATGAGATCCGGGTGGCTTCATCGAGCGCAGCCAGGTCGATGGTCGTGCGCAGCTCGGCGAGCTGGCGTTCGGCGAGCGCAAGCCGTTCGGCGTCGCCTCCCTCGCTGGCATCCTGCCACCGGTCATAGCCCGCCCGCAGGCCCAGGGAGCTGGCGAGCTGGGGGTTGAGTGCGAGGCGCTCATCCAGCGCCCGCTCGAAGTATGCGTTTGCCGCGGCAATGGCGCCCTGCGGCTGTGCGCCCGCAGCGGGCGCGAAACCGGCGGCCGCGGCCACCAGGGTCGCCATCCAGCGGCAAATCACGTGTCCTGGCCTCTTCATGTCGGGAGTGCGCCCTGCTGCGGGCGGTCAAGGTAGCACGGAAATCGCTTGCGTATAATCACCGCCGTGAGCGATTTCGAGAAACTCGGCGCCTTCTACATCGGCCGCGGCTACGACGCGAAGAAAGACCAGCTCGCCGCCGAGCCGCTGATGTACGACTCGCGCGACCTGACGACGCACGCGGTCTGCGTCGGCATGACCGGCAGCGGCAAGACCGGCCTTTGCATCTCGCTGCTCGAGGAGGCGGCGCTCGACGGCATTCCGGCCCTGGTCATCGACCCCAAGGGCGACATCGCCAACCTGATGCTGGCCTTTCCCGGCCTGACGCCCGCGGAGTTCGAGCCCTGGATCGACGCCGGCGAAGCCGCCCGCAAGGGCACGACCCCGGCGGCCCTCGCCGCGAAGACCGCCGAGACCTGGAAGAACGGCCTCGCCGAATGGGGCCAGGACGGCGAGCGCATCCGGCGCTTCCGCGAGTCGGTGGACATCGCGATCTATACGCCGGGCAGTAATTCCGGGCTGTCGCTCTCCATCCTGCGCTCATTCGCGCCGCCCGCGGCCGGCACCGACCCCGCGGCAACCCGCGACCGGATCTCCGCCGCGGTCGCGGGCCTGCTCGGCCTCGTCGGCATCGCCGCCGATCCGTTGAAGAGCCGGGAGCACATCCTGCTCTCGGCGATCGTGGACGCGGCCTGGAGCAAGGGCCATGCGCTCGACCTCGCGGGCCTGATCGGGGCGATCCAGAAACCGCCCTTCGCGAAGGTCGGCGTGTTCGACGTCGAGTCGTTCTATCCGGCGAAAGAGCGGCTCGAGCTCGCGATGGCGGTCAACAACCTGCTCGCCTCGCCCGGATTCGGCGTCTGGCTCGAGGGCGAGGCGCTCGACATCCAGCGCCTGCTGTTCTCGCCGGAAGGCAAGCCGCGCATCTCGATCATTTCCATCGCGCATCTCACCGACCCGGAGCGCATGTTCGTCGTCACGCTGCTCGCGAACGAGCTGGTCGCCTGGATGCGCCAGCAGCCCGGCACCGCGGCGCTGCGCGCGCTGTTCTACATGGACGAGATCTTCGGCTACTTCCCGCCGACCGCGATGCCGCCGTCGAAGCTGCCCATGCTCACCCTGATGAAGCAGGCGCGCGCATTCGGCCTCGGCGTCGTGCTCGCAACCCAGAACCCCGTGGATCTCGATTACAAGGGATTGTCCAACGCCGGCACCTGGTTCATCGGCCGCCTGCAGACCGGGCGCGACCAGCAGCGCGTGATCGACGGCCTGATGAGCGCCCAGGCGGGCGCGGGCTTCGACCGCGCGGAACTCGAGAAGCTGATGGCGGGCATCGCGCCGCGCGTGTTCCTGATGCGCAACGTCAACGACGACGCGCCGATCCTGTTCCGCACGCGCTGGGTGATGAGCTGGCTGCGCGGGCCGCTGACGCTCCCGGAAATCACGCGCCTCATGGGAGCGCGCAAGGCGAGCGCGCTGCCGGCCGCCGCGCAGGCAGTACCGGCTCCGCCGCAGGCCGCGCGCCCCGTCTTGCCGGCCGGCATCAACGAGGTGTTCCTCGCGGCCAGGCCCGGAACCGGCGACGTCACCTACCGGCCGCGCATGGTCGCGACGGCCGAACTGCATTACGCGGACAAGGCTGCGGGCGTGGATGCCTGGACCCGCGGCGCCTGGCTCGCGCCGTTCGCGGATGGCGATGGCCAGCCGGCCTGGGCGGACGCAAGCGCCGTCGCCAGCCTCGACGCCGTGGTCGCCGACGGCCCGGTCGAGCACGCGGGCTTTGCCGAACTGCCGGCCGCCGCGCTCGCCGCCAGGAACTACGAGGCCTGGTCCCGCGCGCTCGCCGCGCATCTTTACCAGAACGGCACGGTCGAGCTGCTCTCCTGCAAGGACCTCAAGCTCACCTCCAGTCCGGGCGAGACCGAAGGCGATTTCCGCGTGCGCCTGTCGCAGGCGCTGCGCGAACACCGGGACGAGGAAGTCACGAAGCTCCGCGACAGGCACGCCGCCAAGCTCAAGTCGCTCGACGATCGCCTGCGTCGCGCCACCGACCGGGTCGAGCGCGAGAAGTCGCAGTATTCCCAGCGCAAGCTCGACACCGCGATCTCGATCGGCACCTCCGTGCTCGGCGCCATCTTCGGCGGCAGGAGCGTGGCGACCACGCGTGCCGGTTCTGCCGCGCGCTCGGCTGGGCGCGTGTTCAGCGAGCACGGCGACGTCGCCCGCGCCGGCGAAAGCCTCGAGTCGCTGACGGCGGAGCGCGACGAACTGCTGCGCCGCATCGAGCAGGAGGCCTCCGACCTGACGAGTTCGCTCGACGCCAGCCAGATCGCGCTCACGCGCATCCGCCTGGCACCGCGCAAGTCCGACATCGCCGTCGGGCGCATCGCCATCGCCTGGGAGCCGTGGCGCGCCGGCGCCGACGGCTTCCCGCGGCCGGCCTCAACGGTCTAGCGCTCCAGTCATGCGAATCGTCCCGCGCCTCTGCCTTGCCCTGGCCCTGCTCGCCGCACTCGGCATGCTCGGCGCCTGCAACCGCAGCGATGATCCGGCCGGGCCGCCGCTCGGCAGTTATCGCGGCGTGATGACCGTTGCAGGCGGTGACCTGCCCTTCGGGCTGGAACTCGCGCGCGAGGATGGCGCAATCGTCGCCTACCTGATCAACGGCCCCGAACGCGTGCGTGCCACCAAGGTGCAACTCAAGGGCAAGCGGCTTTCGATCCAGGCGCCGGGATACCAGAACCGCATCGAGGCGGAGTTCAAGGACGCGCGGTTCGAGGGCACGGTGCAGCTCCTGCGCCCGCGCGGCGTGATCAAGAGCGTGCGCTTCGTCGGCATGCCGGCCCAGCCCTGGCGTTTCTTTCCGAAGCCGGAGATCGCGCCGGCGGATTTCTCCGGCCGCTGGGCGCTGACGTTTCGCGACGACGATGGCAGCGAGCGGGCCGCAATTGCAGAGCTGCACCAGGATGGCCACGAAGTCTGGGGCACGGTGCTGCGCGCGAGCGGCGATGATCGCTACATCGCCGGCGAGGTCCGCGGCGACACGCTGTTCCTGTCGCGCTTCGACGGCGGCAGCGCCTACCTGTATCTCGGCCGGCTCGCCGGTGACGGCACGCTGTCCGGCGACTTCCATACCGGCGGCGGTTTCCACGAGACCTGGTCGGGACGCCGCGATGCGGATGCGAAGCTCGAGGATCCCGCGCGGCTGACCGAATTGAAGCCGGGCATGGATCGGCTCGAATTCACGTTTCCCGATCTCGAAGGCAACCTCTACCGGTTTCCGGACGCGCAGCATGCCGGCAAGGTCGTGCTGATCACGGTCGGCGGCAGCTGGTGCCCGAACTGCCACGACGAAGCGGTGTTCCTCGCCCAGTTGCTCGCAAGCCGCCGCGCGCAGGGACTCGAGGTGATCCAGCTGATGTTCGAGTACACGCCGGATTTCGCGAGCGCATCGGCCGCTGCGCGCGAATTCGCGGAGAAGTTCGCGATCGACTACCCTGTGCTGATCGCCGGCACGACCTCGGACGACGACGTGCTCAGGAAACTCCCGCAACTCGCCGCGTTTCGCGCGTATCCGACGCTGTTCGCGATCGATCGCCAGGGCCGCGTGCGCAATGTCCATGCGGGCTTCAGCGGGCCGGCTACGGGTGCGCATTTCGAGCAGCAGAATCGCGAGCTGGCGGCGCTCGTCGACGGCCTGCTGGCCGAGCCGCAATAGACAATCCTCCGGCCTCTTTCTCTCAAAGCATTGAATTAAAAGAGATTATTTTTCCGTATTGCACATCGTAATACGAATCATTCTTATTTATAATGACGGCAGGCCGATCCAGGGAGCGCCTGCTGCACATGAAGTCCATCGACACCCGGCTGCTGTGCGCCGCCATCGGCAGCCTCCTCGCCAGCGCCGCAGCCGCTGAAACCGCGCCGCTGACCGAACCCTCGATCCTCGACCGCGTGGTCGTCACTGCCTCGCGCCAGCAGGCGAGCGAAACCGCCGGCTCCGTGCATTACCTCGATGAGTCCGTGCTCGAGCAGCATTCGCACGCGGACGTGAACCGCATCCTGCGCCAGGTGCCCGGCCTCAACCTGGTCGAGGAGGAAGGCTTCGGCATCCGCCCCAACATCGGCATCCGCGGCTCGGGCACCGACCGCAATTCGAAGATCGCCGTGCTCGAGGACGGCGTGCCGATCGCGCCGGCGCCCTACTCCGCGCCCGCCGCGTATTACTTCCCGCGCATGCAACGCATGAGCGCGATCGAAGTCAGCAAGGGTCCCGCCGCGATCCAGTACGGCCCGCAGACCGTGGCGGGTGCGGTCGGCATGTACTCGTCGCCGATTCCCGGCAGCCCGGGCGCGGGCCTCGGCGGCAAGCTCGACCTGGTCGGCGGCGAACACGGGAGCCTGCGCGGCCACGGCCTGGTCGGCGGCTGGACCGAGGTCGGCGGCTGGAACCTTGGCATGAGCCTCGAGACATTGCAGGAGGGGTCGGATGGCTTCAAGCGGCTGGATTCCGGCGGCGACACCGGATACCGGCTCGAGGATTACGTAGCAAAGCTCGCCATGGAGTCCGGCGCAGATGCCGCGCGCGGACAGTCGCTGGAGCTCAAGTTCCAGCATTCCGAGGAGGACTCCGACGAGACCTATCTCGGCCTCGCGCTGGACGACTTCCACGCCGATCCCTATCGGCGCTATCGCGGAAGTCAGGTAGACGATCTCGATGTCGAGCACGATACGATGCAGGCGACCCACCGCATTCATTTCAACGATCACGTCGACCTGACCACGATCGCCTATCGGACCGACACGTCGCGCACCTGGTACAAGCTGAACGACGTGCGCAATGCCGCCAACACGGCCTTCGTCAGCCTCTCGAGCGTCCTCGCGGATCCGTCGGCGTTTCCGGTCGAATACGCGGCGCTCATCGGCGAACCCGGCACCTCGAGCGCCGCGGGGGCGCTGCGCGTGCGCAGCAATGCGCGCGAATACTCGGCCACCGGCATCCAGTCGGTGCTCGGCGTCACCTTCGACACCGGAACGGTTGCGCACGATCTCGAGTTCTCGGTTCGCTATCACGAGGACGACGAGGACCGCTTCCAGCACGACGACCGCTACCAGATGGCGGATGGCGTCATGGTGCTGACGAGCGCGGGCGCGCCCGGCTCGCAGGACAACCGCATCGGTTCGGCCGAGGCCTGGGCCTTCTTCGCGCGCGACACGATGCAGGCCGGCGCCTGGACGCTGACGCCGGGCGTGCGCTACGAGACGATCTCGCTGACGCAGAAAAATTGGGGCACGGCGGATCCCGCCCGGGCGAACGATCCAGCGGTCCTCGACAACGACGTCGACGCCTGGATGCCGGGACTCGGCATCACCCGCGCGATCGGCGAGTCCTTGCGTCTCATCGCGGGCGTGCACCGAGGCTTCGTGAACCCGGCGCCCGGCTCCACCGCCGACGCCGAGCTGTCGTGGAACTACGAAGCGGGCCTGCGCTTCGGGCGGGGACCGTCCGCGATCGAGGCGATCGGCTTCCTGGTGGAGTACGACAACATCGTCGGCACCTGCACGGCTTCGACCGGCGGCAACTGCGCGATCGGCGACCAGTTCAACGGCGGCCGCGCCCGGGTCCACGGGTTCGAACTGGTCGCGAGCCACGACCTCGGCAAGGCGCTCGGCACCCGGCTGTCGATCCCGCTGTCTGCCGTCTACACCTGGACCGAGGGCGAATTCCGCACCAGCTTCCAGAGTTCCTTCTCCGAATGGGGCGACGTCGCCAAGGGCGATGAACTGCCCTACGTGCCGGAGCACCAGCTGACGCTGAATGCCGGCCTCGAGGGCCAGGCCTGGCGCATGTTCCTGACCGTCAACTACGTGGACGATGCCCGCGCGGAGGCCGGTTCGGGTTCCATCCCGCCGGGCGAGCGCATCGACAGCCGCACGCTCGTGGACCTGTCGGGCGAATACGACCTGAATGCGAAGCTGCACCTGTTCGCCTCGGTCGAGAACCTGACGGACGAGGTCTACAACGTCGCGATGCGGCCCGCGGGCGCGCGCCCCGGCGCGCCGCGCACGGTGCTCGCCGGAGTCAAGCTGCGCTTCTGACATACTGCGCGCACATGCGCGCGGTCTTTCTCGACTTCGGCACGGTCAGCAGCGGCGACCTCGATACCGGCCCGCTCGAACGCGTGGCGCCCGGCATCGTGCTGCACGCGCAGACTGCGGCCGCGGACGTTGCCGCCCGCATCGCCGGCTTCGAGGCGGTGTTCGCCAACAAGTCCGTCATCACCCGCGCCATGATCGAGTCGAATCCCCAGTTGCGGCTCATCGCCCTGACCGCGACGGGCACGGACAACGTGGATCTCGTGGCGGCGCGCGCAGCGGGTGTTGCCGTGTGCAATCTCCGCGACTACTGCACGCCGTCGGTCGTGCAGCACGTGTTCGCGATGCTGCTCGCGCTCACCCATCGGCTGCGCGACTACGAAACGCTGGTGCACAGCGGCCGCTGGGAACAGGCCGGCCAGTTTTCCGTGTTCCCGTATCCGATCCGCGAACTTCAGGGCCGGGTCTTCGGCATCGTCGGCCATGGCGCACTCGGGCGCGCGGTGGCGCGGGTCGCCGCATCCTTCGGCATGCGGGTGGAAATCGCGAACCGGCCGGGCGGCCCGGCCACGGAAGGACGCAGGGATCTCGACGAAATGCTGCCGCAGCTCGACGTGCTGTCGCTGCACTGCCCGCTCACCGACGCGACCCGCGGGCTGATCGGGACCGCGCGCCTCGCGCGGATGAAGCCGGACGCCGTACTGATCAACACCGCCCGTGGCGCGCTGGTCGACGCGAAAGCACTGGCCGAGGCGCTGCGCAACCGGCGTCTCGGTGGCGCCGGCATTGATGTATTCGAACGCGAGCCGCCGCCGGCCGATCATCCGCTGCTCGATCCGGCCATCCCCAACCTGATCGTCACCCCGCACATCGCCTGGGCCGCGCGCGAATCCCGGCAGCGCTGCCTCGACGAGCTGGCGTTGAACGTGGAGTCCTTCCTGGCCGGGGGGCGCCGCAACCGCGTCGCCTGACCCCCTCGGGAGCCGGTATCAAGACATATGTATAGTTGTTGACACTACGTCAAAACAGGCTTAGACTTTTGTCATGTCCTACCTTGCCGAACGCCGCGAAGAGGAAAAGGAGCGCCGCCGCGCCGAGATGGTCGATGCGGCCGAGGAGCTCTATGCCGAAGTCGGCTGGGACGACGTCACCATGGATCGCGTGGCCAGGAGCGCGCGACTCTCGCGCGCGCTGATCTACGTTTATTTCCGCGACAAGAACGACCTGCTGCACGCGATCACCGAGCGATCGCTGCTGGAGCTGCGCGAACGCTTCGTCGCGGCGGCCGCGGCCCACCCGCTCGGCCTTGACCAGGTGCAGGCGATCGGCCGCGCCTACGTGTTGTTCCAGCAGGAAAAGCCGTACCGCTTCGATGCCTGCAGCCGCTTCCACGCGCACCAGGCCGCGGGCCAGCCCGCGGAAGACGCCTGCGCCGCAGCGGGCGACGCGGTGATGACGGAAATCGCGAAAGCGCTGCTGCAGGGCCAGGCGGACGGTTCGATCCGCAAGGACATCGGCAATCCCGCGCAGGTCTGCGTGATGCTATGGGCCTTCACGCACGGCCTGATCCAGATCGGCATCAACAAGACCCAGGAGATCGCGCGCCAGGGCGTCGAAGTCTCGCAGCTGATGGAAGGTTCCTTCGCGATGTTGCGCTACATGCTCGCCGCGAATCCCCGGCAGTGATTTTTTTGGCCCGGTAATTGACAGATGTCTAGCCAATCAACAACTGCGCAATTCGGATCGGCCGTCCTGCTGATGCTGGCGGGCTGGATCGCATTGCCGGCATGGGCGGCCGGCGATGACGTACCCGACGTGCAGCGCGTCGCGGACGCGCTGGTCGACGAAGCGCTGCAGACGAATCTCGGCCTCGCCGCCGTCGAGGCGAGCGTGGACCAGCGTCTGGCCGTCCTCGACCAGGTGCGCGCGCAGTTCCTGCCGACCATCGACCTGCAACTGCGCTACACGGATGCGGACGGCGGCCGCGAAATCATATTCCCGGTCGGCGACCTGCTGAATCCGGTCTACGGCTCGCTCAACGAGTTGCTCGCAGCCGCCGGCCAGCCCGCGCCGTTCACGCCGATCGACAACGTCAGCTTCCGGTTCCTGCGCGATCGCGAACAGGATTCCGTGCTGCGCCTGTCGCAACCGCTCTACGACGCGCGGCTCGCCGCAGAGCGGCGCGGCGCGGCCCACAGCTACGACGCCGCCCGCTTCGGCCTGCAGGCCTACCGGTTGCGCCTTGCGCGCGACGTGCGGCAGGCCTACTACCGCTGGCTCGCGGCGCGGGAGGCGGTTGCCGTGCTCGAGGCCACCTCGGTGCTCGCGCGCGAGAACGAGCGCGTCAACGAGAGCCTGCATCGCAACGGCAAGGTGACACTGGACCTGAAGCTGCGCGCCGAGGCCGAGCGTCTCGAAGTCGAACAAAAGCTGGTCCGCGCGCGCGCGGTCGAGGATCTCGCCCGCCGCTACCTGAACCTGCTCTGCAACGCGCCGCTCGGGCGCGAGCCCGAGGCCGCCGTCGTCAGCGACGCGGACCTGCCGCGCCTCGCGCTGCAGATCCCGGCGGTTCGCGGCCCGGCGCTCGAAGACCAGGCGCTCGGCAGCCGCGCGGAGCTTCGCGAACTCGAGGCAGGCGTCGCCGCAGCCGGGGAATCGGAACGCGCCGCGGCGGCCGCCTTCAAGCCGCAGTTCGCGCTGGCGGTGGACGCGGGAAGCCAGGGCGCGGAATGGGATTACGGCGACCAGGATCCCTACGTGATGGCCTCGCTGATCGTGCGGTTCAACATTTTCAACGGCGGCGGCGACCGCGCCGCGATCCGCGCCGCGCGCGCCAGGAGCGCCGAGCTCAGTGCCAGCCGCTCGCTCGCGGAACAGCAGATCCGCATCGAGGTGCAGCAGGCGCTCTCCGACCTCGAAGTGGCCGAGGCGTCGCTCGCGACCGCCGGCCGCCGGGTCGAGGCTGCCACCGCGGCCTACACCATCGTCGCGAAGAAGCGCGACCTCGGCCAGGTGTCGCCGGCCGAATATCTCGATGCACAACGCGCGCTGACCGAAGCGCGGCTGAACGGCAATGTCACGCGTTTCGAGGCGCTCGGGGCGCTGGCGCAGGTGGAATACGCGATCGGCGGCGTGGAGCAGGTCCCATGATGAAACGGAATTCCCTGGCATTGATCGCGCTGGCGACGGCGCTGGCCGCCTGCGGCAACGGCTCGGAACCGGCCGCGACCCAGGTTGCGGCGCCGGTGCGCGTCGCCGTGGTCGAATCGGCGCCGGCCATCGAATCGCTGCGCGCCGTCGGCGTGCTGGCGCCGGCCGACGAGGTGCGCCTCGCGTTCAAGACCGGCGGCGTGATCCGTTCGATCGAGGTCGTGCAGGGCGAACAGGTAAAGCAAGGTCAGCGGCTCGCGACGCTGGCCGACGACGAGATCGCCGCGGCCGTGTCGCAGGCCCGCGCGGTCGCCGACCAGGCCGCGCGCGACCTCGAGCGCGGACGCGCTCTGCTCGCCGATGAAGTGGCGACCCGCGAGCAGGTCGAGGATCTCTCGACGGCGCATGCGGTCGCCAACGCACAGTTGCGCACGGCGCTCTTCAACGCAAAGCATGCGCGCATCGAGGCGACGGGCGACGGCGTGGTGCTGCGCCGGCTCGCGGAGCCCGACGAACAGGTGGCCGCGGGCCAGCCGGTGCTGGTGGTCGGCAATACCGGCGGCGGCTGGGTCGTGCGCGCCGCGCTCTCCGATCGCGACGTCGTGCGCGTGCAGCCGGGCAGCGCCGCGGAAGTGGTGTTCGACGCGTTCCCGGGCCGGCGCTTTGCCGCGAAGATCATCGAGATCGCGGCGGCCGCCGATCCGCAGACCGGCACCTACGAGATGAAGCTTTCCATCGACCCCCAGGGCGCGCGCTTCGTCCAGGGCCTGGTCGCAAAAGTCGTCATCGCCGACCCGGATGCAGAGAACGTCGCCGTGGTGCCGGTCACCTCGCTGCTCGAAGCCGATGGCCGCGTGGCAACCGTGTTCGTGGTCGCCGCGAACGGCGTCGCGAAGCGCGTTTCGGTGCAGACCGGCCGTCTGATCGGCGAGCGCATCGAGGTTGTCGCGGGCCTGGACCTCGGTGACCGCGTGGTCACCGAGGGCGCAGCCTGGCTCGACGACAACGAGGCCGTGCGCGTCCTCGGCGGCGGCTGAGCGCGCAGCGCATGAGCCTCTGGGCATTCTCGGTCCGGCGCTGGCAGTTCACGCTGGTCGTGTTCGCGCTGCTGATCGCGACCGGCCTGTGGGCGCTGTCCGCGATTCCGCGCGCCGAAGACCCGACGCTCAAGTTCCCGGGCTCGCTGGTGGTCGTCAACTACCCCGGCGCCGACCCCGAGGATGTCGAACGGCTGGTCGTCGATCCGATCGAGGACGCGCTCGCCGAACTCGAGGACGTCAAGAAGCTCACCAGCACGGCGCTCGACGGACTCGCGCTGATCGAGATCGAATTCGTCTACGGCTCCGACCCGGACCGCAAGTACGACGAGGTGATACGCGAGGTCAACGTCGTGCGCCCGAAGCTGCCGGCCGACGTTTTCTCGGTGGAGATCCGACAGTTCACTCCGGGCACCGTCAACATCGTGCAGCTCGCGCTCGTCTCCCCCGACGCCGACTGGCGCGAGTTGCGCAAGCAGGCCGAGAATCTCGAGGAGCTGATCGAGACCGCGCCGGGCGTGCGCCGCGCCGAGACCTGGGCCTATCCGGACCCGGAAATCCGCGTCGCCATCGACCTCGAGCGCCTGGCCGCGGCGCGTGTCACGCTCGGCCAGGTGATCGCGGCCGTGCAGGGCGAGAACGCAAGCATCCCGGGCGGCGCGGTGGACGTCGGGCTGCGCCGTTACAACCTGAAGACCTCCGGCAGCTACGAATCCATCGCCGAGATCGGCGACACCGTGATTGCCGCCCAGGGCGGGCGCGTGGTGCGGCTGCGCGACGTCGCGGACGTCGCCTGGGGCGCGGAAGAGGAGCGCTACATCGGCCGCTTCAACGGCACGCGCGCCGTGTTTGTCACGGCGAGCATGAAGGACAACCAGAACGTGTTCGCGGTGCGCGACGCAATCTACGAGCGCCTGCCGCAGTTCGAGACCGCCCTGCCCGCCGGCATCCGCCTCGAACGCGGCTTCGACCAGTCGTCCAACGTGGACCGCCGGCTGTCGCGCCTGCAGTTCGATTTCACGATCGCGATCGGGCTCGTGATCCTGACGCTGCTGCCGCTGGGGCTGCGCGCCGCGGGCATCGTGATGATCTCCATCCCGCTGTCGCTCGCGATCGGCCTCGCCGCGCTCTACCTCACGGGCTTCTCGCTGAACCAGCTCTCGATCGCGGGTTTCGTCGTGGCGCTCGGCCTGCTGGTGGACGATTCCATCGTCGTGGTCGAGAACATCGCGCGCAACGTCCGCCAGGGCATGCCGCGGCTGCGGGCTGCGATCGCGGCCACCGACCAGATCTGGCTCGCCGTGCTCGGCTGCACGGCAACGCTGCTGCTCGCCTTCGTGCCGCTGCTGTTCCTGCCCGAGGGCGCCGGCGATTTCGTGCGCTCGCTGCCGGCGGCGGTCCTGTTCACGATCCTGGCGTCGTTTTTCGTGGCGCTCTCGATCATCCCGTTCCTGGCGAGCCGGCTCCTGCGTGGCGGCGAGCCGCGCCAGCCAAAGCAGCCATGGCTCGCGGCGCTGCTCGCGCGCGGGCGTGCGATTGTCGATCATTCGGATGAAGTGGCGGACCGCCTGCTGGGCGCTCTGATGCGCGCCATCCACGGCATCTATGGCCCCGCGTTGCGCTGGGGGCTTGCCCGGCCCCGAACCACGCTCGCCGCGGCACTCGGCGTGTTCGCGCTGTCGCTGCTGCTGGTGCCTGCAATCGGCTTCAGCCTGTTCCCGACCGCCGACATCCCGCAGTTCCGCGTGCGCATCGAGGCGCCGGACGGCGCGAGCCTCGCCGATACCGACCGGGCGCTGCGCTTCGTCGAGGAGAAGCTGGCGGAGACGCCCGGCATTCGCTGGTGGTTCTCCAACCTCGGACAGGAGAATCCGCGCATTTACTACAACGTCCTCTCGCGCCACGCCTCCGCAAACATCGCCGAGGTGTTCGCCGAGGTCGAGGAATACGACGCCAGGAAGACCGGGCGCATGCTCGACGGCCTGCGCGCGGCGTTCGAGGAGTACCCGGGCGCGCGCATCAGCGTGCACCAGTTCGAGAACGGGCCGCCGGTCGCGGCGCCGATCGAGATCCGCGTCATCGGGCCCGACATCGAGACGCTGCGCGTGCTCGCCGGTGAGGTCGAGGGCGTGATCGCCTCGGTTCCCGGTACCCGTGATGTCGACAACCTGATGCGCCTGCAGCGCACCGACCTCGATCTCGGCATCGACACCGAGAAGGCGGCGCTGTTCGGCGTGCCCGCGATCGAGGCCGACCGCACGGTCCGGCTCGCGGTCGCCGGGCTTGCCGCGGGCACTTACCGCGAACCCGACGGCGACGAGTACGACATCACGCTGCGCCTGCCGATCGGCGCGCGCCCGACGCTTGATCTCCTGCAGTCGGTGCAGGTCTCCTCGCTGGCCGGCCGCCAGGTGCCGCTCGCGCAGATCACCGATCCACAGTTCCGCACGACGGCCTCGCAGATCAAGCGCTACAACCGCGAGCGCGCCGTGACCGTGACCGCGCACCCGGCCACCGGTTACGCAACCGATGAGCTGACCCGCCAGGTGGTCAGGAAACTCGACGCGCTGGCATGGCCCCCGGGCTACCGCTACATCGCGGCAGGCGAAGTCGAGGCACGCAGCGAAAGCTTCTCCGGCCTCGGCGTCGCCATGCTGGTCGCCGTATTCGGCATCCTCGCGGTGCTGGTGCTCGAGTTCGGCAGCTTCCGCTCGATGCTGATCGTGTTCGGCGTGGTGCCGCTCGGCATCACCGGCGGGCTGGTGGCGCTGTTCCTGACCGGTTACACGCTCTCATTCACGTCGCTGATCGGGATGATTGCCCTGGTCGGCATCGAGATCAAGAACTCGATCCTGCTGGTGGACTTCACCAACCAGCTGCGGGAGAAAGGCAAGGCGCTCGACGACGCAATTGCCGAGGCCGGCGAAGTGCGCTTCCTGCCGATACTCCTGACCTCCCTGACGGCGATCGGCGGCCTGATGCCGCTCGCGGTCCAGGGCTCTGGGCTCTACTCGCCGCTCGCGATCGTGATCATCGGCGGACTGATCAGCTCGACGCTGCTCGCGCGCCTCGTGACGCCGGTGATGTACAAGCTGTTGCCACCGGTAATCGAACCCGTGGCGACGGTGGAATCGATCCCCGCGGGTAAACCGCAGCCGGCTTAGCGCGCCCTCTCCCCGCCGCCGCGGTCCTTGCCCAATTCCGCGAGCAGTTCGTTCATGACATCGGGCTGATCCACGAGAATGCCCCGGACCCCGAGGCGAACGAGCTTTTCAAGTTCCAGGCTCGGTGCGTCCCCGGCGGTCGTCCACACCTGCCGGCCGAGTTCATGCACCGTGCCGACCAGCGCGGGACTCGCGTAGATCCATTCCGGCCACAGGCGGATGATGTCGACGCCGCCCTGCACGAACGGCGCAATGTCCTCGATCTCATCGACGAAGCCGAGCGTGCGCAGGCCGGGGCTCAACGCGCGAAACGCCTGCAGGTCCTCGAGATTGCGCGAGCCGACGATCACGTTTGCGATGGCACCGTGATCCTCGGTCACGCGGATCAGTTTCTGCCGGTCGAGCACCCCGCCCTTCTTGATGTCGAGCAGCAGCACGATGCCGGTCCCGGAAACGAGTTGCAGGACCTCCTCGTACGTGGGAATACGCTCGCCGCGACCTGCGTCTAGTTGCCGCAGTTGCGCCAGGGTCTGGTCCGCGACCGCACCGCTGCCGTTCGTCGTCCGGTCCACGGTGGGGTCGTGAATGACGACGATCTCGCCGTCTTTCGTGCCGCGCAGGTCGATCTCGATCGCCCTGGCGCCGCTCGCGATCGCCTGACGAAAAGCCGCGAGCGTGTTCTCCGGCTGCCCCGGGCCGACCGCGCCACGGTGCGCGACGAGAACCACATCAGAGCCTGGCGAGTCTGGGGCGGCGTGCACAGCCGAAGTGGAAGCCAGGAAGGAGGTGATTGCAAGGGCCGTTAGCCAGGAGGCCACTTCATCTGCCTCCCGCCAAGCACGTGCATATGCAAGTGATAGACGCTCTGGCTGCCCTGGGGATGCGTGTTGATGACGATGCGAAAGCCGCTGCGCGCAATGCCCTCCTGCTCCGCGGCCTTCCGGGCCAGGTCCAGCATCTCGCCAAGGAGTTCCGGAGGCGCCTGCAGCAGCGTGGGAATAACCTTCTTGGGTATGACCAGCAGGTGCACAGGGGCCTGAGGCTTGTGGTCCCTGATGACATAGGCGTTCTCCGACTCCGCGATCCACAGGCCGCGCGCCACGGACTCAAATGGGCTGGGCTGCGCGTAAAGGGCAGCCAGCTCCTCATCCGTGGGCGGCGCCGCCCCGGCAACACGAACCGCGATGATCAAGCCGCCCAAGACCTGCAGGAAAGCTTTCATTTGTAATTACGCCCGCGGTCGGCGATCACCTTGCATACAGAACCCAGGCAATCAGCAGGCACGTCGTAGCAACTGCGATTCCGGCGGCGGGAATTCGAAACCAGTAGAGAACACCGAGCACCAGATACAGCGCGCCGATCGCGACGAAAAGCAGGAGCACCCACGAAGCAATTGCGAGAAGTTGAATGCTTGCACCGGTGGCGACACATAGTGTCGCCGAATAGCATTGCTCCCAGGCTGTGACTGAAGTTGAACCCGACCCATGCCTTCCACATCGTCGTCCCGCCTCGAGCAAGGCGTACTTTCGACGAAGTCATCGCGACTACCACCGCCGGGTCGTCTGGCACGAGGCGCCGCGGATTGCGAATATCGAGCCACGTGTAGAGAGCGTGCAGGAAGCCCAGCAGCAGAAAGATGCTCCCGCCAAAGACCAGCAGACCGCGAATCAGTGGCATGTCACCGCCGTATGACGCCACAGTTCAGCGGACGGACGCTGCAGAGAAAGCGCCAGAAATTGAAGAACTGCTCGGCGTAAAGGCGTCGCAGAAAGTCCCGCGGCCCCGTAAAGGGATGCACCTGCTGCCGCTCCAGGGAATGACCGAAACCCTGAGCTGCAATCGGAACGACGATGCACAGAACCCCTGCAAGTGCGAGCCATTGTTCTATGGCATCCGTTTCAGCGGCGGCGCGGTCCACTTGCCTTCCAGCGCAGCCTCCTTCGGCCAGTAGAGGCGCATGGCCATTTGAAACGGTCCCTTGGGCGCGGGCAGCCAGTTGGATTCCTTGTCGGGACCGGGGGACTCATTCTGGATGAATATCGTCAGGCCACCGTCGGCATCACGCTTGAGTTGTGGAAGCATCGGCGAGTTGATGAGGTAGCGATTGAGTGGATTGTCCGTGAGAAAGCTGCCTGGAAGCTCATACATCGTTACCGACCAGAACGCGTTGACCGGCGGCAACTCTCCCGGCGCGAAGTACATGGAGTAATTCCTGGTCCCCACCAGCGGTTGTTTGTCGGAATCGACGCTGTAGTACGGATACATCGCCTCCTGCTTTGAATTGCCGTAGAGACCGATCACGCCGGCGACCATGCGGAAGAGGTAGTTGTTCTTCAGATACTGCCGCGTCCCGAAAACGTCGCCAAAGGTCACCTTTCCCGTATCAAAGCTTTTCGCCTTGAAGTCCGCAAATTCGGCCCACGCGTCGGCCATGCCCTGCTCGACCGCCGTCTTCATTTCGGGAGAGAGCTTGCCGACATCGAAATTCGTCCCGGCACCGATGCCAAGTTTGGCGAACCGAGCCATGAGTTTGGTCTCGGAAGGATCGGTGGGGCAGAACTTGAGGATGAAGTTCAGTTCATTGAAGAACTCGGGCGAGGTCTTCTGCGCCTCAGGCGTGAGCGGCTTCATGAAATCAATTGCTGGCGCAGCTTTGGGCGCGGATGCGCCGAGAAATTCTGACAGTGGCTGCACTTCGTAGCCGGCCTGCACTTTCCTCACGTTGTCGATGTCGCCCGGATTGATAAGTTGGGTTCGATAGACCGCCAGAACCAAGTCCGTTTCCGCGCGAATGACTTTCTTCACCCCTTTAGGCGTCTTGCCTTTCCAGCCCGGCCCGGCGACGAGAAAGCTGGCGCCATCATTGCCGGTGGCGCGGCTGCCGATGTAATCGAAGTTGAATGTGTAAAGATCGATGAGTTGGATACTGAAATAGCGCTCCTTTTCCATCACCGGCACAGTCAGCACCAATGGTTCAGTGCGCAGGTCCATGCCGAGCATGGAATAGGGTGTGTCTGAGTTGGGCGACACGATGGTCCGGTCCGCCGGTGTGAAGACGTTGGCCGCGCTGTAAATATGGTTCCAGGGCGCTTTGAATTCGGGGCTCTGGCGATCCACGAAGAATTCGTATTGAACCCGATAGCCGTCCACCATCGGGTAGCCGTAGATATAGGCTTCCTTGGCGATCGCGCGTGCCTCTGCGGGCGTAACGCCGGTTTGGGCGTGGGCCGCCGTGAATGCGAAGGACGCGAGCAATGCCATCGCGAAGGCGAGGGCTTTCCGTATTGTGAGTTTCATGTTCTTGTATTTCCTTTTGTATTGAATTGGATGAGTGAGTGGGCAGCTAACGCCCGCGATCAGCGGCGGCGCGCGCTCGGCGTGCCGTTTGCTGGTCGAAACCTGTGGGTGCCGCTTGCACCGTGTGCAAGCGGCGTGACGACAAGCGCTGACCGCTGCATCGCATGGTTAGCCCTGCCTTGTCGGCCGAATAACAAGTCATTGACCAGGCTGCTCGCCAGTCATGCCTGACCTGCGAGTGTGAAAACCGACTGCCGATGTCCCCCGCCTACTCCGCCTTGCCCTGCACCTCGTCGAGCTTCGTGTACCGATCGACCACGACCGTCGTCACCACGTCCGATCCCACGTTGACCATGGTCCGCGTCATGTCCAGCAGGCGGTCCACGCCCAGGATGATGCCGATGCCCTCCGGCGGAATGCCGAAAGACGCGAGCAATCCGGCAATGAGCGGCAATGAGCCGCCGGGAATTGCCGCCACTGCGACCGCAGACAGCACTGCCAGCAGCAGGAGCGTCAACTGTTGCGCGAAGCTGAGATCGATTCCAAATACCTGCGCGACGAACAGCACCACGCAGCCCTCGTAGAGCGCGGTGCCCGCCATGTTCATGGTCGTGCCGAGCGGCAGCACGAATCCCGCCACGGGCGCCCGCACACCGAGGTCTTCGCGCGCGGCCGTCAGCGCCGTCGGCAAGGTCGCCGCACTCGAGCTGGTCGAGAACGCGGTGACCAGCACCGGGCGCAGCAGCCGCCAGACCTCGAGCGGATTGCGCTTGGCCAGGAGCCGCAGCCACAGCGACATCGTCCCGAACAGGTGCAGCAGCATGACGACGACGCAGCTGACCACGAACACGCCGAGCGCGATGACGATGTCCCAGCCAATCTTGACGATGACGCTGTAGATCATCGCCGGCACCGCGAAGGGCGCGATCGCCAGCGCAAAGTGGACGATGCGGGTCATCAGGTCGTTGATGAGCCCGAGTCCCGAGCGCAGCTGGTCACGACGCTCGCGCGGCAGGCCGACTGCCGCGGCGCCCACCAGGATCGCGAACAGGATCAACGGCAGCACGTCGCCGAGTGCGTCGCGGTTGTTGCCGACGAACGCGCCGAACAGGTTCCTCGGCATGAACATCTCGACCACGGTCATCGGCGTCACGTCCGGCCGTGCCGCGCGCTTCTCGATGTGCTGCTGTGCCGCGCCGCCGTACTCCTGGAGCAGGCTCTCGCGGGCCTCGGGCGCCATGGAGGAACCCGGTTCGATGACATTCATCATGATCATGCCGAGCGCGACAGCGATCGACATGTTGACGAAGAACAGCAGGAAGGTCCGCGTCGCCAGCGGGCCGAGCTGCGTCAGGCGCTCGAGCTGGGCCACGCCCATTGCCAGCGAGGCGAACACCAGCGGAATCACCACGAAGAACAGCATCCGCAGGAACACCTGCCCCAGCGGGTCGAGCACCAGGGTCGCGAACCGGCGCACAGGCGGCAGCAGGTCCGGGTAGATGCCGCCGATCAACAGCGTGACACCGCCGGCGATCGCGCCGATCAGGAGCCCCAAGAGGATCCTGTTGGCGAGGCGGTTGTCGATACCTTCGGTCATTGCACTACCCCCAGGCTCCTGCCGACATTAGCCAATGGTAACCTCTCATACCGGAACCCGGAGGCCGACCCTTGCATCGCCGACTTACGTGGCTTGCGATCCTGCCGTGCGCCCTGCTGGTCGCCTGCGCGACCACCCGCGAGCCCGACCTGCAAAGCCTGTACCGCGCCCATGCGCTCGATAACACTCGCGTGCCGGTGGTGCTCATCCCGGGGATGCTCGGTTCCCGGCTCGTGAACCGCGAAACCGGAGTCGAGGTATGGCCCGGCGGTTCGCGCAAGCTCCTGACCAGCCGCTACCTGGACCTGGCGCTGCGCATCGATCCGGTGACGCTGGAGCCGCTGGACGATGGCCTGGTCCCGGGCGGCCTGTTCGACGCGGCATTCGGCATGGATTTCTACGGCCGCATCGTCAAGGCGCTGCGCGAAGTGGGCAACTACCAGCCGAGCACTCCGGGCCGGCCGGTCGTGGACCAGCGGGCGCGGCTGTACGTCTTCACTTACGACTGGCGCCAGGACAATGTCGCAACGGTCAGGAAGCTGGACGCGCTGATCGAAGAGATACGCCGCGACTACGGCGACCCGAAGCTGCGCGTGGACGTGATTGCCCACAGCATGGGCGGCCTGATCGTGCGCTACTACGCGCGATACGGCACCGAAGACGTGCTCGACGGCAACAGTTTCCCGGTGACCGGCGCGGGTGCCGCAAAGCTGCGCCGCATCGTGCTGCTCGGCGTGCCGCACCAGGGCGCGACGATGGCGATCCACAAGTTCCTCAACGGCTACCAGGTCGGCATTTCGCGCGTGCCGACCGAGGGCGTCGCGACGATGCCCGGGCTGTACCAGTTCTTCCCGCACCCGGCCGTGGATTGGCTCGCCAGCATCCATGGCAAGCCGCTGAAGCTCGACCTGTTCGACGTCGAGACCTGGCGGCAGTACGAATGGTCCATCTTCGACCGGCGCGTGCAGCGGCGCATCGCCCATGAGCGCGGCGTCTGGCCGGAACAGTCCGTGTTCGAGCGCTGGTTCGAGAAGCGGCTCGAGCGCGGGCGGCGATTTACCTGGTCGCTGATGGTGCCGGCCGACATCCCGCATCAAAAGGAACCGCTGAATGCGGGGGGCGATTGCCTGCCCACGCCGCGGCGCCTCGTGCTCGAAGCGGCCGGCGGCGAATCGGTCGCGCGGCTGCGACCGGAGCAGATATCGCACCCGGACCTTGGCGTCGATTACGAGGCGCTGATGTATGAGCCGGGCGACGGCAGCGTCACGCGATCATCCGTGCTCGCCCACCAGCGGATGGACCCTTCGGTGCCAAGGCACGAGTACTCGAGCGAAGGGCTGGGACGCGCATTCTTCATCTGCGAGCGGCACGATGCTCTGACCGGCAACGTCAGCCTGATCAACAACCTGCTGCTGTACCTGCTCGACGAGGACTGAGGGCCGGGCAGCCGGGGGGTCTGACCTCGGTCAGTCGCGGATGGCGGCAGCCTGGTCCACATAGGCGCAGTATTGGCAGTCCTCACCGGCCTGCGGGATGTCGGGACCCTCGACGGTCGCGACCGCACGGCGGAACTCATCCAGCACCCAGGCATCATCCCCGTCGTAGGGGACCATCGTCGTGGTGAAGCGTAGCCGGCCTTCGAACGCGCCCGCGCGGGCATCGCCGTTGGCGTAGACGAACCAGCCCCGGTCGCTGACCTCGAAGCCCTGGCGGCGCACCAGGAACTGGTAAACGTCCATCTGGCGCTGGTAGGACGGGTACAGCGTCGCGGTCGTCGGCTGCTCTGCGCGCGACGTCGCCTTGTAGTCCGCGACGATCAGCTCGCCGCTGTCGGCCTGCCACAGGTCGTCGATCGCGCCGAACAGCGTCCAGCCGGTCTCCTCGTCGAGCCAGCGCACGCCGGTGAAGTTGTGCCGCCAGCGGTCGAGTTCCGGGTGCGCGAATGGCACGGCGTCGAGCCCCGCTTCCTCGAACAGTGGATGCGGCTCGCCGGCCGCGCGATAGCGGTCAAACTCCGCTTTCAGCAGGGAATCCACCGCATTATTGAGCGTGAATGGCGGGCCGCTGGGACGCCGGATGGCGCGCGCGACGTCGAGGTAAAGGCAGCGCGGACATTCGACGAACAGGTCGATCTTGGAGCGGCTCAGCTGGCGACGCTGCTGCGAGCGACTGCTTTTCATGGCCCCTCGTGAGAGGCCGCCGCGCCGCGATAGTGTGCTGGACTAACCCGCTGTGGGATTGGATTCACCCGACCGTGGCGCGGCGGGCCATGCCAACAATGCCGCGTGTCGCGACCGGATATCAAGTGGTATCGCGCGAATCAGCGTGACGACTTGCGCTTGAAGCAGGTTGCGGCATCGCGCGCGCGCGCCTCGATGGCGCTCCAGTCCTTCTTCGCGATCATCTCTGCGGGCGCAATCCACGAGCCGCCGACCGACAAGACGTTTGGCAGGTCGAGATACGACTGCGCGGTTTCCGGCGTGATGCCGCCGGTCGCGGCGAAGCGCAGTTTCGGAAAAGGCCCGGCAAGGGCCCTGAGCGCCGCGAGGCCGCCCGCGCCGGCCGCGGGGAAGAACTTGAAGCAGCCGTAGCCGAAGTCCATCGCACCCTGGATCTCGCCGGCCGTCGCGACGCCCGGCAGGTACGGCAGGATGTCTTCGCGACCGGCCGCGAGCAGTTCCGGCGTCGTGCCGGGTGAGATCGCGAAGGTCGCGCCAGCGGCGGCAGCACGCCGCATGTCGTCGGCGGAGAGCACGGTGCCCGCGCCGACAGTGATCCCGGGCACGCCGCGAGCGATCGCCTCCATCGCCGCGAGCGCCGCGGGCGTGCGCATCGTGACCTCGATGGCATTGATTCCGCCGCGCAACAGGGCGCGCGCCAGGTCCGCGGCAAGCTCGGCCGAGGCGATGGTCACGATCGGCATTACCGGCGTGGCGAGCAGCAACTCTTCGATCTTGAGGGTTTTCCCCATCTTTTCAGCCTCTCATGCCGAAAGCGGCATTGTCCAACCGTGGGCACCCGTCGGGCCACCTCCCGATTGTGCAGTGCGGGGCCGGAATGGCTCCACCCGCGCCGAAACGAGTGCCTGGCAAGGCCGGACGGCACTTTTTGGCGCCTTGCTGCATCTAAGATCCATTGGCCGGGCTCCGTGTCCGGCCTCCCGGGGAGACGAACCGATGATGACGCAAGCTTCCAGGCTCACCCGCTGGCATCGCCATGCAGCCGCTGTCCTGTCTTTCCTGGTCATGCCATTCGCCGAAGCGGGCGAGAACCCGCCCTCCCAGCTCGCCACCGCGGTCGCCCAGCTGCGCCAGGCGGTCGGGCTCTGGGACGTCACGACCACCCAGTATGGCGAGGACGGCGCGATTGCCAGCGTCGCGGCCGGCACCTACCGGTTCGACTGGATCGTGCCGGATCGCGTGCTCGCGGGCCGCTCCGACATCCCGCAGATGAAGCAAACCTCCGGCATCCTGTTCTACGTGAACGAGCGTCGCTCGACGATCGAGATGGCCTCGGTCGGCGCGGACGGGCACCTATGGGTGATGACCGGCCCGGCCGGCGGCGAGACCCGCACCACGCCGCCGACGCCGCTTGCCGACGGCCGCAACATGCAGCTGCGGTTCACGCGCTTTGCGATCGCGCCCGATCGCTTCGAGTCGCGCATGGAAGTGAGCCTGGACGGTGGCGAGAGCTGGAAGCCCGGCAATCACCAGCTGTTCGTGCGCGCCACGGACAATCGCGGCGGCTCGATGGGCGGCCTGCGCTACCGCAAGCGGCCACAGCAGTACATCCCCCTGACCTGAAAAGGGGTCGCATCCCTTCAGAAAAGGGATGCGACCCCTTTTAGCGGGGCGGCGGGACCAGCAGCACCGGCACCTTCGACGCGCGGACGATTCCTTCCGCGACGCTGCCGACCAGCATGTTGTAGACGGCGCCGTGCCCGTGGCTGCCGAGCACGATCAGCGCAGCGGCCAGCTTTTCGGCCTCGGCGAGCACCGTCGCGACCGTCGGCCCCTGCAACTGCAGTGCGGTTGTCTCAACCCCCTGTGAACGCAGCCGCTCCGCCAGCTGCTGCAGTTTCTGGTGACTCGCATGGAGCTCGACGGCGACCTGGCCGCGCACCACGTCGGGTCCGGTGCCATAGCCGACGAACGCCGGATCCGGCGGCGCCACGTAGACGAGCCAGACCTGCGTGGGGAGCGCGGCCGCCATCTGCGTGAGCGTCGCGAGCACCTGCTCGGTCACCGGCGAGAAATCGATCGCTGCCAGGATTTTCATCGGCCCGCCTCCTTGGCGAGATGATCGCGCAGCCAGGGGACGTCCCGCATCAGCAATTCCACGTAGGCGCGCGTGAACTTCGGCTGTGAATCGGGAGAGAGGTGCGACCACTCGGGTACCTCGAGCCCCTGCATCGAGGCGTGGTCCTCGAAATGGATGCCATAGGCGCCGGTGACCGCGAGCAGCCGGTCCCAGGTCCTGGCGCGCGGCTGGCCCTGGCGCTCGCTTTCAAGATAGAGCCCGGCCGACGGCGCGCGCACGAAAACCACCTCGCCGCCGCGCGCACGGATCATCTCGACGTGCCTGCGCGTCTGCTCGACGATGCGCTCGGCATCCGCCACCTCGATCAGCGGCTCGCCGGAAAATGGCCCCCAGACCCAGCGCGCATGCTCGCGCAGGCGCTCGTCCGTCACGATCCGCGACCACAGCGTCGTCTGCCTGCCGTCGAAGACCTCGGCGATCTTCCAGACGTCGCGCTGCGGCCCACGCACGCCAGGGCGATCTACCAGGGGCACCGCGCGATCAATCAGGTTGCCGAGCCGGTAGGCGTCTTCAAGGAAAGCCAGGTGCCGCTGCAACTCGATCCAGATCCGGTGACCGAATCGTGACGACGGCGACTCGTCCTTCCAGAACTCGATCAGGCCGGCAAAGACCGGGATGCCGGGCCAGTCCGTGAAGAAGATGTCGGGCGTGACGCCGACCACCAGCAGCCCGTTGAAATCGCTGTTCTCGGCGAGATCTTTCAGGTGCGGCCGCGGATTTGTGCCCGGCAGCGCGAGCTGGACCGGCCGCAGACCGGTCATTTCTTCCCAGACCCCGAGGTTCGTGTCGAACAGGATGCGAGAGGAGCCGATGATCACGACGCCGTCGTGCTCGCCCGATGCGAGCTTGCGCCGCTCCACCGCCCAGTGTGACTTGCTGTCGTCGAGGTCGCCGGCGCGCAGGCCGAGCGAGCGCATCTTCCATTCCCAGGCGGCAACCGCCGCGACCACCAGCACCAGCACCAGCCAGCCGATCGCGGACCAGCGCGCCGCCGGGACCTCCCGGATCGTGACTTCATCCTGTTCGTGCACCTGAGTCATCGATGCCACCTAGAACTGGAAGTAGATGAAGGCTTCGCCCGAGCCTTGCGTCGTGATCACCGCGAACAGCATCGCCGCCGCGACCAGGCCCGTGCCCCACCACGGCGCGCGTTCGACCACCTGCTCGAGCGAGCGCTTGCGCATCAGCCACTGGATCGCGACCATGCCGGCGACGATCACGCCCACCTTGATCATGTGCACCGTCGGCAGCACGGCAGCCGGCTTGATCGCGAGCCCGCTCATCCCCTGCAGGATGCGCGCCGCGCCGCCGAAGTCCGCCGCCCGGAAAAACACCCAGGTGATGTTGACGAGGAAGTACGTCAGCAAGCCAAGCGCGAACCGGTTCCACGCGCCCGCCGGATCGGCCGCGACACCGGTCCTGGACCGAATCCAGCGCTCACCGGTGAGGTAGAGCCCGTGCAGTCCGCCCCAGACCACGAAAGTCCAGTTCGCGCCGTGCCAGAGGCCGCCCAGCAGCATCGTCAGCATCAGGTTCACATAGGTGCGCACCTCGCTGCCGCGATTGCCGCCGAGCGGGATGTACAGGTAATCGCGCAGCCAGGTGGACAGCGAGATGTGCCAGCGCCGCCAGAAGTCGGAGAAGCCGATCGCGGCGTACGGCATGCGGAAGTTGTCCGGCAGCGCGAAGCCGAGGCACAGCGCGGCGCCAATCGCAATGGTCGAGTAGCCAGCGAAGTCGCAGAAGATCTGTCCCGAGAACGCCAGCGTGCCGAGCCAGGCATCCGCGAAGCCGACCGCCTTGTCCGACCCGAACACCCGGTCGGCCGACTGCGCGAGCCCGCTGTCGGCGATCACGACCTTCATGAAGAGGCCGAGGATCATCAGGCCGAGCCCCCACAGGAACTGGTCCCGGGTTGCCTGGCGCGGCGACTCGAACTGCGGCACGAGCTGGCCCGGGCGCACGATCGGACCGGCGACGAGTTGCGGGAAGAACGTCACGAACAGAGAGAAGTCCAGGAATGAGTTCAGTGGCTTCGAGCGCCCGAGGTAGACGTCGAGCGTGTAGGACATCGTCTGGAACGTGTAGAAGGAAATGCCGACCGGCAGGATGATGTTCCATTCCGGCGGCACGTACTCGACGCCGAACGACGCCATCATCGCCTGCCAGTTCTGCAGCAGGAACTCGCCGTACTTGAAGAACCCGAGGAAGCCGAGGTTTACGGCAATCGAACCCACGAGCCACGCACGCCGATGCGACTTGCTCCGGTCCCGCGCCGCGTAGATGCCGCGCGCGATGAACCAGTCGACGATCGTCGAGATCCACAGCAGGATGACGAACGGCGGATTCCACGCCGCGTAGAAGATGTAGCTCGCGACCAGCAGGTTGGCCTTCTTCGCCGTCCACGCGATCGGCAGCCGGTGCAGCAGCAGCACCACGGCGAAGAACACGATGAACGTGAGCGAATTGAAGACCACTGTCGGAAACCCTGTGGTTCTTGCTTATCGGCCGGCGGAGTATACCCAGCATCGCGCCGGGCTTCCCATTTCCGCGCCGAGGTCTAAGATGGTTGCCCCGCGCGCCGGGCGCCTGTCCGCCGCGCGGCTGGATTCAATTGAACAATCAATAACCTGGGGGGCTCATATGCGTGGAAAGTACCTGATGCTCGTGGCGGCGGCCTGTGGCGTGCTCGCCGCGGGTTGCGCGAAACCGGCGCCCGAGGCGCCAGCAGTCGACGTGGCCGCCGAGGAACAAGCAATTCGCGATCGCTCCATGGAATGGCTGAAGTTCGCGACGGCAAAGGACGGCGCGGCCATCGCCAGCAGCATACTCGCGACGAACGTCGTCACCCTGTACGACGGGGTGATCAACGAGGGTGCAGCAGCTTTTCAAGCCACATCCGAAGCGAATTTTGCGGCCCGGCCAAACGCGACGACCACGTGGACCACGGATGAAGTCCATGTCGCCGCCTCCGGCGACCTGGCCTATGAACTTGGCACGGCGACCGAGGATGCGGATGGCGACGGCGAGGCGGCGCCGACAAACGGCCGGTACGTAACCGTCTGGACCAAGGCCGACGGCACCTGGCGCGCAGTGGTAGACGCCGGCACCCAGCGCAAGCCCGCGGAGGCTGCGGCACCTGCCGGCGGCTGATCGCTGTTCTCGACAACGATTGACCACACCGGATCGCCCGGGCTGCTGCGCAGCCTCGGGCGATCCGCGTTTCCTGCCGCGCTGGCGGCACTGGTCCTCGCCTGCTCCAGCCCGCCCGCGCCGGCCGCCAATGCGTCAGCCGCCATCGCGCTGCCCGATCGGTTCAGTGCCGAAGCCGTCGAGCGTGTACTCAACGACGGCGGTAACGCCGTGGACGCCGCGGTGACCGCGTCCTTCGTGCTCGCCGTGACCTATCCCGAGGCCGGCAACATCGCCGGCGGCGGATTCATGCTCGCGCGCATCGGCAAGGACGCCGTGTTCCTCGACTACCGCGAGACCGCGCCGGCCGCGGCGACACGCGACATGTACCTCGACGCCGAGGGCAGCGTCGCCGAAGGACTGAGCCTCAACGGCCATCGCGCGGTCGGGGTGCCGGGGACCGTCGCCGGACTCGAGGCTGCGCACCGGAAATACGGGACGAGGCCCTGGGCGGAACTGCTCGAGCCCGCGATCGCGCTGGCCGGGAACGGGTTCGAAGTGCCGCAGCCGCTCGTCGACCACGTCCGCGACGACTCGGCGCGCCTGTCGACGGTCCCGGGATTCATGGACCATTTCGGGGGATTGCGCGCCGGAGAGACCTTCCGCCAGCCGCAGCTCGCCGCGACGCTGCGGCGCATCGCAAAGGAGGGCGCCGCCGATTTCTATCGCGGAGAGACCGCGCGCCTGATTGTCGAGGAAATGCGCCGCGGCGGCGGGATCATCACCGCGGAGGACCTCGCGGGCTACCAGCCCGTCTGGCGCGAGCCGCTGCGGGCGCATTGGCGCGGCCATGAGGTCCTGGGCGCGCCCCCGCCCTCCTCCGGCGGCTTCGCCGTAATCCAGCTGCTCAAGCTGAAGGATGCGCTGGCGCCCGCCTTCAAGGGGCTGGCGCACAACTCGGCGCAGTACATCCACCTGACCGCCGAGATGGAAAAACGCGTGTTCGCGGACCGTGCCGAATATCTGGGCGATCCCGATTTCGTGCCGCAACGAATCGGCGAGCTGCTTGCGGATGAATACATCGCCCGGCGCGCCCGGGAAGTGAACGCCGGCGCCATCAGCCCAGCATCCGGCGTGCGCCCGGGCCTCGAGGGCCACGACACGACGCACTTTTCGATCGTGGACCGCGACGGCAACGCGGTCGCAGTCACCTACACGCTCAACACGGACTTCGGCAGCGGCGTCGTGGTCGGGGGCGGCGGCTTCCTGCTCAACAATGAAATGGACGACTTCAGCGCCAAGCCGGGGGTTGCGAACTACTATGGCGTCACCGGCTCCGACGCCAACGCAATCGCACCCGGCAAGCGCATGCTGTCCTCGATGTCGCCGACCATCCTGGTGACGGACGGCGAAGTCAGCCTGGTCGTGGGATCGCCTGGCGGCGCCACGATCATCACCTCCGTCTACCAGGCGATCGTGAACGTGCTCGATTTCGGCATGACCGCGGAGCAGGCGGTCGCGGCCACGCGCTTTCATCACCAGCTGCTGCCGGAAGACCTCGTGACCTACAGCATCACGCGACCGCTGCCGGAGGACGTGATCCGCGCGCTCGGCGAGCGCGGGTACCGCGCGTTGCCCCACGACTGGGAATTCGGCGACCTGCAGCTGATCCTGCGCGACGCCGACGGCCTGCACGCCGCCTCCGACCCGCGCGGGCGCGGCGAGTCGCGCGTGCTGCACTGACGCCACACCGGCATCAGTCGGGCCAGATCCGGCCCTCGAGCAGGCAGGATTCCTCCGACGGCGGCAACGCGAGGATCTTTGTACGGGTTTCCTCGACTGCGCCGGCCAGGGGAGTGCCTTTCGCCAGTTCCACGGCCCGCCCGAGCTGGCGGCGCGATTCCGAGAGGCAATGCGAATCCGCCAGCACCTGCGCGAGGTTGTTGCGCGCGGCGGCATCCTTCGGTTCAAGCAGGATGGCGCGAAGGTACGCATTGGCAGCCGCCGGCAGGTCGCCGTCCGCATAGGCGACGTTGCCGCGACCGAGCCAGGCGTGCTGTTGTTCCGGCCAGCGCGCAATGGCTGCGTCGTACGAAACCGCAGCGTCGTGTCGCTGCCCGGCGGCCTCGAGCCCGGCGGCGGCTTCAACGTAGCGCGCGGCATCGGCGTGAACGGGTATCACGCCGGGCGGGAGAGTGGTGATCGCCCAGCGTCCGCCGCGATGCCAGGTGCCGGCAAAGCGCTGCCAGCGCATCGCGAGGCGCTCGTCGGTGCCTGAGCGCAGCAACGCCACGTTGCTCGCTGCGTCGTAGCCGATCAGCACGGCGTAGTGCCATTTCGGCCAGCGCGAGGTGCGGAGATTCTGGAGCACCAGCACCGGGCGGCCCTCGGCAAGTTCCGCGATCAGTTCATCGGCGGTCGTCGCCAGCTGATAAGGCAGCCGTCCATGCCGGCGGGTGGCGCCAATCAGCTCCGCCTGGAGGCTGCCGAGCCGGCCGGGAATGAAAACCTGGGGAGTGAGCGCCTGCGGCTCGATCTCGACGCCGCTGGCGCGCAGCAAGGTCGCCAGTGCGGCCGGGCCGCACTGGTATTCCTCCTGCGGGAAGAAAGGCGTCGCGCTCAATTCGATCGAGCGCGGCGCCTGTGGAGAAAGCCCCTCCGCCAGCGGCGGAGAAGCCGCGCACCCGGCGAGGCCTGCGAGCAACGCTGCGGCGGGCAGCGCTCTCCGGATCACGCCTTCTTGAAGATGTCGATGACGCCCGTGAATTCGAGGATCATCAGCACGACGAACACGATGCCGATCACGGCGAGCGCGTCGCCACCGGCCGGCGCACCCTCGAGGCGCGTAGCAAGCGTCGCGACTTCAGCATCCGTCAGCGCGCCAATCCTGGCATCCACTTCGGCCGGATCGACGCCGAGCCCGACCATCTGCTCGCGGACATCGGCCCGCGCGAGCACGTCCTGCACTGCAGCCCGGTGATCCTGCTGCTGGACGGCGGCCACGGCCTCGGCCGTGCCCACGATCCCGGCAGCCGCCGGGGCCGAAAGGCCCAGCGAGACCAGGCTCAGGCTGACGAGCGCAACGCAGGCGCGACGAAATCGTTCAATGTGCATCGAACACCTCCGGACAGATGAAACCGGCCCACAAAATAGCACGGCCAGCACCGGAGGGTAGCGCCGGCCGCCAGTCGCCGGTTTGCGACGGTCCTAGAAGCGGTAGGAGACGTCCACCTTGGCGGTCATGCCGACGTTCTGCTCCAGGACGTCCACGCCATTCTGCTCGATGACGAGGTCCTCCTCGAGCAGGTTCTGCAGGCGCAGCTTGACGCTCAGCTTTTCGGTCGGATGGAAGCTGTAGATGAAATCCAGCGAGTTGAACGGCTGCTCGCGCGCATCGTCCGCCCCGTTGCGGCCGGCGAAGAAGATGCGCTCGCTGTACATGTTGTAGGCGAAAGAGGCGCTGTGCATCTCGTTTGGCGAGTCGTAGCCAAGCTGGAAATTGACGACGAGGTCCGAATGCTGCGTCATCGGGCGCTTGTTGTTGGTCAGGTTTGGCGCCGCATCGCCGATGGTGATCTCGGAGTCGCTCACCGTGACGTTGCCGGACACGAAGAATGGCTCGGTCCAGCCGCCGCCACTCAGGAATCCGAGGCCCTTCAGCCCCTCGACTTCCAGTCCATACAATTCGGCAGATTCCGCGTTGATGAAGGTCAGCGCGATATTGTCGTCCGTACCCGCCGCCTCGACCGTCTCGATCGGATTCGCAATGTCCTTGTAGAACAGCGAAAGCGTCAGGTTGTCGCCGCTGCCGAAGAACCACTCGGCGCGCAGGTCGAAGTTCGAGAGTTCGGCATCCAGCAGGGCCGGGTTGCCGCGCACGCGCGCCTCGGTCATTGGATCGATGTAGGTGGCATCCGAGATCTCGCGCAGGTCCGGCCGGGCAACCGTCTCGCTCCAGCCGAAACGCAGCTGGAAGTCGTTCGAGCCCCGGAAGCCGGGTTGCATCAGCGTCAATGCCAGCGCCGGATAATAGTCGTCGCCCGACTTCGCGAGGTTCGCGAGCTCGTCCTGCGGCACCGCGATAATGCCGATGTCCGGGTCGAATTCCAGCGGGTCGATCGGCACGGCCAGTCGCGCAAAGTCTTCCCAGCGCAGGCCGCCGGTGACACGCCAGCGGTCATTGAACGTGACGTCGACTTTGCCCCACACGGCATCCACCGTCTCACCGGCCAGGTAACTCTCGGTGCCGATGCCGCCGATCGTCAGCTGGAAGTCGTTCAGCGGGTCCAGGATGTTGGCATCGGTGAACACCTGGCCCGGCGTGCCGACCAGCGCCGCATCCGCCGCGGCGGCCTGGGTTCCCATCTGGAGCTGCGTCTGGAGATAGCTGCGGCCCTTCTCGTAGTAGTCATAACCGCCGCTGACCTCGACCCGGTTGGCGCCGAACGTGAACGGCATGACCACCTTCGAGCCATAGCTGGTCGCGCTGTCCTCGAGATCGGTGAATCGGTACTCCGCGGCGCTCAATGAGGAGCGGATCGAGGTGCTGATCAGCTCATTGGTGGCCGGATCGATGACGTCACGCGCCGAGAACAGCATCTCGCCCGGGATGTCCGTCGTCGCGGTCGCATCCGAGTAGTACCATTCGACCCTCAGGTCCTCGGCAAACCCCAGGTTGAACCACCGATCG
Source organism: Steroidobacteraceae bacterium (assembly GCA_050179155.1). Lineage (GTDB taxonomy): Bacteria > Pseudomonadota > Gammaproteobacteria > Steroidobacterales > Steroidobacteraceae > SCUD01. The sequence goes on from JBFXFJ010000010.1 coordinate 61,803, forward strand.
AACAGCTCGATCGTTGCCGGTCCGACGGTGTGCGATCCGCGCACCTGGAACAGTTCGAGCTCGCGTTCCTCGTAGCGGATCCGGTAGTTGCGCAGCCGCTGGCCCGATGGCTGCTGGAAGTTGAAATTGTGCCCCAGCGTCAGCGAAGCCTCGTCTTCCGTATTGCGCAGGTAGATCCCCGTGGCCTCGACGCGGTGCTCTTCCGCAAAATCGATGCCGACTCCCAGTGAGCCGGTCAGCACGACCTGGTTCGTGGTGCGCAGCTGCTCGTCGAAGTCTTCCAGCGGCGTGCTTGCCGAGCGCACGGTGCGCTCGCGGTTGCGCCACGTGTTCGAGTAATCGCCGAGCGCCAGCATGCCGATCTTCCACTGCTCGCCGTCGCCGAGGTACCAGCTGTTGCCCATCGACGCCTCGAGGGACAGGTCCGGGTCCATCGACGCCTTCCGGAAATCGACGTTTCGGTTCAGGCTGGTCGCAAGCTGGCGGTTGATCTGCTGCGCCTCCTCGAAGGAATGAAACTCGCCGTCCAGCAGCAGTTCGTTGTAGATGTTGGTCTGGCTGATGTTTCCGCGGTAATCCTGGATCGCGTCCATGATCGCGGACGGCATCGCGCGCGTGCCGTCGTCGGTGCCAAGGTTGTCGTCGCTGCCGCCCGGATAGGTCAGGCCGTCGTTCGAACTCTCGGAATTCGTGCCGATGCCGACCGACAGGTTGAAGAGGAACTCATCCGACAGGCTGCGCGTGCGGATGTCCACGTTGCCGCCGCCGAACGCAGCCGGCTGGTCCGCCGAATAGCCCTTCTGGATCGAGATCGATTCCACGATCTCCGCCGGGAACAGGTCCATCGGGATCACGTTCCGCGTCAGGTCCGGCGACGGGACATAGGCGCCGTTCACCGTCGTGCTCGAGTAACGCTCGCCGAGGCCGCGGATGTATATGAACTGGTCACCGACCAGTGTCACGCCCGGCAGGCGCCGCAGCGCCGCCGAAACCGTGCTGTCGCCGACACGGCTGATCTGCTCGATGCTGACCAGGTCGGACACGACTTCCGCTGCGATGCGTTCCTGCATGATTTCGTCCGCCGCCGCGCGCTGGCGGCCGACGACCATGATGTCCTCCATTACGACCGGCGGCGCCTCCGCAGCCCCGGCGCCGGCTTCGGCTTCGGCCTCGGCACCGGCCTCGGCGTTGTCCTGCGCGATCGCCGGCGTCACCAGGACGCCTGCAGTCGATGCCGCAAGCCCCAGCAATGCCCGGCGAACGGCGAGCAGCAGCGAAATCCTGTTCATCGAAAACCTCGACTCGGTGCGGGCCGGTTCAGGGCGCGAACCACAGGGGAACGTCGGCATTGGTCGTCCGCAGGCCGAATGCCCAGGGATTGGTCCAGTCATCGCCCTGTACGACGGCGCCCCAGCCGGACGCGTTGGCGACGATCGTGGTGTCGGTCGCGTCCACGAATGCCGGCGCGGTGAAGTACGTGCCGGGCACCAGGACCTCGACATTGGGGTTGACCGGATCGGAAATGATGAAGGTGCCGGTGTTGAACGAGTAGTTCGCGCCGCCCGCGCTCGGGTTGGCACCGAGGAACCAGGAGGTCAGGGTATCGCCGTTCGTCAGGGTGCCCTTGACCGCCTCCTGGCACGCCACCAGGACGTTGGTCATCGTGAAGTCGCCGCCGCCGGTCGCGAAATCCAGCGACACGGGCGACTCGACCTCGAGGCACTCATTCGAATTGAACCCGCTGACCGACGTGCCGTAGCCGCCGTAGATGATGCTGTTCTCCAGCGCCAGCTGGCCGCCCTGGCGCACCAGCGGACCCTCGGCGTCGCCGTGCGTGTTGACGTCCGAGTTCGACGTGATGCAGGTGAAGTTGCGGACCGTAGGAGTTGTCAGTGGCGCGGTATTCATGGGCTCGCCGCCGCCGCTGCGTCCATCGCCGATGTTGTCGAGCTCGATGCAGCGATTGCCGTCGTTCTGCCACTGGATCGCGAGCGCGTTCTGGACCGTGCCGACATAGCCGTCGGAGAAGTCCAGCGAGTCGTCGCGCACGTACAGCAGGATCGCGTTGCTGACGTTGACCGCGCCGCCGAAGAATTCCAGGCCGTCGTCGTAGGTGCTGTAGACCTGGATGTTCTCGACCACGGTGCCGGAGCCCACGGCGTTGAACGTGATGCCGTTGAGCTCGTCGCCCGGCGCCACTTCGAACCCGGTGTGCTTGACGATCACGTAACGCAGGCTGCCCGAGCTCTCGGCATTGTCGCTGCCGCCGTAGTTGGAGGGCTGGCCCTCGGTCACGACGTGGCACAGGTTACCGGCCCGCTCCGCATCCGAGCAGTTGTTGGTGATGCCATTGCCGTTGATGACGATGCCGCCCCACTGCTGCACGTCGTTCGCGGTGGCCGTGCCGGTGATCGCGTCGGTAAAGGAGGTGAACGTGATCGGGGCGGTCGGCGAGCCATTGGCGACGATCTGCGAGCCGCGGTTGATCAGCACATAGTCGAAGGCGTCCTGGAACACCAGCGTATTGCCCGCCGCGACAGTCAGCACCGGACCCGTGCCGCCGGCGGGCGCCGCGCCGGTATCGACGTTCTGGCCGACGAACAGGCTGTCCTGGAAAATGTGCTTGCCGGAGATGAACGGGATCGTGACGTCCACGAGCAACGGGTTCGCGCTGCCCACGAAAGCGGAGCCATAGACGCAATTGGTGCCGTCGAACGTGCCCTGCACCGGCTGGTTGGAGTTGGCCGGGGTGTACGACGCGCAGGGGTTGGTGTTGCCAGCGCCGGGATTGGTCGTGCTGTTGTCCACCGAGTTGTCGGTGTTGGACACGTTGAGGTCGACGCCGCCGCCGGAGCAGGCTGCGAGGCCGGCCATGGCAATGCCCGCCAGGGCAGTTCGAATCGTCTTCATCGTCAAATACTCCCGTTGCGTGGTTGCGCGCATGAGGGAGCGACGATAGGACCCCGATGTGTCAGCAGGGTGACGCGGATGTGACGGAACTATTACAGCCGGCCAGGCCGGATCAGCGGCCGAGGAACCACCAGAGAATGACCGCAAAGATCAGCAGGTCGATGACCACGACCCAGCGAATGACCCGCCGCTTCAGCGCCGCTTCCTGCTGACCGAATTGCTCCTGCAGTACCGGGTTCGCCGCGATATACCGCTCGACGAGCTGCTTTGCCTCCAGCAGGCCGAGCCCGGTCGCGGCGCGCACTTCCCTGATTGCGTCGATCTTCGAGCCGCGCGCGACCGCGGCCGTGGCGGTGGCCGGCAGCTGCGCGCTCGCTTTCGTGTCTGACACCATTATGTCCGGCCCATCCCGTCCGTCGATCCTGGACCGCCGCACGTCGGCAGATCAAGCCCCGCCGTCAGCGGCCGCCGCCCGGCAGGCGTTTGTTCCCCTGAGAGCGCCGGGTTTCCGGCGCAGGAACCGAGGAGATAATCATGAAAATCACGTTGCGCATGGTCGCGGCCATCGCCGTCGGAACCATGATCCTGGTGTCCGCCGCCGCGGATGCCGGCACGCGTACGGACATCAGCCCGGATGCGGCAAAACGGCTGCGCTACCAGGCGCAGCAGTACCACCAGATGCAGCGCCATCCTCCCGGGCCGTCGCGGCCCGGGGTGCTCGCTCAGCGTTCCTGGATATTCGCCTTCGCGCGGCGGATGTTGCCGCGCACCAGCGCCGCCGCCTTGCTGCCGCCGTAGCGTCCCTTCTGCATGTGCCGGATGCGATACACGCCGGGAACGTCGAGCCCCACGCCGTCGAAGCCGAGCAGCCAGCGGAATGCGGCATCCTCATAGGTCTTGGACCAGCGCGGCGCGGGCCGCTGGAACACGGACAACTGCCCGCAGTAACCGCGCTGGCGCGCGACGTCGCCGTGCACGATCTGGTACGCGCCCTTGGCTTTTGGCGGATTGGTCAGCAGCTTGAACTGGCCCGGGTCGATGTCCACGACTCTCGGCCGGTCGCGCTCCACCATCAGCAGCGGATCGGTCTCCTCCAGCATCGCGGTGACCCGCTCCTCCTTCGGGTAGGTCAGTGGATCCTGCCGGCCCTGCAACCGGTCGGCGAGAGTGTCCATGCAGTCGCGGTGAAACAGGATGTCGCAGTCCGCGAACCAGACCCAGTCGGCCGGCGTGCTGCGTGCGGCGCGGTTCCGGCCGATCGAGCGCCGGAACAGTTCGCCCGGCGGCAATGCCTGCCAGTTCCAGGTGACGCCCGGCACCGCGATCGCGCCGAAGAACGCGAGCAGGTCGCGCACGCGCGTGTCCTCTACCGCATGGAACACGGTCATGCGCACCCGCGCGCGCGCCGGCGGAAAATTCACCAGCGAGCTCAGCTGGTAGGCCAGCAGGTGCGCGTACTGCCAGCAATGGCTGACGACCTCGATCGTCAGTGCTCCGGTGCGCGCCGCGAGCGTCGCGGGATCCGGCGGGCTGGCAAACCAGCGTCCGGGCACGACGCCCGTTGCGATGCGGATCAGCGTCTCTTCGATGTTGTCGCGGAGGCTCAAGACTCAACCCGGGCCTGGCTTTTGCATTGATTCGAGTATATCCCGCTCAGTGCCCGCCCTTGACGATGAGCCCGGCCGCGCGCAGCGCCTCCGCCAGCTCCTCCTCGATGCGCGCGGCTTCGGCGCGCGCGATGTAGCGCAGGTGCTGCACCGGCCCGGTCAGCACCTCGAGGCCGCGCTTCAGCACCGGACCCGCGGCGCGGATCCCGGCCTTGTGCTGGTCGAAGCGTTGCGCCGCCGGGTAACGGCTCATGCCGACATAGATGCCGTAGGGCCCGCTCGTACTGTCGGCGTAGTCGAGCAGCACCAGGTAGATGTGCGTCCGCCCGCTGGCGGTGGCCTGGCATCGGCCGGCAATCTCGTAAACCTGCGGCAGCCAGTCCACGTAGCGCATCGGCAGCCAGTCGGGAATGGACTCGGCCGCGCGATCCCAGAGTTGCGCGAGCGAGGCCTCGACATTCATCGGCGGCTCGCCGCGCATCCAGATTTCGTGCACGCAGTGCGCGCCGTCCACGCCGTCGGTGGCGGCGAGCGCGGTCGCGAAGCGCTGCTGGATCCCTGGAAGCGGCATCGCGCCGAGCGGGCGTGATGCGGGCGTAACCGGTTTTACCGCGGCGGATCTCCTGCAGGTGCCGCCTGCGACGAAACGTTCGCCAGACCCGCCCGGATACTGTTGCGCATGGGAAGCGAGTGTATCAGACTTGGTTGAATGATCAATCAACCCCTGGCCGACACCCGCTGGCGCATCCTGGAGGCGGCCATGCACCTCTTCTGGGAAAAGGGCTATGGCTCGACGTCGGTCGCCGACATCCTCACCCGCGCCGGCGTCAACAGCGGCAGCCTCTACCACTACTTCCCCGGCAAGCAGGATGTACTGATCGCGGTGCTCGACACCTACATCGGCGGCATCCACCAGATGCTGCTCGAGCCCGCGTGGCGCGGCGTCGACGACCCGATCGAGAAGATCTGGAGGCTCATGGCTGGCTACCGCGAGGCGCTGATCCAGACCGAGTGCACGTATGGCTGCCCGATCGGCAGCCTGGCGCTCGAGATCCACGAGCCCGACCCGCCGGTGCGCGAGCGGCTCGCGGCCAACTTCACGAACTGGACCGCGGCGATCGAGGGCTGCCTGAAGGCTGCGGGCAGTCGCGTGCCGCCGGGCACCGACCGCCGCGTGCTGGCGGAATTCGTGCTGACGACGATGGAAGGCGCCGTGATGCTCGCGCGCAGCTACCGCGACATCGGCTACTTCGATCGCGCGATTGCGCAACTGAAGGACCATTTCAACCGCCTGCTGCGACCGGCAAAAAAGCCGGCCCGCCGCGGGCCACAACGAAGCAGAAAGGGGAAATCCAATGCCTGAAGTCAACTGGCTGGCCGTGGTTGCCGCGGCGTTCTCGTCGTTCGTCATCGGCGGACTGTGGTATTCGAAAGTGATGTTCCTGAAGGCCTGGCAGCGGGGATCAGGCCTCACGGACGATCAGCTGCAGAAGGGCCACCCGGGCAAGATCTTCGGCGGTGCTTTCGTGCTGTCGCTGGTTGCCTCGTACACGTTCGCGATGTTCCTCGGCCCGAAGCCGGAAGTCGGCTTCGCGACCAGCGCGGGCTTTGCGGCCGGCCTTTGCTGGGTGGCAACGAGCTTTGGCATCAATTACCTGTTCGAGCGCAAGAGCATGACACTTTTTCTCGTGAATGGCGGCTATCACACGCTGCAGTTCACCGTCATCGGACTGGTGCTCGGGCTCTGGCACTGAGATCGAACATGAAGCACATGACCTGGACATCGGCCGCATGCCTTGCCGCCCTCCTCGCCGCCGCACCTTCCGGCGCCGCCGACTCGCCGCTCGCACCACTGGCTTTCCTGGCCGGTCACTGCTGGACCACGAACATCGACAACGGGCGCGAAACCGATACGCACTGCTTCGAGTGGATGCATGGGGGCCAGCAACTGCGCGATCGCCATATCGTGCGTGGCGACAAGCCGGACTATTCCGGCGAAACCATTTACGCGTACAACGGCGAGCGCAAACGCGTCGAGTTCCGCTACTGGAACTCGGAGGGTGGCCAGAGCGACGGCTATCTCGAGGTCGCGGCGGACGGCACGCTCAGATTCCTCGATGACCGGTATGTCGGCACCGACGGTGTCGCATATGTATTTGCGAGCGAGATGACCCGTCCCACAGATGCGCAGTACCGGATGGTTTCGCGCTTCAGGGACGGGGATGCATGGCGCGAAATGTGGACACGGCTTTTCGAACGCGACGCGCCATGAGCGGCGCCGACCGATTGCGCACCCGCAGGCGATTCGCCGGATGCATCGCCTTGTCGCTCATCGGCTCCTTCGGAACGGTCCATGCAGGCATTTTCGACGACCCGAAGAACCTGAAGGTATTGCCGAAAGACATCAGTGCACAGGCGCTGCGGCAGACCATGCGGGGATTCGCACTCGATCTCGGACTTGAATGCCAGCACTGTCATGTCGGCGAGCCCGGTCAGCCGCTGGAATCATTTGATTTTGCCGTCGACAGGAAGGACCGGAAGGCGACAGCGAGGCTAATGCTGCGCATGGTCGCGGACATCAACGAACGGGCTCTCGCGGAGCTGGATCGGCCGTCCGACGAGCGGGTGATTGTGAACTGCGCAACCTGCCACCGTGGCCTGCCAAAACCGCTGCTGATCGGCGATGCGCTCGGGCTCGCATATCGCGAGGGCGGCGCGCCGGCCGCGGTGACACGATATCTCACTCTGAAGGAGGAGTTTTTCGGCAGCGGCAGTTACGATTTCACCGAGCAACCACGGCTTGAGTTCGCGTCCGCGCTTGCCGCTCAGTCAGATAATGCCGGCGGAATCGCCTTCCTTTTCGCGTTGCGCGAAGAGTTCGGTGCCGGCTTCATGACTCACTTGCTGCTCGCTGATCTGTATCTGGCCGCCGGCGACCGAAAGAATGCCGTCGGGCAGCTCGAGACCGCCCGCACGATGGCGCCACCGGTGCTTCAGGAATCAATCGGGAAGCGCATTCAGGGAATCAAGCCCTGAGTTCTGTCGGTGCCCGGCGCGAATTGCACTGACCGGCCGGCCCGTCACGCCACATACAGCGGCGGCAGCGGGCAGTGCAGCACGGCGCAGATCGCGCGCAGCAGCTCGGATTCCGGGACGGTCATCCGCAGGTCGTGCGAGATGGTCCGCACCAGCGCCTCGACCAGCATCTCCTTCGCTGCCGGCTGCAGGCGGTCGAGCCGGGTCAGTGCCTGATCGAGCCTGGGCGGCCAATGCCCGGGCCTGGCAAACGGCGGACGGATCCCGGGCAGCATCGACTCCATGCCGATCTCGTAGGCGCGCCGCGCCTCGGTCTCGTCCTCGCTGCCATGCATGGCGAGCACCGAGAACAGGACCTGCAGTTCGTCGCGCAGCGCGCTGAGCGTCTGGTAGCCCGCGGCGCGCCGGCGCGGGTCGAGCTCGTCCTGGAGCTGGACCTGCGACAGCTTCCGCAAGGCATACGGAAAGGCCGATGCCCTGCCCTCGCGCGTCAGCAGGCCATTCAGGCACTTCAGCAGCGCGATGCGCTCGGCGCGGGATAGCTGGCGCAGCGCCGGGAACACCTGCAGCAGCGCCGGCATGCGCTGCACGGCGGTCAGCGAATCCACCTGCGGAAGCTGTGCCTGCACGGCGTCGTGGAACTCGCCGCCCATCTGCTGGAGCAGGAACGCAAGCTGGCGGTGGCGCGTGTCGGGCGACAGGTCGAGAGCCAGCGCGATGAAGAGCGCCGCGCAGTTCTCCGGCTGGCGCACCGCCTGCTGGAAGCCGGCCGGCAGCGAAGCCAGCAGCCCCTGTGTCTGCAGTACGTGCTCGGTGCCGGGATTCGCGACCAGCTGCGCGACTGCCGCCGGCGCCAGCACCATCGCGCCCTCGAGCATCCCCGAGAGGCGCGCCGCCGCCGCCGGCTGGTTGCGCGCCGCTTCCTCCTGCGCCTGCAGGCGCTCGTCGTTCATGCGTCGCCGCATGAGCTCGAATTCCTTCGGGTCGAAGCGCGGGTCGATCTCGCGGATGCGCTCCTCGAGCGGCGGGTGCGTCGAGAACGCACGCGCAAGCCCAGGGGCGAACAGCATGTGCGCCACCTCCTCCGCATCCGTGTCCGAGAAGCGCGAGCCCACCCCGAGTGCGCCGATCTTGACCAGCGCGCCGCGCAGGCCCTGCGGATCGCGCGTGAACTGCACGGCGGAAGCGTCGGCGAGCGATTCGCGCTTGCGCGAGACCGCCGCCTGGATCAGCCGCCCGAAGAACAGGCCGATCCAGCCGAGGATCAGCACGACGAATGCTGCCGCCATGATCACGGCCACGGCGCCGCCGCCCTTGCGCCCGCCGCCGCGCGGCGCGTGGCGCAGCACCAGGCGCGCGACCATCGCGATCACCGTCAGGCCGAACAGCCAGCCGATCAGCCGGGTGCTGAGCCGCATGTCGCCGTTCAGCACGTGGCTGAACTCGTGGGCGATCACGCCCTGCAGTTCATCGCGGTTGAGGTTGACGAGCGCGCCGCGGGTAACCGCGACCGCCGCGTTCGACGGGTTGTGGCCGGCGGCGAAGGCATTGATGCCGGCCTCGCGCTCGAGCACGTAGATCTGCGGCACCGGCACGCCCGAGGCGATCGAGATCTCCTCGACCACGTTCACCAGTCGCTTGCGCAACGGGTCGGTGGTATCGGACGTGACGCGCGTGCCGCCGAGCTGCTGCGCGACGGCGCCGCCGCCGCCGGACAGCGAGGCGGTGCGCACCAGGCTCGAGATGCCGATCGTGCCGATGACGACGATCGAGGTCACCAGCACGACCGTCGGGTAGTGCGCGAGCGACATATCCTGCGATGCGAGCAGCCCGCCGTCCTCGACCGCAAGGATCGCAACCGCGACGATGACGACGAAGTTGATCGCGATCACGATCGCCGCGATCGCGAGGATGAACAGCAGCACCATCCAGCGCGACAGCCGCCGCGTTGCGGCCTGGCGCGCGAAGAAGTCCATGGCGGTTCAGCCCGTCGCGCGCTTCAGGTGAAGCTGACCTTCGGCACTTCGCGCTTGGCCGGCGACTCGATCTCGAGCAGCTGCGCGGCCTGGAAGTTGAACATGCCCGCGATCACGCTGTTCGGGAACACTTCGCGGCGGTTGTTGTAGCCCATCACCGCGTCGTTGAACGCCTGGCGGGCGAAGGCAACCTTGTTCTCGGTCGTGGTCAGCTCCTCGGAGAGCTGCATCATGTTGCGGTTCGCCTTGAGGTCCGGATAGGCCTCGGCGAGCGCGAACAGGCGGCCGAGTGCGCCGGAGAGCGCGTTCTCGGTGCTGGCGAGGTTCTGCACCGCGGCGGCATCGCCCGGGTTCGCGGCGGCGGCCTTGAGGCCGCTGACGGCGGCGTTGCGCGCCGTGATCACCGCCTCGAGCGTGTTGCGCTCGTGCGCGAGGTAGCCCTTGGCGGTCTCGACCAGGTTGGGGATCAGGTCGTGACGCCGGGTCAGCTGCACGTCGATCTGCGCGAACGCATTCTTATAGCCGTTGCGCGCCGTGATCAGGCCGTTGTAGATGCCGATCACGAACATTACGAGCAGGACGATGATGCCGAGGACGATCCAGATCATGGCAGGCTCCTAGGTGGTGCCGGGTCGTACATTCGTAGTTTACCTTTATCGGTGCCGGGTCGTACTTTCGTAATCTGGCTATCTCCGGCTTCCCGGCAAAAAAGGCGTGAGCCGGTATTGCCGCTGGTCCTTAGTCTCCACGCCTGATCCGACAGCTTTTGGCTCTCAGATGCCTCGCCCGCCCCGAATTCACGCCCCTGGCGCCTTCTATCACGTGACGCTCCGTGGCAATCATCAGCAGCCAATCTTCTTTCGTGATTCCGACCGCGACCTTCTCGATCGCATCGTGGCCGAATCCCTGGAACGCGTGACCGCCCGGCTCCATGCGTACTGCTGGATGACCAATCACCTCCATCTGCTGGTGCAGGTGTCGGATATGCCGTTGGGCCGGTTGATGCTGCGCATCGCCAGCACCTATGCGCGCAAGGTTCAATCTCGACTCGAGACCAGCGGACACCTGTTTGAGCGACGGTATCACGCGTCGCTGGTGGATGCCGACAGCCACCTCCTCGCCGCGGTCCGCTACATTCACCTCAATCCGGTCGCGGCTACGCTGGTCAAGGATCCGGCCGAGTACCCGTGGTCCAGCCATGGCACCTACCTGGGCCTGCAGGATCGACCTTGGGTATGTACTGATTTCGTGATGCGGCTCATTGGCGCGCAATCGGACACGGCCCTGTATCGCTACAATCAACTCTTTGAAGAACCCGACCAGGTGGAATGGGGAACCGGGGCGCTTGTTCCGCATCGCCAGCACCCGCAGATCGTGGGCGACGATGCGTTTGTCAGGAAGGTGCTGGACAGCCGGCCTCAACAGCGATCACAAAAGTCGCTGGAGCAGCTTGTGGATGAATGTTGCGGGCGTTTCCAGGTCAGCCGCGATCTCCTGGTATCGCGTCGTCGCGGGAGCACTCTTGTGACAGCCCGAGCGTGGTTGGGTCACCAGGCATTCTCCGGGCAGATCGCAACCATCAGCGCAGTTGCCAGATTGCTGGGCCGAACAGAAGGGGCCCTGCGACATATCATGCGTCGATACCAGCCGACGGCCACCGGCGGCTGAAGTACGAAAGTACGACCCGGCACCGAAAACGCTAGATTACGAAACTACGACCCGGCACCGTAAAAAGGCGGCGATGTCCTGGATTTCCGGCAGGCACACCTGGTGCTGCATGGGGTATTCCTTCCACTCGACCGCGTAGCGCTCGGCGACCAGCCAGTCGCGCGCCAGGATGCCGAGCGCCATCGGCAGCACCGGGTCGAACCGGCCGTGGCACATCAGGATCGGGGTCGCGCGATTGGCGGCGGACAGCTCCGCCGCGAGCGCGGCCTGCAGCGGCAGGTAGGTCGACAGCGCCAGGATGCCGCCGAGGCGCTCCGCGTGCCGCAGTCCCGCATGCAGCGCGACCGCGCCGCCCTGCGAGAAGCCGGCGACGACGATGCGCTCCGACGCCACGCCCGCCGCGCGTTCCGCCGCGATATAACGCCCGAGCAGCGCCACCGACTCACGGATACCCGCCTCGTCTGCGCGCCCTTCCGCGGTCAGGGTGCGGATGTCGTACCAGGCGCGCATGCGCATGCCCATGTTGAGCGTGACCGGTCGCACCGGCGCGTGCGGAAATACGAAACGCACGGCAGGTTCCGCCGGCAGCTTCAGCTCCGGCACGATCGGCACGAAGTCGTGGCCGTCCGCGCCGAGGCCGTGCAGCCAAATCACGCTGGCCGTGGCCGGGACTGCGGGCGCCAGGACGACGGCGTCCGTGGATTCATGCAGGCGGTGGGTCATCGGTTCAGCAGTCCTGGTACTTCCAGTAGCGCGACTTGCCGGCCGCGAGCCACTCGATCGCGGTCGCAAGGCGCGTCAAACGCGTCGCTTCCCGCCTCGCCTCGGTCAGCCACTCGACGTACTCGCGCTGCTTCGACGGAGTCAGCGCCTCATAAGTCGCGCGCGCCTTTGCGTTCTTCTTCAGCGCGGCCTGCAGGTCGGCCGGCGGCTTGACCGGCGCCTTCTTCGCCTTCGGTCTCGGCACTTTCACACCTTGCTCGTTCAGCGCGACCGCCGCCTTGATATAACGGACCAGCACGGCATCGGCGGGCAGGTCCGACATCGCGTGGATCTTCCGCCCGCCCATGCTCGAGTCGTCCGCCGCCGGGAAGAACCCGGCCGGGTCGTCCATCAGCCGCTGTTTCCAGAACCCGAAGCACGCGTGCTGCTTGAACGCGGCCATGTTCGCGACCACGCCCTTGTATTCGAAATGCGGCACGCCCCACTTGATGGTCTCCTCGATCTGCGGGCAGGTCTTGTGCATCAGCGCGCGCAGGCGAGCGAGGATCGGCCGGGCGAATTCCGCGGATTTCGCGATATATGCGTCGACGGCGGGGTTCTTCATCGTGCCGGCATTCTAGCCGGTCAACGGCGCCCGATCACTTCAGGAGGCCGGCGAGCCTCCCGTGCAGCGGCCACAGCGCGGCGCCGACCGCTGCGAGCGCGATGGCAAAAAACACGGCCGGCCCGGTCGTCGCAAGCAGGTCCGACGCGGTCGCCCACTGCATGATCTGCGGCGCATAACGCCAGACCAGCGCGCCGGTAGCGGCGCCGATGCCGGCAATCGTGATGGCATTGGACCAGGCCTCCCGGCGCAGGCGCTGCCGCACAATCTCGCGCCGAAGCTCGAATTGGGCCCGCATGTCCGCACTCACGGCGCCGGCACGCGCCGCTTTCGCCGCCACGCGCTGCATCACGCGCGCCTCGAATCCGGCGCCGGCGTCGAGGCCCGCCATCATCCGGCGCAGGCGCGCGTCGAGCGCCGAGAATTGCGGTTCGTCGCCACTCATGACAGCTCCTGGTCCGCGCCGAGCGCAGCAGCAAGGCTCGCGCGCGCCCGGTGCAGGTGCGTCTTCACGGTATTGACCGGCACTCCCATCATCGCCGCAACCTCATCCACCGGGCGCTCGTCCTGATAATAAAGAATGACGGCCTGCCGCTGTTTTTCCGGCAGCGCCTCGACCTGGCGCCAGAGCGCGGCGTCCCCGGGCCCGGCGTCGGTGGTTGCGCCGCGGCTCTCCACCTCGTCGAACACCACGGGGTCGGACAGCGAGATCGAGTGGCGGCGGCTGCGCAGCGCCGAGATGGCGGCATTGCGCGTGATCGCGTAGATCCAGGTCGAGAGCTGAGCCCGTCCGTCGTATCGGGGCAGCGCCTGCCACAGTTTCACGAACACCTCCTGGGCGAGGTCCTCGGCGGCGCCGCGGTCGCCAAGCACGCTGTAGGCGAGCCCGAACACGCGCCGGCGATAGGCCGGCACCAGCCGCTCGAAGGCCTCTTCCGCCCGGCCGGCTTCGATCAACTGGACGATCGGGTCGTCGGCCGGCATTCGGGTTGGACCATCTCCCCGGTTGATACGCGCCGGACGGCCGGCAGGTTTCAGAGATTTTATCGCGCCCGGGTGCAACCGCGCCGGGCCGCCGCGCGTATCAACTGGCGTGAACAGGCCTGCACCCGACTCGGTCACCGGATCCCGCGCCCTGGAGTCGGCGATCGTGGCAATCGTGGCCATGCTCGCCGCCGATGCGGTGCGCTCGGAGCTGGGCCTGCTCTGGCAGACTTTGGGTCTGCTGATCAGCATCTGAAACCGCTGGAGTACCTCAATGGCTGTCGAACTGCTTGCAATGTTCATCCCGATCATCGGCATTGTCCTGGGCGTCACGATCGCGATCGTGGCGATCGTCACCGGACACCGCCAGAAGCTGCAGCGCAATGACATGCGCCACAAGGAGCGCCTGGCGGCGATCGAGAAAGGCCTCGAGATCCCGCCTGAGCCCGTCGAGCCGGAGAACGGCAAGAAGTCCGGCACCCTGCGCAGCGGCTTCATCGGCCTGTTCGTCGGCATCGTGCTGTACCTCGCGCTGAGGGCAGTGGCCGACTCCGACATCGCGCTGTTCGGCCTGATACCGGCCGCGGTCGGCGTCGCCAACCTGCTGTCTTACTTCCTGGAAGGCCGCAAGCCGAACGGCAAGCAGGAATAACGGGGACGTCTCCCCTGAGAGGGGTCGCATCCCTTTACGCATCGGACTGTGGAGAAGCCGTGCTTCCGCAGCAAAGGGATGCGACCCCTTTTAGTTCGGGCAGACGATCCGGGCGCGGGTGCCGCGGGGCTCGAGCCGCTCGAGCTGAAGCGCTGCACCGCCGCCGAAGAACAGGCGCAGCCGTTCGGAGACGTTCGCGAGGCCGTGGCCCTGGGGCAGCGACCCGGCGATACCCGCAGCGATGCCGCGGCCGTCGTCCTCGACCTCGATGACGATGGCCGCGTCCCGCTCATACGCCCGGATATCGACGTGCAACGTCTGCGGCCCCTGGATGCCATGGCGGATGGCGTTCTCGATCAGCGGCTGGACGATCAGCGCCGGCACGCGCCGTGCGCGCAGCGACTCCGGCACCGAGATGCAGTACTGGAAGCGTGAATCGAATCGCAGCTCGCAGAGATTCAGGTAGCGCTGCAGGAAATCCATCTCGTCGCCGAGCGTCACCCGCAGGTCGCTGCCATTGCGCAGCGCAATCCGCAGCAGCTCGCCGAGTTGCCCGATGGCGTCGTATGCCCGGTCGCGCTCGCCGACCTGCACGAGCCCGGCGATCGAATTCAGGCTGTTCATCAGGAAATGCGGGTTGATCTGCGCCTGCAGCGCCTGCAGCCGCGCCTCGGCAAGCTGCGCCTCGAGCCGGGCCCCGCGCAATTCCGTCTGGGCAGCGTTCCACATCGCCTGTTCGCGCAGCCGCCGCCCCCGCACGGCCGCAAACGCGGCCAGCGCCAGCAGCAGGATGCTGAAGTTCATCGCCCAGAACGCCGGACCGACCGGCGGCAGTACATAGATGTCGACGAACTGGTCGAAGGTCGGCAGCAGGCCGCGGCGGATCGTGTAGCTCAGGTAGGACATCGCAGTCGAACCCGCGAGCGCGACGGCGCTCCAGCCGAGCAGCGTCGAAAGCCACAGCCCGCGCCGCCTGCCCTCGATCGTCTTGTGCAGCGCGCGATAGATCGCCGGGCTCATGAGCACCCAGAAGAAGTAATGCGGGATCATCGCCATCAGGGCCGAGCCGAAGGCGACTTCCCGGCCCTGCGCCTGGTAGTTGACGTACAGCCCGAAGCCGACCGAGAAAGCGACCCCGAGCCAGATGGCGGCCAGCGCCCACCAACGGTTGGGCTGGTCGCCAATGAGCCGCTCGACGTCGAATCCGTTCGCGGGCACGCCGGGCGCCGGAGGCGCAGGCAGTCTCGTCCCTTCGCCGGCGTCCATGCCGTCGATGACCGACGACTCGGCTCCCTGCACTGTCAGTTGTCCTTGCTGCCGATACCGCTCAGGAGTTTTTCCAGGATTTCCCGGCGCGCGCGACCCATCGGCAGCGCCTGCCCGCCATGCAGATAGATGTTGTAGCGACCGTCGCCGCTCGAACGCACTTCGCGCACTTGGGCGGCGTTGACGATCGCGGAACGGTGGATGCGGAAGAAGCGCTTCGGGTCGAGCTCGCATTCGAGCGAGGCGAGCGTGCGTGACAGCAGGTACTCGCCGCTCTTGGTGTGGACCCGGCTGTACTGGCTCGCGCCCTGGATCCATGAAATGTCGCTGACTTCGAGCGAGAACATCCGCCGGCGGATGCGGATCGTCATCTGGTTCGCGTATTGCGCCTGCGGGGCGACGGCCCCGGCCGCCCGCTCGCCGTTCATCCCGCCCGCCGCCCCCATGATCTGCATCGCGAGCCCCGCGACGCGGCGTTCGGCAATGCGCTGCCTGGCGCGCAGGATGCTGCCGGCGAAGCGCGGGCGCTGCACGGGCTTGACCAGGTAATCCATGGCCTGCAGTTCGAAGGCGGGCAGCGCGAACTCGGGGTGCGCGGTCACGAAGATGACGTAGGGCAGCGGCTCCTCGATCTGCTGCACGACCTCGATGCCGCTGCCGCCCGGAATCTCGATGTCCATGAACACGAGGTCGGGCCGCTGTTCGGAGATCTTGCGCCGCGCCTCGGAGGCGGACGCCGCTTCGCCGACGACTTCGAAATCGTCTTCCGAGGCCAATAGCGTGCGGAGCACCCGTCGACCGAGCTCTTCGTCGTCGACGATCAGTGCGCGCACCCTGTTCGTGCCGTTTGTCGCCATGTCGAGCTCACCTGCCATGGCCGTTGGCTTTCTACAACATGAGATGCGGCGACCCGACGATTCGTTCCACAAAACTTGCTAACGGCCGGGTTCATTTGCCAAGTGCCGGTTTTTCTGACGCCTCCCACCGTATGTTCTTGACACGCAACAGGGTCTCCGAGGCCGGCCATTGTTGCCTGTCAGCAACACGGAGTCGGCCTCGGTGGCGTTTTTGGATTCTTGTTTGGCTCAACCCAACGAACCGGACGGCAGTGCTGTCCGCGGGAGGACGTAGACAATGGAACGTAACAATCGGGTCGCAGTAGCGGTCCGTCGCGCACTCATCATGGGTGCGGTGACGGCAGCCGGTGCCGCGGCACCTGCGCTTGCGCAGGAAAACCTCGGTGAGATCGTCGTCACGGGCTCGCGCATCAGGTCCGCGAACCTGGAGTCGACGACACCCGTCACGCAGGTGACCGCCGCGGACGTCGTGACGCAAGGCGTCACGCGTATCGAAGACCTCGTGAACCAGCTGCCGCAGGCCTTTGCAGCGCAAAACGTGACGGTGTCCAACGGCGCGACGGGTACCGCGACGCTGAACCTGCGCGGTCTCGGCTCGCCACGCACCCTGGTGCTGATCGACGGACGGCGCATGCCGTACGGCGGCGTGACCAACTCGGCGGCGGACATCAACCAGATCCCGACGCAGATGGTGGAACGGGTCGACATCCTGACCGGCGGCGCATCCGCGGTCTACGGCTCGGACGCCGTGGCCGGTGTCGTCAACTTCATCATGAAGAAGGACTTCGAGGGCGTCGAAATCACCAGCCAGTACAACTTCTACTGGCATGACAACGACTACAAGGGTCCGGGCGCCACCAAGCTGCGCGACGTGATCGCGGCTCGTGCGGCCACCAACCCGTCGCAGTTCCAGCTGCCGGACGACACCGTCACCGACGGCGATGGCAAGGAAATCTCGCTGATGGTCGGCGTCAACAGCGGTGACGGCCGCGGCAACCTCACGGCCTATGCCTCGGTGTTCGACAGCGACGCCATCCTGCAGTCCGAGCGCGACTACTCGGCATGCTCGCTCGGTGCGAACCCAACCGCGTCGTTCACCTGCGGCGGTTCCGACACCAGCGCGGGCGGACGCTTCACGAACTTCAACGCCGCCGGCTTCCCGGCCTACAACCTGACGGTGTTGAACGACACTGACATGCGCAATTTCGATGCGACGACCGACCAGTACAACTTCGGCCCGTTGAACTACTACCAGCGTCCCGAGCGCCGCTACAGCCTCGGTGCAATGGGTCACTACGAGTTCGGCGAGCACGCGGATGTGTACACGCAGCTGATGTACACCGACTACGAGTCGGTGGCGCAGGTCGCCCCGGGCGGCAATTTCGGCGACACCAACTCGGTCAACTGCGACAACCCGCTGGTCCCGGTCAACGCATTACCGCTAATCGGCTGCGACGCAGCCGCGATTGCAGCGGGTTCGAGCGTGCCGATGTACATCCTGCGGCGTAACGTGGAAGGCGGCGGACGCCAGCAGTCCTTCGCCAACGACTCGTTCCGCATCGTGACCGGCGTCCGTGGCGCGATCAACGACGGTTGGGGATACGACGTGTCGGCCCAGTATGCCGAGGCCAACAATACGGCTTCGACGCTGAACTACTTCGTGATCGACCGGCTGTCGCGTGCGCTCGACGTCATCGACGTCGCCGGTACGCCGACCTGCCGGTCGGTCATCGATGGTTCGGATCCGAACTGCGTCCCCTGGAATCCGTTCGTGGCGAATGGCGTGGACGCGGCCCAGCTGAACTACCTGCAGGCCAAGGGCATCCAGGTCGGACAGCTGACGCAGGAGATCTACAACGGCGTGGTCAGCGGTGACCTCGGCGTCTACGGCATGAAGACCCCGTGGGCCAGCGATGGCGTGCAAGTGGTGTTCGGCGCCGAGTACCGCCGCGACACGCTCGACAACAAGGTCGACGCGTTGCAGGAATCGGCCCAGCTGTCCGGCGCGGGCGGCGCCACCATCGGCATCAGCGGCACGACCAAGGTCAATGAGCTGTTCTTCGAAGGCCGGATCCCGCTGGCGCAGGACCAGGCCGGCATGGAAAGCCTGTCGATCGACACCGCGTACCGGTATTCGGACTACGGCGATACCACCACCGACACGTACAAGGTCGGCCTCGAGTGGGCGCCGGTGGCAGATGTCCGCTTCCGCGGCAGCTACCAGCGTGCCGTTCGCGCCGCCAACATCGTCGAGCTGTTCACCGCACAGGGCTTCAACCTGTTCGACATGAACGGCGATCCTTGCGGCGCTGCCGATCGCGACCCGAACGCCTCCGATGCGGAGTGCATCGCGAGCGGCGTGCCGGCCGCGTATTACGACGGCGTCAACGATGCGGTGGAACAGGGAACCCTGGACAGCCCGGCTGGCCAGTACCAGTTCCTGCAGGGCGGCAACCTGAACCTGGCGCCTGAGGAGTCGGATACCTACTCCTACGGCATCGTGTTCACGCCGCGGTTTGCGCCTGGCCTCGCGGTCACGATCGACTACTTCGACATCCAGATCGACGACACGATCTCGACCTTCGGCTCGGTCAACTCGCTGAATGCCTGCTACGACAATGGCGATGCCGCTGCCTGCTCGCGCATCCAGCGCAACCCGGGTAACGGCTCACTCTGGCTGGCGCAGGGCAACGTGATCGATACCAACATCAACATCGGTTCCCTGTCGACGAAAGGCTACGACCTGAACGTGACCTACACCGGGCTGGAGATCGGCCGCTTCGGCAGCCTGTCCTTCAACCTGACCGGCACGTACCTGGACGAGCTCGTCACCGAGCCGGGTCCGGGCATCGAGCCATACGACTGCGTGGGCTATTACTCCTCGGTCTGCAGCTCGGTCCTGCCGGGCACGCCGACCGCAGAATGGCGCCACCGGTTCCGGACCAGCTGGCAGACACCGTGGGACCTGGACCTGTCGGTGACCTGGCGTCACTACGGCTCGACCGTGGGCCTCACATCCGCGAACACGCCGTTGCCCGAGAACCGCATCGACCGCGAGTTGAACTCCGAGAACTACATCGACCTCGCGGCCAACTGGGCGGTCACCGAGAAGGCCGGTGTCACGCTCGGCATCAACAACGTGATGGACAACGAGCCCATGTTGAGCGCCAGCGTCGGCACCACCGGCAACGGCAACACCTTCCCGCAGACTTACGACGCCCTCGGTCGTTACGTCTTCCTCCGGGCAAAGGTGAGCTTCTAGGCAAACGGTTCGAACGGCTCCTGTTCGAAACCACTGGCGGCGGTCCTTCGGGGCCGCCGCTTTTTTTGGGGACTGTCCCCCCTTTTTCCCGCTTTGGGGAAAAGGGGACTGTCCCCTCTTACAGGTTCCCCCGATCCCACGGCCCCCAGATCGCGAACGTGATCCCGGGACGCTGGATGTTGACGAACAGCACTTCGCCGAAGGGATCGAAGCAGGCGCCCGCCATTTCCTGGCCGCTGTAGTCGTCCGGAAAAATCCGCTTGCCGGCGCCGACCAGCTGCTCGAGCGTCAGGTCGACGCAGTTCTTTGCAAACGTATACGAGTCGGCGTCGGCCGTCAGGCCGAGCAGTCGCGTGCCCGGGCCGTACTCGTCCGTGACCGGGCTGCCGTCCTCGCACAGCAGGATGCCGCCGCGGGGGCTGATCGTCAGGTTGTCGATGTTGTCACCGACCATTTCGGTGTCCGCGACGAAAATCGCGCGCAGCGTCTGCTCGCGCGGGTCGTATTCCCATACGGCGCCGTTACCGTGGCCGGGCTGCCCGAACAGGCCGCGGCCTGCGGCTGTGTCGACCACGTAGAACTTTCCGGCGTGCTGGCTGATGCCCTCGCCCCGGCTCATGCACAGCGCGCCCTTCGTCCAGCCCTGCAGGAAGGGCCCGCTCGCCGACTGCGGCTTGTCCGCGAACCTCACCATCGCGAAACCCGGCTCGGCGTCCGGGTCGTCGATTTCGACCCAGTCGATGCGATGGAAATCGCCGACCGCCGGAGTGCGCAGGTCGGCATTCGCCTGGCCGGCGACCCGCGCCGCCTGCAGGCGCCCGCCCGCCTCATAGCTGCCGGCGACGCCGCTCGGGTCTTTCGGAAGGAACCGGTAGAAGCCCGAGTGATACGGGTGGTCCTCGGTCAGATACGCGATGCGCGTTTTGGGATCGATGGCCACGGCCTCATGCAGCATGCGGCCCATGTCCACGATCGGTCGGCCAGTGGTCCGGGCGGCTTCGCTCCGAACCTCGAACACGTAGCCGTGCCGGCGCCCGCCGAGCTTGCTGAAGTCGATGTACGACTCCTCGCAGCTGAGCCACGTGCCCCAGGGCGTGACGCCACCGGCGCAGTTGTAGATCGTGCCGCCGAGCGACGGCTCCGCGCCGAGCCAGCGCCGGCCGCGGAATCGCAGCGTCGTCGTGCCGCCACCGGGCGAGTCGCCCTGGCCGGTCGGCACTGCCGTGTCGTAACAGGCGGGGGCCCTGATCGGCTTCCCGAGTGCCCGTTCATGGTTGCGCACGAGCGTGACGTCGATCTCGGACCCGAGACGCGCGGCTGCGATCACGCCCATGCCGTCGTGCGCGTCGGGCGTCGGCTCGCCATCCGTCATCGGGTCGCCGGACCAGGAATAGCTGCGGTACTCGAATCCCTCCGGCAGCATCAGCAGCGGCAGTCCGGTCTCGAGATCGGCGACCGGCTTGAGCGGACCATAGGGCCCGGGTACATGCTGGGACGGGCGCGGCGCCGCCGGCGAGCGGCGCGCATGCAGCGCGGCAAGCACCGAAACCAGCGACGCAGACCCTGCGATGAAATGCCGGCGGCTGACCCTGGAATTCACCGCATCATTCTAATGAAAAAGGGGTCGCATCCCTTAGAAGGGGTCGCATCCCTTTACCACTGAAACCTGACCCTGTCGCAGTCAGATCGGTAAAGGGATGCGACCCCTTCTAAGGGATGCGACCCCTCTCAAGCCCGGCCGATGCGGCAGGCGAAGCAGCCGCGCCGCGCGAAGTGGATGTGCAGGTAGCTGACGTCATCGCGCGCGAGGTAGCGCTGGATCAGCGACTCCGCCTCGGCGCCATCCACGACTTCGGCATCGACCATTTCGTCGGCCGCGTCATAGGCGCGCACCGACATCGGCCGCCGCGTCAGGTACGGCGGCAGGGTTCCCACGATGCGCGCCGCCTCGCGCTGGCCGCGCCGCACGAAGATCGGCCCGGAGGCCCGGTAGGGCGACCGGCTGTCCTGGTGCGTGAACGGCAGCAGCAGCACTTCCTCGCCGACCGGCGTATCTTCCAGGCTGATTCGGCAGGGGTACCCGACCGGCGCGTCCACCCGCATCCGGCGCATGCCGCGCGCGGCGAGCGAGGCCTCGTCGAGGTCAAACAGCGCTTCGAACAACCGGGGTTCGAGCCCGTGCAGCTGGTAGTTCATGGCGCGCAGGATTGCGCACCGCCCTCCGGCCGGCAACCCGGTTCTTGCTGTTCCTGCGGCCGCGGCTCCGGCAAGGGTTTTGGCGGCCTTTTGATGGGATCGAACAGGTCGCCGCGGGCCTTCTTCTTGCCGACCCCGTACTGGCAGCGCCGGACGCCCTGCCGCGCCTTGTGGAAGTCCTGCATCGTCAGGCTCATCGACTCGAGCGGGATGTAGCAGTTGTCGGATACCCAGAGGATGGTCTCGCCCTCCGGCGTCGTAACGGTGGTGCCGACCCGCGGCAGCGGCCGTTCGAAGATGCCGGGTGGCGGCCGCTTGCTCTTGAGCTGCCGGGGTTCATCCTCGGGCTCGGGACCAAACCGCCGCCGCTCCACGCCACCGCCTACCGCTCGCGCGACCTCGCGTGCCGTGCCCTCCCAGTCCGGCACGGACTGAGTGATCGGCGAATCCGCGGCCGGCTCCAGGACCGTCAGCACGGACGGTTCGACCGGTTCGATCGTGACCGGCATCGGCTCGACGGGTGGCGGTGGAATCCGGTCCGTCACCGCTGGCAACCAGACCGGCGTCGGCTGTTCGACCAGAACCGGCGACGGTGCGGTTCGAGCCGCCAGCAGCCAGACAGCCACCACCGCGTGCAGCAGCAGCGTCGCCGCGAGCGCCGTCGCCCGGGACCGGTTCCACGTCGAAGGCAACGGCAAATCCATCCCCCAGGTCCTGCCCATTCCGACCCGGACTGGCGGCAGGCGTTCAGCCCGGTCAGGTGTCCTTTGATTTCAATAGGTTACATCAGCCTTCCCTGCCCTGTCTTTGCCTGCCGCCCGGACCGGGCGTAGGATCGCGCAGCGGTGCCGGCCTACCGGGCCGCGTCTACAACAAGCTCAGGGGGGATAAGAAGTGAATCCATTCAAGCTGATTGGTTGGGCGGGCATCGCCATCGCGGTGGTCGGCGCCTTCGTCGAGATCCCGTACGCGGCATTGTTGCTGGTGCTGCTGGGACTCGTGGCAGGCGTCCCGATCGCGACCGAAGACAGCACGCGCGTGATCGTCACGGCGCTCGCGCTGGCCGGACTGTCCGGTGTGTTCATGAACATTCCGGAAGTCGGCGGTTACCTGACCAAGATCTTCAGCGCGGGCGGCACGTTCGTAGCCGCTGCCGCGATGACGATCATTTCGCGTAACGTCTGGACCCGTTTCAAGCCCTGAACGAAGTCCGCAGGACGCGGCCTGCCGCTGGCACGAGCGCAGTGGCATGAAAAGGCCCGCCGCAAGGCGGGCCTTTTTTATTCACGCGCGGATGGCGACCGGCAGGCCGGCCAGTTGCCGGTCGGCCGTCAGCAGGCGCAGGGTTTCCGCCTGGCATTGTGCCAGCAGCAGCCGGTCGAACGGGTCCTCGTGCGTGGTGTCGATGCGTTCGATCCCGAGCGCATGGCGCATCGTGACCGGCAGGCTGCGGAAGCCGGCCTCCTCGATCGCGTCCTCCAGTTCCGCCAGGGGATACGCCAGGCGGTATTTTCCCAGGCGCACCTTGATCGCCAGTTCCCAGGCGCTGGCACTGCTGATCCAGCATTCGTTGTCCGGATCCTCGAGCAGCGCCTTTGCCGATGGCGACAGGCGCGAATGATCAGCCAGCGCCCAAAGCGCGACGTGGGTGTCGAGCAGGATTTTCAAGGCTCGAGAGCGCCCCCGAACAGCGCTTCGACCTGCCGCCGGCTCAGGGGCTTCGCGACGTCATCCAGCAGTCGCCTCGGGAACCTGCCTTCCAGGGTGCCGAGCCGGACGCCGCGGGCGCGCCCGAGACCCACCAGCTTGGCGACCGGCTTGCCGGCCCGGGCGAGCACGATGGTTTCGCCGGACTCGGCGGCTTCCACCAGCCTGGAAAGCGTGGTTTTCGCCTCGTGGATGTTGACCTGGCGCATGGCCGATGCCCAAATTAGCTAACTTAGCTAAGTTTACGCCGACCGGCCCCGCGCCGCAACCCGCGATTTATCGCGGAAGGACGTTGAAATGCAGCCGCGTGTCCTGGTAGCGGTCGTCGCGCTTCGCTGCACCCGTTGCGACCAGCACATAGAGGACATTCAGCGCCTGCAGCGCGTCCCGCACCCCTGCCCCGCGTGAGCGCGTGGCGAGTCCCTTCGCCGTCACGTCCTGCTTGCCGGCATAACTCTTGCGGATGCGATCGACCGCCTCGCGGCTCACCAGGTTGAAGTAGCCGCTTGCGCGCTTGGTGCGCGACGCCGACATCACGACATAGGCCTTGCCGCTCTCGAACACGTAGTAGGTCTGCCGCTTGCCGGTGGCCTCGCCGCAGAACTTCAGACCCTTCGCCAGGCTGCGGATATTCACGGGAATCCCCCTGTCCGGTGCGATCGGGCGAGTGTATGCCTGCGCAGGCATTGCGGACAGCCGTAGCGCCTGCCGGATTCCTGCCGGTGTAAAGTGGCGCCTTGCGCAACCAAGGCGCCGCCGCTGCAAGCCTCCTGATCCTGGTTGCCACCGGCACCCAGGCGTCGGAACGCCTCGTAGCGAAGCTCGATCCCGCCCTCGTGCCGCACACCTTTCTGGTCAGCCCCGACGGATTGCGGTTCGGCTACGTGGTCCGCACCGCCGAAGGCATGGCCGCCGTGGTCGACGGCCGGATCGGCAAGTCATATCCATTCGTGGGTGCGCCGGCGTTCAGCGGCGATGGCAGCAGCGTCGCTTATTCGGTGTCGACTTCGGCAGATGCCAGCATGTGCCGGCCGCCGCGTGAGAGTTGCGCGTGGTTCGTCGTCAAGGATGGCCAGGAGGGTGCGCGGTACGACGCCACAAGCCGGCCCGTCATGAGCCACGACGGCCGGCACATGGCCTACTGGGCCTCGCCGGCCGGCGGGGTGATGCACGCAGTCGTCGACGGCAACGCCCACAAGACCTACCTGCACGCCATGCTGTCGCATGATTCCGGATTACCCGGACTTGTAATGAGCCCCGACGGGCGCCGCGTGGCCTACGCCGTTTCTCGAGACAAGCAGAAGTGGTTCGTCGTGCTGGACGGCCAGGAAGGCAAGTCCTACGACGAAGTCTGGTTCCTCACATTCAGTCCGGACGGCACGCGCCTTGCATATCACGCCCGCGTCGGCGCCGAGCGGCTCATGGTCGTGGATGGGCAGGAGAGCAAGGCCTACGACAACGTGGGGGATCCAATCTTCAGCCCCGACAGCCGGCGCTTCGCGTATCGCGCCTCGCCAGGATCGCGCGGCAAGTGGCTCATGGTGGTGGACGGCCAGGAAGGCAAGCGTTACGACGACATCGGCTGGCCAGCCTTCAGTCCCGACGGCCAGCACATTTCCCATGCAGTGGAGTCCGGCAGGGACCGGGTCCTGATGACCGACAACAAGCCGGTGTCCGGCAAGTATGATTTCATCCACGCGCCGGTCTTCAGCCCCGATGGCCGACGCATCGCATTCATTGGCACCCACTTCGTGCACGGTGGCGGGCCGGATCGTCACGTCGTCGTGGTCGATGGCGTCGCCGGTAACATCTACGACCAGGTGGAAAGCCTGGTCTTCAGCCCCGACGGCCGGCATGTCGCCTACGCTGCCCAGTCCGGCAACCGCTGGTCGGTGGTCGTCGACGGCAAGGAGATCCACTCGCATGAGGGCCGGGTCCCGGCGCTGCTCGGCCGTGCGCCGGAGGCGATCGTCTACACGGCCCGTTCCGGCGACCAGGTTATCCAGAAAGTCGAGCCCCAGGAGCGCCAGATCGACGATGGCTTCCCGCTGCGTGCCCGGCTCGTGATCGACTCGACGAACACGCTCCGCTATCTTCGTGCCGGAGACAAGGGGAGCATTTACCTGGTCGAGCAGCCACTCGAGTGACGAACGCGTCGCGACTATCCGCGGCCTGGCGGTCGGCGGGACAGGCGCTGCAGCGCATCCTGCTATCCGCGATTCCCCTGCTCTTCTTCGTCCTCCACGCCACCGGCATCCTGCCGCTCGAGTTCGTCCAGCGCATCGAGAACTATCTGTACGACGTGCGCGTCGAGACCCTGATGCCGCGGGTCGTCGATCCGCGGGTCGTGATCGTGGACATCGACGAGGCGAGCCTCGAGGCCGAGGGCCAGTGGCCCTGGCCGCGCAGCAAGATCGCGGCGCTGACCGACGCGCTCTTTGACAACTACGGCATCCGCGCGCTCGGTTTCGACGTGCTGTTCGCGGAGCCGGAACGCAATGCCGAGCTGCGCCTGATCGACGAGCTCGCCGCCGGGCCGCTCGCCGGCAACACCGAGCGGCTGGTGCAGCTCGCCGAGATCCGCCACCGGCACGAAGGGGATCGCGTCCTCTCCGAATCGCTGATCGCGCGCGACGTCGTGCTCGGCCATGTCTTCAAGCAGCGGCCGGGCGCCTCCGAACGCGCGGAGTCGGGCGAACTGCCGGCCGGCGTGGTGTTCGACGACCCGCGCATCCACGCGCACGACTGGCTGCGCCCCGGCGGCTTCGCGGCCAACATCGCGGTGCTGCAGCAGGCCGCGCCGACCGCCGGCTTTTTCGACACGCCGCTGACGGACGACGACGGCGTGGTGCGCAGAGTGCCACTCTTCCAGTACTACAACGGCAAGCTCTACGAGTCGCTTTCCTTCGCGCTCACCCGTCTCGCGCGGGACTCGGCGCCGCTCGAGTTCGCGTTCGAGTCCGGGCAGTCGCCGCGCCTCGCCTACGTGCAGCTCGGCGAGACCCGCATCCCGGTCGATGCGCAGGGCGCGGTGCTGATCCCGTTTCGCGGGCCACTCGGGAGCTTCCGCTACATCTCCGCGACCCACGTCCTCGGCGGCCAGGCGCCGGCCGATGCACTTGCCGGCGCGATCGTGCTCATCGGCGCGAGCGCACCGGGACTCCAGGACGTGCGCGCCGTGCCGGTCGCCAAGGAATACATCGGCGTCGAGGCGCACGCCAACCTGGTGTCGGGCCTGCTGGACGGCACGATTCCGTACCGCCCACGCAGCTCCGCGCTCGCGGAAATCGGCGCGCTGCTCTTCATCGCGCTCGTGACGGCACTGCTGTTGCCGCGGCTCGCGCCGCTCGCCGGGTTCGGCCTGTTCCTCGGGCTGGTCGCGGCCGCGATCGCACTCAATCTCCTGCTGTGGTCGCGCTACGGCCTGGTGCTGCCGCTGGCGTCGCTGCTGGTGTTCACGGCCATCGCGGCGCTGCTGCAGCTCACCTGGGGTTACTTCACGGCGACGCGGCGGCGGCAGCGCCTGTCGCGCATCTTCGGCCAGTACGTGCCGACGGAAGTGGTCAAGGAACTGGACGCGGGCGGCGCCGAGGTGTCGCTCGAGGGCGAGAGCCGCGAGATGTCGGTGCTGTTCTCCGACGTCCGCGGCTTCACGACCATCTCCGAGGGCCTCGGCCCGCGCGAACTGACCCAGCTGATGAACGAGTTCCTGACCCCGATCACCGCGGCGATCCACCGGCACCGCGGCACGATCGACAAGTACATGGGCGATGCCGTGATGGCCTTCTGGGGCGCGCCGCTCGCGGACGCGGACCACGCGCGTCATGCCGTGACGGCCGCCCGCGACATGGTCACCGAGATGCGCGCCCTGAAACCGGCCTTCGAGACGCGCGGCTGGCCCGCGATCGAGATCGGCGTCGGCATCTCGAGCGGCGAGATGAACGTGGGCAACATGGGCTCGCGGTTCCGCGCCGCCTACACCGTGCTCGGCGACACCGTGAATCTCGGCTCGCGGCTCGAGAGCCTCACCAAGACTTATGGCGTCAACATCATCGTCAGCGAGAACACCGCGCGGCTCGCGGGCGACCTGCCGTACCGGGAACTCGACCGCGTGCGGGTCAAGGGCAAGCAGGAGCCGGTCGCCATCTTCGAGCCGATCGACGCGGCGGACCTGCACGCGGCCGGCCGCTTTTCCGAGGCGCTCGCCTGCTACCGGACGCGTGACTGGGATCGCGCCGAGACCCTCGTCACGGAATTGGACGCGATGACGCCGCACGCGCTCTACAAGCTTTACCTTGACCGCATCCGGCATTTCCGGGCGAGTCCGCCGCCGCCGGAATGGGATGGCGTTTTCACCTTCGACGTTAAATAATGCGGGCGGCCTGGCGCGTCCTATCGGGGGGCTTGTGAGCAGAAGTTACTTCCGCTGCATCGCGCTGTCCTGCCTGCTGGCACCAGCCCTCGCGGTGTCGCAACCAGCCGACCAATCGGTCCTCGACGAGGCCCGCCAGCTGATCGCCGGCAATCGCGCCGCCGAGGCATATCGCCTGCTGGCCGGGCACGAAGCCGGCCTCGCCGGCCAGCCTTTATATGACTACCTCTACGGCGTGGCGGCGCTCGACGCCGGCCATGCGGGCGATGCCATCACCGCGCTCGAGCGCGTGCTGGTGAACGACCCGACCTCCCCGAACGCTCGGCTCGAACTCGGGCGCGCGTACTACGAGTCCGGCGACCGAGCGGCCGCCGGCCGCCAGTTCCGCGCGCTGCTCGCCGCCAATCCGCCGGCGCCGATACGCGACACCGCCACCGCCTACCTGCGTGCGATGGAAACAGCCCCCGTCCGCGCCAGCGGCTGGAGCGGCGGCTTCGAGTTCGGCAGCGGCTACGACAGCAATGCCAACGCCTCGACCGACGACGAGACCTTCCTCGGCTTCACGCTCGATCCTGACAACGTCGAGACTTCCTCGCCGTTCCTGCAGCTCGGCGGCTGGCTCGATCATTCGCTGCCGGTCGGCCAGGGCAGCCAGCTCGCTACGCGTATGCGCGCCGGCCAGCGCTGGAATACGGATGCGAGCTTCGTCAACCAGACGGTCGCCTCGCTCGACACTACGCTCCGCGTCGGCAGCGGCCCGACGGTGTTCAGCATCGGCGGCGGCGGCTATCACGGCTGGCTGGACGGGGACGCACACCACTGGGGCGCGAGCGTCGATGTGGCGCTCAGCCACGATTTCGGCGAAGGCTGGCGCACGACCGGAATGCTCCGCGCCGGCACGCTGCGCTACGACAACCAGTTCTCGTCGCTGTCGGTGATGGAAGTGGACCAGGAGCTCGCCGCGCTCTCGCTGCAGCGCGCCGGCGAGACCGGCTATTTCGGCATGACCGTCTTTGTCGGCAGCGACGACCCGCGCGAATCGGGATCGGCCTATGCCAACGACCGTCTCGGGGTCCAGCTCCAGGCCGGCTCGCAAAGCGCGAGCGGATTCGGCGCGCAGTTCCAGTTCGGCTACCAGGAAGTCGACTACGACGCCACGCCCGGGTTCTTCGGCACGGATCGTTCGGATGATGTCTGGTATGCGGCCGTCGCCGGTGAGCTGCGCGACTGGCCGGTTGCCGGCATGCAGCTGGTGCCGCGGATCGCCATTTACAGGAACGAATCCAACATCGCGCTCTATGAATATGACCGCATCGAGGTCGGATTGACGCTCCGGCGCTCATTCCGGTAGCGAGGGATGCCATGACAGCGAACACATCGTTCATCCGCGGCGGCTCGGCAGCGCTTGCGCTCGCATGGGCGCTCACTTTCGCGATGCCCGCATCCGCCGAGGTCGCAGGCAAGCTGCTGTTCGTCGCGGGCACCGTGACGCTCGAGCGCACGCCGCCCGTGGCGCTGAAGGCCGGCGACCTGGTCGAGACCGGCACCGTCATCGCGACCGGCGACAAGTCGCGCGCGCAGATATTGATGAATGACGGCGCGCGGGTAGCGCTGCGGGCCTCTTCGCGATACCGCGTGGACGATTTCGGCCTGCCGGACTCGGTCGGCGCGGCGACGCAGGTGACGACGACCCGCGCCGCGGGCGTCTCCGTCGCCACCTTGCTGAAGGGCGGCTTCCGCAGTTCGACCGGCGCGATCGGCAAGGACGGCGCCGGCACCTACGAAGTGCGCACGCCGATCGGCACGCTCGGCATCCGCGGCACCGACTACACCGCGATCTGGTGCCAGGGCGACTGCGACGACGCGCCCGGCCTC
Organism: Steroidobacteraceae bacterium; assembly: GCA_050179155.1. GTDB lineage: Bacteria > Pseudomonadota > Gammaproteobacteria > Steroidobacterales > Steroidobacteraceae > SCUD01. The sequence goes on from JBFXFJ010000010.1 coordinate 91,498, forward strand.
TCCGCCGCGAATAGAGCGCAGAACGGCATGTACCTGGCGACGCACAGCGGCTCGATCGTGTTCCGCTACGGCGGGCGCGAGGCCATCGTCAACGCGGGCGAGGTCGTGTTCATCGCCGCGGCCGATGCGCTGCCCGAACCGCTCGAGGAGCTCCCGGCGTGGGTGATCGAGGATGGCGCCGGCCGCCTGGAAACCGGCGCGCAGGCCGGCGAAGTCAAAGGCAGCGTGGCGCTGCCGGACCTCGCGGATCGCCGCCAGCCGCCGGCGGACCAGCAACCGCCACCGGATTCGTCGGCGCCGGACCCGAAAGACCCGAGCGGCCAACAGGGCGTGCAGCGGCCGATCATCGGCACCGCCAGCGGCCAGACCATCGACCTGACCTCCGGCCAGCTGCCGCGCGGACCGAACGATCCGCCGCCCGGCACGCCGTCGCTGCCGCCGCCCTCGAACAACGTCCCGCCACCGCCGCCGCCACCCGGCGGAAACTGAGGGGATGAAACCCGGGCATCACCGGATCGCGATTGTCGGCGCCGGTCCCGGTGGCCTGAGTGCAGCGGCCCACGCCGCGCAACTGGGCGTCGATCACGTCCTGCTCGAAGCAAGCCCCGCGCACGCGCACACCATCCAGCGCTACCAGAAGGGCAAGCACGTCATGGCCGAGCCGCCGGTGCTGCCGCTGCGCAGCGACCTGCCGTTTGCCCCCGGCACGCGCGAGACCGTCCTCGACAACTGGCGGGACGGCATCGGGTCGCTCGGCGTCAACGCGCGTTTCGGCGCCGAGGTGGTCGCGATCGAGCGGCAGTCCGCAGGATTCCGCCTTGGCCTGAAGGACGGCAGCGCGCTCACCGCGGACCAGGTCGTGTTCGCGATCGGCATGCAGGGAAACCTGCGCAAGCTCGAGGTGCCGGGCGCGGACCTGCCCTGCGTGCAGTACCAGCTCGACGATCCCGATGAATACCGCGGCGAAGTGATCGTCGTGGTCGGCGCCGGCGACGCCGCGATCGAGAACGCCATCGCGCTCGCGGCGCAGAACGAAGTCGTCATCATCAACCGCATCGACGAGTTCGCGCGCGTCAAGGACGGCAACCTCAAGCTGATCACGAAGGCCATCGAGAGCGGGCGCATCGGCTGTTTCTACCGCAGCAACGTCGCCGCGATCGAGCGTGCCGCGGGCAACGGCGGCGCGCCCGCGCGCCCCTATGTGCTGGTACTCAACACCGCCGACGGCCAGGCCCGCATCGCCTGCGACCGCATCATCGCCCGCATCGGCGCCACCCCGCCGCGGCGCTTCGTCGAGGCCTGCGGCATCGCCTTCCCGGGGCCGGACCCGATGGCGCTGCCGACGCTCTCCGACCGCTACGAGTCGAGCGTCGCCGGCCTGTACGTGATCGGCGCGCTCGGCGGCTATCCGCTGATCAAGCAGGCGATGAACCAGGGCTACGAGGTCGTCGAGTACATCCTCGGCCGCGACGTCAAGCCAGCCGACCACCCGCTGTTCGTGGAGAAATTCCGCGACTTGCCTTTCGGCCTCGATGTGGACGCGACCCTGCACCTGATCCAGAGCCGCGTGCCGCTCTACCGCGAGATCAACCCGCTGCAGTTCCGCGAATTCATGCTGGGCAGCCAGGTGGTGCGGCCGGAACCGGGCGCCGCGATCTTCCGCCGCAACGACTACACCGACACCTTCTTCGTCGTGCTCGACGGCGAAGTGGAAATCGAGCTCGGGGACGACGTGCCATACCGGCTGAAGCTCGGCGCCGGACATTTCTTTGGCGAGATGAGCCTGCTGTCCGGCCGGCGGCGATCAGCCACCGTCTTCGCCGCCGCGGGCTGCGTGCTGGTCGAATCGCCACGCCGTGAAGTCCTGAAGCTGGTGAACTCCGTCGAGGCCGTGCGCCATCACATCGACCGCCACTTCGTGATCCGCGCGATCCAGACCGCGTTCGCGCCGGACGCCTCGGACGAGGAACTGGAGGGCGTCGCGGAGCGCGCCAGCGTCAACGACTACAAGCCGGGCACCGTGATTTTCTCGGAAGGCGACGAAGCCGACCGGCTGCACCTGATCCGCAGCGGCTCGGTCGCGGTGTCGCGCAACCTCGGCGGCCGCGAGATCGTCACCTCCTATGTCGCGGCCGGCAACTACGTCGGCGAGATGGGGCTGATGGGCCGCACGCGGCGCGCGGCCACGGTGCGCGCCAACGTCGCGACCGAGACCATCAGCCTGTCCGCCGAGGACTTCGACTCGCTGCTCGCGCGGAACCCCGCGCTCCGCCAGAAAGTGCAGACGCTGGTGCGCAAGCGCCTTGCCGACAACGCGCGCATCGCCGCGCAGCCGCACACCGGCGACATCGTCTCGTTCCTGATGCAGCAGGGCATCGGCGAGGCGACCGACGTGCTGCTGATCGACGAAGGCCTGTGCATCGGCTGCGACAACTGCGAGAAGGCCTGCGCCTCGACCCACGACGGCACCTCGCGGCTCGATCGCGAGGCGGGCCCGACCTTTGCGCGGCTGCACGTGCCGACCTCCTGCCGGCACTGCGAGGACCCGCACTGCATGACGGACTGCCCGCCGGATGCGATCCGGCGCGCGCCGAACGGCGAGGTCTACATCCGCGACAACTGCATCGGTTGCGGCAACTGCGAGAAGAACTGCCCCTACGGCGTGATCCAGATGGCAGCCGCCGTGAAGCAGGGCCCGAAGAAGGCGGTCAAGTGCGACATGTGCAAGGACCTGTCGGGTGGCCCCGCCTGCGTGCGCGCCTGCCCGACCGGCGCCGCGATCCGTGTCGGGCCCGAGGGCCTGATGGACCTGGTCGCGCGCGTGGAGCGATAGGACCCCGATGCAGGAATCGATCCTCGCCTACCGCCGCCTGCGCTACCTGTGGGTTGCCTCCGCGCTCGCCGCCATCGCGATCATCGCCTATGCGTTGCACGCGCCGTCCGAGCCGCCGAACGGCGGCACCTGGCTCGGCTACACGCTGGGCGGCATCGGCGCCGCGCTCATCCTGCTCCTCGCCGCCTTCGGCCGGCGCAAGCGCGCCTATTCGTCGCGGCTCGGCAGCGTGCAGGGCTGGCTGTCGGCGCACGTCTATCTCGGCGTCGCACTGGTCGTGATCGTGACGCTGCACGCCGGCTTCCAGTTCGGCTGGAACGTGCACACGCTTTCTTATGTGCTGACCTGCGTGGTGGTCGGAAGCGGCGTGGTCGGCGTGTGGTTCTACCTGCGCTATCCCGGCCTGATGAGCCAGAACCGCGCGGCGCAGACGCGCGAGCAGATGCTCGCGGAACTCGCCGACCTCGACCGGCTGTGCGCGCGCCAGGCCGCCGCGCTCGGCGGCGAATACCCGGATGTGATCATGAGCGCACGCGACCGCGCGGCGCTCGGCGGCGGCGCTTTCGCGCTGCTCGCCGGCCGCGACCGCTCGCGCGTCGTGCTGCCCGCCGCGCACGGCGGCGGCACGGGCGAGGCGCACGCACTGCCCAACGCCTCGCAGTCGCGCCTGCTCGACTGGCTCGGCCATCAACTCGCGGAGAGCACGGACGGCGAGCGCACGCGCCTGATCCACGAGCTGATGACGCTGGCCAGCGCGCGGCGCGCCCTGCTCGACCGCCTGCGCCGCGATGCGCAGATCCGCGCCTGGCTCAGGACCTGGCTCTACGTGCACGTGCCGGTGAGCACCGCGCTGGTCGCGGCGCTCGTCGCCCACGTCATCGTCGTGTTCCTGTACTGGTAACCGGCGATGAAGGTACTGATCCAGTTCGTCAGACGCGGCCAGGCCGGCGCCATCGAGCGCAAGGAGCGGCAGTTCGACGGCGAGGCCGTCACGCTCGGCCGTTCGACCGACCAGGTGCTGCACCTGAAGGACCGCCGCGTCGCGCTGAAGCACGCGCGCATTGCGCTGCGTTCCGGTGTGCCCGTGATCTCGAGCCGCGCGCCCGGCGGCGTGGTCGTCAACGACACGCTGTGCCGCGAGGCGACGCTTTCCACGGGCGACGAGATCCGCATCGGCGCCAACGTATTGCGTGTGTTCGAGGCGCCCGCCGGTTACGACCTCGCCTTCACTTTCGAACTCGCGGCCGATGCCGCGGCCGAGGCTGCGACCCCCGAGCCCTACCGGCTCGATCTCGAATCCATCGGCTTCAGCCGCAGGACCTGGTGCCGGCTGCTGTACGGCTCGACTTTAGTGTTCGCACTGCTGATCCCGGCGGCCGGCGTGATGAAACCCGATCTCCAGGAGAGCCTGCGGTCCGGCCCGCTGCCGGACGACTCCTTCTGGCTCAGCGGGCCACTGTCGGGCGCTCATCATAATGTGGGCGAGCAGTGCGAGACCTGCCACCAGCAGCCATTCCAGCGCGTGCCGAACGTGGCCTGCGTGGACTGCCACGCGACCGTCGGCCGCCATTACCACACGGTCGGGCTGATTACCGAGCTCGACACCACGCGCTGCGCCGGCTGCCATGCCGAGCACAACGAACCGGCGACGCTGGTGCGCCGCGACGACGGCCTGTGCGTGGACTGCCACGCCAACATCAACGCGATCGCCGGCGCGGGCGCGAAGACCGTGGACGTCGCCGACTTCCTCGACGAGCACCCGACGTTCCTGCCGGACGAGGACTCGAAGCTCAAATTCCCGCACGACGTGCATCTCGATCCGAAGGGCATCGAAGGCCCGGAGGGCGATGTCGTGATGGCCTGCGGCGACTGCCACGAACCGCAGGCCGACGGGCGGCGCATGCAGCCGGTGACGATGGAGGCGCACTGCGTCGACTGCCATCGCCTCGATTTCGATCCGGCCTTCCCGGAGGCGACGGTGCCGCACACGGAGGCCGCGACCGTGCTGCGCCGGCTGATCGAGTACTACAGCCGCAGTTACCTCGAGCTCTATCCCGATCCCGCGGCGACGGCGACACCCGCGCGCATCGTGCGCGTGCCGGGCCGCGTGACCGATGCGCGCGAGCGCGCGCGGCTGCTGCAGCAGGCGCGCGAACGCGCTTTCGCCGTCGCCCGCGACCTGTTCGAGCGGCGCACCTGCCACGACTGCCACGAGATCCGCGCGACCGGCAAGGCCGACGATCCCTGGGAAGTGGAGCCGGCCGAGCTGAACACGGTCTGGATGCCGGGCGCGCGCTTCGACCACGGCAGCCACCAGACCACGCTCTCCGGCTGCGACACCTGCCACGAGGCCGCGAAGTCCAAGGACGCGTCCGACGTCCTGATGCCGGACATCGAAACCTGCCGCGACTGCCACGGCAGCGGCGACCCGCACCGCAATCCGCCGGACAAGGTATTGAGCGGATGCACGATGTGCCACGGCTTCCACGACACGCGGCATGGCCCGTGGGTCACGCCTTCGCCGCAATGAGCCGCGGGCTCGCGTTCGCTTCGCTGGTCCTCTCGCTCGGGCTCGCGGCCTGCGGCGGCGGCAGCCGGATGGAATCCCCGCCGGGTGCGGTCGACCCGCCGCCGCCGGACTGCGACGGTTCCTGCGCAACGGCGGCGAGTTTTCTTTCCGTCGCCGAGGTCGAGGGCGTGCTCGCGCGCGCGATTGCCGAAGCGCAGGCGCGGGGCGTGCTTGCGACCATCGCGGTCACGGATCGCGTCGGCAACGTGCTCGCGGTATTCCGCATGACCGGCGCCGCGACCACCGTCACCGTGCAGTCCAACGGCGCGAGCGGCGGGCTCGAGGGCGTCAGCATCGTGCCGGATACGATGGCGGCCATTTCGAAAGCGGTGACCGCGGCGTATCTCTCGACCGAGGGCCACGCCTTCGGCACGCGCACCGCGAGCCAGATCGTGCAGCAGCATTTTAATCCAGGAGAAGCGCTGGCCCCCGCAGGTCCCTTGTTCGGCGTGCAGTTCAGCCAGCTGCCCTGCTCGGATCTCGCACGCCGCTACGGCGGCGGCGCGGCCGATGCCGGGCCGAAGCGCGCGCCGCTCGGCCTCTCGGCGGATCCGGGCGGGCTGCCGCTTTACCGTGGCGGCACGCCGGTCGGCGGCATCGGCGTCATCGCGGATGGCATCTACGGACTCGACGCGGACATCCAGGACGTGGACGTCGATCTCGACGAACTGATTGCGCTCGCCGGCAGTTTCTCGCTCTCCGCACCCGACGACCGTCGTGCCGAGCGCATCACGGCGGACGGCAAGACGCTGCGCCTGTCGGACGCCGCGTTCGCGGACCTGATCGCCAATGCCTCCGCCCCGCCCGCCTTCGCCACCTTGAACGGCGTCGCGGGTGCGCTCATCGCCGTGCCCGGCTACTCGGCCGCAATCGTGTCCACCGGCACCACTTTCGGTCAGGCCGGATCCGGCATCCGCGCCGATTCGCTCGACTACCCGGGACTCGATGCTTTCGTGCTGGTCGATGCCGCCGACGTCGAGCGTTTCCGCCCGGCGGCCGGCACCGACGGGCCCGACGCGCTGACCGCGGCCGAAGTGCAGACCGTCATCGCCGAGGCGCTGCGGGTCGCGAACCGCTCGCGCGCGCAGATCCGCCGCCCGGCCGGCAGCGCCGCGCGCGTGACGGTCTCGGTCGTGGACACCAATGGCGCCGTGCTCGGCATCGCCCGCGGCCGCGACGGGCCGGTGTTCGGCATCGACGTCTCGCTGCAGAAGGCGCGCACCGCGGCATTCCTGTCGTCGCCGGCGGCGGCCGGTGCGTTTGGCGGCGTGCCCGATGCGGTCTATCTCGACGGTGGGCTCGTGGTGCTGCGCAACGAACCGCTCGCGCAGTACGTGACGGATCTGCGCGCCTTCACCGGACTTCCCACCGCGCTCGCGGACGGCGCGGTCGCCTGGAGCACGCGCGCCACCGGCAACCTGGCGCGGCCGTTCTACCCGGACGGCGTCGATTCCGCGCCGCACGGCCCGCTCAGCAAGCCCGGCGGCGAATGGACGCCCTTCTCGACCGGCGCGCAGCTGGATCTCACCTACAACGCGCTGATCCAGCACGTTGCCTTCGTGTCGGGCCTCGCCGCCGACGTGCCTTCCAACTGCACGGGCGTGCAGGGATTCAATCTCGGCTTCGGCACCAGTGGCGCCTTCACCCAGCTTGCGAACGGGCTGCAGATCTTCCCGGGCGGCGTGCCGATCTACCGCGGCGGCGTGCTGGTCGGCGGCGTCGGCGTGTCGGGCGACGGTGTGGACCAGGACGACATGATCGCGTTTCTCGGCCTGCATGAAGCCGGCGTCTCGCTCGGCGGCGCCATCGGCAATGCGCCACTGGCCGCGCGTGCCGACACGCTCGCACCGGCGGGTTCACAGCTGCGCTACGTGAACTGCCCGCAGGCGCCGTTCCTCGATTCCAGCGCGGAGGGCGTCTGTGCGGGCAAGTAAGCACATCGCCTGGGCCCTGGCCACTCTCTGCGCCGCCGCCACCGCGCAGGAAAGAGGGGTCGCATCCCCTTCATCTGGCGCCAACGACAAGAGAAACGCATCTCTCGATGAAGGGGATGCGACCCCTTTTGAAAGGGATGCGACCCCTCAGTCCCCTCAGTCCCCTCAGTCCCGCTGCCCGCCGCAGCAGCCGGTCGAGCCTGGCCGCCGCAGCCCGCGCGTGCCGGTGCTGCGCTTCGAGCCGACGCCCTGCGATCCGGCGCGCCTGCCCGACGCGGATCCGAACACGCTCGACGAATTCCCGGAGCTGCCCGATCGCTGGCGGATCGTGAGCCTGCTCGGCTATCCCGAGAACCTGCTCGACCCGTACCACGGCAACAACTGGCTGAAGGGCGACCGGCCCGCGTTCGGCGAGGACTGGTTCTTCAACCTCGGCATCGTCAGCGACAGCGTGATCGAGCCGCGCCGCTTCCCGGTTCCGGTCGCGGTGGCCGACGGCGGCGGCCCCGGCAGCCTCGACACGATCGGCGACGGCGAACAGCAGGTCTATGCCGAGAACCTGATCGTCGAGGCCGTGCTCTACCAGGGCAACACGGTGTTCCAGCCGCCGGACTGGGAATTCCGCTTCACGCCTGTGTTCAACATCAATCACGCCGAGGTCAACGAGCCCGGCATCCTCAAGGCGGATCCTGCGGAAGGAACTACCCGTTCCGAAGGGGTCATCGGCGTGCAGGCGCTGTTCGTGGACAAGCACCTGCGGAACGTCTCCGACAACTACGACTTCGACAGCCTGCGCGTCGGCATCCAGCCATTCACGACCGACTTCCGCGGCTTCCTGTTCCAGGACAGCCCCTTCGGCGTGCGGCTGTTCGGCACGCGCGACAGCAACCGCTGGCAGTACAACCTGGCCTGGTTCCGCCGCCTCGAGAAGGACACGAACAGCGGGCTCAACAACCTGATCGAGCTCGGCAGCGACGCTTTCCGCGACGACGACGTGTTCGTCGCCAACCTCTACCGCCAGGACTTCCCGCGGCCCGGGTTCACCTCGCAACTGGTGGTCGCGCACAACCGCAACCGCGAGGGCGGCGACCTCCGCTACGACGACAACGGCTTCATCCAGCGCCCCTCCTCGCTCGGGCTCGAGCGCGCGCGCGACTACGACGTCACCTACCTCGGCTACAACGGCGACGGACACCTGGGGCGCTGGAACCTCTCGGTCTCCGCTTATGGCGCGCTCGGCGAGGAAGACCTCGGCACGTTCACTGACCAGCAAAGCGATATCCGAGCCTTCTTCACCGCGGCGGAGGCCTCGCGCGATTTCGACTGGATCCGCGCGCGCGGCACGCTCGTCTACGCCTCCGCGGACGACGACCCGTTCGACGACGTCGCCGGCGGCTACGACGCGATCTTCGAGAATCCGATGATCGCCGGCGCCGACACCAGCTTCTGGATCCGCCAGCCCGTACCCCTGATCGGCGGCGGCCGCGTGACGCTCTCGGGGCGCAATGGCCTGCTGAACTCGCTGCGCTCCTCCAAGGAGTTCGGCCAGTCGAACTTCACCAACCCCGGGCTGATGCTCGTGGGCGCCGGCGCCGACATGGACCTGACGCCGACGCTGCGCGCGAGCATGAACGCCAACTACCTGCTGTTCGCGGACACCGCCTCCCTTGAGGTCGCCCGCTCACAGGCTGGCATCAACCGCGAGATCGGCCTCGACTTCTCGGTCGCGCTCACCTGGCGGCCGCTCGCAAGCCAGAACATCGTCGTGCGTTTCTCCGCTGCGGCGCTGATACCGGGCGAGGGGTTCAAGGACCTCTACGGCAGCGAAACGCCCTATTCGATCCTCGGCAACGTGGTATTCACTTATTGAGCATGCGCTACCGTTACCTCACTGCAGCGCTGCTGATCGCCACCGCCGTCGTCGCGGTCGCTTCCGACGAACACGGCAAGCCCGTCGAGCGCCATCACGTCACTGCGCCAGTTGCGCCGCTGATGCAGACCGCAGCACAGGCCGAAGCAAAAAGCGCGGGTTGCAACGATTGCCACCAGGCAACCGACCTTCCGACGATGCACGCGAGCCCCGCGGTCGTGCTCGGCTGCACCGACTGTCACGGCGGCGATGCGAGCGCGCGCTGGCGGGGCGGCGCCGTCGAGGCCACGGCGGCTTATGCCGCCGCGCGCGATGCCGCCCACGTGCTGCCGCGCTTTCCAGAGGACTGGCGCTATCCGGCGAGCGCGAACCCCGAGCGCAGCTACACGCTGCTGAATCGCGAGGCGCCGGAGTTCATCCGCTTCGTCAACCCATCGGACTATCGCGTGGTGCGCGAGGCCTGCGGCGCCTGCCACCTGAAGACCATCCTCGCCGCCGAGCGCAGCCTGATGTCCACGATCGCGATGTTCTGGGGCGGCGCCGCGTACAACAACGGCCTGCTGCCGTTCAAGAACTACATCCTCGGCGAGGCCTACACGCGCGAGGGCGAGGCCGCGATCCTCGAGGGCGCGCCGGCGAGCGCAGAAGACCGCGCGGCGCACGGGATCATCGAGCGCCTCTACCCGCTGCCGCGCTGGCAGAACCTGAAGCCTGCGGACATCTTCCGCGTATTCGAGGACGGCGGCCGCAATCTCTCGAACCTGTTTCCGGAAACCGGGCTGCCGAATGCCACCGGCCAGATCCAGCGGCTCGAGGAACCGGGCCGGCCCGACATCCGCCAGAGCAACCGCGGCCCCGGTACTGGCGCGCGCATCGCCGTGCCCGTGCTCAACATCCACAAGACGCGCCTCAACGACCCGCTCACCTGGTTCCTCGGCACCAACGACCAGCCGGGCGACTACCGCTCCTCCGGCTGCAGCGCCTGCCACGTCGTCTACGCCAATGACCGCGACCCGAAGCACTCCGGCGCCTACGCGCAGTTCGGCCACGGCGGCACGACGCAGACCGCGGATCCCACGATCCCGCGCAACCAGCCCGGGCACCCGCTCTCGCACGCGTTTTCGCGCGCGATCCCGACCAGCCAGTGCATGGTCTGCCACATGCACCAGCCCAACATGTTCATGAACACCTATCTCGGCTACACGATGTGGGACTACGAGTCCGACGCGCCGTCCATGTGGCCAAAACAGCAGAAGTACCCGACCGCCGCCGAGGCGCGCGCCGTGTATGACCGCAACCCCGAGGGCGCGGCCGCGCGCGGGCTGTGGGCGGACCCTGAGTTCCTGAAGCGCGTGTCGGAACTCAATCCGTCGCTGAAGGACACGCAGTTCGCCGACTACCACGGCCACGGCTGGAACTTCCGCGCGATCTTCAAGCGCGACCGCAAGGGCAACCTGCTGGACGCCGCCGGCGCGGTCGTCGCGAACGATGACCCGAAGAAATTTGAGCGCGCCGTGCATCTCTCCTCCAGCCACGCCGATGCCGGCATGCACTGCGTGGACTGCCACTTCGCGCAGGATGCGCACGGCAACGGCCACCTCTATGGCGAAGTCGCGCAGGCGGTCGAGATCGACTGCAAGGACTGCCACGGCACGGTGAATGCGTATCCGACGCTGCGCACCTCGGGTCCTGCCGCGGGCCCGAGCGGCACCGATCTCTCGGTGCTGCGCAACCCCGATGGGCGCCGCCGCTTCGAGTGGCTCAATGGCAAGCTGATCCAGCGTTCGGTGCTGGATCCTGCGCGCGAATGGGAAATGTCCCTCGTGAAGGACAGCGTGTCGGCCGGGCATCCCGGCTACAACGAGAAGGCCGCGCGCGCCAAGCTGATGTCGCGCGACACGAAGAATCTCACCTGGGGCGGACAGGTCGCACCGAAGGATCTCGCGCATTCGGACGAGCAGATGGAGTGCTACGCCTGCCACACGTCCTGGACCACGGCCTGCGGCGGCTGTCACCTGCCGATCGAGGCGAACTGGAAGACCGAGGTGCATCGCTACGAGGGCGGCGTCGCGCGCAACTGGGCGAGCTACAACCCGCAGGTTGCGCGCGACGACGTCTTCATGCTCGGCCTGCGCGGGCCGACCGAGGGCAGCAAGATCGCGCCGGTGCGATCATCTTCCGCGCTCGTGCTCTCCTCCACCAACGCCAACCGCGAGCGCATCTACGTGCAGCAACCGCCGATCGCGGCCTCCGGATACAGCTCGCAGGCGATGAACCCGCACTACCCGCACACCGAGCGCAAGACCGAGACGAAAGGCTGCACGGACTGCCATCTTTCCGTCTCAAACAACAACAACGCGATCGTGGCGCAGACGCTCGGCCTCGGCACGCAGTTCATGAACCTCGTCGGCTTCCACGCATGGGTCGGCACGGAGCAAGAGGTCGTCGCCGTGCAGGTCACGGAATGGGATGAACCGCAAGCCGTGATCGGCAGCTACCTGCACCGTTACGCCTACCCGGACTGGGCGGCGGAGCATCGCGCGCGCGATCTCGCGTTGCCGGTGGCGCAGTCCCATGGCGCGGGCCCCGCGCGCTGCCTGCAACTGCGCGGCGAGTATGTGTTCGTCGCCGAGGGCGAGCGCGGACTGGTCGTCTACGACGCGGCCAGCATCGGCAACAAGGGCGTGAGCCAGAAACTCATCACCGCGCCCTTCTCCCCGCTCGGCCACGACACGCGCGTGCGCACGAAGGACGCCACCTGCGTGGCGCTGCCGACCACACAGCCGGTGCACCCGGCACGCAATGCCGGCGAGCTGATGCGCGTCGCCAACCTCGAGCAGCCGTTCGCGGCCATCTACAACTACGCGCTCGTGACGGATGCCGCCGAGGGCCTGATCCTCGTGGACATCAACACGCTTGCCGACGGCGAGTTTCGCAACAACCGGCTCCGGCGCGCCCTGACCTGGAACCCGGGCGGCGTGCTCGCCGGCGCGCGCCACGTGACGATCGGCGGCAACATCGCCTACGTGATCGCAGACGCCGGCCTCGTGGTCGTGGATCTCACCGACCCGCTCGCGCCGAAGACACTCGCGACCGTGCCGCTCGCGGAGGGCCGCGCCTCGGCACTGCAGTTCCGGTACCTGTTCGTCACCGACGCCGAAGGGCTCAAGGTCGTGGACGTCACGCAGCCAGCCCGGGCACGGATGGTCCCGGCGGCGACGCTGCCGCTCGCCAGTGCCCGCGGCATCTTCACCGCCCGCACCTATATATATGTGGCGGACGGCGCGAAGGGTCTCGCGATCGTGGACATCGAGCGGCCCGAGCAGCCGACGCTCCTGATGCACTACGATGCCGGGGGTGCGATACGGGATGCCCGCGACGTGGTCGTTGCCTCGACGAATGCCTCGCTCTTTGCCTACGTCGCCGACGGCGGCGGCGGACTGAAAGTGCTGCAATTGACCGCGCCCGACAGCCAGCCGAATTTCTACGGGTTCAGCCCCGAGCCGAAGCCGCAGCTGATCGCGCGCTACGCGACGCGCCATCCGGCGCTCGCGCTGTCGCGGCCGCTCGAGCGCGACCGCGCGGTGGACGAGACCGGCGGCCAGGTCGCGGTGTTCGGCCGGCGCGGATCGCGGCCATTCAATGGCGCCGAGATGCGCCGGTTGTACCTGGACAAGGACGGCGCACCCTGGGTGGTGCCAGATGATTGAAGCGCTGCGCAGACCGGTCTTGCTCGCCGCGCTGGCATTGGCCGCGGCCGCCGCAGAGGCACAGAACACGCCGCAGGCCCCGGCCAGTCACCTCGGCGTCGCCTCCTGCGCCTCCGGCGTCTGCCACGGCGTCGCGAAACCGCTCGAAAGCGCGAACGTGCTGCGCAACGAGTACGTCACCTGGTCGCATTTCGACCCGCACGCGGGCGCGTACCGCACGCTGCGCAGCGAAGACTCCGCCCGCATGGCCGCGCGGCTCGGCATCCAGGATGCGGCGCGCGAGCCGCTGTGCCTTGATTGCCACGCCGAGAACGTCCCGGTGGCTGCACGCGGGCCGCGTTTCCAGTTCGACGACGGCGTCGGCTGCGAGGCCTGCCACGGCGCGGCGAGCGCCTGGATCGCGAGCCACGACGACACGCCGCGCGTCACGCATGCGGACAACCTGGCTGCCGGCCTCGCCGCACTCGAGCGCGCCGACGTGCGCGCGCCGGTCTGCGCCGCCTGCCACGTAGGGTCCGCCGACCGCCATGCCAATCACACGCTGATGGCCGCCGGCCACCCGCGCCTCGTGTTCGAGCTCGACACTTACTCCGAGCTGTGGCGCACTGCCGGTGGGCGCGAGCATTACCGGCGCGACGACGACTACGCCAAGCGCAAGACCGAGTCCGGCAGCGTCGCCACCTGGCTCGCGGGGCTGCTGGAAAGCGCCGACCGAACGCTTGCCATCGCCGCCAGCGACCGGCATTCCCAGGGCGTGTTCCCGGACTTCGCGCTGTTCAACTGCTACAGCTGCCACCGCTCGATGCGCCTCCAGCGTTGGCGCGAGGCGCCCGGCCTGGCTCCCGGTAGCGTGCGCGTGAACGACAGCGCGCTCGTGATGCTGGCCGCGACGCTCGATGCGCTCGATCCCCCCGCCGCGGCACGGCTGCGCGAGGCGACGACTGCCCTGCACCGTGCCGCCAACGAGGGCATGCCCGCGATGCGGGCCGCGGCCGAAGCGCTTCGCCAGCAGATCCCGACGCTGCGGCAGCAACTCGGTTCGCGCCGCTTCAGTGCGGATGAGCGCAATGCCATGCTGGACGCCAACCTCGCCGCCGCCGAGCGCGGCGAATACCCGGACTACGCCGCCGCCGAGCAGGCCGCGATGGCCGTGACGCTCCTGCTCGCAAGCGGGGGCCGCCCGCTCGATACCGACCCCCGCATCGAAGCGCTCTTCACCGACCTCAAGGACGACGAGCGCTATGATGCAGCTCGATTCAGTCGCATCCTTATTCGGCTCCGGTGATCCATGCGCTACACCCGCGCCATCGTCAGGCCCCCGCCACCGACCTACGCCCAGGGCATCACGTCGGCGAACGAGGGCGCACCGGAGCTCGCCCGCGCGCTCACGCAGCACCAGGCGTACTGCCTCGCGCTCGAGCAGTGCGGGCTCGCGGTCTCGGTGCTCTCCGCCGACGCCGACTTCCCGGACAGCTGCTTTGTCGAGGACGCGGCCGTCCTCACCCCGCGCGGCGCGATCACCACACGCCCCGGCGCGCCGAGCCGCGCGGGCGAAGTCAGCAGCATCGTCGCCGCGTTGCATGCCTACTTCAGCGAGATCGCGAGCATCACTGCGCCCGGCACCGTGGATGGCGGCGACGTCTGCGAGGCCGAGGGTCATTTCCTGATCGGTCTCACGCAGCGCACGAATGAGGAAGGCGCGAGCCAGCTCGCGGGCCTGCTCGCCGACATCGGCTTTCCGTCGAGCGTCATCGACCTCCGCGGCAGCCGGCGCCTGCTGCACCTGAAAACCGGCCTCTCGTACCTCGACGACGGCCGCATGCTGATCACGAGCGACGTGCCGCGCACCGCGGCGCTCGCGCCCTACGAACTGGTCGAAGCGCCGGACAGCGAGCGCTATGCCGCGAACTGCCTGTGCCTCAACGACAAGCTCGTGATCGCCGAGGGCTATCCCGCGACCCGCGCGGCGCTCGAGGCCTGCGGTTACGAGATCCTGGCGCTCGGGATGTCCGAGTTCCGCAAGATGGACGGCGGCCTGAGCTGCCTGTCGTTGCGGTTCTGATCGTTGCCGCATCGCTGACTGTCGGCATCTGACGACAGCGTGTAATCCGCTGCAGCGGAATCGTCCTACAGGAAATCGGGACCTCGCCCGACTCTGCGCGCCTCGAGCGCGATGCAACACTCCTGCGCAAGCGCAATACGCATCCAGGAGCCAGCCATGAATCGCGTCCTCACCGTTCCCCTGGCCGTTGCCGCCCTGGTGGCCGCCGCCGCCGCACAGGCGCAGGAAGCCGAAGATTCCGGTTTCTACGCTGGCGCCGGCGTCGGCGAATACAAGCTCGAAGTCGATGATTTCGACGACGTGACGACGGCGATCGAGGAATACGACAGCGACGACACCGCCTGGAAGGCATTCGCCGGCTGGCGCGTGAACCGCTACTTCAGCGCCGAGATCGCCTACATCAATCTCGGCAGCCCGGATGACGAAATCGCCCCGGACGTGTTCGCCGAAGTCGAAACGGACGGCTTTGCGCCGTACGCCGTCGGGACGTTCCCGATCGGCCCGTTCGAGTTGTTCGCCAAGGCGGGCTATTTCTTCCATGAGACCGATGCGCGCATCACGTCCCCGCTCGGGACCACGACCGCGAGCGACAGCGGCGACGATTTCACATGGACCGCAGGCGTCGGCCTGACCCTCTTCGACACCTTCAACCTGCGGCTCGAGTACGAGCAGTTCGATTTCGAGAACACGGATGACTCGAATGCGTTGTGGCTGACCGGAGCCTTCCGCTTCTGACCGCACGGCGCATGAGGAGACCGACATGATCGACGAGACGAGAACGGCCCTGATGGCCATCGCGTTCGCGGCGCTGCTGGCGAGTTGCGACAAGGCTGCCGAGACACCAGCCGAAGTGCGGGACGACATCGCGGCGGCCCAGACCCAGTCCGAAACGGATGTCGCGATGGCGAAAGCCGAAGGCGAGTACCAGGTTGCGATCGAACGCTGCGATGCCCTGACCGGCGCCGAGCGGCAGGCCTGCGTGGACGAGGCGGTGCAGGCGCTGAATGCCGCCAAGGACACCGCCCAGGGATTCGCCGCTCCGCCGCAGTCCCAGTAACGGAGGAGAAGGCCACATGAACATCAAACACAGCCTCGTGGCAGCACTTGCCGCCACCGCCCTCGTCGGCGCTGCCGCCTGCTCGGCGACGCGGACCCAGCGGGCACCCGGCGAACACCTCGACGATGCGGTCATTCTCGGCAATGTCAAAGCCGCGTTGATCGCCGAGCCGAACACCTCCGCGCGCGAGATCAACGTGGAGGTGAACCGCGGCATCGTGCAGCTGAATGGCTTCGTCGATTCCCCGGCGGAGCGGTCCCGCGCGACGATGGTCGCGACCGAAGTGGACGGCGTCGTGGAGGTCCGCAACAACCTGGGCATCAAGAGCGGCAGCACGACCCTCGGCGAGGTGATCGATGATTCGCTTCTGACTGCCAAGGTAAAGGCCGCGTTGATCGAGAGCCCGGAAACGAAGGCGCACCAGATCACCGTCGAGACCAGGGAAGGCGTGGTCCAGTTGAGCGGCTTCGTGGACAGCCCGGTCGCCAAGGCCGCCGCGACGACGGTCGCGCTGTCGGTGACGGGCGTGAAGAACGTCCGCAACGAGATTAGCGTCAAGACGTCCTGACGCTTGGGCTGCCGGTACCGGCAGCCGGGGCCCGCGCCGGCCGGCGCGGGCCCCATTTTATTGCAGGGACGGCGCCGGGTGCTGGCGCAGCTCGAGTTCCTGGAGCAACAGCGGCAGTCGCTCGTAGTCGCGCGCCTTGTTCAGGAAGTAGTCGACGCCGAGCGCCGCGGCGCGGCGCCGGTATTCCGGAAGCACGTAATTCGTGAACACGATGATCGTCGGGCGCTTCGCGCCGAGCCGCTGCATGACGCCGAAACCGGTGCCCTGCCGCAACTGCAGGTCCAGGACGATGACGTCCACCTTCCCTTCCGCGGCCACGCCGACGGCCGAGGCCTCGTCCGCGACCGCGGCCACGAGCTCGACGCCCGCGAGCGGCGCCAGCGTCTCGGTGAGCCTTTCGGCCAGCACCTGCGAGTCCTCGACCAGCAGCACGCGCAGCATGGATCGCACCCGCTACTGGATCAGCCCGTTTCGCAGGGCATAGGAAGTGATATCGGCATTGGACTTGAAATTGAGCTTCTCCAGCACGCGGCCGCGGTAGGTGCTGACGGTCTTGACGCTGAGGCAGAGTTCGCGCGCGATCTCCGAGACCGAGACGCCGCTCGCCAGCTTGCAGAAGATCTGGAACTCGCGCTCCGAGAGCTGCAGGTGGATCGGCTTGCCGATCCCGCCGCCGTCGATCTCGGAGATCAGCAGTTCCGACATCGTCGGGCTCAGGTACCGCCGGCCGGCGAGGATCGAATGCACGGCCTTCGTCAGTTCCTCCGCGGCGCACTCCTTGCCGAGGAAGCCGTGTGCGCCGGCGCGCAGGACGTTGATGCCGTACTGGCGCTCGGGAAAACCGCTCAGGATGAGGATCCTCGTGTCCGGAAAACCGGAACGCACGTGCTTCAGGATGTCGAGACCGCTGCGGTCCGGCATCGCGATGTCGAGGATCAGGAGGTCCCACGAGCCGTCGCGCAACCGGTCGAGTGTCTGCTGTCCGGTTTCTGCTTCGCCGATCTCGCTGATGGCGTGGTCCGAGCCCAGCAGCTGCCGCAGACCGGCGCGCACCACGGCATGGTCGTCCGCAATCAGTACCCTGGCCATCCTGACGCTCCCGTCATGGCTGACACATCGTAATCATACGTCCCGCATGGCGGACGCGCCCGGCGCCGCGAACCATGCCGGAAGTCCGCTAAATCGGGTGTCGGAGAATTCCGACACGCTCCGGTGGCGGCTTCTGCCCGCGCAGGTGTAAGCCTGTGACCATGCGACCGGCGGCCGGTACACCACTCGTCTACGCGCCGCTCCTGCTGGGCGTCGCCCTGATCGTTGCGACCTTCCTGGTCGCCGAGTCAGGACACTCGCGGCTGCGCGACGCAACCGTCGTGGTCGCGGAGTCGCAGCGGCGCCAGGCACTGCTGTCGCGCTACATGCAGCTGCTGCTCGAGGCAGAGACCGCGCAGCGCGGATTCCTGCTGACCGAGGAGACCCGCTACCTGCGGGAGTTCGACCCGGCGATCAAGGAGCTCGACCCGTTGCTCGACCAGATCTCCGCCAGCTACGAGGCCTCGGCGCTCGAGCCGGAGCAGGCGAAATCCGGCGACTTGCGCAAGCTCACCGGCATGCGGCTCGGCGAGATGCTGGGCTCGCTGCGCCTCTACGGCGAGCAGGACCTCGCCGCGGCGATGGCGCTCGTCAACACCGACATCGGCGAGAAGACGATGGCCGACATCCGCGGCCTGATCGCCGATCTCTACCAGGGCGAGGGAAGCCGCCTGCTCACGGCCACCACGGGCTGGCGCGGCGACCTGCGGACCTCACGCCTGCTGCTGGCCTGGACCAGCGGATTCAGCCTGGTGCTGATCGTGCTGGTCGGCGCGCTGTTTGCGCGCGACGTGCAGCGGCGCGCGCGGGAGAGCCTGCTGCTGAGCGAGCGCAACGCCGAGCTCGACCGCATCGTGCGCCAGCGCACTGCGCAGCTGTTCAACCTGTCCAGCAACCTGCAGCGGGTCACCGAACGCGAGAAGGCCGCGCTCGCGCGCGAGCTGCACGACGAACTGGGCGGCCTGCTGGTGGCGACCAAGATCGACGTTTCCCTGCTGCGACGGAGCTGCGATGACGGCACGGAAGCGAGCGCCGTACGCTGGGACCGGGTGCTGCGATCCCTGGACGAGGGGCTGAACCTCAAGCGGCGCGTCATCGAGAGCCTGCGGCCGACGCTGCTCGACAATGTTGGCCTGGTTGCGGCGATGCGCTGGCTGGTGGACGAAAGCGTGCGGCGCGCGGGCCTCGCCTGCGAGGAAGAGTACGCCGAGCCGCTGCCGGACCTGTCTCCCGACGCCAGCATTGCCGTGTTCCGCGTGGTGCAGGAATGCCTGATCAACGTGATGAAACATGCCCAGGCGAATTTGGTCCGGCTTTCCGTCGCGTCGGACGAGCGGCGGCTCACGGTGACGATCCGGGACGACGGCATCGGCATAGACGAACAGCGATCCGACGTTCCGCAGTCGCACGGACTCCTCGGCATGCGCCACCGCATCGAGGCGCTCGGCGGCGAACTGCGCGTCGGTCCGCCCGCTTCGGGTGCCGGCACCGAAGTCAGCTTCACCCTGCCGTGGTCGCAGGTCCGGCGGGCCGCCGATGGCGGCTGATCCCCCTGGCGGTCATGCGGCCCGCCTCGCGATCGCCGCAGCGCTGCTGTCGCTCGCCGGCTGCGACGAGGCATCCACGCCCGTGCCCGCGCCGGCGCATTCCGGCACCGGCGCCCCGCACGCGATGAGCTATGAAGTCGCGATCGCCATCGCCGCGGCCGATCGCAATCGCGCCGTCAGGGAATGCGGCGCGCGGCCCCAACCCGAACGCCAGACCTGCATCACCGTCGCCGACGCCAACTGGGAAACCGCGAAGGTGGCCGCGGGTGACTTACGCGGGGATCAGCAGTAGTCCTACAGAACCGCGCGGCCGCAAGGCACATGCTCCATGGGCGTGCTGCGGATGGGCCGTGGTACTTCCCTGACCTCAAGGAGCAGAGCCATGAACTGGGAACGCATCGAAGGGAATTGGGACAAGTTCCAGGGAAAAGTCCTCGAATTCTGGACCAGGCTGCCGGAGAACGAGGTGGACGTCATCGGCGGACAACGAAATGTGCTGTCCAGCCGCATCCAGGAAATCTACGGCGTGTCCAAGGACGAGGCCGAGAAACAGATCAGGCGCTTTGAAAGTTCGCTGACGGACGACGCGCCGATGCGTTCCGAACGCGAATCGCACCGCGAAGCACGGGCTCCCCAGCGCTAGGGCTGCGAATCCGGGGGTGCCGGCCCGACCGGCGCCCCCGCCACGCATGACGGAAAGCAATCACTTCGAGCTGCCGGCACTGGGCTACGCCTACGATGCGCTCGCGCCCGCGTATTCGGCCGAACTGCTGGAGCTCCATTACGCCGTGCATCACCGCGCCTGCGTGGACGGCGCCAACCGCGCGCTGGAAACACTGGCCGCGATGCGCGCGATCGGCGATTTCAACCGCATCAACCAGGTTGAACGGGACCTGGCGTTCCACCTGTCGGGCCACGTACTGCACTCGATCTTCTGGCGTAATCTCGAGCCCAACGACGGCGCATCGCCCAACGAGCGGCTCGAGGCCGCGATCTGCAGCAGCTTCGGCAGCGTCGAGTCGCTGCGTCACCAGTTCAGCGCCGCGGCGATTGCGCTCCAGGGCGCCGGCTGGGTGGCGCTCTGCTGGGAGCTGGCGCGGGGCTCGCTGCTGGTCCAGCAGGTGCACGACCACCAGGACAACTGCGGCACAGCGACCCTGCCGCTGCTGGTGCTCGACATGTGGGAGCACGCGTACTACCTGCAATACAGCAACCGCAGGGAACTCTGGTTCCTCAACTTCTGGGACATGATCAACTGGGCGGACGTCGGACGCCGGTTCGACAACGCCGAGTGCGCAGACCTCGCGCTCGACCTGGCCTCGGCGCAGCGCGTCAGCGACGTCGTGACGCCGTTCCGGCGGGACCGGTTGTAAATCGCCCTGCCCCTGGCGTCGCCGCGAGTATCCGCGACGAACCGTCCGATATCCAGGTAACACCCCTCGCCCGCCGGGCGCATGATCGTCATTGATCCGTCACCCGGCTGCTAGCATAATGCTAGCATCATGAAAGACACCGCCACGCTCACCATCCGCAATGTTCCCATGCGCATCGTCCGCGGGCTGAAGTCACTCGCCCGGCGCCGTGGCCAGTCCATGGAGCAGGAAGTGCGCGACCTGCTCGAGTCTCACGTGGCTGAGCGGGCATCGGTCCTGAAGCAGATCGAAGCCTCCTGGGCGAAGCAGTCGAAACGCCCTGGCGCGTCCGAAATCGACGCCTGGATCGCCGCCGGCCGGCGATGAGGGTCGTCGTCGATACCAACGTCCTGGCGTATCACCTGCTGGGAACACCGCGCTTCGCCGCCGAGGCCGGGGCGCTTCTCGGCGCGGCGGATGAGATCCTGGCGCCCGCCTTATGGGAAGCGGAACTCGCAAACGTCGTGTGGCTTGCGGCCCGCACCGGAGTTTTGCCGGAATCCGAGGCACCGGCGCGCCTGTCGCTCGCCGGCCGCCTGGGCGTTCAGTCGGTTCCGATTCGCGCCTTGTGGCAGGGAGCCCTGATACGGTCGCTACAGTCCGGCGTCCCTATTTACGACACCCTCTTCGTCGAGCTGGCCGACCGCGAACGGCTGGCGCTTGCCACCTTTGATCGGCAGCTGGCAAAGGCGTTTCCGGCGGTGGCCAAGCGCCCCGGCGAAGTTGTTCTAGAATAGCTGCGAAACTGCGACCCGGCACCGTAGGGGGATGCGCATGCGCCTGCTGATATCCGTCCTGACCGCCTGCCTGCTGCTCAGCGCCTGCGGCGGCGATGCCGATCGCGCGAGAAAGAAGAAATCCGAGGCGGCGACCCCGGCCGCGGTCGCGGAAGTGCCAGGCGCGCCTGCGGTGCGCACGAGCCGGCTCGACCTTGCCGCCTGTTTCGCGGAAGACATCGCGGATGAGGCGTCCGCCTCCAGCCGCTGCCCCTCCTTCGTGCTGCTGCCGCTCGACTTCCTGACGCAGGAATGCGCGCTGGCCGGCGGCACGCTGCGCC
Source organism: Steroidobacteraceae bacterium (assembly GCA_050179155.1). GTDB lineage: Bacteria > Pseudomonadota > Gammaproteobacteria > Steroidobacterales > Steroidobacteraceae > SCUD01. The sequence continues at coordinate 113,206 of JBFXFJ010000010.1, forward strand.
CGGTCGAGGAGCCGATCGCCTGGTCGCTGGATGTGGACGGCGACGCCAGCGCCGAGATCCTCGTGGACCTGCGGCAGAACATGGACTGCCAGGGCGCGCCCGGCGTGTTTTCCTGCGGCAGCCTCGGCTGCCCCTATTTCCTCTACGCCAAGCGCGGCGACAGCTGGGTGGAGCTCGGCGCCATCAATGCCGACGATGCGCCGAGCATCGAAGTGCTGCCGGGACCCGCGGGCACGCCGGCGACGTTGCGTGGCGGTTGCAACGGCATGCATCCGTGCAGCGAGAAGACGTACTACGAATGGAAAGGCAGTGCTTACGAACGCACCTGGATCGATTTCCGCGGCTATGCCGTGGATGTCGCGCCCGGCGGCCTGTGGACGCTCACGCGCGATGCGCCGATCCTCGCCTCGCCCGAGCCGGACGGCCAGGTGCTCGATGAATATCCCATTGGCACCGCGGTGGTTGTGATCGGCAACGCGCGCGGCTCGGCGTACAGGTTCGTGTCGCCGTGCAATGCCTGCCGGCGCGGCTTCGTCGACCAGGCGGCGCTCAAGAAATGATCTAATCGGTGCCGGGTCGTAGTTTCGTAGTTTGGTTGTGCAGCGCAAATCCAGACTACGAAACTACGACCCGGCACCAGGTTCAAATCTCCCCACGCTGCGCGAAGCGGGCGATGTGGTCGCCCGCGCGGAAGGCCAGCGCCTGGATCGTCATGGTCGGCTGGCCGCGGCCGGACGTGACCATGCTCGAGCCGTCGCAGACGAACAGGTTCGGGACGTCGTGGCTGCGGTGATAGCGGTCCACCACGGATTTCGCGGGATCGTCGCCCATCCGGCAGGTGCCGAGCAGGTGCGGAGAATTGTTCGACTCGACGATCGGCGACCGCCATGTCTTCACCGCGCCGGCCGCCTCGAGAATGTCCACCGCCCAGTTCTGGAGCCAGCCCGCCATCGCCAGGTCGTCCGGGTGATCCTGGTACGTCACCCGGATCGCCGGCACGCCCCAGGCGTCCCTCAGTTCCGGGTCGATCGAGACGCTGTTGCGCTCCAGCGCGAGCGAGGTCGTGTGCGCCATCGTGAGCATCGTGCGGGGCATGTCGCGCAATGCCCGCTTGAGCGGCGCGCCCCAGGACATTTCCGGCGGCAGGCCGAACAGCGGCAGGCCGAGCGGTACCGGATTGATGCGCCCGTCGAGTCCGCCGCCGCCGTAGAAACCACGTTTCGGGTCGGAGTCGTAGAAATCGTGCGCCACGCGCGTGACCTGCACGCTCTTGTGCTCATTCAGCTCGTGCTCGAACACGCCGCCGCCGTAGGCACCCACGTTGAACATCAGGTACTTGCCGACCAGCCCGCTCGAGTTCGCGAGCCCGTCCGGGAACTTCGCATTCGCGGAATTGAGCAGCAGGCGCGGCGTCTCACCGCCATTCGCGCAGACGACCACTGCCCGCGCCTTCTGGAACTGCTCGCGCCGCTCGCCATCGAAATACGCAACGCCCGTGGCGCGGCCGCGCGCGTCGGTATCGATGCGGAACACGTAGCTCTCCGCACGCACCTCGCAGCGGCCGGTCGCCTCCGCTTCCGGGATCATCGTGTAGAGCGTCGAGGACTTGGCCCGGTACTCGCAGCCATAGCCGATGCAGAAGCCGCAGTGCTGGCAGGCGGGCCGGCCGCGGTACGGCACGCTCGCAATCGCCATCGGCGCCGGGTACGGATGCAAGCCGAGCTTGCGCGCACCGCGCTCGAACAGCACGCCGGACGACTTCACTGGCAGCGGCGGCATCGGATAGGGCTTCGAGCGCGGCGGATCCGTCGGGCAGGCGCCGGCCATGCCCGACACGCCGATCTCCCACTCGACCTTCGTGTAGTAGGGCTCGAGTTCGTCATAGCTGATCGGCCAGTCGGCGAAACCGGTGCCGGGAATCTCGCCCAGCAGGGAGCGTTCCTTGAAATCCACCGGGCGCAGGCGCCAGAAATTCGCGGTGAAGTGATTGCTGCTGCCACCGACCAGGCGCGCGTACCACATCGCATTCATGCCCTGCACGCGCTCGGCTTTGTCGGTCGGGAGTTTCCGGTAGGTCTGAGGGCTCTCCTCCGGCTTGTTCATGATGCCGTTCTGGTACCAGTACTTGAACTCGTCGTGCTCGAAATCGCCCGGGCCGAGCCTCGGCCCCTGCTCCATCACCACCACGTCGAAGCCCGCGACCGACAGTTCGCGCGCCATCACGCCGCCCGCGGCACCGGAGCCGACGACCACGAAGTCCACCGTGTCCTGCGGCCGGAACTGCTTCCCGCTCATGTCGTCACCTTCGGCGGATACGGCACGAAACCGGGGTAATCGCGATCGTAGTAACCAAACGGCGGCGTGAACGCGTGCCCGTCCTCGAAGCCCGCGAGCTTCCAGCCCACGCCGTCGCGATTGCCGCCATAGGCGGGGGATGCCAGCAGGCCGAACAGCGTCCAGAGGCGCAGGGTGCCGAAGAATGCCGTGGTCTCGATGCTCCTGAGGAACACATCCTGGGCCGTTGCCGGCAATGTCGCGAACGAGCCGGCGTCCGGATGGGCCGCCGCCACGCTTGCTTCGAACTCGCCGAGGTCCTTCAGGAAGTTCTCGCGATTCGCGGCCAGGAACGAACCGAGGCCACGATCGATGAAGTACACGACGCCCGCTTCGGTCGCGCCCGGCGCATCGTCCGTCGGCACGATGCGCGCGGCGATCGCAATGACGGTCGCCGCCTGGGCTGCCGTCAGGTTCGTGAATGCGGTGGACGGATCACCTGCAGCGGCATGCGCATGCTGCGCCGCGCGCGCCACCTCGCTCCAGTCGAGCGCCGCCAGCGCTGCCAGCGCGCCCGTGGTCGACACGAGGAACGACCTTCGACCTGCGTCCATGAATTCCCCCTACGTGGTGCCGGTGCACACTTTTGGCGCGCACCCGTGTTGTTATTCGAACTTTACCGACTTGCCGCCCGATTTCGGCCGCACGACCACCGTGCCGGCCAGCATGTCGTGCCAGCCCTGCTTGCGGGAGTCGATTCCCACCCAGATGATCCCGAGCAGCAGCGGGATCGTAGAAACGAAGTAGCCGAAGTAGCGCCCGATCAACTGGCCGGTGGTCGGCTTGCCGCCGGTCTTTGCGTCCACGATGCGGGCGCCGATCGCCATCTTGCCGGGCGTCGCCTGGCGGTACACCCAGAACAGGATCACCGCGACCGCCGGCAGCACCCAGTTGAACAGCACGTCCGCGGGTCCGTGGACCAGGCGGTCCGATACCCAGTATCCCGGGCCGTAGATCCAGGTCAGCACCGGCGCGACGATGACGAAGACCAGGATCGTGTCGATGATCGCCGCGCCCACGCGCAGCCAGAAGCCCACGTATTCGAGTTCCACGTCATTCATGGCGAACTCCACCATCAGTCTTTCTGATAGGTCCCCATCAGCTCGACCTTCCCGAGCACGTGGCCCTGCATCGCGCGCTCGAGCTCCGCCTTGGTCGGCTGCTTCAGGTCCGGCAGCACGACGTCGAGCGCGTAAAGCTTGTGGAAATAGCGATGCCGCCCGATCGGCGGGCACGGCCCGCCATAGCCGGTGCGCTTCCAGTCGTTCTTGCCTTCGCGCGTCCCGGCGGGCAGCGCGGCCGGCGCGACGGCCTCCGGCAACTCCGAGGCGCTGGCAGGCAGGTTGTAGAGCACCCAGTGCACCCAGGTCATCTTCGGCGCCGCGGGATCCGGCGCATCCGGGTCGTCCACGATCAGCGCGAGCGACTTCGCGCCCGCGGGCAGCCCGCTCCAGGCGAGTGCGGGCGAGATGTCCTTGCCCTGGCAGGTGTAGACCCTTGGAATCGGGCCATTGTGGATGAAAGCCGTTGAGGTCAGCGCGAGTGCCATGACGAGCTCCGGTATCACGGCGGCTAGGATACTCCGGTTCCTCCGATGGGGACGCACCCCTTTAAAAGGTGCGCCCCCATTGTTGTACCTTAGCGCTGTGCGTCCCCTCTACGACCTGCTGATCGTCGGCGGCGGCATCAACGGCGCCGGCATCGCCCGCGACGCTGCCGGCCGCGGCCTTTCGGTCGCGCTGTGCGAGCAGGACGACCTGGCAAGCCACACCTCCTCCGCCAGCACCAAGCTGATCCACGGCGGCCTGCGCTACCTCGAGCACTACGCGTTCGGAATGGTGCGCAAGGCGCTCGCCGAGCGCGAGACCCTGCTCGCCACCGCGCCGCACATCCTGCGGCCGCTCGAGTTCGTGGTGCCGCACGACGCCAGCCAGCGGCCGGCCTGGATGATCCGCGCCGGCCTCTTCATCTACGATCACCTCGCGCACCGGCGGCGACTGCCAGCCTCACGGGCAATCGACCTGCGATCGCACCCGGCCGGCCGCGCACTTCAGGCGCGCTTCCATCGCGGCTTCGTCTATTCCGACGGCTGGGCGGACGACGCGCGGCTCGTGGTGCTGAACGCGGTCGGCGCCGCCGAGTCCGGCGCGCGGATCATGACGCGCACGGCCTGCACGGCATTGGAGCGGGCCAATGACCGCTGGGTCGCGACGCTGCGTTACGCGGACGGCAGCGAGGAGCCGGTCGAAGCACGTGCCATCGTCAACGCCACCGGACCTTGGGCGGACCAGTTCCGCAAGCGCATCGCCGGCATCCGCGAGGCGCCGGATCTGCGCCTCATCAAGGGCAGCCACATCATCGTGCGTGCGCTCTTCGATCACCCGTACGCCTATCTCCTTCAGGCACCGGACCGCCGCGTCGTGTTCGCGATTCCCTACGAAGGGCGGTACACGCTGATCGGCACGACCGACGTCGAGCACCACGGCGAACCCGGACCGGTCACCGCCAGCGCAGAGGAAATCGCCTACCTCTGCGACGTGGTGAGCCGCAGCTTCAACCAGCCGCTCAGCCCCTCTGACGTCATCGCCAGCTACGCCGGCATCCGGCCGCTGCAGAAAGACGAATCCTCGGATCCCTCCGGCATATCGCGCGATTACCGCATCGAAATCGACCGGCGCGGACCGCCACTCCTGTCGGTGATCGGAGGGAAGATCACGACCTACCGGCGCCTCGCGGAGGAAACCGTCGACCAGGCCTGCGTCGTGCTCGGTCGCAGGCGACCGCGCTGGACGGCGGGCGCGCCGCTACCCGGTGGCGACCTGCCGTGCGGCGACTTCGAGCGGTTTGCGGCTGAACTCATCGCCACGCACGCCTGGGCCGACCCCGCGATGCTTCGGCGCATGGCGCGTGC
>JBFXFJ010000011.1:0-19555 GCA_050179155.1 Steroidobacteraceae bacterium
CCCATCATTCACCTGCACGGACTGTTGTTCACGGCCTGGGCCGTGTTCTTTGTCGTGCAGGCGCATCTCGCGACCAGCGGGCGCATCGCCCGGCACCGCGCGCTTGGGCTGGTCGGCATTGCGCTCGCGAGCCCGATGTTGCTGGTCGGGCTTGCGGCCGCCATTCACTCGGCTGAGACGCAGATCGCCGCCGGGCAGGACGAGCGCGGGCGCAGCTTCATGATCGTCCCGGTCACAACGATCCTGTTCTTCGCCTGCATGGTCGCCATCGCGATCGCACAACGCCGTCGTACCGAAATACACCGACGGCTGATGCTCGTCGGCAGCGCCGCCATCCTGATGGCCGCCGTCGCGCGCCTGGTCCGCCTTGCGCTAACGCAACCCGGACAGCTGTCGGGCCCGCCGCCGATCGAGTTCAGCATCCTGCCGGCCTTGATTACGGACCTGCTGATCGTCGCCGCCATGGTCCATGACCGGCGGACGCAAGGCCGCGTGCACCCCGTGTACTGGATCGCCGGCGGGACCTGGCTTGCAATCCAGCTCGGGCGCATCCCGTTCTCCCGGACGCCTGCCTGGCAGACCGTGGTGGATTGGCTGTTAGGCTTCTAACAATCAGCCATGATGTTGCTCACGCCCCGGTGGCGGAACGGGTAGACGCTACGGACTTAAAATCCGTTGGCCGCAAGGCCATGCAGGTTCGACTCCTGCCCGGGGCACCAACTCAGAGCGGGTAGATCCCCATCGGCCCGAAGACCTGCCAGCCGTTGCCCTGGTTGGCGTATTCGACTTGGCATTCGAATTTCGCGGGCTCGCCTGCCTTCTTGGGCTCCATCTCCTGCCAATTCCATTGAGTGTCGCCATCGAACACGACCACTCCGGCGCATTCCACGACTGCCGAGGCGCCCATGCCTTCGAGAACCTCGGTCTTGGCGGACGTCACATTGAACTCGAGGAGCTTGCCGGTCACCTCGAGTTCCTGCCGCGTCGGGTCCTGGTTGATCTTGCCCAGGATGATTTCCGCCAGCCCGCTCGTATCGGGGCCCGCACTGCCGTTGCCGGCGCCTGCCGGAGCGGACTGGCTGCCGCCGCCTGCTGCAGCCGCATCGCCACTCGTTGATTCCTTGCCGCCGCCGCAGGCGGAGAGGGCGAGCAACAGCGCAGTGAATGCAAATGCAGCCGGGACAATTGCTCGTTCCCGTGTCGAAGTTTTCATTTCCGTCCAGGCCTCCGGTGTCAGTTCGAAGTTGCGCCCGCCAGCGCGGGTTTCACGATCGCCATCAGCGACGATTCGAGCGCAGTGCCGTACTGCGTGAGCGCCTTGTTGTAGGCCTCCGGATTCGCGATCGCGTCGTACTTGGCGGACGAACGGCCACCGCCCGCAAACAGGCCGGTGATCACGTTTGCGGCTGCCTGCACTGCCTTGTCGCCCTTGGTCGTCGTTTCCTGCAGCGTCAGGACGTCGTTCGGCATCATGATCGTCTTCTCGAGCGTGACCCGGGCCTTGCCGCTGTCCGGCGTCACGAACAGGAACTGCGTCTGCTCGGGAACCCACGCCAGCGCTTCGCTGGTATCGACCGACGAACCCATGCGGAACATCCCGCCGCTCTTCTTCACGTCGGCGAACTTGACCGACATCGTCGCGCGCAGGACCGCCGCCTGCAGCGACTCGGCGATGCGCGGCTCGATGTTCTGCGGCTGCACCGTGCTCATGCCGCCCATCAGCGCGCCGAGTCCCAGGTGCTTGTCGTCGTTGGTCATGTAGTAGGGCATGCCGTGGGGGCCGACGAAGACGGACTTGCCGGCCTGCATGCCGACCGGTTCCTGCGTGCGCTTGAAGACCCGCTCCATGGACTTGTAATTCTCGTCGGCGCTCAAGGTCTCGTACGGCACGACTTCCACGCCGGCATCGGTCAGTTCCTGCACGAGCCGGTCGTAGAGCTGGTCGGTGATCGCCTGGCGCAGCTCGTCGCTGATGCCCACGAGCGTGATCTCGGAACTGGACGAGGTCCAGCCGGCGCTGCTCGACGAACTGGACTTGCCGGAATTCTCGACCATGAACTCGACGCGGAACTGCGAAATGGCGACCCGTTTTGCGCCGCCCAAGGCGTCCAGCTTGCTGCCTTTCAGGAAGGTCGCTGCCTGCTGCGCCGGATCGCCGGCCGGATCAAACGGTGGCGGATCCTTGGCGACCGCGGCGAACGACCCCAACAGCAGCAGGGACACGAGGAAACGGCGCATGCTGGTACTCCTTCTCGAGGCGAGGCTGGCCAGTCCAAACGCTCCAGAGGATACGCCCGGGTGCCAGGCATTGCATCCAGTCGGCCAGACCCCCAAGACCTTGCCTTGATCCAGGTCATTGCGGGGGGCGCTGCGCGGGCCGGAAACTCGCAGACATGGAAGCCGGGGTCCGCTTCGATGCAGGCGTGGTGCGTCGTTACGACGTGCCGGGGCCGCGTTACACCTCGTATCCGACGGCGCCCCATTTCAGCGAGTCGATCGGCGAGGCCGACTACCACCGGGCGGCGCTCGAGTCGAACGGCGACCCCATCCCGCGCCAGCTCTCCATCTACGTGCACGTGCCTTTCTGCGAGAGCCCGTGTTTCTACTGTGGCTGCACCCGCATCATCACGCGCGACCGCAGCGCCGGTGGGCGCTACCTGAGCCGGCTGCAGCGCGAACTCGAACTGCAGTCGCGCCTGTTCGACCGCGACCGGATCGTGGACCAGCTGCACTTCGGGGGCGGTACGCCGACTTTCCTGAGCGATGCGGAGCTCGCCGAACTGATGGGCTTCATGCGCCACGGCTTCACGCTGCGGGACGACGAGACCCGCGAATTCTCGATCGAGGTGGACCCGCGGACCGTGGACGAAGCGCGGCTGTCGTCCATGGCAGCCCTCGGCTTCAACCGCATCAGCTTCGGGGTGCAGGACTTCGACCCGGACGTGCAGCAGGCGGTCAACCGCGTGCAGCCGCGGGAAAGCGTTCTCAACGTCATCTCGGCCGCGCGACGCCAGCGATTCGGCTCGGTGTCGGTTGACCTGATCTACGGCCTGCCGCGGCAGACCGAGGCCAGCTTCGCGCGCACGCTCGACCAGGTGATCGAGGCGAAGCCCGACCGCATCGCCGCCTACAGCTACGCGCACCTGCCGGAGACCTTCAAGGCCCAGAAGCAGATCAAGCAGGTTGACCTGTGTCCGCCGGAGATCAAGCTCGCGCTGCTCGGCATCACGATCGAGAAGCTGTCCGCCGCCGGCTATGTCTACATCGGCATGGATCACTTCGCGCTGCCCGGCGACGAACTCGCAGTAGCGCTCACGAACGGCACCCTGCAGCGGAACTTCCAGGGCTACTCGACCCGCGCGGGACTGGATCTCGTCGGCCTCGGCATGAGCGCCATCGGCCAGATCGGGAACCTCTATTACCAGAACCACCGCATGCTCGACGACTGGGCATCGGCACTCGACGCCGGGCACCTGCCGATCTGGCGCGGCCACCTGTTGGATCGCGACGACCGGATCCGCCGCGCCGTGATCCGCGCGCTCATGTGCCGCGGTGAACTGGACCTCAACGAAATCGGCGAGCGCTTCGACATCGACGCCCGGTCCTATTTCGCTGCCGAACTGGACCGGCTCGCCCCCCTGGCCGCGGATGGGCTGCTCGAGATCGGGCCTGGGCACCTGCAGGTGACGCCGCTCGGCCGGTTGCTGGTGCGGGCGATCGCCATGCAGTTCGACGCCTACCAGGGCCGCGAGACCAGCGGCCGGGCCCCGCGCTTCTCCCGGATCGTCTGACCGGAACGCCGCTTTCCCCGCCGGGTTACACTAGCCCCCGTCGTGCAGGGAGGCTATCGATTGAGCAGCACCGGCCCGGTTCCCCAGTTCAACCTCTACCAGTTGCGCCGCACCTGCGGGACCTGTTCCCTGTCGGAGCTGTGCCTGCCGATGGGGCTGCCGCACGACGACATGCGACGGCTCGAGACGCTCATCACGCCCCGCGGCCCGATCGTGGAGGGTGAGCACCTGTTCCGGATCGGCGACCCGTTGCGGGCGCTGTTTGCGGTGCGCGGCGGGTTCTTCAAGACCTACCTGATCGAGGCGACCGGACGCGAGCAGGTGCTCGGCTTTCACCTGCCGGGCGAACTGATCGGCCTGGACGCCATCTGGCCGCAGAAACACCAGTGCAATGCCGTGGCGCTCAACACCGCCTCCGTCTGCGAACTGCCCTACGGCGCAATCACCGATCTCAGCCAGCAGCTGCCCGGGCTGCAGCAATCGATGCTGCGGCTGCTGTCCAAGGAGCTGGCGCTCAGCCATTCACTCGCAGGCGATTTCACCGCGGAGGAGCGCGTCGCCGGGTTCCTGATGTCGCTCTCATCGCGGATGAAGGTGCGCGGCCTGTCGGAAACGCAACTGACGCTGGCGATGTCGCGCCGGGACCTGGCCAATTACCTGCGCCTGGCGACCGAGACGGTCAGCCGCGTGTTCTCGCGATTCGAGGAGGACGGACTCATCGCCGTGGACCGTCGCGAGGTGACCCTGCGCGATCCGGAGAGGCTCAGCAAGCTCGGGCACTGCCTTTCGATCGACTGAGGGGCTGAACTGCAATTGACCCCGGTCATCGCGCCGGTCCCGGTACCCGGCTAGCATCGCAGGCGTCCCGCACCGCAATCTGGTGCACTGGAGGACGCCATGTTCCGCCGCATCCTTGTCTCGACCGATGGCTCCGCTCATTCGGGCCGCGCCATCCGTTCCGCCGCCCGGCTCGCGCGCACCTGCCGGGCTTCACTGACCATCTTCCACGCGATTCCGCGCTTCCGGACGCCGTACGTCATGGAAGGCATGACCTATGCGTGGCCCAGCGAGGCTGAATACCTCAAGTCCACGGACCGGCAGGGCCGGAAGATCCTCGCGGCGGCACGCGCGATTGCGTCCCGCAACGGCGTGGCCGCAAGGACCCTGCAAGCCTACGGCGACGACACCTCGCGGGCGATCATCGCGGCCGCGCGCCGGTCCCGGGCCGGGCTGATCGTGATGGCCTCGCACGGTCGCAGGGGACTGGAAAAGCTGCTGCTCGGGAGCGAGACCCAGAAAGTGCTCGCGCGCACGAAGCTCCCCGTGCTGGTGGTTCGCTAGCGCTCGCCCAGCCGGTAGCGGAAGCTGATGCCGGCGATCCAGGCCTCTTCGTCGTAAGGCTCGGCGCCAAGGGTCAGGATCGTCGGCAGCGTGGCAGGCCCGACGCCCTCGAGCGCCCAGTCCTCGGTCGGAAAGTTCTCGTAGCGCAGCAACAGGCTCGCGTCGAGCTTCTCGGACCAGCGGTACAGCAGCCGCACGCGCAGTGAGTCGAGCGTGGATTCGAGGTCCGGGAACTGAGGCGGCCCGCCGCCACCGGTGACGCTGATGTCGGTCGTGCCGACGGCGCGCGTGTAGTCGACTTCGAGGTCCAGCTTTTCGCCGATCCCGGTGACCCGGAAGCCTCCGCCGAAGCTGTAGAACGTATCGGTGTAATCGGCCTGCCAGTCGGCCGTCGAGAAGGCGCTGCTGCCTCGCTGCGCCGTGTCGATGTCGTCGTACCCGCCGGTCAGGTAAACGAACGCCTTGTCCGAGACCGACCAGCCGAGATCCACGGCCAGGCGCAGCTCCTCGCTGTCGGTCAGCCCCAGCGGCGAACTCGAATAACTGTCGTCCGCCCAGGACGCCTGCGCAGCAATCGTCACCGGCAGTTCGGACAGCGAAGTCGACAGCGACAGTTCGCCGAACTCGCGGTAGCGATAGGCCAGGTTGAACTTCCGCAGCAGCGGATTCTGGTCGAGGCCGGCCGCAACCGCTTCGTCGTAGTCGTTGATCTCTCGCCTGGCAACGCCGCCGCGCGCACTGACGTCGAGGTGCTCGTTGACGCGCCACTGCACGCGGCCCCAGCCCGTGTCCTCGGTCTGCTCGTCGACTTCCTGGAACTTCCGGTCGAAGTCCAGGAAATCGTAACCTGCGGAGAACCGGAGGTCGTCGGTCACGGCAAACTCCGCGCTCAGGTTGGTGCGCAGCCGCTCGTAGCCGTATGGAACGTTCAGTTCCGCCTCGCCGGACACGAAGCTGTCGGCGATCACGCGGGTCCATGCCAGCTGCGGCGTCTGGTTATCACGCTCGTCGTAGCGGACGGCGAACTTGACGCGGGTGCGCGGCAGTGGCCGCGACGTGACCGTCATTGCGAGGTTGGTCGTGTCGACCTCCGCATCCAGCGCGGAGACGGGCAGGGGAGCCGTCACGAGGCTGGTGTTCGTCGTGTAGGGCAGCAGCGTCTCGTCCTGCTGGCCCCGGCCGGTGGCGGCAGAGAAGGAGACCTGCGTGTCGAACGTCGTGAAGCGGTAGCTGCCGCTCAGGATCAACTGCTGGAAATTGCTGTCCGGCGACTCGGCCAGGGCGCCTTGTTCTGCGCCGGGCGCCGAGGTGAACGGATTCTGCCAGCGCGCCGCGTCGTACTTGTCGTCGAAGAACGAACCATAGTACGCGAGCTTGAGATAGCCGCGCTCCGCGTCGTAGCGGATACCCGCATCCACCTGGTCGGTCCGGTAGTCGAAGTGATGCGGCAACAGGCTCGAGTTCGTGAAATAGGAGCCGCCGAGGATGTTGGTGCCGTCGCTCTCCTGCCGCTGGAAATCGGCGAACAGGCGAAAACGGGTCGTCGGCAGGTACTGGCCGCCCAGTTCGATCGTGCGGCGCTCGCTCTCGATGTCATCCGCGAAGAGGCTGTTGGCAAGGTCCGTAAAGCCCGCAGTCGTGCCGGCAAAGGTCCAGGCCGCAGGCAGGGTCAGCAGGTTGTCGGAGCCGCGCGTAAAGATCGTACGGGTCGTGTCAAAGCGGTGCCGCGGCAGCTCGCTGTAGGCGAGCCGATAGTCGAAAGTGCCGGGACGCGCGCCCTCGATCTCGACGACCCGCGAGTCGAGCCCGAGGTCCTCCACACGCCAGGCGAGGCGATGGGTGCCGGTTGCATAGCGGCCTTCGCCATCGACATTGGCGTATCCGCCTTTTTCGTCATATCCCGTGGCATTGCCGACCGTCGCGGAATCGTCGCTGACATAACTGCCGCCAACCGCGACATCGGCCCGGTAACCGCTCGCAAACGGGCATTTCTCGCATTTCCACTCTGAAGTGTCCGGCGTCGCTGATTCGCTGGCCGGCGCGAGCAGGGCGGAAACTGCCGCCGCCACCAGCGGCAGCGATCCGTTGCGGTTCCACCTCTTGTCGCGCATCTCCTCGACCTCTCGACCGCCGGCCCGCGGGTCGTCCGCAGGCGTCAGCGCATCAGTTTCGATCCCGACGGATGATTCGATCCGTGCACCTGCGAATGGCAGTTCAGGCAACTCTGGCCCAGCAGGAACTGCGACGGCGTGCCGCCCGCCAGGCCGCCGGCGTCCTGGGCGATGCTCGGATGCCCGCTCTGCGAATGGCAGCTCTGGCAGAGCAGGGGCGCCCGGCGCACGAGCATGCCGGGCTGGTTCGAGCCATGCGGGTCATGGCAGGTCGCGCAGTCCTCCGCAACCGGCGCGTGCTCCCACAGGAACGGACCGCGTTTTTCCGCGTGACACTGGTAACAGGTGTCGTTGGTCGTCTGGCGGACCAGCAGCGCTTCAGTCGTCGCACCATGCGGACTGTGGCAGCCCGTGCAGGCCATCTTGCCCTCGCGCAGCGGATGCGCAAACGCCTTCATCGCATCACTCTTGCGGAACGTATGGCACCCGTAGCACTTGTCGGCCTGGGTCGACGTCGCGAGCACGGCGTCGGTGGAGCTGTGGAGCTGATGGCAACTTGCGCAGGTGACGTTGTTGTCATCGTGCGCCCCGCCATGGGCCGCAAACCCGGTATCGGCCGTGTGACAGCCGAGGCACATGCGGTCCTGCGTTTCAGCGCTTGCCGCAGAGTCCGTGTCGAAATCGATCACGCGCGCCATCTTGCCGTCGACCTGCTGCATGGTCGCGTGCAGACCACCGGGGCCGTGGCAGGACTCGCACTGGAGCTGCCCGTGCCCGAAGGGACTGCGCGGATCGGCCGGCGCCGCATGCCTGGTCTGGAAGATGCCGAGCACTTCCGGACTGCTGTGGCACATCAGGCAGGTGTCGGCGCCGTTCGGCGTGTAGGGCGTCTCGCCGGCCGCGGCAGGCTCTTGCGACGACGATGCCAACGGCAGGCCGGCGCCGGTGGCGACCAGCATGACCAGCAGGGGGAGTGATGGCCTGATCATGCGGGTCGTCCGGCCTGCCTTCAATTGAAGTTGAATGTGCCGATCTCGTGCATCGTCTTGACGTCGCCGATGCGTCCCGGGCCGTGGCACAGCGCGCAGGTCTCGGCGCCGGCGGATATCAGCGCGCCAGCGTCGTTCTTGCCCGCGGCAAAGTCACCGCCGTTCTGCCGCATGTGCTCGGCCGCCACGGAATCCGTGTGGCAGGAGGAGCAGACGGCCGTATTCGGCGAAATGCCCACGTCGTCCGCCAGGGTCGAGCGGTCCGCGCCGGCGTCCATGGTCGTCGCCAGCACCTGTGCCGGATCGATCGGATAGAACGTATCCTCGCCCACGACATGGCAGCCTTCGCAGTTCTTGAGCCTGCCCGGGTAGCCGATGGCGAACGTGTAGGCGCCGCCAAAGCCGCAGATCTGGAAGGGTTCGCCCTCGCGGCCTGAACCATCCTCACCGGATGCATGGATCGCGTGGATCATGCGCTTCATGTCCATCGTCTGGTCGTCCGGCCCGGCCGTGTTGACGCAGGCCGACCCTGCAATGCGCCGGGCAATATCCGTCGCATTCGGGTTATGGCAGGTCGAGCAGAGCTCGGTGTTGCCGGTCCGGTTGTCGCCGTGCAACGACAGCGTGTTGTGGCAGTCGTTGCACTTGTTGATGTCCACCACCATTCGGCGATCCACCGGCGCTGCGTCCGTGATGGCGAACGGTATGCCCACGGACGTGACCCGCAGGCTGGTCAGGACTCCATCGATGCTGACCTGGGGCCGGCCCTCGATGATCGCCATGCCGGAACCCGTGATCCCGGTCGGGATGGCGACGGTCGCCGACTTCGTAAAGGTGTTGGTCCCGTCGTTCGTACGGCCGGCTGCCGCCTTGAAGTCGATGACGATCGGACCGAATGGCGTGCCGGTCGCCGCCGGGCGCGCAAGAGTGTCGTTCGGATCCAGGTTGCCGAGATCGACATTGTTCCAGGCGATGTCGAGGCGCAGGCCGGCGCTTGCCGTCTGAAACGGCCCGGCCGGATCGCCGATGTCGTAATTCGTGCCGTCCTGCGGATTGCGCACGCGGATCGTGGCCGTTGGCATCTGGCCAGGTGCGGTGTTGGTGACGCTGACCACCTGGTATTCAAAAGCCTGCGCAGCCGTATCTGCCAGGATTTCGTGTGCCACCGGCACCTGCACGAGCCGGCCGTCCGAACCGGTCACCGTGCCGTCCGGACCGTGGCAGTCCACGCATTGAGTGTCGTCGGTGAAATTGAATCCACCCGGGTGCACGCCGTCCTCGATGGCGAAGTCATGCTCGCCGTTGCCGGCGACGCCGTCGTCGTAGTGGCAGGTACCGCAGGCGGCGCGGTTCGACACGAGACGGAAGTTGCTCGCCTGCGGTGTGTCCGCGTCGTTTTCCTCATGGCAGGTCGCGCAATTGCGGATGTCCTGCGGATACTCGATATCCGACCATTCATGCACGGCGCCGCCGAAGCCGATGATCTCGTAGTCCGCGCGGCCGGAGTGGATGCTGTGGACCATTCGCTTCATGTCCACGTTGTTGCCGCTCTCCCCGTCGATCGACGATGGGTTGTGGCAGGTCACGCAGTACTCGACATCGGTCCGCGGACCGCCGTGGAAATTCAGCACGTCGTGGCAGGCATCGCAGGTATCGTTGTCGACGATCAGACGCGTGAAGGTCGGCGTGCCGCCGGCCGGCACAAAATCGAACACGCCATTGCCCGTGACCGGCGCCTGGTTGCGGATCTCGATGCCGAGACGGTGCGTCTTGGTCGCATCGAATACGGGCGCGCCCGTATAAGCCGTCAACGCGCTTGCGAAGGTGTACTGATAGGTGCCGTCGTCGTTGTCGACGAACCTGGCCGTCGCAGCGGTTTCGGTCGTGGCCTGCCTGAATGCACCGCTGGTGCGCGAAATGTAGGACTGCCAGTCGCTGGAGCCGCCGCCGGTTCCCGGCGTGAGCTGCGACAGGACGAAGCGGGCATCCGCGGCCGGCAGCCCGACGAGCCCCTGGTTCAGTTCATTGGAAAGCCTGAAGCTGACGACCGGTGCACCGCCACCCGCGGGCACCGTGACGCTGTTGACCGTGATGTTGATCGTCGTTGCACTGTCGACTGGAACGCCACCGCCGCCGCCCGGAGGTCCCGGAGGACCGGGGGGGCCGCCTGCGCCGGGTGCGCCCGGGGGGCCAGCTGCGCCATCCGAGCCGTTGTCACTGCAACCGGCAGCGACCAGACCGAGGACCAGGAGGAGGGCGACACGGCCGACGGACGATGCGTTCATGACAGTCCCCTACAAGCGAATTTCCCTTACAAGACAGGCTCCGGCAAAAAAAAAAGCGCTCTTTGCCCCGAGTGTTACACACGCATGACACCAGAGACCTGCCTGCCCGTAATTGATCCAGGTCAAGTGCGCGAGTGCCCCCTACCGCGCCGGCTGGCCGGCGTAGAACGCCGATACGCTCTCGATGACGGCATCGCTGTAAGGCAGGCTCATGTTGTGCATCATCGAACTCTCGCGGCGATCATCGCGATAGGCCCGCAGTGCCATCACCAGGTAATCCTTGTCCTGGCCGCTGATCTTCGGGACCGCCATCGAGGCGTTTTCCACGCCGGCGGCATGGCAGCGGTCGCACTTCGCGATCAGGTCCTGGACGATGGTCTGGCCTTTTTCCGAAGGCCGCGATTTCTGGATTGCGTAGAACGCGGCGATGTTCTCGATGTCCGCCTGGCTCAGGTCGCCGACGTAGGCTTCCATGCTCAGGTGCCGCCGGGACTTCGGATAAGCCTTGATCGCATTCACGAGGTATCGGGCATCCTGGCCCGCGAGATTCGGCGTCGCCGTGTCGGTGCTCACGCCGTGCGAGCCATGGCAGCCGCCGCACACCGCGGTCAGCGGCTCGCCCGCCGCCGGGTCGCCGAACGCAGGCGGGCCGCGCTCTGCCGGCACCTGCGACGCGAAATAGAGCGCAATGCTTTCCACGTCGAGTTTGCTGAGCGGGCGCAGCAGGGCGTGCATCGGATCGGTCCTGCGCACGCCGTTCAGGTATTCCTGCACCGCGACCACGAGGTAGTGGGGCTGTTGGCCGGCCACGCTCGGAATCCCGGGAGTCGTGGCATTGCCGTCGGCGCCGTGGCATTTGCTGCAGGAAGAGGCAAGTTCCTTGCCATGCTCATAGGGCTGGAAGGCGGGCGCGCTGCTCCCCGCGGCCGTCGCGACCGGTGGCAGGCTCGCGTAGTAGCCGACCACGTTGTGCAGTTCCGACTCGCTCATGCCGGTGGCCATGTCGCGAAGCGCGGCGTGCGTGCGCCTGCCTTCCCGATAGGCAGCGATCGAGGCGACCAGGTATCGCTCGCTTTGTGCCGCCAGGTGCGGAATGCCGGGTGCGGTGCCGCGGCCGTCCAGTCCATGGCATCCACGGCACTCGCGTTCCGCCAGGATCTTGCCGGCGGCGACGTCCGCCGCGGCCAGCGACTCGGGCGCGGGGCCCGGCGGCGACTCATCCTTTTTCGCACAGCCGATCAGCGACAGGGAAACCGCAGCAGCCAGGATGATGTGATTCATTGAAAACCCCGCGCATCGCAGCGATGGCGCATTGCGCCATCGCCACGCTGAATGCCGATCGTTCACCCACTCCCCGTCAGGCTGCCCGTGAACCCGATGAGCACCAGCACGAGCAGCGTCAGTCCGAATGCGAGCAGCGCGATTCCCAGGATCTTCGAACCCAGGGACATCGCCGGCGACGGGACATCCACCAGCAGTTTATCGAGTTCACCCGTCGCCACCAGCTCATCGTATTCCAGCGTGTGCTCCCGCCTGAACTCTTCGAGCGGCACGGCACCCGTGAACATCGAGATGTCGGGCGGCGGGAAGCGGTCCGGCCGGAAATGGTTGTTGAAGAAATGCACCGTGAACAGGAACAGGATGGCGAGGAACGCCTCTTCCCCGTGGGCCAGCATCGCAATGTTGAAGACCCAGCCGGGCAGGACCGCAGCCGTCGGTTCCTTGAACCAGAGCATCAGGCCGCTGCCGCCGACGATCGCGAGGCCCCAGAACGGCGCCCAATAGTCGAAGCGCTCCCAGTAGGTCCAGCGGCCGAACACCGGGCGCGGCGCCTTGCCGAAGAACCACTGGAACATGGCGGTGATGTCTTTCAGGTCCTGCAGGCTCGGCACCAGCGACGTGTGCCCGAACCAGTTGAAAGTCCTCCAGCGCGGCAGGAAGCGGATGATGAAATAGATGATGTGGCCGACGAACAGCCCGAGGATGATCACGCCGGCGACCCGGTGGACGATTGCCGCCGCTTTCGGACCGCCGAACATGTTCATGACCACCGACGCCCAGCCCGCCTCGGCATAGAACGCTGCCATCCCGGTGAGGGAGAGCATCATCAGCGCCACGGCAAAGGACAGGTGCACCAGCCGCCAGCCGAGTCCGAAGCGCCGCACATACTTGCCGCGGTATTTCGGCAGCTCGCCGGCCTGGACATGCGGCCGCGACCTGCCGGCCTGGCGGTCCTTGTATTCGCGGTAGAACCACAGCGCGGAATGCGTCCAGAAGAACAGGAATACGCCGATGATCAGCGCCGCCATGAATTTCGACACGATCCACATGTAGGGATAGCGGTCGTAGTCGTGGGTGGTGGCGTGCGGCTCAAAGGTGACGAATCCTGCGGTCGCGCCCGCATGGCACTTCTGGCAGGTCTGCAACCGGTTGTCCGGATGCACCGTCGATGACGGATCGGCGACGCGCTGGACCTCATGGCTGCCGTGGCAGTCGAAACACTTGGCCGTGTAGGCATAGCCGAGCGTATTGACCTGGCCGTGGTAGGTCTGGGTATAGGACTTCAGGCTGTCCTGATGGCAGTTTCCGCAGTTCTTCGTGATGACGAGACGGGTCGAGTCCATCGCCGGGCTCTCGACGTCGTGGGTCGTGTGGCAATCCGAGCAGACGGCCGCGTCGGGGTTGGCGTTCTGCAGGACTTCCTTGCCATGCACCGAGGTCGCATAAGCCGCCAGCTGCCCCGCATGGCACTTGCCGCAGACATTCGGCAGGTTCAGGCGCCACTCGGCGCGGACGGTGCTGCCCTCTGGATAGACGTAATGGGCGTCATGGCAGTCGTAGCAGGTGGCATTGGTGCGTGACTGGTCCTCCCGATTCGGCCGCGCATGAATGGAATTCATGTAACGGTCGATCTGCTGCTTCACCATCCCGAGTTTTGCGTGATCGCCGGCCCGGTTCTCCTGCTGGGCGGTCGCCCACAGCTCCTCGTGGCACTGCACGCAACTCACCTTGATGTTGCCGGCCTTGCCGTGCGGTATCGCGGTGATGTCCTTGTGGCAGCCGACGCAGGCCTGCCCGCCGTGCACGCTCGATTGGAACTTGTCCGGGATGACGTGCAACGGGCGCATCTGCCCGTCCGCGCCCGGCATGGCAAAACCTTCGTTGCCGTGACAGGCGAGGCACATGGCGTTTTCGGGAGGTGGCGCGGCTTGCGCCGGATCCGCTTCCTGCGCGTAGCCCGCCGGTGTCAGGGCGAGCCACGCCGCGCCCGCGGCAATCAGCGCAGCCAGTCCTGCAGGGCGGGATTTCGACATCATGCTGCTGGCTGCACGCGTTTTCAGTTGTTCTTCGCGCCTTCCTGCACCCAGATCCTCAGCAATTCGATCTCGCCCTCGCTGAGCTTTTCGCGACCGTGCGGCATGCGGATCGAGGGGTGTGCCCGGCCCTCGACCAGCACCATCAGGTTGCTGCCGAGCGGGTCACCCGGTATCACGAACGCGCCGTACTTGCCGCCTTTCATGAGGGACTCATGATTGCTCATGTCGAAACCGCTCGCCTCATAGCCGGGCCCGCCCGGAACATGGCAGTCCAGGCAGTATTTCTTGAGAACCGGCTGGACGTCCGCGCTGAAGCTGACGTCCCTCGGCGCGCACGCGCCGAACATGAACAGACTGGCGAGCATCGCTCCGCATAGACCGGCACGCGTGATCATTGGCGATCCTCCCCACCCGGCAGCCGTGCCGGACAATCACTTCATCTGGCTGAGGATGTACTCGACCGAGGCCTTGACGTCCGCTTCCGATGCAGCGCCACCCTTCGGCGGCATCATGCCCTTGCCCTTCATGACGACGGCCGTTACCTGGTCGGCGCCCATTTTCACGAATGGGGCCCAGGCCGCCTTATCGCCGACCTTCGGGGCCATCATGGCATGGCAACCGGCGCAATTCTTGTCCCAGACTGCCTTGCCGTCCGCGGCAACGGCCGGTCCGGCCGAAAGCAATGCTCCGAGGGCACCGAGAACCACCAGCACTCGCGTCTTCATCCATGTCTCCTTGCTACCTGATAGCAAGTTACCATGCTGCAATATACGCGACTTGACCTAGGTCAACCCGCATGGGCCCAGGCAGCGTAACCTGACCCGGTTTTCCGGCCCTCCCGCCAAGGCGTTGGAAACTATGTCGACATTTGACTGCAGGCATTTCGAGTCGTGGCACATCCGGCCAGGCGCGAGACTCGCCTGCAACCTGGCCACCCTGGCGATTTCCGCGTCCATCGCTGCCGGCTTCCTGCCCGGCGCGCAGGCCGCAGCACAAACGGTGAGGCCCGGCCCGTCCGACGATTTCCGCGCCGCGTTTGCCACGTCGCAGGATGTCGCCGAAGGCAAGCGCCTGGCAGACGCCTCCTGCGCGCGCTGCCACGGCGCGAACGGCATCAGCGCCGCCAAAGGCGTGCCGCATCTCGCCGGCCAGCGCGCCGTATTCCTGCACCAGGAAATGAAGGCCTACCGGTCGGGAGCACGCGGCAAGAGCATGATGGCCGACGCTGCGAAGTTCCTGAGCGACGATGCGCTCATCAAGGTGGCGGCCTGGTATGCCACCCTCGATCCGGCGCCGCCGATACCGCTGGCGACGCCGAAGGCCGCAGGCAGCGGACCCGATCCGGTCGGCGCCGGGAAAGCCGCCGCCGCCGGTTGCGGCAGTTGTCACGGCGAAACCGGGATCAGCAAGATTCCCGGAATGCCCAACCTCGTGGGCCTCGATCCCAAGTACCTGGCCGCGGCGACGAACGCCTACAAGGGTGGCCAACGCAAACACGACCTGATGAAGGCATTGGTCAGCGGGCTCAGCGAGGCCGACGTCGGCAACATCGCGCTCTTCTATGCCGCGCAGAAGCCGGGCAGGGCGCAGACACCGGCGCCGGGCAATGTGGCTGCCGGCAAAGCGGCCGCCGCCGCCTGCGCAAGCTGCCATGGTGAGGCGGGGATCAGCGCCGGCGCCACGCCGAGCCTCGCCGGCCAGGACGCGCAGTACTTCGTGGCGGCGATGCGAGCCTACAAGGACGGGTCACGCACCGACCCGCTGATGAAGGGTCCAGCCGCCGCGGTTGGCGACCCGGCCCTTGCGGACCTGGCGGCCTATTACGCCAGTCTGCCGCCGCAGGCGCCGAAGGTGGTCAAGACCCTCGACACGGGCGACTGGGCGCAGCGCTGCGACCGTTGCCACGGCGTCAACGGCAACAGCACCGATCCGCGCGTGCCGGCCATCGCGGCGCAGCGCGCGGACTACCTCGAGAGGATCCTGAACGCGTATCGTACGGGCGCGCGCAAGAGCCCGGCGATGTCGGCCATGTCGAAGGTGCTGACCGAGGCGGAAGTCGGAATGCTCGCCGCCTATTATTCGCAGCAGAAGGCACGCGCGGTCGTGTACGTGCAACTGCCCGCCAGGCCATAGCGCCGGCTCGCGTGCGCCGGATGCGGCGCGACAGACGAAAGGGAACCGATGATGAGTGACATCCCGCTTCACAGGCTCTATCGCCACTTCTCGGAGTTGCCCTACAGCCTGCGCTCGCTCTACACCGCGGTGCTCATCATCTTGAGTGTCGGCTACCTGTTCGCTCTCATCTACCTGTTCCACACCTACGCCGCGCGCGACGGGGATGCCGGCTCGCTTTCCTACCAGGACCTCGTCGTCGCCTATACCGGCAGCGGGGAAGCCTCGCGGCTGGAATCGGCGCTGCGCGGACCGATGTCCACGATGCTGCCGCCCGACGAGCTCGACACGATCGTCGCCTGGGTGCAGAAAGGCTCGGATCGCGACGGCTACGAATCGGTGATCAGGCCGGTCCTCGACCAGCGTTGCATGAGCTGCCACGACGGCAGCAACCCGCATCTCGCGAACCTCGGCGGATACGACAACGTCCTGAAGACGACCGAACAGGACACGGGCGCCGACATCTTCACGCTGGTGCGCGTGTCGCACATCCACCTGTTCGGTATCAGCTTCATCTTCTTCATCCTGGGCCTGATCTTCAGCCACGCCTACGTGCGGCCGGTCTGGTTCAAGTGCCTGGTGATTACGCTGCCGTTCGTCGCCGTCTTGACCGATGTCAGTTCCTGGTACTTCACGAAGCTCTATCATCCGTTTGCCTGGGTGGTGATGTGCGCTGGCGCAACCATGGGGCTCTGTTTCGCATTCATGTGGGTGGTTTCGATGTACCAGATGTGGATTTCCCCGACACCGTCCAAGGTGGCCCAGAGAGGCGGCGGCGACAGCCGCGGCGTCGGCTGACCCGCGGGAATGCGTCACGACGTGCAGCACAACCAGGCCCGCATCCTCGAACCCGCGGCTCCGCGCGAGCTCGCAGAACCGCTGCACGCGGAAGTACCGCCGTTGCCGGCGTATCTCGTCGACACCTACTCGTGGGCCTACCTGCGCCCGCGCAGCCTGCACCTGCTGGACCGGCACCTGGTGGTCAATGGCATCCTCTGGGGCAATTACCATGCGCTGGTGCGCGCGGCCTGCCGGGAATTCTCGAAGGGCGATCATGTGCTGCAGGCGGCAAGCGTCTACGGCAACCTCTCGAGTCGGCTCGCCACGCAAGTCGGCGCGGACGGTTTCCTGGACATCATCGACGTTGCCCCGGTGCAGGTCGCGCATTGCCGCCGCAAGCTCGACGGACACGCCAACGTGCGTGTGCGCGTTGCGGATGCGGCGGTTCCGGACCGGGTGGGGTACGACGCCGCCTGCTGTTTCTTCCTGCTGCACGAGGTTCCGGACGTCCAGAAGCGGCAGATCGTCAACGCACTGCTCGCGGCGGTGAAGCCGGGTGGCAAGGTCGTGTTCGTGGATTACCACCGGCCGGTCCGCTGGCATCCGCTGCGGCCGGTGATGGCCGCCGTGTTCCGCTGGCTCGAACCCTATGCCTCAGGCCTGGTTTCGCGCTCCATCATGGAATTCGCCGATCGCGCGCAGGATTTCCACTGGCGCAAGGAAACCCGGTTCGGCGGCTTGTACCAGGTGGTAGTCGCCCAGGGCCGACGCCGCGAGCTGGCAGCGGGCGGCAAACCGGCGCAGTCTGGTATAGTTCGCGCGACCTGAGAGGCCGGCGACTAATCGATTGCAAGTCAATAATTTTTCAGGCATTTCTGCGCGCGATCTGCATGTCTGGCGCGGCGATCGACACGTCCTGCGTGGCGTTTCCATGGACGCTGCCGCGGGCGACTGCGTCCATGTCGCCGGCCCCAACGGATCGGGCAAGACCACGTTACTGCGCGTCGTCGCCGGACTGCTGACCCCGGAGCAGGGCAGCGTCCACTGGCAGGGCCGCTCGATCGCGTCGGATCGCGACGACTATGGCGCCTCGTTCTGCTACCTCGGGCACAGCGACGGATTGAAACCCGAGTTTACGTCTCACGAAAATCTTGCCTACGAAGTCGGGCTCCGGCGGCGCCTGGATGCCGCCACCATCGATGAGACGCTGGCGCGCCTCGGCCTCGCCCAGTCGCGCGACCAGTTCGCGCGCTCGCTGTCCGCGGGCCAGCGCCGCCGGCTGTCGATGGCGCGCGTGATGCTGGCGAGCGCTCCGCTGTGGATACTCGATGAGCCATTCACGAACCTCGATCTGGCCGGCGTGAATCTCCTGTCGGAAGTGATCGCCCTGCACCTGGATGCGGGCGGTGCGGCCTTGCTCGCCACCCATCAACCGCCGGCGATACCGCGCCACCCCGTGCGCCGCCTGGATCTCGCCTGATGGAGCGCACGGGCCCGGCGGCCGCAGCGATGCTGATGTACCGGCGCGACCTGGTGCTGGCCTTCCGCCACTGGGACCAGGTCGCCCAGCCCGTCGTGTTCTTCGCGATGGTCACGACGCTGTTCCCGCTGGCGCTCAGCCCGGAGCTCGGCGAACTGCGCCAGCTCGCCGGCGGCGTGCTGTGGGTCGCCGCGCTGCTGGCGGCACTGCTGGGCCTCGAGTTCCTGTTTCGCGCCGACCACGCCGACGGCACGCTCGAGCAGATGCTGCTTTCCGGGCAGCCGCTGGCGCTGCTCGCGGTCGCCAAGGGCGGCGCGCACTGGACGGTCTGCGGCCTGCCGCTGGTGCTGGTGTCGCCGCTGCTCGCCATCAGTCTCGGCGTGCCATACGGCGCGCTCTGCACGGTGATGCTGTCGCTCGCGCTCGGCACCGGCATACTGAGCGCGCTGGGCGCGATCGGCGCGGCGCTGACGCTCGGGTTGCGGCGCGGCAGCATGCTGCTGTCGCTGCTGGTGCTGCCGCTCGCCATGCCGGCGCTCATATTCGGGGCGCGAGCCATCGACATGGCGATCGAGGGCGAGGCCGCGCGCGGACCCTTGTTGCTGCTGGCAGCGATGCTGGTGCTGGTGCTGACGCTCGCTCCGCTGGCGGTCGGCTCGGCGCTGCGGATCAGTGCGGAGTGAGGCGATGAACTGGACCTGGCTGCACAAGTTTGCTTCCCCGCCGCACGCGTACCGGCTCGCGGGCCGGCTCGCGCCGTGGTTCGGCTGGCCGGCGTTCCTGCTGATCGTCGTGGGGCTGTATGGCGGGCTGGTGCTGGCGCCGGCCGACTACCAGCAGGGCGACGCATTCCGGATCCTCTATGTGCATGCGCCGAGCGCCTGGATGTCCATGTTCATCTACGCGACGATGGCCGTCGCCGCCGCCATCGGGCTCATCTGGCGCATCAAGCTGGCGCATGCGGTCGCGGCCGCCTCGGCACCGGTCGGCGCCTGGTTCACTTTCGTCGCGCTGACCACTGGCGCCGTCTGGGGCAAGCCGATGTGGGGCACCTGGTGGGTGTGGGACGCGCGGCTGACCTCGGAACTGATCCTGCTGTTCCTCTACGTCGGCCTGATTGCGCTGCGCGCCTCGATCGACGACCGGGACCGGGCCGACCGGGCTTCCGCGGTGCTCGCGATCGTCGGCGTCGTGAACCTGCCGATCATCCATTACTCCGTATACTGGTGGAATACGCTGCACCAGGGCGCGACCATCACCAAGCTCGGCAAGCCCTCGATCACGGGCGA
>JBFXFJ010000011.1:19655-115726 GCA_050179155.1 Steroidobacteraceae bacterium
CTTCCGCGGTGCTCGCGATCGTCGGCGTCGTGAACCTGCCGATCATCCATTACTCCGTATACTGGTGGAATACGCTGCACCAGGGCGCGACCATCACCAAGCTCGGCAAGCCCTCGATCACGGGCGAAATGCTCTGGCCGTTGCTGACGATGATGGTGGCCTTCACGCTTTACTATGGCGGCGTGCTGATGTTGCGATTGCGCGCGGAGATCCTGCGGCGCGAACGCGACGCCTCGTGGCTGCAAAAGGAGCTTGCTGCATGAACCTGGCGGAATTCCTTGCGATGGGCAAATACGGAGCCTTCGTCTGGCCCTGCATCGCGCTGACCTGCGCGGTGCTCGTCTGGAACGTCGTTGCCGCGCGCCGGCTGCACGCCGAAGCGCGCCGGCAGGCACTGCGCCGGCTGGAGACTGGCAGGGGGTCGTCATGACACCGCGGCGCAAGCGGCTCCTGGCCGTGGTCGCAATCGTCGGCGGCGTCGCAGCGGCGACCGCGCTCGCGATGCTCGCCTTCCAGGACAACCTGCTTTATTTCTACAACCCGACACAGGTCGTGGCCGGCGAAGCGCCGAGCGGTCGGACCTTCCGGATCGGCGGCCTGGTGACGCAGGGCAGCCTGCAGAAGACCGAGGGCACGTTGAAGATCCGCTTCATGGTCACCGATTTCAAGGAAACCATCCCCGTGAATTACGAAGGGCTGCTGCCCGACCTGTTCCGCGAAGGGCAGGGCGTCATCGCCCATGGCCGCCTGGCGGACAACGGGGAATTCGTCGCCGACGAGGTGCTGGCGAAGCACGACGAAAATTACATGCCGCCGGAAGTGGCCGACTCGCTGCACCCGCAGCCGGCGGCCGGGACGCCCGAATGATTCCCGAGATCGGACATTTCGCGCTGGTTTTGTCGCTGCTGCTCGCGGTCTCCCAGGCGGTGTTCGGCCTCGCCGGGGCAGCGCGCGGTCATGCCGGCTGGATGGCGGCGGGCCGCTCCGCGGTCGTCGGCCAGTTCGTGTTCGTCGCGCTCGCGTTCGGCGCGCTGGTCTTCGCATTCGTCGAGCGCGACTTCTCGGTCGCGTATGTGGCGACCAATTCCAACTCGCAACTGCCACTTTTCTACCGGGTCGCCGCCACCTGGGGCGGGCACGAGGGCTCGCTGCTCCTGTGGGCGTTCTCGCTGGCCGGCTGGTCGATCGCGGTCACCGCCGCGAGCGGGAGCCTCGATGCGCCGTTTCGCAGCCGCGTGATCGGCGTGCTTGGCCTGATCAGCATCGGCTTCCTGCTGTTCATGCTGACGACCTCCAATCCGTTCGACCGCCTCGTGCCGGCGGCGATGGACGGCAACGACCTCAATCCGCTGTTGCAGGACTTCGCGCTGGCCGTGCATCCGCCGATTCTCTATCTCGGATACGTCGGCTTCGCGGTCGCCTTCGCCTTTGCCTGCGCCACGCTGCTGGAAGGCCGCCTCGACGCGGCCTGGGCCCGGTGGACCCGGCCGTGGACGCTCGCCGCCTGGTTGTTCCTGACCGTCGGCATTGCGCTCGGCAGCTGGTGGGCCTATTACGAACTCGGCTGGGGCGGCTGGTGGTTCTGGGACCCGGTCGAGAATGCCTCGTTCATGCCCTGGCTCGCGGGCACGGCGCTGATCCATTCGCTCGCGGTGACCGAGAAGCGCGGCCTGTTCAAGAGCTGGACGCTGCTGCTCGCGGTGACGGCGTTCTCGCTGTCGCTGCTCGGCACCTTCCTGGTCCGCTCCGGCGTGCTGATCTCGGTGCATGCCTTTGCGACCGACCCGGCGCGCGGCATCTTCATCCTCGGCTTCCTGACCGCCGTGATCGGCGGGGCGCTGGTGCTGTACGCGTGGCGGGCTCCGCGCCTGAAGTCGGCAGCCGGTTTCGAGGCGACCTCGCGCGAAAGCTTCCTGCTGTTCAACAATGCGCTGCTGGTCGCGGCGCTCGGCCTGATCCTGCTCGGCACCCTGTACCCGCTCTTCATGGACGCGCTCGAACTCGGAAAAGTCTCGGTCGGACCGCCGTACTTCGAGATTGTGTTCCTGGTGCCGATGCTGCCGCTGCTCGCGCTGCTCGGCGTCGGCATGCACGCGGCCTGGAAACGCGGCCTGCTGGCGGCGGCGCGCAACCGCCTGCTGACGATCGCGGCTTCCGCGCTGGTCGTCGCGATCATCGTCGGCGCCGCGGCTTACGGCGAGATAAGGCCATTGACCACGATCGGTTTCGCGCTCGCGCTGTGGGTCATGGGCACGTCGCTCGCGATCCCGATTGCGCGGCTGCGCGCGCGCCAGGCGATCCCCGGCGCCGTGCTCGGGATGGTGATCGCACATTTCGGCATCGGGCTCTCGACTCTCGGCATCACCGGCGTGCAGTCGTTCAAGATCGAGCAGGACGTCGCGCTAGCAGTCGGTGAGGCCGCGAACGTCGGCGGCTACGATTTCCGCCTGACCTCGCTCAAGGACGTGCAGGGACCGAACTTCATCGCGGTCGAGGGCGAAGTCGTCGTTTCGCGCGACGGTCGGCCGGTCGCGACCCTGCATCCGCAGAAGCGGCTGTACAACTCCGGCGGCAATCCGATGACGGAGGCCGGCATCGAGGTCGGCGCCGCGCGCGACCTGTTTGCCGCGCTCGGCGAGGATCTCGGCCAGGGCCGCTGGAGCCTGCGACTGCAGTACAAACCGCTGATCCGTTACATCTGGCTCGGGGCGCTGCTGATCGCACTCGGCGGGGGAATCGCGGCGCTCGATCGCCGCTACCGGCGCAGCGCATTGGCGAAAGAGGCGGCAACGACCGCCGTCGCCGCCGCGGGTTCACGATGAAGTTGCCTTGGCGCTTCCTGCTGCCGGCCTTCGCATTCGCCGGTCTGGTGGTGTTCTTCGTCATCGGCCTGCAAAAGGACCCGGGCCGGATCGAGTCGCCGCTGATCGGCAAGCCGGCTCCCCCGTTCGCGCTCGAATCGCTCGGCGACGCGGCCTGGAAGGTCGGTTCGGCCGATTTCGCCGGCCGCCCCTGGCTGCTGAACGTCTGGGCAACCTGGTGCGGCGGTTGCCGCGAAGAGCATGAGACACTGATGGCCATTGCTGCCGAGAACCGCCTGCCGATGATGGGCCTGAACTGGCGCGACGACCGCGCGCTGGCGCTGCGCTGGCTGACGCAACTTGGAAACCCGTATGTCTCGGTCGCCTTCGATCCGGACGGCGGCACCGCGATCGACTGGGGCGTTTACGGCGCACCGGAGACGTTCCTGATCGGCGCGGACGGCAACGTCCTGCACAAGCATATCGGCCCGTTGACGATGGATGCGTGGCAGCAGGACTTCGTGCCACTGCTGCCGGCACAGGGCGGGGAGCGCTAATGCGCATCACGGTATTTCTCGGCGCGATGCTGCTCGCGACGCAGGCACTCGCGATCGACACCGGCCGCGCTTTCGAGGATCCGGAACAGCAGGCGCGCTACGAGCACCTGATCAAGGACCTGCGCTGCCTCGTGTGCCAGAACCAGAGCATCGCCGACTCCAACGCGTCGCTCGCGAGCGACCTGCGCCGCGAAGTGCGCGAGATGATGGTCGCCGGCCAGACGGACGAGCAGATCCGCGAATTCATGACCGCGCGCTACGGTGATTTCGTGCTGTATCGCCCGCCGGTCAGCCCGCGCACCTGGCTGCTCTGGTCCGCTCCCGTCCTGTTGCTGCTCGGCGGCCTGGGCATCGCGGCCATGGTCGTGATGCGCCGCATGCGTGCCGCCAGGGCCAACCCGGCGGCCCTCGACGAGGAGCCGGATTCCCAGTGACGACATTCATTGCGATCTGCGCACTGCTCACGGCGGTGGCCATAGCCTTGCTGGTCTGGCCGCTGCTGCGACCCGCGAAAGCGGGGTCGGAAGTCACGCCCCGTTCCGGTATCGCCGCGATCGTGGTCGGCGGCGCGATGCCGCTGGCGGCGTTCGCCATCTATTTCCTTGCGACCACCTGGTCGTGGGACCCGGCGCGGCACGGCGAGACTGCCGCGGCCGGCGACCTGCAGCAGATGGTCGCGCAGCTGCAGGCGCGCCTCGCGAATCAGCCGGACGACGTCGAGGGCTGGAAGCTGCTGGGCCGGTCGGCGACCGTGATGGGCGATTACGTCCTCGCGCGCGATGCATTCGGGCGCGCCAACGAGCAGACCCAGGGCAAGGACCCGGAGGCGCTCGTCGGCTTCGCCGAATCGCTCGTGTTGAACGACGAACGCGAGATCGACGGCCGCGCAGCCGACATGTTCGAGCAGGCGCTGGCGATGGAGCCGGACAGCGCGCGCGCGCTCTGGTATGGCGGCATCGTCGCCTACCGCCGCGGCGACCTGCCACTCGCACAGCAGCGCTGGGTCGAACTCCAGAACCATGACCTGCCGCCGGACCTTCGCCAGGCGGTGGCGGAGCGCCTGGCCGAGATCGACAAGGCGCAGGGCAAGACGCCCGCCGTCGCAACCGCCGCTCCGGCAGCACCGGCAGCACCGGCCACGAGCAGCATCGAACTGAACATTGATATCGCTTCATCGCTCGCCGGCAAGGTGCCGCAGGGCGCGACCCTGTTCGTCATTGCCCGGCGCGGGGAGGGCGGACCGCCGCTCGCGGTCGTGCGCCGCACTGCGGGTGCCTGGCCGCAGCGCGTTTCAATGACCGATGCGAACGCGATGCTGCCCGGGGTTTCGCTGGCCAGCGGCGGCGCGCTCAAGGTCATCGCCCGGGTTTCCGGCAGCGGCCAGCCCGTGGCCGTCTCCGGCGACCTCTTCGGCGAGGTCGGTTATGATTTCACCTCGGCCGATCCGGCCACCATCACCATCGACCGGATCGTTCCGTAATACAGCGGCCGGAGGAGATCGATGGGCCGGGCCGCCGTCAGCTACCGTTTCAAGCGCCTGCCTTCCAGCTTCCGCTATTACCCGCGGGCGGTGTTCGGAAAGCGCGCGGCGCTCGTCCCCGAAGGCCAGACCGTGCCGCGCCTCGAGGCCAGCGTCGACGCGGTCGCGACACGCCGCAGTCACCTCGCGCGTTACCGGAATGTCTGCGGCTTCGATGAAGACGGCAACCTGCCGATCACCTACCCGCACGTGCTCGCGATGCCGCTGCACGTCGCCCTCCTGACTCATCCGCGGTTCATCGTCCGCCTGATGGGGCTGATCCACGTTGGCAACGAGATCCACCAGGTCCGCGCGCTGCCGGTCGACGGCAGCCTGCGGCTACGCGCCTGGATCGAGGGTCACCGCGACACCGACCGCGGCCATGAATTCGAGCTCTTCACGGTAGCGGAAGACGCCACCGGCACGGCCTGGCACGAGAAATCAACGCTGCTGGCGCGCCGGACCGGGGGCGGCGGCGGCCGCAGCGCGCGCCAGGCGCTGCGTTACGACAAGCCCGCGGAGACCGACATGCCGGTCATGACCGACATCGAGGTACCGCGCGCGGTCGGACGCCGCTATGGCTGGCTGTCCGGCGACCTCAATCCCATCCACCTCGGCGACCGCGGTGCAAGGCTGTTCGGCTTCGACCGCGCCGTCGTGCACGGAATGTGGTCGATGGCCCGCACGCTTGCTGCGCTTGGTGCCGATGCGCTGGCGCCGCCGGTGCGCGTGCGGGTGGATTTCAAGTTCCCGCTGTTCCTTCCGAACATCGCGCACCTGGAGCACTGGCCGCGCGACGGCCGGCGCCTGTTCGTGCTGAAGGACGCCGAGACCGAGCGGCCGCACCTGGCCGGCTCGGCGCAGCCGGGCTGAACCGATGATCCCGCGGTACTTCAACTGGCTGGTGCGTGGAGTGCTGCGGGCAAAGCCCGGCGAGGAGCGCGCCGTCGGGCTCGCGTTCAGCTTCTTCTTCATGCTGCTGTGCGCGTACTACCTGCTGCGGCCACTGCGCGATGCGATGGCGATCAGCGCCGGCGTCGAGAACCAGCGCTGGCTCTACATCGGCACGTTTATCTCGATGCTGGTGCTGACGCCGTTCTACGGCATGCTCGTGTCGCGCGTGCGCAAGCAACTCCTGTTGCCAATCGTCTACGGATTCTTCGCTTCCAACCTGCTGGTCTACTACCTGCTGTTCAAGGCGATGCCGGACTCCTTCTGGCTGGCGGCCTCGTTCTTCGTGTGGCTGTCCGTGTTCAACATGTTCGTGGTCTCCGTTTTCTGGAGCTTCATGGCGGACGTGTTCAGGGACGAAGAGGCCAAGCGCCTGTTCGGTCCGATTTTCGCCGGCGGCGGCACTGGCGCCATCGTCGGACCCTCGCTGATGCAGTGGCTCGTGCCGACGGTCGGCGTGGACGGGGTCGTGTTTCTCGCCATGCTGTTGCTGCTCGGCACGCTGCCTTGCATCCGCGGCCTCGCGCGCTGGGCGGAGGCACGCCATGGCCACTTCGTGCTGCCCCCGGAGGATCCCGAGGCGCGCATCGGCGGCCGGATGATGGCCGGCATGATGCTGGTAGCGCGTTCGCCCTACCTGCTCGGCATCTTTGCCATCATCGGCATCGG
The DNA here is from genome assembly GCA_050179155.1 of Steroidobacteraceae bacterium. Classification (GTDB taxonomy): domain Bacteria; phylum Pseudomonadota; class Gammaproteobacteria; order Steroidobacterales; family Steroidobacteraceae; genus SCUD01. Next base: position 26,153 of record JBFXFJ010000011.1, read on the forward strand.
CTCGATGGCGGGCGTCTTCATGTACCAGGAGTTGCTGCAACTCGTCGGCGACACTTACCCGGACCTCGAGAGCCGCACCCAGTTCTTTGCCCGGCTCGACACGGCAGTGAACATCCTGGCGTGGGTGTTCCAGGGTTTCGTCGTGGCCTGGCTGATCCGGACCATCAACCTGTCGGGCGCGCTCGTCTCCATGCCGATCGTGGCACTGCTCTCGTTCGCCGCGTTGTCGTTCGCCCTCGTGGCCGCCATGCCGATCCTGCTGGTGCTGGGCGCCGGACAGGTGATCCGCAGGGCAGGGGAGTTCGGCATCGCCAAGCCGAGCCGCGAGGTGCTGTTCACGATCGTGGACGCCGAGACCAAGTACAAGGCCAAGAACTTCATCGACACGGTCATGCAGCGCGGCAGCGATCTGGTCGGCGTCTGGCTGCACGTGGGCCTGCAGTCCATTGGCATCGGCCTGTTCGGCTTCTCCCTGCTGTGCGGCGCCGGCATGGTCGTGTCTGCCGCGATCTCCTGGGGGCTCGGCCGGTCCTTCGAGCGCCGCCGCGCGGGCACTTCCTGACGGGACCCCGGTCCAATGCGCCATGTCCCGCGTGACCAGACGCGATGCCCTGGCATTGATTGGCGCCCTGGCCGCGGCACCGGCGCCTGCCTGGGCGGCTGAGCCGATGCAGCGCGCGATTCCACGCACGGGCGAAATGCTTCCTGCGCTGGGCCTCGGCACCTGGCAGGTGCTCGACGTCCCGGCAAGCGGTGCGGATTACGACGCCGCCACTGCCGCCGTCCGCAGCTTCCTCGAATCGGGCGGCACCGTGGTCGACAGCTCGCCAATGTACGGACGCGCCGAGGAACGGGTCGGCGACATCCTGGCGGCGCTGCGCCCGGCGACGAAGCCTTTCCTGGCGACCAAGGCCTGGACCACGGGCCGCGCCGCCGGCAAGGCGCAACTCGCCGATTCGCACCGGCTGATGCGCGCGAAGACGCTCGATCTCGTGCAGGTGCACAACCTGCAGGATCTCGACACCCAGCTCGCCACGCTGCGCGAAGCACAGGCGGCGGGGACGGTCCGCTATGTCGGCGTCACGCATTACCTCGCGAGCGCGCATGCCGAACTCGAGCGCGTGATCCGGCGCGAGCGCCCCGACTTCCTGCAGATCAACTACTCGCTTGCGGAACCCGAGGCGGGAGACCGGCTGCTGCCGGTTGCCCGCGAGCTGGGCGTCGCCGTGCTGGTCAACCGCCCGCTTACCAAGGGTTCGATGATCGATCGCGCGGCGGGCCACGCATTGCCGCCGGTCGCTGCCGAACTCGGCTGCCGGAGCGCCGCCCAACTCTTCATCAAGTGGGTGCTGGCGGACCCGGCCGTGACCGTCGTGCTGACCGGCACCCGGAATCCGCGCCACGCGGCGGAGAATCTCGCGGCGGCCACCGGGGCGGTGCCGGAGCCTGCGCAGCGATCGGCCATCCGGAGCTGGTTCGACGCGCTGTAAAGCTAGGGTGCACTCCCTAGGCCCGATGCGGATACTTGCGGCATCAGATGAGCCCATATCCCGCAAGGAGCCCGCAAATGATCCAGAACATCAACGAATTCCTCGGCACGGTTGCCCACACCGATCTCGGCAAGGCCGCCCGCCGGTCCGCCCGGACGATCTGGCATGCGCACCGCACCGCGTTCGAAACCACGCGCCATGAGGCCGGCAAGGTGTTCGGCATCGCGCTGGACCAGAGCCAGAAGCTCAACCAGAAGCTGAATGCCCGCAGCCGCAATACCATGGACAACGTGGTCGAGAACCTGGCCGGCGCCGCCGACGAGCAGATTTCGACGCTCGAGCAGGCGCTGCAGCAGGGCATGAACCGCGTGATCCACCGGATCGGCCTGCCGACCGCCAAGGACGTGAATGCGCTGTCGCGCCGCGTCGACGCGCTGTCGGCCAAGGTGAAGGTCCGCAGCCCGAAGAAGGCCACGCGCCGCAGCTCCCGCCGCGCTGCCTGAGTAGGCCCGAGCCGCTGGTGTACGATGGGGTCACCCGTCGTACACCAGCGTCATGCCCAACGCCCCCAAGTCCACGCCCGGCCGGCGCACCCGCCAACGCATACTCGACGTCACGCTCGGGCTCTATAACGCGCTGGGCGAACCGAATGTCTCGACCTCGCTGATCGCGACCGAACTCGGCATCAGCGCGGGCAACCTCCACTATCATTTCCGCAAGAAGGACGAGCTGTCCGCCGCGCTGCTCGAGCAGTTCGTTTCAGAACTGGATGCTCTCCTGCCGCCAGCCGGCTGGCGCGCCGACAACGTCGAGGACGTCTGGTTCCTGCTGCACCTGATCCTCGAGGCGCTGTGGCGCTACCGCTTCCTGTTCCGCGATCTCTCCGGGATCATGGCCCGCGACCGGCGCGCGGGGCTGCGGCTGGCGACCGTGTTCGAGCGGGCCGTGCAGGCCGCGCGCGGCATCTGCCTCGGCCTCGTCGAGCGCAACCTGATGACTGCCACCGGCGCCGAAATCGATGCGTTGAGCGCCAACATCGCGGTCGTCGCGTTGTACTGGCTGTCGTTTGAATCGGCGCGTCACCCGCGCCAGGACACAGCGGGTGCGGGCATGGCGCGTGGCGTCTACCAGGTGCTGATGCTGGTCGCGCCGTTCCTGCAGGCCGAGGGCCGGCTGCACCTCGAGCGGCTGGCGCAGGAATATCTTGCGAGAGGGTAGGGAGGACCACATGAAAAGGACCTTTGCTCGCTGGGTGCTCGCGTGCGCCGTGGCATTTTCCGTCGATTCCGTCGCCCAGCAGCCGCCACCGGCCGCCGCTTTTGCGGCATTGCCCGAAATGTCCTTCGTGCGCCTCTCGCCGGATGGCCAGCGCGTCGCCTGGGCCAATGATCCCGGCGGAACGCCGCTCGTCGTCGTGTTCGATCTGGCCACGGGCAAGGACCTGAAGCGGCTGCGGCCCAGCAATGCCCGGATCCGGGACCTCGACTGGGCGGACAACAGGACGCTGATCATGAGCGTCAGCCGATCGCTGACCTCGGAAGCGACCACCGTTGCGGAGAAACGCTACGAATTCGAGCGCTATCTCGCCGTTAACGTCGAGGAAGAGGGCGGCGAGGCGCGATCGCTGCTGATGGAGCACCCGGACCGGGAATTTGTCACTGGCGCGAACCTCGAAAAACTTCACACCGAAAAGCCTGGCACGGTGGTGATGTCGACGTGGAGTTTTTCCGGTACCGCGTTCCGGCAGGAGATCGGTTCCCGACTCGCGGGCGGTCGCAGGGACAGCGGTTATCAGCTGTCTCTGTACGAAGTCGATACCGGGACCGGCAAGGGCCGGATGATCGAATCCGGTTCGCCATACACGAATACCTGGATTCTGGATGGCGCCGGTCATGCGGTCGCGCGTAGCGACTGGAATCCGGAGACCCGCAATTACTCGATCCTCGTCAAGGAAGGCAAAAGCTGGAAGAGCATCTTCGCGGCCGACATCGACTATGAATTCAATCTCATCGGGCTGAGCGCGGATGGGCAGTCGCTGCTCGCGGGCAGCGCGCGTGGCTCCGACAAGTTCAAGGTCTGGAGCCTGCCGTTGTCGGGCGGGAATCTCAGCATCCTGTACGAGCATCCCGAGCACGACGTCACCTCCATCATCACCGACCGCTTTACGGGCGTGCCGACCGGCTTCGGCATCGGCGGTCCCGATGCGACGATTCACTGGATCGACCCGAAGCTCGCGGCGATGCAGAAGGCGGTCGCGAAGGCATTTCCAGGACACGGGGCCGTCGTATTCGACCGGTCCGAGGACTACAAGCGCATCGTCGCCCGGGTCGAGAATGCCTCGAGTCCCCCGGTTTACTACCTGGTCGACTTCGCAAAAGGGTCGGCCGACATCATCGGTGAAGCATATCCGGCGCTTGCCGATGCGGCGCTGGGCGCCGTGGAGTTCACCAGCTACAAGTCCCGCGACGGGTACGACATTCCGGCCTACCTGACTTTGCCTCCCGGCAAGGATGCGAAACAGTTGCCACTCATCGTGTTCCCGCATGGCGGGCCCTATGCCCGCGACCATGCCGAATTCGACTGGTGGACGCAGTTTCTCGCGACCCGCGGCTATGCTGTGCTGCAGCCGCAGTTCCGCGGCTCCGCCGGATTCGGCGCTGACCTGTACCGCGCCGGACACCGGCAGTGGGGGCGGGGGATGCAGGACGATATTTCCGAGGGCGTGCGATTCCTGGTGGACAAGGGCATCGCCGACCCGAAGCGCGTGTGCATCGTCGGCGCGAGCTATGGCGGGTATGCGGCGCTGGCCGGCGCCGCGTTCACGCCGGAACTCTACCGCTGTGCTGCGAGCATCAACGGCATCGCCGACATTCCGAATATGGCCGGCTTCATCCGCAAGAAATCCGGCGACGATTCCAACTCGTTCCGTGCCTGGAAAGACCTGATCGGCGATCCCAGCGACGAGGATCTCGCGAAATTCTCGCCCGCGAGATCGATCGACACGATCCGCGCGCCGATCCTCCTGGTACATGCCGTCAACGACACGGTCGTGCCGTTCAGCCAGTCCGCCGACTTCGCGCGATTGCTGGGCGGCCAACCGCGCGTCCAGCTGGTCGAGCTGCCTGGAGAGGACCACTGGCTGTCGAGTGGTCAGTCGCGCCTGACACTACTCAGCGCGATGGAATCGTTCCTGGCGACGCATCTGAAACCGTAGCTCCGATCCGACGCACCAGCCCCGGAATCCGTCAGGAGCCGTCAGGGGAGGAGTCTGCTGGCATGGCCGAATTCGCGTGGAATGCACATCCTCCAATATACATTATTTACCATAATATACATTATGCGAACTTCGCAGTATCAAGCCCGATGGGTGCGGTATAGGTAACTAGAACACTGAGCAGCCCAGGGAAAGAGTGAGCCGCGAGCGCGCAAACGCTCCGGGCTCATCACCGTTCAGTTCGGTTTAGGGCTCACCGAACGGTACGCAGATTCTATGTCGAACCCATCGCTATTGGCGGTGGGACTTGGATCAACAGTACGAACTCGCCGAACTAGCGCCGCGTGGAACGGCCACGGCATAACTTCCAGTTGGCATGGACGCCGGCCGGCGGCACTCGGAGTGCCCGGCAAGGATGCCGGGCCTCCGAGCGCCCGGACGGCGCGAGGCGGGCGCAAGCCCGCCGTCGCCCCTCCTCCCCGGGCTTGTCGAACTAGCAACAAGTGACACAGGCCATATCTTCCACATGCGCGGGTCAGATTGGAAGGCGTTCGCGCACCAGCGACGACAGTCGCCGATGTGGCGGTCTTTGATAGCTAGTGCACTGACCAAGACGACAAGCGACGTGGTTAACACTTCCTAGGAATCGTAGAGAAGTAGACCCTCAACTGGCGGGCGCTGGCGCTGGTGCTGGTGCTGGCGCTGGCGGACCTGGCGCACGACGACCATGAGCTACGCATATTGCACATCCGCATGGACGCTTACCGGTGTAATGGCGCACTCCAACCATTGTCTCGCCTACTCGATCCGCCCTCGATTCCACGACCCCCCATAGTTCTTGCTCGGAATTTTCCAGAAGTCTTCGCAGTGCGTAGGAGCAGATGTCGGCGATTTGGATCATGCTTGTCAAGGCACTATCTACGAAAAGCGGCGTTTCTATGATGTTGAGAATGTCTCGGTAGAGTGTGCCGTCTTTATGGAATTCACGGGACAGCGCCGTAAGCCGTGGGGCCGCGGTGTCATTGTTATCGCTCACGATCAAGCCAAGGGCACTTTGTTTCGCAAGAAATGTTTGAAATCGTGTTACAACTTGTTCGAAGGCAAGTTCGTAGGGCGATGCGAATCGCGCGGGCGTGAAATCTGCCTTGTTAATGGCATCAGCGAAAATTCTGATCTGCGGCCAGCCGGCGATTTCAGCACCAACAGCGTTTAGGCATGCCAATCGCTCGTCACGCGTCAGGTGGAGGTATGGAGCTATTTTCTTAGTTTCGACGCGGTAATTCCGAATCTTTGCTCGATTACCACGGACGCCCAAAACGCCGGAACGGTTTCGAATTTCCCGTTCTGCAGCTGCCCTTCTGTCCGCACGATTTAGATTGGCGAAATTTGCGACGCGTTCTTGTTCCGAATAGCGCCTTGCCATCCATGCGGCATGAAGTTCCGCACCTGCGAGCTCAAATGCAGCTTTCTGGCGCTCAATATTGGCATCGATGGTCTTCCATTGATCCATGCGGACCGCAAGACCGAGCAATACAAAATGGCTTGTACCCGCTGCAATTTCGGGGACGCCTGATTCGTCTAAATAAAGGATGTACATTGCTGACCAAAGGCCTTGCCGATGACGACCTGGCGGAAGTCTATCGTTGTTTGGTCCGGGCAAAAAAAAGCGTCTAGGGTGAAACCCGAAGGTTCCAAAGGAGGCGCAACGCGTCTCCATCCCTAGTCGCGGTGTAAATAATGCTCTCTATCTTCCGGGACGTCAATTTCGTATTCCGAGGTTGTGATATAGATTTGCAGCGCCATGACTGCATTATTAATCAATATGTTACGCCACCATAGGCAGCGACCTTGTATACATTGTGCCTGCTGGTATATATGGCACGGATGAGTGCGGTGTAGCCGACTAGAACACAAAGCAGCCTAGGGAGAGATTGAGCCCGCGAGCACGCTAACGCCCCGGGCTCATTGACCGTTCAGTTTGGTTTAGGGCCCACCGAACGGCACGCGAATCGTACACCTCGAGCCGACCGCAGGTGAGACTTGACTCTCGCAGGGGGTCCACTGCGGCGGCGGTATGGTTCCAGCACAGCTACGCACATTCTCTGAGACTGAACCATGCCGCGTGCTCGCTCCCGCCTGAATCGTTCTGTTTTCTACGGCTATTCGGCAGCGCTCATTGCAGAGTGGTGCCGAGTCACCCTGCAGACCGCGCAGTTGTTGAAGAAGGGCATGCGCAAGCCCTCCCCTACTGCGGTAGCACTTTTCCAGCTGTGTGCCGACGGAAGAGGGCTCACGCCGGAATTCAAGGGTCATACCTGTAGCAAGGGGAAGCTGATACCCAACGGAAGACTTGGCTTCACTCCGGCGCAAATCGAAGCTTATGAGCTTGTCTACATGATCGCGATGACGCACGCGCGTCTGGAAGTTGAGGCTCATTTTTTGAGCGACTGAAGATTCTGCAGGCTCCGGAACCACTTATGGCCAGAAAGCCGCAAACACCGGCACCGCGTTGGATTTGGGATCCGTTCTTCAATCCGCTGGAAGGGAGACGCGTCGTTGCGACAGGTACGGACTAAGACCGGAAGGATTGAATTCGCGCGCTAGTGGGACGGCGGTCGCAATGGTTCTATTTTGGCCTCGCTATTTCTTGTTGCGAGGTTTGTCCGCTTTCTTCTTAGCATTCTGTTTCGCTGGCCGCATGTCGATTATTAGTGGCGCATGGGTTTGGTGATGGTCGAGTTTGCCTCCCTTGAAGGAGATGCCAAGGTGAGACCAACCCGCGTGGCGCGTATCTGGCATGAATTGAGGCATGCCAAAGGGATTTGGCATCGTAATCAAGGGGAATACGAATGTCATGTCGTTTAATTGAGCGCTAAACGCCAGTGCAATTTCGCTAGCGTCCAGGACGTATAAAGCAACTGGCATTCGCTGAGATCCAATCTTGAGAGTGGACCCTTGCAGGGACGTTAGCAGAATCAGCGAAACGTGGGCGGAAAGGGTTTCAGCAATTGGCACAAGCCCTACAGCGTCGATGACTGAATTCAAGTCAGTGATAATTTGGGAATGTGGAATTGGCGAAACAGTAAAACTTGTTGTCTTGGTAACGTATGCCGTTGTTAGATCTGTAACTAGCTTGCGAGCGGAGCCGTGGATCGGTCCTTTATCGCGCTCTGGATGGGCAAAGAAGTCCGCGATGTCTCGCGTAATGCTTTTTGGGGGAGCCTGCTGACGTAACAGCGTGTACAAGGAGCGAATCGTTGGTGCGTCGAAATCGAGACGACCAATCCTTTGTAAGCAGTCACTAATTTGCGTCAGCAGCGCGTTGTCGCTGTAAGTGCTTGTTTTCATGAAGTGTCTGTCGATGGGCTTGGCTATAAGTGCGTTGCTCTTCTTATAGATTATCTACCGCCGACAGCAATGCAGCCTTGCCCGATCGTGGATCAAGGCTTGTAGTTGCTCATGCCCGGCCCGGTCTTGTCATACACGTTGAAGAACTCGTCCGGCATGATCATGGCAACACCGGTTGTAGGCACTTCGACCAAATCCTTGTCGAGCACCTTCATCCGGAACTTCCAGCCCGCTGGGAGCTGCGTGAAGTTGCTCGCCCCGGCGGCGACGAATTGGTCGTAGGTATGCTGGGGTTTGATGCCCTGCTGGAAGCCTTTCATGATCCAGGTATTGCCATCGGCATCGTCGAGTAGCAGGACCGTGGTGCCCTTGTTCCAGCCAACGGCGCTCTTGCGCGCGATCGACGTGGGCTTGTAAGGCGTGCTTTCGCTCACGCCCGCATTTCCTTCCATGTTCAGCTGGGCAACCCACGGGGCCTCGATGCCGTAGAAGTCCCTGACGACTCCGACGTCGATTTCGATCCAGTCGACCATCCAGAGTTTCGGGCCGTTCAATGACGCGCCCAGTACGCCGAAGTCGTCGCGTATCCTGTTGAGGTCAAGGCTCTCGACCAAAGCCTGGGGCGCGGTGTCCCTGGAAGCGGGAATGCCTATGGCATTGAAGGTCGTGTTGTAGCAGGCCGCGACCAGGTTGCCTGTGTTCGCCTCGCGGGCCGCGAGGAAGATCTCGATGTAGCGTACGTGATGCAGGTTGTCGAAACGGGCGGATCTTGCCCCGGAACCGTCGGCAAGCACCTCGGGTGCCGCATAGGTTGGTTCCTGTGCGAATGACGGCTGCATGGCTGCCGTCAACACGACCGCCGCCAACAAACCAGACCGGGTTGCCTTCAACGATGCGGATGCCGCGGCTCTTGATTCCATTTTCCTCTCCTGGTGAATCAAGAGGACCGTAGCGCACGGAATGTCTGCTGGCATCCGTAATTGCCGCAATAGCCGCAGGATTGCGCATCCTGCAGACTATGCAGCGTTCTGGCCTGGGTAGTGGGTTAGCTGACTAAACCACCCGCGACCACGGATCTGTCCTACGCGCCGATGACTCTCGGCGGCGCGAGTCCGAGCGACTTGCATTGACCGCGATAGATTTCCAGAACGGTCGCGGCATCGATCACCGCTTCCACATTTCCGTTCGCATCGAGGTTGAGATTCGCGCCGCGGATGGCGAACCACACGTCTGTGATCTCCTTGTTCGTTGCCGGCACGTGCAGCGTGTGAATCGCACCCGCCGGCTCGAACAGGTAGGAACCCGCGACGTTGATGTCCGGATACTCCAGGTAGCGCCAGGAGCCGCTCAGGGTGAATGCGAAGACCTCGCCGGTGTGCCGGTGCTTCTGGATCGTCACCCCGGGCTCGAACCGGACGCGGATGACCCACAGGCCGGCCTCGGCGTTCACCTGCAGGAGCTGAAACAGGACGCCTTCCTGGTAAGGCACGAACGGCAGCTCGTTTTCGCCGCGGTGCAGCGACTGCGGCGCACCCATCACCTCGGATGCCAATGCGTTCATCACGTACTCCTTGAATGCAGCAGGGCAATCAATTCGGTCAGGCCGGGCGCGGTCTCGAAATGCAGCCCGCCGGACGGCAGCGGGTCCCAGGGCGCCTTCGAGTCAATATACAGCTGCGCTGCGATCTCGAGCGGCTCATCGCCATCGATCAGTCCGCTCGGGACCCAGATGTAGCCCGTGTCGCGCAGCGGATTCGGCACCGGTGCGCCGCATCGCGAACAGAAATAAGAGCGAAAGCCCGTCTCCCGGATCCAGGTGCTGATCAGCGGCTCGCCAGTGACCCAGCGGAACTTGTCCGCCGCGACGATGAGGCCGGTGTTGGATACGGAGCCGCCCTGCTTGCGGCACAGCGAGCAATGGCACTGGTACAGCTTGGGGTACGGGCTGTCGATCTCGAAGCCGACGGCGCCGCACAGACAACTTCCTTTCATCTCGCCCTCTGCTTTTCCTCGAAGCGGCCCGTCACCTGAACGCGCGGCTCCGGATCGAAGACGCCTTTGTGGTGGAAGTAGACGAGGCCCGCCGCCGTGCGCAGGAATTTCGTGCGCAGGCACAGGTTGAACAGCACATCACTCTGGAATCGATCAAACAAGAATCGCAGCGCCCTCTTCGCCCGGAATTTCGGATACGACTGCACGAACCAGCTGGAAGGATCCTCGCGCCGGCCGTTCAGGTAATCCGAGATTGCGTGGCCCGAGGCAAGCCCGTGCTTCAACGCCGTGTGGATGCCGCCAGCAGTCACTGGTGAGACCATCCCGGCTGCGTCTCCAACGAGCAGCACTCGCCGCGCCGCGACCGGCGCCACGGTCCCGCCGCAAGGTATCTTGCCCGCGCGGACGGAGTCTGCCCGGACGTTGCGCAGTTCGATGATCGGGGCAATCTTCTGCAGGAACCGCTGCAGCGCTTCCGAAGCCGGCGGCCGCCGGCCGCGGAGCCGGTAAGCGAGTCCGACCTGGAGGCCGGTCGGCCCCGCGACAATCCAGCCGATATAGCCCGGCGCAATGCGCCGATCGACGAAGCAATGCAGCTTGTCATCGTCCGGCATCGCGCGGCCGCGGTATTCATATTCCACGCCGAACAGGAACTGGCTGCTCTGCCCCAGTCCAAAAGTCTTCGCGACAATCGAGTTCGGCCCGTCGGCGCCGACCAGGAAGCGGGTCGTGCCGAGCTCGCCGAGGTCGAAGCCGGCTGCGGTCCGATCTGCCCCCCGGAAGACCGCGCGACAATCAATACGCGCGCCAGCCTGTTGTGCGCGCTCCGCGAGCCAACGCATCACTTGCGGCGTGTCGGTCGCAAGGAAGTAGTAGCCCGGCGCCCGTAAATCCACGAAGTCGAGATTCGGCGCATACAGCCGCACGGCTGTCACCCGATGCACCAGCGCTTCCGGCAAGCCGTCGAGCAGGGTCAGCTGATCGATCGCGTCCTTGACGATGATGCCGGTCGTATGCAGCTTCTCGCCAACATCGGCGCGCTTCTCGAGCACCGAGACACGCATGCCAGCGCGTGCCAACGCCGTTGCGCAGGCAAGGCCAGCGAAACTGGCGCCGACGATCGTGCAGTCGTTCATTTACGCAGGCCAGAACCAGAGGAAAGCGCCCCCGGCCACGATCGCCGCGCCGAATGCGACTGCGATATGCCGCGACAATTCGCGGCTGCCGAGCATTGCCACCAGCACGCCCTTGAATCCGAGATTCGCCAGCGAGGCCACCAGGATCATGCGCCACGCCGTCCCGGTTTCCAGCCTTCCCTGATTGACCAGTTGCGACGTGGACAACGTGATCGCATCCATGTCCGTCAACCCTGACAGCACGGCGACCACATAGAGGCCCTGGTCGCCAAACTCGGCCTTGGTCGCAGCCACTGCAAAGACGATCAATGCGTACATGCCGCCGAAGATCATCGCCGTGCGAAGGTCCGCGGGATTCCCCTGCTCCGGCATGGCCGCGTGATGATCGCGGGTGTGCAGGTAGAGCGCAGTCGCGATGACGGCGCTCACCGCGAGCATTGCAGCCAGCGGCGGCACGATCTGGCGGAAATGACCGGGCGCCACGACTCCGATCTCCGCAATCACGCGCGCAAACACGCTGCCCGAGGCGATCATGATCACCAGCGCGGCTAGCCCGGAGCCCTTGGGCGCGGTGGTCGTGCGGCGCGCAAAGCTCACGGCCGTAGCGGTGCTCGACACCAGCCCGCCGATCAGGCCGCCGAGCACGGCGCCTTCCCTTGCGCCAAACAGTTTGTGGGCGATGTAACCGATCAGGCTGATGCCGACGATCAGCACGACCATGAGCCAGACCTGGAACGGATTGAGGACCGCATAGGGGCCGTAGGTCTGGTTCGGCAGCACCGGCAGGATCACGAGCGTGATCAGCACGAACTGCATGATCGCGGTGACGTCGCGTTCGCCGATTCGGGCCGCGAACGCGTGCAGCATGTCCTTGTAGTGCAGCAACACCGCGATCGCACCGCCGAGGGCGACCGCCACGGCAAGCGTGCCAAATACGACATACGCGCCGATGCCGTACAGCAACAGGGCCGCGACCTCGGTGGTCTGGCCGGCATCGATGTCGCCGCCTTTCGCCAGCATGAAGTTACTGACGACCAGCAGCGCCGCGAGCGCGATCAGGCCGGCGGCAATGACCCACCCGCCGTGCTCGATGGCGAGCAGGCCGCAAAGCGTTCCGAACGCCGCAATCAGGGGGAACGTGCGGATGCCGCCGACGGAAGCCTCGGTTCGCTGGCGTTGAAGCCCGACCAGCAAGCCCAGCAGCATCGAGATGCCGAGCTGGACGAACGGATTTGCCTCCATAATGCGTACAGCCTAGCGCAAAGGGCCCCGCATGCGCCTCACGTCCGCCATCGGCCTGCCGCTCGTGGTGCTGATCATCCTGGCCGTCGAATTCCTGGGCCTGGGACCGGCGCTCGAGTACCGCCGTCACCTGCTCCTCGCCGAGCCCTGGCGCCTGGTGACCGGGCACTTCGCACATCTGTCGCTGCTGCACGCGATGCTGAACGGCGTGGCGCTGTTGTTACTGGGCAGGCTGTTTGCCGATCGGCTGCGTGTTGGAGAGCTGTGGGCCATCCTGGTCGGCGCCCCGGTTCTGATCTCACTCGTGTTCTGGGCCGCGATGCTGGAACTCGGATGGTATCGGGGCCTGTCGGGCGCCCTGCACGCGCTCTACTTCGCCGGCTGCGTCGTCTGGGTCCGCGGATCGCGAGGGCGCGCGCGATGGCTGCCGATGACAGCGCTCGTCGGCGGCTTGCTCAAGGTGCTTCTGGAACAGCCCTGGGACGCCAGTTTTCCGTTCCACGCGTGGCTCGGAGCGCCCATCGTGCCGCAGGCACACCTGGTAGGCGCCATCGTCGGCACGGCTGCAGGTCTGTACCTGTCGGCACGGCGCACGATTCCGGCACCGTAGGCCGGAATAGCGCGTATAAAGGAACATATGAGTACCGACACGTGACCATCGGCGCCCCCGTTTCAGCCGATCTGGCCGCTGCGCTTCGCGCCTACCAGACCGCTTTCGGGCACGAAGTCCCGAGTGAGATCGTCGACAAGTACGCCGGCCGCTGCGGACCCCTGATGCTCGAGATCCGCCAGGCCGTTGCGCTGCGCCAGCCGATCCAGGCCTGGCTCGCCCGTTCGAAGGCTAATTCCCCGCTGCGTTGATCACGCCGGCCTGCGGCGGCGAACGCCGAGCAACGGCAGCCCCGCGAGCATCAACAGCCAGAAATCTGCGGCGCCACCGCCGCCTCCCCCGCCATTTCCCGGTCCCGGCGGAATTACGGCATCGTCATTGCTGATCGTCACGTCGATCGTGGATGAACCCTCGATCGCGACTCCGCCCGTGGTGTTCGACAGCGTGATGCGGAAGGTTTCGTTCGGTTCGGTGGCCGTGTCGTTGACCAGCGCCACGTTGATGGTCCTTTCACCGAGATCGCCCGCGGCCCAGTTCAGCGTGCCGCTGGCCGCCGTGTAGTCGGCGCCAGTGGTCGCCGTGCCGTCGCTGGTCGCGTAGTCGATGCTGACCGCGCCAGCGAACCCGGCATTGCGCCGCAGGGTGATCCTGGCGGTGCCGGCGTTCTCGTTCGCCGTTGCGGTCGTGCCAACGAAGCCCACCTGGCCCGCGCTCTGTGAGAGCCCGGCCGCCCGGTCGCGCAGGATGAACAGGCCGTTGCTGATGTCGCTGACGAGGATCGTACCCGACGGGAGGAACGGATAGACGCCCCAGGCGCCGTCGAAGCCCGCCGTGTTGGCGGACGGCGACAGGAACGTGTCGAAGTGGCCGATCTCGCGCAGCTGCGAAGGCGTCGAAGCATCGAAGATCACGAGCCCGCGGCGATAATGCGACACGTACAACAGACTGCCCTTCGTGTAGCCGTTGTGATCGGTGGTCGTATCCGGGCCCTGGTAGCTTGCGACGATGAACGGATTGATCAGGCTGTCCACGTTCATCGTGTAGATCTGCGTGAAGCGGCCGAGACGAATCTCTTCGAGTTCGTCGTGCACGAAGATGTGCCGCTGGTCGGCACTCGGCCAGCCGGAGTGCGTGTAATTCGAATCCGCGTACGGGGTCGACGACAGCATTACCGGCTGTGCCTTGTCCGTGACGTCCCACAGATCCACGGTGGTCTCGTTGAAGTCCACGTAGACCTCGCAGGGATTGTGGCCGAGCGCGCACTGCGTCGTGCGCTGGTCGGTGATCAGCAAGCTGGTCGCGTCGTGCACGTACTGCGTGCCGGCCGGCGCCTGGCGGATGAACTGCGGCTGCGCGGCGTTGGCAAGGCTGTAGACGCGCCACGAGCCATTGCCGACGTTGCTTCCGGCCAGCCACAGGAAGGCCTGTGCGCCCGGCAGCGCCATGTTGGTCGCGTAATCGATATTGGAGACGTAGTCGGTATGCTGGCTGCTGGTGTCGGTCAATGTCGTCGCGAGCGTCACTGTGTTCGGCAGGCCGCCCAGATTGATGACCTGCACGCCGCCGCCTGCCGCCTCGGTCGTGACATAGGCGAATGCGCGGAAGCGGTTCGTCGGGACGTGGAACTCCTGGTAGACCTTGACCTCGCGCCAGGACGAGCTCCGGCCCGTGATGGTCGCAACCTCCCGTGGGTTCGCCGGATCCGTGACTTCCACGATCGCCGTGCCGTTGCTGAGGCCGATGACCGCATATTCGCGGTTGTCGTTCAGGTCGACGAAACCCCAGACATTGGCCGCCGAGGTGGGCCGGCTGGAAAACTGGGCGAGCGGAATCTGCGCCTGGAAGTCCACGTTGCGGCAGGGAAACTGGCCGGCCGTGCCTTGAACGCAATTCGCCGGCACGAACGCCGTCGCCTGCAGCGCCGGGGCCGGGCTGTCGTCCACGGCGCCAAGCAAGGCCGAACCCAGGTCAGGCGCCCACTTGAACCCGAACCGCAATGCCGCCTGGCGATAGCGCGGATCGACACCGACGAGGATCGTCGGGTACGCCGACGGATCCTGGAGATCGAAATGCCCGCCCGGCTCGTAACCGCCCTGCGCGTGGATCACCCCGAACAGGAAGGTCTCCGGCTCGACGCCGCTCATGTCATAGATGCCGGCAGCAACCTTGACCGTATTGCCAGGCTCGGCCTGGCTGAGCGCGTACTGGATGCTGCGACAGGGGTCGTGATGCTCGCGGCAGTCCGCGGCATTGAGGCCCTGCGCGTCTACGTAGCGCGCGCCGATCGAGTCGTCGTGGCTGGACCAAACCGGGCCGCTCCACAGGAGCACGCCAGCCAGACCGGTCAGCATTCCGATTCCGGGTCGTTTCGTCATTGTTGATGGCCCGTGATTCCGCCCTGTTGCATAGGACATCCGGGAACCAGGAAGTTCGCTCCGGCGCCGCAAGATCTGCGTCTAGCGCGTCCGGACCCGCTCGACGATGACGTCGCCATTCTGGTCCAGGCGCCCGCGCACCTCGACGTAGTCACCCGCGTCCGGGGACTTGTCGATTCGCGTATTCCCGCCGACGTCGAGGTTCAACGATTCGAGCCGCCAGCGCGCTTCCAGCGTGCCATGCAGCCGCACCTTGGCGCCGGACGGTATCTCCGCGCGCTGGCCTTCGGCATTGCGCGCGCCCGCTGCGATCCAGGCCTCGATCAGGCCGATCTCTTCTTCCGTCAGGTACGGCGGCCCGTCCATCGGCATCCGCGGCTGTGCCTGCCCCCGGATCCGCCGCAGCAGTTCGCTCGCGTTCGGCCTGCCGGGCACGACCCGCAGGCGGTCCGCCGCGGACAAAGTCGATTCGTACGAGGTCAGCAGGAATCCCTCGGGCGCGGGACCGACCAGTCCATTCTCGGTATGGCACTTGGCGCAGCGGGTCGCGAAGATCGGCGCGACGTGGCGGTAATCCACCGCCTCCCCGGTCCGCGGGCGCGGCGGCATTGCCAACGCTGCCTGCCCTGGCGCAGGCGCAGCCGCTTCGCCTTTTTGCAGACCGCCGTTCACCCAGGACTCGAACAGCGCGATCTCGGCGTCCGTCAGGAACGGCGGCCCGGTCATCGGCATGCGGGGTTGGCTCGTGCCCTTCAGCCGCTTGATCAATTCGCTGCCGGCGGTGTCGCCCGCCTTGACCACGGGGCTCCTGGCGCTGCCTTTCAGGAGGCCGTCGACACTGTCGAGCCGCAGGCCGAGCGGCGCTCCGTCACCGGCGTGGCACAGGACGCAACGGGACGCCAGGATCGGGGCGATGTCTTCGTAACGGGTTGCTGTCTGCGCCTCGAGAACCATGGACGGCGCGGCGATCGCCGTCAGGGTCATCGCTGCCAGTCCGAGGCGTCCGCGGGTTTTCATGTCCGGTCGCGCCGCTTCAGGTCTTGATGCCGTCGACGAGGATCAGGCTGCCGACTGACGCGCTCTGGCGCACGGTCCGTGCCGCGCGGTAGCCCTCGGAGTCGTACCAGGCCTTCGCCTGCTCATAGGTATCAAACTCGAGGATGACGACCCGGTTGGCCGCCGTGTCGCCTTCCAGACACTCCGACTTGCCGCCACGCGCGATGAATCGCCCGCCGTAGGGCGCAACGGTCACTGGCGTCAGCTTCACGTACTCCGCATAGCGAACCGGATCGCGGATGTCGACATTGGCAATCACATAGGCGCTCATACCGGACTCCAGAAACTCATGACCCGCTGCATCCCGCGTTCTTGTACCACAGCCCCCCATGAACCGCATGTGAACGGCTGGGTTACGATGCCAGCACAGTGGACGCCGCAATCAGGCCGCAGCCGCCTCAGCCGGACGGCTTGCCGAGCAGCCCGAGCTGCGTCAGGAAGGCGTAGTTGTCGAAGACATTCCACTCCTCGACGATCTTGCCGTCGCGCAACCGGAACATCGTCATGGCCGTCACGTGAAAAGGCTTGCCGGTGGCCGGCAGGCCGTTGCCCTCGCCGGTATTGATGCCCTCTCCTCTCCACAGCACGGCGACCAGGTCGCCTTCGGCGATGATCTGGTCGCCGGCGTGGCCCACGTACTCGTCGGAGTAGATGTGCTCGTTTTCCTCGATGCGCCACTTGCCGAGGATTTCCGTATAGATCAGCGACACGGTGCGCTTGTTCTGCTCCTCGACCGGATCCGCACCGGCAGCGGACCCGAAAGCAAGCACGAATAGCAGCCCGACGATCGATTCACGCATATGGAGCACTTCCTGGTAGTGACTACTCGGGTCCAAGTTTCAGGAGGGTATTCATCCGGATCGCCATCGCCGCCGGCGGCGGCACTGAACCGGCCAGGGCGTGAAGGCAGAACTCGGGCGTCGGTCCGAGCGTCATGCGTCGCCCCCACAGGCAGCCGCCTCTGTCGATGAATGGCTTCATCGAGGCATTGAATTCCGGATAACTCGTGCCGGACGGCTTTGACAGCCAGTATGCAACCGTCGGCTCGTTCAGTGCGCCCTGCCGGAGGCCGTACAGGCCTGCCGTGCCATCCGCCGCGAGGGCGGCAATCCGATCGTGCGGTAACTGGCGCGCCTGGCTCACGGCTGCTTCATTCAGCCGGTCGAGCGCCGCGGAATCCTCCAGCAGGTGCCAGTCCTCGTAGCCGGCCGGCCTGGCCGGAAGCCAGGGGATGGCATCGAGCCGGTAGACCCGCAGCGCCAGCAGTCCGGCAACCCGCGACCGCCACAGCACTCCGTGAAACTCGCGATGCGCGGCCTCGTAATCGCGCGCGGCGACGCCCGCGCGCGGAACGTGCCAGAAAACGTATGCGAGCAACTACATCAGGCCCTTCATCCGCTTTTTCTCGCGCTTCAGCGCGCGCTTCTCTTCCTTCGTGTGCAACGCCTTCTTCTTGCCTTCTTTCTTCCGTTCCAGGCCTTTGCTCATTGAATCGCCCTCCCCGGGAACTGATCCGACGCGGCGACCATGAGACTCCGACAGCGGGATGAGCGTCAACGCCCGAATGGCGCTTCTTTCCGGTACTCGTTAATAGCTTTTATAATCAATTCGTTAAAAACAATACTGCATGTTGAGTCACGCTCACCTCCGCGTGCCTCGAGCCGGACCTGCGCCACAACTCCCGGATTAATGCTTTGTTTGAACGGCACGCGGGACTAAGCTGATTATGGAACAGGCGTTGGTAACCATGACGCCGATAGGGAAATACGCTGCGCTTGCGCAGCAGCAATCGCCGGATGCCGTGCTGATCGTGAAGCCGGGCGGCGAGGTAGTGCACTGGGATACCGGCTCGGAAACGCTGTTCGGGTACACCCGATCCGAGGCGGTCGGGAAATCGATCTTCGAACTGACAGTCCCCCCCGACCGGTGGCCGGAAGAAGCCGACAACCTGGCCAGGACTGCCCGTGAGGGGACGGTGACCTTCGAGTCGCTTCGCTGCCGCAAGGACGGCTCGCTGCTCTACGTCTGCATAACGAGCAAGGCCGTCCCCGATCCGGCTGACGGCGCGCCGCTCATCATCTCGACCAAGATGGACGTCACGCGGCTGCGCGTGCAACGCGATGCCCAGCGCGTCGAGGCGAAGTTCCGCGACCTGCTCGAAAGCGTCCCGGACGCCGTCGTGATCGTGAATCCGACCGGCCACATCGTCTACGTGAACGAGCATTCGCAGCGCCTGTTCGGTTACTCGGCCGTCGAGCTTCTGGGTGCGCCGATCGAGTCGTTGCTGCCCGAACGGTTCCGCGCAATGCATCTCGGGCATCGCGTCGGCTACTTCTCGCAACCGCATCCGCGAGCCATGGGCGTCGGGCTCGAACTCTACGGCCGGCGCAAGGACGGCTCGGAATTCCCGGTCGAGATCGGCCTGAGCCCGTTGCAGGTCGAAGACACGACGCTCGCGATGAGCGCGGTGCGCGACATCACCGTACGAAAGCAGGCGCAGGAGAAGTTTCGCGGACTGCTGGAGGCGGCTCCCGATGCGATCGTCATCGTCAACGGGCAAGGTAACATTGTCCTGGTCAACTCGCAGACCGAGAAACTTTTCGGCTATCTACGGGCCGAGTTGCTCGACCAGCCAATCGAAGCGCTACTGCCGGATCGCTACCGGAACCGGCACCCGGCGCATCGCATCGAATTCTTCAACGACCCGCGCGTCCGGCCGATGGGTGCCGAACTGGAGCTCCACGGACAGCGCAAGGACGGCAGCGAGTTTCCGGTCGAGATCAGCCTCAGCCCGCTGATGACCGAGGATGGCATGCTGGTGTCGAGCGCGATCAGGGACATCACGCAGCGCAAGCTGATCGAACAGGAATTGCGCGACAAGA
Organism: Steroidobacteraceae bacterium; assembly: GCA_050179155.1. Classification (GTDB taxonomy): domain Bacteria; phylum Pseudomonadota; class Gammaproteobacteria; order Steroidobacterales; family Steroidobacteraceae; genus SCUD01. The sequence goes on from JBFXFJ010000011.1 coordinate 45,498, forward strand.
ATCTGGCGCTCGAAAGCGCGAACCGCGCCAAAACCCAGTTCCTGGCGAGCATGAGCCACGAGCTGCGGACGCCGCTGAACTCGGTCATTGGATTCACAGGCACACTGTTGATGCGTCTGCCCGGCCCGCTGAACGACGACCAGGAAAAACAGCTTCGCACGGTGCAGGGCAGCGCACGCCACCTGTTGTCCCTGATCAATGACCTGCTGGATCTCGCCAAGATCGAAGCGGAACGGCTTGACTTGGTTCTCGAGCCGGTCGATTGCGCAGCTGTGTTGCGGGAAGTCGGCGAGGCGCTGATGCCGCAGGCGCAGCAAAAGAACCTCCGTTTCACAATGGAATTCCCCCCCGATCCGGTCGTACTGCGCGCGGACCGGCGCGCACTCAGCCAAGTCGTCATCAACCTGACGGAAAATGCCATCAAGTTCACCGATACGGGCAGCGTCAAGCTGGCGCTCGAACGTCGCGTCGCGGCGGATGAATGGCAGGTCGAGATCCGGGTCGAAGATACAGGCCCGGGCATCCGGTCCGAGGACCTGAGCAAAGTCTTTGACCCGTTCACCCGTTTCGGTGTCCGCGATCGTGTGGTTAAGGCGGGAACCGGCCTGGGCCTCCACCTCAGCCGGAAACTGGCCGAGCAGATGGGCGGCCGCATCCATTGCGAAAGCCAGGTCGGCCGTGGAACCACATTCACGCTGGTGCTCGCGGAGTCCTGAAGAATGCAGGCACGAATACTCGTCATCGAGGATGACCCGGCAAGCCTCGAACTTCTCAAGTACCTGCTGGAATCCACCGGGCACGACGTGCACACCGCGGTTGACGGCGCCGCCGGTCTGCGCGCTGCGCTTGAAAGCGAGTACGAACTGATCCTCTGCGACCTTCAGATGCCGCATCTGAACGGTTACGAGGTCATTGCCCGGCTCCGCGAAGATGCGCGCCGCAACGCCGTGCCGGTCATCGCGGTGACCGCCTACTCGATGCCCGGCGACCGCGACGCCGCGCTCGAAGCGGGCTTTGCCGAGTATCTGACCAAGCCCGTCGATCCGGAGACGTTTGTCGCGACGATCAACCGGTTCCTGGAGACGGGACACCTGCCGGGACCGGCATAGATGGCCCGCGTACTGATCGTCGACGACGACGCCGCGAACCGTGAGTTGCTGGTGACGCTCGCGCGTTATCGCGGTCACGAGCCGCTGGAAGCGGCCGACGGCCACGAGGCGCTCGAATCGGTCAAAGCCAACCGGCCCCAGATCGTCATCTCGGACATCCTGATGCCGACCATGGACGGCTACGAGTTCGTGCGACGCCTGCGCAGCGATCCCGAACTGGCGGGCACGAAGGTCGTGTTCTATACGGCAAGTTACCACGAGAAAGAAGCGCTGCGGCTTGCCGAGAGCGGACACGTGGTGCGCGTGCTGGTCAAGCCATGCGAGCCCGACGTGATCCTGCGGATCATCGACGAAGTCGTGGCCGAGGGGTCCCGGGGCCCGCCGGAAGTGCTTCCGAAGCAGTACGACACCGAGCACCTGCGTCTGCTGACCGACAAGCTTTGGCTGAAGACCAGCGAACTCGAAGCCGCGAACGCCAAGCTCGCCGCACTGACCGAATTGCAGGTGCAACTCGCGTCCGAACGCGACCCGCAGGTCCTGCTGGAGCAGGTCTGCAGCAGTGCGCGCAAGCTGTTCGGTGCGAAGTATGCGGTGCTTATGGCGCGGGACAAGAATGGCGACGCCAGATCGCATTTCGCCCTCAGCGGCATCGGAGCTGCAGGCCGGCAGCCGGAGCGTCCGGTGCTCGAGTCCGGCGCACTGGGACGCGTCATCACGAGCGGCAGGCCCTGGCGAATGTCGCGGACCGACGGCGCCACCATTGACGCGGGGCTTCCGCCCGGTTACCCGCGCGCACAGTCCTTCCTCGCGGTGCCGATCGTTTCCCTGACGAAGGGATACGGATGGATCTGCCTTGCCGACAAGGTCGGAGCCGACGAATTCAGCGACGACGACGAGCGGTTGCTGGCGATCCTCGGCGCGCAGGTCGGCCGGATTTACGAGAACGGGAGCATGTACGTGGAATTGCAGCACCGCGCACGCCTGTTGCTCGAGGAGATGACCGAACGCGAACGTGCGACCGGTCAGATGCGGGAAAGCGAGGAACGTTTTCGCCAGCTCGCAGAGAACATTCAGGACGCATTCTTCATCGCAACGCCTGATCTCAGCGAGCTGATCTACCTGAGCCCGGCCTACTCGCAGATCTGGGGTCAGAGGAGCCCGGAGACGTCGAGTTGTATCGAGGTCCTGATGGGGGCGATTCATCCGGACGATGCCGCGCCTGCGCGCGCGGAATTTGACCGTATCGCGGGCGGCGACTCCGAGCACGAGGTCGAGTACCGCATTCAGCGCCGCGACGGTTCCATCCGCTGGGTTCACGTGCGGACGTTTCCCGTGCTCGATCCGCAGGCGGCCGGCAAGCGTCTCGTCGGCACGGCAAAAGACGTTACGGAACGGCGCGCTGCATCTGCGCGGATCGAGCACCTGAACCGCGTGTACGCGGTCCTGAGCGGCATCAACACGCTGATCGTCCGCGTGCGCGATCGCGACGAGCTGTTTCGCGAAGCATGCCGGATCTCGGTCCAGTTCGGACAGTTCGCAATCGCATGGATCGGATGGCTGGACGCCGAGTCGCGCGAGATCCGGGCTGTAGCATGGGCGGGTAAGGAACCGGATCTGCTCCAAACCGCGCGGCCGGTCATGGGTACCGGGCCGATCGACGATGGCATCGTCGCGAGTGCGCTGCGTACGGGGGAGCCGCAGATCTGCAACGACATGGCGTCGGACCCGCGCCGCGTCCTGTTTCGCGACGAAATGCTGCAGCGCGGTTACCGCGGCATCATCGCACTGCCGCTGTCGGTCGCCGGCCATTCGGCCGGTTGCCTGGTCCTGGTCACCGTGGAGGCCGGCTTCTTCAGCGACGAGGAATTGCGTCTCCTGACCGAACTGGCCGGCGACATCTCCTTTGCGCTGGATCATCTCGAGAAATCCGACCGCCTGTACTATCTGGCCTACTACGATGCGCTCACCGGCCTGGCCAACCGGACCCTCTTTCTCGACCGCCTGGCCCAGCAAGTCGCGCGCGCAGCAACGGACCGCCGCCGGATGGCGCTGGTCTCCATGGCACCCGAGCGGCTCGGCAACATCAACGACACCTTCGGCCGGCCCACCGGCGATCTCGTGCTGAAGCAGTTTGCCGAGCGCTTTTCCGCCTCCGTCGGTTCCGGCACGAATCTCGCGCGGGTCGCGGGCGACCAGATCGCCTCGTTGATCGAAGACGTGACAGATGAGACGGAGGTGCTTGCGAGTGCGTCGCGCTGGCAGGAGGACTGTTTCAATCAGCCGTTCGAGGTCCAAGGCACGCAGATGCGGCTCGGCGCGACCACCGGCATCGCCATGTATCCGGATGACGGCAACGATGCGGCCTCCCTGCTGAAGAACGCCGAGGCGGCGCTCGAACGCGCCAAGTCGACCGGAGACGAGCACCTGTTCTACACGCAACGGATGAGCGTCGCCGTGACCGAGAAGCTGATGCTCGAGCACGCGTTGCGCGAAGCACAGGAACGGCAGGAATTTGAACTGCATTACCAGCCCAAGGTGGACATGGAGAAACGCCGCCTGGTGGGCGTCGAAGCCCTGATCCGCTGGAACAGCCCCGAACGCGGCATGGTCCCGCCGGCCAAGTTCATCCCCTTGATGGAGGAAACCGGGATGATCGTGCCGATCGGCGCCTGGGTCGTGCGCCGGGCGGCGGAGGAGCGCGGCCACTGGCGCAAGATGGGCCTGGCGCCGCCGCGCGTCGCGGTCAATGTCTCGACAATACAGTTGCGCAAGCGCGATTTCGTGGACACCGTGCGGGCCGCGCTGAAGGACGCGGGCAAGGCGCCCGGCATCGATTTCGAAGTGACGGAGTCGCTGATAATGGAGGACGTCGACAGCAATATCCGCAAACTCGACGAGATCCGGGGCATGGGCATCGGCATCGCCCTGGACGATTTCGGTACCGGTTTTTCGTCGCTGGGCTACCTGGCGAAACTGCCGGTCGAGACGCTCAAGATCGACCGGTCGTTCATTGCCCGGATGCTGGACGATCCCGGCGCCATGACGCTGGTGTCGACAATGATTTCACTTGCTCACTCGCTGAAGCTGACGGTCGTTGCCGAGGGCGTTGAGACCGAGGAGCAGGCGAAGATCCTGCGTCTGCTGCGTTGCGACGAAATTCAGGGCTACCTGATCAGCAAGCCGTTGAATTTCGAGACGATGACGGAATACCTGAAACAGGTAACCTCTTTGTCAGGGCAGCCGTAGCGACTGCCAGCCGCGCAGTTGCCATGCGCCGTCGATAAACGCGTAAACGGCCAGGTAGCGGATCTGAAGGTCCAGCAAGTCTCCACCCGCCTCGACCTGGAACCGCCCGCGGCCGCGTACCAGGACCGCGGCCGGGCCAAGCGCCACGACCTGACGTTCGACCGGCGTCACGGCGACGTAGTGCGTGCGCCCGCTGGTGATCGACTCGATCAGCTGATCGCGGCTTTCCACCTGCCCGGTCGAATGAACGTATACGAGGTCATCCGCGAACCAGCGCCGCATGCCCCCGGCATCGGCCGTGACCATGGCCGTGAATCGCGCATCCTCGGCCGCGAGGACCGGCGCCGGATCGCCGGGCAATGCGCTCCGCGCAAAATCCAGGCTGAAGCCCTTCTCGCTGCCGTCGCTGACATTGACCGTCAGCCGGCCGTCGGGCGCCAGCACGTATTCGAGGCGGCGCGGGAAATCGTGCGCCGGGTTGTCGAACACGAAGCGGCCATCCGTGCACTCGTTCAGGCGGAACGCGACCGGCAGCTCGTTGTGGGTCACTTTCGAGATGTAGAAAACCGCGCCCGCCATTTCGACCAGCCGCAGGACTTCGCCGCCCTTGATCGAGCCATCCGGCTTCGCGCGCTCGATGCCCGCGCCTTCGAAGGTGTGCGGAGCCACCTCGGTCCAGGACTCGTGAAAGGTCGTCTTGCTGCCGTCCGCGACCCAGTCGCCGAGCAGCCATCGCAGGCTTCCGAGCGATTCACACGTTGGCGCAGGATCCGCGGTCGCAACCGACGTGGCGAATGCCAACAGGAGTGCCGGCAGCAGGCGGGTCATGGGCGTTCCCTCGCTCGGGCTGAGAGGTACTGGTAGAGATCGTGCACTTCGTCGTCGTTCAGCTGCGAGAACCGTTCCCGCGCGACCAGGCCCATCAGGCCGAGATCCCGCTCACCGATCGGCACGCCGGTCCTCATCAGCCGCATGAAATCCGGCTCCATGTACGAGGCCACGACCACCAGGTTCGGCGCCGAACCGTCGGGAGCGCCGGCGAGATCCATGCTGTGGCATTCCGTGCAGACCGTGAGCGCGAGATAGCGGCCGCGGGCGTCGGGACCCTGCATCTGCGGCGTGGTCAGCCAAGGCGCGTCCCTGCGGATTTCCTCCACCATCGGCAGGTAGCGACCCTGCAGGAGGTCGAGCCGCCAGCCCGGACCGATGCGCACTTCGGTCGCCGGACCCGCACCCGGCGGCAGGGATCGCAGGAATGCAATGATGTGTCCGAGGTCCTGGTCGCTCAGGTGATAGAACATGTTTGACGGCATGACCCAGGTGCTGAGACCATTTCGACGCACGCCCTGGCGAATCACCCGCTCCAGTTCCTCATCGCTGTGCGCCGCGACGACTTGGGTCAGTTCCGGCGCCACCATCCTGCCGAGCCATGGGTCGTCCTCGAATTCCGCGCCGGCAACGCCCGGCCCATGACAGCCGTTGAAGCAACCACGAACCAGCGCCAATCGCCTGCCTTCGGCAATCGATGCCTCGTCCGCCGGCACGGCAATTGGCCGCAATGACATCACGTAGGTGCGCTGGATCAGCGGCTCGGTCGCGACGAACACGAACGATGCCGACAAGCCCACGAGTGCCAGCCCGACGGCGGCGCTGATGCCGAGGAACCGGCAGAGGCGCTTCACCCGCGCATCTCCTGCCTCACTCGCGCCATCAGTCCAAACAACTGCACCGGGTCCGAGGGCGCGGTCTGGCCCCGGTATTCCCGATAGAGCGAATCCACGTTGACCGCGATGCGCTCGGGATCCAGCCAGTTGCGGAACTCGCCGAGCGCGATGTCGAGCGCCGCATTCTCGGCCGTCATGCCGGCGTCGAAGCGCCGGCGGGCCTCGGCGTCCACGTAGCGCAGGTATTCCTGGACCCGGCGCACGCCGGCGGCGTCGGTCATCGGACCGTGGCCGGGCACGATGTTCTGTGCATCCAATTCGAGGATCCGGTCGCAGGCCGCGAGCCAGTTGCCGACCGGCCCCACCCACATGATGGGCGTGCCGCCGATGAACAGCAGGTCGCCCGTGAACACCGTCCGGTCCGCGGGCACCCAGGCGAGCACGCCGATCGGCGGAATCTCGATCTCGACCAGGTCGCCGTTCTCGAGGAACCTCTGGTGCTCCAGCCCGCAGCCGTCACCGACGGTGCCGCTGCCGAGGATCTCGCCGGGATGCAGGGTCTCGCCCTGGCTCACGTAAGCGATCAAGTCCTCGAACATCCAGTGCATCTCGGCCGAACTGCCGCGCGAGCGTTGCTCGCCGTTCACCCGCACGATCATCGGCAGCGCATAGGGATCGGGTAACTCGTCGGCGGTCACGATGCAGGGACCGAACGCATTGGCGCCGTCGAAGTCCTTGCCCTTGGCCGGCCCGAGGCCCCCGGCCATCTCCGCGCCTTGGGCATCGCGCGCGCTGAAATCGTTGAAGATGGTGTAGCCGAACACGTGATCCAGCGCGCGCTCGCGCGGGATGTCCGCGCCGCCCACGCCGATGATGCAGGCCAATTCGCACTCATAGTCCATCAGCCGGCTGTAGCCGGGCCAGTGGATCAAGTCGTCCGGTCCGCTGACCGAAAAGCGGTTGGCCTTGTAGTAGAGCGGGCGCTCGTACCATACGGGCGGCGGGCGGTAGCCAGCCGCCTGTGCCAGCAAGGCCGCCTTCTCGTCCGCGCTTGCGGCGCGCGTGGCGCGCATGCGGAATGCCGCGCCAAAGGCCTGGATCACGTGCTTCTCGAAACACATGAAGTCGCGGATCTGCGGAGGCAGCGGCATCGGAGCGAGCAGTGCGCAATTTTCCGCGCCATACACGCCCTTTCCCGGCGGGTCTGCCACCAACCCCCTCGCCCGTTCCCAGGCCGCCGGCCCCGCTTCGATCAGTGCCAGCATCGACGTGAATTCGGCAGCATCGCCGCCCGCGATCGGCAGGTCGAGCACACCGCCGCCCGCCAGCATTGCGCCGAGCCGCGGTGCGCCGTCATCCGTCTTGAATGTCACCAGGCGCATTGCAACCGCCTCCTCGCGTGCGCCGGAAATCAAAAAGGCCCCGGCCCGCTGAACGGACCGGGGCCTGCTGCCCGCATCTCAGAAGCCCACTTGCCCTGCACCGCCTCCGTGCGGCCCGGCTCGAAGAAGTGCCAGGCGCTGAAGGCGCCGAAGGTGCGCCCCGCGAGCGGCGTGTCGTTGCCGTACGGCAGGATGTCTTCGTCGAACACGTTGTTGCCGATCAGCGACACGTCCCAGGTACCGTTCTGGTGGCCGATACCGATGCGACTGTTGACTTCGTAGTATGACTCCTGCATCTGCCGGGCGTCCAGCGTCGGCGCGACGAAGTACGCATCGGTGTAGTAGATATCGGAGCCGGCGTGGAAAGCGAGGCTGGAACCGATGGGCCGCGTGTAGCTGTAGCCCGCCGTGATCACCCAGGGCGCCACGAACTCGTTGGTCTTGCCCTTGTAGTTGCAGTTCAGCCCGTCGCCCGCATCGGACGGCTGCCCGAACGCGCACTGGCCGATGTAGTCGATGAACTCGAAATCGGTGTCGGCCATGCTGCTGAACAGCTGCAGGTTGTCGGTCGCCTGGAAGCGCATGTCGATCTCGAGTCCCTTGACCTCGGACTCGCCGGCATTGCGGACGTTGAATCCGAGCACGCCGTCGAAGGTGCTGACCTGCAGGTCGGTGAACTCGGTCCGGTACAGCGAGGCATTGATCTCGAAGCGGTCGCCGATGCGCGCCTTGGCGCCGATCTCGAAGGTCGTGGCGTCCTCCTCCTCGAATTCGAAGGTGCCGATTCCGGCAGCTGGCAGACAGCCCGCAGGCGTGCTGGGCGCCGTGCCCGGCGGCACCGTCGGGTTGTTCGAGCGCGCGTCGAATCCGCCCGATTTCGCGCCCTTGCTCCAGCTCGCATACATCATGGTGCTGTCATCGGGCGACCACTCGAGCGTCACCGACGGCAGCACCTGGTCCTCGTCGCGGCTGCCGGACAAGTTGTGCAGGTCGGTGCGGCGGACGTTGAAAACCGCGGCATAGACCTGCGGCGCGGCCACCGCCTGCAACCCGACCAGCGGATCGCCGTCGATCTCCGTGATCCTCAAGGTGCGCGTCGCGTCCTTCTTGTCCTTCGAGTAACGCAGACCGAAGGTCGAGCGGATCTCCTCGTTCATGTTCAGGTTGACCAGGGCAAAGGCCGAGTAGCTCTTGGCTTCCTGCGTGAAGAGTCGCGGCGTGCCGGTCGCGGCAACTGCGGTGCCCGCGATGCCCTGCAGCGGCGTGCCGTTGAAGGCCGGGTTCGCGTTCAGAATCGGCACCAATACGCTGTTCGCCGGCACCTCGATCGTGTCGCGGAACTCCAGGTCCGACGACTCGTAGTAAGCACCCAGGATGTACTCCAGCTTGCCGCCGATGCCAGTCCGTCTGCAGCACGTACTCGTCGGTGTCGTTGTTGCTGAAGTCGCCATTCGACGAGCGGATGTAGTCCGGCGTGTTGTTCAGCACGCTCGGATCCTGCCCGAAGGCGGCAAGGATCTGCGCATAGGTCAGGCCTGTGAACGGACCCGCCGCCGCAGGAATTTCCTGCGCAATCTCGATCTGGCGACCGGTCACGTCGAACTCGCCGTGTTCGCCCTTGAGCGCCACCGTGATGTTGTCGTTGACGTCGAACTCGAGCCAGGCGCGCACTGTGGTCTCTTCGCCGCTGGGATCGTCGGTGGACAGCGTAGGGTTCTCGAGATGCCCGTCGATCTCGCGGTAGCGGGCCGCCTGGCGGCCGCGGAAGCGGTCGGTGAACGGACCCGAGACGTGAGCCGTAAACTCCTGCTCGTTCAGGTCCGGCTCGTACAGCGCCGACACCATGGCGTCGAATTCGCTGGTCGGGCGAGCCGTCGTGATGTTGAGCGCGCCGGCAGCAGTGCCAGCCAGCGCGAGCAGGACGCCGGAGGCGATCGCGGTACGACTCATGCGGTGGTCAGTCATTTCGACTCCTGTGTGGGAGCCAATTTTTGGATGTTCGAAACAAACGGGCGAGGCCCCCTCACGTTTGTTGTGCGCAAGCGCATCACCTGCCATGGGTCAGTCAAAATCCCCACGGATCAAGGAGCATGGGCGCGCGACCGGGCTGTTGCCCGGACGCCAATAACGGCGCGAACGGTCACCGGTCCGGCGCGGCGCTCGGTATCATATGCAGATGACCGTGGCATCCCCCGGACAGCGATTGCGCGAGGCGGTCGAGGCCGAGCGCCCGCTGCAGGTCGTCGGCACGATCAATGCCTACTGCGCGCTATTGGCTGCCCGCAGCGGCTTCCGCGCGGTCTACCTGTCGGGTGCCGGCGTCGCCAACGCCTCTTTCGGGCTGCCGGACCTCGGCATCACGAGCCTGAACGACGTCTGCGAGGATGTCCGGCGCATCACGGGCGCATGCGGCCTCCCGCTGCTGGTCGATGCCGACACCGGCTGGGGCGCGGCGTTCTCGATCGCGCGCACCACGCGCGAACTGATCCGCGCCGGCGCCGCCGGCATGCACCTCGAGGACCAGGTCCAGGCCAAGCGCTGCGGCCACCGGCCCGGCAAGGAACTCGTACCGGGCGCCGAGATGGCCGACCGGGTCCGCGCGGCGGTCGACGCCCGCACCGACCCCGGCTTCGTGATCATGGCGCGTACCGATGCGCATGCGGTCGAGGGGCTGTCGCGGGCCATCGACCGCGCGGCGAGCTACGTCGAGGCCGGCGCCGACATGATCTTTGCCGAGGCCCTGACCACGCTCGACGAGTACCGGGAGTTCACGCGCGCGCTCACGGTGCCGGTGCTCGCCAACATCACCGAGTTCGGACGCACGCCGCTCTTTACCGCCGCCGAGCTCGGCAAGGCCGGCGTGCGCCTCGTGCTATACCCGCTGTCCGCTTTTCGCGCGATGAGCCAGGCGGCCATCGCCGTGTACGACGCCATCCGCCGCGACGGCGGCCAGCAGGCGGTCGTCGGGCAGATGCAGTCCCGCGCCGGGCTGTACGAGGTGCTCGGCTACCACGAGTACGAGCGCAAGCTCGACGAACTGTTCAGCCGCAACCGGGAGCCCTGAGGATGGCAGCAACTGGCGACGCGCCGGCCTTCAAGCCCAAGAAATCAGTCGCGCTTTCGGGCGTCGTGGCCGGCAATACCGCGATCTGCACCGTGGGTCACAGCGGCAACGACCTGCATTACCGCGGCTACGACATCCTGGACATCGCCGAGTCCTGCGAATTCGAGGAAATCGCGCACCTGCTGATCCACGGCAAGCTGCCGAACCCGGCCGAGCTCGCGGCGTACAAGAGCCGCCTCGCGGGCCTGCGCGGGCTGAGCCCGCGCCTGCGGGCGGTGCTCGAACTGCTGCCGGCCAGCACGCATCCCATGGATGTGCTGCGCACCGGCGTCTCCGAGCAGGGCTGCGAGACGCCGGAGGGCCTGGCGCACGACGCCGCCGGCGCGCGCCTGATCGCGGACCGCCTGGTCGCGTCGGTCGGGTCCATGCTCTGCTACTGGCACCACTTCGCTCATTCCGGCAGGCGCATCGAGGTCGAGACCGGCGACGACTCTGCTGGCGGCCATTTCCTGCACATGCTGCACGGCAGGGCCCCGTCCGCGACCTGCGTGCGCGCGATGCACACGTCGCTGATCCTCTACGCCGAACACGAATTCAATGCCTCGACCTTCACGGCCCGCGTCATCGCCGGCACCGGCTCGGACATGTACTCGTGCATCGCCGGCGCAATCGGCGCGTTGCGCGGACCCAAGCACGGCGGCGCCAATGAGGTCGCGCTGGAGATCCAGCAGCGCTATCGCGATCCCGACGAGGCGGAAGCCGACATCCGCCGGCGCGTTGCAGCCAGGGAAGTCGTCATTGGCTTCGGCCATCCCGTGTACACGATCGCCGATCCGCGCAACGTGGTGATCAAGCGCGTCGCGGCCGGCCTTTCGGCCGAGGCCGGCGATGACCGGATGTACCGGATCGCCGAGCGCATCGAGTCCGTCATGTGGGAAATCAAGCGGATGTTTCCCAACCTCGACTGGTTCAGCGCCGTTGCCTACCACCTGATGGGCGTGCCGACCGCGATGTTCACGCCGCTGTTCGTGATGTCGCGCACCACCGGCTGGGCCGCGCACGTGATCGAGCAGCGTGAGGACGGCAAGATCATCCGCCCGAGCGCCAATTACACCGGCCCGGAACCGCGCAAGGTTCCGCCGGCCCACTTGAGATAGGTCCATCGACATGAGCCACCACGACATCCGCTCGGCCGAGCGGCCCGCCCCCGATCGCGTCCTGGTCGACATCGCCGCCTACGCCCGCGATGCGCGCATCACCAGCGCGGTGGCGTTCGAGACGGCGCGCTATTGCCTGATGGACACGCTCGCCTGCGGATTCCAGGCGCTGGCATTTCCCGCCTGTACCCGCCTGCTCGGGCCGGTGGTGCCGGGCGCCACGATGGCGGGCGGCGCGCGGGTGCCGGGCACCAGCTACGAACTCGACCCGGTGCAGGCCGCCTTCAACATCGGCGCGATGATCCGCTGGCTCGACTTCAACGACACCTGGCTTGCCGCTGAATGGGGCCATCCTTCCGACAATCTCGGCGGCATCCTGGCGGTCGCGGACTGGCAGGCACGGCGCGCCGCCGCCACGGGCGGGCCGGCGCCGACGGTGCGCAACCTGCTGACCGCGATGATCAAGGCGCACGAGATCCAGGGCGTCACCGCGCTCGAGAACGCCTACAACCGGGTCGGCCTCGACCACGTGATCCTGGTGCGCGTCGCAACCACGGCCGTGGTCACGGCAATGCTCGGTGGCACGCAGGAACAGGTCGTCAATGCCGTCTCCAATGCCTGGATCGATGGCGGCGCATTGCGCACCTACCGGCACGCACCCAACACCGGCTCGCGCAAGAGCTGGGCCGCAGGTGATGCGACCAGCCGCGGCGTGCGCCACGCCCTCGTCGCGATGACCGGCGAGATGGGCTACCCGTCCGCGTTGTCGGCGCCGAAATGGGGCTTCTACGACGTGCTGTTCCGCGGCGAGGCGTTCAAGTACACCCAGTCCTTCGGCAGCTACGTGATGGAGAACGTGCTGTTCAAGATCAGCTTTCCAGCGGAGTTCCATGCGCAGACGGCGGTCGAATGCGCGATGCAGCTGCACCCCGCCGTGCGCGGACGCCTCGACGAGATCGAGCGCATCGTCATCGAAACGCAGGAACCGGGCGTGCGCATCATCGACAAGACCGGGCCGCTCGCGAATCCGGCCGACCGCGATCATTGCATCCAGTACATGGTCGCCGTGCCGCTGATCTTCGGCCGGCTGACCGCGGCAGACTACGAGGACGGCGTGGCGCGCGATCCGCGCATCGACGCGCTGCGCTCGCGCATGGTGGTGCGCGAGAACCCGCAGTTCACGGCCGACTATTACGCCGCGGACCAACGCTTTATCGGCAATGCCATCCAGGTGTTCTTCCGGGACGGCACGAGCACCGATCGCGTGCACGTCGACTGCCCCATTGGCCACCGCCGCCGGCGCGCCGAGGGATACCCGATGCTGGTGAAGAAGTTCGAGTCCTCGATTGCCACCGTATTCCCGGAGCGGCAATGCCGGCGCATCGAGGCGCTGTTCGAGGACGCCGGGCGCCTGGATGCGATGCCGGTCGACGGGTTCGTCGCCGAATTCGTGCGCAACTGACGCGGGAGCTCAGTCCCCAAACATCGAGAGCTGCGCCCGGTCGCGGACCGCGCGCCGCGGAGCACTGCGCGCGACGGCTGGCTTGCGGGCCCGCGGGGCCGGCTCGACCCCGGCAATGCCGCTGATGAAGCGGGCCAGCGCATCCAGGGTTTCCCGCTGCAGGGAATAGATGATGAAACGCCCCCGCGGCCGGGCCTCCAGGATGCCGGTCCGGCTCAGTTCCTTCAGGTGAAACGACAGCGTGGACGCCGGGCAGCGGATCGAACGGGCGATATCCCCGGCGGCGACCCCCTTGGCCCCTGCCCCGGCAACCCGGCCCAGGATCTCGAGCCGGGTCGCCTGCGCCAGTGCGGCCAGGATGGGCACCTGTAGCTGGGCTGTCTGGTCCGCCATGGTCCCGGCCTCTGTCGATAATCGTGGAAGTATAGAAACCAATTTCTTGACCTGGCGCAAGAAATGATGTTCCGCGGCTCTTCCCATTCGGGGAAATCGCGCTATATTCAGGCCGTATCGATTTGATGTAACGGGGAATCTCGAATCGATGTGCGGTTTCCTGGCAACGGGTTGACGCCATCTTTCCATAACAATCGAATTGATCGGCCAATCAGGGAGTCAGGAACACCGTGAGTGCTGCCGCCTGGGAGAGTCTGTACAAGGCCACGCTGGAACTGGCCAAACCGTCCGCACAAAAACAACGCCTGACCGACGCGTTCACGCGTCACCTGCTCGACTTGCCGACCCACGAGATGCCTGGCGACCTGCGCCAGGACTTCGAGGCACTGCGCCTGTCGATGACCCGCGTACGGCCGCTTGCCGGCGAGTCCGCGGTTGCGGCAACGGTCCGCAAGATGTCGATCGGCGAGGCGGACGCCTGTGCGGCGCGCATCGTCGCGCTGCTCGATTCGCTGCACCGCACGATGGCCGTCACGCCGGCCAAGGTCAACGGCCAGCGCGCGCCCTCGCTCACGGACACGAGCATCACGCGGATCCCGACGCTGATCAGCGTCAATCGAGCTTGAATTCGATCACGTCCCAGCGCGTCGTATCTTCGTGACGCGCCTGGCGGCGGATGGCATCGCCCATCTCGCGGCCGTTCCAGGGAACCACCTCGTCGGCCATCTCACGCAGCTTCGCCGGCACCGGCTCGGTGACGCCGAACGGCTCCATGACGATCAGCGGCTTTTCGCAGGACTGCGCGTACAGCGCCTGGTATTCGACCAGCACGGGATCGCGCTGGTACAGGGACGACAGCAGGATCACGACTTCGGCGTCCGTGATCTGGCGCCGCAGGTCCTCGCGGATGGCTTCCTTTTCCTTGCTGCGCGGCGGCTTCTCGGGCGTCGCGAGATTGGTGTAGAAGAAGTTCGGCTGGCTCTCGAGGTATTCGAAGACGCGGAAGTAGGATTCATCCGGCTCATATAGGTGCGTGACGAATAGCCGGATCGGGTTGTTTTCCGTCACGCGCGCCGCCCTCGATGCTGGCCTTTGCCTAGAATACGTCTTTTACCAGGGATCGGGTACCGGAAGCACTGATGCGACTGCTCGTCTACAACATCCGCTACGCGACCGGGACCGGCCCGTCATTCCACCTGCCCGTGCCGGGCGCCGGCTACCTGCGCAGCAGCCGCCAGGTGCTCGAACGTATCACCGATTTCATCAAGGAGCGCGACCCCGACATCGTCGGGCTGATCGAGGTCGACACCGGCTCGATCCGCAGCGGCATGGTCAACCAGGCCGAGTTCATCGCCAGCCACCTGTCGCATTTCTCGACCTATCAGTGCAAGTACGGCGAGGACTCGCTGAACCAGTTCATGCCGATCGTGCGCAAGCAGGCCAACGCGTTCCTGGCGGCGCCGCGCGTGCACGGCGAGCGCTTCCACTATTTCGACACCGGCATCAAGAAGCTGATCATCGAACTCGAGCTCGAGAACGTGGCGGTGTTCCTGGTGCACCTGTCGCTGAAGTTCCGCCACCGCCATTACCAGCTACGGCACCTGCACCAGCTCGTGCAGCGCCAGACCAAGCCGGTGATCGTCGCCGGCGACTTCAACACGTTCTGGGGCGAGCACGAGATCTACCTGTTCATGCAGGCCGCCGGCCTGCGCAGCGCCAACATCGCGAGCCTGCCCTCGTATCCGAGCCGCTGGCCGCGCAAGGAGCTCGATTTCATCCTCTACGGCGAGGGCATCGTGCCGCGGGGTTTCGATATCCCGGCGGTACCGCTGTCCGACCACCTGCCGCTCGTGTTCGATTTCGAGATCGAGCCGCGATTCGTGCGCGCGCCGGAGGCGGCAGTCACGACCGACACCTGAGCCGGCTGCGGCGTGCATAATTCAAGGTTGCGGCCGACGGGAGGGGCGGGACCATGTCGAACTCACCGGCGCATTGGCGCCTCGAAACGGATGCCGACCAGGTTGCCTGGCTGACCATCGACGTCCAGGGAGCCGGCGCCAACACCCTCGGCAGCGAGGTCATGCGCCAGCTCAACGACCGCCTGGCCGAGATCGAGGCGGCAAAGCCGAAGGCGCTCGTGATCCGCTCGGCCAAGGACAGCGGATTCATCGCCGGCGCCGACATCTCCGAATTCACCGGCCTCACCGAGCTCGAGCCAGCCTACCAGCTGGTGCGCACGGGACAGCAGGTGTTCGACCGGATCGAGGCGCTGTCGGTCCCGACCGTGGCCGCGATCCACGGCTTCGCCCTGGGCGGCGGCCTCGAGCTGGCGCTCGCCTGTGATTACCGGGTTGGCGCGGACGACGGCCGCCTGAGCCTCGGCCTGCCCGAGGTGATGCTCGGGATCCACCCGGGATTCGGCGGCACGGTGCGCGCGCCGCGGCTCGTCGGCGCGCCCGCCGCGCTCGACTTGATGCTGACCGGTCGCTCGTTGCGCGGCGATGCCGCCCTGAAGATTGGCCTGATCGACCGGCTGGTGCCGCGCGACCGGCTCGATGCCACCGCGCGCGAGATCGCCCTCGCGGCGCCGCCGCCGCGCCGCGCGCCTTTCGCGCAGCGCGTGCTCGGCTGGCCATTCATCCGCGCGATCGTCGCCGGACAGACACGCAAGCAGGTCGCGCGCCGCGCGAACCCCGGGCACTACCCTGCCCCGTACGCGATCGTCGACCTGTTCGCGCAGCACGGCGCGACCGGCCAGGCCGCCTACGAGGCCGAGGCCCGCTCGATCGCGAAGCTGTTCCTGAGCGACTCGTCGCGATGCCTGGTGCGCGTGTTCTTCCTGCAGAACCGGCTCAAGGCGCTGGGCGGCAAGTCCACGCGCAAGTTCGGCCACGTGCACGTGGTCGGGGCCGGCGTCATGGGCGGCGACATCGCCGCCTGGTGCGCAGCGCGCGGCCTGACCGTGACACTGCAGGACCGCGAGATGAAGTATGTCGAGCCCGCGCTCGCCCGCGCGCGCGAGTTCTTCGGCAAGCGCGCCCGCGACCCGGCCAAGGCCGCCGAGATGGCGGCGCGGCTGACCGCCGACGTCGAGGGCGCCGGCGTGCCGCGCGCCGACATCGTGATCGAGGCGATCTTCGAGAACGCCGATGCGAAGCGCGCGCTGTATGCGGCCCTCGAGTCGCGCATGAAGCCGGATGCGCTGCTGGCGACCAATACCTCGAGCATCGTGCTCGAAGACCTGGCGCGCGGCCTGAAGGATCCCGGCCGCCTGGTCGGCCTGCATTTCTTCAACCCGGTTGCGAAGATGATGCTGGTGGAGATCATCCGCTCGCAGCAGACCCGTCCCGAGGTCGTCGAAGACACGCTCGCGTTCACGCGCAAGCTCGACAAGCTGCCGCTGCCGTGCAAGAGCTCGCCGGGGTTCGTCGTCAACCGCATCCTGATGCCGTACATGACCGAGGCGATGCTGGCGGCGGACGAAGGCGTGCCGCTCGCCGTGATCGACCGCGCCGCCGTGAGGTTCGGCATGCCGATGGGCCCGATCGAGCTCGCCGACACGGTCGGCCTCGACGTCGCCTCGCACGTCGGCCGGATCCTGGCTGATGCCTTCGGCATGCCGGTGCCGAAAGGTACGGCGGAATTGCTGGCCGCGGGCCACCTCGGCCGCAAGACCGGCCGCGGCTATTACGAGTGGCGCGACGGCAAGCCGGTGAAAACTCAGACCGCGGGCCGCGCCCCCGACGACCTCACGGACCGAATGATCCTGCAGTACCTCAACGAGGCGGTTGCCTGCCTGCGCGAGGGCGTCATCGAGGACGCGGACCTGCTGGACGCGGGCATGATTTTCGGCACGGGCTTCGCGCCGTTCCGCGGCGGGCCGTTGCACTACGCGCGCGCGCGCGGCACCGGGGCGATCGTCACGCGACTGGAGCAGCTCGCGACGACCCACGGACCGCGCTTCCGGCCCGACTCTGGCTGGTCTGCCCTCGCCGCGCCGCGTGGACGGCCATGATAGGATTCGCTGCCGCGCAAACGGCACCAGCAGCACGGTCATCCGCAAAATAACGGCATGGAAGACAAACCGGTAGATCTCGACGTGCTGCGCGGCTTCAGCCCCCTCGACGGGTTGAAGCGCGAGAATCTCCACGCACTCTCGCGCAAGACGCGCCTGCAGGAGATGGACTCCGGCCGCGTGCTGTTCAAGGAAGGCGAGTCCGACAAGCGCACCATTTACCTGGTCAGCGGCGAGATCGAACTCCGGGTCGGCGACCGCACGGTCTCGATGCTGCGCGGCGGCACGCCGGAGGCGCGCATCGCCATCGCCCCGGGGCAGCCGCGGCGCTTCACCGCGCGTGCCCTCTCCGACATCACCTACGTCGCGGTCGATTCCGACCTGCTCGACGTGCTGATCACCTGGGACCAGACCGGCTCCTACGAGGTCAGCGAGATCGCCGGCGGCGGCGCGGCCGATGCCGACGACTGGATGACGGTGCTGCTGCAGACCAAGGCATTCCACCGCATTCCGCCGGCCAACCTCCAGGCGCTCTTCATGCGCATGCAGCACGTGGCCTGCCGCGCCGGCGAGACCGTCATCAAGCAGGGGGCCGACGGCGACTATTTCTACGTCATCACCAAGGGCACCGCGGTCGTCACGCGCGAGACGCCGATGAACCGCGCCGGCCTGAAGCTGGCGGAACTGGGGGTCGGCGAGTCATTCGGCGAGGAAGCGCTGATCTCGGACGCCAAGCGCAATGCGACCATCACGATGCTGACCGACGGCGCACTGGTCAGGCTCGGCAAGGACGACTTCAGGGAACTGCTGAACGAGCCGCTGCTGCACTGGGTCGACCTGGCGCATGCGAAGGAGCTGATCGCGCGGGGCGCGCGCTGGCTCGACGTGCGCCTGCCGAGCGAGTTCGAGGCGTTTCACCTCGACGACGCGCTCAACGTGCCGCTCTACTTCATCCGGCTAAAGGTCAAGACGCTCGACACCGCGACGCCGTACATCTGCGTCTGCGACACCGGCCGGCGCAGTTCCGCCGCGTCGTTCCTGCTCTCGGAACGGGGATTCGACGCGTATTGCCTGCAGGGCGGCCTGGCCGGCAACAAGCTCGGGCCGGAATAATTCGAAAAGGGGTCGCATCCCTTTTCCCATCAACGAGACGCGCCCGTTTCCGGAAGCCGGGGAAAGGGATGCGACCCCTTTTCGAATCACATCGTGTGGGTGGCCTTGTCGCCGCCGAGGGCGCCGGCCAGGTAGGACTCGATCTTCTTCTGCGTCGTGCCGCGGTCCTGTTCGCTGAACTGCACGCCGATGCCCGCAGTGCGCTTGCCCTGGGCGCCTTTCGGCGTCAACCAGATCACGCGGCCGGCGACCGGCAGCTTCTCCTCCTCGCCCATCAGGTTGAGGAGCATGAAGACTTCATCGCCTAGGCGATAACTGCTGTTGGTCGGAATGAACAGGCCGCCGTTCTTCACGAACGGCATGTACGCGAGGTACAGCGCGCTCTTGTCCTTGATCGTGAGCGTCAGGAGCCCAGGCTTGGTCGATGGCGCCCGCATCTTCACTCCAGTGACTCCTGCACCTTGCCTCCGGCGCCGCCCAGCAGCGCGGCCAGCGAAACCAGCAGCGCCTCGAACAGCAGCTGCGTGTTCAGCGAACCGCCCACCAGTCGCCGCGCATCCCGTAGCTGGTCCAGCATGCGATAGCCGGCCCGTATCTTCGTTTCCAGGCCCGGCGGCCGCAACCATGGTAATCGATTATTGTTAACCAGATCACTAGACTGGCCGGCGTCCTTCAGGCCCTGCGTCAGCCAGGATTCGAGCCAGAACAGCCGCGCCGCGGGCGCGCTCTCGGCCCAGGCCCGGGCGTCGCCGATGACGTCCATGCGCCCGTTCATGCCCTCGGCCAGCGCGTCCTGCATCTGCTGATCGAGGTTCTCGAGGCCCGCGTCCGCATACTCCACCGCCAGGAACGGCGCGCCGTGCGCGAGCCGCAGCAGCCCGTCCCAGCCCGCCCGCGGATGCGCGTCGTTGAGCCAGGCGAGCGCCACGCCGGCTTCCGGCAACGGCACGCGCAGCCGCATGCAGCGGCTCGCGATCGTGCGCGGCATGCGGTCGCTGCGGCTGGTCGCGAGCAGCAGGAACGTGTCGTCGGCGGGTTCCTCGAGCGTCTTCAGGAGCGCATTGAACGACTTGGTGTTCATCGCCTCCGCCGGCTCGATCAGCGCCACCTTGGCGCCGCTGCGATAGCTGCGGAGCGACAACGCCTCCGACAGCGCGCGCATCTGCTCGATGGAAATTTCCTTCTTGTCGGACGCGACGCTGATCCAGCGGAAATCCGGATGGCTGCTGGCGAGGAACAGGCGGCAGTCGGCGCAGGCGCCACAGGGCTTCACAGCGCCACGGCACAGCAGGCGGGCCGCGATCCAGAGGCCGATTTCCGCCTGCCCGGCGCCCGGCTGGCCGAACAGCAGGAGCCCGTGCGGCAGGCGGCCCAGGTCCTGCATCGAGCCGAGGCGTTCGCGCAGTGCCCCGAACCACGGCAGGCCCGCGCGCTTGAGCGCCGGGCCCGCCTCGGGTGGCACGACCAGGTTCTCGTCGCGTTCGGTCCCGGCCATCGGCTCAGCTTCCCGCCGGCGGAAACGCCGCGTCAATGGTGCGCCGGACGCTGGCGGCGACCTCGCTCTCGCTGGCGGTGGCGTCGATGATCCGGAAGCGCCCGGGCTCGCGTGCGGCGAGTTCCAGGTAGGCGTTCCGCACGCGGTCGAAGAACGCCGTGTCCTCGGTCTCGAACCGATCCGGCCGGTTGCCGCGTCCGGCGACACGGGACCTGGCGATGGCAGGCGGCGCGTCGAACAGCAACGTGAGGTCGGGCGCCAGGCGCGGATGGGCGATCTTTGCCAATTGCCGTATCCACGCGGTGTTCACGCCGCTGCCGCCGCCCTGGTACGCGAGCGTCGCGTCCGTGAACCGGTCGCACAGCACCCATTGGCCGCGCTGCAACGCGGGGCGGATCTTGTCGGCGACGTGGCTCGCGCGCGCCGCAAAGATCATCAGCAGCTCGACAGTGATGCCGAGAGGACGTTCGCGCGGTTCCAGCACCAGCGCGCGAAGTTCCTCGGCGAGCGGCGTGCCGCCCGGCTCGCGCGTCTGCAGCACCTGGCGGCCGCGTTCCCGGAGCCAGGCCGCGGCATGCGCTGCCTGCGTCGACTTGCCGACGCCCTCGATGCCCTCGAACGTAATGAAGCGGCCGCGCACCGGCATACCTTAGCGCACCTGCACGCCGCTGCCGCCGCGGAGGTTGGACAGGTGCCGCGCGACGTTGGCGTTGTGCGCGACCAGCGACGTCGCGAAGAAGTGGCGGCCGTCGCCCATGCCGGTCGCGACGAAGTACAGCGCCTCGGTGGCCGCCGGACGCATGGCGGCTTCGAGCGCCGCGCGACCGCAGAGCGCGATCGGCGTCGGTGGCAGTCCCGCACGGGTGTACGTGTTGTATGGCGTGTCGGTAAGCAGGTCGCGCTTGCGCAGGTTGCCGTCGAATTTGTCGCCAAGGCCGTAGATGACCGTCGGGTCCGTCTGCAGGCGCATGCCCTTGCGCAGCCGGTTGACGAACACGCCGGCGATGAGCGGCCGCTCGTCGGCCGCGGCGGTTTCCTTCTCGACCACGGAGGCGAGGATCAGCGCTTCGTACGGCGTGTCGAAAGGCAGGTCCGCCGCGCGGCGCCGCCACGCCGCCCCGAGCTCGCGCTGCAGGCGCCCGTGCGCCTGCATCAGCAGTTCGCGATCGCTGGTGCCGCGCGGGAAGCGATAGGTATCGGGAAAGAACTGCCCTTCCGGATGCTGGTCCGCGAGGCCGATCCGCGCCATCCATTGCTTCTCGGTCAGGCCGCCGAGTTCGACGGTCACCTGCGGATGCGACTGGATCGCCACCAGCGCCTGGCGGGCGGTCCAGCCCTCGGGAATCGTCAGTGTGTGCAACAGCACGTCGCCCGCGACCAGCCGGTCGAGGAGCGCTGCCGGCGTCGTGCCCGGCAACAGCTCGTATTCGCCGGTCTGGATGCGCGTCGCGGCGCCGGTGCGCTTGGCATGGCGGACCCAGGCGCCCGGGTTTTCCAGGATGCCCCGCGCCTGCAACGTGTCCGCGACGCTGGTCAGCGAGGCGCCCGCCGGCACTTCGAACACGACGGCCTGCCCGAGCCCACCGAGCGGCTGCCGCAGCCATTCCTGTTCGTGCTGGCGCCAGCCGAACCAGAGCGCGACTGCGGCGGCGATGGCCAGAAACGTCAGGGCGATCCAGTGCCGGCGCGTCATCGGCGTTGCACCCAGGCATTGAATTCGGCGGCCTGCGGGTCGATCTGCAGCGCGCGGCCGGCCAGTTCGCGCGCCGGCCAGGCGCCGATGACGGCGTTGGTCAGCAGCAGCGCTGCCGCACCGGCGAGTTCCGCAGCGGGCAACTCACGCTCGATCACCGGCTCGCCCCGAGCGGTGGCCCACGTGATGAACGCGCGGCGCATGACGCCGGCGACCCCGCACTGGTCGAGGACGGGCGTGGTCCAGCGGCCCGCAATCCTCGCGAACAGGTTGGTCTGCGTCCCGCAGATCGCGTGGTCGCGATCGTCCATCATGAGCGCCTCGGCCATGCCGGCATCATCCCACTCGGCGCGGGCGAGCACCTGTTCGAGACGGTTCAGGTGCTTGATGCCGGCGAGCCGCGGATTACGCCCGAGCCGCATGCGGCACCAGCCGATCCGGACGCCCTCAGTCGAGGCGGCCGGCGCCAGCGCCGGCCACGGCAGGCCGAGAATCATGCGCGCCGGTTCCGGATGCGGCGGCGGCCGATAGCCGCGCTCGCCCGCGCCGCGCGTCAGGATCAGCTTGACCACGCCGCGATCGGCGGCCGACACGGCGGCGATTTCGGCGCAGAGCGTGCCCGGCTCCGGCAATGGAATCGCCAGTCGTGCCGCCCCATCGGCGAGGCGCTCGAGGTGCCAGTCCAGGAAGCGCACCCGCCCACCCTGCACTGCCATCGTCTCGAACAATCCGTCGCCATAGTGCAGGCCGCGATCCATCGGATCGACCTGCCCGCCCTCGCGGCCGTTCACGAGTGCGCGCATCAGCCGGCATGTCCCAGCGCGCGCAGCAACCCGCGCGCCTTTGCGCGGGTCTCGTCGAGTTCGCAGAGCGGATCGGAGTCCGCGACGATGCCTGCGCCGGCACGCAGTTCGATGATGCCGTCGTGCAAGGTCATCGTCCGGATCAGGATGTTGAGGTCGAGGCTGCCGTCCTGCCCCAGATACCCCATCGCGCCGGTATAGGCGCCGCGGCCCTGGCCCTCGAGATCGCCGATCAGCTGCATGCACCGCACCTTGGGGCAACCGGTGATCGTGCCACCCGGGAACAGCGCCCGGATGACGGCACCTGGAGTGACATCCGCGCGCAGGCGGCCGCTGACGTTGGAGACGATGTGATGCACGTGGGCATAGCTTTCCACCACCATGAATTCGTCCACGGCCACGGTCCCGGGTTCACAGAGGCGGCCCAGGTCGTTGCGCTCCAGGTCGATCAGCATGACGTGTTCCGCCTGCTCTTTCGGGCTGCCGGTCAGCTCGGCGATCGCCTTCGCGTCTGCCCCGCCCTGCCGCGGGCGCGTGCCGGCGATCGGCCGGGTGTCGATCCGGCGCCCCCGCACGCGCACCAGGCGCTCCGGGGAGCTGGACAGGATCGTGAGGCCGCCGAGTTCCGCAATGCCGGCGAAGGCCCCGGGATTGGCAGCGCTCAGGCTCGCGTACAGGGCCGCTGCGCGGGTGCCCTCCGGCAGCACGGCGCGCCACGTGCGGGCCAGGTTCGCCTGGTAGACGTCACCGGCCGCGATGTGTCCGAGCGCCCGTCGACAGGCTTCCAGGTAGCGCTCGGGCTCGTCCTCGGTGACCCGGACACCGGGCCCCAGCCCGGTTGGGGTCACCCGGGGCCTTTCAGACGCCCAGTCCGCGGCCATCTCCTGCAGCACGGCTGCGGCCTCCGGTTCGGCGATGGCCGCCGTACGGCCCGTGAGGTGGTCATGGGCGAGCACGGCCTGCATGCGCCAGGCCAGGGCAACGACCGGCAACGGCGATGGCGGCAACCTCAGCGTCGGCTCGACCTCGCCGGCGAGTTCATAACCCAGGTACAGGAACCAACCGCCGGCAAATGGCCAGGGATCGGGAGGCGCCGCCGTGGACGCAGCACGCCACCCGTCGTCCAGCCGCTCGCAGAAGCGTTCGCCCTGCCCGGGGCCCGTGAGACTGCCGGCGGCGTCGAGCAGCAGCCGCTCACCGGGCGCGCCCAGCAGCAGGCTGAAGCGGCCGAGCGGCGCGCCGGTTGCGGCACTCTCGAGCAATACAGGGTAGCGGGCAGGAGCGCGCGCGTGCAGCGCGAGCAACCGCGCCGCCGGATCGTCTGCCGGCGGCAATTCGCGGATCAGGAATGGCAGCGGGCGCATGCCGGGCCCGGATGCGCGCTCAGCGCAGCGCGCGGAAGACCAGCGTGCCGTTGGTGCCGCCGAAGCCGAAGGAGTTGCTGGCAACCGTGTCGATCTTCATCTGCCGCGCCGTTTTCGGCACGTAATCGAGGTCGCAGCCCTCGCCCGGGTGGTCGAGGTTGATGGTCGGCGGCGCGACCTGGTCGCGGATCGCGAGGATGCTGAATATCGCCTCGACCACGCCCGCGGCGCCCAGCAGGTGCCCGGTCATCGATTTGGTCGAACTGACCGCCAGCCTCGAAGCGTGAGCGCCGAACGCGCCCTTGATCGCCGTGGTCTCGGCGATGTCGCCGAGCGGCGTCGAGGTCGCGTGCGCGTTGACGTACTGCACGTCGCCGGGATTGACGCCCGCGTCGCGCAGCGCGTTGACCATCGAGTGCCGGGCGCCGGCGCCGTCCTCGGGCGGCGCGGTGATGTGATACGCATCGCCGCTCATGCCGAAGCCGATCAGCTCCGCGTGGATGGTCGCGCCGCGCGCCTTTGCGTGTTCGTACTCCTCGAGCACGACGGCACCCGCGCCGTCGCCCATCACGAAGCCGTCGCGGTCGCGGTCCCAGGGACGGCTGGCGCGCTCGGGCTCGTCGTTGCGGGTCGAGACCGCGCGCGCCTGGCAGAAGCCGCCGACCGCCGTCGGCGTCTCGGCCATTTCCGCGCCGCCGGCGACGACCACGTCCGCATCGCCGTACTGGATCGTGCGCATGCCGATGCCCAGCGTGTGGGTCGAGGTAGTGCAGGCGGTGACCAGCGCCAGGTTCGGCCCGGTGATGCCGTACATGATCGACAGGTGGCCCGAGATCATGTTGATGATGCTGGCCGGGATGTAGAACGGCGAGATCTTCTTCGCCGTGCGCGTCTCGAGGTACCTGGCGTAATTGTCCTCGATGGTCGTGAGGCCGCCGATGCCCGCGCCGAACACCAGGCCGATGCGCGCCCGGTTTTCATCGGTGACGGCGAGGCCCGAGTCGGCGATCGCCTGGACGCCGGCCGAGACGCCGTACTGCATGAACAGGTCCATGCGCCGGGCTTCCTTGGCCGGCATGAACTTCGAGGCGTCGAAATCCCGCACCACGCCGGCGATCCGGCACGGGAAGGCGCTCACGTCGAAGCGCGTGATCGGGCCGATGCCGCTCCGGCCCGCGAGCGCGCCGGACCAGCTGTCCGCAACCGTGTTGCCGAGCGGCGAGATCATGCCCAGACCGGTGACGACCACGCGTCGCTTGCTCAAGGCGCTTCCTCTGGCTTCCGGGACCGGCATGACGCAACGAGCCCCGGCCGCAGGGCCGGGGCTCGCGCGCGAATGACTTCAGGACTTGGACTGGTGCTGGACGATGTAGTCGATCGCCTGCTGCACCGTGGTGATCTTCTCGGCATCCTCGTCCGGTATCTCGGTCTCGAACTCTTCCTCGAGCGCCATCACGAGCTCGACCGTGTCCAGTGAGTCGGCACCCAGATCGTCCACGAACGAAGCGTCACTCGTGACCTCTTCGTCCTTGACCCCGAGTTGCTCGGCGACGATCTTCTTCACCCGTTCTTCGACTGTGCTCATCGGTTTGATGTCCCTCACCATGTGATGCCCATGACGGCTGGTGCCGGCCGGGGGTCGCCATTCTATGCCACGGACCCCCTACTGGCTACCAGAAAACTGTCTTGAGCACTGTTTCTGAAAGCATTTTTGGGGTGCGCAGGCCCGTTCCCGTTCACGCCATGTGCATGCCGCCGTTGACGTTGAGCGTCTCGCCGGTGATCCAGGCCGCGCCCGGGCCGGCCAGAAAGCAGACGGCCGCGGCGATGTCGGCGGGCGTGCCGAGCCGCCCGAGCGGAATCTGGCCCGCGAGGCCCGCGCGCTGCGCATCGCTCAGGGACTTGGTCATGTCGGTGTCGATGAACCCGGGTGCGACGACGTTGACGGTGATGCCGCGAGACGCCACTTCGCGCGCGAGCGAGCGCGTAAAGCCGCCGATGCCCGCCTTGGCGGCGCAATAGTTCGCCTGGCCGGGATTGCCGATCAGCGCGACCACCGAGGCGATGTTGATGATGCGGCCCCGGCGCGCCTTCATCATGCCGCGCAGCACCGCCTTGCTGAGCCGGAACACCGACCCGAGGTTGGTGTTGATGACGGCGTCCCAGTCCTCCGCCTTCATGCGCAGCAGCAAAGTGTCGCGCGTAATGCCGGCGTTGTTGACGAGGATCGTCACCGGGCCCTCGCGCGCCTCGATGTCGGCAATCGCGGCATCGCCCGCCGCGGCAGCCGCGACGTCGAGCACGATGCCCCGTCCGGCGGCGCCGGCGGCCTTCAGCGCCTCGTCGATCGACACGGCGCCGGCGGCACCGGTCGCCGTGCCGATCACGGTCGCGCCGGCTGCGCCGAGCGCGAGCGCGATGGCCCGGCCGATGCCGCGCGAGGCGCCGGTCACGAGCGCGATCTCGCCCTGCAATGCTGCTGTCGTCATGAACCGCTGCTCCCGGCTGCCGCGGCCAGCGCGGCTTCGAGTGTTTCGGGCGAATCGATTGCGTGCAGGGCGAGGTCGCGGCCGCCCGGCGCGCGACGCGCCAGTCCCATCAGCACCTTGCCCGGCCCGCACTCGAACAGGTGGGTTGCGCCCGCCCCGATCATCGCCGCCACGATAGCGGACCAGCGCACCGGATTGAACAGTTGCCGGTACAACCCGTCGCGGATCGCCGCGGGGCTGTCGTGCAGGCCGCCGTCGAACGCCTGCACCCGGATCTGCGGCGCGCGGATCTCGAGGTCCCGCAGGCGCGCGCGCATTTCGTCCGCCGCGGGCTGCATCAGCGCGCTATGCGACGGCACCGAGACCGGCAGCGCCACGGCGCGCCTGGCGCCCCTCGCCTTGCAGGCTTCGATGGCGCGCGCGACCGCCGCGGCGTGGCCGGCGATCACCAGCTGGCCCGGCGAGTTGTAGTTGACCGGCTGCACGATCTCGCCCTGCGCGGACTCTGCGCAGGCCGCCTCGATGACCGCGTCGTCGAGACCGAGGATCGCCGCCATCGCGCCCGTTCCCGCGGGCACGGCGCGTTGCATCGCCTGGCCACGGAACTGCACGAGCGTCACCGCGTCGGCGAACGCGATCGCACCGGCGGCGACCAGCGCGCTGTATTCGCCCAGACTGTGTCCCGCCATCATGTCGGGTGGGCGCCCGTCACGGCTCTGCCAGGCGCGCCACACCGCGACGCCCGCCGCGAGCATCGCGGGCTGGGTGCGCTCGGTCTCGGCAAGGCGCTCCTCCGGCCCCTGCTGGCACAGCGCCCAGAGGTCGTAGCCGAGCGCGGCGGAGGCTTCGGCAAATGTGTCCGTGACGGCAGGCAGGGCCGCTGCGAGCGCGGCCAGCATGCCGACCGACTGCGAGCCCTGGCCCGGAAACATGAACGCAAGCTTCAATGCCGGCTCCCCTGACCGTGCTGCAGCGCGGATTATAGGTTGAGCGCGGCGTCACAAGGCGACAGAGCCCCGCAGGGCCCGCGGGGGCGCTCTGCTATCATCTGACGCCTCATTTCGGGGCAGGAGAAACGGATGTTCCCCGTTGCACGCCGCGAATCCGGCTTCACGCTGATCGAGATCATGGTCGTGCTGGTGATCATCGCGATCCTGAGCGCGCTGATCGGCCCGCAGATCCTGGGCCGCGTGGACGAGGCCCGGGTCACCGCCGCCGGCCAGGACATCCAGACACTCGGCACCGCGCTCGATTTCTACCGCATGGACAATTTCCGCTATCCGACCACCGACCAGGGGCTCGAGGCGCTGGTGACGAAGCCCGACGACCCGAGCGTGCGCAACTGGCGCCCCGAGGGCTACCTGAAGTCCCGCACCGTGCCAAAGGATCCCTGGGGCAACGAGTACCGTTACCTGTTTCCGGGCAGCCATGGCGGCGCCTACGATCTCTACTCGCTGGGTGCCGACGGCGAACCCGGCGGCGAAGGCACCGATGCGGACATCGGCAGCTGGAATCTCGAGTGACGTCCTGAGCCCGACGTGACGACGGCCGTATCCTCCCACCCGCGCCGCGGCCAGCGCGGCATGACGCTGATCGAGATCCTGGTGGTCGTCGTGATCATCGGCATCCTCGCGACCATTGCGACGCTTTCCATCGGGCTGCTCGGCGAGGACCGCGAACTCGAGCGCGAGACCGGGCGGCTCGCCAATGCAGTCGCGCTGCTGCAGGAACAGGCTCAGCTCGAGGGCCGCGACTACGGCCTGCGCATCGAGACCGCGCGCTACGAATTCCTGCGCTTCGACGGCTTCGAACAGCGCTGGACCGAGGTCGACGACGATCCCGCGCTGCTGCCCCGTGAATTGCCCGCGGGCCTCGCTTTCGAACTCGTGATCGAAGGCCGGCCGGTGCTGCTGCGCCGCGAGGCGCGCTCCGAGGCGCGCCTGCCGCAGTTGATCGCCTGGGGCAGCGGCGACATGACGCCCTATCGCCTGTCGCTGGTGCGCAGCGCCGCCGGGCGTGTCACCCTGATCGGCGGCCCCGATGGCACGATCGAGATCGAGCGTGATGGCGAACCGTAACGGCAGCCGCGGTTTCACGCTGGTCGAGGTGGTCGTCGCCCTCGCGATCGTCGCGATCGGCATGCTCGCCGTGTTCAAGACGATCGGCGACACCGTCAACAACGTCTCGACCCTGCGCGACCGCAGCTTTGCCGCGTGGATTGCCGACAACCGGATCACAGAGCTGCGGCTCTCGGGCCAGATGCCGTCGGTCGACGAGACTGCAGGCGACCTCGAGTATGCGGGCCGCCGCTGGCACTGGGTCGCCAGGGTCTCGCAGACGCCGGTCGACGGCCTGCGGCGCGTCGACGTGCGCGTGCGCCGCGAGGGCGACGCCGAGGACTCCTCGCTGGTCAGCCTGGCCGGATTCATCGGCGCGACCGCGACCTCCACCGGGCCCTCTCCGACGCCCTGGAATACCGGACAGGCGGACGACGGCGGCGACGGGGACGGCGAGACATGAGCTGCCGGCGCCAACACGGCTTCACGCTGCTCGAGATCCTGGTCGCGACCGTGATCCTCGCGATCATGGGCCTCATGGCCTACCGCGCCGTCGGCGAGGCGCGGGTCGCGGTCGCCGCTGCGGACCAGCACATGGGACGATTGCGCGAGGTGCAGCGCGCCATGCACCTGCTGGTCAGCGACTTCCGCACGCTCGCGCCGCGACCGGTGCGCGAGACCATCGGCGACGGCTATCGCGCGGCGCTGCTGCGCGATCCCAACTCCATCTCGCTGGTCGAGCTGTCGCACGCCGGCTGGCCCAACGGCGCCGGCACGCCGCGCGGCACGGTGCAGCGCGTCGCGTACCGCCTCGAGGAGCGCAAGCTGATCCGCGAGCACTGGAACGTGACCGACCCGACGCTCGCGAACGTGCCGGTCAAGCGTGAGTTGCTCGACGACGTGCTGCGCGTCGAGATCCGCTACATGAATTCCGGGCGCGAATGGGTGCTGCAGTGGCCGCCGGGCAACAGCCCCGGCGATTTCGGCTTGCGCATGCGCCCGCTGGCGGTCGAGATCACGGTCGAGCTCGCCGACTACGGCGAACTGCGCCGCCTGGTCGAGGTGCCGGGATGAGGCAGCGCGGCGTCGCTCTGATCACCGCCATCGTGCTGGTTGCCATCGCGACCGTGCTCGCCGTGCACATCGGCACGCGCGCGGCGCTTGATCTCCGCCGCACGGCGGGCCTGATCGCGCTGGACCAGGGCTGGCACGTCGCGCTCGGCGCCGAGGCCTGGGCCGCCGAGGTGCTGCGCGACGACCGCGAGGACTCGCAGACCGATCACCTCGGCGAACGCTGGGCGCAGCCGCTGCCGCCGCTGCCGGTGGACGGCGGCGACGTCCGCGGCGCGCTCGAGGACATGCAGGGACGCTTCAACCTGAACAACCTCATCACCGGTGACGGCACGGTCAACGAGTCTGCAATCGCACGCTTCGAGCGGCTGCTGGCCAATGTCGGTGCTGACCGGCGCTGGGCGCGGATCATGGCGGACTGGCTCGACACCGACACCGTGCCCGGATTCCCGGAAGGCGCGGAGGATGGCGCCTATCTCTCCCAGAACCCGCCCTATCGTTCCGCCAACGGCCCGGTCGCCACGACCTCGGAACTGATGGCGCTGCCCGGCATGACACTCGAGGAATTCCAGCGCATCCGGCCCTATGTCGCGGCACTGCCGGTCGGCACGGCGACCAACATCTGCACCGCCGCAGCGCCAGTACTTGCGTCGCTGATCGAGGGTGGCACCGATTTCGGCGACGCGGAGTCGCTCCAGTCGAATCGCGGCGACGGCTGCTTCCCGACCATCGCGGACCTGCAGGCGACGCTCGATCCCGCGCTGTACCAGACCCTGCAACCGACGATTTCCGAAACTTCGAACTGGTTCCGGGCCGTGACCGTGGTCCGTATTGGCACCTCCGAACTCACGCTGTACAGTCTGATCGAGCGAAACAGTTCCGGCGGCAGCCGGACCGTGCTGCGTTCCACAGGCACCGAGTAGCCGAATGAATCAATCCCTGGTCCTGCGACTTTCCGATCCGGTCAGCTGGGTCATCACCGGCGCCGACGGCGGACGCATTGGCCCGGTGTCGACCGGCAGCTTCGCCGACGCCGCGCCGATCGCGGCGGAGCGGCCATTGATCGTCATCGCCCCGGGTTCGAGCGTGACGCTCGGACGGCCCGAGCTGCCGGTGAAAAGCGGAACCCGCGTCGCGCAGGTGGTCCCGTTCGCGATGGAGGAGTCCCTCGCCGGCGAAGTCGAGCAGTTCCACTTTGCGATCGGACCAACCGACGAGGCGGGCGCGACTCTCGTGGCCGCGCTGCGCCGCGAAGAATTCCGCGGCTGGCTCGACGCGCTCGCCGCGGCCGGGCTCGACCCGCAGGCCATCGTTCCGGACACGCTCTGCGTGCCCGACAACCCGGGCAAGATCGTCGCCGTCATCGATTCCGGCCAGCTCCTGGTGCGCGCGCCCGGCGCATTACCGGTGGCGCTCGATGCCGAACCGCTGACCGAGGCGTTCACGCTCGCCGGACTCGAGGGCGAAGACCGGCACGTGCAACTCTACGTTTCGCAGCGCGAGTGGCAGCATTCGCGCGAAATGATCGAGACGCTCAGGGAAGTCACCGGCAGCGTCGACCTGCAGATCCTCCCCGACGGCGCGCTGCCGTTGCTCGCAGCCGAGGCCGTGCGGCCTGCGACCCTTTCGCTGATGCAGGGCGAATTCGCGCGCCGCACCGGCT
This sequence comes from Steroidobacteraceae bacterium, assembly GCA_050179155.1. GTDB lineage: Bacteria > Pseudomonadota > Gammaproteobacteria > Steroidobacterales > Steroidobacteraceae > SCUD01. The sequence goes on from JBFXFJ010000011.1 coordinate 76,738, forward strand.
GGCGCGCGCAATGGCAGCGCTGGCGGCTTGCGGCGCTCCTCGCGCTCGCCGCGCTCGTGCTGCACCTCGGCGTGCGCGGCTACGACCTGGTGCGCCTCAATGCGGAACAGGCGCGCCTCGATGCCGCCATCGAGCAGGCGGCGCGCATCGCGCTGCCGGACGTCGAGCGCATCGAGGACGCCCGCGCGCAGGTCGCGCAGCGCCTTGCCGGCGGCGGTCCCGGCGATGCCGACGGCCTGCTGGCGCAGCTCGCCGCGGTCGGCGGCGCGCTCGCGGGCGCGCCGGGGCCGACCGTCGAATCGCTCGGCTGGCGCGACCGTTCGCTCGAATTGCAGATGCAGGCGCCGAATACCGATGCGCTGACGAGATTTGCGCAGGCGCTCAATGCGCGCGGCCTCAGCGCCGACGTCGCCTCGACGACGCCCTCCGAGGCGGGCGTGCAGGCGCAGGTTCGGATCGCCGTGGGGCCGCCGACGTGAAGCTCCAGGACTGGTATGCGGCGCTCGCGGAACGCGACCAGCGCATGGTGCTATGGGGCGGCTCTGCAGCCGTGGTGCTGTTGCTCGCGGGCCTGATCTGGAAGCTCGGTGCGGCAGTTTCAGTCGCCGAGGAGCGCGTCGAGCGCCGGCGCCAGGATCTCGCGTGGATCGAGGCCGTGACGCCGCGCCTGCAGGCCGCGCCCGCGGCGCGACCAGGCGAGTCGCTTGCGATTGCGGTGGATCGCATGGCGCACGAGGGCGGCCTCGGCGAGGCGCTGGCCGGCGTGGAACCCGCCGCCAACGGCGCGCTGCGCGCGCGCTTCACCGGCGCGTCGTTCGACTCGCTGGCGCTCCTGCTCGCGCGCCTGCAGAAAGAGCGCGGCGTCAGCACCGAGACCGCAAGCGTCTCCGCCACCGGCGACCCGGGCCTGGTCGACGCGACGCTGGTGCTGCGCGGTCCCTGATCCGGATGTCGCGGCGCAGCAAACTCATCGCGGCAGGCACCGCCGCATTCCTGGTGTTCCTGGTCGCCATGGTCCCGGCAAGCCAGCTGGCGCACCGCATGCCTCCCGGCATCGCGATGACCGGCGTCGGCGGCACGATCTGGTCGGGCCGCGCAGCGAATCTCCGGGTCAATGGCAAGACGCTCGGCGCACTCGGCTGGTTCTGCCGGCCGTGGACGCTGCTGATGCTGGAATGGTCCTGCCGCGTAATGCTCAGCCCGGCGGGCGGCGAGATCTCGGCGGATCTCGCGGGCGGCTTCGATGGCGCCGCGATCGAAGGCAGCGGCATCCGGGGCCGCGTGCCGATCACGGCCTTCGAGGGCATCGCGACGCCGGCTGGCTGGACCGGACTGCTGGAGCTGGACGTCGAGCGGCTGCGCATCGTCAACCAGCGGCCCGAGGAGGCGACCGGCACGTTGTTCGTGCGCGCGCTCAAGGCTCCCGGCGCGCGCGGCGAGCTGCTCGGCGACTTCCAGCTCGTGGTCGGCGAAGGCGCAGTGGGCACCGACACATTGACCGGCCGCCTGACCGACCTCGGCGGGCCGCTTCGGGTCCGCGGCGCGATCGAACTGAAGCGCGACGGCAGCTACCTGATGAGCGGCGAGGCCGCGCCCGGCCCCGGCGCGGGACCGGCAATCTTCGATACCCTCGCCTTCCTCGGCCCGCCCGACGATCTCGGCCGGCGCCCGTTCACCATCGAAGGCACCCTCTGAGGGGACACATCCTCTTAAAAAGGGGTCGCATCCCTTTATTTGGCTTGCCGCAACGAGAGCGCGCGGTCAGCGAAAAAGGGATGCGACCCCTTTGATCATAGTTCGCGCCAGGCGTCGAGCAGCGGGAAATAGAGTCCAATTTTCTGCGGCCGCGGGTCCAGCAGCGACATCACGTGGCCGTAGCGTTTCAGCTGCGGCGTGTATCGCGCGAGTTCGTTGTCGAGGAACGCCTCGCGATCGCCACCCTCGTGCGCACTCGTCTTCCAGTCGACGATCCAGCGTGTGCCTTCTGCATCGATGAAGGTGCGGTCGATCCGCAGGCTCTGCACGACGCCGTCGATCACGGCGGAAAGCGCGAGCTCGCTCCGGCCTTCCGCGGCCGCCGGATCGAGCAGGCGGCCGGCCATCGAGCTTCGTGACACGCCGTCGAGGGCGCGTTCGACGCGCGTGAGCGCCGCCGGCAGGTGCGCGTCGTCAATCCCCTGCTCGCGCAGCAGCCGCCGCCACGCCTGTGGCCGGGCTTTCAGTGCGGCGTGCGGCTGCCCGGCATGGACCAGCCGGTGCAGTTCGAGGTGCACGACCTGGCCGACGGCCTGCGCGATCGCGCCCGCCCAGTCGAACTCCGGGCGGATCGAACCCTCCGGTTCGCCGGCGATGCGTAGTGCCGGCGCCCGGCTCGGCGCGACGGGTTCCGGCGGCGCGAAATCCGCCGGCAGGCGCATGAGCGGCGGCGCCGCCAGCCGTGGCCGCCCGCCCGGCGCGCGCACCGCGCCGCCCGGTGCTCCCGCGCGGGCGGCGAGCGTCTGCTCGAACTGCGCCCGCAGCGCCGGCCAGAAGAAGCGCAGCAGGCTGCCCGCGCCCGGCGTGCGCAACTGCGGCTGGTCTCCCTTCCACCGGATCCTTGCGGATCCGATGAGGTGCAACTGGCGCTTTGCGCGGGTCGCCGCCACATAGGCGACCCGGCCCAGTTCCAGCGCCTCGCGTTCTGCGCCCAGCCGGCGCATCCATTGTTCGAGCGGATCCGCGGCCCCCTCGAACTCGCCGGATTCCGCGCGGCTCGCCAGCACGATGCCGCGGCTGCCCGGCCCGGTGGCCACCGGGGTCCAGTACAGCAGCGGCCGTTCGCGGCCGCGCACGCCGCGCTGCAGGTCCGGGATCACCACGTGATCGAACTCGAGGCCCTTGGCCCGGTGGATCGTCATCACCTGTACCTGCGCGGTCTCGCTGCCGACCGGCGAAGCCATGACGCCTTCGACCGCGGCATCGATCGCCGAGGCCTCCGGGCTGCTGCCAACTTCGAGTTCGAGCTGATCGAGCGCCGCGAACAGGAGTTCGGCGTTGGCGAGATCCGAATCGTCCTCGATGGTTGCCGGGCCCGCGAGCGCAAGCCAGGCGGATTTCAGCCAGCTCCCGAGGCTGTGCTGGCCGCGCGCCACGACCGCCGCGCTGAGCGCGCTCCACAGGCGCGTGAGGCGCACCGCACCCTCGGCCGAAAGGCCGTCCCGGACCGCCCGGTCGGCGATCCGCAGCGGCACGAGCGCGCGGCTGTCGCCGCCGACGATGGCCAGCAGGTCGGCCAGCGGCAGCCCGCACCAGGGTGCGCGCAACACGGCGAGCCACGCCGTGCGATCGCCGCCGTGCAGCATCGCCTTGGCGAGCGCGACCAGGTCGCGGATCACCGTGCGGTCGAGCAGCGATTCAAGTTCGACACCGCGATACTCGATCCCGGCCTCGCGCAGCGCGAACAACAGCGGCGGCAGTGACGCGCGCCCGCGCACCAGCACCGCGACCGAGGATCGCTCGCCCGCGCGCAGGGCACCGGCCACGATCTCCGCGACGGCCACGCCCATCACGCGTTCGTCGGCGTCGAGCAGTGGATGGACGAAGACGCCGTCGCCCGCCTCATCCGCGCGCACCGTGGTCGCGTCGGAATAGCGCACCGCGCCGCGCTCGAAATCGTCGGACGCCGGCATCAGGGACGCGAAGGTGCCATTGACCCAGTCGACGATCGCCGCGCAGGAGCGGAAATTCTGGCCGAGCCGTTCCGCCTGCAGCGCCACGCCGCCGATGCCCTGGCGCTGGGCCTGCAGGAACAGCGTGACGTCGGCCTCGCGGAAGGCATAGATCGACTGCATCGGATCGCCGACGCAGAACAGGCTCCGGCCATCGCCCTGCTGCCAGCCGGCGACCAGCAGTTCGAGCAGCCGCTCCTGCGACGGCGAGGTGTCCTGGTACTCGTCGACCAGCAGGTGGCGGATGCGGTAATCGAGCGCGAGTGCGAGCTCGGTCGGCGCCGATTCGTCGCCGAGCGCGTCGCGCGCCGCCGCCGCGACCGCCGGATGATCGAGGCTGTCGCGTTCGGCGAAGACCGTCACCAGCTCGGCCACGGCATGCGGCAGCACCGCGCCGAGCGCCTCGATCCGCTCCCATTGCCGCCCGGTCAGCGCGGGCGGCGGCAGCAGCCGCAACTGCGCGAGCGCCGCCGCCACACCCTCGCGCTCGGCGAGCGCGCCGAGCAGCTCCTTCATGCGCTTCTTCAACCCGGCCCAGCCGGCGCCCTCGCTCGCGGCGAGGAATCCCTGCTTGCGATCCACGGTCTTGCGCAGTCCCTTGCCGTCCTTGGTCAGCAGCAGTTCCGCCAGCGAGCGCCACAGCGGCACCGCATCGGCCACGGTTCCCGGAAGACCCTCGAGGTGAGCGATTGGCACCAGCGGACCATCGGTCCCGCCGGCGGCCGCCGCCTCACGGATCAGGGGGAACAGCGGATCGACGCCGGCGGCGGACAGCACGCCATGGACACGCGCGAGCTCCGACTCGAGCGCCATCCCGAGCAGGCGATTGATGGAGTCGCGAAGCTCCGCGCCGCCGGCGGATCCCAGCAGCTTCGGCAGCCACAGCTCGCGGGCGCCCAGCATCCCCTCGATCAGGCGCGCGAGCAGCCGGGGGTCGTGGTTCAGCGCGCGCGCCAGGCGGTCGAGCCGCGCAGCGACCGGATCGTCGGCATCGAGGCGCGCGACCGTGCGCCGTGCGGCCTCGGCGTACAGCGGCCGCGCGTCGTCGATCAGCGCGGCGGAGGTGCCGATGCGCGAGGCGAGCGGCAGCCGCCGCGCCAGCCAATGGTTGAGGCCGTCGATGGTCTGCACGTGCAGGCGCGCCGGATTGTGTTCGAGGCCCCAGCCACGGGCGCGGCTGTGCGCGAGCGCGGCGCTGGCATGGCGGTGCAGCTCGCGCTCGTGCGGCCTGGCCGGTTCCGGCAGCGGCTCCGCGGCGGCCCTGAGCGCTGCGAGTATCCGGTGCCGCATTTCCGCAGCCGCCTTGCGCGTGAACGTGATCGCGACGATCTGTTCCGGGCAGTCGACGGTCGCGAGCAGGCGCAGGAAGCGCAGCGTCAGCAGGCTGGTCTTGCCGGATCCGGCCGGCGCCTGGACGATGAAGGACGTTTCCGGATCAACCGCACGCGCGCGCAAGGTCTGGTCTGCAAGAACGGCGTCAGGCGTCATCGCCGCGCTCCCCCGCACCCGCTTCGTCCGGGTCGAGCGCCGCGACCCGGCACAGCGCATCGAGGTGGCAGTAACGGCAGGTGTCGGCGCCAAGTTTCGGGTCGACCTCGGCGTGGCCGGCGGCATGATCGCGCGCGAGGCGCTCGAGCCAGGCGTACCAGTGCTCCTTGATGACCGGCCAGTCGAAGCCGCTTTCCCGCTCTTCGGTCAGCTCAAATGCCGGCGCAAGTTCCAGCGTGGCGATGAGGCCTTCGGCCTGGGCGATGCCGGTGTAGCTCGCGCCCTCGGCGTCGAGCGCGGCGATCGCAATCGCCGCAGGCCGGCCCGGATGCAGCACGGCATACAGCGGCAGCTGCGGCGCATCCATCCGTGCGCCGCGCCATGGCGCCTTGCGGACCGATCCGGTCTTGTAGTCGATCACCACGAGTTCGCCGCCGACCTGGTCCACGCGGTCGACGCGCAGCCGCAGTTCGAGGCCGCCGATCTTCCCGTTCAGTTCGCGCTCCGTCTCGACGACCGTGAATGGCGGCCGCGTGCGCTCGAGCTCCAGCAGGTGACCGATCGCGCGGCGCTGCCAGTCGCGCTCGAGTGCCTTGGACCGGGTCCCGCTGCCAGCCGGCAACACCTCGGCCAGCGACCGGTCAACCGCGGCGGCAACCCGCGCGTCGCAGTCAGCAGGGTCAAGCCGCAGCAAGGACTGCTGCGAACCGAGCTCCGTCCAGAACCACTGCAGCGCGAGATGCAGCGCCACGCCGCGCAGCCGCCGGTCCATGCCCGCGAACGGTTCCTCGAGCGGCTCGGCCCGCAGGCGCAATTCGGCAAACGCGCGGAACGGGCACAGCGATTGCAGTTCGAGCAGGCGCGCGCCGCCGTGTGCGGCAGCAGCGCCCAACGGCGGCGCGCGGTCGTCGGACCAGGGCTCCAGCACGGCGGCCGCGTGCATCAGGCGCTCGCGGCTTGCCTGCGGCGCGGGGCGTGCCAGTGGCGTCGCTTCGGCCGGCAGCAGCGGCGTGCCGTCCACGTCGGTGTCGTTCTCGCGCCGCGGCCATGACAGCACGAGTTCATTCGCCTGCGCGCGCCAGGCGCCGATGATCGAGCGCGCTTCGCCGACGCAGTCCGCAGCCGTCGCGCAGGGCATGCCGAGGCGGCGCTGGACCTCGATCGGCAGCAGCGGATCGATCGCTACCGGCCGCGGCCATGTCGCGGCGCCGAGGCCCGCGACCCACAAGCTGTCGAATCGCACGCCCGGGTCTTCATAGGCATCCAGCACGAACACCGTGGGTTCTCCGCTCTCCGGCTGGAATGGCGCCATGGCGAGGCGCTGCAGTTCATCGAGCGCCTGCGATGCACCGAGCTCGGGCGCGACCACCGCGAGCGCCGCCAGCTCCAGCAGCGACTCGCGGAAATGCCTGGCCGCCTGGTACGCCCGGCTGTCGAGGGCCGCCTCGCCGGGCCAGCCCCAGGCGGCCAGGCAGGCGCCAAAGCCCTCTGCCCAGGCGACGGCTCCGCGCCGCGGCGGACCGGTGAGGGCCGCAATCGCATTGGCCAGCATCGCGGCAAACTGCCGGGCATCGCCCGCCGCCGCGCGCGCCGTCAGCGCCGCGAGCGTTGCCGGCGACAGTCCCTCCGCGCGGCGCAGTTCCACGTCGAGGCGCACACGCGCTTCGTGCTCGGTCTGTGCGCCGGCCAGGTAGCCGCTCCGCAGCAGCCGGCTGACCTGCGTTGGGTCCGGCTGACCGAGCGCCGTCGCCAGTGCTGCGAGCGCCGACTCGACCACCGGATGCGCCGACAGCGGACCGCCGCCGGCGAGATCGAAGACCCGCTCGCGGCGGCCGGCCCCCGGCAGTTCCAGTTCCGGCTGCAGCGCGGCCTCGAGCGCGCGCTCGATGGCGCCGCGATGCGTGGCGAGGTCCGGCACGATCATCGCGTGCAGGCCGTCCGGCTGGCGCCCGAGCCGCTCGCGCATCCAGTCAAGCATCGCGGCGCGCTCGGACTCGGGGTCGGGCGCCGCGTACTGCCAGGTCACGTTGCCTTCGGCCGGCGGCACGATGCGCTCGACCGACCAGCCCGCGGCCTGCAGCGCCGCCAGCAGCGCCGTTTGCGCGGGCGTGAGGCGACGGAATCCGGCGAGCAGCAAGGGCGGCCCGGGCGGCGGCAGTGCTTCGCTCGCGACCAGGAGGCGCGCGAGATCCGCAGGATCGCAGCTGCGGCGCGCGCGCAATTCGTCTTCCGTGGCGCGCGCCCATTGCGCAAACGCCTGCTGGTCGCGGGTCAGCGGGAAGCGCGCGATGTCCTCAAGGGCGCCGCCGTGCGCGCGCAACCGTAGCCAGCTCGCCCGCGCGCGCGCGCCGAGTTCCGCCGGGTCCTGCAGGTCGGTCGCGTCCCGCGCCGCCTGGCGCCGCCACAGCCAGCGCAGCGCGACCGCGGGCAGCGGCTGCGGCAGGTCGTCGCGCACCGCGCCCGCTTCGCGCCATTGCAGCGCCAGCCAGCCGTCGAACGGCATGACCTGCGCCGACGGCCATACGGCGCGCCCGGCAGCGACCTGCGCGCGATCATGCAGCCGGCGGAAGATCCGCGACTGGCGCAGGTCCGGCGTCAGCAGCCAGCCGCCGGACTCGAGATGGGCGATGCAGCGGTCATTCGGGCTCAAGCGCCGGATTCCTCACGAGGCCGGCCGGCAGCATAGGCATGGGCCTGGCTCAGGGGGTGACCTAGGGCAGCTCTGCACGGGTGGCGTGAGGCGCGTTGCGCGCGCGCCGCGCGGCCACCAGGCGCGACCGACGAAGTGTGGTGAATCCACACGAGGAGGGAGCAACGCCGTGGCCGCACGGCCCGCGCACAACCCCCGGGGCCGGGCGGATTTTTGATCGGGCGGCGTCACTCGTCGCTCATGTATCACGATACACATCGCTCCTCGTTCCTTGCCGGATCGAAAATCCGCCACGGCCGCGCCCACGCCACCCGTGCAGAGCTGCCCTAGCCCGGCACGAGGGGCGGCAGGCCATTGGGCCACTCGCCGGCCCGGTGGCAGGCGACCAGGCGCCCGTCGCCGGCCGGCTGCAGCGGCGGCCGTTCCGAGCGGCAGCGCGCCACGGCGTACGGACAGCGCGCGGCGAAGGCACAACCGCCGGCGCCCTCGACCGCATCGCCTGGCGCGCTCGCGACCCTCCGGGCCAGGACCCGGCGCCTTGCGCCGGCGTCGATCACGGGCACGGCGTCGAGCAGCTCGCGCGTGTACGGATGCAGCGGCGCGCGGATGAGCGCCGCGCGCGGGGCCGACTCGACGATGCGCCCGCGATACATGACCAGGATGCGCTCGCACAGGCGCGCGACCACGGCCAGGTTGTGGCTGATGAACAGGCTCGCGAGGCCGCGCTCGCGCCGGATGCGCGCCAGCAGGTTCACGATCTGGCCCTGCACCGAGACATCGAGTGCGCTGACCGGTTCGTCGCAGACCACGAAGTGCGGATCGGCCACCAGCGCGCGCGCGATGACAGCGCGCTGCAGTTGCCCGCCGCTCAGCTGGTGCGGATAGCGATCGGCCAGCTCCGGCGGCAGCCCGACGTCCGCGAGTTGCCGCGCGACACGCTCTGTGCGACCAGCCGCGGCCAGTTCCGGCATCAGTCCGCGCAGCGGCTCTGCGACGCTTTCGGCAATCGTCATGCGCGGATCGAGGCAGGAATGCGGATCCTGGAACACGAGCTGCAATTCGCGCCGCAAGGCGCGGAAGCGGCTGCGGTCGAGATCGTCGATGCGCTGCCCGCGCCAGCGGATTTCTCCGGCCGCGATCGGCACCAGCTGCAGGATCGCGCGTCCGAGCGTGGTCTTGCCGCAACCCGACTCGCCAACCAGGCCGAGCGTCTCGCCCTCCCCGATCGCAAAGCCCGCGTCGGCGACTGCCGTGAGCTCGTGGCCGCGGCGACCGGTCTGGCGGTAGCGTACCGTCACGCCCTGCAGTTCCAGCAGGGCGCTCACGATGCAAGCTCCCGTGCCAGCGGAAAGTGACAGGCAACCGCGGAGACCGTTCCTGCGACGAGCGGCGGGTCCTCGTGGTGGCAGCGTGCCTGCCGGTGCGGGCAGCGCGGCTCGAAGCGGCAGCCAGGGAACACGCTGCCCGGCGCCGGCGGCGTGCCGGCGATCGTGCGCAATTCAGCACCAGGATCATCGGCCAGCGTCGGCACCGCATCCAGCAGGCCCGCGCCGTAGGGATGGCGAGGCCCCCGCAGGAATGCGGCGGCATCCGCGGCTTCGACGATGCGGCCCGCGTACATCACGGCGATCCGATCCGCGAGCGACGCAACGACCCCCATGTCGTGCGTCACCAGCAGCAGCGCCATGCCGAGATCGCGGCAGAGCTCGGCGAGCAGGGTCATGATTTCGGCCTGCACGGTGACGTCGAGCGCCGTGGTCGGCTCGTCGGCGAACAGCAGTTGCGGCTCCGCCACCAGCGCCGCGCCGATCGCCACCCGCTGGCGCATGCCGCCCGACAGCTCGTGCGGGTATTGCGACAGCCGCCGGCCCGCATCCGGGAGCCGCACGCGCTCGAGCATGCGCGCCGCCTCGTTCATCGCCGCCTGCCAGCTGCTGCCGCGCGCGGCGACCACTGCCTCGGCCATCTGGTCGCCGATGCGCCGGTGCGGCGTCAGGCTGCCGGACGCATCCTGGAACACGAAGCCGATGCCGCGCCCGCGCGCGGCGCGCGCCGGATCGCCGCCGCCGATCAGCTCGGCGCCGTCGAACCGCACCGAGCCCTGCGCGCGGCCATTGGCGGCGAGCAGCCCGGTGGAGGCGAGCAGCAGCTGGCTCTTGCCGGACCCGGATTCGCCGACGATGGCAACCCGCTCCCGGCGGTCGACAATGAGATCGACCTGGTCGACGGCCCGGATCGGCCGCGGGCCGGCGAAGTCGACGGTGAGCGCCTTGATCTCGAGCAGCGCCATCAGCGATCCCGCGGGTCGAGGGCGTCGCGCAGGCCGTCGCCCAGGAAGTTGAAGCAGAACACGAGCAGCACCAGGCAGCCCGCGGGGACGGCCAGGATCCAGGGCGCGGTTTCCATCTCGGCCGCGCCATCGGCGATCAGGTTGCCGAGGCTCGCGAGCGGTTCCTGGATGCCGATGCCGAGGAAACTGAGGAAACTCTCGACCAGAATCACCTGCGGCACGGTCAGCGTCGCATAGACGATCACGGGACCGAGCAGGTTCGGCACGATGTGGCGCGCGACGATGCGCAGCGTGCCCGCTCCGCCGACGACCGCGGCCTCGACGAATTCGCGTTCGCGCAGGCTCCGTGCCTGGCCGCGCACGATACGCGCCATCGTCAGCCAGCCGAAGGCGCCGATCGCCACCAGCAGCGTCAACGGCCCGCGGCCGAACACCACCGTCAGGATGATCACGAAGAAGACCTGGGGCAGCGAGTACAGCACGTCGACGAAACGCATCATCAGCGCGTCGGCGCGGCCGCGCAAGTAGCCGGCGAGCGCTCCCCAGCCGACCCCGATCACCAGGCTGATCAGGGTCGCCGCAAGGGCAATCGCCAGCGAAACGCGCAGGCCGAACAGCGTGCGCACCAGCAGGTCGCGGCCCAGCCGGTCGGTGCCGAGCCAGTGGCCGTCCACGGCGAATGGCGGCGCCGCCATGTTCGCCCAGTCGATCTGGTCCTCGCGGTAATCGAGCAGCCACGGGCCGGCAACTGCGGCGCCAGCGAGCACCGCGAGGATCGCGAGACTCACGAGCGCCAGCCGGTCGGTTTTCAGCTGCCGCACGGCGTCGCGCCACAACCCCCCGCTCACGGACGTGGCTCCCGACGCACGCGTGGATCGAGCCAGGCATGGACCAGGTCGACCAGCAGGTTGAGCGCGATCATCAACATCGCATAGACGATCACCATGCCCATGACCAGCGTGTAGTCGCGGTTGAGTGCGCCCTGCACCAGGTGCCGCCCCATGCCGGGCAGGCCGAAGATCGTTTCGACCACCAGCGAACCCGCGAGCACCGAGGCGGCCGCCGGCCCGAGGAAGCTCACCACCGGCAACAGCGCCGCCGGCAAGGCATGACGCAGCAGCACGATGCGCTCCGGCAGGCCGCGTGCGCGCGCCGCACGGACCCACGGCGCGCGCAGCACTTCGAGCAGGCTGCCGCGCGTCAGGCGCGCCAGGTACGCGATGACCGGCAGCGCGAGCGCCACGACCGGCAGCACCAGGTCGCGCAGGCGCCCGGACTCCCAGCCGGCGACCGGCAGCCAGTGCAGCCAGATGCCGAAGACGAGCGCGAGGAAAGGCGCGATGACAAAGACCGGCACCGAGATGCCCGCAACCGCCAGAGTCATCACCAGCCGGTCCGCCGGGCGTCCGCGCGCCAATGCCGCCCAGATGCCGGCAGGCACGCCGAGCGCCAGCGCGAGCAGCAGCGCGGCAGCGCCGACCGCCAGGCTGACCAGCAGGCCGCTCGCGATCAGCTCCGTGACGGTGAAGTCACGGAACTTGAAGGACGGGCCAAAATCGCCCTGCAGCAGGCCCGAGACATATCGTCCGAACTGGACCGCGATCGGCTGGTCGAGCCCGTAGGCGGCTTCCAGGTTGGCGCGGATCTCCGGCGGCAACGCCTGCTCCTCGTCGAACGGCCCGCCGGGCGCGAGCCGAGTCAGCAGGAACGACAGCGCCACGATGATCGCAAGTGTCGGGATGGCGCCCAGCAACCGTCGCGCGATGAAAGCGAGCGGATTCACGGGCCGGCTGCACGCGCGCAAAAAAGAAGCGGCTCCCGGGCAGCCGCTCGTCTCAGGCATCCGTGCGCGGTATGCGTCATGCGGATGTTCCCCCCAGGCCCCACTTGCTGGTTCTCGTTATCCCGTGAGGCTGTTTCCCCGGAGCGCATACGCCCCGCAATGTTGCGGGAAACTAGTCCGGTGTGCGCGGCGGGGCAAGTCATTTGCGCCTGGGGGTGGACGGCATGCCGCGAAGTCACTGTAAATACGCCGCTCAAGTTGCTGATTGATAATGCGATGTTAGCTTATTGCGCGCAACTTCCGATACGATGCGGCGCGAACCCACGGAGAGGTCGGAATGCGCAGGATCCTGGTCGGCATCAAGCGGGTCATCGACTACAACGTGCGCGTGCGGGTCCGGCCCGACGGCACCGGCGTCGTCACCGACGGCGTCAAGATGAGCATCAATCCGTTCGACGAGATCGCGCTCGAGGAAGCGCTGCGCATCCGCGAGCGCGGCGACGCCGACGAGGTCTTGGCGATCAGCATCGGGCCGGACGACACCCAGCAGCAGTTGCGCAATGCGCTCGCCATGGGCGCCGACCGCGCGATCCTGGTCAAGTCCGACCAGGCCGTCGAACCGCCGGCGGTCGCGCGCGTGTTCCTCAAGCTGATCGAGCGCGAGAGTCCACTGCTCGTGATCCTCGGCAAGCAGGCCATTGATGACGATGCCGGCCAGACCGGACAGATGCTGGCGGCGCTGTGGGACCGCCCGCAGGCGACCTTTGCCTCGAAACTCGAACTCAAGGCCGGCGTGGCCCGCGTCACGCGCGAAGTGGATGCCGGGCTCGAGACCATCGAGGTGGACCTGCCGGCCGTCTGCACGACGGACCTGCGGCTCAACGAGCCGCGCTACATCAAGCTGCCCGACATCATGAAGGCCAAGAAAAAGCCGCTCGACGTCACCGACCTCGCGGCGCTCGGCGTCGATGCGGCGCCGGCGCTCAAGGTCCTGAAGTTCGAGCCGCCGCCACAGCGTCAGAAGGGCGTGATGGTCAAGGACGCCGCGGAACTGGTCGCCGCATTGCGCCAGAAGGGGCTCATCTGATGAACCGCATCCTGGTCGTCGCCGAGCACCTCGACGGAAAACTCAATGCCGCGGTCGCCAAGTGCGTCAGCTGCGCCGCGGCCATTCCGGACGCGGACATCAGCGTCGCCGTGCTGGCCGTGGACGGTGCGGCCGTCGCCGCGGCCGCCGCCGCGATCCAGGGCGTCACGCGGGTGCTGCTCGTCAGGAATCCCGCCAACGAGCCCGCCCTCGCCGCCGTGCTGGCCCCGCAGGTCGCGGCGCTCGCCGCCGGCCACAGTCACGTCCTGGGACCGTCAACGACCTTCGGCAAGGACCTGATGCCGCGGGTCGCCGGACTGCTCGGCGCGCCGCAGATCAGCGACGTGATGGCGGTCGAGTCGGCGACGCGTTTCCGCCGACCGGTCTATGCGGGCAACGCGATCGCGACCGTCGAGGCACCGGCGGGCCGCCAGCTCGTCGCCACCGTGCGGGTCGCCTCGTTCCAGGCGGCGCCCGCGGGCCAGGCCGCGCCGGTCGAAACGCGCGTGCTCGACGTGGTCCTGCCGGCGCATACGCGATTCGTATCCGTGTCGGCCGCCCGCAGCGACCGGCCCGACCTGCAGACCGCCGCGCGCGTCGTCTCGGGCGGCCGCGCGCTCGCGAGCAAGGAAAATTTTGCGCTGATCCAGCGCCTGGCCGATCGCATCGGCGCCGCGATCGGCGCGTCGCGCGCGGCGGTGGACGCGGGCTTCGCGCCAAACGAGCTGCAGGTCGGTCAGACCGGCAAGATCATCGCGCCGGAGCTCTACATCGCGATCGGCATCAGCGGCGCGATCCAGCACCTGACCGGCATCAAGGACGCGCGCACGATCGTCGCCATCAACAAGGACGCCGAGGCGCCGATTTTCGAGATCGCGGACTACGGCCTGGTCGGCGACCTGTTCAGCCTGATCCCTGAGATCGAGAAAAATCTGTAGCGGCATAGATCAGCCAGGCTGAGAGGCCGATGATCACCAGCCAGGTTCCCGCGGTTCCATAGAAGCGGCCGAAAGTGGTGCCTGGGCTCTTCGCCAGGCCCCAGGCATGCAGCACGCGGCTGGTCACCAGCACGATGCCCGCGGCGTGCACGGCTGCCGTCGGCAGCTCCGCCAGCACCTCGCACAGGACCAGCAGCACGACCGCGAGCGGCACGTATTCGGTGAAATTGGCGTGCACACGCACTGCCTGCTGCATCCCCTCGTCCGTGCCGACGCCGAGGCGCACCCGGTAACGCCGCCGCGCCAGGACCACGTTCACGGACAGCGCGATCAGCAGCAGCCCGAGCAGGCCGGTGTAGAACAGCGAGGGCGCTGCGATCATCATGCGAGCTGTCCGAGGATGTAGTCAGCGCTCGACACCTTGAATTCACCCGGCGCCTCGACGTGCACCTGCTTCACGACGCCGTTCTCGAGCACGAGCGCAAAGCGCTTGCCGCGCATGCCCATGCCGAAGCCGCGGGCGTCGAGCTCGAGTCCGAGCGCGCGCGTGTACTCGCCATTGCCGTCGGCCGCCATCACGATCGCGTCGCCGACGCCGGCCGACTTGCCCCAGGCGTTCATCACGAACACGTCGTTGACCGCGAGGCACACGAGCTTGCCGATACCCCTGGCCTTGAGCGCGGCGGCTTTCTCGATGAAGCCCGGCAGGTGCTTGGCGTCGCAGGTCGGCGTAAACGCGCCGGGCACCGAGAACAGCACGACCCGGCCCTGGCCGAGCAGTTCGCCGGCCTCCATGTTCATCGGCCCATCCTTGCCCATCACTTTCAGCTTGCCTTCCGGGATGCGGTCGCCTGCCTGGATCGTCATCGTGGTATGTCCTCTGGTTGAAGTTTTCAGCTGGCTGCGCGCGCGGTGGGCCGCGCGGCGCCGGGGAAAGGGCCGACCTTGACCAGCATGCCGGGCACGGTGTGGCCGATCTGCTGCTCGACCCAGCGCGCGGTCGCGATCGCCTGCTCGAGCCCGACGCCGGTCTGGTAGCCCATGCGCCCGAGCATGTAGAGCAGGTCCTCGGTCGGGATGTTGCCGGTGGCTGCCGGCGCGAACGGGCAACCGCCGATGCCGCCCAGGCTCGCGTCGAGCACCTGCGCGCCTGCCATGACCGCGGCATAGGCATTGGCGAGCCCGGTGTTGCGCGTGTTGTGGAAATGGCCGCGCAGCGTCATGCCGGGCAGTGCCGCAGCGACCCGGCTGAAGATGTCGGTCACCTGGCCCGGCACGCCGACGCCGATCGTGTCGGCAATGGCAATCTCGAATGGCGCGCCTTCGGCAGCTTCGCGTGCCAGTTCGACCACCCGCGCAGGCAGCACCTCGCCCTCGAACGGACAGCCGAAGGCCGCAGATATCGTGACCTGCGCGCGGATGCCGGCGGCCTGGGCGGCCGCCGCGATCGCGCGCCAGGTGCGCATCGATTCGGCGCTGGTCACGCCCTGGTTGCGCTGGTTGAAGGCATCGGTCGTGAACACGACCATGCCGATTTCCTCGCAGCCGGCGGCCACCGCGCGGTCGAAGCCCGCGCGATTCAGCACCAGTCCGATATAGCGGACGCCAATCCGGCGCGGCAGCGCCTGCATCACGGCCTCGGCATCGGCCATCTGCGGGACGCGTTTCGGATTCACGAAGCTCGCGACCTCGATGCGCCGGATGCCCGCATCCACGGCGCGCCGGATGAACTCCACCTTCACCGCGGTCGGGACGGACGCCGCTTCATTCTGCAGGCCGTCGCGGGGCCCGACCTCGACAATGCCGATGTTGCGCGCCACGGTCATTGCGCCGGATTGTATACGCAAAAAGGCCGCGGCGATTTCGCGCCGCGGCCTGTGCCGTCGTTGCTTCGCCCGCCGCTCAGCCCGTCAGGCTGGACCAGAGGTCGGCCACACTGCGGATCTTCGGATCCGCAACGGCGGCGGCCTTGAATGCATTCTTCGCCTCGGCCCCTTTCTTGGACTCGACCAGCGAGATGCCGAGCAGCATGTGCAGGTCTCCCGGACGGCGCAGCTTGCCCTTGTCCACGCCGCGCCTGGCCGCTTCGCTCGCCTTGGCGTAGTTCTTCAGCGTGAAATAGGCGGTCGCGACCTTCGCCTCCGGCTCGCCGGCCTGGATCGCGCGCGCCTCGGCTTCCTGCTGAGGCAGCGTCGCCTTGACGCGCTCGACCTGCGACTTGGCGTCCGCCAGCAGCCGGTTGTTGCGGTCGTCCTTCTTGATTGCGCCGTTCGCCATGCCCTTCTCGAGCATCGCGACCGCCTCGCCCGGGCTCGACATGTCGAGCGCAGTCTCCGCGTACTTGGCGTAATGCTCGCTGGACAGCAGGCCGCGCGAGGCGCCGAGGCGGTAGACGTTGATCATGACGACTGGCTTGACGACCAGGTCCATGGCCGGGTCCTTTTCGTACACATCCGCCAGTTGCTTGAACACGCTCTGCTTCGGCGCAACGGCCATCAGGCGGTGCAGGGTCTGCAAGCGCTTGGCGTCGGCGCCGGTCTCGAAGTACGCCGAATTCAGCATCTCGAGCAATGGCCCGGTCTTCGCGCCTGCCCCGGACTTGTCCTTGGCGGCGATCGCGCGCTCCAGGGTGGTCGCGGCATTGCGGAAGTCGCGCAACTGGATCTGGCAGGTGCCGAGCAGCGTGAGGTCGTCGCCCGTCAGGCCGCCCTGCGCGCTCAACTGGTTGAACGTGGCCGCGGCCCCGCGGTAATCGCGCAGCGAATACTGCGTGGTCGCCTTCAGGCGCAGCTTGCGCGCGAGGTCGGCGCCCGTCACGCGGCCGGTTGCCAGGCGTTCGTCCACGGTCGCGAGCACCAGCTTGTGATCCCTGGCGCTGCTCGCGGCATAGATCAGGTACTCGTTGACGCCCTGCTCTTCCTGCGGCGACAGCGGCGCCTTGGCCTTGGCTTCCTTCAGCAGCCGGATGGCGTCGTTGAAGCTGCCCTTCTTGGCCGCCTCCTGCGCCGCCGTCAGCTTGTCGGCGACCTCTTTGCGCCAGCCGCCGGCGGTCTGCGCAAGCGCATCCGCGGACAGCGTGAGCGCCGCGAGCCCGGCGAGCGGCAGGGCCATCAGGGTTGCCAGCAAGCTGGCGCGAAACTTGGACGACTTCGACATCATTTCCACTCCTGCTTCAACCGCCCGCGGGCGCCGGTTCCGCACGCATCAGTCGCGCCAGCCACAGGCCGGCGATGCGCGCCATGTGGCTGCCGGCAGGCGCTGCCGCCCGCGCGGCCTCGAATGCCGCGCGCGCTTCGTCGCGCCGGCCCAGTTCCACCAATGAAGCGCCCAGCAACAGGTTGGCATCGTCGATCCGCGCGACGCCGCCCTTGCCAATCCCGCGGCGCGTTGCGGCCGCGGCCTGTTCGTAATCGCCAGTGCTGTAGAAGCCGAGGCCGACCTTGACGTCGAGCTCGCCTTTCGCGTTCTTCGCTGCCGCGGCCGACTCCGCCGGCAGCGTCTTGCGGTCCTGGGCAACTGCCGTCTTCGCTTCCTGGAGGGTCGCCTGGTTGGTGCCGGCACTCGGCACGATGCCTTCCTTCATGCCGCGCTCGAGCGCGCGCGCCGCCTCGCCCGGGCTGCCCGCGATCAGCGCGGTATCGGCGTAATTCAGGTAGCCTCCAACGGTCGCCAGCCCGCCGCGCGGGTCACTGACCGCAAGCCGGTAGGCATTCAACATAACAATGCGGTCGGCCTTGGACTGGTCCTGGTAGATGGCGGCGATGTTGCTGTAGTACTTCTTGTCCGGGTACAGCTTTACCGCCGCTTCCAGGTTGTCCAGGCGGCCCGCGGCGTCCTTGGTCTCGAGCAGGCAATGATCGCGGAGCTGGAATAGCTCCTCCTTTGGCATCTCGCCTTTGCTCGTGGCCAGGTCGATCGCCTTCGTGAACCAGCCGGCGGCTTCCGCGAACTGCGAGTTCTGGCGGTAAAGGCGGCCAAGCGTCTCCAGCTCGCCCGGTTCGACATCCGGCGTCGCGTCAACGAACTTCTGGTAGTGGTAGAGCGTCTTGGCCGAGTCTTTCTTGCCGTTGTAGTGGGCCGCGAGCGACTGGTGCATCGCGCTGACCTGCGCCGTATCCGCATAGCCCTTGGCCAGGAAATCCTCGACCGCGGCCATGAAAGCCTCCTGGTCGCCGACCCCCTGGCTGGCCTGCAGGCGCCAGGTGGCCAGGGCCCGGTCGTCGGCCGGCGTCTTGTCCGGAAGGGCCTCGATCGCCGGCAACGCCGCGAGCACTTCCGCCCACTTCTTGTCATTGATCAGCGGCTGGACCTTCGACGCCTGCTTGCGGAACTCGATGCTGTACTCGGCAGCAGGGTCCGTCTGCACGGCCTCCTGTTTCTTTTTCCGGGGCTTGGCGAGCTGCGCGTCGGCGAGCTGCGGCATGGCGATGGCAAACATAAGCGCGGCGCTTATCACCAGAGTCCGGTCCATCCACGAGTGTCGTCCGGTCATTTCCCTTCCTCGGCTATGGCACGGTGCCTGCCCTGTCGCGTGGGGCGCGTTTATACCGCAAAACCCGCCTGGCTGTCTTGCCAGCCTTGTCATGATGGACTTCCCCGCGCTCCGTGGGTTCCGGGGACTGAAATAAAACCCGCAATTCAGCCGGTGTTCAGCCGCTATCCTGCCAAAAAAAAGGCCCGCCATCAGCGGGCCCCTTCGGTACTGCCTCTGCCCGGCGGGCCGTTACTGGCCGACCGGCGGTTCCGCGATGAACCCGACCTTGCGCATGCCGCCACGCTGCAGGACCGCCAGCGTATCGGAAACGTACTCGTAACGAGCGCGCCGGTCAGCCCGGATATGGACCTCCGGCTGCGGATCCTTGACCGCCTCCTGCAGCACGTAATTCAGCAGGTCGTTGCGGTTCACGCCGTTCTCGTTCCAGTAGATCGAGCCGTCGAAATCGATCGAGAGATTGATGTTCTCGGGCTTCGTGTCGGTCGGCCGGTTGATTTCCTTCGGCAGGTCGATCTTGACCGCCTGAGTCATCACCGGAACCGTGATGATCATGATGATGAGGAGCACCAGCATGATGTCCACGAGCGGGATGACGTTCGGCTCGACCATCGGGTCGCCTTCGTCCTTGCCGACGGCAATGGCCATCGATTACTTCCCGGGAACGCGCGAGCCGGCCAGCAGCGCGGACTGCACGTCGTGGGCGAAGTAATTGGCGCGCTCCATCAACCCCTTGTTGCCGCGCAACAGGCCGTTGAATCCGAGCACCGCCGGCACCGCGACCGCGAGACCCATCGCCGTCATGATCAGCGCCTCGCCGATCGGTCCGGCGACCTTGTCGAGGGATGCCTGGCCCGCGATCGAGATGCTGATCAGCGCGTGGTAGATGCCCCACACCGTGCCGAACAGTCCCACGAACGGCGAGGTCGCACCGACCGACGCCAGCACCACCATGCCGCTCTGCAAGCTCGACTGCAGCATGCTGGTGCGGCGATCGATGTGCGATTGCACGTAATCCGCTACGTCGATGGCGCTGGTGACGTCGCGCGCCGCGGTCTTGCGGTGGTGCTCGATGGCCTGGAGTCCGTCCGTGGCGATGTCGCGGAACGGATTGACCTTGCCCTTGAGCTTGCCGATGCCCTCCTGCATCGAGCCCGCCGACCAGAAGCTCTTCTCGGCCTCGGCGGCCACTTTCTTCAGCATCCGCTGGTCGAGCCACTTGTTGATCATGACGAGCCATGACCACAGGGACATGACGATGAGGATGACGAACACGCCCTTGCCGACATAATCGCTCGTGGTCCAGAGCGCTTCTATGCCATACGGGTTTTCGGTCATACCGGTTTCAGCTGCCATTCTGCAGTACCTCTAACTGAAAATACTTTCCGGGAAATCGTTGCTGCTCATGGATGGCCGCGAGATCTTCCGGTCCCTGACGATTTCTGCTGCGTCACTCCAGCTTGAAGACGATGGGCAACGTGGCCTGCGCCTCGACCGCCTGTCCGTCGCGCTTGCCCGGCTCGAACGGCAGTCTGCGGATCACGCATTCAGCGGCGGCGTCGAGACGATCGAAGCCGCTGCTCTGTGAAACCTTCATCGCACCGGCTTTGCCGTCGGCGCCGATCGTGATCGTCAGCAGCACGCGCCCTTCTTCGCTGAGGCGGCGTGAAGCCGACGGATAGCACGAATTGATGGCCGCGGCGATGCGATCACCGCGCGCCTTGATGCGGGGCGGCGTGATCTGAACTTGCCTGGGCGGAGCCTGGGTCTGGGTACGCGGCGGCGCTTCCTTGACCTGCGCAGTGATGGCGGTCGTCGGGCCCTCGAATACCGGCAGGTCGATCAGCGGTGGCGGCACGATCGGCGGCGGCACGTCCACGGGCGGGGGCGGCGGCGGTTCGTCCAGGTCCTCCGGCGGCGGCGGCGGCGGCGGCAGGTCCATGATCGAGAAATCCTGGACCAGGTTCATGGCGCCTCGCACCAGACCCTGCTTCAGCGCCCAGAAGAAACCGGCGTGCAGCACGAGAATGCCGATGAATACGGCCGTCGTGCGCGAGCCCCCCGACGAATAGACGTTCGCCATACCGGACCTGTTTCACCCCTCGATCGTTCTAGCCGGTCACACTTGCCCGTCGTCCGGGCTGCGGCCCCGCCAATTTATTGATCAGGACGCACAATGGCGCGCCCCAATTCCGGCCCCGGCCACCTTAGCGGTTGGCCGTTTCGACTGCAAGCGCCCCACCCGGTCGCTTTACGTTCGACGCCGTCGAAGCATAGCAAACACCGGCCTCGCCGGAATCGTTTCAGTCGAGGCGGAAGACGATCGGCAGCAGCGCCCCGGCTTCGACCGCGCGCCCGTCGCGCCGGCCCGGCTCGATGACCAGCCGTTCGATGGTGCAGCGCACAGCGTCGTCCAGCCCTGGAAATCCGGTTCCCTGTTCCAGCCGCCAGGACCGGACTTTCCCGTCGCTGCCGACCAGCAAACGCACGACCGCGCGGCCTTCTTCACCGGCGCGTCGCGATCTCGGCGGATAGCACGCGTTGACCAGTGCCGCCAGTCGGTCGCCGTGCATGCGCAGGCGCGGCGCGATCACCTCTACGACTGCCGGCCGCTCTGCCATACCATCGCCGGCGCGACTCTGGTCGATCACTACGGTGGGCGTGGTTTGTTCATCGGCCAGCGGTAACTGGATATCAGGTTCGTCTACGCGCTCGCCAGCGTATTCAAGCGGATCCGGGTTGTCCGGACGGACCTGCACCTGGGGTTCCAGTGTCGGCGGCAGGATGGTGACTTCCGGCGCCGCGGGCTCCGGCATCACGGCGATCGTCGGCAACAGATCGGCCGCGACCACCAGGAATATTCCGAAGTGCAACCCGATGATCGCCATGAACACGGCGGTCCGGCGAGATCCGCCCGCCGAATAGGGTTGTGTCATAAAACACCTCCATTCAACGATGCCGCCCGGGTCAAAGTAGTCCTGTGGCAGGGACACCGCAAGTGGCGCCCGGACCGGTTCCTCGCCAGGCCTGCAGGAAGAACGCCGGCCGGAGGCGGATCGGGTCAATACGGCGGGGCCGGCGTCAGGTCGCTGCAGCAGCCACCTTGCCCTCGCGGGCGACGATGACGGCGACACCCGAGAGCGTCATCAGGCCCCCCAGCGTCATGCGCCAGTCGAGGCGGTCGCCCAGCAGCAGGACCGAAAAGAGAACGCTGAAGAGCGGCGCCAGTACGGTGATCGGCGCAACACTCGTGACGGGGTAGCGGCGGATGAGCGCGAAGTACGCCGTGTGCGCAAACAGGCTCGCCAGCAGCGCCGAATAAGCCAGCGCCATCCAGCCGGTCGTGCCGGCGTGCCGCAGGCTCTCGAGCTGGCCGTCCTCCAGCAGCAGCGACAACGGCAGCAGGAGCGGCAGGCTCCCCCAGGCCATCCAGGCCTGCAGCTCGAGCGGCTCGAGTTCGTGCACGCGCTTGATCGCGACCAGGCCGACGGCGCCGATGAACGCCGCGATGACGATCAGCAACAGGCCGTGCCAGGAGGCGAAGACCTCGGGATTGAAGCCGAGCACCACGATGCCGACGAACGAGAGCCCGATGCCGAGCCAGCGCCGCCAGCGGATCCGCTCGCCGAGTAGCGCCACCGACAACAGCGTCGCGAACGGCACGCCGAGCTGGCTCGCGATCGCGACCGACGACATGTTTCCGGACAGCGCGACCCCGCTGAACATCAGCGCGAACTGCAGGCCGCCGCTGCAGATCGCCGCGATGAACAGCCAGCGCATTTCGCCGCGCCGCAGGCGCAGCCAGGGCCACACCAGCAGGCCGACGATCAGGAACCGCAGGAAACTCAGGAACACGGGCGGGAAGCGATCGACGGAAAGCTTGATCGCAACGATGTTGAAGCCCCAGACCAGGTTGATCAGCACCAGTTGCCAGAGATGTGAGCGCGCGAGATCGTTCACGCGGGAAGCACCAGCTCGACTGCCGGGGGGCGCAGGTTGTAGTTCGACGCCATCACGTGGCCGTAGGCGCCGGCGTTCGCGATCAGGAGCACGTCGCCCTCCTCGCAGCGCGGCAGCAACCGGTCGGTGCCGAGCTCGTCGCCGCTCTCGCAGATCGGGCCGACCACGGTGCAAGTGCGATCGGCGGGCTCATCCAGGCGCGTCAGGTTGACGATCTCGTGCCAGGCGCCGTAGAGGGCGGGACGGATCAGGGAATTCATGCCGGTCGCGACGCCCACGTAGCGCTTCGCACCCTTGCCCTTGGTTTGCGTCACGCGCGCGAGCAGCACGCCGGCGTCCGCCACCACGTACCGCCCCGGTTCGATCCACAGGACAAAGTCTGGCTGCGCGGCGCGAAATTCCGCCAGCGCCGCATCGAAAGCCGCAAGATCGAACGGCGCCTCGCCGGGCCGGTCGGGCACACCCAGGCCGCCGCCCAGGTTGAGGATGCGCGCCACCGGGAACCGCGCCGCCTCCGCGGCCAGCACGCGCGCCGCATCGATCCACCCGGCAATCTCGAAATGGCCGCTGCCGGCGTGCGCGTGCAGTCCGACGACCGTCGCGCCGGCATCGGCGGCGGCCTGCGGCAGTTCGCCGAACTCCTCCGGCGGCACGCCGAACTTGGAATGCAGGCCCGCGGTGCGGACTTTTTCGTGGTGGCCGTGGCCATGGCCGGTGTCGAGCCGCAGCAGGATCTCGCGGCCGCGGAACAGGCCGGCCCAGGAACGCAGCACGTCGAGATTGTCGACGGTGACGCGAATGCCCGACTCGAGCGCCCAGCGATACTCATCGCGCGGGGCGAAATTGGGGGTGAACAACAACCGCTCGTGCGCGATGCCCGGCACGGCCTGCAGCACGTGTCCGAGTTCCGCGCGCGACACGCACTCGAAACCGAGACCCTCCGTGGCGACCGCCTGCAGCAGCGCCGGATGCGGGTTCGCCTTGATCGCATAGAAGACCTGGGCCACGGAACGCATGGCGCGCAGACTGCGTGCCCGGGACGCGGCGGTCCCGGCATCGTAAACATAGGCACAGTCGCGATCGCCGAGCGCATCGAGCAGTGCCTGGCGCCGTTCGCGCCACCAGGCCGCGGTGGGGGTCGCCGTCATGCCGCGATTCTCGGCTGGCGGCACGCCAAAACAAAAGGCCGCACGCCCGGTGGGCTGCGGCCTCTCATGGGCACCGCCGACTTTGATGCCGCGGTTTCAGGCTTCGTCGACGTCGTTGAATTCTTCGAGCTCGCGCTGCAGGCGTTTCTCGGCGAGCACGTCTTCCACCTTGCTCCAGGCGGATTGCGTGACCGGCCGCCGCGGACCCTTGGGACGGCGCTCGACGACGATCAGGCGGTCGAGGTCGCCATCCTGCTCCGCGGACTCCCCGAGAAACTCGTCCTCGAGGTCAAAGGATTCCTCATTGCGCTCTTTCATTCCAGGGAATTCCTAGAGAAATCAATGATATCCACAACAAACCCGACAAGCGTCGGGCTGCGCAATATATACGAAAAGTCAGGTTTATCAACCGTCAGTGGCCCGAGCGGCCCGGATGGGCCCGCGGGGCCGGATCCCGGGTGGCTGGTCGCACGGGCGACGCGCAAGGGGCGGCACAAACCCCGGGCGCCGTGCTCAGGACCTCAGCGCGCCTCGCAGGCCTGCAGGCATTCGCTGTACTTGTCGTCGCAGACCTGCATCTTGCCCGGATCGCCCTCGGCATCCTGCATGCACTGGTCGGATCCGGTATCGCACTGCTCGATGCATTTTTCGTCGGCAAACGGACGCGCATCCGAATCGGGCCGGATGTCGTCGGCCAGTGCCGGCGCAGCGGCCACCAGCAGCGCCACGATGACGCTCGAAAGCAGGCTGCGGATACTCATCGCCATTCGCTCCTCCCGGCCCGCCGTATCTATACGGCACGGCGCGCCGTCGCGCAAATCACTGCCGCGAGCATGGCGCGGCCGCGCTGAATGGCCGCTGAACAGCCGGTGCCAGTGGGATTTCACGTACGCGTTTCGGCCAGGGCGCGATCGATCAGGACGCGTGCCATCGGGCCGAGTGCAGCGAAGCGCGGATCGCGGGTCTGGCCGTGGAAGAAACGGAAATAGATCTGCTGCACGATCACTGCGAGGCGAAAGAGGCCGAACACGCGATAGAAAGCAAACGCCGGCAGCTGCCGTCCGGACTGCGATGCATAGCGTTCCAGCACTTCGTGTCGCGTGAGCGAACCCGGCAGGTGGGTCGGCGACATGCGTGTCGCCAGCAGCTCGGGCCGGTCGTCAGCCTCGACCCAGTAGGCGAGCGAGCAGCCGAGATCCATCAGCGGGTCGCCGATCGTCGCCATTTCCCAGTCGAGCACGCCGACCAGCCGGCCGGGCGAATTCGCGTCGAACACCACGTTGTCCAGCTTGTAATCGTTGTGGATCAGCGCGGCGGCCGGCGATTCCGGCGGCAGGTGCGACGCGAGCCAGTCGGTCACCGCCACCGCTGACGGCGCGTCTGCCGTCTGCGCGCTCGAATAGCGGTCGGTCCAGCCCTCGACCTGGCGCGCGACGTAACCCTCGGGCCGGCCGAGATCCGCGAGTCCGAGCGCGCGGTAATCGACGCCGTGGAGCCTCGCGAGCGCGTCCACGAGTGCGGTCTGCTGGGCGCGAACGAGGCCTGGCGTCGCAGGCAGTTCCGGCGGATAGTCGCGCCGCAGGATGATGCCGCGGATGCGCTCGACGACGTAGAACGGCGCGCCGATCACGGATTCGTCGGCGCAGTAGTGGACCGGCCTGGGGCATTCGGCGAATCCGCGCTTCAGGGCCGATAGCACACGGAACTCGCGGCCCATGTCGTGGCCGGATTTCGGCCGCGTGCCGAATGGTGGCCGCCGCAGCACCAGTTCGACATTCCCTGCAGTCAGCAGGTACGTGAGGTTCGAGAATCCGGCCGGAAACTGCCGCACGGCCAGCGGCAGTTCGAGGCCCGGCACGTGCCCGGCCAGCCAGGCGCCGAGGCGGCCGGCGTCGAGCGCCTCGCCGGCGCGCACGGCGCCCGCCTCGTCCACCAGGCTCATCCGTTGCGGTTTCCGAGCAGGTGGCGCGCCACCGCGATCTTGTGCACCTCGTCCGGCCCATCGTAGATGCGCGCGGCGCGCTCCTCGCGATAGAACCACGCCAGCAGCGTGTAGTCCGTGACGCCGAGCCCGCCGTGCACCTGCAGCGCGCGGTCGATCACGCGCTGCAGCACGGCGGCGACGTGGTACTTGATCATCGAGATGTCGTCGCGCGCAGCCTTCGCGCCAGCATGGCCGATCCGCCACGCCGTGTGCAGCACCAGCAGCCGCGCGGCGCGGATCTCGGCCGCGCTCTCGGCAATCCACGCGCGCACGATGTCGCTGTCGCCTAGCCGGCGGCCGTCGGGCGCGATGACGCGCGCCGCCGCGCGCTCGATCATCATCGCGAGCGCGCGTTCGCAGATGCCGAGCCAGCGCATGCAATGGTGGATGCGGCCGGGGCCGAGGCGCGCCTGCGCCAGCCTGAAGCCCTCGCCGCGCCCGCCGAGCAGCTGCTCAGGTCCGATGCGGCAATCCTTCAACTCGATCTCGCCGTGCGAAAAGAGGTCCGCGCCGGCGTGGCCCATGACCGGCGTGTTACGCACCAGCCGGTAGCCTGGCGCGTCGGCCGGCACCAGGAACAGGCTGGCGCGGCCGTGCGGCGCCGCATCCGGATCGCTGATCGCCATGACGATGCAGAAACTGGCGCCGTCCGCGCCGCTGGTGAACCACTTGCGGCCGTTCAGCACCCAGCCTTCGCCGTCGGCATCGGCACGCGTCGTCAGCATCAGCGGATTGGCGCCGCTGTTGTCGGGCTCGGTCATGCCGAAGCAGCTGCGGATCTCGCCTGCGACCAGCGGCTCGAGCCAGCGTTTTTTCTGCGCGGGCGTGCCCGACTCGTGCAGCAGTTCGACGTTGCCGGCATCCGGCGCATTGCAGCCGAACACGTAGTGCGCAAACGGGCAGCGGCCGAGCGCCTCCGAGATCAGCCCGTGCGTCAGCAGGTCGAGGCCGAGCCCGCCGTGCTCGCGCGGGTAGATCGGTCCCCACAGCCCCTGCCGCTTCACGTCGGCGCGCTGCTCGCGAAGCTTTGGCAGCATGGCCGCAAACCCGGACGCGAGGAACGCGGGTTCGAGCGGGATCAGTTCGCGGTCGACGTATTCCCGGTAGCGGTTGACGACGACCTGCTTCGCGGGCTCGAGATTGAAGTCCATCAGCCTGCCCCCGCCGCTCAGCGATGCGTGATGAGATGCGCGAACGCGGGTTGTTCGAGGTGACTCACCGCATTCACTGATTCGATCGTGAGCGTCTCGCCGTCGAACAGCAAGCAGCTGACGCCGGTGTTATAGAAGGTGAGCTTGAGGCGCATCAGCGCGCGGTCGGGCATACCGAGCGCCGGCTGCATCGCCGCCGCCAGCGAGCCGGCAGAACCGAACAGCACGGCGCTCGCCCCACGCCCGGTCTCCGCGAGCAGCCGCGCGAGCGCAGCGGCCGAGCGGTCGCGGAACCGGGCGTAATCTTCGACGCCGTCCAGTTCGCCGTTGATCCAGGCGTACAGGGCCCTTGACAGCCGCCGGTGGAATTCGCGGCGATCCTGCGGCTCGGGCTCCGGCATGCCGCCTTCGTGCGCCGCGAGCAGCGCCCGGTGGTCGTATTCCTCGATACCCGGCAGCGCCTGCACGGGCAGCGCAACGTCGCCCTCCCCGGCCAGCGCCTGCACGAAGGCCTCCGCGGATGCGCGCTGGCGCCGCAGGGTCCCGGCGTAAACGCGATCCACGCGCCGGCCGATGGCGCGCCAGTGCGACGCAAGCTGCACGCATTGAGCGACGCCTGTTTCCGTCAGCTGGTCATAGTCGCCGGCGCCGAACGTCGCCTGCCCGTGGCGCACCAGGTAGATGCGGCTCAAAGAGAACTCCTGGTGGACCCGCTAGGCGAGCCAGCCCCCGTCGGCCGTCAGGCAACTCCCGGTCGTATAGGACGCCGCGTCGGACACGAGATAGAGCACGGCGCCCGCCATTTCCTCCGGCTGCGCGATGCGTCCCATCGGCACCAGGCGCTCAATTGCCGCGCGCAACTTCTCGTCCTGGTGGATTGCCGCCGCGAACTTCGTCTCGACCAGGCCCGGCACCAGCGCATTGACGCGGATGCCCTGGCGCGCCCACTCCCGGGCGAGACCCTGCGTCATGTTGACGATCGCGGCCTTGGTCATCGAGTAAACGGCCTGCCCGTCCATCGGCCGGAAAGCATTGACCGACGCGACATTGACGATCGCGCCCTTGCCCTGCGCCAGCATGCGCCGGGCCGCCTCGATCGAGGTCCAGAAGTAGCCGCGGATATTGACGTCCACAGTCTTCTGGTAGGCCGCGAGATCCATCGCCAGCGACGGGCCGAAGTAAGGATTGGTCGCCGCGTTGTTGACCAGGATGTCGAGCCGGCCATGGCGGGCGTCGATGTCCTGCATCAAGGCCGTTATCTGCGCGGGTTCGCCGATGTGGCAGGCAAGCGCCGTGGCATTGCCGCCGGCCGCCCGGATCTCTGCGGCCACCGCCTCACAGCCCTCGAGCTTGCGGCTGGTTATGACCAGCGTCGCGCCGTGGCGCGCGAGCAGCAGCGCGATCGCCCTGCCGATGCCACGGCTCCCGCCGGTAACGAGCGCGACGCGGCCGTCGAGGTCAAAGATATCGTCGGTCAACTCACCGCTCCCCCGCAAGAGGGGTCGCATCCCTTTCGCACTTGCGGCTTACCCGAAAACTTGAGGCAACCAGGCGAAGCGGATGCGACCCCTTTTGATTATCGTAGCATTCCGGCCGATGGTGAACGGCCGCTACAATCCGCTGGACGCAGCCTTGCGCCGCCGACGGCTCACCCGATGCTGATACCGCGCCGCGACCTCGACTTCCAGGTCTTCGACGTGCTGGACGCGGCGGCCCTGCGCCGGCTGCCGCGCTATGCCGAGCACGACCGCGAGGTGTTCGACGGCGTCATCGACACCGCCTACCGGATCGCGATCGAACGCTTTGGGCCATTTGCGGCTGCCTGCGACGTTGCGGAACCACGCGTCGTCGACGGGCGCGCCTGGACCATCCCGGAAACGCGCGCGGCACTCGCCGCCTACAACGGGGCATCGTTCACCGCCGCGGCATTCGACGCCGCCGACGGCGGCCTGCAGCTTCCGCTGCTGGTCGCCAAGGCCTGCACCGCCGTGTTCTCGAGCGCCAACGTCGCCTTTCATTCTTATGCCGCGCTGACGGCCGGCGCCGCCAACCTGCTGGTCACCTTCGGCAATGACGACCAGCGCCGGCGCTTCGTGCGCCCGATGCTGGCCGGACGCTTCACCGGCACGATGTGCCTGTCGGAACCGCATGCAGGCTCGTCGCTCACGGATATCCGCTGCCAGGCCGTGCGCCAGGCCGACGGCAGCTACCGGCTGAGCGGCAGCAAGATGTGGATCTCCGGCGGCGACCATGACCTCGCGGAAACGATCGTTCACCTGGTGCTGGCCAAGGTCCCGGGCGGTCCGCCCGGCGTGCGCGGCATTTCCCTGTTCGTCGTGCCGCGCGATCACGTCAATGATGATGCGTCAGTCGGCGCCGGCAACGACGTGCGGCTCGCCGGCCTGAACCACAAGATGGGCTGGCGCGGCACGACGAATGCGGTGCTCTCGTTCGGCGAACAGGGACGCTGCCGCGCGGAACTCGTCGGCGAGGAACACCACGGGCTGCGCTACATGTTCCAGATGATGAATGCCGCGCGCCTCGGCGTCGGCATGAATGCCGTGGCGCTCGGCTACGCTGCCTACGGGGAAGCGCTCGCCTATGCGCGCGAGCGGCCGCAGGGCCGGCCGCTCACCAACAAGGATCCGGCCTCGCCGCCGGTCGCCATCCTGCGCCACGGCGACGTGCGCCGGATGCTGCTGGCACAGAAGTCCTGGGTCGAGGGCGGCCTCGCGCTCGTGCTCTATTGCGCCTGGCTCTCCGACCTCGAGCGCTGCGCGACGGATGCCGGCGAGCGGGCGCGACTGAACGGCCTGCTCGAACTGCTGACCCCGATCGCCAAGTCGTGGCCGTCGGAGTACTGCCTCGAAGCCAACAAGCTGGCGATCCAGGTGCACGGCGGCTACGGCTACACGCGCGATTTTCCGGTCGAGCGGCTTTATCGCGACAACCGGCTCAATCACATCCACGAGGGCACGCACGGCATCCACGGGCTCGATTTGCTGGGCCGCAAGATCCCGATGCACGGCGGCGCGGCGCTGAAGGACCTCATCGCGCGCATCAACGAAACGATCGCGGGCGCACAGGCGCAGCCGGAACTTGCCGAATGCGCGGCAGGGCTGGCCGCGGCAATTGGCGACATGGCCGCGACCACCCGGCAACTGGTCGAGGCGATGCCCAGGGATCCCGAGCGCGCGCTCGCGAATGCGACGCTCTATCTCGACAGCCTCGGGCACGTGGTCGTCGCCTGGCGCTGGCTGGCGCAGGCAATGGTCGCGCTGCCAGCGCTCGCCGCGGCCGATACGGAGACCCGGGATTTCTACCGCGGCAAGCTCGCGGCCTGCCGCTACTTCTTCCGCTGCGAGCTGCCTGCAATCCGCCCGAAGCTCGAACTGCTGCGCTCGCTCGACGACACGGCGCTCACGATCCCCGACGGCGCGTTCTGAACCGAGAAGAGCTAAACGGAATCCATAGAATCAGGCAGTACCGCGTTGCGGCGCAGGGTACCTGCCAGGAATCCCAGCGCCAGCAGCGCCCAGAAATTAAAAGCTCCGCCACCGCCGCCTCCGCCGCCTCCGCCGCCTCCGCCGGGAGCTGCGGTAACAACTGCGCTGGTTTGTCGCTGCACGGAATTTCCGCCGCCCGTGCAGGTCAGGGTGAAGACAATGGTTCCGGTCGCGCGGGTGACGATATCGGTTGCACCACGGGTCGCAACCGGTCCGGTCCAGCTGTTGTCACTGCTTGCGGCCGTGCAGCTATCTGCGCTGACCGTTACCCACGAGACCGTCAGGAATCCGCCGACCTGAATCGGGTTAGGTGTCGCGATTAGTTCCGTAATCGCCAGCGCGGGCGGTGGCGGTGTCGCGAGCACGTTGACGTTCTGCGTGGTCGTGACCAGGTTGGCTCCGCTGCCACAACGGATCGTCAGGGGGAATACGCCAACCTGAGAAGCGAAAAAACTGGCGCTTCCTTCCGGAGCGACCTCAAACTCCGGATTAGTCATCCATCGCATGAAACAGAAACTGACATTCGAGATCCATGCAAAACCGAACTGATTGTTGACTACGACCGGCGCTGGATCGACATTCAACTGGACGTACGCCGGATCGTCGGAAAAACGCACGGTCCTTGCCACTTGCACGGAAACCGGCCCGGCCGTGCAGATCAGTCCATAGGTATAGCTGCCCGCCATGGCGACAACTGGAAATTTCGCACCAGTCCCGGCGAGCTGGGCCAGCGTCCATCCGTCATTGGGCGCGCCGCCGTACGGCGTGCACGACTCTGCGACAGAATTCCAGATCAGGCTGAAGTGCTGGCCCAGTTTTCGGTCGGTCGAGTTCGCCCAGAAATCGACATGTGGCGTGATTGCGGTCGTACCCAAGCCGGCCAGTTCGGTGCCCGAACCGGGGCCGCAGAAAAGATGCAGCTGCACGTCGCCGACTCGCGTAAACGTCACCGTCACCACTCCGCCTGCAGGAAGTCCCGAGAGCGGTGCCGTGATGTCACCGGTGATCCGACAGGGACCCGTAGTGTTCGATGTCCAGCTGACCGTGTACGGTGCGCCGACCCACACGTGGCCGGCAGTGACCGGCGTGAAGTAACCAAAAGGCGGAGCCTCGGTCCACACGACCTGGACCATGCCGCTGCTACTCCGGCCCTGTCCATAATCGCATGCAAGCCCGTACGTCACGGTCTGGGCGACGCCATGCGATATGTTGCGCGTGCCCTGGATTGGCAGCGGTCCACTCCAGCCGTCGCCCGTCACGCCACCGGTGCCTGCACATGACAGAGCGCCCGGCGCATCCCAGATCAGCGACACATTCGTGTTGATCACCGCGGCCGTACCGCTGGCCCGGAAAATCCAGGGCGTCAGGCCTTGCTGGCCCGGATTGACGAGGGCGCCGGTGTCGTCCGGGTCGAGTGTCGAGGCAAGCGTCGTCGCCCCGGTCGAGCTGGTGGAATCTGCGGTCGAATTCCAGATGGCCGCAAGCGACGTGAAATAGGCGGTCGCAGTATTCGGAGTCGGCACCTGTGGCGGGTTTACCGGGCAGGCACCGGGGCCACCACCAGTTTCCCGTCCCAGGGAAAGGGTTCCGGCGAGGCGTCCGCTCTCGTCGAAGAGCGCACCCCCGGACGCACCCGGTCCAACGAAACCAAGCTCGCTCGAGACTCCCCAGAAATCCGATTCATAGCCGACTCCCAGCTGCGAGCCGCTGATGCGCACCGGCACAGCCTGCCCAAACCAGTCAACAATCTGCTTCTTGCTCGCCAAGGCGTGATGAATCGAGTAGCCACCCTGTATTGCTCCGCCTGTCGCGTCATATCCGGCGTAGTACGCATCCGTGATGACCGGGTTTTGGAGCAGTTCGATCAGCCAGAAATCCTGCTGCTCGACAATCGTTCGAGCGCCGAATTGCGTAATGATCGCCGGGTCGTACAGGTCACCGAGGACCTGGCCGCAGACGGTGACCGCGTCCCAATAAATCCGCACGAACTGCGCATTGAACGGAGCGCCACCGCCGGGAATGCCGTTCTGGCAATGGCGGGCGGTGGCGACGTAGGGCCTGCCATCGTTGCGTGCATTGCCAATGAGATTGCCGGTGCAAAGAAACTGGTTGGCAATGACGACGGCGACCGTGCTCTTTCCGGGCCCCTGGTTCCCCGGGTCAAGATGACACTGGTAGTTCTCAGCGCAAGCCGGAACGGCAGCGGCCAAGATGCCGGGAGCACGGCGCCCGATCAGCTTCTCGTAGCCTGGATGATTCGGGACTTCAGGGCCGAGTCCGCGATAACCGACCTGCAGACTCTCGATCGTCAGATCCGTTCGCGGCTGTTCGGCCACTGGAAGTGTCAACGTGAATGTCAGCGTATCGCCGCGCTGGGTGCGACCCCAGATTTGGCCGTCAATCACCTCTTCTTGCGTGTACGAATATCGCGCGCCTGGTGCTGCGACAGTGAGCCTCGCATGCCTTGGAAGGCGCACCGACCGGGCATGAAATGACAGTGAAATCGCGCCCGGCACTGACACCGTGTATTGCCAGGTCGCGATTTCACCGTCGTCGGACCAGGTGCCGGCTGTGGCCGTTGAGACGGTGTGCCTGACATCAATCGCGAATCGCGCCGGTTCCCGGACTGCGTCCGCAATCAACTCCTCGATGTCCAGTTCCAGTCGCTCAGACTGCTGCGCAGTCGTTGGCATCGCTGCAGAAAGGAGCGCCAGCAGGACAATTGTCCGAGCCCCGAATGCAGGCATGACGACGCCCCCTTGGTACAGTCTGGCCGGCGAGCCGGTCGTCGCCAGCTTTCTCGATCAGCCGTAACCGGCAGTGCGTTCCCCTGGTTGTCCGCTCACTCGCCGAGAGGTCGGTATGGCATCCCAAGGGCCACGGCGACCGCCTCGTGCGTGATCGCGCCCTCGTGCACGTTGAGGCCGGCGGCAAAGCCGGCGTCGCGCGCGAGCGCCTTTTGCCAGCCGAGGTCCGCGAGCGCGCGTGCATAGGGCAGGGTCGCATTCGTCAATGCGAAGGTCGAGGTGCGGGGCACGGCGCCCGGCATGTTGGTCACGCAGTAATGCACGACGTCGTCCACGACGTAGGTCGGGTCGGCATGCGTGGTCGGCTTGCTGGTCTCGAAGCAGCCGCCCTGGTCGATCGCAATGTCGACGATCACGGCGCCCTTCTCCATCCGGCGCACCATGTCGCGGGTCACGAGTTTCGGCGCCGCGGCGCCGGTCACGAGCACCGCGCCTATGACCAGGTCCGCCTGCAACACCAGCCGTTCCACCGCTTCGATGGTCGAATAGGCCGTCTCGATCTGGCTGCCGAACTGCACGTCGAGCTCGCGCAGCCGCTTCAGCGACCGGTCCACCACCGTCACCTGCGCGCCGAGCCCCACTGCCATCTGCGTGGCGTTGGTGCCGGCGACCCCGCCGCCCAGGATCACGACGCGGGCGGGCGCGACGCCCGGCACGCCGCCGAGCAGCACGCCGAATCCGCCGTTGGCCTTCTGCAGGGCGGTGGCGCCGACCTGGATCGACATGCGTCCCGCCACCTCGCTCATCGGGGTCAGCAGCGGCAGCGAGCGGTCGGGCGCCATCACCGTCTCGTAAGCGATTGCGGTGACGCCGGATTTCGCGAGCGCTTTCGCCTGCTCGGCGTCCGCCGCGAGGTGCAGGTAGGTGAAGAGTACCTGGCCGCGGCGCAACTGCGCGCACTCGGGCAACTGCGGCTCCTTGACCTTGACGATCATTTCCGCCGTCGCGAAAACGGACTTCGCATCGGGCAGCACCGTCGCGCCGGCTGCGCGATAGGCATCATCGCCGATGCCGATGCCGGCGCCGGCCCCGGTTTCGACCACCACCTGGTGGCCTGCGGCCGTCAACTCGCGCACACCGGCCGGCACCAGGCCGACCCGGTATTCATGTACCTTGATTTCCTTCGGACAACCGATCTTCACCTGTTCCCCCTTGAGCCACCCGCGTGGCGATTCCGGCGGGCCGCGGACGCGGCGGCGGCACGTGTGCAATTATCCGCTTAGAATACCCTCGATGGCCACGGCATACGAACCGGCCCGCCTGGCGACCCATCCGGCGCAGTTGACGCAGGCACTCGAACTGCAACGCCGCTCGTTCGATGCCGATCCCAATCCCGCGCGCGCAATCCGCCGCGACCGGCTCGACCGGCTCCGGCGCATGCTGCGCGAGCATGCCGACGGCATCCGCGACGCGATCGCCGCCGACTTTGGCATGCGCGCGAGCCAGGAAACCCTGCTGCTCGAACAGTTCACCAGCCTCGAGGGCATCGCCCACGCGCGCCGGCACCTGCGCCGGTGGATGAAAACCGAGCGGCGCCACGTCGCCTGGTGGAGCCTGCCGGGGCGTGCGCGGCTGATGCGCCAGCCGCTCGGCGTGATCGGCATCATCGTCCCGTGGAATTATCCGCTGTATCTCGCGGTTTCGCCCCTGACCTGCGCGCTGGCCGCGGGCAACCGGGCGATGCTCAAGATGTCGGAGCACACACCCCGGTTTGGCGCGCTGTTCGAATCGCTGATCGCGCAGAGTTTTTCCGCGGATGAGGTGGTTGCCGTCAATGGCGACACGGGCATCGCCAGGGCGTTTGCCGCGCTGCCATTCGATCACCTGCTGTTCACGGGTTCGACGCAGGTCGGCCGCGAGGTGATGAAGGCTGCCAGCGCCAACCTGACGCCAGTGACGCTGGAACTCGGCGGCAAGTCGCCGGCCATCGTCGCGGATGGCTTCGACCTGGCGGAGACCGCGCGCCGGCTCATGTACGGCAAGCTGATGAATGCGGGCCAGACCTGCGTCGCGCCGGACTATGCGCTGGTGCCGGCGGCAATGGTGGATGGATTCATCGCAGCCTGCCGCGCGGCGGCAACGAGCTTCTACCCGACGCTCGCGACCAACCCCCAGTACACGTCGATCATCAACGAGCGCCAGTTCCGGCGGCTCACGGCCTGCATCGAGGACGCGCGTGCCCTGGGCGCCACCGTCCACGCGCTGCACGGAGAGCCGACGGATACTGAGCGCCGCCGGCTGTCGCCGGTCGCGCTGACCGGCGTCAACGACCAGATGCGCGTGATGCAGGAGGAGATCTTCGGCCCGGTGCTGCCGGTCGTCGGCTACGACTCGATCGACGAGGCGATCGCCTACGTCAATGCCCGGCCGCGACCGCTGGCTCTCTATTACTTCGGCGCCTCCGATTCGCGCCTCGATGCGGTGCTGTCGCGCACGATGTCCGGCGGCGTGACGGTCAACAACACGGCATTCCACGTGGTGCAGGAAGACCTGCCGTTCGGCGGCGTGGGCCCGAGCGGGATGGGCCACTATCACGGCCGCGCGGGATTCGACACGTTCTCGAAGCTGAAGCCGGTTTTCCTCGACCGACGCCTGAGCGGCTCGGGATTCCTGATGCCGCCCTACGGACGCAAGTTCCGCGCCATCCTGAGGTTGCTGTACCGGTGACGCCGGACTGGGACCTGCCCTCGCCCTTCATCCACCCGGTGTCGGCGATCGCTTCCGACATCGATGCCTACGGCCATGTCAACAACTCGGTCTACCTGCGCTGGCTCGACCAGACATCCTGGGCGCACTCCGCCGCGCTCGGCGTGACCGCCGAGCACTGCGTGACGACGCGCCGCGGCATGGTCGTGTGGCGGAGCCAACTGCACTACCAGGCGCCGGCATTTGCCGGTAACACGCTCGAAGTGGGAACCTGGCTGGTATTCGAGGATGCGCGCCTGCGCGTGGATCGCCGCTTCCAGATCTTCCGGCCGGCAGACCGGCGCACGCTGCTGCGCGGGCTGATCCATTACGTCTGCGTCGATCTCGACAGCGGCCGGCCCAGGCGCATGCCGGTCGAGTTCGTGGACCGCTACCGGCCGCTGCCGGAAGTCGCGGCCGCGCTCGCCCTGGAGCACCATCGCCGGTTCGCGCCGGGTGTCGAGCCGCGCGAAATCTGAAGCGCCACTCAGCCGAGCAGGGCGCGCGCGTGATGGCGCAGGTGGTCCTCGATGAAGGTCGAGATGAAGTAGTACCCGTGGTCGTAGCCCGGGTGACGGCGCAGCGTCAGCGGGTAGCCCTTCTCCGCGCAGGCCTTCTCCAGCCGGTCCGGCAGCAGCTGCTGCTCGAGGAACGGATCCGCCAGGCCCTGGTCCACCAGCAGCAACGGCTGTCCGTCGACCGTCGGCAGCGAACGGATCAGCTCGCTGGCGTCGTGCGCGCGCCAGGCCTCGCGATCGTCGCCCAGGTAGCCGGTGAACGCCTTCTGCCCCCACGGACACTGCATCGGCGCGGCGATCGGCGCAAAGGCGGATACCGAACGGTAGCGGCCGGGATTCTTCAGCGCGATCGTGAGCGCCCCGTGACCGCCCATCGAATGGCCGCAGATGCCCTGCCGGCGGGCGTCGATCGGGAAATTGGCCTCGATGACCGCCGGCAGTTCGCGCGTCACGTACGAATACATGCGGTAGTGCCGTGACCACGGCTCCCGCGTGGCGTCCACGTAGAAACCGGCGGCGACGCCGAAATCCCAGCTGTCGCTGTCGCCCGGCAACGGCACGTTGCGCGGGCTCGTGTCGGGTGCCGCCAGCGCAATGCCGAGCTCGGCAGCGATACGCTGGGCGCCCGCCTTGATCATGAAGGTCTCTTCGGTGCAGGTCAGGCCCGCCAGGTACCACAGCAGCGGCACGCGCCGCCGCTGGGCCTGAGGGGGCAGGAACACGGCAAAGCGCATGTCGCAGCCGGTTTCTTCCGCGGCATGGCGGCAGAATTCGACCGTACCGCCGAAGGCGCCGTGACGGGAAATCCTCTCCGGCGCGGCGGTCACGCGGCCAGGACGCCCTTCGCTTTCGCGGTGTGTGTCGCGATCGCGTCCATCAAGGCCGGGCTCAGGCAGTCGTAAGGCTTCAGCCCGAGCTTGCGCAGGCGCGCGCGCACCGCGCCCATCAGGGCGGGCGGAGTGCCGGTCTCGATGATCGACGACACGAACGCGGCGAACTCGGGCGGCGCCCAGCCGCGGTCCTTCGACAATTCGACGTGAACGAAATCGAGGCCGTAGAACGGATGGCTCCTGTTCTCGATGCGCCCGAACATGTGCACGCCGCAAGCCGAGCAGGCGTGCCGCTGGATGACGGCCGCCGGGTCGACCACCTTCAGCTTGCTGCCATTGGCCGTGACCATGAGCTTGTCGCGCGGTACGACCGCGACGATCGAGAACAGCGCGCCGGCGGGCTTCCAGCACTTGGTGCAGCCGCAGGCATGGTTGTGCGCGACGTTGCCGTCGATCTTCACGGTCACCGGCGCGGTCTTGCAGTGGCAGCTGAGTGTGCCACCGGCAAACTTCGGCTTGCCCTTTTTGAGCCCCTTGTCGACGGAGGGATGAATCGAGAACTTGGCCATGGTGTGGTTCCCCTGCTGAGTTTTCAGAACGTCACGACGCTGCGAATCGACTCGCCCCGGTGCATCAGGTCGAAGGCGTCGTTGATCCTGGCGAGCGGCATCACGTGCGTGATGAGGTCATCGATGTTGATCTTGCCTTCCATGTACCAGTCGACGATCTTCGGCACGTCCGTGCGGCCGCGCGCGCCGCCGAAGGCCGTGCCTTTCCAGACCCTGCCGGTCACGAGCTGGAACGGACGAGTCCTGATTTCCTGGCCGGCGCCGGCGACGCCGATAATGACCGACACGCCCCAGCCGCGGTGGCAGCACTCCAGCGCCTGGCGCATCAGGTCCACGTTGCCGACGCATTCAAAGCTGTAGTCGGCGCCGCCGTCGGTCAGCGCGACCAGGTGCGCGACCAGGTCGCCCTCGACCTCCTTCGGGTTGACGAAGTGCGTCATGCCGAAGCGTTCGGCCAGCGCCTTGCGGCGCGGATTGATGTCCACGCCGATGATCCTGTTGGCGCCCGCCATGCGTGCGCCCTGGATCACGTTCAGGCCGATCCCGCCCAGGCCGAACACCACGACATTCGCGCCGGGCTCGACTTTCGCGGTATTGATCACGGCACCGATGCCGGTCGTGACGCCGCAGCCGATGTAGCAGACCTTCTCGAACGGCGCGTCCTCGCGGATCTTCGCGAGCGCGATCTCGGGCAGCACCGTGTGGTTCGCAAACGTGGAGCAGCCCATGTAGTGGTGCACCATATTGCCGCCGATCGAGAAGCGGCTGGTGCCGTCCGGCATCACGCCCTTGCCCTGGGTCGCGCGGATCGCCGTGCACAGGTTGGTCTTGCGCGAAGTGCAGGACTTGCACTCGCGGCATTCCGGCGTGTAGAGCGGAATGACGTGATCGCCTTTCTTCAGCGTCCTGACGCCGGGGC
This sequence comes from Steroidobacteraceae bacterium, assembly GCA_050179155.1. GTDB lineage: Bacteria > Pseudomonadota > Gammaproteobacteria > Steroidobacterales > Steroidobacteraceae > SCUD01. The sequence continues at coordinate 115,250 of JBFXFJ010000011.1, forward strand.
CCACGTCCACGACGATGCCAGCGCCCTCGTGGCCGAAAATCACCGGGAACAGGCCCTCGGGATCCGCGCCAGAGCGCGTGAATTCGTCCGTGTGGCAGACGCCGGTGGCGCGGATCTCGACCAGCACCTCGCCGGCCTTCGGGCCATCGAGCTCGACCTCGACCACTTCGAGCGGCTTGCCGGCCGCCCAGGCAACTGCTGCGCGTGTCTTCATGATCTCCGGCTCCCGCCGCTAACCCATGTGCAATCCGCCGTTCAGCGAGAAGTCCGCGCCGGTGGCAAAGGCCGCGTCATCCGACGCGAGCCAGGCGACCATCGCCGCGATTTCCTCCGGCGTGCCGAGCCGGCCGACCGGGATCGTCGCGACGATCTTTTCCAGCACCTCGGGCTTCATCGCCCGGACCATGTCCGTGCCGATGTAGCCGGGCGACACCGTGTTGACCGTGACGCCCTTCGAGGCGACTTCCTGGGCGAGCG
>JBFXFJ010000012.1:0-23070 GCA_050179155.1 Steroidobacteraceae bacterium
GCTAGCTGCGTAGCTAACCGAACTATGTAAGAATCAATTTCGGAATCTATCAATCGCTTGCGCGCACCCCGCGCGAGCAGATCCAGAACGTCGAGTGACCCTGAAAGGACGCCGGGTCACAGGTTCGCAGTCACTGTCCGCGCGCTGGAGGGGAGGAAGCAGCGTCGTGGGAGATCTGACAATGACTGCGAGCCTGTGACCCGGCGCCGCCCAGGGCCGTCACGTCTCGAGCCGCGAGGCGACGACCACGATCTCCGGCAGGACCGTCGCCGAAGCGATGCCAAGCACGTCGCGCTCGTAGACGATCTTCTGGTCGTAAGCCAGGCCGTTGCTGACGAGGCCGGCAAGCGTTGCGACCAGCACCGCAGCGAGCCCCGTGTTGCGAATCGTCGAATAGGTCTTCATCTCTGTACTCCTTGAATGTCCTTGGTGAATCGGATCAGTTGACGGTCGTGACTTTGGCCTTCGGGGCGTCCTCGAACAAACGCGCTTTCTGATGGCCGGTTAAGGGAAACTTCAGGACCCGGGCGGACTGGGCGGCCGGCTGGAGTTCCGGCTCCAGCTGGAAGCGACGGCCCGCAATCGACTCGGCCTGGCGGCGCTGACCCTCGGCCAGCAGGTCCAGGAACTCCAGAAACCCGTGCAAACGTGCGTTCATTGCCCTACTCCTTTCGGTTACCGTTCGGGCTAGACTTTGCGGTCACGGGGTCCTGCGAACAAACGCAGAATCTCAACCCGGGTTAAGGGAAACTTGTGCCTGCCTCCGCCTATGGCCGCTTGCCGCTCAATGCCATGCGCGTGTTCGAGGCAGTGGCCACGCGCCTGTCGTTTTCGGAGGCCGCCGAGGCCCTGAACGTGACGCCCGCCGCGGTCTCGCAGCAGGTCAAGGCGCTCGAGGATTACCTGCAGATTCCCGTGCTGCGCAGGAGCGGCCGCAAGGTCGAGCTGACGCCGGAAGGCGCGAAACTGCTGCCCGCCGTGCAGGCGGGGCTCGACGCACTGGTCGTGGCGCTGCGCGAAACGCGGATGACGCGCGCGAGCGGCATCATCAACGTCAGCACGCTTTCGTCGCTGATGCAGAAATGGCTGACGCCGCGCCTGCAGCGACTGCACACGAAGTTCCCGGAGCTGCGCGTGGACTGGCACACCTCGCGCGAAGCGGTCGATTTCTCGCGCAGTGATTTCCACGCCGCGGTGCGGCTTGGCGAGAACGTCTCGCCGGGCCTCGATTACGAGCACCTGATGGACGAATGGCTGGTCGTCGTTGCCTCGCCGGAACTCTTCAAGCGGCACGGCACGATCGACGATCGCGACACGCTCAAGGGCATCCCGATGCTGCAGGCGCGTGACGAGCCGTGGTCGCGCTTCGAAAAGAGCGCGGCGCCGACGCCGTGGCCCGCGGGGCCGACGATCATCGACGATTCGGTGAGCGTGCTGTCGGCGGTGATCGAGGGCCTGGGCTACGCGCCCGCGCGCTGGTCCATTGCCGCACACGATCTCCTCGCCGGCCGGCTGAAGCTCGCGAGCAGGACCATCGTGCCGTCGCGGTTCCGCTACTGGTTCGTCTGCCCGCCGGCGTACTCGGACCTGCCGATGGTCTGCGCACTGCGCGGCTGGCTCAAGGAAGAGGCCAAGTCCTTCCCGACGCCCGAGGGCTGGCTGAAGCAGTCCTAAGTCGTTGATGCCGCGGGTCCCGCGGCGCGTCATCCAGGCGTCATGGGGCTGTAATGGCCCTGCCATCCCCGGTTCCGACAATGGCACCGCACCCCGGCGGTGCCTTATGAAAATCGCAATCGTCACCGAGACCTATCCGCCCGAAGTCAACGGGGTCGCGTTGACCGTGCACTCGCTCGTGTCGCAGATGGCGGCCGACGGCCACGACCTGCTGCTGGTGCGCCCGCGCCAGCCCGGCGTCTCGGCGATGCCGCTCGCCAGGCCGGTCAGTGAACTGCTCGTGGCGGGCGCCGCGCTGCCGAAATATCCGGGCCTGCGATTCGGCTTTCCGGCAGGCCGCCTGCTCAACCGGCATTTTGGCGCGCGGCGCCCCGACGCGGTCTATGTCGCAACTGAGGGACCGCTCGGGTGGTCGGCGGTGCGTGCCGCGAGCCGGCTCGGCATCCCGGTGGCGACCGGGTTCCACACGCGCTTCGACGCCTATGCCGGCGCCTACGGCCTCGGGCCGTTGACGCCGCTGGTGCGCCACTGGCTGCGGCGCCTGCACAACGCGTCGGGCGCCACGGTCGTGCCGACCGACGAACTGCGGCAGTGGCTCGTGGCACGCGGGTTCGAGCGCGTACGCGTGGTCGCGCGCGGCGTGGACACGGAATTGTTCGATCCGGCCCGGCGCGATCCGGCGTTGCGCGCGCGCTGGGGCGTCGGAGCCCGCGGGCTCGCCGTGATCCACGTCGGGCGCATCGCCGCGGAGAAGAATCTCGGACTCGCGATTGAGGCATTCCGGCTGATCCGGCAGCAGCGGCCGGATGCGCGCTTCATCTTCGTCGGCACCGGCCCGCAGGCCGTCCGCCTGCAGCGCGAGCATCCGGACTTCGTTTTCACGGGTCTGCGGCTCGGCGAGGATCTCGCCGGGCACTTCGCTTCCGCAGACCTTTTTCTCTTCCCGAGCCTGACCGAGACCTTTGGCAACGTCACGATCGAGGCGATGGCCGCGGGCGTGCCGACGGTCGCGTTCGACTATGGCGCGGCGCGCACCCACATGAAGGATGGCGTGCATGGCCGCCTCGCCGCTTGCGGGGACGAGCCGGCTTTCGTCGACGCCGCGGTGCAGACCGCAATGGACGATGCCGGGCGGCGCGCAATGGGCATCGCGTCGCGCAAGACGGCTCTGACGTTGCGGCCTCAGCAGGTGACGCGCGATTTCGTCGGCCTGCTCGCCGGCCTTTCGGCGGGAGCGGCGGCATGACCTCACTACCCGCCGTCGAGATGCCGCTGTGCCTCGCGCTCAACCGCTGGGGTGCGCACAGCCTCGTGCACGGCTTCTTCGCGACTATCAGCCGGCTCGGCGACGGCATCTTCTGGTACGCGCTGATGGCCGCCCTTGCCCTCGCCGGCGGCGCGCGCGGCGCCGCGGCTGCCCTCCACCTCGCCGTGACCGGGCTGATCGCGCTCGCGCTCTACCGGGTGCTGAAGCGCCACATCCGGCGGCCCTGTCCCTGCGAGGGCAACCAGGGCGTCGTCGCGCTCGTAGCGCCACTCGACCGTTTCAGCTTCCCGTCGGGCCACACGCTGCACGCGGTCGCTTTCACCGTTGTCGCCTGCGCCTGGTTCCCGTCGCTCGGGATCGCGCTCACTCCGTTCGCCCTGCTGATTGCGCTGTCGCGCGTCGTGCTCGGGCTGCACTATCCGAGCGACGTGCTGGCCGCCGTCGCCATCGGCCTGCTGCTTGGCACGGGCTCGCTTGCCGGCGCGGAGCACCTTGGTATCGGTGCCGGGTCGTAGTTTCGTAGTCTGCGGCCGCAGATTGCGAAAGTACGACCCGGCACCGCCATCTGCAGATTACGAAACTACGACCCGGCACCGTACACGGCACCGTACAATCGCGGCGTGGCAGGACGCGGAAAACTGTTTGTGATTGCCGCGCCGTCCGGCGCCGGCAAGACGAGCCTGATGCGCGCGCTGATGGAGAAGCGCCCGTCGGTGGAGTTCTCGGTCTCCTGCACCACGCGCGCGCCGCGCGCGCACGAACAGGACGGGCGCGACTATCACTTCATCCGCCGCGATGAGTTCGAGCGCCTGGTTGCGGCCGGGGAATTCATCGAGCATGCCGACGTGTTCGGCAACTTCTATGGCACGCGCAGGAGCGTGGTCGCCGCGGCGCTCGCCGAGGGCCGCGACCTGATCCTGGAGATCGACTGGCAGGGCGCGCGCCAGGTACGCGAGCACCTGCCGGAGGCGGTGCACGTCTTCATCCTGCCGCCATCGCGGGCCGAGCTCGAGGCGCGGCTGCGCAAGCGCGCGACCGACAGCGCCGAGGCGATCGCGCGCCGGCTCGCCGAGTCCGCGATCGAAATGTCGCACTGGCGCGAGTTCGACTATGTCGTGGTCAACCGCGACTTTGACCAGGCGCTCGCGGAACTTGAGGCGATCTTCGACGGCCGCGGCGAGGCGAGCCGCCCCGACCGGCCGGAACTCGCCGCTCTGGTGAAGGAATTGACCGGGACCTGAGTCACGCTTCCACCGCCCGGCCCTCTTCCTGGCCGCCGCGGATTCGCTAGCATGACGGGGCACAGGGAGGCTAAACACGATGGCCAGCAAGGAACTGGGGAAGGGCTCTGACAAGGCAGCGGACCGCCGCTGGCATGCCGTTGCGGTCAAGCCGGGGCCAGGCGCCTGCAGCGTTGCGGACAACGGCCGGGACCGCCGCTGGCTGTCGCGCGAGGCGCCGGCGCTGCCGCTGCCGGGCTGCAGCAGGCCGGAAAGCTGCCGTTGCACCTACCAGCACCACCAGGACCGTCGCAGCGGCGAAGGCCGCCGTGCCGAGGAAACGGACGCCTTCGCCCGCCCCGTCAAGGTCACCAACGAGCGTCGCACCCGCAAGACCCGCCGCGCCACACCCGGCGACGAATAGACGCCCCCAATACGGAATGGCTGGCCCGCCGCACCCCGGATCGAGTATGATTTCGGGTCCAATTCACTGAAATTACGGTCTTTTCCATGGCCCGCATCACCGTCGAAGATTGCCTGCATACGGTCGACAACCTGTTCGACCTGGTCCTGCTTGCCGCGAAGCGTTCGCGGCGCCTGGTCAACGGCGCCGAGGCGACCGTCGACTGGGAAAACGACAAGCCCACGGTGGTGGCGTTGCGCGAGATCGCGGAAGGCAAGATCACGATCGATCTGCTCTCCGAACCGGATCCGGAGCCGGAGCAGGAGATGATTCCTGAGAACCCGCTGGACCTCGGCGTCGATTTCCGCGCCCCGCAGCTCGGCCTGGGGGACTGACCACGAGTTGCCCGCCCCGATGAGTTACGCGTCTTCCATCCTCGGGCTGTTGCCGGGCGGAAGACGCGCTCCCGGGATCGCCCAGCTCGTCTCCAAGATCGAGGCCTACCTGCCCGCCGACCAGGTCGAGCGGGTGCGCGAGGCATTCGATTATGCCGAGACCGCCCACAAGGGACAGAAGCGCCAGTCCGGCGAGGCCTACATCACCCATCCGGTCGCGGTCGCCGACATCCTGGCGGACCTGCACCTCGACGGCGCGACACTGACCGCCGCGATCCTGCACGACGTGGTCGAGGACACGCCCTCCTCCGCCGCCGAGGTCGAGCAGAAGTTCGGCAAGGAAGTCGCCGAAATCGTCGATGGCGTTACCAAGCTGGATCAGGTCCAGTTCAAGAGCCGCAAGGAAGCGCAGGCCGAGAGCTTCCGCAAGATGATCCTGGCGATGGTGCGCGACATCCGCGTGATCATGGTCAAGCTCGCGGACCGCACGCACAACATGCGCACGCTGTCCGCGATGCCGCCCGAGAAGCGCCGCGCCGTCGCGCGCGAGACGCTCGACATCTACGGGCCGATCGCCAACCGGCTCGGCATCCATTCGATCAAGCTCGAGCTCGAGGAGCTCGGCTTCCGCACGCTCTATCCGCAGCGCTACCGCGTGATCGAGCGCGAGCTCAAGCGCGCGCGCGGCAACCAGAAGGAGTTCCTGCCGAAGATCGTCAAGTCGATCCGCCAGGCGCTGACCAAGGCCGGCGTCAGCGGCCGCGTCGAGGCGCGCGAGAAGCACCTGTACAGCGTGTACATGAAGATGCGGCGCAAGCGGCTGTCGCTGTCGCAGGTCGTGGACATGTTCGGCGTGCGCATCGTGGTCGGCAGCGTGGACGAGTGCTATCGCACGCTCGGCCTGGTGCACGGCCTGTACCGGCCGATGCCGGGCCGCTTCAAGGACTACATCGCGATCCCGCGCGTCAACGGCTACCAGTCGCTGCACACCTCGCTGTTCGGGCCGAGCGGCATGCCGATCGAGGTGCAGATCCGCACCGAGGACATGCACCGCATGGCGGAATCGGGAATTGCCGCGCACTGGCAGTACAAGACCGGCGAGCACGACGGCCAGGAGGCGCAGCAGCAGCGCGCGCGCGAATGGCTGCAGGGCGTCATGCAGATGCACGACGGCTCGGCCGAGGAGCTCATGGAGAGCGTCAAGGTCGACCTGTTCCCGGACAAGGTCTACGTGTTCACGCCGAAGGGCGACATCATGCGCCTGCCGCGCGGCGCGAGCTGCGTGGACTTCGCGTTCGCGGTGCACACCGGCGTCGGCCAGCGCTGCGTCGCCGCCAAGGTGGACCGGCGCCTGGTGCCGCTGCGCACGGTGCTGCGCAACGGCCAGACGGTGGAGATCATCACCGCGAAGGGCGCGCAGCCGAACCCGGCCTGGGCGAGCTTCGTGACGACCGCGAAGGCGCGCTCGGCGATCCGCCAGTACCTGCGCACGCTGAAGAAGGGCGAAGCGGCGGAACTGGGCACGCGCATGCTGAACCAGGCGCTCGAGGAGTTCCAGCTAACGCTGAAGACGCTGCCCGCGGGCCGGCTCGACGAAGTCGCGCATTCGCTCGGGCTGAAGGACGGCAGGGAACTGCTCGAGAAAATCGGCCTCGGCGAGCGCCTCGCGCGGTTGATCGCGCGCCGCCTGCTCCCCGCCGACGACGAGCGTCCGGATGCCGGCCCGGCGCCGCCGCTCGCGATCGCCGGCACCGAGGGCCTGGTCGTCAGCTACGCGCGCTGCTGCTTCCCGATCCCATTCGACGCGATCGTCGCTTACCTGTCGAGCGGCCGCGGCGTCGTGATCCACCGCGAGAACTGCTCGAACGTCGCCGCTTTCGGCAAGCAGCCGGACAAGTGGATCCCGGCGGTCTGGCAGAAGGACCAGCAGCGCCTGTTCACGGCCGGGCTGATCATCGAGGTCACGAACCGCATGGGCATCCTGGCGCAGGTCGCGACCCAGATCGCCGCCGAGCAGAGCAATATCAGCCACGTCAACGTCGATTCCTCGCAGGGCGAACTGTCCACGATCCTGTTCGAGGTCCAGGTGCGCGACCGGGCGCACCTCGCGCGCCTGATCCGCGCGATCCGCGGCATGCCGGACGTCCTGAAGGTCGAGCGCAGCCTGGCCTGAGCCCCGGTCAAGGCCGGCCCCTCCGGGCGCGGCTATACTCGGCCGGGGTACCCGAATCGTCATGGTCAGGGACAGCCGGAAAATCGCTGCCATCCTGGCAGCGGATGTCGTCGATTACAGCCGGCTGATGGGCGCCGACGAAGCGGGCACGCTTGCGGCCCTGAAAGCCCGCCGCACCACCTTCGAGGAACTGGTCCGCGAATTCGACGGCCGCGAGTCCGGCAGCGTCGGCGACAGCCTGATGGCCGAGTTCCAGAGCGCCGTGAACGCGGTGTCCTGCGCGCTCGCGATCCAGGAACGCATCGCGGCCGAGAATGAGCCGCTGCCGGCGGCGCGGCGGATGATGCTGCGCATCGGCGTCAACCTCGGCGACGTCATCGAGGAGCACGGCACCGTGTTCGGCGATGCCGTCAACGTCGCAGCCCGCCTCCAGGCGCTCGCGAAACCAGGCGGCGTGCTGATCTCCGGCGCAGTCTGGGAACAGGTGCACCTGAAGGTCAAGGCGCGCTACCTCGCCGCTGGCCTGCGCGAGGTCAAGAACATCGCCGAGCCGGTGCGCACTTTCGAGGTGCTGCCGCCCGAGCCGCCGGGCTTCGCCGGGCGCATCGCCGGCATCCTTGCGCACCTCGCCTCGCGCCGGGTGCTGCGCGCGGTGGCAATTGGCGTGGCGGTCGGGGCGGCCCTCGGGCTCGGCCTCGGCTGGCGCGCGATACCGGTGCCGGGCACCGGCAAGCAGCTCGGCGCGTTGCTCGATCCCAGCGATGCGGAACCGGCGCCCAACTCGATTGCCGTGCTGCCATTCGTGAACATGAGCGGCGACCCGGCCAATGACTACCTCGGCGATGGCCTGGCCGAGGAACTGATGCATCGGCTGGCGCGGATTCCGGGGCTGCGTATCGCGGCGCGCACCTCGACGTTTGCGTTCAAGGGTAAACAGATCAACGTGCGCGAGATCGCCGACAACCTCGGCGTCAGCTACGTGGTCGAGGGCAGCGTGAAACGACAGGGCGATCGCGTGCGCGTCAACGCGGCGCTGGTCGAACGCGCGAGCGGTGCGAACCGGTGGGCGAATTCCTACGAGACGACCTCGGGCGACTTTTTCGCGATCGAGGACGACATCGGCACGCAGGTGCTGACTGCGCTCGAGCTGGTGCTCGCGTCAGCGGACACGGCCGCAGCGCCGCCGGCGAAGCTTGGCAGCATCGCGGCCTACGACTATTTCCTCCAAGGGCTCAGTTACCTCCGCCAGCCGCGCAGCGCCAAATCGCTGGATGCGGCCGAGGCGCTGTTCCGGCGCGCGCTCACCGAGCAACCCGGCTTCGCCCGCGCACAGGCGGGCCTTTGCGAAACCTACGTCGAACGCTTCGCACTGGAGCGGGTGCCCGCGCTGGTCGCGACCGCCGAGGAGACCTGCGGCAAGGCACAGGCGCTCGACCGCACGGCGCCGGAAGTGCACGAGGCCGTCGGCCGGCTGCGTCTTGCGACCGGCGATGCCGCCGAAGCGGAGGCGGCCTATCGGGAGGCGCTGGCGCTCGTTCCGCAGTCGCCGGACGCGCTGATCGGCCTTGCCCATGCCCTGGCGGCCGGGGGCAAGACCAAGGAGGCCGAAGAAACATACGAGCGCGCCATTGCGTCGCAGCCCAGCTACGTGACCGCACACAGCGCTTTCGGCGGTTTCCTGTTCGGCCAGGGCCGTTTCCAGGAAGCCGTCACCTCGTACGAGCGCACCACGGTGCTGACGCCCGACAATCCCGATGCATTCAACAACCTGGGCACCGCGTACATACTCGCCGGCGACCTCGAGCTGGCGAGCCGCGCCCTGGCGCGGTCACTCGCGATCGAGCCGCGCCGCGGCGGCTATGGGAACTCGGGCAGCGTCGAGTATTACCTCGGCCGCTACAAGTCTGCCCAGGACATGTTCCGGAAATCGATCGAAATTGTGCCAACCGATCACCGCGCATGGGGCAACCTCGCGGATGCCCTGCGATTCGATGCGCAACCGGTGGAGGCCCGCCAGGCCTACCGGAAGGCATTCGAACTCGCGGAGGGCGAGCTGGCCGTCAACCCCAGGCACGCCATCAACCAGGCGCAGGCGGCATATTATGCGATCCAGCTCAGCGATGCGGGTCGCGCCCGGCTCGGCATCGAGTCGGCCCTGCGCGAAGGGGATGACAGTACCTATGTTCACTACTATGTGGCATTGACCGAGCTCGGACTCGGCGACAAGTCGAAGGCCCTCGCCCACGTTCGGCGCGCGCGCGAGCTGGGGTATCCGGAAGTCCTGTTGAAAGCGGCGCCAGAACTTGGCGAAATTCGAACAATGTTCTGAACACAGGGGGACCAGCCATGACCAATCAGTTGACGGTTCGCATCGACGTTGAAAACGGCATCGCCGTGATGTCCAGGTCCGCGAGCGCGCGCAACCTCGCCGTCGCTGCCGCCGCAGGCAGCCAGGCCTTCGCCTTCACGGCGGCTGCCCAGCCTTTGAAGCCTTGTGATGCAGAAGACGACAAGAATCCGATCGTCTACCCGGAGGGCGTGATAATAGTGGCCGCCGTCGCAGGGTTCGTCGGAGCATTCGCGGGTGGCGTTGTAATTAACTTCTTCAGGAAGAAGTAGGACTCGTAAACGCCGGCACCGGCAGGAGCCGCGGCGTTGCGGTCCGGGAGCTGCGGCGCAGTCCGCTGCGCGTCACTCGCCCCGCACCGTCGCGCGCAATCCGCGCTCGTCCACCACCGTCACCGAGCCGCGCCCGAGCTCGACCCAGCCCTTCGCCTTCCAGGCCTGGAGCTGCTGGTTCACCGCCTGCCGCGACACGCCGAGGAAGCTCGCGAGGTCTTCCTGCGAGATGCGAAGCGTCAAGCCGCTGCCGGTGCGCTCGCCGTGCAGCTGGCCGAGGCTGAACAGGCGCTTCGCGAGCCGCGCGGGCGCATCGAGCAGCGCGGCGTCCTCCAGCAGCCCACTGGTCCATCGCAGCCGCTCGCCGCACAGGCGCAGCAGTTCGAGCGCGACCTGCGGTTCGCGCTCGAGCAGCGCGAACAGGTGGTCCCGCCGCAGTGACACGAGCTCGGACGCCACCATCGCGACCGCGGTTGCCGTGCGCGTGCCGCCGTCCAGCAGCGCGATCTCGCCGAACGAATCGCCGGGTTCCATGATGTTGAGGAAGATCTCGCGGCCGTCCGCCGCGCCACTGCTGATGCGGATCCGGCCGCTGACGACCGCATGGAGCGCATCCCCCGGATCGCCCTGGCTGCAGATGATCTCGCCCTCGCCGTAATTGCGCTGGGTCGCGAGCGAGGCGATGCGCTCGAGCGCCGGCGGCGCCAGGCCGCGGAACAGCGGGCTGCGCTGCAGCACGATCTTGCCCGCGAGCGTCGTCATGCAAGAGCCTCGGGTGGTGCGGCGGGCGACATCCGGGGCATGATACCCCTCATGCAGAGAGCGCTGATCGCCCTCCTCGCCTTGTGGCTTGCCTGGCCGGCGGCCGGCGCCGATACGGACTACCGCTTCACCGGCGTGCACCGCCTGGTTGCCGTGGCCGACGTCCATGGCGCATTCCCGGAACTGGTCGCGGTGCTGCGCGAGGCCGCGGTCATCGACGAATCGCTGCGCTGGACCGCCGGCGCCACGCACCTCGTCAGCCTCGGCGACCTCGTCGACCGCGGAACGGAATCGCGCAAGGTGCTCGACCTCTTGATGCGCCTGGAGGTCGAGGCGCGCGCTGCGGGCGGGGCCGTGCACGTCGTGCTCGGCAACCACGAGGTCATGAACATCGTCGGCGACCTGCGCTACGTCAACGAAGCCGAGTACCGGGCATTTGCCGGAAACGACGACGACGCGCTGCGCGAGGCCGCGTGGCAACGCGTGCTCGCGCAGGAACCGGATGCGGCGCGCGCCGCGTTCGATGCCGCCTACCCCGCGGGTTACTTCGCGCACCGCCAGGCGTTTTCGGCCGATGGCCGTTACGGTGCGTGGCTCCTGCAGCGGCCCTTCCTGCTGACGATCAACGACACGGCCTTCGCGCACGGCGGCCTGCCCGCCATCGTGGCGAAGCTCGGGCTCGAGGAAACGAACCGCACGCTGCACGCGCAGCTCGCAAGCTACCTCCGGTCGTGGCAGGCGCTCGAGTCGGAGTTGTCCCTCGCAAGGCCGGTCGGATTCAAGGACCTGCCTGCGGCGGTGACCGGGCGCGTGACGGAAGAGCAATTGCAGGCGCTGGTCGCGTCGCAGCATGCGGAGGTCTTCACCAGCGACGGGCCGACCTGGTTCCGCGGCCAGGCGCTCTGCAACGCGTTTGCCGAGGACGAGAACCTCGACGCCGCGCTCGGTGCGCTCGGCGCGGCGCGCGTGGTCGTCGGCCACTCCGTGACCGGGACCGGCCGGGCTGTCGCCCGCTTCGACGGGCGCGTGATCCTGCTCGATGCCGGCATGCTGCGGTCGGTCTACCAGGGCTCGCCCGCCGCGCTGGTCATCGAGAATGAAGGGTTGAGCGTCGCCTACGCGGACCTGCCCGGACAGCGCCTGCCGCCCGAGGTGCGCGCGCGGGCCGTCGGCCCGCGTCCTGCCGGCATTCCAGACGACGCGCTCGAGTCCTGGCTCGAGCAGGCTGAGGTCGTGGCCGTGGAGGAACTCGACGCCGGCGTCACCGAGCCGCAACGCGTGACGTTGCGCAAGGACGGCGTGGAACTGCGCGCGGTTTTCAAGCGCCTGTCCACCGACTTCGGGACGGTCGACCGGCGCCAGGCGTTGGATGTCGCCGACCGCTTCGAATACGAGATTGCGGCTTACCGGCTCGACCGCCTGCTCGGCCTCGACATGATTCCGGTCACGGTGCCGCGCGCCATCGACGGCCACCGCGGCATCCTGCAGTTCTGGATCGACGGCTCCATCAACCTGCGCACGATGCTGGAAAAGAAAATGCAGCCAGACGGCTGGTGCGACGCACAACCGCAGTACAACCTGATGAACGTCTTCGACGTGCTCACCCACAACACCGACCGCACGCAGGAGAACGCGCTCTTCACCCGCGACTGGACGCTCCTGCTGATCGATCACTCGCTCGCCTTCCGCACGCACCAGAAGCGGCCGCGACTGCTCTACCAGGGCGAGTTGCAGCTGCCGCCGGCGCTGGCGGAGCGCCTTGCGGCGCTCGACGCCGCGCAACTGCAGCAGGCGCTCAGTCCCTGGCTGCACCGGCGCCAGATCGAGGCGCTGCTGAAGCGCCGCGACCAGCTACTGCGCGAGTACCGCGCGCGGGCCTCCGCCGGCAAGCGCGTCGCCGCGGGAGGCTGAACCGGCGGCGCCGTAGCGGCGCGCGTATTCGCGGCCGACGAGCCAGGCGACCAGCGCCATCGTGATGCAGAGGACCAGGATCAGCCACACGAACTGCAGGTGGCCCTGGTCGAACAGCCGCAGGCCCGCGAAGATCGCGAGCGTCGAGAGCAGGTCGCCCGCGCGATAGAAGAAGGTGTCGATCGCGGTCTTTGCCTGGTACTTCACGTTGCGGCTCGTGGGCAGCAGCAGCGCATTGCGGGTGGTGTTCAGCAGCGAGTAATCCAGGCTGCGCTGCATCACCAGCACCGACTGCAGCAGCATGAACACGGGCATGATGCCGAGCAGCAGGAAGCCCGCGACCAGCACGACCGGCGTCACCATCAGCGCGCGCGCGAGTCCCGCGGCCAGGATGATGCGGGACACCAGCAGCAGCTGCAGAAGGAACCCGACCAGCGTGATGGTCGAGTAGAAATTGCCCATGAAACGCCCGATGAAGACGCCCTGGGTCCCGGACGTTTCGTGGCGCGCGACTTCGACCAGCCAGCTCGACAGCACGTAGTCGCTGGTCGAGGTGATCCAGTTGATCAGCACCACGAGCGCAGCGATGCCGACCAGGTATCGGCTGCGGCCGATGACGGCGAAGCCGCCGAGCCAGCGCGCGACCCGGCCGGGCTCCGGCTCGAATGCCGGCGTTTCGTCCGCCCGCGCGGGCGGCGGCACGCGTTCGCGCGCGCGGCTGCTGAGAGCGATGACGATGCAGAGCACGCCGGCAGACGCGAGCATCAGTCCGTAGGGGCCGCAGGCCTCGAAACCCACGGCCGCCAGGCGCGAACCCGCCCAGGCCCCGCCGGACACGCCAACGGCGATGATGCCGAACAGCCGTTGACCCGTATGGGCGTTGAACAGGTCGGTCGCGAAGGCCCAGAACTGCGTCACCGACATCACGGCGAAGATGCTGGCCCAGACGAAGAACACGAAGCCGAAGCGGTAACCGGCCTGGCCCAGCAGGAAGAAGATGAACAGGTTGAGCACGAAGAACGCGTTGACGCGCTGGTAGACGCGGGCCGGGTTCACGTGCCGGATCATCACGCCATAGACCGGGATGATCAGGATCAGCAGTGCGGCCTGGACGCCGACCGCGTAGCTGCGAAGCTCCGGATCGCCTTCCGTCAGGATCAGGGCCTCGCGCACCGGGCGGATCAGGTAGTAGGCGACCATCAGCAGGAATGCCTGCAGGCACAGGAGCGCGATGCAGCGGCCTTCGCCCGCCCGCACGCTCGTGAACAGGGACAGGAGCCGTTCGAATCCGCTCCGTTGCCGTAGATCGCTCATCGTGAATTCCTCCCGTCGTGTGGAGGGGAAGTTAGTCGCGGAGCGCGCGGAGTTCTGTCAGGTAGCTGACAGTGGCCGCCACAGCGCGGGAATGGCAGGCGCAAAAAAAAACGCCCGGCCAGATCCGGCCGGGCGTCGCGGTTGCGCACGGGTCAGGCCTCCGGTAACGAAGCGCCGTCACGACGCGCACTGGCAGAAGCGATCGTCTTTGGCGCGGCGTATTCGTTGTCACTCAACAGGAGCGCCGGATTGAGGGCCTCCACCAGGGTCGACACCAGCACGGTCGTGATGGCGACCGCCGTCAGGCCGGACACGATGGACCGGGTGCGCGGGGAAAATTCAGTCTTCATGGTCATCTCCTCGGTTTGCGGTTTGCGGGTTGCGTCTTTCGTTTCGATCCGGGAGTGATGTTGCGCCGGGAGGCCTCGGCCTTCTGTCAACGACCTGACACTTCGGACGATTCCGTTTGCAGCCGCGGTATCATGGCAACGGGCCACCGGATGGACGGAAAACCATGACACGCAGAGTGATCCACACGCCGAAGGCGCCCGCCGCCATCGGCCCGTATTCGCAGGCGATCGGCACCGGCGGCATGGTGTTCCTCTCGGGCCAGGTCGGCCTCGACCCGGTAACGGGGCAGCTGGTCGCCGGCGGATTCGAGGCCGAGGCGCGGCGCGTCTTCGCCAACCTGGCCGCAGTCGCGGAAGCGGCGGGATCGAGCCTTGCCGCGGCCGTGCGCGTCACCGTCTATCTGACCGATTTCGGGCAGTTCGCCGTCGCCAACCGCATCATGCAGGAGTACTTCCGCGAGCCATATCCTGCGCGCGTGACGATCGGCGTCGCGTCGCTGCCGCGCGGCGCACTGATCGAGGTCGACTGCATCCTGGTTCCGTGACGATCGAAAGCCGGCCGGTCGCTTCGCTGAAGGGCGTCGGCCCGGCGCTCGCGATGCGGCTGGCCAAGCTCGGCATCGAGAACGTCGCGGACCTGCTGTTCTGGCTCCCCAGCCGTTACGAAGACCGCACGCGCATCGTGCCGATCGGCGCGCTGCGTCCCGGCATGCGCGCGGCCATCGAGGGCGAGATCGAGCTCGCCGAAGTCGTGTTCCGGCGGCGCCGGTCGCTGCTGCTGCGGCTCTCCGACGGCACGGGTTTCCTGACGCTGCGGTTCTTCCACTTCAGCGGCGCGCAACAACAGCAGCTCGCCCGCGGCACGCGCTTGCGCTGCTTCGGCGAAGTGCGGCGCGGCCCCCTGGGGTCCGAGATCGTGCACCCGGAGTACCGGCTCGCGGACGCTCCGGACACGCAGGCGCTGGCCGATGCGCTGACGCCCGTGTATCCCGCTACCGCGGGCATCCAGCAGGGCCGCCTGCGGAACCTGACCGCGCAGGCGCTCGCCGCGACCGGGCCGGAGGAACTGCCGGAGTGGCTGCCGCCGGAGGTGCAGGCCGGTATGAAGCTCCCGGGCCTGCGCGAAGCGCTCCAGTACGTGCACCGCCCGCCGCCGGATGCGCGGCTCGAACTGCTCGAGGCCGGGCGTCATCCCGCGCAGCGGCGCCTCGCCTTCGAGGAACTGCTCGCGCACCAGCTCACGCTCCGGCAACTCAGGAACGAGATCCGCCGCGATCCCGCGTGGCCCGTCGCGGTGCCCGGAAAACTGGCACAGCGGCTGCTCGCGACCGTCGGCTTTCCGCTGACCGCCGCCCAGCAGCGCGTGGCGCGCGAGATCCGCGCGGACCTCGCGATCCCCCACCCGATGCTGCGCCTGGTGCAGGGCGACGTGGGATCGGGCAAGACGATCGTCGCGGCGATCGCCGCGCTCGATGCGGTCGAGGCCGGTTGCCAGGCCGCGCTGATGGCGCCGACCGAACTGCTCGCGGAACAGCACGCGCAGAATTTCATGCGCTGGCTCGCGCCGCTCTCGCTCGAGCCGCTGCTGCTGACCGGGCGCCTCGGCGCGCGCGCGAAGCGCGAGGCGCAGGCCGCGATCGCCGACGGCACGCGAGCCGTCGTGATCGGCACCCATGCGCTGTTCCAGGAGGAAGTGCGCTTCTCGCGCCTCGCGCTGGTGATCGTGGACGAGCAGCACCGCTTCGGCGTGCACCAGCGTCTCGCCCTGCGCGAGAAGGGCGCGACCGGGCGCTACCCGCACCAGCTGATCATGACCGCGACGCCGATCCCGCGGACGCTCGCGATGACCGCCTATGCGGACCTCGACGTGTCGGTCATCGACGAGCTGCCGCCGGGTCGCACGCCGGTGCAGACAGTGGCGATGCCCGACACGCGCCGCGACGAAGTCGTGCGCCGCATCCACACGGCCTGCAAGGAAGGGCGCCAGGCGTACTGGGTCTGCCCGCTGATCGAGGAATCCGACCAGCTGGAGGCGCAGGCGGCGGAAGACACCGCGGCGGCGCTCGCGGCGGCCCTGCCCGAAGTCGCGGTCGGCCTCGTGCACGGGCGCATGCCGCCCGCCGCGCGCGAGCGCACCATGGCGCGGTTCAAGCAGGGCGAGATCGGGCTGCTGGTCGCGACCACCGTCATCGAGGTCGGCGTGGACGTGCCGAACGCGAGCCTGATGGTCATCGAGAATGCCGAGCGCATGGGCCTGGCGCAGCTGCACCAGCTGCGCGGCCGGGTCGGCCGCGGCCGGCAGGCCAGCAGCTGCCTGCTGATGTGGCATGCGCCGCTGTCCCCGCTGGCCCGGGAGCGCCTGGCGGTGCTGCGCAACACCAACGACGGATTCGAGGTCGCCCGGCGGGACCTCGAACTGCGCGGACCCGGGGAGCTGCTCGGCACGCGCCAGACCGGCCTGATGCAGCTGCGGGTCGCCGACCTGATGCGCGACGCCGACCTGCTGCCGCGGGTCCAGGCGGCGGCCGACGTGATGATGCGCTCGCATCCGGCTAACATTGCGCCGCTGAAGCGCCGCTGGATCGGCGCCTCGACCCGCTATGGAAAGGTGTGAGCTTGCAACCCGCCCTCGCCAATGACGAACGCGCTGCGCCCCGCTGGAGCGGGCGGCTCGACGACTTCCTGCCGGCGGCCACGCCTTCCGCCGCCGACTGGCTGCGCGAGCCCGGCCTGCTGACCGAGCGCCTGCGCGCCTGCTGCGCCGGGCAGACCGGGCTCTCGATCGTGTCGGAGATGGAAGCGCCGCTCGGCGGCGCGGATGCCGCGCTGCTGCAGGCCGCGGGCTCGGCCGCCTTCGTGCGCGAGATCGAGCTGACCTGCGACGGCCGCCCCTGGGTGTTTGCGCAGACGCTGATTCCGCAGGCGACGCTCGCGCGCCAGCGCTGGCTGTCCGCGCTCGGGCGCGCCGCGCTCGGCGAGCGGCTCGCGGCGCTGCCCTCGCTCGAACGCGGGCCGCTCGAGTACGCCAGGCTCCTGCCCGGCGACCGTCTCTATCACCGCGCACTGCGCGACCGCCGCGATCCGCCGCCCGCGCTGTGGGCGCGCCGCTCCTGGTTCGCGATCGATGGCGACCGCCTGCTGGTGCAGGAAGTGTTCCTGCCCGAGTCGCATTCGTGAGCGCCGAGCTGCAGCCCGCACCGCGCAAGCGCCGGCCCGACCCGCGCTACAAGCCGGCCTGGAAACCGCAGGTGCTGCGCGAGACCGCGATCGCGCTCGGCGCGACGCTGCGCGAGTACGCGCTGCTGATGCGCCTGCACCGCCCGATCGGCATCTGGCTGCTGCTGTGGCCCGCGATGTGGGCGCTGTGGATCGCAGGCGAAGGCCGGCCCGACGCGAAGCTGCTCTTGATCTTCGTCGGCGGCGTGGTGGTGATGCGCTCGGCCGGCTGCGTCATCAACGATTACGCCGACCGCGATTTCGATCCCTCGGTTGCGCGCACGCGCGACCGCCCGCTGGCCGCGAAACGCGTGGCGCCGGGCGAGGCGCTGTTCCTGTTCGTGGCGCTCGGCCTCGTCGCCGTGTGGCTGGCGATGCAGCTCGACCCGCTCGCGCGGCTCTACGCCGCGGGCGGCGGCGTGCTGACCGTGACCTACCCCTGGCTCAAGCGCTTCGTGCACGTGCCGCAGTTCTATCTCGGCGTCGCCTTCGGCTGGTCCATCCCGATGGCGTTTGCCGCGCAGACCGGCGAGGTGCCGCGCATCGCCTGGCTGCTGGTCACGGTGGTCGTGCTGTGGGCCGCCGTCTACGACACCATGTACGCGATGGTGGACCGCAAGGACGACGAGAAGGTCGGCATCAAGTCCACGGCGATCCTGTTCGGCGAGGCCGATCGACTGGTCATCGCCGTGATGCAGGGCATGACGCTGTTCGCGCTGTGGCTCGCGGGCGACGAGGCCGGGCTCGGGACCTGGTATCGCGCGGGACTCGCGGCGGCGGCGGCCTTCTTCGCATTCCAGCTCTGGCTGATCCGCAAGCGCGAGCCGGAGGGGTGTTTTCGCGCCTTCAACAACAACCACTTTGTCGGGCTCGCAATCTTTGCAGGCCTTGCGCTCGATTATCTGTACCGGGGGTGAGTCTTGCGTTACCTGCTGCTCGGCGTGCTGATCGTCGTCATCATCGGGCTCATCATCCGGAGCAAGAACCCGAAGCAGTAGCTGGCCGTCCGGCCTGCTGCCCCGCCGCCCGCGCGACTGCCCACACCTCGACGTAACGGCAACCGGCGCGCCTGAGCGCGAGCGCAAGCGCCTCCGCCGTGGCGCCGGTCGTCAGCACGTCGTCCACAATCGCAACGCGAAGCGGCACGGAGGAAGCGCGGATCTCGAATGCGCCGCGGAGATTGCGCCGGCGCGCGGCGGCTGGCAGGGCGGTCTGCTCCACGGTCGCGCGCGGGCGGCGCGCGATGCGGTCCTCCAGCGCAATGCCGGCGAGTTCTGCCGCGAACATCGCGATCTCGCGTGCCTGGTTGTAGCCACGCTTCGCCTCCCGCGCCGCATGCAGCGGCACCGGCACGATGGCGTCCACGCCGGGCCGGCCGCGCTCCGCGAGCCGGCGCGCCAGCAACGTGCCGAGGATCCTGCCGATCGCGATCTGCCCGCCGTACTTGAAGCGGTGGATCATCACGTCGAGCGGAAACTCGTAGCGGTAAGGCGCAAAGGCGGCATCGAACACGCGCAGTCGCTTGAGGCAGCGGCCGCAGGTATCGCCATGGGCAGGTACGGGCATCGCGCAGCGAATGCAGGCGGGGGCGTTCCGTGGAAAGTCGTCCTCGCAGCCCCGGCAAAGGTCGAGCGCGGGCCTCTGCCCGGGGTCCAGGCACAGCAGGCAGGTGGCCGGAAAAAGCCTGTGCAACAAGGACTTGGATGCGCCGTAAACCCGGCGCCACGCGTTTGGTTGACAGTCCAATGGGTCATTCCAATACTGCAGCACCCCGCGAGCCTGCGACCTCGCCGGGTGGACGGTGGTGCGGTTTTACGACGGGATCGGGGAGCAATGCGATGACGGCGACTGGCGACCGGACCGGCGAGGTTCGAAGCGACTGGACGCTCGAGGAAGTGCGCGTGTTGCATGCGCTGCCCTTCAACGACCTGATCCACCGCGCGCAAAGTGTGCACCGGCACCACTTTGATCCGAACCAGGTGCAGGTCTCGACGCTGCTGTCGATCAAGACCGGCGCCTGTCCCGAGGACTGCGCCTATTGCCCGCAGAGCATCCGCTACGACACCGGGCTCGAGCGCGAGGCGCTGATGGAACCGGCCGCGGTCGTCGCGCGGGCGCGCGCGGCGCGCGACTCCGGCGCCACGCGTTTCTGCATGGGCGCCGCCTGGCGCAGCCCCAAGGACCGCGACCTCGACAAGGTCGCCGAGATGGTGCGTGGCGTGCGCGAGCTCGGGCTCGAGACCTGCGCGACGCTCGGCATGCTCACGCCGGAGCAGGCGGCACGCCTGCGCGAGGCGGGACTCGATTACTACAACCACAACCTCGACACGTCGCAGGAGTTCTACGGCGAGATCATCACCACGCGCACCTACCAGGACCGGCTCGACACGCTGGCCGCGGTGCGCGACGCCGGCATCCGCGTGTGCTGCGGCGGCATCCTCGGCATGGGCGAGGCCGCCGCCGACCGCGTCGCGCTGCTGCACACGCTGGCCACTCTCGACCCGCATCCGGAGAGCGTGCCGGTCAACAACCTGGTGCAGGTCGAGGGCACACCGCTCGCCGGCACGGCTGCGCTCGATCCGATCGAGTTCGTGCGCATCATCGCCGTCGCGCGCATCCTGATGCCGCGCTCGCACGTGCGCCTCTCGGCCGGACGCGCGGAAATGAGCGACGAGATGCAGGCGCTCTGCTTCCTCGCCGGCGCCAACTCGATCTTCTACGGCGAGAAGCTCCTGACCACCGGCAACCCGGACACGGCAAGCGACGAGGCCCTGTTCGGACGGCTCGGCATCCGGCCGGAGCCCGCCTCCGCCAGCGGTTGAGACCGGTGCCCGTCGCACCGATCGCCTTCGGGCCGACGCTCGCGGACCTCGATTCCCGCGGCCTGCGCCGACAGCGACGCACGATGCGCCGCGGCGACCCGGACACGGCCGACATCGTGCTCGACGGCCGGCCCTGCGTGGACTTCTGCAGCAACGACTACCTCGGCCTCGCCTCGCATCCGCGGGTCGTCGAGGCGTTCGTCGCCGCCGCGCGCGTGCACGGCGTCGGCGCCCGGGCCTCGCACCTGATCACCGGCCATCAATCGGAGCACGAGGCGCTCGAGCAGGAACTCGCGGCCTGGACCGGGCGCGAGCGGGCGATCCTGTTCTCGACCGGCTACATGGCGAACCTCGGCCTGGTCGCAGCGCTCGCCACGCGCGAGTCGGCCGTCTATGGAGATCGTCTGAACCACGCTTCGCTGATCGACGGCGGCCGGCTGTCGCGCGCGGCGCTGCATCATTATCCGCACGGCGACGTCGAAGCCCTGGAGGCGCAGCTCGCTGCGCAGGAATCCGGGCGCGCGGTCGTCCTGACCGACGGCGTCTTCAGCATGGACGGCGACCTCGCGCCGTTGCCGGCGCTGGCCGCGGCCTGCGCGAAGCACGGCGCCTTCCTCGCCGTCGACGACGCCCACGGGCTCGGCGTGATCGGCGCCACCGGGCGCGGCGCGCTCGAGCACTTCGGCCTGTCGGGCGCAGAAGTGCCGGCCCTCGTCGGCACGCTCGGCAAGGCCTTCGGCAGCTTCGGCGCCTTCGTCGCCGGCAGTGCGGACCTCATCGAAACGCTGGTGCAGCGGGCGCGCACCTACATTTATACGACGGCGCTGCCGCCGCCGGTCGCGGCCGCGACGCGCGCGGCGCTCGCCGTCTCGATCGACGAGTCCTGGCGGCGGGAACGCGTGCTCGCGCTGACCCGGATGTTCCGCGAAGGGGCGCGCCAGGCGAACCTGCCGCTCGCCGACTCCTGGACGCCGATCCAGCCGGTCCTGCTCGGCAGCGCCGACGCCGCGATGCAGGCAAGCCGAGCGCTGCTCGAACAGGGGCTGTTCGTCGCCGCGATCCGCCCGCCGACCGTGCCCGCCGGCACCTCGCGGCTTCGCATCACGCTCTCCGCCGCGCATCGGGATTCCGACGTCGAGGCGCTCGTGACGGCGCTGGCCGGCACCCTGGCGGCGACATGAGCATCGACGACGGCTGGCTCGACCGCGAGGCGGCCCGGCGCAATGCTGATCACGCGGCCCCGACCTATGACGCATCGGCCGTGCTGCAGGCCCGGCTGCGGCAACAGATGATCGAGCGCCTCGACTGGATCGCCTTCACGCCCGAAGTCATCGTCGACCTCGGCTGCGGCACCGGCCATGCCGCCGCGGCGCTTAACCGCCGCTGGCCGCAGGCGCGGGTCATCGCCGTGGACCGGGCGCCCGGCATGCTGCAAGAGGCCGCGAGGCGCGAGGAAGCGCCGCGCATCGAATGGCTCTGTGCGGAAGCGGAATCGTTGCCGCTGCCGGATGCGAGCGCGGATCTCCTGTTCTGCAACCTGATGCTGCCGTGGTGCGACGACCCGGACGCGGTCTTCGCGGAGATCGCGCGCGTTTTGCGGCCGCGCGGCCTGCTGACTTTCTCGACCCTCGGGCCCGACACGCTGGTCGAACTGCGCGAGGCCTGGCGCGCGGCGGATGACTCGACGCACGTGATCCCGTTCACCGATATGCACGACATCGGCGATGGCCTGGTTCGCGCCGGGCTGGTCGAGCCGGTGCTCGACGTCTGCCGCTACACGCTCACCTATCCCGACGTCCGTTCCCTGATGCGCGACCTGAAGGCGATCGGCGCGCAGAACGCGACCGCCGCCCGGCCGCGCGGCCTGACCGGCCGCGGGCGCCTGCGCGCGGTCGAACAGACTTATGAGCGGCACCGCGAGGACGGCGTGCTGCCCGCGACCTGCGAAGCGATATTCGGCCAGGCCTGGGGCGCGATGCCGCGGACGCAAGAGGAACGCGAAGGCGAGTTCGCGTTTCCGGTCTCGTCACTTCGCCGTCGCGAACCGGAGCCGTGATGACGCGCAGCCTCTTCGTGACCGGGACCGACACCGGCGTCGGCAAGACGCTGGTGACCGCGGCATTGCTGCGCCGCCTGCGCGATGAAGGCGCGCTCGCCGCCGGCATGAAGCCGGTCGCGGCCGGCGCGATGGACGGCCCCGAGGGCCGCGCGAATGCGGATGCCCTGCTGCTGCAGGCGGAATCGAGCGTCCGGCACCCGTATGCGACCGTGAATCCCTGGCTGTTCGAACCCGCGATCGCGCCGCACATCGCCGCCGCCGAGGCAGGCCAGTCGATCGACACCCACCGCATCGCCGCCGCGCACACGCGCCTCTGCGCGGGCGCCGAGGTCGTGCTCGCCGAGGGCGCCGGCGGCTTCCTCGTGCCGCTCGACGCCGGGCGCTCCTGCGCGGAACTGCCCGGCCTGCTCGGCATGGAGGTATTGCTGGTCGTCGGCCTGCGGCTCGGCTGCCTCAATCACGCACTGCTGACCGCAGAGGCCATCGCCACGCGCGGCCTCACGTTCTCCGGCTGGATCGGCAACTGCATCGATCCGTATTTCCCGCGGCGCGAAGCGAACATCGCGGCGCTGACGGCGCGGTTGCCCGCACCCTGCCTCGGCATCGTGCCCTGGATGGCGGAACCGGCCGTCGGTGAGGCCGCGGCGGCGCTTTCCGGCGCACTTCGGTTGCGCGCCCGCTGAAAGCGTCCCGAGCGGGCGCATCTCCCTCAATTAAAAGGGAAAAATCGGGTTGCGGCAGGCCATGCCGTCCCTTACGATGCGCGGGCCGTGAGCCCGCGTTCCGCGGGCCATTCCTGGGAGTCCCGGTGTCCATCGCCAAGCGGAAAACGAAGCTGCCGTTCTTTGCCGGCGCCATCGCGGCGGCAGCCAGCCTGCCCGCCCG
>JBFXFJ010000012.1:23170-82018 GCA_050179155.1 Steroidobacteraceae bacterium
GATGCGCGGGCCGTGAGCCCGCGTTCCGCGGGCCATTCCTGGGAGTCCCGGTGTCCATCGCCAAGCGGAAAACGAAGCTGCCGTTCTTTGCCGGCGCCATCGCGGCGGCAGCCAGCCTGCCCGCCCGCGCGGACTGGAGCCTGCTGAACATGCCGAAAGGCGTCAGCGAGTTGTCCCGCGAGATCTACGACATGCACATGATCATGTTGTGGATCTGCGTGATCATCGCCGTGCTCACTTTCGGCGCGATGATCGTCGCGATGGTGCGCTTCCGGAAGTCGAAGGGCGCGGTGCCGGACGGCAAGATGCTCCACAACGCGCGCCTCGAGGCCGCCTGGACCCTCATCCCGACGCTGATCCTGATCGGCATGGCGATCCCGTCGGTCGAGAAGCTGATCAAGATCGAGGACACCTCCGGTTCCGCGCTGACGATCAAGATCACGGGCTACCAGTGGCAGTGGCATTACGAGTATCTCGGAACCAACGTTTCCTTCTTCAGCAGGCTCGCGCGCAGCAGCGACCTCGCGCGCCAGAAGGGCTCCGGCATCGACCCCGGCACGGTCGAGAACTACCTGCTGGACGTCGACCACCCGCTGGTCGTGCCGACCGGCACCAAGATCCGCATCCTGCTGACCGCCAATGACGTGATCCATGCCTGGTGGGTGCCGGACTTCGGCATGAAGCGCGATGCGATCCCCGGCTTCATCAACGAGATGTGGATCTCGGTGGACGACGACAAGCCCGGCACCTATCGCGGCCAGTGCGCGGAACTGTGCGGCGCCGACCACGGCTTCATGCCGATCGTCGTGGTCGCGAAGCCGAAGGCAGAATTTGACGCGTGGCTCGAGCAGCAGAAGGCAGCGGCGGGCGGCACCGCGCTCGCCCAGGCGGAGTGAAACAGATGGCACACGATCACGGACCGCCGAAGGGCGTCATGCGCTGGCTCACGACGACCAACCACAAGGACATCGGCACGATGTACCTGGTGTTCTCGCTCGTGATGTTCCTGGTCGGCGGGACGATGGCGCTCGTCATCCGCGCCGAGCTGTTCCAGCCGGGCCTGCAGCTCGTCGATCCCTCGTTCTTCAACCAGCTGACCACGGTGCATGCCCTCGTCATGGTGTTCGGAGCGGTGATGCCGGCAACCGTCGGCCTCGCCAACTGGATGATCCCGATGCAGATCGGCGCCGCCGACATGGCGCTGCCGCGCATGAACCTGTTCAGCTTCTGGCTGCTGGCCTTCGCCTTCCTGCTGCTGATCTCGACGCTGTTCATGCCGGGCGGCGCGCCGGCCGCGGGCTGGACGCTCTATCCGCCGCTGGTGCTGCAGTCCGGCCAGGCGTTCCCGATGGCAATCTTCGCGATCCACCTGATGGGCGCCTCGTCCATCATGGGCGCGATCAACGTGATCGTCACCGTGGTCAACATGCGCGCGCCGGGCATGACGCTGCTGAAGATGCCGCTGTTCTCCTGGTCGTGGCTGATCACGGCGTACCTGCTGATCGCGGTGATGCCGGTGTTCGCCGGCGGCGTGACCATGCTGCTGACGGACTATTACTTCCACACCAGCTTCTTCAACGCGGCGGGCGGCGGCGACCCGGTGCTGTTCCAGCACGTGTTCTGGTTCTTCGGGCACCCCGAGGTCTACATCATGATCCTGCCGGCGTTCGGGATCGTGTCGGAGATCATCCCGACGTTCTCGAGGAAGCCGATCTTCGGCTACGAGGCGATGGTGTACGCGATCGCGTCGATCGCGTTCCTGTCGTTCATCGTCTGGGCGCACCACATGTTCACGGTCGGCATGCCGCTCGCAGGCCAATTGTTCTTCACGCTCTCGACCATGCTGATCGCCATCCCGACCGGCGTGAAGATCTTCAACTGGACCGCGACGATGTGGCGCGGCTCGATCAGCTTCGAGCCGCCGATGCTGTTCGCGCTCGCCTTCCTGTTCCTGTTCACGATCGGCGGCTTCTCGGGCCTGATGCTCGCGATCGCACCGGCCGACTTCCAGTACCACGACACCTACTTCGTGGTCGCGCACTTCCACTACGTGCTGGTGCCGGGCGCCGTGTTCGGCATCATGGCCGCGGTGTACTACTGGCTGCCGAAGTGGACCGGCCACATGTACGACATGGCCATCGCCAAGTGGCACTTCTGGCTGACCGCGATCTTCGTCAACGTGCTGTTCTTCCCGCAGCATTTCCTGGGCCTCGCCGGCATGCCGCGCCGCATCCCGGACTACGCGACCCAGTTCACCGACTGGAACATGGTCTCCTCGATCGGCGCGTTCGGCTTCGGGCTGTCGCAGCTGCTGTTCGTGTGGCTGATCGTCAAGTGCGTGCGCGGCGGCGAGCGGGCGACCGCCGGTGTCTGGGACTACCAGCACGGCCTCGAGTGGACGGTGCCGTCGCCGGCGCCTTACCACACCTTCGAGAAGGCGCCGGAACTCAAGTGAGCCAGCACGCACGCAACCTGCGGCTCGGGATCGCCGCATTCTCGGTGTATCTCGTGTTCGTGCTGCTGCGCGTGCTGGACGGCGGCGCATGAACGAGCCCGCGCGCAAGTCCAATCGCGGCCTGACGGCGCGGCTGCTGCTGATGGTGGCGGGCAGCTTTGCATTCGGCTTCGCGCTGGTGCCGCTGTACGACGTGCTGTGCGAGGTCGCCGGCATCGGCACGCGCGAGAGCCTGAGCCGGGCGGCCACGGTCGATGCGTCCGCACCCGCGGATGCGCGCACGATCACGGTCGAGTTCACCGCCTCGGTCCCCGCGGGCGGCCAATGGAAATTCGAGCCGGTCGCCGCGACCATGGAAGTGCAGCCGGGCCGCCTGTACGAGACGCATTACCGCGCCAGGAACCTCTCGGGTCACGACACCACCGGGCAGGCGGTTCCGAGCGTTGCGCCCGCGCGCGCGGCGCGTTATTTCCAGAAGACCGAATGTTTCTGCTTCACGCCGCAGCAGTTTGCGCGTGACGAGGAACGCGAAATGGCCGTGCGCTTCATCGTCGACCGGGAGCTGCCGCCCGGCATCGACCGGCTCACGCTGTCCTATGCGTTCTACGACGTCAAGCGCGTGGCAGACGCAGGAACCTGACAGGGGAACACGATGGCGCACGCCGAGCACGCACCGGATTCGAACCAGTACTACTTCCCGCACGGCAGCAAGCTGCCGTTCTTCGGGTCTGCTTCCCTGTTCGTGCTGATGGCGGGCGCTGCGGCGACGTTGAATGGCGCCGCGATCGGTGGCTGGGTGCTGGGTCTCGGGTTCGTGCTGCTGTTCACGCTGTTCTTCCTCTGGTTCGGCCAGGTGATCCACGAGAACCAGGCGGGCCTGTACAACGAGCAGGTCGACCGCTCGTTCCGCATGGGAATGATGTGGTTCATTTTCTCGGAAGTGATGTTCTTCGCCGCGTTCTTCGGCGCACTGTTCTACACGCGCCAGCTCTCGGTGCCGTGGCTTGCCGGCGAAGGCGAGAAGGCGATCACCAGCCTGCTGTGGCCCGGCTTCGAGGCCGGCTGGCCGAGCAACGGCCCCGGCGCCTTTGGCCCGCGCGAGGACGGCAGTTACGAGATCATTCCCGCCTTCGGCCTGCCGGCGCTCAATACCGCGCTGCTGCTCACCTCGGGCCTGACGCTGACGATCGCGCACCATGCGATGAAGAGCGGCCACCGCGGCATCCTCAAGCTGTTCCTCGCGCTGACCTTCGTCCTCGGCTTCACGTTCCTCGGCGTGCAGGTCTACGAGTACGGCGAGGCGTATGCGACGCACGGGCTGCAGCTCGGCACCGGCATCTACGGCTCGACCTTCTTCATGCTGACCGGCTTCCACGGCATGCACGTGATGGTCGGCGCGATCATGCTGGTCGTGATCTGGCTGCGCTGCATGAAGGGACACTTCACGCCGCGCCAGCATTTCGCGTTCGAGGCGGTCGCCTGGTACTGGCACTTCGTCGACGTGGTCTGGCTGGGGCTGTTCATTTTCGTCTACTGGATCTAGGCCCTGAGTGGCCGGCAAGCGCTTCATCGCGATCGCCGGCAACATGGGCGCCGGCAAGACCGAGCTGACGAAGTTCCTGTGCCGTCGCTACGGCATCAAGCCGTTCTACGAGCCGAACGACCAGAATCCCTACCTCGCGGACTTCTACCGCGACATGAAGACTTGGGCGTTCCGTTCCCAGCTCTATTTCCTGGCGCACAAGTTCCGCCTCCAGCTCGAGCTGCAGGACGACCCGGGCACGGTGGTGCAGGACCGCACGATCTACGAGGACGCCGAGATCTTCGCGCGCAACCTGCACCGGCAGCGATACATCGACCATCGCGACTGGAAGACCTACCACCAGCTCTACCAGTCCATCTGCTCGGCGCTCCGGCCGCCGGACCTCATGATCCAGCTCTCCTGCCCGGTGCGGACACTGCGCAAGCGCATCCAGCTTCGCGGCCGCGCGATGGAGCAGGACATCCCCGTGAACTACCTGAGCCGCCTGAACCGCCTTTATGAGGAGTGGTTCAGGCGTTACGACCTGTCCCCTTCGCTGAAGCTCGAGACCGACCGCCTCGACTGGCTGACTGATCTCGTGGACCGCGCGGACCTGTTCCGGAAGATCGAGAAGTACCTCGACTAGGTTCGGCGCGCCCGCCGGGCGTCTCCTCCTCGCCACCGGTCATATACTCGGTCGCCCCGCGCGACCAAGTGACACGTGCAATGCCGGACGGGTCTCGATTGCGACATAACCCGCTGATCGACCAGCGCGAACTCGAGGGATTGCACGAACAGTGTTTTTCGTGGGCGCTCACCTGCGTGCGCGGGCGCCGGGCGGAAGCGGAGGATGTGCTGCAGATGGCTTACCTGGCGATCGTCGAGGGCGAAGCGCGATTCAAAGGCCAGTCGAGTCTCAGGACCTGGCTGTTTTCCGTGATCCGCAACATTGCCGGTACGCGCTGGCGCCGCGCGCGGCGTTCGCTCGAGGGCCTCGCGCGCATCGCGGCGTTCGCACCGCACGCGGAGCCGTTCGCGGAACCCTCGATGCCGGCAGAGAGCGCGCGCGTCCTCGGCGCCCTGCGCGCGCTGCCGAAACGCCAGCACCAGGTGCTCGACCTCGTCTTCTATCGCGACCTTTCGATCGCCGAGGCGGCCGACGTGCTCGGCGTGTCGCTCGGCACCGCGCGCATCCACTACGAACGCGGCAAGTCGGCGCTGCGCGCGCAACTCGCCGACATGGGACCTGCCGCATGAACGACCCGGCATTGGATCGCGAGGACGAAGTCCTGAAAGCCGCGGTACGGGACGGCCTCACCGCCCGCGACCGCGCCCTGCCCGCGCCGCGGTTCGCGCGCGCCTGGCCGGGCGAGCGACGCCCGCGCGCGGGCGCCTGGCGTCCTGCGTTGGCCGGTGGCCTGGCGCTCGCCGCGATCGTCGCCGTTTCCTGGATGTTCCTCGGGCGCCCGGGCGGCGAGTCCGCGCCGCCCGATGACGTTCGCGCGACGACCGAGCTCGCGCGCGAACTCTCCTCGCCTGACTACTGGCGCGTGCCGACGGACGACCTGCTCGCATTTGCCGCGCCGCCCCTGAACGCCGAATTGCCGTTGCCGGACGGCTTCCATGTTTCGCTGGAGGAATCGCTGTTATGAAATCATCGAACGCCATCGCCACCGCGCTCTTCATCGGCCTGCTCGCGCTCGTGACACCCGCCCAGGCCGACGGGGCCGACGGCAAGGACGAGTGGATCAAGGGCAAGCTGTTCGGCCCGGAACTGATCCTTCAGAACCGCAAGGAACTGAAGCTGACCGCGAAGCAGATGGATCTCATCGGCGCGGAGTTGAAGCGCGTGCAGGGCCAGGCGGCCGAGAGCGACTGGACCCTCATGACCGAGGCGACACAGCTGCAGGAGCTGATCGACCAGCATCCGGTGGACGGCAAGGCCGTCATGGCCGGCGTCGACCGGGTCTTCGAGGCGGAGAACCGCAAGAAGAAGCTGTTCATGGAGATGCTGGTCAACATCAAGAATGCCTTGACGCCCGAGCAGGTGGCCTACCTCAAGACGGTGGACCCGGCGCCGTGAACGCCGCCCGCGTCTTCAGCCTCGCGGCGCTCGCCGCGCTCGCCGCCGCCTGCGGCGGCGGTGGCGGCGGCTCCGATCCGCCGGTCGTGAATCCGCCCCCGCCCCCGGCAATCAGCCGCGCGGAGGCGTATCGCTTCCTCAACCAGGCGACGTTCGGCGCGACCGAAGCGGATGCACAGGCCGTCATCGCGGCGGGTTACGAGGCCTGGATCAACCAGCAACTGCAGCGCCCGGCCTCGCTGGAGCTTCCGCACGTGCAGCAGGCGTTCGCGAGCTACCCCCCGGGCGCCGACTTCACGCGCCTGCACGAGGACCGCATCGACATCTGGCTGCGCCACGCGCTGCATGCGCCGGACCAGTTGCGCCAGCGCGTGGCCTTCGCGCTCTCCGAGATCATGGTGATCTCGCAGCTGAGCCCGCTGGTCGGCTACCCCTGGGGCAGCGCCAGCTATTACGACACGCTCGCGCAAAATGCCTTCGGCAACTTCCGCGCGCTGATGGAGGACGTCACGCTGCATCCGGCCATGGGCGTGTACCTCTCCATGCTCGGCAACCAGAGGCCCGACGCGCTTCGCAACATCCGCCCGGACGAGAACTACGCGCGCGAGCTGATGCAGCTCTTCACCATCGGCCTGGTCGAGCTGAACCTCGACGGCAGCGTGCGCCGCGACGGCCAGGGCAATGCGATCCCGACCTACGACCAGCAGGTCATCGAGGGATTCGCGCATGTGTACACCGGGTGGACCTATGCCGGCGCGCCGAGTTTCGCGCTCGCCTTCCCGACCATTGCGAACCAGGTCGTGCCGATGCAGGCCTATGTCGAGCAGCACGACACCGGGCCGAAGCGCGTGCTCTCGTACGCGGGCGCGGCTCCCACGCAGATTCCTGCCGGCCAGACGCCGGAGCAGGACCTCGACGACGCGCTCGACAATATCTTCCATCACCCGAACGTCGCGCCGTTCATCTCGAAGCAGCTGATCCAGCGCCTCGTCACCAGTAATCCGTCGCCGCAGTACGTGGAGCGGGTGGCGCGCGTGTTCGAGAACGATGGCGGCGGGCAGCGTGGCGAGCTGGATGCGGTGGTCAAGGCCATCCTGCTGGACCCGGAGGCGCGCAGTGCGCCTGCCAGCGCGAATGCGGGCAAGCTCGGGGAGCCGGTGCTGCGCCTGACACGCATCTGGCGCGCGTATGGCGCGGCCTCGCAGAGCGGCAAGCTGAACGTGCAGAACATTCCGGGCTTCATCGGCCAGGGACCACTGCAGGCGCCCTCGGTGTTCAACTTTTTCAGCCCGTTCTACGCGCCGCCCGGCGAGATCCAGGACCAGGGCCTGGTAGCGCCGGAGATGCAGCTCGCCACCGAGTACCTGAACAGCCTCATCACGAACTATTTCTTCATCCTCAGCTATTGCTACAACACCGCGCCGGTGCAGGGCTGCCCGCCCGTGCCGCCTGAGCTCCAGCAGGACCTCGTGATCATCGACACGGGCGCCGAGCGCGCGCTCGCCGCCGATCCGCAGGCGCTCGTCAGCCGGATCGCCGACCGGCTCGCCGGCGGATCGATCTCCGCGACCCTCCGGGCGCAGGCCGTCGCGATGGTCGAGGCCGTGCCCGCGACCGAGGCGTCGTTGCGCGTCGCCGAGGCGCTGTACCTGATTTCGACGTCACCCGAACTCGCGCTGCAACGCTGACCCGGAGCGACACCCATGGATCGCATGAATCGCCGGCGTTTCCTCAAGGCTGCAACGGCGGGCGGCCTTGCCTACGCGTTCGGCCGCACGCCGCAAGCTGCGTTTGCGGCGACGTCCGGCACGCAGGCCGCTTTTGACGACTACAAGGCGCTGGTCTGCGTGTTCCTGTTCGGCGGCAACGACTCCTTCAACATGGTCGTGCCGCGCAGCGACCTCGAATACAACGAGTACGCCGCCGCGCGCCAGAACCTGGCGATCGCCCAATCCAGCCTGCTGCCGCTCAATCCGCTGGTGCCGGACCCGGGCGGCGCGCTCTATGGCCTGCACCCGTCGCTCCCGGAAATCGCGGCGCTGTTCGAGCAGGACATGGCCTGCGCGATCGTCGCGAACGTGGGGCCGCTCATCGAGCCGACCACCAAGGCGCAGTTCCTGGCGAAGTCCGTGCGCCTGCCGCCGCAGCTCTTCTCGCACAACGACCAGCAGGACCAGTGGCATTCGCTGAAGGGCGAAGCCACCGCCCTCTCCGGCTGGGGCGGACGCATCGCCGACGCGCTCGTCAACCCGGTGCTGCCGATGCCGCTGGACCAGTCGCTCGCCGTCAACCTGTCGCTGTCGGGCCAGTCGCTGTTCCAGACCGGCGTGACGTCCGTGCCCTACACGATGGGACCGACGGGACCGGTGCAGCTCTTCGGCCTCGACGGCACGGACCCGCTGTCGATCGCGCGGCGCGCAGCGTTCGATGCGGTGATCGGCGCGAACTACCCGACCGTCTACGAGCGCGCCTACGCCCGCGTCCAGCAGCGGGCCCGCCAGGCGGCCGGCACGCTCGGCGACGCGCTGGCGTCAGTTCGCAGCCCGAATCCGGCACCTTTCACTTCCCCGTTCCCCGTCTCGCCGCTCGGCAGCCAGTTGCGGACGGTCGCGGAGCTGATCGCGGCGCGCGACCAGCTGCAGGTGAACCGCCAGATCTTTTTCGTCGCGACCGGCGGCTTCGACACGCACGACGCGCAGGTCGCCGACCAGCCGGGGCTGCTCGCCAACATCAGCCGGAGCCTCGCCGCCTTCTATCGCGCAACCGTCGAAATGGGCGTCGCATCGGACGTCACGACCTTCACGCAATCCGATTTCGGCCGGACGCTGACCTCGAACGGCGATGGCACCGACCACGCCTGGGGCGGCAACCAGCTCGTCATCGGCGGCGCGGTGGCCGGGCGCACGATCTATGGCCGCTATCCGCTGCTCAGCATCGACGGGCCGGAAGACGTGGGCGGCGGGCGCATGATCCCCGCGGTCTCCTGCGACCAGTACGCGGCGACGCTCGCGGCCTGGTTCGGCGTGCCGGACTCCATGCTGGCCGGCATTGCGCCGCATCTGGCCAATTTCGCGGTGCGCGACCTCGGATTCTTCGCCTAAGCTTCGCGGATGAAAGCCATCCGCCTGCTGCAGCCCGGTCACGCGCTCGTCGAGGAGTCCGTCCCGGCGCCGGCGCCCGGTCCGCACGACGTGCTGGTGCGCGTGCGCGCGGCCGGGATCTGCCATTCCGACGCCCATTACCGTGCAGGCGTGGCGCCGACCCGCCTGCCCTGCACGCTCGGGCACGAGGTGTCCGGCGCCATCGAGGCCTGCGGCGGCCTCGTCACCGATTTCAGGGCGGGCGACCGCGTCTGCCTGAACTATCTCGTGACCTGCGGCGAGTGCGACTACTGCCGCGCCGGCCAGGAACAGTTCTGCGTCCACGGCGAGATGATCGGCAAGCATCGTGACGGCGGCTTCGCGGAATTCATCTGCGTGCCCGCGCGCGGTGTGCTGCGCCTGCCGGACAGGGTCCCGTTCGAGCATGGCGCGGTATTGATGTGCTCCTCGGCGACCGCACTGCACGCGCTCAATCAGGCGCGGGTCGCGCGCGGCGATACCGTTGCGGTGTTTGGCGCCGGCGGGCTTGGCATGTCGGCGATCCAGCTCGCTCTGCTCCGCGGCGCCAGCCAGGTGTTCGCGGTGGACATTCATCCGCGCAAGCTGGAGCTGGCGCAACGCTTCGGCGCCACGCCCGTGGATGCGCGCGCGGCAGACGTGGTCGCCGAGATCCGGCGGCTGACGGAGGGGCGCGGCGTGGATGCCGCGCTCGAGCTGATCGGCCTGCCGCTCACGATGGCGCAAGCGGTGCGCTCGCTCGCGATCCACGGCCGCGCGGCGCTCGCGGGCCTCACGGACGGCCAGGTGTCATTCTCGCCGTATCACGACTTGCTGAACCGGGAAGCGGAGATCATCGGCGTCTCCGAGCATTTGCAAGGCGAGCTGCACGAGCTGATCGGACTCGTCGAGCGTGGTGAGCTCGACCTGTCGGCCGTCGTCACGCGGACCGTGCCGCTCGATGCCGCCGCCATCAACCGCGTCCTCGATGAACTCGAGGCTTTTGGCGGCGCCGTGCGGGCCGTCGTCACTCCAGCCTGACACGTCCTGTCCGGGCGTTCAGCCCTTCGGCGGCGCCGCGGCGATGGCGGCTTTCGTCGCAGCCTCGTTCTTCGCGATCGCGACCGCCTGCCCGGGCCGCAGCCGCTCGCCGCCGCGCACGACCACGCGGTCGCCGACGGCGAGCGGGCCCGTGACCTCGACGCGCTTCGCGTCGCCATTGCCGACGCGAACCGCCACGCGCTCAACCACGTCGTCCTTGCCGACGCGGTACACGTGCGCGCCGTCGGCGCGAACGATCACCGCATCGCGCGGCACCATCAGTCCCGCGACCTGGCGCGCGGCCGGCAGGTCCACGCGCACGGCAGACCCTATCGGCCAGCCCTCGCCGCTCATGGCGACGCGCACCTCGATCATGCGCGAGCGCTCGTCGCCGACCGGCACGATGGCGCGGATTTTGCTGTCCGCGGTTTTTGCGTCACCGCGCACGGTCACTGCCTGCCCGACGGCGAGATGCCCGGCATCGGCCACCGGCGCGCGCGCCACGACCTCGACATTGCCGGTGTCCGTCAGGCGCACGACCTCGGTGCCGGTGCCGACGAACTCGCCGAGCTGCCGGATGCGTTCGACCACGTGCCCGGGGAACGGCGCGCGGATCACCGCGCGCTCGATCTGGTGCCGGGTGCTGTCCCGGGTCGCGCGCGCCTGCTCCAGCTCATGCCGCGCCATGGAGAGCCGCGCGGCGGCCTCGTCGATCTGGCTCTTCGAGGCAATGCCGGATGGCAGCGCCGTGAGCCGGGCAAGCTGCGTGTCGAGCAGTTCCGCATTCGCCGCGAGGCGCGCGACCTGCGCGTCGTTTTCGCGCAGCTGCAGCTCGAGCGAACGCGTATCCACGCGCGCGAGCTGCCCGCCCTTGGCGACCTTCGCGCCCGGTTCGGCAACCCAGTCCAGCCGGCCGGTGACCTCGGCCGCGAGCCGCGCGTCGTTGCGGCTCACCACCGTGCCGGTCGCCGTGACGGTCGTCGCCAGGCTGCCCGTGGTCACGGGCGCAACGGTCACCGGCGCCGGAGGCGGCTGGTTCTGCGCTTCGGCCGCGCTGGTCGCCAGGGAGGAGACGGCCAGCGCGGCCACGAGCGCGCCCCATGCAGGGGACTTTGGAGACCGGGAATTCATCGGGCACCTTCCTTGAGTGCGTCCGGCATCGCCGCCGGCTCTGAAACGGTCGCCGCCTCGCCGAGCCGCAGCAGCGCCGGCAGCAGCACCAGCATGAAAAGCGTGTTGAGCAGCATGCCGCCGGCAATGACGGTGCCGAGCCCGCGATAGAGCGCGGCGCCGGGCCCCGGCACGATGATCATCGGCAGCAGGCCCGCGAGCTGGCCGAGCGACGTGGCGAAGATGGGCCGCGTGCGCTGCTCGAGCGCGTGGCGCACGGCGCTGCGGCGATCCATGCCCGACCGCTCGGCGGAGCGTGTGCTGTCCACCAGCAGGATCGCGTTGTTGACCGCTGCGCCGAGCAGGATGATGAAGCCGACCATCGTCAGCATGTCGAGCGTCTGCGGCGTGAAGAGATTCAGCAGCCGGATGCCGAGCACGCCTCCGAGGCTCGCGAGCGGCACGGTCAGGAGCACCAGCGCGCTGTCGCGAGGCGAACGGAACAGCGCGGCCATCAGCAGGAACAGCACGAGCAGCGCCAGGCCGATGTTGACGCGCATGTCGGCGAGCGCCGTCTCGAGGCTGCCGGCATCGCCTGCATAGCGGATGCCGCCGTCCGGCGGCAGCAGCGGCTGGATCGCGGGGCCCACGTCGCGCTCGATCAACTTCATCGTCTGCTGCAGCGACATGCCGGGCGGCGCGATCACGTTGAGCCCGATCGTGCGGCGGCCGTCCACACGGCGCAGCCCCGTCGTGCTGACCGTCGGTTCGATGGCAACCAGTTCGCCGAGCGGCACGACGCCGCCGGTCGGAGTCGCGACCGGCACGGCCGCGAGCGCGTCCGGGCTGTCCCAGCCCCTGGCGCGCAGGATCATGTCGAGGCGGCGCTCGCCGTCGAAGTGTTCGCCGACCCAGATGCCATCGCCGAGCGAGCGCACGACCGTCGCGACGTTGGCGCGGGTCCAGCCGGACTCGCTGATGCGCCGGTCGTCGGGGATCAGGCGCAGTTCGGGTTCCGAGAGTTCCAGATCCTGAAAGGAGCGCACCTGCGCGCCCGGCAGCTTCTCGGAGACGACGTCCTGCGCCGCGCGCGCCGCCTTCAGCAGGCCATCGAAATCGGCCGACTGCAGCCGGATCTCGATGTTGCGCCCGTCGCCGAAACCGCCGAACAGGTTGCCCTGCTGCGCGAAGACCTCCATGTCCGGGAACCCGGTCGTGATCTCCTCGTTGATCACCCGGCCGAGCTCGCCGATCTGCGACGGGTCGAGCGGCCGCACGCCGATCGAGCCGCCACCGCCGTTCGGCCAGATGAGGATGTAGTAGTTCTTGAGTGCCGGCTGCTTCTCGCCTGCCATGTAAGGCGCGAGACGGCGCACCAGCGGCTGCACGACCTCCTCGTCGATCGCGTCCACGTTCATGCCGGGCGGGAACTGGAAAAAGCCGTCGATGGCGTCGCGCTTGACCGGCGGCAGGTAGTCGATCGGCGGCAGCAGCGCCCAGGTGAGCACGGCGGGCGCGACCAGGCACAGCGCGATCGTGATCCTGCGCTGGCGCGGGCTGTCGGTCAGCGCCGCCATGCGCTCGCCGAGCTTGCGCGGCCATTCCGCCGCCTTCTGCGTCGCCGTCGCCGTCGTCACCGTCAGCCAGCGCGCGGCCGCGACCGGCAGCACCGTCATCGCGATCACGAGCGAAACGGCGATGGCGACCGAGATCGTGAGCGCGAGGTCGGCGAACAGCTGGCCCTCGGCGTTTTCCATGAAGATCACGGGAAGGAACACGATGACCGTGGTCAGCGTCGAGGCGAACAGCGCCGGCCATACCTGGGTCGCGCCCTCGAGCGCTGCCTGCGTCGGGGACAGGCCGCGTTCGCGGCGCGACAGGATGCTCTCGAGCACGATGGTCGCGGCGTCGAGCGTCATGCCGACCGCGAAGGCGATGCCGGCGATCGAGATCACGTTGAGCGAGTGGCCGGTGACCAGCATCACCAGCACGGTCGCCAGCACGGACACCGGGATCGCGATGCCGACCAGCAGCGTCGAGCGGAACTGGCGCAGGAACAGCCACAGCACGAACACCGCCAGGATCACGCCGGCGACCAGGTTTCCCCCAACCAGCCCGAGTGCCTGGTTGATGAATACCGACGGGTCGAAAGACTGCTCGATTGCGAGGCCCAGGTCCGCGAGCGGCCCCTCGCGCAATGCGCCGATCTCCGCCTTGACGGCCTTGAGCGTCGCCAGCACGTCGGCGCCGGATTCCTTGAGGATCTGGATGCCGATCGCCGGATTGTTGTTCTGCACCGAGAGCGAGTTGCGGTCGCCGCGCTCGACCGAAATGGTCGCGACGTCCGCGAGCCGGACCGGCCGCCCGCCGCGCCAGTCGAGCACCAGTTCGCCGAGATCGGCCGGGCGGTAGCGCCCGGCAAAGCGCAGCGTGTACTTGCGCCGGCCGAGTTCCGCGAAGCCGCCCGACACGTCGTCCGCGCTGCCGGCAATGGCGGCGATGGCCGGAATCGGCACGCCGAGCTCGGCGGCGCGGTAGGGATCGAATTCGATGCGCAGTTCGTCGGGCGCTCCGGCGTTGACGTTGATCGTGCCGACGCCCGGGATCGATTCGACGCGTGAGCGGAACAGGTCCTCGACCTCGCGCCGGTAGTTCTCGACCGGGCCCGGCGTGCCGGGCTTCAGCTGCACGAAGAACCAGGACAGCGTCTCGTTCGGCCCGCCGCCGCCGTTTTCGCCGAGCGAGATGCGCGGCGCGTCCGCATCGCGCGGCAGCGGCGGCAGCTGGTTCATGCGCGAGATCACCTCGATCAGCGTGCGGCCCATGTCGGTGCCGATCGCGAACTCGAGGTTGATGAAAGCGCCGCCCGCGTTCGCGAACGACTGGATCTCCTGGAGTCCCGGGAGCCCGCGCAATGCCTGCTCCTGCGGCTCGAGCAGTTCGGACTCGACCTCGGTGGGCGCCGCGGCGCGCCATCCGGTGAAGACGGTGATCACCGGTTCTTCGATGTCGGGGAAGAGCTGCACCGGCAGCTTGATGAGGCTCACGATGCCGAGCACGACGATCAGGCCGACGCCGACGGCGACGCTGATCGGGCTCTTCAGGGCTTTTTCGGTCAGGTTCACGCGGCAGCTCCGAAAAGGGGACGCAAGAGGGGACGCATCCCTTTTCCCGGCCCTTCATCTGCAGATGCACGGACGCGGAAAAGGGTTGCGTCCCCTCTTGCGTCCCCAATATTGGCGATATTGTCGCCCCTGCCGGGCCGGCATCCGCCACGCCCTGGCGCAGGCCGAATCCGCTTCGTCGCAGCGGCCCTGCGCAGGGTAAAATTCACCGGTGAACGGAGAGTTACCCCGCTCGGACGAGGTCATCAGCGCTGCCGACGTACAGGCTGCGCTCGGCCGCATGGCCATCCAGATAAACGCCCGCCTGACCGGCCGGCACCCGCTCGTGATCACCGTCATGAACGGCGGCCAGATCTTTGCGGGCCAGCTGCTGCCACGGCTGACGTTTGCCCTCGACTGCAGCTACGTGCACGTGCGCCGCTACGGCAACGATACGAGCGGCGGCGAACTGGTCTGGATCACGGGACCGCACGAGCCGGTGCGTGGCCGCACGGTGCTGCTGCTCGACGACATCCTGGACGAGGGCCGCACGCTCGCGACGATCCGCGCGCGCCTGCTCGAGCAGGGCGCGACGGAAGTGCTGCTTGCGGCT
Source organism: Steroidobacteraceae bacterium (assembly GCA_050179155.1). GTDB lineage: Bacteria > Pseudomonadota > Gammaproteobacteria > Steroidobacterales > Steroidobacteraceae > SCUD01. The sequence continues at coordinate 38,197 of JBFXFJ010000012.1, forward strand.
TTTGCCCTCAAGGAGCGTGGTCAGGCCGCGGCGATCACCGCGGATTTCGTCGGCGTCAAGGTGCCGGACCGGTTCGTGTTCGGCTTCGGGATGGATGTCGCAGGCGCCTGGCGCAACCTGCCGTCGATCCGCGCGCTGCGCACGACCCAGGACTGACTGTCAGCCGCCGACTCCGTGCGGCTCGATCCAGCCCATTTTCCAGGTGGCCCACAGGACGATGAACAAGGCGATTGAAAGACCGATGCGCACCGTCAGCGCGCGCACCATGCGCCGCGTTTCGCCGCGATTGTCGCGCACCAGTTGCACCATGGCCGAGACCAGGCTCAGCACGATCATGAAGAAGATCGCCAGCACCAGCCACTTGACGCCTGACATGATTCCGCCCCGCTTGCCCGGATGGCGAAGTATAGCCCGGTGGTGAATCCGCGCCGATTGCGATTTGCGCCGCGCCTGGCCGCGACCCTGGCCGCGGTCGCCGCGGCGGCCGTGTTCTCCATGCTTGGCAACTGGCAGCTCGGGCGCGCGGCGGAAAAGCGCGCGCTTGCGGCTGATTTCGCGCGCGAGGACGCGGCACAGGACATCCGCAGCGTGCCAGCCGACGGCCCCCGTTACGCGCGCGTCTTTGCCCGCGGCCAGTACGACAGCGAACACCAGTTCCTGCTCGACAACCGGGTCCATGCGGGCCAGGCCGGCGTGCACGTGCTGACACCGCTGCGCCTGGCCGACGGCAGTACCGTGCTCGTGAACCGCGGCTGGCAGCCTTTCGGGGCGACGCGCGCCGACTTGCCCGAGGTCGCGGTGTCCGACGAGGCGCGCACGATCCACGGCCGGCTCGACCGGCTGCCGCGCCCGCCCATCGAACTCGAGGGCGTCGCGGCGACCGGCTGGCCGCGGCTCATGCAGTATCCGAACGCCGACAAGCTCGGCGCCGCGCTGGGGCGCGAACTCCTCGACGGCATGATCCTGCTCGACCCGGATGAACCGGAGGGATTCGTGCGCGAGTGGACCGTGCCCGGATCCGGGCCGGACCGGAACCTGGGTTACGCGGTGCAATGGTTCGCCTTTGCCGCGCTCGCCATCGCCATCTGGATCGCGCTGAGCCTCAAGCGCGACGGGGAACCGCAATGAATCCGTCAACCGCGGAACGACGCTCGGGCCGCAGGCAACTGCTGCTGGTCGCTTCGATCTTCTTCGTGCCGCTGGCGGCGGCGGTCGCCCTCTACTTTTCCGCCAGCTGGCGGCCGCCGGTCGGCGTGCAGCACGGCGAACTGATCGACCCGCCGCGGCCATTGCCGGAAGTGGCGCTAATCCTGCCGGATGGCGGGACTGCCGCTCGGGATGTGCTGCGTGGCCGCTGGTTCCTGGTGCATCCCGTCGCCGGTGCCTGTGACCAGCGCTGTCTCGAGGCACTCGCGGAACTGCGCCAGCTACGGCTCGCGCTCGACAAGGACGCCCCGCGGGTGCAGCGCGTGCTGCTGCACGACGGACGCTGCTGCGATGCGGGTCTGCCGGACGCGGAGCCGGACCTGCTGGTGCTCGGCGCGGCCGGTTCCGAAGGCGGGGCATTCCGCGCGCTGTTCCCGCCGGCCACCGACGGCAGCGCCGGCATATATATAGTGGATCCGCACGGCAACTTGATGATGAGTTACCCTGCGACCGGCGCGGCGCGCGGCTTGCTGAAGGACCTCGAACGCCTGCTGCGATTGTCGAGTATCGGCTAGGGGAATTTGATGCAGAGCACCCGGGGTCTGGTCTGGTTTCGCCGCGCGGCCCTGCTCGCGGCCATCCTGTGCGCGATCGTGGTCGTCGTCGGCGCCTGGGTGCGGCTCACGAACGCCGGACTCGGCTGCCCGGACTGGCCGGGCTGCTACGGCCACATCCATCCGGCCCAGCTCGTCGACCGCGTCGCCGAGATCAACGCGGACAACCCCGAGCGCCCCTTCGACTACCAGAAGGCGCTCAACGAGATGGTGCACCGCTACATCGTCGGCGCACTCGGGATCCTGGTGCTTGCGCTCGCCGCACTGTCGGTCTGGAATCGCCGCGACCCCGCGCAGCCGCGGGTGCTGCCGTGGGTGATCGTGGTCCTGCTCGTGCTGCAGGCGCTGCTCGGCATGTGGACGGTCACGCTGTTGCTGAAGCCGCTGATCGTCACGCTGCACCTGCTCGGCGGGCTTGCGACCCTCGCGCTGCTCTGGTGGCTCGCGTTGCCGCCGGAACGCCGCGAGCTGAAGGCGGCGGAGCGGCCGGTGCGCCGGCTCGCGATCGCGGCGTTCGCGGTACTGGTCGCGCAGATCGCGCTGGGCGGCTGGACCAGCACGAATTACGCCGCTGCCGCCTGCGCGGATTTCCCGTCCTGCCACGGCAAGTGGTGGCCGGACATGGACTTCAAGAATGGTTTCGTGCTGTGGCGCGGGCTCGGGATCGATTACGAGGGCGGCGTGCTCGACACGCCGGCGCGCGTCGCGATCCACTATTCGCACCGGCTCGGCGCTTACCTGACCGGGCTGGTGCTGCTGCTGCTCGTGCTCGGCGCCTGGCGGCGCGCGCAGACGGCGCTGACCCGCGGCGCGGCCACCGCCGTGCTGGTGGCGGTCGCCTTGCAGATCCTGATCGGGATGAACCTCATCTGGCAGGGGTGGCCGTTGTGGCTCGGCACCTCGCACAACGCGGGGGCGGCGCTCCTCGTGCTCGCGATGGTTGCGCTGCTGCGCTTCCTGAGTCCGCGCGCCGAGGTCGGCCGTTTCCGGCCCTGAACGATCAGGCCTGGACGATCTGCATCAGGACGGGCAATCCCGCCACGACCAAAGCCACGACCACGGCCAGCCCGGAACGATTGAAGAGAAACATGGCGTCACCCCCTGCTGAATCTGGAGTGGAGGTTACGCGGGGCCATTGTTCTTATAAACAGCTCAATATTGACTTTATTGTTCAATAATACTACCTAATAGCCCCGTGGAAGCGCTGGAAGCCATGCAGGCCTTCAGCCGGGTTGCGGAACTCGGCTCCTTCACTCGTGCAGCCTCCGAACTGGGTTTATCGCGTGCCATGGTCAGCACGCACGTGCGGCGCCTCGAGAGGCGCTTCGGATTGCGGCTCCTCAACCGCACCACCCGCAAGGTCGCGCTCACGCCGGCGGGCGCCGACTACCTCGACCACTGCCGGCGCATCTTTGCGGAGCTCGCCGCCGCCGAGGAGATGCTGAGCCGCGCCCGGGAGCAGCCGACCGGCCGCTTGCGCGTGGACGTGCCGGGATCGTTCGGCCGCCACATCCTGCTGCCCGCGCTACCGGATTTCCTCGCGCGCTATCCCGGCATCGACGTCGAGCTGCGCTTCAACGAGCGCGTCGTGGACCTCGTAAAGGAAGGTGTCGACCTCGCGGTGCGCGCCGGCACGGTCACCGACCCGAACCTCGTGGCGCTCAGGGTTTCCGGATCGCGCTGGATCACCTGTGCCTCGCCTGCGTATCTCGAGAAGCACGGCCGGCCGCAGCGGATCGCCGACCTCGCCGGCCACGTGCTGATCGGTTCGATTCCCCCGGACGGCACGCAGCCCCGGCCCTGGATGTTCGCGACCGAGCCCGACCCGCCCTTCGAGCCGCGGTTTCGCATGACCGTCAACGAAGCGGAGGCCGTGATGCTTGCGGCCTCAAGGGGCGTCGGCATCACGCAGACCATGGACCTGCTCGCGGCGCGGGAACTCGTGGACGGCAATCTCGTGACCGTCCTGACCGAGCACACCCGCCTCGGGCCGCCGCTCTCCATCGTTCACACCCCGGCCGCGCAACGCCTGGCGCGCGTGCGCGTCTTTTCCGGCTTCCTGCGCGGGCTCTGCGAGTATGTCGTGCAGCGCGCGGCCCTCCATACGGGGCTGAAGCCCATCCCCTGAGCGCCGTGCTAGCATTTCGGGACTCATGACGACGCGGGAACACACAGGCACGACCCCCTCCGCCGGCTGGGCCCGGGCGCGCGATTATTTCGCGCTGACCAAGCCGAAAGTCGTCTCGCTGATCATGTTCACGGCCATCGCCGGCATGTTCCTGGCCGTTCCCGGCTTTCCGCCGGCGGACGCCCTGGCCTGGGGCACGCTCGGCATCGCGCTCGCGGCCTCCTCCGCGGCCGCCATCAACCACGTGCTGGATGCGCGCATCGACGCCGAGATGGCGCGCACCCGCGCGCGGCCGCTGCCGCGCGGCACGGTGTCCGAGGCTTATGCGCTGTCGTTCGCCTTCGTACTCGGCGCGGGATCCATGCTGATCCTCGCGCTGCTCGTCAATGCGCTGACCGCGGTGCTCACGTTCTTCTCGCTGATCGGCTATGCGGTCATCTACACCATCTGGCTCAAGCGCGCGACCCCGCAGAACATCGTGATCGGCGGCGCCGCGGGCGCCGCGCCGCCGGTGCTCGGCTGGACCGCCGTCACCGGCGTGGTCGATGCCGACGCACTGCTGCTGTTCCTGATCATCTTCGCGTGGACGCCGCCGCATTTCTGGGCGCTCGCGATCGCGCGCCGCGACGAGTACGCGCGCGTCGGCATACCGATGCTGCCGGTCACGCATGGCGTCGCGTATACCAAGCAGTTCATCTGGTACTACACGGTGCTGCTCTCGGTCATCACGATGCTGCCGTTCCTGACCGGCATGACCGGGTACTTCTACCTGGCGGCCGCGCTGGTGCTGGACGGCCTGTTCCTGCGCCACGCCTGGGCGCTCAGGAAGTCCGACCGCCCTGACCTGCCGATGCGCACTTTCCGTTTCTCGATCAACTACCTCGCGTTGCTGTTCGCGGCGCTCCTGATCGACCACTACCTGCCGCCGGTCGCAGGCTGAACGGCGGCCGGCGGGCCGTTTCCTCCAGTAGACTGGTCGCGTGGACCTCGGCTTCATCGAGTTGATCGACTGGCACGCGGGCGCGGTGCTCACGATCATGGTCGTGACGTTCTACCTGTTCGCGAAGGAACAGCTGCCCGTGCAGAGCACCGCGCTGCTGGCGCTGCTGGCGCTGATGCTGCTGTTCGGCGTCTTCCCCTACCGCAATGGCGACCGGCCGCTGGGACCCGAGCAGTTCCTCGCGGGCTTTGGCAACTCCGCGCTGGTAACGATCTGCTTCCTGATGGTGCTGGGCCAGGGGCTGGTCACGACCGGAGCGCTCGAACCGATCGTCCGGCGACTCGCGCGACTGTGGTCCTTCCTGCCGCAAGTCGCCTTCCTGGCGATTCTCGTCTTCTGCATCGCGGTCAGCGGCTTCGTCAACGACACGCCGGTGGTCGTGCTGATGATGCCGGTGCTGGTCGCGATTGCCACGCGCACCGGCACCAGCCCCTCGCGCACGCTGCTGCCGATGAACTACGCGGTGCTGATCGGCGGCATGGCAACGACCATCGGCACCTCGACCAACCTGCTGGTGGTCGGCATTGCCGCGAGCCTCGGTGTGCCCGCTTTCGGCCTGTTCGATTTCACCTGGATCGTCGCGATCGCGGCGGCAATAGCCCTGCCATACCTGTGGCTGGTCGTTCCACGCCTGCTGCCAAAGGAGTCTCGCGACCAGCCGCGCGGCGAGCCGCTGGCCTTTGATGCGGCCCTCGAGATCCACGCGGGCGGCTTTGCCGCCGGTCGTGAGCTGCTGCAACTCGGCAAGCGCGTTCGCGGCTTCCGTCCGCTGCGTCTGGTGCGCGGCGGCATCGACGTCGCGCCGCTGCCGGACACCGGACTTCGCGCCGGCGACCGCATCCTGGTGCAGGCGGCGCCGGAAGACCTGCGCGAATTCTCGGCGGCGCTTGGCGCCTGGCTGCATCCGCGCGAACGCGACGAGGTGCCCGGCGCCCCGGACCAGACCTTCGCACAGGCGCTGATCACGACCGATGCGGACATCGCGGGTACCGCCCCGAGTGCCAGGCACTTTGCGGACCAGCATCGCCTGGCCGTGATCGGCATCCACCGCCCCGGCCGCGAACGGCCCGTGGATCCGGACCAGACGCTGCTGCGCCCCGGCGATGTCGTGCTGGTGCGCGGGCACAAGGACGCGGTCGAGGCGCTGCGCGCGCTCCCGGGCCTGCTGATGCTGGATGCCATGATGGTGCTGCCGCACACGCGGCGCGCGCCTATCGCGCTCGCGATCATGACCGGCGTCATCGCCCTGGCGGCGACCGGTTTGCTGCCGATGGTGCTGGCATCCGCGGTGGGAGTCGCCGCGATGCTGCTGACCGGCTGCCTGGGCTGGCGCGAGGCGACGGATGCGCTGTCTTCCAAGGTCATCATGATCGTGGTCGCGAGCCTGGCGCTCGGCGAAGCGCTCACGACCACCGGCATGATCGCAGGGGCCGGGTATGGCCTGGCATTCCTGAGCGGATACGTGCCGGCCATCGTCATGCTGGGCGCGCTGATGCTGATGATGACTGCCATCACGAATTTCGTGTCGAACAATGCGGCCGCGATCATCGGCACGCCGGTGGCGATCGCGATGGCCGCGACCATGGGCGTCGACCCGCGCCCCTTCGTGCTGGCCGTGCTGTTCGGCTGCAACCTCTGCTATGCGACACCGATGGCCTACCAGACCAACCTGCTGGTGATGTCGGCGGGCGGCTACAAGTTCAACGATTTCGTGCGTGCCGGGCTGCCGCTGACGATCCTGATGTGGGTGGTACTGACCTGGCTGCTGGGGCGCGAGTACAGCCTGCTCTGAGGTCAGCCGTCGGCCTCGCCAGGCGCCGCCAGCCGCGCGGATTGCGCCATCAGCAGGCGCGCCCAGTCGCAGTTCCGGCCCATCACGTCGCGTATCCAGTCGGCATCGGTGCTGCGCGCCGCGATCCTCCGCTGCAGCCGCTGGAGTCGCCCGGTTGCCGCGTGATCGGCGCAATACGGCATGCACCGGTCGATCAACGACGCGGCGCTTTCGGCCAGCGATGCCGGGCAATCGGACCCCACATCCAGGATCGTCGCGTCCCAGGCGGACTTCGCGGCCAGGAAGCGGTTGACGACGCCAACTTCGTGCTGAAGTGCCGTGTTCAGTCGCGGCCGCCGGTCGAGGTAGCAACGCGCAATCGCCTGGCAGAGGGCCGTGAGGTCCGCTGCATGCGTGATCGTGAGCGGCATGTCGCACGCCCTGAGTTCGACCGTGCCGAACTCCGGCTTGGGGCGCGCATCCCAGTAGAAATCCTTCATCGTGCGTACCAGCCCGGTGCGGCGCATGCGCGCAAAGTAGGCTTCGAATTCGCGCCACTCCCGGACATCCGGCAACTGCCCGCTGAGCGGAAACATGCTGATGACATTGACCCTGGAGCTCTGGAAGCCCGTGTCCACGCCGCGCTGAAATGGCGACGACGCCGTCAACGCCGTGAAGTGCGGCACGAAGCAGTTGAAGACGTGCGTCAGGTAGATCGCGTCGTCCGCGGATGTCACGCCGACATGGACGTGCAGGCCGAATACCGTGAACTGCTTGACGAGGTATCCGTAGCTTTCCTGGAGCCGGTCGAATCGCTGGTCCGGGTAAATTTCGCGCTGCGGCCAGTCGCGGAACGGGTGCGCGCCGCCGCCGCTGAGCGCAAGCCCCCGGCCGGCGGCCGCGTCGCGGAGGGAGCCGCAGATCTCGCGCAATTCCGCCTCCAGCGAGTCAGCCGAGGAGTGAACGCCACTGTTCACCTCGATCATCGACTGGGTGATCTCGGCCTTGATGCTCGCCGCAAAGGCGCGGCCTTTCAGGGCATTCAGCAGCGCCGGGGATTCCGAGGCAAGCTGGCCGGTCGTCCCGTCCAGCACCATCAACTCGAGCTCGGCGCCAAGCGTGAAGGCCTGCGATGGATGAAACGCGCCCGGACTGTCGTCGCCCGATGCCCTCGGTGCGGCATTTTCCTGACGCGCCACCGGCCTAGGACGCTCCGGGCGGCAACGTCGCCGCCGCATGGATGGTCATCTGTGGATAGGGAATTTCGATGCCGCGGGCGTCGAACTCCGCTTTCAGTCGTCGCAGGAATTCGCGGCGCACATTCCACTGCTCGAGCGTGCGCACCTTGAAGCGGCAGCGCACGATGACTGCCGAATCCCCCAGGCTCTCGACGCCGGCGAGCTCCAGCGGCTCGAGGATACGCGGGCTGAACTCCGCGTCTTCCTTCAGCATGCGCGCGGTATCGAGGATCACCGTGAATACCCTCCCCAGGTCCTCGCGATAACTCACGCCGATGTCCATCACCGCGCAGGAGTACTCGCGCGACAGGTTGGTCACCGTGCTGATCAGCCCGTTCGGCACGTAGTGCACGTCGCCGTTGTAGTCGCGCAGCCGCACATACCGCAGCGTAATGTCCTCCACTTGCCCGCTCTTGTCGGCGACCCGGACCACGTCGCCGCGCGCGATCTGGTTTTCCAGCAGCAGGAAGAAGCCGGAGAAGTAGTCCTTGACCAGGCTCTGCGCCCCGAATCCGATGGCCAGCCCGACGACGCCCGCGGCGCCCAGGATCGGCGCGATCGAGATGCCGAGTTCGCTGAGGACGAGCATGCCGCCGATCAGCGTGATGACGGAGGTCGCCACGTAGCGGATCACCCGGGTGACGGTCTCGACGCGCTGGATATCGGCATGCCCGGACAGTCTTGCTGCAACACGCACACGAAACAGCCGCAGCAGCCGCACCACCACACGCTGGGCCACAATCGCGAGGACCAGGATCATCAGCACGCGCACGGCCGCCAGCGCCGGCGCGGACCAGGCCGCGCCCATCCAGGACTCCATCCATTCTTCAACTGATTGCATGCGTCCCACGTACCCGGTGCAGGGCCGCCCCCAGGAAATGGCGAACGCGAGGCACCGGGGCTGCTGGCGTTCTGGGGACTCCGGGGGGCTGCGGCGGTGAATTCACGGGCCGCCGGTCGCGCGCCAGTTTAGCATGTACGGGCGGTCGAGATCGCGCCGGGCACGCGGCGCAAGGAGCAGGTCATGCGCCGGGGCGGTCGCAGGCAGAGCGACAATATCGAAGACCGTCGCGGCAGCCGCGTTGGCCGCGGCGTGGTCGGCGGCGGCATCGGCACGGTCGTGCTGGTGCTGCTCGCGATGTACTTCGGCGTCGATCCGACGGTGGTCATGCAGGGTGTCGGCACGACGCAGGTCGAACAACCGGCCGGCGAACCCTACGTGGAATCCGCAATGGAAGCCGAGTGGCGCCAGCAGGTTGCCGTGACGCTGGCGGAAACCGAGGATGCCTGGAACGCAGAATTCGCCAGGCTGCGCGGCGAATACCGCGAGCCGGTGCTGGTCCTGTTCACCGGCGCGGTCGAATCCGGCTGTGGCTTCGCCGAGGCGGCGATGGGGCCGTTCTACTGCTCCGCCGACGAGCGCGTGTTCATCGACCTGGCGTTCTTCGACGAACTGCAGGCCCGGCTCGGCGCCGGCGGCGATTTTCCGCGCGCCTATGTCGTCGCGCACGAGGTCGGCCACCACGTGCAGAACCTGCTCGGCATCTCCGGTCGCGTGCAGGAGCTGCGCCAGCGGGTCGGCGAGGTCGAGGCCAACCAGCTCTCCGTGCGGCTCGAGCTGCAGGCCGACTGTTTCGCGGGCCTGTGGGCCCATCGCGCCGATCGCGCGGCCGGGATCCTGGAGCCAGGCGACATCGAAGAAGGCCTGAATGCGGCGAGCGCGATCGGCGACGACACGCTGCAGAAGAATGCCGGCCGCGCGGTGGTGCCTGATTCATTCACGCACGGCAGCGCGGCGCAGCGCCAGCGCTGGTTCGGGCGCGGCTACGACACCGGCCGCTTCGACGACTGCGACACGTTCAAGGAAGCGGACCTGTAGATCAGAACGCGGCGCCGAGCTGCAGCCAGAACTTCGCCGTGTCGGTGAACAGGTCGTCCGCGGAATAGTCCGCGTACTTGACCAGCACTTCATAGCGGCCGGCGAACTTGCGCGAGACCGACAGGTCGATCTCCGTCCCGTAATCGAGGCCGGTCGCCTCCGCCGAGAAATCGTGCCAGACCGCCTGGCCGTTCCAGCCGGCGAACTTCACGTTGAAGCCGAGATAGATGTCTTCGATGCCGGCACTCGGGGTGGTCAGGAACTTGTCGGCCCAGCCCTGCCACTTGTGCAGCGTCGCAAGCGGCGTCTGGAATGCCGGATTGGTCGTCGGCGTGAACGTTCCGTCCTCGCCTGAAAGGACCTCGCGGCCGGCCGTGAAACCGGCCGCGGAGGTCTGGAGGCGGAACTCAACGAGGGAGTAGAACGCATCAACCTGCGCGGCGTTGTCGCCGGCATCTTCCTGCCGGGCGTATTCGAGCGCCCAGCCGAAATTCAGCTTGTCGCCGAGCGCGTACGTGCCGTCATAGCGCGCGCCGTAAGTGTCCGAGGAGAGCTGCGGCGCATCGTCGAAATCGAGGTGATAGCCGTAGACGGTGATGGCGCCGACCGGCAGGGACGTGAACTTTGCATTCAGCAGGTGGCTCGAGCCCTCGAGCGATGCGGCCGGCGTGCCCGAGTCGGGGCCGAACACGCGCTGGACCTGGTCCACGTAGGCATAGTTGAGGGCGGCGCCCGGCACGGCCCTGGTCTCGATCCGGAACGCGTCGTAGGTCTGCTCGTTCTGCCGCCAGCCGACCCCGCCGATGAAGCGCTCGCCGTCGAAGCCGATGCGCTGGCGGCCGAGGCGGAGAATCGTCCCCTTGGGACCGGCGTACTGCAGCCAGGCCTGGTTCAGGTCGGTGCCTTCCGGGTCCGCGACCACGGGGTAGTTGACCAGGCCGTTGCGCGTGTCGTCGTGGTGCTCGCCGCCGATCACCTGCACGTGGTCGAACTCCGTGAACGCGGAAAAGCCGTTCACGACGCCGGTTGCCAGGTTGAGCCGCAGCCGCAGGGTGTTGGCGCCCGCGGTCGAGGGCTTGTCGTCCTGCTCGACGCTTTCGTAGCGGTAGCGCAGGTCGAGCGCGGCCTTGCCGTCGCTGACCAGCGTCTCAAGCCCTTCGCCGGCCGCAGGTGCGGCGCCGAGCGCGATGAGCGGAAGCAGCAGGAATGGCTTCATTCCAAAGGACCTTTTGCCCGCCCGGATGATCGCGCGCCGCCCCGGCGCCCGCCTTGACCTGCGTCAACCGGCGCCTGCCTCGGTAGAATGGAGGTTTCAGCCGTCATGCAGCGCGGGGTCAGGATGATCGTCCACAAGCACCCGGTACCGGAGGCCTTTGCGGCGAAGGCGAACGTGAAGTCCGCGGATTACCAGGCGATGTACCGGGAATCGGTGCGCGACCCGGAGGGCTTCTGGGCGCGCATCGCCAAGCGCATCGACTGGATGCGCTTCCCGACCCGCATCAAGGACGTGTCTTTCGACCCCGCGGATTTCCGCGTGCGCTGGTACGAGGACGGCGAGCTCAATGTCTCGGTCAACTGCCTCGACCGGCAGCTTGCCGCGCGCGGCGACAAGGTCGCGCTCCTGTTCGAGGGCGACGACCCCACGGTCTCCCGCCGGATCACCTACCGCGAGCTGCACGAGCAGGTCTGCCGGTTCGGCAACGCGCTGCGCACGGTGGGCGTGAAGAAAGGCGACCGCGTGACGATCTACATGCCGATGATCCCGGAAGCCGCGGTCGCGATGCTCGCCTGCGCGCGCATCGGCGCCGTGCATTCCGTCGTGTTTGGCGGCTTCTCGCCGGAATCCCTGGCCGGGCGCATCCACGACTGCGAATCCACGATCGTGATCACCGCGGACGAGGGCCTGCGTGGCGGCAAGAAGATTCCGCTGAAGGCGAACGTGGACGCGGCGATCGCCTCGCGCGGGCTTGCCGTGGCGCACGTCGTCGTCGTGCGGCGCACGGGCGCAGAGGTCAACTGGGTCCCCGGACGCGACCTGCGCTACGAAGAGATCACCGCGGCGGAGCCCGCGACCTGCGAGCCCGAGCGCATGAACGCGGAAGACCCGCTGTTCATCCTTTATACGTCGGGCTCGACCGGCAAGCCGAAGGGCGTGCTGCACACGAGCGGCGGTTACCTGGTGTACGTCGACTTCACGTTCCACTGCGTGTTCGATTACCAGGAGAACGACATCTTCTGGTGCACGGCCGACGTCGGCTGGGTCACCGGCCACAGCTACATCGTGTACGGGCCGCTGTCGAACGGCGCAACCAGCCTGATGTTCGAGGGCGTGCCGAACTATCCGGACACGTCGCGCTTCTGGCGCGTCGTGGACAAGCACCAGGTCACGATCTTCTACACGGCGCCGACCGCGATCCGCGCGCTGATGCGCGACGGCGACGCCCCGGTCAAGGCCGCGTCACGCGCGAGCCTCAGGCTGCTCGGCACGGTCGGCGAGCCGATCAACCCGGAAGCCTGGGAATGGTATTACCGCGTGGTCGGCGACCGCCGCTGCCCGGTCGTGGACACCTGGTGGCAGACCGAGACCGGCGGCATCCTGATTTCGCCGCTGCCGGGCGCGACCGCGCTGAAGGCCGGTTCGGCCACGCTGCCCCTGCCCGGCATCGTGCCCGCACTCGTCGATGGCGAGGGACGCACGCTCGAGGGCGAGGCCTCCGGCAATCTCGTGCTGCTCGACAGCTGGCCCGGCCAGATGCGCACGGTCTACGGCGATCACGAGCGCTACATCAACACCTATTTCACGGCCTATCGCGGCAAGTACTTCACCGGCGACGGGGCGCGGCGTGACGAGGACGGCTACTGGTGGATCACGGGCCGCGTCGACGACGTCATCAACGTCTCCGGCCATCGCATCGGCACGGCGGAAGTCGAGAGCGCCCTCGTTGCGCATCCCAAGGTCGCGGAAGCCGCCGTGGTCGGCTTCCCGCACGACATCAAGGGCCAGGGCATCTATGCCTATGTCACGCTGAAGAGCGGAGAGCAGCCGGTCGAGGAACTGGTCGTCGAACTGTCTCTTTGGGTGCGGAAGGAGATCGGCCCGATCGCGCAGCCGGATCACATCCAGTGGGCGCCCGGCCTGCCGAAGACGCGCTCCGGCAAGATCATGCGGCGCATCCTGCGCAAGATCGCGGCCGAGGAACACGAGCAGCTCGGCGACACTTCGACGCTCGCGGATCCCGCCGTGGTGACGGACCTGGTGGCCAATCGCCGCAAGGCCCGCCAGTGATACGCGCGCTCGCAGCCCTTGCCGCGCTCCTGGCCGCCGCCGGCGCGGGGGCCGCCGACCGCCTGACGGTCGCGACCTGGAATCTCGAGTGGATGATGACGCCGCAGACATTCGACGCGCTCGCGGCCCGCTGCCTGCGCCACGGCCTGCGCGCCGGCGGCAACGACCGCTCGATTCCCTGCGATATCGTGCCCGAGGCGCGCTGGGGCGATGAGGACCTCGCGCGGCTGCGCGCCTTCGCCGCGACGCTGCCGCTGGATGTCATCGCGCTGCAGGAAACCGACGGACCCGCGGCGGCCGCCCTGGTGTTTCCGGACCGCGAGTTCTGCTTCACCAGGCGCAAGCACGTGCAGAACGTCGGCTTTGCGATCCGCCGCGGCGTTCCCTTCCGCTGCCACCGGGATTACCGCGCGCTCGGCCTGTCCGGCAACGACGTGCGCTGGGGTGCCGACCTGACCGTGTATCCCGGCACGCCGCAGGCGGTGCGCCTGCTCGCGGTGCACCTGAAGTCCGCCTGCAATCGCGACCTGCTCACCGATCCGCGGCCGGACTGCCGCATCCTGCAGCAGCAGGTGCCGGTCCTGGAAAACTGGATCGACGAGCGCGCGCGCGTGGGCGACGCCTTCGCGGTGGTCGGCGACTTCAACCGCCGCTTCGATCGCGAATCCAGCGAGCCCCGGGACGCATTCGGAAAAATCAAGCAGATGTGGGCGGAGATCGACGACGGCCAGCCCGCGGAAGCCGACCTGTTCAATCCCGGCAAGGCGCACGGCGCGATCGGCTGCAACAACGGCCACGGCGTGCGCATGCCCATCGATTACCTGATCCTGGGGCGCAAGCTGACACGCCGGCTCGTGGAAGGGTCGTACCGCGTCTGGGACTATCCGGTCGGGCCGCGCTGGCCCGACCATTGCGTGATCTCGCTCGAACTCGACCTGGAGCGCCGTCATGGCCTATGACGACAACAACATCTTCGCGCGCATCATCCGCGGCGAGATTCCCTGCCACAAGGTGTACGAGGACGCCGACACGATCGCGTTCATGGACATCATGCCGCAAGCCGAGGGCCACACGCTGGTGCTGCCGAAAGCCACCGGCGAGGATGTCTTCTCGCTGCCGCCGGATGCGCTCGCCGCAGCGATCCGCACCACGCAGAAGATCGCGCGCGCGGTCAGGAAGGCTTTCTCGCCGCCGGGCATCATGATCGCGCAGCTGAACGGCCCGGCCGCGGGCCAGAGCGTCTTCCACCTGCATTTTCACGTGATCCCGCGCTATGCCGGAAAAGACCTCGGGATTCACGCCGCGGCGCCAGCCGATCACGGGTTACTTGCCCAACATGCCGCGCGCGTGCGCGCGGCGCTCACAGAAGGGGATGCATGATGTCCAGGTTGTTCATGGGGATGCTCGCCGCCCTGCTCTGCGTTGCCGGGACTGCGGCAGGCCAGCAGGTCGAGAAAGACGTCGGTGTGGTCAGCGAGGAGACCGCCTCGCAGCTGCAGGCCTTCAGCTACCGCGAGGGGCCGGTCTCGACGCTGCGTTTCCGCGGCACGGCGATCGCGCTCGCCGCGGAAGGCAATGGACAGGTCGAGTTCCAGGACGGCCGCTCCCGGGTGCAGGTCTCGGTCCGCAAGCTGCCGCAGCCCGCGACGCTCGGTCCCTACGTGACCTACGTGCTGTGGGCCGTGACCATCGACGGGCGTGCCGTGAACCTCGGCTCGATCGAGCTCGCCAGCGGCCGCGGTACCCTGAAGACGTCCGCGCCGCTGTCGCAGTTCGCATTGATCGTCACCGCCGAGCCGCATTTCGCGGTGAGCGCGCCGAGCCGCGGAATCGTGCTCGCCAACCTGGCCGACAGTGTCCGCGGCGAAATGACGATGATCGCGGGCCTCGCCGAGCGCATGGACTACAAGGCCCTGCAACGGCAGGCCATCGACACGAAGGCGCGCATTCCATCGGACCTCTACCAGGCGCGCTACGCCGTGCAGATTGCCGAGCTCGCGGGGGCCCCCGAGTTCGCGGCGGAACGATTCGTCAAGGCGCGCGAACTGCTGGCCGCGGCCGAAACCGCGCAGGCCAGCAAGAAGTACCGTGAGCGGGAACCGGCCCCGCGCCTGGCGCGGGAAGCAGTGCAGGCGGCAGAGGACGCGCGGCGCGATGGCGTCGAGGCGCGCACCGTCGCGGAAGGCCGGGCCAAGCGCGAAGCGGCCGCTGCCGCCGCGGCCGATGCGGCCCGCACCGCGGCCGAGGAGCAGGCCCGCCGCGAAGCGGAACTCGCGCTCGAGGAGAGCCAGCGCCAGTCGGAGCAGGCGGCCCGTGAAGCGGCGGAACAGGCGGCCGCCGCGGAAGCGGCGAAGGCCCGCGCGGAATTCGCTGCGCGGCTCAATCGCGCGTTGCCGACGCGGGTGACGGATCGCGGCGTGGTTGCCGAGATCGCGGGCGTGCAGTTTGCGACCGGAGCGGCGACGCTCAATCCCGAGGCGCGCGAGGCCCTCGCCCGTTTCTCCGGCATCGTCGGCACCTACCCGGAACTGCGCTTCAAGATCGAGGGCCATACCGACACCACTGGCAGCGCCGAGACCAACAAGAACCTTTCGCTGGCGCGCGCAACCACCGTGCGCGACTACCTCATCGGCCAGGGCGCCGATCCGTCAGCGGTCGAGGTCGAGGGACTCGGGCCCGACCAGCCGGTCGCCGACAACGCCACCGCCGAGGGCCGCGCGCGCAACCGGCGCGTGGAGATCGTGCTGACCGGAGGCCCGGTGGGCTATTGATTCGCCGCGCATGAACGCCACGGGCAACGTCCTGTTCTACGAGCGCGTGCTGGCGATCGCGGGCCTCGGCCTGCTCGCCGTCCTCCTGTACCGGATCCTCGAGCCGTTCTTCGCGCCGCTGGCCTGGGCCGTGTTCCTCGGGTTCCTGCTGCAGCCGGCGCAGGCACGCCTTTCCCGCTGGCTGCGCGGGCGGGATTCGATCGCGGCTTTCCTGCTGACGGTGCTCGTGCTGCTGTTGTTCATCGGCCCGCTGACCGCGCTCGCGGTCGCCTTCGCGCGCCAGGCGGGGGAGCTTGCCGGACTGCTGCAGCAGTGGATCGTCCGTCAGGAAGGCCGGAGTTTCGCGGACCTCGCCGGACTGCCGGTGATCGGGCCGGTGCTCGAGTGGCTCGACGCCTATGCGCAGGTCAGCGCCGCGGAAGTGCAGGCCTGGCTGCTGGAGGGCGGGCGGAAGCTGCTCGAGCGCCTGGCAGCGCTCGGCGGCACGGCCTTCCTCGGCGCCGTCGGCACCGTGCTGTCGTTCACGGCGATGCTGTTCCTGCTGTTCTTCTTCATCCGCGACGGGCGGGCCATGGCACAGGGCGCCATCGGACTGGTGCCACTCGGCCGCGTTCGGCGCGAGGCGCTGACTGAGCGCCTCGCCGGCGTGACGCGCGCCGTCGTCCGCGGCACCGTGTTGACCGCGATCGTCCAGGGCCTTCTGCTCGGTGTCGCCTTCGCGCTCGTCGGCCTGCCGGCACCGGTCGTGTTCGGCGTGATCGGTGCCGTGCTCTCGGTCGTGCCCTTCGGCGGCACGGCCATCGTCTGGGTGCCCGCGGTCGCCGTGCTGCTGGCTCAGGGCCGCTATACCTCGGCGATTGTCCTGGTCGTCGCCGGCGCCATCGTCAGCAGCGTGGATAACTTCCTGAAGCCGCTCCTGATTTCCGGTCGCGCCTTCGTGCCGACGCTCGCGGTCTTCGTCGGCGTGATCGGCGGGCTCGCGGCTTTCGGCATGATCGGGCTGTTCCTGGGCCCGGTGGTCATTGCCCTCGGGATCGCCCTCGTCAGTTTCGCCCAGGAGCCCTCGGAAGCCGCGCCTCGGCCTTAAAGGGTCTGCTTCTGGTTCACACGCGCCTTCTCCGCGGCATTGCGGTGCCGCGTCATGGCATCGGTCTCGATCAACAACCCGCCGTTGCCCGGATTGCCGCCGCCGGTATAGCCCTTGAAGGTGACGTCGACGCCGGCCTGTTTGCAGGTCAGGTCCATGCTCCGCGCCTTGTCGCCAGACACGTCGTTCTTGAATTCGTACCAGCCATTCAGCACGCAGCCCTTGTACTTCTGCTTCAGCATGGCCGCGACCTGTTCCTGCTTGCCGAGTCCCCGCGGATGCACGAGCACGGAGACCAGGCGGCCGTCCACAAGATGGCCGTAGAACAGGCAGTCGATGTCGAACCAGTCCGGGCAGCGGGCGCGCGGAAGGTTGATCGAGATCTCGTATGGCACCAGGACCTGCTGCCCGGTGACTTCGTTGGCCATGGCTGATGCCGCATCGGAATCGATGACGCCCTGCCGGCGCTGGCAGGTATCGGTGACCTCAGCGAGACCGAAGAGTCCACCGTCTGGGCAGGCGGGCAGCGTGAGCGCCTCGCCGAGCTTCAGGCCGAACACCGTGGTATCGACGCCTGCGGCCTTCGCGCGCTGCACGGAATCGACGTGCTCTTTGGCCCTGGCGGTAACGGCCAGGGCAGTCGTGCCCGACGATACCGCGCCGGCTCCGGACGCCACGGCCGCGCCGCCGCCGGCACACTCCTTCGAAGGCGCCGGCAGCGATGCAAGGGGATGGCTGTTCGGCGCCATGCCGATCGCGTCCTTCCAGACCGTGCCGGCGTTCGCCAGCTTCGGCGACAACGCTTTCTGCGCCTCGGCATTGAAGAAGCGGTCGTAGACCGCGCGATAGAACGCCGGCGAGAGCTGGTAGGCCGACATGCAGCGATTGAACGCGTAGCGCTCGTCGCAGTTGGCACCGCCGCGACAGTTCGCGGGCAGCGTCGCCTCGATGTCCCGATCGGCGGCGTCGCGCAATGCCTCGAGCTCCGCGATGCGCGCAGACTCCGCCGCGGTGAGCCCGCCGCTCTTCAGGCGCTCGCCCGCCTGCACCCGCACGACATTGCCGAGCACGAACGCCGCCGCGCTCTGGCGCGCCAGCAGGTCGCGCGCAGAGCCGGACTGGATGGCGTCGCGCACCTTCTGAGCGCCCGGGACCTCGATCACGGCCTGAGCACCGAAAGCGGCCGACATGAAGAGAGCTGCCAGCAGTCCGATGACGCGTCGCATGATTCGCACCCCCCGAGTCGCGTTTATCTGCCCGGACGCGCCGCATTGTCCGCCTGCCGCGGGCCCGGCGCCAGATACCGCCCGCGTCCCGGCGCCGATCCGCTTGCTAGAATGCGCCCCCCATGACGCCAGACGCCCTCATCGAATCGCTGAACGACGCCCAGCGCGTCGCGGTGACCGCGCCGCTCGGCCCGGTCCTCGTGCTGGCCGGCGCCGGCAGCGGCAAGACCCGTGTGCTCACGCATCGCGCCGCGTGGCTGATCCTCGAGCATGGCATTTCGCCGCACGGATTGATGGCGGTCACTTTCACCAACAAGGCGGCGGCCGAGATGCGCGGGCGCATCGAGTCGCTGCTCCGCATGCCGGCCGACCCACTGTGGATCGGCACTTTCCACGGGCTCGCGCATCGCATGCTGCGCCGCCACTGGCGCGAGGCGCGCCTGCCGCAGTCGTTCCAGATCCTCGATGACGACGACCAGCACCGCCTGGTGCGCCGGATCATCCGCGAACAGAAGCTCGACGAGCAGCGCTGGGTGCCGCGCGAGGTGCAGAATTTCATCAACGCCCAGAAGGACGAGGGCCGGCGCTCGAAGAAGCTGGACGACCGCGGCGACCCGACGCGCCAGCAGCTGATCCGGCTCTATGCCCTCTACGAGGCGCGCTGCGAACAGGCGGGCGTCGTGGATTTCGCGGAGCTGCTGCTGCGCAGCTTCGAGACGCTGCGCGACGTGCCGGAACTCGGCGAATACTACCGCGAGCGCTTCCGCCACCTGCTGGTGGACGAGTTCCAGGATACCAACGGCATCCAGTACGACTGGCTCAAGCAGATCGCGGGCAAGACCGGCGCGCCGTTCGTCGTCGGCGACGACGATCAGTCCATATATCGGTGGAGAGGCGCGCGCGTCGAAAACATGCAGCACTTCAGGCGCGAGTTCGGCGCCACCGTTTACCGCCTCGAGCAGAACTACCGCTCGACGCAGGTCATCCTCGGCGCCGCGAACGCCATCATCGCCAAGAACACCGACCGTATGGGCAAGGAACTCTGGACCGCGACCAAGGGCGGCGACCCGATCCGGGTCTACGCCGCATTCAACGAGCGCGACGAGGCCGATTTCGTTATCGACCGCATCCGCGAGCACCAGCACCGCGGCCTGCCGCTTGCCGGCGCCGCGGTTCTGTACCGCAGCAACGCGCAGTCCCGCAGCTTCGAAGAGGTGCTGATGGCGTCGCGCATTCCTTACCGGGTCTACGGCGGCCTGCGGTTCTTCGAGCGCGCCGAGATCAAGGATGCGCTGTCGTACCTGCGCCTGACGCAGTCGCGCGCCGACGACATCGCTTTCGAGCGCATCGTCAACCTGCCGACGCGCGGCATCGGCGGCGCCACGATCGAGCTGCTGCGCGCCGACGCGCGCGAGCATGGCCGCAGCCTGTGGGATGCCGGCAAGGCAGTGCTGCCGACGCTGCCGGCGCGCGCCGCATCGGCCCTCAACGGATTCTTCGCGCTGATCGACCGGCTCGCCGCGCAGATCGCCGAATTGCCGCTGCACGAGCAGGTTCAGGCCGTCATCAAGGACTCGGGGCTGCGCGACCATCACGCGAAGGAAAAAGACAACAAGGGCGAGGCGCGGGTCGAGAACCTCGACGAGCTCGTCAACGCCGCCGAGGGCTTTACGCCTGAGAACGACGACGGTCTCTCGCCACTCGGCGCCTTCCTCGCGCACGCGACACTCGAGTCCGGCGAAACCCAGGCCGCGACCGGGCTCGACTGCGTGCAGCTGATGACCCTGCACGCGGCCAAGGGACTCGAGTTCCCGACCGTGTTCCTCGTCGGCCTCGAGGAAGGCCTGTTTCCGTCGGAACACTCTGCTTTCGACGCCGACCGCCTCCCCGAAGAGCGGCGGCTGTGCTACGTCGGCCTCACGCGCGCGATGCAGCGTCTGTACCTGACGCACGCCGAGAGCCGCCGCATTTTCGGCCGCACCAGTTACCGCGATCCCTCGCGTTTCCTGTCGGAGCTGCCGCCCGAGGCGCTCGAGGACGTGCGGCCGAGGATCTCCGTCAGCCGCCCGCTCTACACCGCGCCGGGGCCAGCCATCGTCCGGCGCGAATCCGGGGCACCCGCGACTCAGCGCCGGTCGCGCCTCGCCGCGCCCATTGCGGGCGAGGACTTGCCGATGCGCCTCGGTTCGCGCGTGCGTCACCCGAAGTTCGGCGAGGGCACGATTCTCCGCTTCGAGGGCGCGGGCGAAAGCCGGCAGGTCCACGTGAATTTCGAGCAGGTCGGCCAGAAGTGGCTGATGTACAACCTGGCGCGCCTCGAGCAGATTCGCTGAATCACGCTTGCGGGGGTCCGGAATGACGGCTCGCTCGCGCCGCCGGAACTTACGCGCTCGCTCGCCGCATTCCGGACCCCCACCCGCGTGATCTCGCGGCTCTCCTCCGGCCGCAGGTTGCGCACCGGGCGGGCATCGCCGGTCGCGCGGCAAGCGGGCCGGGACCTCGCGAGTGAGCGCGTAAGTACCGGCGGCGCGAACGAGCGAGGGTCCCGGCCAGCATAGGCCGCGCGACGGGTGGTGGCAGGCCGGCTGCGCTAGAATCCCGTGCGTCGCGACGCTGGCGGGTGAGCCGGCGAGGGAGCGGACTTGAAAATCATAATTCTCGGCGCCGGCCAGGTCGGCACGACAGCGGCACAGCAACTCGCCCGCGAGCAGGCCAACGACGTCACGGTCGTGGATACGCGCGACGACGTGCTGCGTGACTTGCAGGACCGGCTCGACATCCGCACGGTCTCGGGCAACGCCGCGCACCCCGCCGTGCTCGAGGCCGCCGGCGGCAGCAGTGCGGACCTGATCGTCGCACTGACCAACAGCGACGAAGTGAACATGATCGCCTGCCAGATCGCGTGGACACTGTTTCGCACGCCCACCAAGATCGCGCGCATCCGCTCTGGCGACTATCACCGGCGCCCGGAACTCTTCGGCGACAACGCCATTCCCGTGGACCTCGCGATCAGCCCCGAGCAGCTCGTCACCGAGTACGTGGAGCGACTGATCCGCTACCCCGGCGCCCTCCAGGTCCTCGATTTCGCCGACGGCCGTGTGCGTCTCGTCGGCATGCGCGCCGTCAAGGGCGGCAAGCTCGTTGGCCACCAGTTACGTGAGCTGAAAGCCCACATCCCCGATCGCGAGGTCCGCGTCGCCGCCATCTACCGCCACGGCCGCAGCATCAAGCCGGAGGGCGACACGATCATCGAGGAGCACGACGAGGTGTTCTTCGTCGCGGCGCGCGACGACATGCGGCCGATGATGAAGGAGCTCAGCACCGTGGAGGCGACCG
Source organism: Steroidobacteraceae bacterium (assembly GCA_050179155.1). Taxonomy (GTDB): domain Bacteria; phylum Pseudomonadota; class Gammaproteobacteria; order Steroidobacterales; family Steroidobacteraceae; genus SCUD01. The sequence goes on from JBFXFJ010000012.1 coordinate 59,679, forward strand.
CGAAACGCGTCGTCATCGCGGGCGCCGGCAACATCGGCTTCCGCCTCGCGCACGCGCTCGAGGAGCGGGTACAGGTCAAGCTCATCGAGCGCAGCCAGGATCGGTCGCGCCGCGCGGCCGAGGCGCTGCGCAACACGCTGGTGCTGACCGGGGACGCGGCGGATGAAGAACTGCTGCTCGAGGAGAACATCGACGACGCGGACGTGTTCATCGCCGTCACCAACGCCGAGGAGGCAAACATCCTGTCCGCGATGCTGGCGAAGAAACTCGGCGCGCGCCGGGTGATGGCGCTGATCAACAAGCCCTCGTATTCCGAGTTGATGGAAGGCGGCAAGATCGACATCGCGATCTCGCCGCAGACCATCACCATCGGCGCGCTGCTCGAGCACGTGCGCCGGGGCGACGTCGTGCGCGTGCACTCGCTGCGGCGCGGCGCCGCCGAGGCGATGGAGGCGATCGTCCACGCCGATACCCGCGATTCGACGATCGCCGGGCACCGCATCGAGGAGATCGACCTGCCGGAGGGCACCACCATCGGCGCGATCGTGCGCGGCGAGCAGGTGCTGATGGCGCATCACGACACGGTCATCGAGGCCGAGGATCACGTGATCCTGTTCCTGACGGACCGCCGTCACGTGGAGGAAGTCGGCCGGTTGTTCCAGGCCGGAACGCGCGCATGAACCTGCCGATGGTGCAGCGCATCCTCGGGCTGATGCTGATCATGTTCAGCCTGACGATGCTCCCGCCCATCGGCGTCGCCCTCGCCTACGGCGACGGCCACTGGCATCCGTTCCTGTACGCGTTCCTCATCGTTGCGGCCGCCGGCATCCTGCTCTGGCTGCCGGTGCGCCACGTGCGTCGCGACCTGCGGCTGCGCGACGGCTTTCTGGTCGTGGCGGTGTTCTGGATCTTCCTCGGGCTCGCCGGCGCGACGCCGCTCTTGATCAGCGACGTGCCCGCCCTGTCGTTCACCGATGCCGTGTTCGAGGCGGTGTCCGGATTCACGACTACCGGCGCGACGGTGATCGTCGGGCTCGACGACCTGCCGAAGTCAGTCCTTTATTACCGCCAGCAGATCCAGTGGCTTGGCGGCATGGGCATCATCGTGCTGGCGGTCGCGCTGCTGCCGGTGCTCGGCATCGGCGGCATGTCGCTGTTCAAGGCCGAGACCCCGGGTCCGATGAAGGACCAGAAACTCACGCCGCGCATCACCCAGACCGCGAAGGCGCTGTGGTTCATCTACGCGGTGCTGACCCTGCTGTGCGTCGTCGGCTACAAGCTTGCCGGCATGGATCTTTTCGATGCCGTCGGCCACGCATTCTCGACGCTGTCGACCGGCGGGTTCTCGACCTATGACGCGAGCCTCGGGCAATTCGACAGCGCGGCGGTCGACATGGTCGCCACCGTGTTCATGTTCCTGGGCGGCGCAAATTTCGCGCTGCACTTCGTCGCCTTCCACAAGCGCGACCCGAAGACCTACTGGCGCGACACCGAGTTCCAGGCCTACTTCTGGCTGATCGCCGCCGTAATCACCGGGACGACACTGTATCTCTGGATCATGGGTGAGTTCAGCACGCTTGCGACCTCGCTGCGCCACGCGAGCCTGCAGGTCGTCTCGATGCAGACCAGCACCGGATTCCTCACAACCGGATTCTCGCACTGGCCCGGCGCCCTGCCCGCGCTCCTGATGATGCTGACCATCGTCTGCGGATGCGCCGGTTCGACCACCGGCGGCATGAAGGTCATCCGCTGGCTGATCGTGCTCCGCCAAGGCGTCACGGAACTGAAACGCCTGGTGCATCCGAGCGCCGAGATCCCGGTCAAGCTGGCGGGACGGCCGGTGCCGCAGCGGGTCATCAACGCGGTCACCGGGTTCTTCGCGATCTACTTCATCCTGTTTGCCATCCTGACCCTGCTGCTGATGATGTTCGGCCTCGACCAGGTCTCCGCCTGGTCGGCAATCGCGACCAGCATCAACAACACGGGGCCCGCCCTCGGCGAGGTGGCCACGACCTTCCGCGACATCCCGGAGCCTGGCAAGTGGATCTGCACGATCGCCATGCTGATCGGGCGGCTCGAGATCTTCACGCTGGTGCTTCTGCTGACGCCGGCTTTCTGGCAGAAGTGACGTGGCACTGCGCGACAACCTGCAACTGATGCTCGAGCGCGGCCAGGACTCGCCGTTGCTGCGCTTTGCGCTCGGCCAGGAATACCTGAAGGCCGGCGACCTGGTGGCAGCGATCGAACACCTGCGCCAGGCGGTGGACCAGAACCCGCGCTATTCGGCTGCCTGGAAGGCGCTCGGCGAGGCGCATGCGCGCGCCGGGTCCGCGGAGCGCGCGGCGGATGTCTACGAGCGCGGGATCGCCGCGGCCCGGGCCGCCGGCGACGTGCAGGCCGCAAAGGAAATGGGCGTGTTCCTCAAGCGCCTGCGCAGGAACCTGAAGGCGGCACCGTGAGCGCGGCGGCGGAACGGCTCGCGTCCCTGCTCGACGCGCTGTCCGAGCGCATCGGCCGCCTGGTGTCGTGGCTGACGCTTGGCATGGTGCTGGCCACCGTGACCGTGGTGGTGATGCGCTACGCCGCGGGCATGGGCCTGATCTGGCTGCAGGAATCCATCAACTGGATGCATTCGCTGGTGTTCATGCTGGGCGCGGCCTACACGCTGAAGGCCGACGAGCACGTCCGCGTCGACGTCTTCTATCGCGGCATGTGCGAACGGCGGAAGGCCGCGATCAACCTGGCGGGTGCCCTCCTGTTCCTGCTGCCGTTGTGCGCGTTCCTGCTGGTCGAGAGCTGGCAGTACGTCGCGACCTCGTGGCGGATCGCGGAGCGCTCGCGCGAGGCTGGCGGGCTGCCGATGCTCTACCTGCTGAAGACGGTCATCCCGCTGATGGCCGTGCTGCTGGCGCTGCAGGGGATCTCGATGGCGCTGCGGGCCTGCCTGCGCCTGCGGGGCGGGGCCTGACAGTGGAGTGGCTCGCGCTCGTCCTGTTCGCGCTGATCATTGCGGCGCTGCTCGCCGGTTTTCCGGTCGCCTTCACGCTCGCGGGCGTATCGCTCGGCTTCGCCGCGGTCTGCAGCGTTTTCGGCGCCTTCGACATGGCCTACCTCGAGGCCCTGCCGAGCCGGCTGTTCGGCGCGATGCAGAACCAGACCCTGGTCGCCGTGCCGCTATTCATCTTCATGGGCCTGGTGCTCGAACGGGCGCGCATCGCCGAGAACCTGCTGGAATCCCTGGGGCAGCTGTTCGGACACGGCCGCGGCGGCATCGCGATTGCCGTGGTCGTGGTCGGTGCGCTGCTCGCCGCCAGCACCGGGATTGTCGGCGCCACGGTCGTGACGATGGGGCTGCTGTCCCTGCCGGCCATGTTGAAGAGCGGCTACGATCCGCGCATCGCGAGCGGCACGATCTGCGCCTCCGGGACGCTCGGCCAGGTCATTCCGCCCTCGATTATCCTGGTGCTGCTGGGCGATGTGCTTTCTTCCGCCTACCAGCAGGCACAGCTGCGCGCCGGCAATTTTGCGCCCCAGAGCGTCTCGGTCGGCGACCTGTTTGCCGGCGCGCTGCTGCCGGGACTCGCGCTGGTCGCGATGTACATCCTTTACCTGCTCTGCGTCGCCTGGCTCCAGCCGCATCGCATGCCGCCGCCGCCGCCGGAAGTCCTGCCGGTCACCGGCCATTCCGGGTGGCGCGTGCTCAGGGCGATGGTCGCACCGCTTGCGCTGATCGTCGCCGTGCTCGGCTCGATCATCGCGGGTTTTGCGACACCCACCGAAGCGGCGGCCGTCGGCGCGGCCGGCGCGCTGCTGCTCGCGCTGCTGCGCCGCTCACTCGGGCTTGCCCGCCTGCAGGACGTCATGCGCGGCACCGTGCGCCTGACGTCGATGGTTTTCATCATCCTGCTGGGCGCTTCGGTCTTCTCGCTGGTGTTCCGCGGGTTCGGCGGCGATGTGCTGATCCACGACCTGCTGTCGTCCCTGCCGGGCGGGCCGCTCGGAGCGCTCGCAGTCGTGATGCTCGTGATGTTCCTGCTGGGATTCATCATCGACTTCATCGAGATCATCTACATCGTGGTCGCGGTCGTCGCGCCGATACTGCTCGCCATGGGCATGGATCCGGTCTGGCTCGGCGTGGTGATGGCCGTGAACCTGCAGACCTCGTTCCTGACGCCGCCATTCGGGTTCGCGATCTTCTACCTGCGGGGCGTCGCGCCACCGACGGTGCGCACTGCCGACATCTACCGCGGCGTGATTCCCTTCATCGTGCTGCAGCTCGCGATGCTGGTCGTGCTGTGGTTCTGGCCGCGGCTCGTCACCTGGCTGCCGGACCTCATCTACGGCTGACGCGGCGCGCCGTCACGCCCGCGTGTTCAGCATCGCGCGTTCGGCGATATCGATGTAGGGCGTCATGGTCTGCCGGAACGCCGTCAGCGAATCGAGCACGCGCCTGAACATCGCATCCGTGCGCGCCGTTTCCTCGAGGACTTCCGCCGACAGGCGCTGCAGTTCGCGCAGCACGTCCTCCGGATAGCGCCGGACCTGGACGCCGTGGTCCCGGACGAGCGTCTGCAGTGCCTCGGCGTTGCGCGCCGTGAACTCCGCCGCCATCCGGTCATTGGTCGCCGAGGCGCAGGTGAGCAGGATCTCGCGCAGGTCTTCCGGCAGCGAGTCGAACGCCGCCTGGTTGATGATCATCTCGAGCGCCGAACCCGGCTCCTGCCAGCCCGGGTAGTAGTAATACTTCGCGGCCTTGTGCAGGCCGAACGCGAGGTCGTTGTACGGGCCGATCCATTCGGCCGCGTCGATCGCGCCGCTCTGCAGTGACGTGAAGATCTCGGAGCCCGGCATCGTCACCGGCGTGCCGCCCGCGCGCGCGATGATCTCGCCGCCGAGCGCGGGGATTCGCATCTTGAGGCCCTTGATGTCCGCCAGCGAGCGGATCTCCTTGCGGAACCAGCCGCCCATCTGCGTGCCGCTGCTGCCGCAGGGCACCGGCAGCAGGCCGAATGGCGCGTAGGCCTCCTTCCAGAGTTCCCAGCCGCCGCCGTGGTAGAGCCAGGCGTTCATCTCCTGCGCGATCAGGCCGAAGGGTATCGACGCGAAGAACGACGATGCCGGCACCTTGCCCTTCCAGTAGTAGGAAGCGCCATGCCCGATTTCCGCGGTGCCGCTCGACACCGCGTCGAAGGTCTCGAATGCGGGAACCAGCTCGCCGTCGCCGTAGATCCGGATCTTCAGCCGCCCGGCGCTGCAGGCCTCGACGCGCCTGGCGAAATCGATGGCGCCGGTGCCGAGGCCGGGGAAATTCGCCGGCCAGGTCGTCACGAGTCGCCACTCGAACGTGCGTGTATCGGCCGCGGATCCCGCCGGCCCGGCGTCGCGGCTGCACGCGGCAACTGCCGCGGCGGCGGCGCCGGCACCCAGGCCCCTGATCACGTCACGTCTTTTCATCGTTCTCTCCCGGACTAGGCGGCGCTACAGATACCACAGTGGCGGCGGCACGCCTATGGCCCCACGGGACCGCGCAGGCGCGCTCCGTCTGTGATTCAATTGCATGCCGTGTACGAGGCCAGGCACCAACCGCCGCTGACGCGCGCCCGCTTCGCGCGGCGCCTGCTCGGTCACTCTGCCGTCGTCATCGGGCTGATCGGCTTCTCGCTCGCCATCGGCATGGCCGGTTACGTCGTCTTCGAGCGATTGTCCTGGATGGACGCTTTCGTGAATGCGGCCATGCTGCTCGGCGGCATGGGGCCGGTGCACCTGCCGCAGACCGAGACCGGCAAGCTTTTCGCGGGCTGCTTCGCCCTGTACGCCGGGCTCGTGTTCATCGTGGTCGCGGCGCTGCTCGTCTCGCCGGTGCTCCACCGCCTGCTGCACCACTTCCACTGGGACCGGTCGTCGGAACATTCCGGCCGCTGACGCTTGAACGGCCCGGCACCCGCCACGGTCGCGCGCGCATTGCCCCCCGGCATCTGGGCGCTGGGCCTGGTCTCGATGTTCATGGACATCTCGTCCGAGCTGGTCCACAGCCTGCTGCCGGTATTCATGGTGACCGTGCTGGGAGCGTCGATGGTCACCGTCGGCGTGATCGAAGGCATCGCCGAGGCGGCCGCCTCGTTCACGAAGGTCTTTTCGGGCGCGATCAGCGACCATTTCGGAAAGCGCAAGCTGCTGGTCGTCCTCGGGTATGGGCTCGGCGCCGTCGCCAAGCCGATGTTTCCGCTGGCGCCGAGCATTGGCTGGGTGTTTGCGGGCCGTTTCCTCGACCGCATCGGCAAGGGCATCCGCGGCGCACCCCGCGACGCGTTGATAGCCGACATCACGCCACTTGAGCAACGCGGGATCGCCTACGGACTGCGCCAGTCGCTGGACTCGGTCGGCGCCTTTGTCGGCCCGCTGCTCGCGATTGCCTTCATGGCCATCCTTGCCAGCGACATCCAGGCCGTGCTGTGGATTGCGGTGGTGCCGGCATTCATCGCCGTCGTGATACTGGTTGCCGCAGTCCACGAGCCCGCCGGCGCGAAGCCAGCTGCCGGACCCCGCGCGCCGCTGCGGTGGGCCGTGGTCACGCGACTGCCGCGTCGCTACTGGCTGATCACGCTGCTGGGTGCGGTGCTGACGCTCGCGCGATTCAGCGAGGCCTTTTTGGTGCTGCGTGCGCAGGACGTCGGGATCGCGCTGCATTACGTGCCGGTAGTCATGGTCGTCATGAGCGCCGTCTTCGCGCTGGCAGCTTACCCTGCCGGCGCGCTGGCCGACCGTTTCAGCCGGAGAATGCTGCTCATTGCCGGATTGTTCGTGCTGGTCGGCGCGGATCTCGTCCTGGCACTGGCGGATTCTCCGCTGCTCGCGCTGTTCGGAGCGGCGCTATGGGGGCTTCACATGGCGTTGACGCAAGGTCTCCTGTCCGTGCTCGTGGCGGAAGCGTCGCCTGCCGAGCTGCGCGGCACGGCATTCGGTCTTTTCAATCTTTTCAGCGGCGGCGCACTTTTGCTCGCGAGCGTCATCGCGGGCTCGTTGTGGGCGACGCTCGGCCCGGCGGCAACGTTCCTGGCGGGAGCGCTGTTCGCCGGCGTCGCAACCGTCGGGATGCTGCTCTATCGGCCGTCGCCGCAGGCAACGCGAACATGATCGGCCTGCTGCAGCGCGTGACCGGCGCGGCCGTCGAGGTCGATGGCCGCGAGATCGCGCGCATCGGCGCGGGATTGCTGGTGCTGGCCGCTGTCGAGCGCGGTGACGACGAAGCGACCGCCGAGCGCCTGCTCGACCGGCTGCTGAACTATCGCGTGTTTGCGGATGCCGAAGGACGCATGAACCTCTCGGTCACCGACGCGGGCGGCGCGATCCTGCTGGTGCCGCAGTTCACGCTGGCGGCGGACACCGGCCGTGGCCTGCGTCCCGGATTCAGCCGGGCGGCCGATACTGCCGAGGCAGAGCGTCTTTTCGGACACCTGGCCCGCCGGGCCCGGGAACGCCTGCCAGGCGCACAAACGGGCCAGTTTGGCGCCCATATGCGGGTTTCCCTCGTGAACGACGGGCCCGTCACATTCTGGTTACGAGTCGCCGGTCCCCACGAAGGGCCGGGGGTGATTGGCGTATCATGATGTTTTACCGCCAGGTGCGCGGGCCGGAGTCATCGACATGGGTATTGGTTTTCGCGAATTGCTGATCATCCTTGCGATTGCGCTCCTGATCTTCGGGGCGAAAAAGCTGCGCAACATCGGCTCGGATCTCGGCGCCGCGGTGCGCGGCTTCAAGAAGTCCATGAGCGACGGCGACAGCGAGGAGTCCGGCAAGAAGCTCGCGCAGGAAGAGCGCCCGGACGCGGAATTCAGCTCCGGCAAGCGCGACAACGCCGACTCGTCGAAGAACGCGTAACGGAATGTTCGAGGTCGGTTTCACCGAGATCATCCTGATCCTCGGCATCGCGCTGTTGGTGCTGGGCCCGGAAAAACTGCCAAAGCTCGCCAACCAGGTCGGGCGCTGGGCCGGCCGCGCGCGCGCCATGGCGCGCCAGCTGCGCCAGCAGCTCGACGAGGAAGTCACGGTCGTGCCGAAGTCCGACTTCGACCTGAAGGCCGATTTCGATCCCGTTGCGCGCCGGCCGTCCGGCACGCCGCCCGCGCAGCCCGCGGCACCCGACGAGAAGACCGACACGACGCCCCCGGCCTCATGAGCACGACCGACCCCGACAGCGAGAAGCTCCCCGAGAGCACGCTGCTCTCGCACCTGCTGGAGTTGCGCGACCGCCTGCTGCGCGCGCTGGTCTCGACGCTCGTGATCGCCGTGCCCTGCCTTTACTTTGCCAACGACATTTTCACGTGGCTTTCCGCGCCATTGCGCGACCAGCTGCCGGAAGGCGCGACGCTGATCGCGACCTCCGTGGTGGCGCCGTTCATGACGCCTTTCAAGCTCGCCCTGCTGGCGGCGATTTTTTTCGCAATGCCGGTGATCCTCTACCAGGTCTGGGCGTTCGTCGCGCCCGGGCTCTACCGGCACGAGCGGCGCTTCGCGCTGCCGCTCTTCGTCTCGAGCGTCGTGCTGTTCTACGGCGGCGCATCGTTCGCCTATTTCGTCGTGTTCCCGGTGATCTTCCAGTTCTTCGTGATGACCACGCCCGAGGGCGTCTCGATGATGACGGACATGACGCAGTACATGGACTTTGCGGTGCTGCTGTTCTTTGCTTTCGGCCTCGCCTTCGAGATCCCGGTGGCGACCGTGCTGCTGGTGCGCACCGGACTCGTGAAGCGCGAGACGCTCGCGAAGAACCGCGGCTACGTGCTGCTCGGGATCTTCATCATCGCCGCGTTCCTGACGCCACCGGATCCGGTGTCGCAGACGATGATGGCGCTGCCGATGTACGCGCTCTACGAAATCGGGCTGCTCATGTCGCGCGCGCTGGTGCGCGCCCGGCCGCCCGATCCCGAAGGCGATCCGGCTTGATGTTGCACCGCAATATAGCGGAGACTCGCCGGACTCTGGAGTAATGCCGAATGACCACCGACGTCCGCATTCCGCCGGGAACGTTCCTCGGCCACCCGCGTGGCCTGTTCCTGCTGTTCATGACGGAGATGTGGGAACGCTTCAGCTACTACGGCATGCGCGCCCTGCTCGTCCTGTATGTCGTTGCCGCCACGCATGCGGCAAACCCCGGCCTGGGCTGGGCCGAACCCCAGGCTCTCAAGCTCTACGCCTGGTACACGGGGCTCACTTACTTCACGCCGCTGTTCGGCGGCTGGCTCGCCGACAACTACATCGGCCAGCGCAAGGCCGTGATCATCGGCGGCGTGCTGATGGCGCTCGGCCAGTTCTCGCTGGCGGCGCCACTCGAGACGCTCGGCATGTCCGGCGCGTGGTCGGCCTCCGCCATCGGCATCGCGTTCCCGGAAACGCCGACCAGCTTCTACGTCGGGCTGCTGCTGCTGATCCTCGGCAACGGCTTCTTCAAGCCGAACATCTCGACCATGGTCGGCGACCTGTACCAGCAGGGCGACGCGCGCCGTGACGGCGCCTTCACGATTTTCTACATGGGGATCAATCTCGGCGCGTTCCTGGCGCCGCTCGCCTGCTCGACCTTCGGCGAGGACCCGGCCTATGGCTGGCGCATCGGGTTCTTTATCGCCGGCATCGGCATGTCGCTGTCGGTGATCATCCAGCTTGCATTCGCGAACCGCTTCATCGGCAACGTCGGCGTCGAGCCGGCGGCCAAGCGCTCGCTGGCGATGGCCGGCGGCACCAAGCACCCGCTGACCGCGGTCGAGCGCGACCGCCTGCGCGTGATCTTCGTGATCTTCACTTTCGTCGTCGTGTTCTGGGCGGCATTCGAACAGGCGGGTGGCCTGCTGAACCTGTTCGCCGACAAGTACACCGACCGTTCGGTCGGCGCCTTCACCGTGCCGACCGGCTGGTTCCAGTCGCTGAACCCGCTCTTCATCGTGCTGCTCGGCCTGCCGTTCTCGATGCTGTGGAGCAGGCTCGGCGCGCGCGGCAAGAACCCGGCGACCCCGGTCAAGATGTACCTGGGCCTCGCGCAGGTCGCACTCGGCTTCATGTTCCTGGTCATCGCCGTGTTCGAGATGCAGCGCACCGGCGACATGAAGTCCGGGATGATCTGGCTGATCCTCGGCTACCTGTTCCACACGACCGGCGAGCTCTGCATCAGCCCGGTCGGCCTGTCGATGGTGACCAAGCTTGCGCCGCTGCGCCTCGGGTCGCTGATGATGGGCGTCTGGTTCATGATCAACTTCGTCGCCAACACGATGGCGGGCTACATCGGCGCGTTCACCGAGAGCATGGGCGAGTATCCATGGATGATTTCGCTCGCGGCGGATGTCGGCGTGCGGGCGGAGCACGCGGGGCTGCTCGGCATCTTCGGCGGCCTGGCGGTCGTGCTGATCTCGTTCAGCCTGCTGCTCTGGGCCATCTCCGGCCGGATCGTGCAGTGGATGCACGGGGCGGAAGACAATCGCAAATAAGGCCGCAAGCGCGGCCCGCTGACAAAAGGAATCCTGCATGAGTTCGGCCGACTCGGCGCGGCAGCTGACTGTCCGCGCGATCATCCTGTCTCTGATCCTGACGGTGCTGCTCGCCGCCGCGAACGCGTACCTCGGCCTGTTCGCGGGCCTCACTGTCGCGACCGCGATTCCGGCCGCGGTCGTCTCGATGGGCGTGCTGCGCCTGCTCGGCCGCTCGAGCATCCTCGAGAACAACATCGTGGCGACCGGCGCCTCCGCGGGCTCATCAATTGCCGCGGGCACGATCTTCACGATCCCGGCGCTGGTGATCATGGGCCACTGGCAGACCTTCGATTACTGGTGGGTGCTGGCGATCGCAGGCCTCGGCGGCCTGCTCGGCGTGCTGTTCTCCGTGCCGCTGCGCCGCACGCTGATCCTCGACCAGAAGCTGCAGTTCCCGGAGGGCGTCGCGACCGCGGAGGTGCTGAAAGTCGGCCAGGACCCGGGCCGCGACCTGAAGGCGCTGTCGCTGGCCGCCGCCACCGGCGCGCTGTTCAAGCTCGGGCTCTCCGGGCTGAAACTGTCGCCCGAGTCCTTCGTGGTCGCGCGCTATTTCGGCGAGCGCACGATCGGCTTCTTCGGCATCAACCTGTCGCCCGCGCTGCTCGGCGTCGGCTTCATCGTCGGCTTCAACATCGGCGCGCTGATGCTCTCGGGCGGCGCGTTGTCGTGGTGGGTGTTCATCCCGTTCTACAACACGTTCCTGCAGGACCATGACCCGGCGCTCGCGGCCGAGCTCGTCGGCCTCGAGGCCGACGCCGCGGCGAACCTGATCTGGGGCCGCCAGATCCGCTACATCGGCGTCGGTGCGATGCTGATCGGCGGCCTGTGGTCGCTGTGGTCGCTGCGCAAGTCGCTGCTCTCCGGCGTGAAGACCGGCCTGGCGTTGCGCGGCGCCAGCATGGTCGGCGTACCGGACACGGAGCGCGACCTGCCGATGACGATGATCATGTCCGGCATCGTGCTGTTCGTGCTGCCGCTATTCGCGCTCTACTACGCGGTCGTGGACTCGCTCGGCATCGCCTTCACGATGGCCGTGATCATGGTGGTCGCGGGCTTCGTGTTCTCCTCGGTCAGCGGCTACATGGCGGGCCTGGTCGGCTCGTCCAACAACCCGGTGTCCGGCATCACGATCTCGACGATCCTCTTCGCTTCATTGATCCTGCTCGCGATCATGGGCGCGGGCTCCACCGTCGGCCCGGTCGCGGCGATCATGATCGGCGCGGTGATCTGCAATTCCGCCGCGGTGGCCGGCGACAACCTCCAGGACCTGAAGGCCGGTCAGCTGGTCGGCGCGACGCCCTGGCGCCAGCAGGTGATGCTCGGCATCGGCGCGCTCGCGAGTGCGGCCGTGATGGCGCCGGTGCTCAACCTGCTGCTCGAGGCCTATGGCATCGGCACGCCCGCGCGCGAGGGCGTCAATGCGCTGGCGGCGCCGCAGGCGACCCTGATGGCCTCGGTCGCGAGCGGCATCTTTGGCGGCGGCCTGCCCTGGAACATGGTCGCGACCGGCGCCGTGGTCGGCGCCATCGTGATCGCGCTCGACGAGTGGCTGAAGCGCAACGGCAAGAGCTGGCGCGCGCCGGTGCTCGCGGTCGCGGTCGGCATCTACCTGCCACTCGAGCTGTCCACGCCGATCTTCGCCGGCGGCCTGATCGCGGCGCTCGCGACGCGCTGGCACCGCGCCCGCAACCCCGCGGGCGACCCGGAGAAGCTCAAGCAGATGGGACTCCTGTTCTCCGCGGGCCTGATCGCGGGCGAGGCGATCGTCGGCGTGCTGATGGCGATCCCGATCGTCCTCACCAAGGACGCCAACGTGCTCGCGGTCGCCGAATCGCTGCAACCCGGCCAGTGGGCGGGCATCGTGGCGCTCGCGATGGTCGGCTGGTGGATGCACCGCGTCGCGACACAAAAGGCGCAGACCTAAGAGGGGACAGTCCACCTTTTCCTTCGGAAAAGGGGACAGTCCCCTTTTGCGGTACGCTTGGCGCGAATGGGCGAAGCACACGCATGGCGGGTCCGGGTAGCGCTCGCAATCGTCTACCTGGTCTGGGGCACCAGTTACCTCGCGACCAAGATCATGGTCACCGACGAGCCGCCGCTCGTTGCTGCCGGACTCCGCTTTCTGCTCGCCGGCATCCTGCTGCTGATGTTCGCCTGGTGGCAAAGCGGGCCGCCGGTGCTGACGCGTGTCGAGTGGCGGCACATGTTCGTCATGGGATTGCTGGCCGTGCTCTTCAGCAACGCCTGCCACGTGATCGCGATGCAGCATGTGCAGTCCAATACCGCGGCGCTGTTGAATGCGACACCCGCGCTCTGGATCGCGTGGCTCGGCACCTTCGGGCATCGCCGCAGCCACCTCACCGGCACCGCGCGCCTCGGACTCCTGGTCGGGTTTGCCGGCGTGATTCTGGTGCTCGCACCGCGGGGCGGATTTGACCTCGCCGGACTCGGCTGGCAACTGCTGATCCTGCTCGGCTGCTTCAGCTGGTCGCTGGGCACCATTTACTACCGCAATGCGGGCTCCGCGAATCCGCCCGTGATGTTCACGGCGCTGCAGATGCTGGCGGGCGCACTCGGCCTGCTCGCCGCCGCAGCGATCGCCGGCGAGTCGTTCGACGTCCACTGGACGCCGCGCGGGCTGCTCGCATTCATGTGGCTCGCGCTGATGAGCGCCTGCGTCGGATACTCGGCCTATGTGTGGCTGGCCACGCACACGACACCGGTCGTGGTCGGCTCCTACGGATACGTCAACCCGGCGGTCGCGGCGCTCGTCGGCTGGCTGGTGCTCGGCGAAAAGCTGGCCTGGATGCAGATCGCCGGAATGGGCGTGATCCTGCTCGGGGTTGCGCTGGCAACCGGCTACCTGACGCCGATGCCGCGGAGCTTTGCTCGGACCCGGGAGACTTGATGGAACGGAATACGCACGACCCAGAGCGACGCCTGCTGCTGCGCCAGGCCCTGGCATTCGCCGGCGCAGCGGCGCTCACCGGCGCATCGGGCTGTGCAGCGACGCCGCCCGGAGCCGGCACGAGCGCAGCCGTTCCCCTCTCGGACCCGCACCCCGCACTCGGGCGCACGCTCACGCGCATCGGCTTCGGCTCCTGCGCCGAGGCATCAAAGCCGCAACCGGTCTGGGACGCGATCCACGAGCGGCAATTCGACCTGTTCGTGTTCCTCGGCGACAACATCTACGGCGACACGCGCGACATGTCGGTGCTCAAGGCGAAATACGCCGAGCTCGCCGCGCAGCCCGGTTTTGCCCGCCTGCGCGCACAGACCCCGGTGCTCGCGATCTGGGACGACCATGACTTCGGCGAGGACGACGCGGGCGGCGACTACCCGCGGAAAGAGGAGTCGCGGCAGATCTTCCTCGACTTCTGGAACGTGCCCGCCGACTCGCCGCGCCGCGAGCGCGACGGTGTTTACGGCTCCTGTGTCTTCGGCCCGCCGGGCCGGCGCGTACAGGTGATCCTGCCGGACCTGCGCTACAACCGCACGCCGCTCGTGCCACTCGATCTCGGCGGCGCCGACTACGAGGCCTGGGCCAACCAGCGGCTCGCGGCCGGGCTCGAAGTGCCCGGGCCCTATGCGCGCAATCCGGATCACCGCGCGACCATGCTCGGCGAACGGCAGTGGCAATGGCTCGAGCGGCAGTTCGAGGTGCCGGCCGACCTGCGCGTGATCGGTTCGAGCGTGCAGGTGCTTGCCGATTTCACCGGCTGGGAATCGTGGGCCGTCTTTGCGCGCGATCGCGAGCGCCTGTTCGACCTGATCCGCCGCAAGCAGGCGAATGGTGTCCTGTTCCTGAGCGGCGACGTCCACTACGCGGAACTCTCGAAGCAGGACCTCAACGTGCCCTACACGCTGTGGGACCTGACCTCCAGCGGCCTCACCGAGGAGTGGAAGGTCCCGACACCCAACGCGAATCGCGCGAGCGAGGTCGTGACCGACGCCAACTTCGGGTTCATCGAAATCGACTGGCAGGAACGGGGTGCGCAACTCACGCTCGGCATTGCCGATGCGGCCGGCCGGACCCGCATGTCCTGGGACCTCGCGCTCGCGAGCCTTGCTGCCCGACAGCCATGACCGCAACCAGGCCCGTGCGCGCGCTGCTCTTCGACCTCGACGGCACGCTGGTCGACAGCGAGACGCAGACCGATGAAGCGATCAGCCTGGTGACTGCGCGCCATGGCGTCGCGGGCTTCGCGCTGCCGCACACGGAGACGCGCGGCCGCACCTGGGCCCATGTCGCGGACACCATCCGCGCGCGCACCGGCATCCGCCTCGACGCAAGGAAGCTTGCGGCCGAATTGCTGGAATGCTGGAACGAGGCCACCGCGGACGTGAAGCCCGTGCCTGGTTCGCCCGCCGCGCTGCACGCGGCAGCCGCGTGCGGGCTGAAGCTTGGCGTCGTGTCCTCGAGCCCGCGCAGCGTGATCGACTCGTTCCTCCGCAAGCTCGGGGTCAGCGACTGCGTCGACCCGCAGGCCCGCATCGGCGCCGATGCGATCAGGAACGGCAAGCCCGATCCGGAAGGCTTCCTGCTGGGGGCGCGCCGGCTCGGCGTCGATCCTGCCGACACGCTGGTCTTCGAGGACAGCCAGGCGGGACTCCTCGCCGCGCGCGCCGCCGGCATGCGCTCGGTCTTCATCACCTGCTGCGCGTCGGACGTCGCGGCCAACGCTGCGCTCGCGACGGCAAGCACGACGGATTATCGCGCGCTGCCGCCGGATTTCTGGCAAGGCCTCGCCGACGGCAGCCTGGACCTCGCCGGCCGGTCGTTCGCGTGAACGCCTCGAATCCGGAACTGCTGCGCCGCTATCGCCTGCAACTCTTCACCGCGACCTGGCTTTCCTACTGCGGCTTCTACCTCACGCGCAAGGTCTACGCGGTCGTCAAGCATCCGCTGAAGGAGCAGTTCGGCCTCGACGACATCGAGATCGCCTGGCCGTGGACGATCTACCTCATCACCTACATGCTGGGCCAGTTCTTCGCCGCCTGGCTCGGCCGGCGCATGGAAAGCCGGCGCGTGCTCGCCATCGGCATGTGCGTCGCGGCGGCCTGCAACCTCGTGCTCGGATGGCTGGTCGATTCCGGCGTCGCGAGCGTGTTCCTGTGGATGTGCGTGACCATGGGCATCCACGGCCTCGCGCAGGCGACCGGCTGGCCGCACAACGTCGCCCTGTTCGCGAACTGGACGCGCCGCTCCGAGCGCGGGACGCTGTTCGGGATCTGGGGCACCTGCTACCAGTTCGGCGCGATCTTCGGCAAGGGCCTGGCCGGGTTCCTGCTCGGCTGGCTCGGACTCGCCTGGTCGTTCTTCGGCTCGAGCCTGCTGCTGCTCGCGTTTACCGTGTACTTCGTGCTGCGCGCGCGCGAGCGGCCGCAGTCGGTCGGCCTGTCGCTCGAGGACGAGGCGGAACCCGACGTCGCGGCGCCCGGCCCGCGCAAGGCGGGCGACGCCCGCGAGGCCGCGCTGCCGCCGGGATTCGTGGCCTCGATCGTGGCGATGGGCCTGATCTACTTCGGCTTCAAGTTCCTGCGCTACGCGCTCGACAGCTGGTCGGCGCTGATCCTTGGCGAGCATTTCTCGATGACGACCTCGATCGCCGCCTACTGGTCCACCGCCTTCGACTGGATCGGATTCCTCGGCGTGCTGGTCGCCGGCTACTGGTCGGACCGCACGGCCGGTTCACGGCGCACACCGGTGATCTTCTGGATGACCTGTGGCTGCCTCGTGGCCACGGGCGCGATGTGGCTGTTCGGCCTGTCGTCGCCGGTGCTGTTCATCGCGCTCCTCGGCCTGATCGGATTCATGGCCATGGGGCCGGACTCGCTGCTCTCCGGCGCCTGTGCGATGGACGTCGGCAGCCGGCGCCAGGCCGCGCTCGCCGCCGGCGTGATCAACGGCTTCGGATCGATCGGGCCGATACTGCAGGAGCCGGTGATCGGCTGGCTGAAGCAGACCCGCGGCCTCGACTCGGTGTTCCTGCTGCTGGTTGGCGTCGTGTTCCTGACGACCGTTGCGACCGGCTTGCTCGCCCGGTTCGAGCGGCGCCGCGGAGTCTAGGTTGCATCCCGGAAGGTAGGAAGACGTTTCCGCGCGAACGTCAATATGTTAAATAACGAGCTGTGCCGTTCGTTTTATCGAACATTTACTGTTGCAGTTGATTAATTTGTTCGTTATAACGAACATCATGAATTTGATCCTGAATCCCCTGGATCTGGGCGCGAAACTGCGCGCCGAACGCAAGGCGCGTCACGTCACTCAGGCCTGGGTTGCGGCCCGTGTCGGCTGCCGCAGGCAAACGATCGCTGACCTCGAAGCGGGCAGGAACGTTGCCGTCGCAGTGCTTCTGGGGGTCGTCAGCTCCCTCGGCAAGGCGCTGGCAATCGTAGACGCCCGCGTCGAGCTCGAACAACTCGGCGAGATCTTTCATGGCGAGGATTAAGCAGCTTCGCGTTTCCACGCCGCAGGGCGATTCCGGCGACCTGCTGAAGGATTCGCGCTACGTCTTCAATTACTCGGCAGGCGAACCCGCGCAGGCCATTTCGCTCACGATGCCGATCCGGGCGGAAAGCTATTCAAGCGGCACATTGCTGCCGATTTTCGAGATGAATCGCCCCGAAGGATATCTGCTCGCAAAGATCGAGGAAATGTTCGCCAAGGCGGGCCCCTTGGACGATATGGGGCTGCTCCACCTCGTGGGCGGCCGCCAGATCGGCCGCCTGAGCTATGCGATTCCCGAGTCACCGGTAGAACGACCACCGGCGCAGATAACCCGCAAAGAGTTGCTGTCGCGCCGTCCGACTGCAGACTTGTTCGACGAACTGGTGGCCGTCTACTTTGGGTCCGGCATCTCAGGAGTTCAGCCGAAAGTCCTGATACCCGACGCCGGCCGATTCGCACCACTCCATGATCGAACCACGCTGACCTACTCAAATCTCATCGTCAAAGCCAGCGGCGACGAGTTCCCGCACCTGACGCAGAATGAGTACCTGTGCATGAGCGCCGCAAGACGTGCCGGTCTTGCCGTCCCGCAATTCTGGCTGTCCGACGACGGTGGGCTATTCGTAGTCGAGCGCTTTGATCTGGCCGGCGATGGCGTTCTGGGCTTCGAAGACATGACTGTGTTGATGAATCGGCCTGCCCGGGAGAAGTATCGGGGCAGCTACGAGAACATTGCCCGGGCCATCCAGCTTTACTGCGCCGACGGTGACCCACTGAGACAACTTCAAAGCTTCTATGAATACGTCTGTCTGATCGTGATGACCAGAAACGGCGACGGACATTTGAAGAATTTCGGACTCCTGTATACACACCCCGGTGAGCGCGCCTCAATTCGACTGGCGCCCCTGTTTGATGTCGTGACGACCAGTATTTACGCGATGTCGGAGACCGCCGCCGGCATCACGAAGTACGATCGAACACTCGCGCTTAATCTTGCCAAATCCAGGCAGTATCCAAATCGCGCGACGTTGCTCGATTTCGGTCGCGCGACTTGCCAGGTCCGGCGTCCAGAACGTGCGATTGAACGAATCGCGGGCGCGATGAGTGACGCTTTGCGCGAAGAGAAGGAGCGCATACCGGCCAGATTGCATGGCCAGTTGACCCGGGAGTGGGATGAGGGGCGACAGGCAGCAGCAACTCCATGACATCGCACCTGCGCGAGGCCAATTGACTCAGCGCGAGGATCGGGCCGCAGAGTGGGTCCGGTGGCCGAGCGTCAGGGCAACGAAGAACATCGTCAGCACGCAGCAGGCGACCATCGTGATGAACACGCCGCTCCAGTCCCAGCGATCGGCGATCCAGCCGACGCCGGTGCCCGCAATCGCCGAGCCGAACACGTAGCCGAAAAAGCCGGTGAACCCGGCCGCCGTGCCGGCCGCCTTCTTGGGCACGAGGTCGAGTGAGTGCAGGCCGATCATCATGATGGGCCCGTAGACCAGGAAACCGATCGCGATCAGCGCCGCGTAATCGATCCACAGCGGCCCGCGCAGGTTGAGCCAGTACACCACGACCGCAATGAGCGTGAGCGCCATGAACAGGATGGTCATCGGCGCGCGCCGGCCCTTGAACCAGCGATCCGACAGCCAGCCACAGACGATCGTCCCCGGGACGGCCGCGTATTCGTACAGCGACCACGCGATGCTCGATTCGTGGAAGGAGAAGCCCTTCGCCGTCTCGAGGTAGGTCGGAATCCAGTTCACGACGCCGTAGCGGACGAAGTAGCAGAACGCGTTCGCGATCGCGATCGCCCACAGGAAGCGGTTCGGCAGCACGTACTTGAAGAAGATCTCCCGGAACGTGAGCGTACGCTCGTGCGCGTCGCTGTAGTCCGGCGGATAGTCATTGCGGTGCTGCTCCACCGCGGGCAATCCGCGCGATTGCGGCGTGTCCTCGAGCAGGAACCAGACGACGATCGCGACGACCGCGGCGATGAGCGCGTTGAAGTAGAACTTCGCGCCCCAGTCGTTGAACAGCAGCACGCCGGCCAGCGCGAGATTGGCGACCAGCGCGCCGCCGATGTTGTGGGCGGTATTCCACGTCGAAACGACGACGCCGCGCTCGCGCGTGCTGAACCAGTGCACCACGGTCTTGCCGCAGGGTGGCCAGCCCATCCCCTGGACCCAGCCGTTGACCGCCATGATGGCGATGATCGCGGTGAGCGAGGCGTAGATCGCGTCGACCAGGCCGAACGCCGCCATGATCGCGCAGGACAGGAGCAGGCCGAGCGGCAGGAAGTACTTCGGGTTGCTGCGGTCGGAGACCGAGCCCATCAGGAACTTCGACAGGCCGTAGGCGACCGACAGGGCCGTCATCGCCGTGCCGAGTTGGGCTTTGCTGTATTCCGGATGCTCGGCGAGCAGGTCCGGGATCGCGAGCGCGAAGTTGTTGCGGACCAGGTAGTAGCCCGCATAGCCGATGAAGATGCCGGCGTACACGCGCCGTCGCAGGCGCCGGTATTCGGGATCGATCCGGTCGGCCGGCAGCGGCGTGCCGAACGCCGCCGGCCTCAGGAAGCCGATCATCGCGCCGGTGCCGGGGCAGGCACGGCGATTCCCTTTGATTCCAGCAGTGCCCGGAGCCGGTCCGGGTAGTCCGTGATCAGGCCGTCAATGCCGAGAGCGATGGCCTGCGCCATTTCCCCGGGATCGTTGACGGTCCAGGGAATGACGGTGAGCCCGAGCGCATGCGCCTCCGCAACCAGGGCCGCGCTCAGGTCTTTCGCGTGTGGCGACCACACCTTCGCGCCGAGCGCCTGCACCGTGCGCGGCACCGAGCCGTCGTAATCGTCGACATCGAATCCGCCGAGCCAGATCGATGCGCCGGGCTTGCCGACCTCCATGGTGTCCTCGTCCGGCTGCTGGTCGGTCAGCGCGACCAATGCGATTTCCGGCGCCAACTTTCGCACTAGCACGAGCGTGCGCCAGTCGAAGGACTGGATGGTCGTGCGCGACGCCATGCCCGCCTCGCGGATCACCTCGATCAGGGCAATGGCGAATTCTTCCGGTGTCGCGGTCTGCCCGGGCAGTGTCGGGTCGATCTTGGTCTCGACGTTGAAGCGGACCTTGCCGTTGCCACTTTTCCGGACCAGCGCAAACACATCCGCCAGCCTCGGAATGCGCTCGCCGTCCACTGCCTGCTGCTCCGGGAATGCGGCGGCGTAGTCGCTGCCGGGCCGCAGCCGGCCCACGTCGTACTGCTGCAACTGCGCATAGGTGAGCGTATGCAGCGACGGACCCGCCGCCGCCAGGAATGCGCCACTCGCATCGCGCGTGTGGTCGGGATTGAGCACGCGGTCGTGGCTCACGACCACCACGCCATCGGCCGTCACGCCGCAGTCGAGTTCGAGCGTCGTGACCCCGATCTCGAGAGCATGAGCAAAGCCCGCGAGCGTGTTCTCCGGACGGAGCCCGCGCGCGCCGCGATGGCCCTGGAGGTCGAAAGTGGTGCCCGGCACCATCTTTGCCGGTTGCGCGGACGGAACCGTCGTACATGCGCTGGCCAGCGCGAGTACGCAGACTGCAAGTCCGGCCCCGAATCTCATCGTGCCCCCCGGCGTCTCAGTCGCGCGCCGCGGGCGCGCGCATGGTCATCTTACCGGTCGGCACCGTGAAATGTAGTGCGAAACCGCTGGCGGCCAGATAGTGCTTGGCTGGACTTCCCGGTTGAAATATTGTCATCGACGTCAGGCATCGGGGAAAGAGGGGTTGGCATGAGCGCGACGGGTAATCCACGCAAAGGCGACGATGCCGACCTGGCCGCGTTCGGCTACAAGCAGGAACTGGACCGTACGCTCGGCAGCTTCGCCACGTTCGCCGCCGGTATCAGCTACATTTCGATCCTCACCGGCACCTTCCAGCTGTTCTACTTCGGGTTCGCGTTCGGCGGCCCGGCGTACTGGTGGTCGTGGCCACTCGTCTTCGCCGGTCAGCTCATGGTCGCGCTCTGCTTCGCCGAACTCGCCTCGCGCTACCCGATCGCGGGATCGATCTACAACTGGTCCAAGCGGCTCAGCACGCCGCACGTCGCCTGGCTGGCAGGCTGGACGATGCTGACCGCTTCGATCGTCACCATCGCGGCGGTCGCGCTCGCGTACCAGATCACGCTGCCGCAGATCGACTCGTTCTTTCAGTTTTACGGCGATGGCACCGGCAAGTACGACTACGCCGCCAACGCCGTGATCCTCGGCACGGCGCTGATCGTCTTTACCACGATCGTCAACGCGATCGGCGTCCAGCTGATGGCGCGGATCAACAGCGCGGGCGTCATCATCGAGCTGGTCGCCGCCGTTCTTCTCATACTTGCGTTCGCAGTCAACATTACGCGCGGTCCGGGTGTCGTAACCGAGACGCATGGCCTGGGGGCGGACTGGGAACTCGGCTACCTCGGCGCGTTCCTGACCGCCTCGCTCGCCTCCGCCTACGTGATGTACGGTTTCGACACCGCCAGCTCCTTGGGCGAGGAAAGCCTCGACCCGCGCCGCAACGCGCCGAAGGCGATACTTCGCGCGCTGATCGCCTCATTCCTGATTGGCGGCGCAATCCTGCTGTTCGCGATGATGGCCGTGACGGATATCAACAGTGAGGAGCTCGGCGTCGGCGGCCTGCAGTTCATCGTTCTCGACGTGCTCGGCCGCACGGTCGGCGACATCTTCCTGTGGTCGGTGGTGATTGCCATCACCGTCTGTTGCCTGGCGGTCCACACGGCCGCGATCCGGATGATGTTTGCGATGGCGCGCGACAACAACCTGCCCGGCGGCACGCATCTCGCGCGCGTCCACCCGAAGACGCGCACGCCGATCATTCCGTCAATCCTGATCGGCGTGCTGGCGATCGCGATTCTCTTCGTCAACATCCGCCAGCCGCAGATCTTCGTGGTGATCACGAGCCTGGGAATCATCATGATCTACATCGCCTACCTGCTGGTCACGGTCCCGATGCTGCTGGCGCGATTGCGCGGGCAGTGGCGCTCCGAGGACGCCGCGCCGGGCTACTTCACGCTCGGCCGCTGGGGTTTGCCGGTGAACGTCGCCGCCGTCGGCTGGGGCCTGTTCATGACGATCAACCTGATCTGGCCGCGCCAGACGATCTATAACGCGACCGAGCCGTTCCGCTGGTACCTGAAGTGGGGCGGCTTGCTGTTCGTCGGCGTCGTCATGTTCGGCGGGTTCGCATACTACTGGTTCGTGCAGCGACACAAGTCCGGCACGCTGGCCGAGCACGCCGCCAGCGCGCAGGCTGGGGCACGATCTTTGTGACAACCCTGGACAATCTCGCGGAACCTTCTGGTAATCGCCTCGTTTCCTTCAACCC
>JBFXFJ010000012.1:82118-89540 GCA_050179155.1 Steroidobacteraceae bacterium
CCGGCGACCCAGGTGGGCTCGCTCATCTCCGAGGAGCACATGCAGATGGTCCTCGGCTACATCGCCCGCGGCCGCGCCGAGGGCGCGCGCGTGCTGGTGGGCGGCAACCGCCGCACCGAGGGCGCGCTCGCGAAAGGATTCTTCGTCGAGCCGACCGTGTTCGACGGCTGTCGTG
Source organism: Steroidobacteraceae bacterium (assembly GCA_050179155.1). Classification (GTDB taxonomy): domain Bacteria; phylum Pseudomonadota; class Gammaproteobacteria; order Steroidobacterales; family Steroidobacteraceae; genus SCUD01. The sequence goes on from JBFXFJ010000012.1 coordinate 82,294, forward strand.
ACGACATGAGCATCGTGCGCGAGGAGATCTTCGGCCCGGTGATGTCGGTGCTCGAGTTCGGGGACGAGGACGAGGCCATCGCGCGCGCGAATGCGAGCGAATTTGGCCTCTCGGCCGGCGTCTTCACCAACGACCTCAACCGCGCGCATCGCGTGATCGCAAGGCTCGAGGCCGGCACCTGCTGGATCAATCACTTCAACGTGACGCCGATCGAGCTGCCCTTCGGCGGCGTCAAGCTCTCCGGCCTCGGGCGCGAGAACGGCCGCGCCGCGATGGAGCATTACACACAGCTCAAGAGCGTGTACGTCGCCAAGGGCGACATCGATGCCCCCTACTGAGACCTTCGACTTCGTGATCGTCGGCGCCGGCACCGCGGGCTGCGTGCTCGCCGACCGGCTCACCGAGGACGGCGGGAACAGCGTGCTGCTGCTCGAGTACGGCGGCTCGGACCGCTCGATCTTCGTGCAGATGCCCTCCGCGCTCTCGATCCCGATGGGCATGAAGCAGTACAACTGGTTCTATTACACCGAGCCGGAGCCGGGCCTTGGCGGACGCCGCATCCACACGCCACGCGGCAAGGTGCTCGGCGGCTCGTCCTCGATCAATGGCCTCGTGTACATACGCGGCAATGCGCAGGACTACGAGCGCTGGGAGGCCGAAGGCGCCACGGGCTGGAACTACGCGGCCGTGCTGCCGTACTTCCGGCGCTCCGAGACGCGCGCCGAGGGCGGCGATGCGTATCGCGGGGATTCAGGGAAACTCCAGACTTGCTACGGCACGCTCGCGAATCCGCTGCACGCGGCCTGGCTCGCGGCGGGCCAGCAGGCGGGCTATCCGGCCACGGCAGACGTCAACGGTCATCAGCAGGAAGGCTTCGGCCGATTCGACATGACGGTCGGTGGCGGGCGGCGCTCGAGCGCGGCGAACGCCTACCTGCGCCCGGCGATGCAGCGCCCCAACCTGGCCGTGCGCACACGGGCGCTTGCCACGAGCATTGTCTTCGAGGGCGGGCGCGCAGTCGGCGTGCGCTACTTGCGCGGCGGCGCGAGCCACGAAGTGCGCGCGCGGCGCGAAGTGCTGCTGTGCGGAGGGCCCATCAACTCGCCGCAGCTACTCAAGCTGTCCGGCATCGGGCCCGCGGCGGAGCTTGCGGAACATGGCATCCCGATCGTACGAGACCGGCCGGGCGTCGGCGAGAATTTGCAGGACCACCTGGAGTTCTACTTCCAGGTCGCCTGCACGCAGCCCGTCACTCTCTACTCATCCATGGGCCTGTTCGCGCGCGCGATGATCGGCGCGCGCTGGCTGCTGTTCAAGGACGGGCTCGGCGCCACCAATCATTTCGAGACCGGCGGCTTCATCCGCAGCCGCGCCGGCGTGCCCTACCCCGACATCCAGTATCACTTCCTGCCGCTCGCGGTGACCTACGATGGCTCCTCTCTCGCGAAGGAGCATGGATTCCAGGCGCATGTCGGGCCGATGCGCTCGAAGAGCCGGGGCCATGTGCGGCTCGCGTCGGCGGATCCGCATGACCATCCGAAGATCCTTTTTAACTACCTGACTCATCCGGATGACATGACGGAAATGCGCGCCTGCGTGCGGCTTACGCGCGAGGTCTTTGCGCAGCCTGCGTTCGACCCCTACCGCGGGCGTGAGATCCAGCCGGGCACCGGCGTGACGAGCGACGAACAGATCGACGCCTTCGTGCGTGCCAAAGTCGAGAGCGCCTTCCACCCTTCCTGCAGTTGCCGGATGGGCCGGCGCGACGACCCGATGGCGGTGGTGGACTCCGATGCGCGTGTGATCGGCGTGGAAGGGCTGCGCGTCGTGGATTCCTCGATCATGCCGTCGATCACGACGGGCAATCTCAACGCGCCGACATTCATGCTGGCGGAGAAACTGGCCGATCACATACTCGGAAAGCCGCTGCTGCGGGCGGAGGCGGCGGACTACTACGAACCGCCTGGCTGGCGGGAGTCGCAGCGATGAGGAATCCTGCCTGCTCAAGCACTTACGACAGCGACGCATGATTAGACGGGAAAATGGACGTAAAACATCACGTCATGTTCATGCCCAACTGTAGTTAGGTGGCTATGAACCGCATTGCGATTGCGTTTGTCGCCGCATCCTTTGGATGCCTTCATGGCAGTTCTTCCTTGGCTGAGGACAAAGCGTTAAAGGCCCTGGAAGAGGCACTTGAGGCGTTTGAAACCAAGAAACGGTCAACTCCGGAAAACATCGAATCGATTCCGGCGATGCGCGCGCTAATTCCGCCGACCGCACAACATCGTTCCTACCCAACCCTTGATGTTCAAGACAGATGGGTTGTCAGCAATTCACTTGCAGATGTCATGACTTGGTACCGACAGGCAATGGCGCAAAACGGATTCACACCCAAATTGAGAGCGTGCTTAGATCCCACTATTTTGGGAGGTGATCGAGTTGTGATCGTCGACTATTGCTCCGAAACACATCATTCAGTGCTTCGGCTTGGTGAAGATACTTTGAACGGCGTTACGACAATTCAACTCTTGTACAGCACTCGCCCACCGTCGTTCGATTGTTCGGCGCTAGGCGACCGGGAGAAATGGATTAAGAACTGTCCGGTCGAGTTGCACCCATGACGAGGTCAAGCCACCTAACAATGCGATGCAGCGGTCGTCGCGCGTCGGCACGCCGCTTGCAGGACTTGCCGGAGCGGCGCACATTGTTCGCAGGGCAAGCGGCGCGCCGACTGCGCGCCGCCGCTGATCGCGGACGTTAGACCGCAGCCCGCGGAGGCCGTCGATGCGTAGTGAGATCCGCCATATCAGATCCGTAGTAAAAGATGGTGCCTACGGCAATCCAAACGCAACCGGCGTCTGGATATATGGGCGTCGCCCGGATGGACGGACGGTTGCCTGCCGCGAAAGGCGACGGCCTGATGGAACGGTCGTAATTTACTCGACATGGCGCTCCCCATCGTGCCGACCCAACGAAGTTGAGGTATGCGCAAGTGAATTCACAGCCGAGGAATGGGCGCGCATTCAAAGTGGCGTTGATACGGACAAGCCTTATTACGAGAGCGACCTCATTCTTGATGCGCGTTGCAAGAAAAGTGCTGCGGTCTAACTACGCGTTCGAGCGGGCCGTGAACGGTTTGGCGGTGGGCGCCGCGGGCGCCTCGGAAATCTTAGCGCTCGCGGCGCATGGCAATCGCCAGCGCGCAGCCGCTCAACACGGACGTTAGACACCGTGGACCGAGATTCGCTACGGGTTGTAGCCGAAGACTTAGTCTATTTGAAGGATCAATGGGGACATAACGTATCGGATGCCGAAGCAAGGCGTGGCAGTGCGGTATTGAGGCGACTTCTAGTCGAGGATGCCTATGGCACCGCCTGGCGTGCCGCAGGCTTTGAGAAGGAGCCAAGCCTCATAGCTGTGAGTCTGGATGTTCTCTTGGCCGCAACACCGCTCAATACAGTCGTCCATGCGTTAGCAGCCGGAGCAAACTTCAGAGGGATTCAAATGGCTGGAACTGTCTTAGCCAGAGGCGCAAACAGTATTCGACCGGCATTTACTCCACCACTCACGCCCGATGGCTATCCAGGGGAAGCCGTATTTACGCTCTCCCGCTTCCTTTCTTCAATGTCGGGAGTTACAGACGGGCGAACCTTCACTCGTCGTGAGGTCATCAAGTACATAGCAAATGTAAAAGGGGGCGTCCACCTAAGTGCTCAACAGCGTAAGGCCGAGCGCAAGCTCATCGAGCGCCTCGGCAAGATCGAGAAGAAGATCACCGTTCATACGAGCGACGGACTAATTGTCGAGCTCGTTGCCATTGGCCAAGCTCTAGCGCGTTCATCGGATGCACTTGCCTATGTGGAGAGAGTCGCTCCAGATGGTGTTTAACTATGCGATGCGGCGTTCGGCGCTTGTCGTTACGCCGCTTGCAAGGGCTGCAAGCGCCGCCCACAGGCCTTGTTCAGCAAGCGGCGCGCCGACTGCGCGCCGCTGCTGATCGCGGACGTTAGACGACGAGTCGACGCGCACCATGATATCTGCCGCAAACCTTCGCAAGCTTGCTCGAGCTCGGCTCACCGATGCCAGAGCGCTGCTAAAAGCGAAGAGATATGACGGCGCAGTCTACTTGGGCGGGTACGTTGTAGAGATCGCGCTGAAAGCGCGGATATGTCGCACACTCCGGTGGGCGGGCTTTCCTGAAACTCGACCGGAGTTTCAGTCCTTCACCACCCTTAAGACCCATGACTTGGATGTCTTGCTGGCCCTTTCCGGCCGGGAGCAGCGCGTGAAGACCCAGCATTTAGCTGACTGGTCAGCGGTGGCAACGTGGGATCCAGAGGTTCGATATAAACTACCCGGGTCGGCTAAGAAGGGTGATGTCGAACTCCTTCTAAGGGCGACTGAGACCCTCCTTACTGCGATATGAATCCTCTCGTTGAACACCTGCTACATGTTGAGAAGGCGCTTTCCGCACAGAAAGGAGCATTCTCCTTGTTCGCACTTTTCTTGCGAGAAGACGCAGCTGACAAGTGGGACTTGATTGTATCGGCACCCTGGGTCGAGGCGGATAAAGAAGCTGCGCTGAGACTCATATCAACCAAGGTGAGAGAGGTATTGGCTCCATCTGAGCTGCTCGCGGTTTCACGTATTGTCTTAGTGGAGCCAACTTCTCCGGCCGTGATGGCAATCAATCGCGCATTCCACGTTGAACATACGACAGCAGAGGTCCGCAACAGCAACTTTTTTGGGCTCGCGATCAGGCACGCACACATCTTCGCGTCAACCAGGCAGAACTCGGCAGCGCCTAGGTCGTTGACGCCTAACAAGGCGTTGCAACGGCCGCGCCGGAAGCCGGCGCCCCGCTGATCGCGGACGTTAGGCCTCACGACATGACCTCGCCTTCGCGGCAAGCCATATCCGATCTCTGGCATTTGGCTGCCCAGGTCTCTCGGCAGCATATTTTCGGCGCCACAGACTCACTTCGTCCGCATTACGACGAAGATGGGCCTACTGCGTCGCAGATCGACGTACCGGCCCTAGGTACGGTCGGAAGAGGATTTCACCCAACTTCGGTTACCTTTGTGTCTGTGAATCCAGCCGGTGGAACATCTAACTCGCGTTCCACGCTGGTCGATAAGCGACTTTATGAAGCGTTTGCAAACATGCGTAGTGTGGCAAATGCAGATTCACGACTTGAGGCGTTTGAGCATGTGACAACTTGCTTTGAAGCGAGTGTGCCAACTTGGACGATATGGTGGCAATACATAGAACCGATCCTTGTTGCGGTTGATCGTTCGTTCGGTAGCACCGCGTACTTGTACCTCGTGCCCTTTAGAACTCAAGGAGACGCCGGCAGTAGCATGCCCGACGTATTCATTCGCGCCGCCTATGAGAAGCATCTGAAGCAGCAGCTCAATCTGCTATCGCCTAAGTTGATAATTGCCGTCGACAGGCCTTCGGAGCGGATATGTGGCGAGTGGTCCCGTGATAATGGTAATGATGCTGAGGTCTTTTACTTCACACGCAAGCGGGACGCTCATGCGGAGCGTAAGCGACTGCTTGCCCAGCTGAAAGCGCGTCGTCGGGCCTAACTAGGTGAAGCAGCGATCGTCGCTTCGACGTCACGCCGCTTGCAGGGACTGCAAGTGACTCCCACGCGTTGCGGTCGACAGGCGACGCGCCGCCGCTGATCGCGGACGTTAGGGACACTCTGATTTACCTGCCCGCAATGATGCATGATCGAGCCACCGTTTGGAGGTAGTGCGATGAAGCAGCAGACGCTGGCGGGATTTCAGAAGTACGGCAAGACCACGCGCCGGGCGCAGTTTCTCGGCGAGATGGATCGAGTGGTGCCCTGGGCGGAGCTCACGGCGGTGATCGAGCCGTTTTATCCGCAGGCCGGACCGGAAGGTGGCCGCCCGGCGGTGCCGCTGGAGCGGATGCTGCGCATTTACTTTCTGCAGCAGTGGTTCAACCTGTCGGATCCGGGGGTGGAAGAGGCACTGTACGACTCGGCCGCGATGCGCAGCTTCGTCGGCATCGACCTGGGCCGCGAGCCGGCGCCGGATGAGACCACGGTGTGCAAGTTCCGCCACCGGCTGGAGCGGCATGGCCTTGGCAAGAAGATCTTTGCTGCGGTGAAGCAGTATCTGCACGAGAGCGGCTTCAAGGTCACGACCGGCACCATTGTCGACGCCACGATCATCAGCGCGCCGTCCTCGACCAAGAACCAAGACGGCAAGCGCGACCCCGAGATGCATCAGACCGCCAAGGGCAATCAGTGGTATTTCGGCATGAAGGCGCATCTCGGGGTCGACAGCAAGACCAAGATGATCCACACCGTGCTGGCCTCGGCGGCGAACGTGGCGGATCGCGACGCGCTGCCGTATCTGTTGCACGGCAACGAGACCCGGGTGTGGGGCGACCAGGCGTACCGGGGCCAGGGTGAGGCCATCCGTGCCAAGGCGCTGCGGGCGCGGGACTTCACCAACCAAAGATATCGCTTCGGCAACCGCATCGATGAGACCATCAAGGCGCGCAACCGCACCAAGAGCCGGGTGCGGGCCAAGGGCGAGCACCCGATCGGGGTGATCAAGCGCGTGTTCGGCTTCGCCAAAGTACGCTATCGCGGACTGGCCAAGAACCTGCACCGGCTCGAGATCACCGCAGCGCTCGCCAACCTGTTCATGGTGCGACGACAGCTGCTGCGGCTGGCGGGGTAGTGTCGGTGAAATCCGGGAATCGGCTTCGACCAACAACAATCTCGGCGAAAAGCTGAGTCGCGGCCCCGATCCCATGCGCAAGTCCACCGAAGATTGCATCCGTGGCTTCAAATTCGCCGGTTATTCAGACGTTCCTTAGCTCACGGATGTAGCAAACAACAGCCAGTGAAGAACTTCTTCATAATTGCCGCGCTCGGGCTCGTCGCCTGGTTGGCTTATACGCGAGTGGTCGGCACTTCGACCGATGAATCACTGCCACAATCGGTAGAAGAAACGGCTGACTCCAGTGAATTCTCGTCCGCAGACTCGCCGCTTCAGTACAGCTGCGACGGCCGCACTCATTGCTCGCAAATGACCTCTTGCGCGGAGGCAGAGTTCTTTCTGCAAAACTGCCCGGGAGTCAAAATGGATGGCAACAACGATGGCGTACCGTGTGAGAGCCAGTGGTGTGGCTACTCGCGCTGACATATCGATGGCCCCCACAAGCGACCATCAATGCCGCAAAGTCACGCGTGCGAGCCT
>JBFXFJ010000013.1:0-63696 GCA_050179155.1 Steroidobacteraceae bacterium
CCCTCTCAAGGCTGGTACGAGGGTTCGAATCCCTCTGGGAGCGCCATCTTTTCAAATAGTTAGGCTCCGCCTCGCATGCGGTGTCCAATAAATGTCCAATATTTCTTGACAGCGCGACGCGCGGGTTCAGAGAGAGAAGTCATCGTCCGGTAAGTCGTGACTTTGCTGTCGGCCCCGGATGGCCTCCGTGTCTTCTTCCTGGCCCACACCCATGCCCTTCCCGGCCTGTTGCTCGCGGTACTCAAGCCATTGCTCGCGCGCGGCCTCGCGCCTCTGTTCGATTGTCTGCTGCGGCCCGGCTTCCGCTCGCATGGCTGCCCACTGGCTCAGGCCTTTGTTGCGGGCCGCGAGCGCGGCCCGGATGTCGGTCGACAGTTCGATGATCGAGCGGTGGACCTGCGCGATCTCGCGCTGCAGCCGTCCGATTTCGGCCGCGAGTTCAAGCCGCTCCTGTACCTCGGCCTTGATCCGCTCTCCGACCTCGGTCGCGATCCCGCGGCGCTCCATGCCGTGGACGGCCGGGCCCAGATGGAAGGTGGGTTCCAGCTCGATGCCCTGGGCTTCCAGGCTCCGGTGATCGACCCGGGCCTCGTGGCCAAGCGTCTGTAGTTTCTCGTTGGTGAGCACCGCCCAGCGCTCGCGGATCTCGGCGATCTCCTCCTTGCCGGCGCAGAGTCCCCGCTTCGCCCGGTCGGTCTCGGACCACTCGATCGAGGTCTTGGCGCCGAGCCCGGTCGCCTCGATCTGGCGGGTGGTCGCCAGGATGTGGGCATGGAAGTTCCGCTGATCACCCATCCGGTGCGGCTGGTGGACGGCAAAGTCCACGGCACAGCCATAGCGGTTCGCGAGCTCCTGGCTAAACGATCGCGTGAGTTCCAGCCGCTGCGCTTGCGTCAGTTCCTGCGGCAGCGCGACCTCGTACTCGCGCGCCACGCGTGCGTCCATGCGCTTCTCGGCGACCTCGGCCGCGTTCCACAGCTGCTGCCGATCCCGCGCCCAATTGATGTCGCGCTTCGCGGCCTCCATCGGCAGCACGATCTCGGCATGCTCGACGCCGAACTTACGCGTGTAGTCGAACACCTGGCCGGTGGTGTGGTCCAGGACCCGCTCGGCCGCGCGGTACGCCGCGGCGGCGGTCGCACTGCGACCGGCCCCACGTGATACCGGCTTGACGGACAGGTGGTAGATGGCCATGACGACACGTGCTCCTCGACCTGCTCTGCATTCTTCAGGACCGGGGACCCGGACCGCCAGCGGCGGGCCGTAGCACCCGGTCTCTCTCCACGCCGCCGCGCCGCATTCGATTCGCTCGATGTCGGCGCGGCCAAAGCGGGGGTCCTGGGGGCAAGGCGGCAACGCCGGCCCCCGGGCGCGCTGAGTCGCGTAGCGACTCGTAAGTGCGCCCTTCGCTTACGCTGCCGGGGACTCTGCGCTCCGCTTGGGATCAGCGGCAACGCTCATTCTTGGCGACTTCGCTCAGAAACACGGGGCCCCACGGCTGAATACGCAGAGTCACGAGTGCAGCCACATTTGCGCTACGGTTGCTGCCGAATACGAGAGTGCGTTTCGCTCCGGCGATTATTGGATTTTGACTTACGGCACGAAGCGCGTCGGCGTGTCCATCGAACGCATCTGGCCGTATTGCGTCGGCCGATTCCGGGCGCGTGGACAAGCAACGGCAAGGCCTTCACGCCGCAACGACGTAGGCCACACAGAAAAGTCTCCAGAGCTCCCGGGGCGGTTCACCAGATCCCAACTCGCCTGGGTCACCGTCATGCCACGCTCTTGCACCAACTTGACCGCCTCGAGCTTGAACTCGGGCGTAAACTTCCGCCTCCCCATCTGACACCTCCGAGATCATCATCCCACCTAATCTCGGTGTCAGGAATATCGAGGCAAGGCCAGATTTCGTGCCGTCGGCACAACTCCTTCGTATTCGCTCCGGCCTCTGCTGCCCTTAGCACCCCGATGATCTTCTCTTCCAAATATCTCGTCGCCTTCATGGTCTGCTCCTAGTGAAGCAGACTCTACTGCCGTCAGGGGCTAGAATCGGGTGTCAGGTCGGTTGCGCACTCTAATTGATTCTCCCGAAGCAGTATCCGTCCGCATATAGCCTGGATACGCCTTCTGCCGTCGCGAAGGCTTCGAATCCTGGCGCTGCGCTCGGCACCCAACTCTGGGTCACATAAAGCACCGTGTCTGTGCCGTTAATTTCGGCCGCTCGAATTGCCGTCATCGCTTGAATCTCATCGACAGAAGTGCCAAACGGAAGATCTGAATGACTCACGAATAGCTTGACGCTGCCGAGAACGCGGGCATGCAGCCAAAGCAAGTTTCTTTCCTGAATAGTAATGCATTCAGCAAATGAGTTGATGCTGAAGGCCATGAGAATAAGGAATGTTGGCAGTTTCTTCATCTTTGCTACTCCAATGGGCCGCCATCACAGTTCGTAAACACTACCGTGCTGTTGGGTCCGCGATTGCCAAAGATGTCTTTGTAGACTACTCGATATTGCCATGCTCCGGACCGCGGAATGCACGTGTCCACGCCGCTATATGTCTGCGACCAAGACCCGCCATAAATGCTTCTGCGCTCAATGACAAAAATGTAGGCCGGGTGGCTCGAAAGAGCAGTTATCAACCAATTGCAGTAGCCACCGCCGATTTGCTCAATGTTGGCATACGCTTGGGGTGGCGGCGGATAGTACACATATTCATCAACCTCGCTTTCGACGACGTTGCCACCATACTCAAGAGTAGTCGTAATTTGGATTGTCTCGTTGGCGCTAGTCCCAGGGGCGTGAATTGCGATGTCGTTAAAATCGAACTGCACCGAGTACGTCTGGGTACCAGGAGTATTTGATACGATCCAATTGCCGACGGATTCTGGATTCGACAAGATAAGCTTTCCATTCGTGACGATCCACTGAGAATTTAGTGTTGGACCGCCACCAATTACGACGTCAACGCTCCCGCTGGTGCTATCAAATGTGATTCCATGAGTAGCGTCAAAGATTAGTTCAAGGTCGGACAGATCTTGAGGCGAGAATTGCAATGATGTGTCGCACTCCGCTGCTGAAGGCGCAATGTCTCCATTTGGACAAATCACACCGCTGAAAATGACGCCTGTCTCGCAATGACCATCGGGTGTGCATACTGGGCCCACGCTCATATATGCACATGCAGAGAGCACTCCGGCGCTAAGCGAAACAGGCAGAGTTATTGTTTTGGGATTAGCGGACATGTACTAGCCCTCCCAATCTTGGCAATTGATAATTTATACATTGATTTACGTTAATTGAAACGATACACACCTTTCCTACGAAACTAGTCCTGTAATGGCAGCTTCTCCCGGAATTGAAATTGACCCAATTCCGGGCTCACAATTAGCGTCCCATGTTGCAACAAGTCCAAACCTACGCGGCTTGGTTCACCAACTAACAGCGGAAACTGAGAAATTGTGACTTTACCGAACGAAACTGCCACATTGATGCGCTCGTAGATCGTCTTGTTCGACGCATCAACACTGACTCCCCGCAGTTCAATGCAATCAACGCTTACCCCATCTAGTTCTTGAAGTAAGTGCGGGCTGATGTAACTTCGTGTTGAGCCAGTATCCAGCAAGAGCTCAAACGTCTTTCCGTTGATCGAAACGGGCACAAATGTCTTGTGCCCAAATCTCCTGAGAGGAATGGCCTGATCTTGATCTGAAAACTTGTATGCCTTACCGATCAACAGAACGCGATTTCGCACATCCAACTCGTAGGCAGCGGACTCCAACGTAGCATTTCCGACAATTCCGTCGATTTCACCCTGTGCAAAATCGCTGATGCGGGCAAGGTCCATAACTACGGCTTCTCCACTGTTCCGCTTAGCGCGAATCTGACCAAGTCGAAATGATCGGATTGGGACTAATTGCATGTCCCGCGTAGATCGCGATGAGGGAGTGTGCACATCAACAGCTATGGATACGGCATGACTGTTGAGCCCAATTCGATCTGCGAACCGTTTTGCAAGGACCGTGTTCGTGGTGCCAGTGTCAAGTAAGAACAAACCATTTGCGCCATTGATTGTCACGGGCACCAATAGCAATTCCCCAAAGGTTGACGATTCAAGGGGAATCGATGCCTGTGTTGAGCATCCAGCGACGCACACGAGAGTGACGCTAAAGATAGCTGCCACGATATTGCGATGTCTAACCGAAGACCTCCCCTGCGCAGCCGATCGACGACAGATGCGCGTCGGTATTCGCACATCTTGATATTCGGCTGGCGGGTAAGCCAGAGAAAGCGAAAAGGCCCGGGATTGACTGAAGGCCGCGACCTTCATGCTCAAGCACACTTCATCGCCATTGTTGATTCGCATCAGTCCCCCCGCGATCTGAATCGGCCCATCTCCGGAGTGCTCAAGTCCGAATGTGAATCGCCTCCACGCTCCAACCGTGTCCATCGACGCGGATGACTGGCGCGAGTATGCCCCGTGATTGTGCCCCCGCGATCAACCGACGCGAAAATTTTCTTAACAGAGACCTTGGAATAGGTCTTGACCAGAAGAACGCACGCTGAAGCGGAAATATTTCGCGTTTAGGTGAGACTATTGGCCAGGTCGCGGCACTATATATAGATGGGTGCAGCGAAATTGCATGGTTGGGTTGAGAGATGGCGTGATATTCGCGCGCACCGTCACTTCCGCATCCGCCGCACCTTTGATTCGACCTGTGCGCCAATGGTCGGGAGGTTGGCTCTGATCGCATCCGCCACGTGCGAGGGCGCCAAATGGGCATAGTGCCGATCGACCATTCGCGTGTCGGAGTGACCAAGCGCCTCTGCGACGATCGCCAACGGTGTTCCGTGCTGCACGAGCAGGCTTGCGTAGGTGTGCCGTAGCGCATGGAACCCAATTGGCGGCTTGATCCTGGCCGCGGCACAGGCTTCGGTCATCGGTCGTTTCTGATCCTGCACGCCCCATGGCTGCCCATCGGGACGAGTCAGCAGCAATTCGGCCGCTTCCCGCCCTGCCGTCATGGCTTCCAGCGCTGCCCGCCCTTCATCCGTTAGCGGAATGCGCCGCGGCTTGCCGCCCTTGCTCTCGGCAATCAGCAGATAGCCGGAGCGCGAATCGAAGTCCCCAACCCGCAGCGCCCGCAGCTCGCCCCATCGGGCACCGGTCAAAAGGGCAGTCTCGACAACACGGCGAAAGTCGGGACTGCAGGCATTGAGCAATCGACCACATTCCGCAACCGTTAGCCATTGCACCCGAGCCGAATCCGCTCCCCTGAACCGGCGCAGGTTCCGCCACCCCTCATCCGACGCGACTCGACTATCCCGGTAGGCTTTGTTCAGGCAGGCTTTCACGACATTGATGATTCGATTCAATGTGGCCTTCCGGCGGCGCTTCTGATCCGCCGGATCCGCATTAGCGGCGCTACCCCTGCCCGCTTTCTTGCGTCGTCCCACCGGACGCTGCTTCTCTGCCCAGGTCAGCCAGCGATCAAAATCTACTGGCCTGAGGGTCGCAACTTCGCGGCCATCGAAGAACGGCTTCAGATACGCACGCAGTTTCCATTCCGCGTCGCGAGCGCTTTTCGTGTGCAGCTTGGCCCACGCGAGATAGTCCTCGACCGCCTGAACCACCGTGTACTGCCGGGAACGCTGGACTTCGGAGAGTTCGCCGCCCAACTTTTTCGATGCCTGGTAGAAGGTCAGAACGCCGGCATTGTCGGCGTCGCTGAAATCGTCCGCTTCGGCGAATACTTCAGTCTCGTAGCCCTCGCCCGTATAGCGACGGACGAGCCAGGAGCCATTGGCGGCACCTGTGCGCGGCTGTCGACGTCGGTACCCCAGGTGGACGCCCGCCTTCCCCGTCGGCGTCCAATAGGGCTTCTTGCGCGGCTCCAGACGCAATCGTGCCGCGCGTGTGTCAATGTTTCGCGATCGGACCGAACGGGGCATGCAATCGCTTCGGTGTCCAACAGTGTCCAATATACGGGGACAGATTGTGCCATGCGCCAATGGACAGTAGTAGACAAATCAGCTACTTTACCGGCACTTTGAGAGCATGCCGGAATACGCGGCTGAACAGCTAAGACGCCCTCTCAAGGCTGGTACGAGGGTTCGAATCCCTCTGGGAGCGCCAATCCAGCCCGACCGGTTTCGCTGCCTCCGGTTCAGCCGCGGTGCGGGATTTGCGCGCGACACCCGCGGCGTATGATGGATGGATGTCCCAGCGACCCGTTGGCGGAATCATGCCGAGCCCCGATTTCGCATCAGCCATGAAGAACCCTGGCCAGACCTTCGGTTCGCCCGAGGCGCTGGAAGCGTCGGGGAATTTCAGCGACGAACAGAAACACGCGATCCTGCTGCAGTGGAAGGACCAGCTGCAGCAGCTGATGGTGGCGACCGAAGAGAACATGCCGGGGCCCGATTCGAGTTCCGGCATGAATGCCGACTGCTTGCGGCGCATCGTGGACGCGCTTTCCCGGCTCGGCGCCGCGCGGGGAGGCTCGACGACCGCATGATGATGCGGATCGCGATGTGGTCCGGCCCGCGCAACATCTCGACCGCGATGCTGCGCTCGTTCGGCAGCCGGCCCGACACGGCCGTCACCGACGAGCCGCTCTACGCGCACTACCTGCAGGCGACTGGCATCGAGCATCCGGGGAGGGCCGAAGTGCTCGCCTCCCAGTCCACGGATTGGCGCGAGGTCGCGGCCATGTTGACCGGGCCGATTCCGGGTGGTCGCGCGATCTGGTACCAGAAGCACATGGCGCACCACCTGCTGCCGGTGATCGGCCGCGACTGGCTCGACCGCCTCACCCACGCCTTCCTGATCCGAGAGCCGGACGAGATGCTCGCGTCGCTCGTCAAAACCTACCCCACTGCCGGCCTCGCAGATACCGGGTTGTCCCAGCAGTGCGAGATCTTCGATCGCGTCGCCGACCGGCTCGGGCGTGCGCCGCCTGTCGTGCTCGCGAGCGACCTGCTGAAGAACCCGCGCGCGCTGCTAACGAAGCTGTGCGCCGCCCTCGGCATCGACTTCCTGCCGCAGATGCTCGCCTGGGAGCCGGGCCGCCGCTTGACAGATGGCGTCTGGGCGCCTCATTGGTATGCGGCAGTCGAAGCCTCCACCGGCTTCGAGCCCTGGCGGCCGAAATCCGTTGCGCTGCCGCCGGCATTGCGCCCGCTCCTGGACGAATGCCGCCCCTGGTATGAAAAGCTGTACGCTTTGCGGCTGCGGCCCTGAGGGAATGCAATGCTGCAGCAGTTCGACGAACGCAATCGCGACCTGGTCGTCAACATCAACGGCAGGCTGGTGCACCGCGACCAGGCAGGCGTGAGTCCTTTCGACAGCGCCGTGCAGGGCGGCGACGCGGTCTGGGAGGGACTGCGCCTCTACGACGGCCGCATCTTCGCGCTGACCGAGCACCTGGCGCGGCTGCGCGCCTCCGCACTCGCCCTCGCCTTCGAAAAGATTCCGACGGACGAAGAAATCATCACCGAGATCCGCCGCACGCTCGCGGCCAACAAGATGAAGGATGGCGTCCACATCCGCCTGACGCTCTCGCGCGGCGTCAAGATCACCTCCGGCATGGACCCGCGGCTCAACCGGTCGGGCCCGACGTTGATCGTACTGGCCGAGCACAAGGCGCCCGTGTACTCGAAGCAGGGATTGAAGCTCGCTACGAGCACGATGCGCCGGCCGTCGCCGGACGTGCTCGACCCCAAGATCCATCACGCCAACCTGCTGAATTCCATTCTCGCGAAGATCCAGGCGAACGCCGCCGGCGCCGACGACGCGATCATGCTGGACGCGCGCGGCTTCATCGCCGAAACCAATGCCACTCATTTGTTCCTGGTACAGGCAGGCCGGGTGCGCACGCCGACCGTTGCCGCCTGTCCCGAGGGCATCACCCGCGCGACCGTGCTCGGGCTCTGCCGCGAACACGGCATCGTGCACGAAGTCTGCGACCTGTCGCTGATGGAGCTCTATCGCGCCGACGAGGCCTTTTGTACCGGCACGATGGGCGAGCTCGCGGGTGTCACCGAGGTGGACGGGCGACGGATCGGCGAGGGGACGATCGGGCCGATGACGCGGCAGCTTTCCGCGCGGTACGCCGAGTGCACGGCCAGCGGCGGCACGCGCGTGGTGGATTGACGGAAATGCACAGCACATTCATTCGCGCGGTCTGCCTCTGCGCTGCGGCCCTTGCGGCAGGCGCTTGTGCGACGCAACCACCGCAAGCGCCGGCGGCAGCCGACCGCTGCGCACCTGCCCGTCCCTTTGCCGAGGGCGGTGAACGGGCAACGCTCTGGGTCCGGAATTCCGCCGAGTTCCGCGCCGCGAGCGAGATCATCTATCGCAGCGCCCTGGCAGCGCTTGAACGGGGACTCGCGGATGCGTCGTGGACCGCAGAACCGGCACAGTCCGGCGACCTGTCGGCATTGCCGCCGGCGGTCGTCATGGACATCGACGACACGGTACTCGACAACTCCGAGCCGCAGGCGCGCATGATCCTCAAGGAGACCTGCCCGGCGGAATTTGCGGCCGAATGGGATGCCTGGGTCGCCGAACGCGCCGCGCCTGCCGTGCCGGGCGCCGCCTCGTTCGTCCGTGCCGCGCGGTCACTGAAGGACGCCCAGGGCCGGCCGGTGCGTGTCTTCTTCATCACCAACCGGGAATGCAGCCGCCGCGCCGGCAACGACGCCGCCTGCCCGCAGCAGGACGACACGCTCGCCAACATGCGCGCACTCGGGCTCGATGCGCCGACGCTCGCGGACGACCTGATGCTGAAGGGCGAGAACCCGCAGTGGCCGAGCGAGAAGCTGCCGCGACGCCTTGAGGTCGCGCGCGACTATCGCATCGTCGTCAACGTCGGTGACGACTTCGGCGACTTCCTGCCTGACGTGCGACGCCAGGACGTGCCGCAGCGCGAGCGCGCGCGTTGCGCGAACCGCGAGCGCTGGGGCAGGCACTGGTTCGTGGTGCCGAACCCGATGTACGGCTCCTGGCAGGCGGCCCTCGGAACCGATCTTGAGGCTGCGCTCGCGGCCACGCCGCAGGTCATCGAGGATTGCGACCCGCCCTGACCCCGCCCCGGTCATCGTGTGACGGACTTCAAAAAGTCCGGCGAAAACGCGGCGGTCCTACCGGCCTTGGCTTATGTTGCTTTGCATCAACTCTGCGGGTGCTGCGCCATGACCCCGGCCGACGAACGCGTGCTCCAGCTGCTGCAGAAATGGCAGAAGAGCCTCGACCTGCACTCCCGTTATGCTGACCTGCCGGAGGACCAGTACTGGCTGGTGCAGCCCTGGCCCAATCACCAGCGTCCGACCAAGTGGGTCGTGGACCTGGCGCGCCAGCGGCTCGCCGACCTGCAGAGCATCGTCAAGACGCGGCTCGCCGCCGCCGATCCGTCGCTTTCCGAAGCGCTCGAGCTGATGTCGTTCCTGACGAACCTCGTCGGCTCGCAGCACGTCGAGCGGTTCGTGCCGATCGCCGAACCCGAGCGCGAGCGCCAGCTCGATGCCGCGCCGCCGAAGTCGAAGCCGACCGGCGCGACCTCCACTTCCACGGTCGTCAAGCCGGGCCGCCCGGCATCACCCCGGCAGAGGATCGCGTCCAAGGCCGCGAAACCGCAGGTCAACGACACGACGGTCACTGCCGTCGTCAAGGACGCGGCCCGCCTGCTCTCCTGGGGCCGCGACTGGCACGAACTGCCCGAGGCCATCGCCCGCATTGCCGGCCGCCCGGACGTGCAGCAGGTGCGCCAGATCCTGCGCAGCAGCAAGAGCGCGATCGAGAAGCGAATCGCCGCGCAGGACAAGCACTGACACATTAAGATCGTCGCCCGCATGGATGAGCAATCCACGACGGGCGCCACCGCCGGACTTTTCCGCCGCCTCGCGGCGATGATCTACGACCTGTTGCTGATGGTCGCGCTGTGGTTCATCGCGACGTTCGCGATGCTGCCCCTGACCGGCGGCGAGGCGATCCTGACCTCCAGCCACGGCCTGCTGGGACATTTCTATCACGCGCTCCTGCTATTGCTCGCGGTTGCCTACTTTGGCCTCTGCTGGACCCGCGGCGGACAGACGCTCGGGATGAAAGCCTGGCGGATCCGTCTTGAGACGACGGACGGACGGCCGCCGGGCTGGGGTGATGCGCTGATCCGGTTCACGACCGGCGCGGCCTCGGTGCTGCTGGCGGTCTTCGGCCTTTGGCGCCTGCGCCTGCCCGGGTGGTCATGGAGCGACCTGGCAGGCGTCTTGCTGCTGCTGCCGCTGCTCGCCAATCTCTCCTGGATCCGCCTCAGTCGCGCGGGACAGAGCCTGCAGGACGTCGCCGGGCGCCTCTGCGTCGTGCGCCTCCCCTAGTTGCTGCGCCAGAGCGCGACGGTCGCGACCAGCGACAGCAGGAGCGGCGGACCCCAGGCCACCAGCAGCGGATTGATGCCGTAGACCTGGCCGCTGTTCTCCAGCGTCTGCGTCAGCAGCATATAAAGCACCCCGGCCATGATGCCGAGCACGGTGCGCGAGCCGGCGCCGGCGGAGCGCAGCGGCCCGAACGCAAACGGGACCGCGAAGACGCAGACCACGACCGCGGCGACCAGGCGCGCGATGCGCGCCCAGAACGCGATCTCCCAGGCCCGGGCGTCCTGGTCGTTCGCCTCGAGATGCTCCTTGTAGATATAGAGGTCCCGCAGCGGCAGCGAACCCGGCTCGTTGACCGCGAGGCCGAGGAAATCGGCATTGAACTCCGCCTTCGACACCTCGCGCGCGCTGCGGCGCGCGGCGATCTGCTCGCCCTCGAGCAGGCTCTCGCCGTAATTCGAGAGCACCCAGCGCCCGTCGGCATCCTGTTCCGCGGTCTCGGCGCGGCCGACCAGCCTGAGCCGGCGCTCGGCATCGAACCCGTAGACGAACACGCCGCCGAACAGGTTTTCCGCGGCCTGCTGGCGCACGTTGATGAACCACGATCCCTGCCGGACCCACGCGCTGCTGCGGCCCGCGAACTCGAGCTGCGAGTAACGGCTGAAGATCTTGTACTGCCGCGCGTACTGGTCCGCGGGCGGTGCGAAGTACTCGCCGATCACCCACAGGAGACCGGCGATCACCAGCCCCGCGAGCGCCGTAGAGCCGGCGATGCGCGCGACCGACACGCCGGACGCCCGGATGATGGTCAGCTCGCTGTCGCGCGCCAGTCCACCGAGCCCGATGACGGCGCCGATCAGCGCGGCGATCGGCAGCATCTCGTAGGCCTGCTGCGGCAGGGACAGGATCGTGACGAAGAAGGCGCCCGCGACGTCGAAGGTTCCCTGGCCGATGTCGTCCTGGTTGCTGATGAAGTTCACCAGCGTCATCAGCGCGAGCAGCACCGCGAGCACCATCAGCGTGTGCAGCAGCACCGTGCGCATCAGGTAACGGTCGATCAGCGTCATGCCGCCACCCGCGCCGGCCGCAGCCAGGCGACGATCGGGCTCTGCCGGTTGAGCAGCACGAATCCGGCCACCAGGAAGATCGCATGCACCCACCAGACGCCGATTTCCGGCGGCAGGCTGCCCTTCTCGATCCAGATCTGCGCCGAGGACACCAGGTTCGAATAGACGAAGTAGAGCAGGATCGCGACCGCGACCCGCGCGTAGCGGCCCTCGCGCGGGCGCAGCGCCGACAGCGGCACGGCGACCAGCGCCAGCACCAGCACCATGACCGGCATCGACAGCCGCCGCTGCATTTCGGCGATGTCCACGGGATCGGCGGAGTCGATCAGTTCGCGCGTCGGCCGGCGCTCCGGAACCGGCCGCCCGCTGCCGGGCTGCGGCACGACCAGCGGTATCCCGTGCTCGAGGAAACGGATGCGCCGGAAGTTCGCCTGGCCCGGCACGCCCTCGATGCGCTCGCCGTCGTGCAGCACGACCAGTTGCGTGCGGCCACCGTCCAGCACGCGCTGTTCGGCCCAGGCCGCGGTCGCGACTTCCACGCGATCGCCGGCGTAGCGCTGCACGAAGACATTGATGAGCCGGCCCTCGGCATTCTTTTCCTCGGCGAAGAACACCGCCTTGCCCTCGGAATAGGTGCGGAAAGTCCCGGCCTGCAGCAGGCCGAACTGCGCGTCGCGCATGCCGCGGCCGCGGAGTTCCTCGGCGGCGTCGCGCGCCGCGGGGCCGATCACAAACGTGAGCCAGGCGAGCGCGAGCGCCAGCGGCAGGGCCAGCGCGAACACCGGCAGGTACAGCCGCTCCGGGCCGATGCCGCAGGCGCGCACGGCGGCCATCTCGCTCTCGTGGAACAGCCGGCCGAGCGCCAGCATCACGGCGAGCAGCATGCTGATCGGCACCAGCACCATCAGGTTCTCGATGGTCGTCAGGCCGATCAGTCCGAGCACGACGTCGTGCGGAAATCCACGCTCGGCCGCGATCCCGAGGATGCGCGCCACCTGGTAGCTCGCCAGGATGGCCAGCAGGACGGTGGTCACCGCCGCAAGCGATACCGCGACTTCGCGCAGAACGTAGCGGTCAATCCGGGCAAACAAGGCCGATATTGCGCGGATCCCGGGGCGCGGATCCGTCCTTTTCGATTAAACTGGCGCGGACACGGTAAACCAGCGCGAGTGTGCACTCAACGGGCAATCCCGTGGGTGGGCGGCGCATTCAGGGGATCAGGAATCATGCAGTTCCACGCCACAGGGTCGAGTGCGGCACGGCAACGGACCGCCTGCGCCATCGTCGGCATACACGAGAAAGCGGAGATGACCGGGTCGGCGCGCGAGCTCGACCGGGCGAGCGGCGGCGCCATCCGGCGGCTGCTGCGCCGCGGGGATTTCGCCGGCAAGGCCGGCGAGCTGCTGCCGCTGGTGGCCCCCGGCACGGGCCCGGCCGAGCGCATCCTGCTGGTCGGCCTCGGGCCGCGCGCCTCCTACGGCCGCAAGGCCTATCGCCGCGCGACCGTCATGGCGACCCAATGGCTGGCAAAGACCGGCGCGGCCAACGCGATGTCCTACCTCGCGCGCGAGCCGGTGCCCGGCCTCGAGCCGTACTACGCAGCGCGCCAGGCCCTCGAGAGCGTCGCCTCCACGCTGTACCGGATCCCCGACCTCAAGTCCGGGCGCAAGCCGCCGCGGCCGAGGCTCGCGCGCTTCGGCATTGCCGTGCAGTCCGCCGACCTCGCCGCCGCGCGGCGCGGCATCCGCGACGGGCGCGGCGTTGCTGCCGGCATGGCGCTGACGCGCGATCTCGCGAACCTGCCCGCCAACGTCTGTACCCCGACCTATCTCGCCGGCGCCGCCCGCCGGCTTGCCGCCGAACACAAGCGCGTCCGCGCGCGCGTGCTCGATGTGCGCGCCATCCGCCGCCTCAAGATGGGTTCCTTCCTGTCCGTGACGCGCGGTTCCGACGAGCCGCCGCGGCTGATCGTGCTGGAGTACCGCGGCGCCGGCAGCCGCGTGGCCCCGGTGGCGCTGGTCGGCAAGGGCATCACCTTCGACACCGGCGGCATTTCGCTGAAGCAGCCGCCGGGCATGGACGAGATGAAGTTCGACATGACCGGCGCCGCCAGCGTGTTCGGCGCGCTCAAGGCGCTGGCGACGATCGGCGCCCCGGTCAACGTGGTCGGCATCATCCCCACCTGCGAGAACATGCCGAGCGGCCGCGCCACCAAGCCGGGCGACATCGTCACGTCGATGTCCGGCAAGACCATCGAGGTGCTGAACACCGACGCCGAGGGCCGGCTGATCCTGTGCGACGGCATCACCTATGCGCGACGCTTCAAGCCGCGCGCAGTGGTCGACATCGCGACCCTGACCGGTGCCTGCGTGATCGCGCTCGGCGGGCACTACTGCGGGCTGTTCTCGCCGGACGAGAAGCTCGCATCTGCGCTCTCCTCCGCCGGCGAGCGCGCCGACGACCGCGCCTGGCGCCTGCCGGTCGCGGAGGAATACTCCGACCAGCTGAAGAGCAACTTCGCCGACCTGGCGAATGTCGCGGGCCGCGAGGGCGGCGCCATCACCGCCGCCTGCTTCCTGTGGAAGTTCGCCGACGGCCTGCGCTGGGCGCATCTCGACATCGCCGGCAGCGCGTATCTGACCGGCAGCCAGAAGGGCAGCACCGGGCGGCCGGTGCCGCTGCTCGTGGACTGGCTGCTGCACGGCAAGTGACGCAATGACTGCGCCGCGCGTGGACTTCTACGTGCTGGCGAGCGACGACCCGGCCGCGCGCCTGAGATTCGCCTGCCGCCTGGTCGAGAAGGCCTGGCTGAAGGACCACCGCGTGCGCGTGCAGTTCGATCCGGGCGGCGAGCTCGAGGCCTTCGACCAGCTGCTGTGGACCTTTGCCGACCGCAGCTTCGTGCCACACCAGCGGCTCGGCAGCGACGACGCCGCGCCGGCGCCGGCGCCGGCCCCCGTGGTCATCGCCGATTCGGCGGATCCCGATCCCCGCGACGGCGACCTGATCGTCAACCTGGCGAGCGTGGTGCCGGCGGAATTCGAGCGCTTCCAGCGCATCGCCGAGGTCGTGGATGCCGACGTTGCGCGCCGGCAGCGCGGACGCGAGCGCTTCCGCCAGTACCGCGAGCGCGGCATCCGGCCCGACACCCACGAGATGAAGGACGAACCGTGACCCGCGATTCGCTGCGCGACCTGCCGATCCTGACCGACGTCGTCGAGCTGCATGCGACCGGCAGTTTTCCGAAGCCGCAGCACGAGCCGGAGCCGTCCACGCCCTACGCCTCGGGAATCCTGTCCGAGCAGGACGTCGCGGCGCTGCAGGCGATCCTCGTCACGCGGATGATGAACCTGACGGACGAACTGCTGCATGCCGCCGCGCGCGAGATCGAGGCGGTCATGTTCGAGCGCGTGATCGACCGCCTGCGCGCCGCGCTGCCGGAACTCGTCGCCGCGGCGCTGCGCGAGCAGCTCGCGCCCGGCGAGGACTGAGGCAGCCGGCCGCCGCATGGACAAGACCTACTCGCCGCGCGACATCGAGGAGCGCGTTTACCGTCACTGGGAAGAAAGCGGCCTGTTCGCGCCCGCGGGCAGCGGCCCGCCCTTTTGCATCGTGATCCCGCCGCCCAATGTCACGGGCACGCTGCACATGGGCCACGCGTTCCAGGACACGATCATGGACGCGCTGACCCGCTTCCACCGCATGTCGGGTGATCGTACGCTCTGGCAGCCCGGCACCGACCACGCCGGCATCGCGACGCAGATGGTGGTTGAGCGGCAGCTGAACGCCGAGGGCAAGACCCGCCACGATCTCGGCCGCGAGCCGTTCAACGAGCGCGTCTGGCGCTGGAAAGAGCAGTCGGGCGGGACCATCGCCCGGCAGATGCGGCGCCTCGGCGCATCGGTCGACTGGAGCCGCGACCGCTTCACGATGGATCCCGGCATGTCGCAGGCCGTCCAGGAAGCGTTCATCCGGTTGCACGAGGAAGGGCTCATCTATCGCGGCCAGCGCCTGGTCAACTGGGACCCGGTGCTGAAGACCGCCCTCTCCGACCTCGAAGTGCAGGCGGAGGAAGCGGACGGCAGCCTGTGGCATATCCGTTACCCGTTTGCCGACGGCGACGGGCACGTGACGGTCGCGACGACGCGGCCGGAGACCATGCTCGGCGACTCGGCCGTCGCCTTTCATCCGGACGACGGGCGATACCGCGCGCTCGCGGGCAGGCTGCTCGCGCTGCCGCTGACCGGCCGCGAGATTCCGCTGATCGCGGACGAATTCGTGGACCCGGCTTTCGGCTCGGGCTGCGTCAAGGTGACGCCGGCGCACGATTTCAACGACTACGAAGTCGGGCAACGCCACGGCCTGCCGCTGATCAATGTCCTGACCGCCGATGCCCGCATCGCGGAGTCGGCACCGCCGGCCTACCGCGGCCTCGACCGTTTCGAGGCGCGCCGGCGCGTGGTCGCCGATCTCGAGGCCGCCGGGCTGGTGGAAAAGGTCGAGCCGCATCGCATGTCGATCCCGAAAGGCGACCGCAGCGGCGCGGTGCTCGAGCCGTGGCTGACCGACCAGTGGTACGTGCGCATCGCGCCGCTCGCCGCGCCCGCGATCCGCGCCGTCGAGGAAGGCCGCATCCGCTTCGTGCCGGCCAACTGGGACAAGACCTACTTCGAGTGGATGCGCAACATCAAGGACTGGTGCATCAGCCGCCAGCTCTGGTGGGGGCATCGCATCCCGGCCTGGTACGGCCCGGACGGCACCATCTACGTCGGTCGCAACGAGGCCGAGGTGCGCGCGCGCCACCGCCTCGCCGACAGCCTGCCGCTCACGCAGGACGAGGACGTGCTGGACACCTGGTTCTCGTCGGCGCTGTGGCCGTTCTCGACGCTGGGCTGGCCGGAGAAGACCGCGGAACTCAGGACCTTTTACCCGACCAGCGTGCTGGTGACCGGATTCGACATCATCTTCTTCTGGGTCGCGCGGATGATCATGATGGGCCTCAAGTTCACCGGTGACGTGCCCTTCCGCGAGGTGTACGTGCACGGCCTGATCCGCGACCACGAAGGCCAGAAGATGTCGAAGTCGAAGGGCAACGTCATCGACCCGCTCGACATCGTGGACGGCATCCCGCTCGACGAGCTGGTCGCCAAGCGCACCACGGGCCTGATGCAGCCGCAGCTCGCCCCTGCGATCGAGCGCGCCACGCGCAAACAATTCCCGGAGGGGATTGCCGCCTACGGCACGGACGCGCTGCGCTTCAGCTTCGCTTCGCTCGCGACCCAGTCGCGCGACCTGCGCTTCGACATGGGCCGGGTCGAGGGTTACCGCAATTTCTGCAACAAGCTGTGGAACGCCGCGCGCTTCGTGCTGATGGCGACCGAGGCGGATGATGGCCAGGGCGACGAGAAGCTGTCGCAATACGACCGCTGGATCCGCTCGCGGCTGCAGGCGACGGTCACCGCGGTGCGCGAGGGCTTTGCCTCGTATCGTTTCGACCTGGCGGCGCAGGCCGCCTACGAATTCACCTGGTACGAGTTCTGCGACTGGTACCTCGAGTTCAGCAAGACCGTGATGCAGTCTTCGGTGAGCACGGCCGGGGAACGCCGCGGCACGCGCCGCACGCTGATTGAAACGCTGGAGACGCTGCTGCGCCTGCTGCACCCGTTGATGCCATTCATCACCGAGGAGATCTGGCAGCGTGTCGCGCCGCGCGCCGGCATCACGGCGGACTCCATCATGCGCCAGCCCTACCCCGCGATGTCGCCCGATGCCGTCCTGCCGCAGGTCGAGACGGAAGTCCGCTGGGTCATGGATTTCATCCTGGGCGTGCGCCGCATCCGCGGTGAACTCGACATCGCCCCGTCGCTGCAGTTGTCGCCGCGCCTCCAGGGCGCGTCCGACCCGGAGGTCGAACGCTGCCGGCGCCATTCCGCCGCCATCCGGCGTCTCGCGGGCATTGCCGACGCGGTGCCACTCGCCGCCGGCGAGGCCCCGCCCCAGGCGGCCGCCGCACTGCTGGGCGACATGCGCATCCTGGTGCCGATGGCAGGCCTGATCGACGTGGACGCGGAACTTGCCCGCCTCGGCAAGCGTCGGAGCAAGGTCGAACAGGAACTGGCCCGCGCCAATGGCAAGCTCGGCAACGAGAATTTCGTGCGCAACGCGCCGGCCGAGGTGATCGCCCAGGAGCGGACGCGGGTCGAGGAGTTCAAGCGTGAACTGGCGCAACTTGCCGAGCAGCACGAGCGGGTAGCCTCGCTGCGATGAACGCCGTGACCCAGTCGCCGGATCGCGAACGCGGGCAGCTCCTGGCTGCATTGGCATCGCTGAACCAGGTCGTGCTCGGCAAGGACCGCGAGATCCGGCTCGCCCTCTGCTGCCTGCTGGCCCGCGGCCACCTGCTGATCGAGGACATTCCCGGCGTCGGCAAGACCACGCTCGCGCATGCGCTCGCGCGCGTGCTCGGACTGACCTACCAGCGCATCCAGTTCACCAGCGACCTGCTGCCGGCCGACGTGATCGGCATCTCCGTCTACGACCGCGCGAGCGGGCGCTTCATGTTCCACCGCGGGCCGGTGTTTGCGCAGCTGGTGATGGCCGACGAAGTCAACCGCGCGACGCCGAAAGCGCAGAGCGCGCTGCTCGAGGCGATGGAAGAACGCCAGGTGACTGTCGACGGCGAGACCCACCCGCTGCCGGAGCCGTTCTTCATCGTCGCGACCCAGAACCCTTCGTTCCAGGTCGGCACCTTCCCGCTGCCCGAGTCGCAGATCGACCGTTTCCTGATGCGCATCGAGCTCGGCTATCCGGCGCCGGGACACGAACGCCAGCTGCTGCGCGGGCGCGACCGGCGCGACCTGCTCGCCGACCTTCCGGCCGCGCTCGACCCGGCCGTGATCCCGTCGTTGCAGCACCGCGTCGCTGAAGTCCACGCGAGCGATGCATTGCTCGACTACGTGCAGGCGATCGCGCGCGCCACGCGCGACGGCAGCCAGCACCAGGCGGGCCTGTCGCCGCGCGCCGTCATTTCGCTGCTGCGCTCCGCGCAGGCCTGGGCATTCCTGCATGGCCGCCCCGGCGTGTTGCCGGAAGACGTCCAGGCCGTGCTGCCCGCCGTGGTCGGGCACCGGCTGCGGCCGCGAGATGCCACCGACGCGCGCGGCCCGAACGAGGTCGCCGCGGCGCTGCTGAAGTCGGTGCCGATACCCTGATCTGCGGAGTAACCGGCAATTACGAAGGGGCAAGGCGGATTCCTGAAGCAGCGCGTCAGCGCCTGGATCCGGCGCCGCCAGGGCCCTGATCGCGGTTCCGTGACCCTGCGGCGCGGGCGCATCTACATCCTGCCGACCGGACTGGGCCTCGCCTTCGGGGTGATGCTGTTTGCGATGCTGCTCGGCTCGCTGAACTACGCGAACAACCTCGGCCTCGGCTTGACCTTCCTGCTGGCGGCGCTCGGCGTGGTCGCGATGCAGGCCTGCCACCGGAATCTCGAGGCGCTCATCGCCCGGCCGGCCGGCGTTGAGCCGCCATTCGCGGGGCAGGACGCGGTGTTCCGCCTCGCGCTCGCGAACCCGAGTGGTGCCGCGCGCTGCGACCTGGAAGCGCAGGTTCGCTCCCCGCCGGACTCGCCGGTGTCGATCGACTCGGGCGGCGAGGCGACGGTGCAACTTCGCGTACCGACGCGCCGGCGCGGCGCAATCGTTCTGGACCGCGTCGAGATCGCGACCCGCTTCCCTTACGGCCTGTTCCGCGCCTGGGCCGTGCTGCACCCCGGCGAGCGCTGCCTGGTCTACCCGCGGCCGGCCGCGGATGCGCCGCCGCCGCCGCCATCGCCGGGCGGCGCGGGCGGCGGCACCGCGCGCCGCGGCGAGGATGACTTCGCCGGCCTCAAGGACTATCACCCGGGCGATCCGCCGCGGCACATCGCCTGGAAGGCTTTCGCGCGGGCCAACGAACTGCTGGTCAAGGAGTTCAGCGGCGCCGCGGAGCCGCTGCCGGTCTTCGATCTCGCGGACGTGCCGGGCAAGGACCTCGAGGCGCGCCTGTCGGTGCTGGCGCGCTGGATCGTCGACGCGCATGCGCGCGGTGAGACCTTCGGCCTGCGCCTGCCCGGCCAGGAGATCCGTCCGCAGCCCGGCGATGCCCAGCGCCGCCGCTGCCTCGCCGCGATTGCCGAGTTCGAGGCGCCGGAGCCCGAACATGTCTGACCGGCGCGAGCGCCTGCGCAGACTCGGCTGGACCATGGGCGGCCTGGCGGCCGCGCTCGCGCCGCACCTGCTGCACCTGCAGGCCTGGGTGACGGTGTTCGTGCTCGCCATCTGCGCCTGGCGGCTGACGGCGGAATTGCGGGACTGGCGCCTGCCGGGTGCCTGGCTGCGCGCGGTGATCGCGCTCGCGGTCACCGCGGGCGTGGTGCTCGGCTACTCGACCATCACGGGGCTCGACGGCGGCACGGCGCTGCTCGCGCTGATGTCGGCGCTGAAGCTGCTGGAGACCCGGGCGCCGCGCGACCACACCGTGCTGATCTTCATCGGCTGGTTCCTGTGCCTCTCGTCATTCCTCTACGCGCAGGACCTCGTGACCGTCGCGTGGGTGCTGCCGACCGTCTGGCTGCTCGCGGCCGCGCTGCTCGTGGTTTCGAGGCGCGGCGCGGACGGGCCGGTGCTCCGGCCGTTCCGCACGACCGGCGCGATGCTCGCGAAGGCCGCGCCGGTCGCGCTCGTGCTGTTCCTGTTCTTCCCGCGCCTGGCCGGCAGTTTCTGGGGCGCACCGTCGGCAGAGCGCGCCCTGTCCGGCCTGACGGACGAGATGTCGCCGGGCGACATCTCGGACCTGACGCTCAATGACGTCGTCGCGTTCCGCGTACGCTTCAACGGCGACCCGCCGCCGCCGCCATTGCGCTACTGGCGCGGCACCGTGCTGTCCGAGTTCGACGGCTACACCTGGTCGCGCGGCGAGGCGCAGTCCTACTTCCTGCCGCCGGTGCGTTACGAAGGCACGCCGGTCGATTACACGGTGACGCTCGAACCGACCGGCCAGCGCATGCTGTTCGCGCTCGACATGGTGCAGAGCTGGACCCCCGGGCTCGCCGCCCAGGCCTGGGACTTCGGCCTGCGCACGCGCGCCCCGGTCCATTCCGTGCTGCAGTACGAAGCGCGCTCCTATCCCCGCTATCGCGCAGGCCTGGAACTGGCTGCGGCGCTGCGCAACCGCAACTTGCAGCTGCCGCCCGGGCGCAACACACGCACGCTCGCGCTCGCAGAACGCATGCGAGCATCCGCCGCGGGCGAACTCGACTACGTGCGCGCCGTGCTCGACATGTTCCGCGCGCAGGATTTCTACTACACGCTGACGCCGCCCGGCCTCGAGCGCGACTCGGTGGACGACTTCCTGTTCAACACGCGCCAGGGGTTCTGCGGGCACTACGCCTCCGCATTCACGACGATGATGCGCGCGGCGGGCATCCCGGCGCGCGTGGTCGGCGGCTACCAGGGCGGCGACTGGAATCCGCTCGGCGGCTACCTGATCGTGCGCCAGTCGCATGCGCACGCCTGGTCCGAGGTCTGGCTGCCAGGCGCCGGCTGGACCCGCGTGGACCCGACCGGTGTGATCGCGCCCGAACGCATCGAACGCGGCGTCGAGGCCTCGTTCCCGGGCGAGGAACTGCTCCCCGGCGGCCTGATGCGCGATTCCGAGTTTTTCTGGCAGGCGAGCATGATCTGGGACAACGTGAACGCGCGCTGGAACGACTGGGTCGTGCAGTTCAACCGCCTGCGCCAGGAGGAACTGCTGATGGATCTCGGGTTCGACGACCCGGACTGGCGCGACTTCGGGATGGCGCTCGGCCTCGGGCTGGTGGCGGCGATGGTCCTGCTGTTCGCCTGGCTCGCCTGGGAATTCCGGCCGAAGCGCCGCGACCCACCCGCCGCGAGCTACGCGCGATTCGTCCGGCGGCTCGCGCGCCGCGGCATCGAGCTGCCGACCGGCGAGGCGCCGCGCGATTTCGCGAAACGCGTGCGCCGCCTGCGCCCCGACCTCGGCACCGAATCGCTCGCGATCACCGAACTCTACCTGCGGCTGCGTTACGGGCCCGCGCCCGCGGCCGGCGACCTGCGGCTGTTGCGCGGCCTGGTGGCGCGATTCCGCCCGTGACCCCGGGCATTGCGATCGCACTCGCGGGCGGGCTTGCGATACTCGCGTGGATCGCGGCGCGCGGCCTCCTGGCTGTGCGGCGCCGCCGCACGCTGTATGCGGACTCCCTGGATGCGGTCGCGCGCGA
The DNA here is from genome assembly GCA_050179155.1 of Steroidobacteraceae bacterium. Lineage (GTDB taxonomy): Bacteria > Pseudomonadota > Gammaproteobacteria > Steroidobacterales > Steroidobacteraceae > SCUD01. The sequence continues at coordinate 21,716 of JBFXFJ010000013.1, forward strand.
CGCGCTCGCCCGCTGGCTGCCCCAGGCCGAACGCATGCCTGCGGCGCTGCGCGATCGCCTCGAGCGGCTGACCGCCGTGTTCGTCGGCGAAAAGGCTTTCGTCGGCTGCGGCGGCTTCCAGGTGACGCCGGAAACGAAGGTGGCGATCGCCGCGCAGGCCTGCCTGCTGGTGCTCGGCCGGAACACGCACGTCTACGACCGCCTGCACTCGGTGCTGGTCTATCCCTCGCAGTTCGTGGTCCCGGGCGAATGGCAGGACGAGGACGGCGTGGTCACCGACGAGCCGCGCGTGCTCGCGGGCGAGTCCTGGGACGTCAGCCGCGTGATCCTGTCCTGGGAGGACGTGGACAGCCGCGGGGAACCGGGCGAGGCCTACAACGTCGTGATCCACGAGTTCGCGCATTACCTCGACCACGAGTCGGGCGGCGCACCCTGGATCGCCGGTACCGGCGCGCGCCGACGCTGGCTGCAGCTGCTGGACGAGGAACTGGAACGGCTGCGCGCGCAGGCGGATGCCGGCGCTCGCAGCTTCCTCGATCCCTACGCGGCACAGGACCGCGGCGAGTTCTTCGCGGTGGCGAGCGAGGCGTTCTTCGAGGAACCGGCAGTCTTCGCGCGCGAACTGCCTGCGCTCTACGGCGCCCTTGCCGGGGTCTACCGGCTGGACCCCGCCAACTGGTAATACTTCACTGCCGCTGCTTACACCCGCGCCGTCTTCCACTTCCCGCGCGAGAACAACCACAGCGTGAAGAGCCCGACTGCGGTCTCCGAGATGAACACCGCCCAGAACACGCCGGAGTGCTGCCAGCCGAGCGTGATCGCGAGCAGCCACGACAGTGGAATCTGGATCAGCCAGAAGAACACGACGTTGATCCAGGTCGGCGTGACCGTGTCGCCGGCGCCGTTGAACGCCTGCACGGCGACCATCCACCAGCCGTAGACGAACAGCGAGTACGACAGTATCCGCAGCCATTCCGCGCCAATCGCGATCACCGCCGGGTCAGCCGTGAAGATCCCCATGAACTCGCGCGGCAACGCGAAAAACACCACCGATACCGCGAGCAGGTAGGCCATGTTGTACGCGCCGATGCGCCAGACCGAAGCTTCGGCGCGCTCCGGGTGACCCGCGCCGAGATTCTGGCCAACGAGCGTCGCCGCCGCGTTCGACATGCCCCAGGCCGGCATCATCGTGAACATCATGATGCGAATCGCGATGGTCGCGCCGGCGACTGCCTGGCTGCCGATGTCCGCGAGGATCCGCATCAGGAAGATCCACGAGGTCATCGCCACGATCATCTGCCCGATTCCGCCGAGCGAGGTGCGCGCGATGTTCCGGAGGATCGCCCCGTGCCAGACGAGATCCGAGCTCCGTACGCGCAGGTGCGGCCCGCCACGGAACAGGATCCAGAGCTGCAGCAACACGCCGGCGCCGCGGCCGATGGTCGTCGCGATCGCCGCGCCCTCGATGCCGAAGGCCGGCACCGGCCCAAAACCGAATATCAGGAGCGGATCGAGCGCGATATTGAGTGCGTTCGCGAACCACAGCACGCGCATTGCTGCGGCAGCGTCGCCCGCGCCGCGGAAAACCGCGTTGATGGTGAACAGCAGCATGATCACCGCGTTGCTGCCGAGCGCCCACTGCATGTACGGGTAGCCGTGCTCCAGCGTCCAGGCGTCCGCGCCCATGAGGCGCAGGAGATCCTGCGCGAATACGATGCCGGCGAACGCGAACGGCACCGAGGCCAGCAGTGCGATCCAGATCGCCTGCACCGCCGTCACCGCGGCCTCTTCCGGCTTGCCCTCGCCGATGCGCCGCGCGACGACGGCGGTCACGGCCATCGCGAGGCCGATGCCGATCGCGTAAAGCAGGAACAGCAGGGTCTCGGTGAGCCCGACCGTCGCGACCGCGGAGGAACCCAGCTTGCCGACGAAGTAGATGTCGACGACCGCGAACGTGGACTCGAGCACCAGCTCCAGCACCATCGGCACCGCGAGCAGGAATACCGCGCGCTTAAGCGGGATCCTGGTGTAGTCGGCGCCCGTGCCGCGGATCGCGTCGCGCAACTCGGCCCACACCGGGCGCCGTCCGGCGATCGCATCGGGAGTCCCGGCAGCCGCCATGCGCCGTCAGTTCCGATCCGCGATGCGACGGGAGTCGGGCGCCGGCCGCACGCGCGCAAGCAGGATCGCCCCGCCCGCGAACAGCGCGATGATCGACAGCATGCCGTAGCGAGTATCGTTGGTGAGGAGCGCGGTGACGCCCACCATCATCGGCCCGAGCACCGCCGCGAACTTGCCCATCATGTTGTAGAAGCCGAAGAACTCGCCCTGCTTGCCCGCAGGAATCAGCGAGGCGAAGTAGGACCGCGACAGCGACTGGATGCCACCCTGCACCAGCCCGATGGTGCCCGCAAGCAGGTAGAAGTGGCTGATGTCCCGCATCCAGTAAGCGGCGATGGTCGCGGCGGAGTAGATCGCGATCGCGATGAAGATGCCGTTGCGCGCGCCGATCCTGCTGCCGATCCAGCCGAAGGCGAGCGCCGCCGGGAAGGCGACGAACTGTGTGATCAGGAGCGCCGCGATCAGGCTCTGCTGCGGGAACCCGAGCGACAGCCCGTAGTCCACCGCCATCTTGATGATGGTGTTGACGCCGTCGATGTACATCCAGTACGCGAGCAGGAACCAGAGCAGCGGGCGATACCGGCGTACCTCGGCGATGGTCGCGCGCAGCTCGCGGAATCCCGCCACGGCCGCCGCCGGCAATGCGAGCGGCCGCGCCGGCTTCTGCTCGCGCACCCACAGGAGCGCCGGCACCGTAAACAGCAGCCACCAGCCGGCAACCATCGGGAAGGCGATGCGCACAGCTTCGCTCGCATCCTCGAGCCCGAAGCTCGCCGGGTTCGCGACCATGGCGGCGTTCACGACCAGCAGCAGGCCGCCACCGGCGTAACCGAGCGAGTAACCGTAGGCGGAGATCAGGTCGTACTCGCGCGGCTCCGAGACGTCCACCAGCAGCGCATCGTTGAAGATCACGCCACCCGAGAAGCCGATGCCTGCCATCAGGTAGATCAACCCGGCGGCGAGCCACTCGCCCTGCCCCACTGTGTAGAGGAGTCCGGTCATCAGCGCGCCCAGCAGCGTGAAGAACGCCATCATGCGCACGCGTGCACCGCCCCGATCCGCCATCGCGCCGAGCAGCGGCGCGATCAGGGCGATCACCAGGCTGCCGACGCCGTTTGCGACGCCCAGCTGGAAGGTGCTCACCGCGGCCTCCGCCCCGGCGCTCCAGTACTGCTTGAAGTACACGGGGAAGAACCCCGCCATCACCGTGGTCGCGAATGCCGAGTTGGCCCAGTCGCAGAGGGCCCAGGCAATGACCGGGCGCCGCAGCAGCGGGCTTTTCACGCGGCGACCGCCAGGTGTTCGCGCGTCATGCGAAACCGGAGGTCGGGCCAGCGCTCGACGGTGAGCCCCAGGTTCACGCGCGAGGGCGCGAGGTAGACGAGTTCCCCGGCGTGGTCGAGCGCCAGGTGCTCATGGGCGCGCTCGCGAAACTGCCCGAGCTTCTCGCGATCGGAGCCGTCCACCCAGCGCGCGGTGACGACATTGACCGGCTCGAAGGCGCAGGTGACGCCGTATTCGTCGGCGAGGCGGAATGCGACCACGTCGAACTGCAGCGGCCCGACCGCGCCCAGGATCACGTCGTTATTGCGCAGCGGCCGGAACAACTGCGTGGCGCCCTCCTCGCACAGCTGGTCGAGTCCTTTCTGAAGCGCCTTCATCCGCAGCGGGTCCTTCAGCACCGCGCGCCGGAACAGCTCGGGTGCAAAGTTCGGGATGCCGGTGAAGGTCAGCGCTTCTCCCTCGGTGAAGGTGTCGCCGATGTTGATCGTGCCGTGATTGTGCAGGCCGATGATGTCGCCCGCCCAGGCCTCGTCGGCCTGCTGCCGGTCGGCCGCCATGAAGGTGAGCGCATCCGCGATCCGCACCTCCTTGCCGAGCCGCACGTGGTGCAGGCGCATGCCGCGGCGGTAACCGCCCGAGCAGATGCGCAGGAACGCGATGCGGTCGCGATGGCCGGGGTCCATGTTCGCCTGGATCTTGAACACGAATCCGCTGAGCGCCGCCTCATGCGGGTCCACTTCGCGCGTGGTCGTGCGCCGCGGCCGCGGCGGCGGCGCGTGCGCAACGAACGAGGACAGCAGCTCCTCGACGCCGAAATTCGAGATGGCCGAGCCGAAATGCACCGGCGTCTGACGGCCGGCCAGGTATTCCGCCGCGTCGAACTGCGGCGTGGCGCCGCGGATCAGCTCCACTTCCTCGCGGAACGCGCGCGCGCCGTCGCCGAGGAACTCGCCGGCCTCGGCACTCGCGAGCCCGTCGATCATCCGGTTCTGGCCGACGCGCCCGCCGCGCCCGCCGGCATAGGCGTAGATGCGGTCTTCACCGAAGTGGTAGATGCCCGACAGCTCACGGCCCATGCCGATCGGCCAGGTACGGGGAGCACAACTGATGCCCAGGATGCGCTCGATCTCGTCCAGCAGCTCGACCGGCGGGCGGCCGTCGCGGTCCAGCTTGTTGATGAAGGTCATGATCGGCGTATCCCGCAGCCGGCAGACCTCCATCAGCTTGATCGTGCGTTCCTCGACGCCCTTGGCGCAGTCGATGACCATCAGCGCGGAATCGACCGCGGTCAGCGTCCGGTAGGTGTCCTCGGAGAAATCCTCGTGGCCCGGCGTGTCGAGCAGGTTGACGATGCAGCCACGGTACGGGAACTGCATGACCGACGAGGTCACCGAGATGCCGCGCTGCTGCTCGAGGCGCATCCAGTCGGACGTGGCATGCCGCGCGGCCTTGCGGCCCTTGACGGTGCCGGCCATCTGGATCGCGCCGCCGAACAGCAGGAGCTTCTCGGTCAGGGTGGTCTTGCCGGCGTCCGGATGCGAGATGATCGCAAAGGTGCGACGGCGTGCGATTTCGTCGTTCATCGGTACCATCGGGGGCATCGCGCGGAGCGCGCTAGCATAAAGGGGACGCACCCCTTTACCAAGCAAGCAATTGGCGCTGCTGCGTTCAGCTTGACGGTAAAGGGGTGCGTCCCCTTTATGCTAGCCGTCTGCGAGCGTGCCGAGCTCGAGACGGTACACCAGCGCGTCCTCGCGCCCCTCGTGGGCCTGGTAATAGCCGCGCCGCTGGCCGACGCATTCGAAGCCCATCTCGTGGTAGAGCGCAATCGCCCCCTTGTTGCTGCGCCGCACCTCGAGGAAGGCATCGCGGATGCCGCGGTCCCGCGCATGGCAGAGCACCGCGAGCAGCAGGCCGCGCCCGACGCCCCGGCGCCGCAGCCGCTCGGCGATGCACAGGTTGAGCACGTGGGCCTCGCCCGCGCCCATCGACAGCACGGCGTATCCGCCGACGCCCGCGGGCGTGTCGACCACGACGCAGTGATAGCCGACGCGCAGGCAGTCCGAGAAGATCTGGTCGCTCCACGGGAACACGTAGGACTCGCGCTCGAGCGCGGCGACCGACGCCAGGTCCGCCTGCGTCATCGGCCGCAGGCGCCAGGCGGGCGCGGCGAAATCCTCACGCGCGGTCGCCACGATCCAGTACCCCGAGTGCGAGCTTGAGATCGGCCCAGGACTTGCGCTTCTCGCCGGGCGAGCGCAGCAGGTAGGCCGGATGATAGGTCACGACCACCGGCACGGACTCGAATGCGTGCACGCGGCCGCGCATGCGCGCGAGCGTGTCCTCGCGCCCGAGCAGGCGCTGCGCGGCGATGCGGCCGACGCAGAGGATGACCTCGGGGGCCACCAGCTCGATCTGGCGCCGCAGGTACGGCAGGCAGCGCTCGGCCTCCTCCGCGCTCGGATCGCGGTTGTTCGGAGGCCGACACTTCAGGACGTTCGCGACAAACACGTCCGAGCGCCCGAACCCCGCAGCGTGCAGCATGGAGTTCAGCAGGCCACCCGCGCGGCCGACGAACGGCTCGCCCTGCCGGTCCTCCTCCGCGCCCGGCGCCTCGCCGATCACCATCAGGCGCGCGCGCGGGTCGCCGGTGCCGAACACGGTCTGCGTGCGCGTCTCGCACAGTCCGCAAAGCCGGCATTCGCGCACGGCGGCGGCGAGCGCGGGCCAGTCGGGACCGGTAGCGCGCGCGGGACGCGGCACATAGGCGTGAATGCCCATCGCATCGAGGATGGCCAGCCGCCTCGCTTCCATCGGATCAGCCCGCCGGGGGGCCGGCATCGCGCGGCCGGCGCCGGAGCTTGACCCAGCTCCAGACCAGCGGGCCCGACAGCGCAAAGCCGCCGAACAGCAGGAACAGGACCAGCGGCGGGTCGACCGCGATCAGCGCGATCACGAGCGGCACCAGCAGCAGGCGCGAGTAACGCACGCGTTCGCCGGCGGCGCGGTCCTTGAAGCTGCGATACGGGAAGCGGCTGACCATCAGGATCGCGGCCAGCGCGGTGATGACGAACGCAACGACCAGGCCTGCCTGCCCGGTGAAGTCGAGGCCGAGCACCCCGTCGGTTTCGTACTTGTGCGCGACGCCGACGAAAGCGGCGACCACCGCGGCCGCCGACGGGCTCGGCAAGCCCTCGAAGTAGCGCTTGTCCTGCACCGCGGAGCGCGCGTTGAACCGCGCAAGCCGCATGCCCGCCGCGGCCGCGAAAAAGAACGCGGCGATCCAGCCGAAGCGGCCCCAGGCGGCGCCGTACTCGGCGATGCGCGCCACGCCCCACTGGTAGCAGACGATCGCCGGCGCGACGCCGAATGCGACCATGTCGGCCAGGCTGTCGTACTCCTTGCCGAACGCGGTCTCCGTCCCCATCAGCCGCGCGACGCGTCCGTCCAGGCCGTCGAAGATCATCGCCGCGAAGATCGCGACTGCGGCCCGGTCGAAGTTGCCGTCGATCGCCGCGACGATCGCGTAGAAGCCGCCGAACAGGCAGCAGGTCGTCAACAGGTTCGGCAGCAGGTAGATCCCGCGGCGCATGCGAATTTCGTTGATATCGACTTTCATGCGGCTGGCGTGGCAAGCCTGGTAGGCAGCGCCTAAGATACCGCGCTTTGGGACCGGCGACACGCCTCGTCCGCGAGGGTCAGGAAACCTCTGATTGACCCCCGCATGGGCGCGACCGTGTGCGATTTTCGTTCCTGGCAAGGAGCGAGGAACGATGTGTATCAAGGGATACATGAGCGACGAGCGACGCAGCCAGGGACGAAAATCGCCCGGTCCCAGCGGGTTACACGCGGGCCTTGGCAGGACTTCGTTGCTCGCCTCGCCCATAGTTCAGACTATGGGGCTTCAGCTCGCGCCTTGTCCTGCCAAGGCGCGCGCGTAACGCGCCTCATGCAGGGGTCAATCAGAGGTTTCTAATGCGCCTGTCCGCGAATCCGATCCAGAACCTCAAGGAAGTGCCGGCCGAGGCCGAAATCGTGAGCCATCGGCTGATGCTGCGCGCCGGCCTGATCCGGCGGGTCGCGGGCGGCCTCTACACCTGGCTGCCGATGGGCCTGCGCGTGCTGCGCCGTGTCGAGCGCGTGATCCGCGAGGAAATGGACCGCGCCGGGGCGCTCGAGATCTCGATGCCGGTCACCCAGCCCGGCGAGCTGTGGGTCGAGTCGGGCCGCTGGGACCTGTTCGGGCCGGAACTGCTGCGCTTCAAGGACCGGCACGACCGCGACATGGTGCTGGGGCCGACCCACGAGGAAGTCGTGACCGACCTTGCGCGCCGGGAGCTGAAGAGCTACCGGCAGCTGCCGGTCAACTTCTACCAGATCCAGACCAAGTTCCGCGACGAGATCCGCCCGCGCTTCGGCGTGATGCGTGCGCGCGAGTTCATGATGAAGGACGCCTACAGCTTCCATGCCGACGAGGCCTCCCTCGCCGAGGGCTACCGGCGCATGTACGAGGCCTACACGGCGATCTTCACGCGCCTCGGGTTGCGCTTCCGCGCGGTGCACGCGGACACCGGCGCGATCGGCGGCAGCGCCTCACAGGAATTCCACGTGCTCGCCGATTCGGGCGAGGACGCGATCGTCTTTTCCGACGGCGACGACTACGCGGCGAACCTCGAGCTCGCCGAGGCGCTTGCGCCACGCGAGCCGCGGCCGGCGCCGAAAGCCGCGAAAGCGGTGGTCGCGACACCCGGCGCGCGGACCATCGCCGAGGTGAGCGCCCAGCTCGCCCTGCCTGCCGCGCGCATGCTGAAGACGCTGGTGGTGGACGGCGCGGACGGCGGCCTGGTGGCGCTGGTGCTGCGCGGCGACCACGAGCTGAACGCGGTCAAGGCGCAGAAGCTGGCGCAGGTCGCGAAGCCGCTGCGCATGGCGGACGCCGCGCGGATCACCGCGCAGGCCGGCTGCGAGCCCGGTTTCCTCGGGCCGGCCGGCCTCCCGCTCCCGGTGATCGCGGACCGCTCCGCGGCCGTCCTCGCCGACTTCGCCTGCGGCGCGAATCGCTCGGACACGCACCTGACCGGGGTCAACTGGGGACGCGACCTGCCGGAACCGGCGGTCGCGGACCTGCGCAACGTCGTCGAGGGCGACCCCAGCCCGGGCGGCGGCGGCAACTTGTCGGTCGCGCGTGGCATCGAAGTCGGCCACATTTTCCAGCTCGGGCAGAAGTACAGCGCGGCGATGGGCGCTGCCGTGCTCGACGAGCAGGGCCAGAAGATCGTGATGCACATGGGCTGTTATGGCATTGGCGTCACGCGCATCGTCGCGGCGGCGATCGAGCAGAACCACGACGAGCGCGGCATCGTCTGGCCGGCACCGCTCGCGCCATTCGACGTCGTGCTGGTCGGCCTCAACTGGGACAAATCCGAGCGCGTGCGCGCAACCGCCGAAAAGCTCTACGGCGAACTGCGCGACGCCGGCGTCGAGGTGCTGCTCGACGACCGCGACGCGCGGCCGGGCGTCAAGTTCGCCGACGCCGAACTGGTCGGCATCCCGCACCGGGTCGTGGTGTCGGACCGCGGTATCGAGGCCGGGCAGCTCGAGTACCGGCATCGCCGCGCCACCGACAACGAGGCGATCCCGCTCACCGAGGCCGCGGCGCAGATCCGGGCGCGGCTCGCGGCCGGAACCTGAAGGCGGCCACCAACTCGATGCGCGCACGGATCCTGGCGACCCTGCTGCTGGCCGGCCTGCCGTTCGCCGCCGCGGCCGACGCCAAGCGCCAGAGCGATCCGGGCCTGCGCGAAGTGATCGCTGCCGCAATCAGCGACAAGGCCTGCTTCGACGGCAAGTACGACGACGTCGTCTGGTACACGCTGATGCAGCCGCGCGTCGAGGGCCGCCTGCGCGCGCAGCCGCCGGACCTGCGTCTCGGGCAGGACGTCAGCGCCGCCGCGAAACGCATCCTGCGCGCGGTCCACTGCGAGGCCAGCAAGCACGACATGCTGCGCGACCGGCCGCAGCTCGTGCTCGCCGTGATCGACGTCGAAAGCGCGTTCGATCCGTTCGCAGTCTCCTCCGCCGGCGCGGTCGGGCTGATGCAGGTGATGCCGTTCTGGCCGAACGAACTCGGCCTGTCGACGCGCGATTTGATCGACGTCGAACTCAACATCCGGATGGGGACCAGCATCCTCGCCTACTACCTCGACCGCGAGCGCGGTGATTACCGGCGCGCGCTCGGCCGTTACAACGGCAGCCTCGGCAAGCGCACGTACCCGGATCTCGTGCTCAGCCGGTTGAATTCGCGTTGGCGCCGCTGAGCCCGTTAGTGTCGTGTTCCGCAGATATCTTGCCGGCCTGCCGCACGGCACGACCGCCGATCAAGGCGCCGGCGCGCACGCGTGTCGGGTACACGCGAAGCGACGGCAACGCAGAGCGGCGGTCGTCCCGTGCGGCCCGCAGGGAGCCCGCCTGCTGCCGTGCGCCGGTGTTGCGCTCGCTCGCCATGGAACCACCATGGCTTCACTCGCGCGCCTTGGCGCGCGGCAGCGGGCGGGCTCAGGCTGGCAAGACATCTGCGGAACACGACACTACCGCTGCTGGAAACCCGCCGGCCACTGCTGCGTCGCGGGATCGATGTCCTCGACTTCCACCGCGTCGACGCGCGCCATTGGCGGACCCACCCGCAGCCAGGCAATGAGTTTCGCGAGCGCCTCCGGCGATCCCGCCGCCAGCACCAGCACGCTGCCGTCCCGGAGGTTTTCGGCGCAACCGCACAGCGCGAGCGCGATTGCGCGCTCCGCCGTACTGGCGCGAAAGTACACGCCCTGCACCTTTCCACGGACGCGGATGCGGCGGGCGGCCTCGGGAATGGCTCTAGAATTCACTGTGTAATTAGTCTGTAAGTACCTGAGAATAAAGGCAAGTATAATGATCGACATCCTGGTGCTGTACTACTCGCGGCACGGCACGACGGCAGAACTCGCGCGCCAGGTGGCGCGCGGCGTGGATGGGGTCGCCGGCTGCCGCGCAAGGCTTCGCACCGTGCCGTCGCTCACCGGCGCAGGCGCGACGGCGGCCGCGCCGCCGGAAGGCGCAGCCTGGGCCAGCCACGACGACCTGCGCGAATGCGCGGGCCTCGTGCTCGGCAGCCCGGTGCGCTTCGGCAACATGGCGGCGCCGCTGATGTCTTTCTTCGACGGCACCTCGGCGCTCTGGCTGTCGGGCGCGCTGGCTGGCAAGCCGGTCGGCGCCTTCACTTCGGGCAGCACGATGCACGGCGGCCAGGAGACGACGCCACTCGGCATGCTGCTGCCGCTCCTGCACCACGGCATGCTGGTCGTCGGCCTGCCCTTCACCGAGGCGGCGCTCTCTACCACCACCGGCGGCGGCACGCCTTACGGCGCAAGCCGGGTCGTGCCTGCCGGCGAACGGCGCGCGATGAGCGATGCAGAGCGGCAGCTTGCGCAGGCGCTGGGCAGTCGAGTGGCGGGCGTGGCGCTGCGGCTCACGGCAACGCCCGGATGAACGATGAGTCCGCGCGCACCCTCTGCCGGGTCGCGCTCGCCGTCTGGCTGGCACTGCTGATTTCCGTTGCCTGCTGGCCGTTAGGCGATGGCGGCATCGGGCCGCTCACGACCGCCCTCGCCCTCCTGCCGCTGCTGGCGCCCTTGCCTGGAATGGCGCGCGGCGCACGACGCACGCTGCGCTGGGCGCCACTCGCGCTCGCACCGGCACTCGCCCTCGCCCTGACCGAAATCCTGGTCAATCCCGCGGCGCGCACGCGTGCGTCCGTATCGCTGGCATTGATCCTCGCCGCGTTCGCCGCCGTCATCGCGGCGCTGCGACGGACGGCTCCCGACTGAATCAGGCGCCGTCGCGCGCCAGCCAGTCGCGCACGAACGGCACGGTCAGCCGGCGCTGCGCCGCCAGCGACTCGGTATCGAGTTCGTCGAGCAGCCGGCACAGCGCGGCAAAGTCGCGCGGCGCGCGGCGCGTCAGGTAAGCGAGCGTTTCTTCCGGCAGTTCCAGGCCGCGATGCAGGGCGCGGCGCCGCAGCGCCTCGGCCTGTTCGGGCTCGGCGAGCGGCTGCAGCCGGTGCACCTCGGAGGCCGCCAGGCGCGAGGCCAGGTCGGCAAGGCCAAATGGCAGGGCCGCGGGTGCCTGCGCCGCGGCGAGCACCAGGCCGCCCTGCTGCTCCTGCAGGCCGTTGTAGAGCGTGAACAGCGCGCGCTCCCATGGCGCCGTCCCTGCGACCGCATCGAGGTCGTCGAGCGCGACCAGGCGCAGGTGCTCGAATCCCTCGAGCAGGGCGGGATCCTCCGCGCGCACGGCGGCCAGCGGCAGGTAGGCCGCGGTCAGCCCGTGACGGCCCGCCAGTGCGCAGGCCGCCTGCAGCAGGTGGCTCCTGCCGCAGCCTTTCGGCCCGTACAGCCACAGCGGCGGACGGAACTCGCCGCCCGCGCGCAGCTTCAGCGCCGCGACGGCCTCGTCGTTGGCCCCGGCATGAAACGTCTCGAAGCGCAGCGCGATGCCGAGCTGGACGCCCAGTGGCAGCTGGCGCATGGGTTCAGGCGGCGACGCGGCGGGCGCGGCTGACGGCGACGGCCTTGCGGATGTAGGTCGCGACGTAATCGATGCCGCTGACGACCGTCGTCACCAGCGTCAATGCGCCGAGTGCGATGACCACCGGTTCCGGAAACTCCGGGAACGCCGCGCGCCAGACGACCGCGATGACGAACAGGAGCTGCACCAGCGTGTTGAGCTTCGACGGGACCGTCGGCCGCCCATCGACCGGGCCGAACAGCCACTTGTAGACGCCGGCGCCGATGCCGATCGTGAAATCGCGCGTGACCGCAACCGCCGCGAGCCACACCGGCACCAGCCCGATCCACGCGAGCGTGATGAACACGCTGACCAGCAGCAGCTTGTCCGCCAGCGGGTCGAGCCACTTGCCGACGTCGCTGGTCCAGCCGAAATTCTTGGCGAGGTAACCATCCAGCACGTCGGACACCGCGGCGATCGCGAACAGCACGAGCGTCTGTCCGTAGCGTCCCTCGCCCAGCAGGATCACGATCGGCACGGTCAGCGCGATGCGCAGCACGCAGATCAGGTTCGGGACGGTCGCCATCTTCATGGCGACATCGTGTAGATCAGGCGCGAGGCATCGACCGCGAGCAGGCGGCCGTCGCGCAGGATCGCCTGGCGCAGCGCCTCCGGGTCGCCCCGCACGTTGACCAGGAATGACACCGCTTCCGGTGTCACTTCGTCGACCGCGACTCCGCGCACCGGCGCCAGGCGCGAGAGCATGCGCATGGCCGCGGCATAGGACTCGAGCGTGCGGATGCCGTTGATGGTCACGAGCTGCTCGCTGCGCTGTCCCGCGCCGTGCGAGACGTAGAGGCTGGCATAGCGCTCCGCCGCGAGTTCCAGGCCGGCCTCGAGTTCGCCGGAGGCAGCGGACGACAGTCCGGCTGCCGAGAAAGTCCATTCGACCGCCGCTGAGCCGGATGCCGCGGTGCGCGCGCGGCCGATCAGCACGCCGTCGGCGCCGTAGCGCTGCGCGGCATCAACCAGCGGCGCATGGGCGCCGGACCAGGCCTGCTGCAAGGCCCGCGTCAGGTCATCACCCGGGCCGGGCCAGACCAGCGGCAACCCGCGGCGCGCCGCGCTCGCCTCGACGCGCGTTTTCTCCTCGCTCGCATCATTCGCATTCACCAGGGCGCGGCGGCCGCCGCCGCGATCGACGGCGAGCCACACGAGCGTCACCGGGCGCTCGCTGCCCCAGAATGCGAGGCCCGAGGCGTCGATGGCATCTTCGATCGCCGGCCCGTCGAAGGTCACGGCCAGCATGTTGCCCGCGGCGCGGCGATAACTGACGACGTAGCGCGATGCCTGCGCGACCAGCGGTGCCAGTTTCTCGAGGTCCGGCGCGTCGCGCCGGCCGGTGACGCGCACCAGGATGTCGCGCATCGCGTCGCGGAATGCCGCCTCGTTCTGGCCGGTATTGGGGACAGTCACGGAATAGAGGTCGGCGAGCGGTTCCGCCGCATGGGCAGGCAGCGACAGGACCGCGCAGAGCAGCGCGGCGAGCCAGTAGCGGGCAGCGGTCCCGCGGGCGGGGTCAGGGCGTGCGCTCACGCTACAATAGTACACTGCCCGCTGAACGGGCCCGCCCATCCGAGCCCGACCGATGACTGAAGGCCCCTCGCTGACCTACCGGGACGCCGGCGTCGACATCGACGCGGGCGAAGAACTGGTCGAGCGCATCAAGCCGCACGTCGCCCGCACCGCCCGTCCCGAAGTACTGGCGGGTGTCGGCGGATTCGGCGCGATGATCGAAATTCCGCCCGGCCGCTGGCAGCGGCCCGTGCTGGTCGCGGGCACGGACGGCGTCGGCACCAAGCTGCGCCTCGCGATCGACACCGGCCTGCATGACGGCGTCGGCCAGGACCTGGTCGCGATGTGCGCGAACGACGTCGTGGTCCAGGGCGCGGAGCCGCTGTTCTTCCTCGACTACTACGCGACCGGCCGCCTCGCGGTCGAGGTCGCGGAACGGGTGATCGCCGGCATCGCCAGGGGCTGCGAACTGGCCGGCTGCGCGCTGGTCGGCGGCGAAACCGCGGAGATGCCCGGCATGTACGTCGAAGGAGACTACGACCTCGCCGGATTCTGCGTCGGCGTCGTCGAGCGCGACCGGATCATCGACGGCAGCCTCACGCGCGCGGGCGATGCGGTGATCGGCCTCGCCTCCTCCGGCCCGCATTCGAACGGCTACTCGCTGATCCGCCGGCTGATCGCCGACACCCGCGCGGACGCGGCCACGCAAGTCGGCGGCGAGCGCCTGTTCGAGCGGCTGATGACGCCGACGCGGATTTACGTGAAATCGCTGCTGCGCCTTGCGGCCGCGGCCGAAGTGCATGCCGTTGCGCACATTACGGGCGGCGGGCTCTCGGACAACATCCCGCGCGTGCTGCCGGCGGGCCTGGGCGTGCGGCTCGACCCGCGCGCCTGGCGTCGCGATCCGGTCTGGGACTGGATCCAGAAGAGCGGCCGGATTGCCGATGCCGAAATGCATCGCACCTTCAATTGCGGGATCGGCATGGTCGTGATGCTGCCGCGCGCCGCCGCGGACGCTGCGCTGGCACTCCTCGGCACGGCCGGCGAGCAGGCGACCGTAATCGGCGAAGTCGTGGCCACCGAAGGCGTGCAGATCGGCTGATGGCCGAACCGCTGCCATTCGCCGTGCTGATTTCGGGACGCGGCTCCAACATGCTGGCGCTCGCGCAGGCGGCCACGGACGGGAAGATCGCAGGGCGCATCGTGACCGTGATCAGCGACCGCGCCGATGCCGCGGGCCTCGATGCGGCGCGCCGGCTCGGGATCCCCACCGAAGTGGTCGCGCCCGCGGCGGGCCAGGATCGCGCGGCTTACGGCCGCGCGCTGACCGCGCGCATCGAGGCCAGCGGTGCGCGCCTGGTCGTGCTGGCCGGCTTCATGCGCATCCTCGATGGCGAGTTCGTACGGCACTGGCAGGGACGCCTGCTGAACATCCACCCGTCGCTGCTGCCGGCCTGGCGCGGCTTGCACACCCACCAGCGCGTGCTCGCGGCCGGCGAGCGCCGGCATGGGTGCACCGTGCATTTCGTGACCGAGGAACTCGATGCCGGCCCCGCGGTCATCCAGGGAAGGCTCCAGGTCCTGCCCGGCGACGGCGAGTTGACGCTTTCAGCCCGTGTTCAGCGACTCGAGCACATCATCTTCCCGCTGGCGGTCGGCTGGTTCGCCGCCGGCCGGCTGACCTGGGTGGACGGCGGGGCCCGGCTGGACGGGTTGCCGCTGGCGCAACCGGTGATCGAGGAGGCGCTATGAAGCCGGTGCCGAAACTGCTGCTGATCCTGTGCCTCGCGGCGCCGGCGGCCGCGCGCGCGGACGACGGCCTGCTCGCGCCATTCGCCGCCGACTACGACGTGCACTATGGCAGCGTGGACGTCGGCTCGAGCCGCACCCGGGTTCTGCGCTCGGCCGAGCCCGGACGATGGACCATTGAATCACGTTCGAACGCGAGCGGCCTCGCGAAGCTGGTCGCGGGCGGCACGCTGTTGCAGCGCTCGACCTTTGACCTGGACCCGAGCGGAGTGCGCCCGCTCAATTACCACTTTGACGACGGCACGAAGAAGAGCGATCGCGACGTCAGGCTCGAGTTCGACTGGCACGCGAGCCGCGTGCGCGGCACGGCCGAGGACGAGCCGGTCGACGTCGCAACCGCGCCCGGGTTGCAGGATGCCGCTTCCATCCAGGCGCTCGTGCTGGCGCGCCTGCGGCATGGCGCCGAGCCCGGGACGATCGACATGATCGAGAAGGACCGCATCAAGCGCTACCAGTACACGCTGCTGCGCCGCGAACGCCTGAAGACCGCCATCGGCGAGCTCGACACGGTCGTGTATCGCAGCGCGCGCGAGGGGTCCGGGCGCGAGACGCTCTTCTGGTACGCGCCGTCGCTCGGCTATGCGCTGGTGCGGGCCGAACAGCATCGCGACGGCAAGCGGGCGTTCCGGACCACCATCCGCCGCTACCAGCAAGGCTGATGCCGCGTCAGGTGCGCGGCAGCGTGACGCCTTTCTGTCCCTGGTACTTGCCGCCCCGGTCGCGGTAGGAAGTCTCGCAGGCCTCGTCGGACTCGAAGAACAGCATCTGCGCGACGCCCTCGTTGGCGTAGATCCGCGCGGGCAGCGGCGTCGTGTTCGAGAACTCGAGCGTCACGTGGCCCTCCCACTCCGGCTCCAGGGGCGTTACGTTCACGATGATTCCGCATCTTGCGAACGTACTTTTTCCGAGACAAATCGAGAGCACGTTGCGCGGAATGCGGAAGTACTCGACGGTCCGCGCCAGCGCGAACGAGTTTGGCGGGATGATACAAACGTCGCCGCTGAAATCGACGAAGTTGTTCACGTCGAAGTGCTTCGGGTCGATGATCGTCGAGTTGATGTTGGTGAAGATCTTGAACTCGCCGGCGCAGCGCACGTCGTAGCCGTAGCTCGAAGTCCCGTAGGACACGATCTTGCGGCCGTTGACTTCGCGGACCTGCCCCGGCTCGAACGGCTCGATCATCCCGGCCTCCGCCATGCGCCGGATCCAGCGGTCGGACTTGATCGTCATGAATCGTCCTCGATGGTGATCGTCGGCAACCGCGTGGCGCCCGCAATCGCGCTCGCCGCCAGCGCCCCGGCTGCGCGTCTCGCGATCGCGTGGAAAGTCGCGGCGGCCGGCGACGCCGGGTCCGCAATCACGGTCGGCCGTCCCGAATCGGCCTGCTCGCGGATGTGCGCATCGAGCGGCAGCTGCCCGAGCAGCACGGTCTGGTAGCGTTCGGCCAGGGTGGCGCCGCCGCCCGAGTCGAACACGTGGGACTCGTGGCCACAGGCCGGGCAGCGATGCAGGCCCATGTTCTCGACGATCCCGAGCACCGGCACGCCGACCTTGCGGAACATCTGCAGGCCCTTGCGGGCGTCCAGCAGCGCGATTTCCTGCGGCGTGGTCACGATCACGGCACCGCTGACCGGCACGCGCTGGGTCAGCGTCAGCTGGATGTCGCCGGTGCCGGGCGGCATGTCCACGACCAAGTAGTCCAGCGGGCCCCAGTTCGTGTCCGAGAGCATCTGGGTCAGCGCCTGCGTGACCATCGGGCCGCGCCAGGCCATCGGCTGGTCCGAGTCGATCAGGAAGCCGATCGACATGACCGGTATGCCGTGCCCGCGCGGCGGGTCGAGGCGCTTGCCGTCCCGGGTGGTCGGTCGCTCCCCGGCGAGTCCCATCATCCGGGGCTGGCTCGGGCCGTAGATGTCGGCGTCCAGCAGGCCGGTGCGCGCGCCCTGCGCGGCGAGCGCCAGCGCCAGATTGGCCGCCACCGTGGACTTGCCGACGCCGCCCTTGCCCGAGGCGACGGCGATGACGTTGGCGACCTCCGGCAGCGGGCGCTGGCGCGGATCGGCGACGAAAGCCGGAATCCGCGCCGAAATCTCGAATGCGACTTCCCCGCTCACCCCGGCAGCCGCCAGGTGGGACCTGAGCGCGGCAACGAGCGGCTCCCGATACCCTTCGACAGGGAATCCCAGGACGATTCTGGCGACCGGACCGCCGGCACCCGCTTCGATGGATTCGATCGCGCCGGCGTCGCCCAGGGCGATGCCGAGATTCGGTTCGACATAGCGCGCAAGCGCGTTGCGGAGCCTTTCCTGCAGGCCAGTGGACATGATTCGATTCCGGATCGGGGGCGGCATTGTAGCCGAAGCGGACCGCTGCCGATCGGCGGCGACGGCCGCTATGGCATACTGATCAGTCGGCATTTTTGGTCCCACAAGAACAGCCGGGGTCGGATGGGAATTTTCGGAGGCTACCGGGCGGATCGCCTGATCGCGGAGGTCCGCGAGAGCGGCGATCCCGCCAGCGCCAAGGCAAAAGCCGCGCTCGCCAGGCTGCAGGGCCTGGGCCAGAACGCCATCAAGCCGATCGTGGACGCGCTCGCGACTGCCGACAAGCGCGAGACGGTTGCGTTCGTCGAGACGCTGACGCCGCTGGTCGACAACAAGTCGTTCCCGCTGCTGGCGCAGGCGCTCGCCGAGGAGAACCCGCGCGCCGTGGCCGGCGTGGCCTGGGCCATGGCCTCGTCGCGCAATTTCTCGGCCAACCTGCTGTTCGACCTGCTGTTGCAACCGGGCATCTCCAAGCCGGCGGTGCTCGACATCATCGGCGCGCACAAGAAGCGCTTCCAGTTGCGCGACCTGCTGAACGCGGCCTACCAGCAGGAGCCGAACGAGAAAGCCGCCCTGTTCCGCATCGCCGGCGACCTGGTCGACGAGGGCTCGGTGGATGAGCTGATCTCGCGCGTGCAGGGCAAGGACCCGATCGCACGCACGCACGTCATCTCCCTGCTCTCGCGCTTCAACCAGCCCAAGGTCATCGCCGCGCTGCAGGGCACCCTCAAGGACCCCAACAAGCTGGTGCGTTCGGCGGCGCTGCGGGCCATAACGACCAGCAACGGCCAGGTCGATCCCGCCCAGGTTGCGCCCCTGCTGCGCGACCCGGAACTCGAGGTGCAGAACCCGGCGATCGAGCTGCTGTGCCGCAGCAAGCACCCGGACACTGTCCGCCACCTGGTCGCGATCCTGAAGGACGAGTCCGAGCACGCGCGGCGCGCCGCGGTCGAGGTGCTGAACGTCGTCGGCGACGAGAGCTCGGTCAAGTTCCTGCTGAAGTCGATCCGGGACGACGACTGGTGGGTGCGCAGCCGCGCCGCAGACGCCCTCGGCAAGATCGGCGGCGAACAGGTGATCGGCGCGGCGCTGGCGCTGGTCTCCGACAAGGACGAGGAGATCCGCCGCACTGCCATCGAGATCCTGAACCAGACCAAGGACGAGCGCGCGCTCGCGCACCTGCTCGAGGCCACCAAGGACTCGGACTGGTGGGTCAGCGAGCGCGCGGTCGACGCGCTCGGCGAGATCGCCAGCAAGAAGTCGGTGCCGCGGCTGCTCGAAATGCTGAAGGCGAATCCGAAGTCGATTCCGTCGGTGGTGCGGGCGCTCGGCAAGATCGGCGATGCGGCCGCGCTCGAGAGCGTGCTGCAGGCGCTCGACCGCCCCGAGACCGACATCCGGATCGAGGCGATGTCGGCGCTCGTGCGCCTCGCCGACGACCGCTCGATCGACCCGGTGCGCGCCAGGATCGCGCCGCTCGCGAGCCTGACCGACCAGTCAGTCGCGGGCGCCGCGATCCGCGCCCTGACCGAGCTCGACACCCGCTTCGGCGGCACCACGATCACCGGCACGCAGGCACAGGCCGCGGCCGCGGCCGCGGCGGCGCGGGCCGGCGCGGATGCGCAGCGCACGCTGCTGATGGAATCCGCCGACGTCTCCGCGATCATGAAGCAGGCCGAAACCCAGGCCCGCCTCGACATCGCGACCCTGAAGCCCGGCGACGTGATCGAGGGGCGCTACAAGTACATCGAGCGCATCGGCCGCGGCGCGTTCGGCACGGTGCTGCTGATGGAAGACACCGTGGTCGACGAGCGCCTGATCCTCAAGTTCCTGAACCCGAGCATCTCGCAGGACGAGGAGATGATGCAGCGCTTCGTCCACGAGCTGCGCTACAGCCGCAAGATCACCCATCCGAACGTGATCCGCATCTACGACTTCCTGCACATCCGCGGCAATTACGCGATCTCGATGGAGTATTTCCCGTCGCACACGCTCGGCGGCGAGGTCTCGGATGGCAAGCCGCTGGCGCAGCGCCGCGCGGTGCGCCTCGGCATGGACGTCGCCAAGGGCATGGCGGTGGCGCACCAGGTCGGCATCGTGCACCGCGACCTGAAGCCCGCCAACGTGCTGATCAACGACGAGGGCATCGTCAAGATCGTGGACTTCGGCGTGGCCGCGGCGCAGCACCAGGGCGACACGCAGCTGACCAAGACCGGCTATGTGATCGGCTCGCCGAAGTACATGGCCCCGGAGCAGATCCTCGGCAAGAAGGTCGATGAGCGGGCCGACATCTACTCGCTGGGCGTGATCATGTACGAAATGCTGACCGGCACGCCGCCCTATCACCGGGGCGACCACATGTCGGTGATGTACCAGCACGTCCAGGGGCGGGCGCGCCCGCCGATCGAGCTGAATCCGGCGCTCCCGCAGGGCCTTTCCGACGTGATCATGAAGTGCATGTCGGTCGACAAGGAGAAGCGCTACGCCTCCATGGACGAGGTGCATGTGGCGCTGGAGCGATTCTTGTGATTCACTCGCGCGGCAATGCCGCGCATCGACGCATTTTTGAAGCTCGGTTCCACCCAGGGATGCTCTGACGTCCACCTGGCTGTCGGCGTGCCGCCGATGCTGCGCATGAACGGCGACCTGGTCCCGATCCGGTTCCGCGAGCTGGCCGCGCCCGAGCTCGAGGCCTACGTGATGGAGATCCTTACCCGCAACCTGGCCGACCGGTTCCGCGGCGGCCACGACGTCGACTTCTCCTACGTCTCCGAGGAAGGCGGCCGTTTCCGGGTCAACGTGTTCCGCAAGGACTCGGGCGTCGGCGCCGTGTTCCGCTCGATCCCGGCCGACGTGCCGACGCTCGACTCGCTGGCGCTGCCGCCGCTGGTCAAGAAGCTGTGCGACTACCACCAGGGCATGATCCTGGTGACCGGATCGACCGGCACCGGCAAGTCGACCACGCTGGCGGCGATGATCGACCTGCTGAACACGAACCGGAAGCTCAACATCATAAGCCTCGAGGATCCGATCGAGTTCGTCCATCGCAGCAAGCAGAGCCAGGTCGTGCAGCGCGAGCTCGGCACCCACCTGCCGTCGTTTGCCGAGGGCGTGCGCGCGGCGATGCGCGAAGACCCGGACGTGATCCTGGTCGGCGAGTTGCGCGACCCGGAGACCATCTCGATGGCGATGACCGCCGCCGAGACCGGCCACCTGGTGCTCGGCACGCTGCACACGACCAGCGCGGTCAAGACCATCGACCGCATGATCGACGCGCTGCCGGCCGACGAGCGCGAGCAGACCAAGAGCTTCCTCGCGCAGAGCCTGATCGCCGTGATCACCCAGGTGCTGGTGCGCCGGCCGGAGAACCGCGGCCGCCGTGCGGTCTGCGAGATCATGCTGATGAACCGCGCCATCGCCAAGCTGATCCAGACCGACCAGACGCACCAGATCCCGGCCCAGCTGCAGACCGGCAAGGACGTCGGCATGGAACTGATGGACCAGGCGTTGCTGCGCGCGATCAAGGGCAAGGAAGTGGACCCGGACGACGCCTACTCGTACGCGACCGACAAGCGGCTGTTCTCCAAGTTCGTGGTGGACCGCAGCCTGTTGCCGAAATTCGAGACGCTGGAATAGCGGGGCGGCAGCGTGGCACGCATCGACGAGTATCTCGAGGAGATCCTGAAGCGCGACGGGTCCGACCTGCATTTCATGGCGGGCGACCCGCCGCGGATCCGGCTGTACGGCAACCTGTCGAACCTGCGGGCCGAGCGCCTCGGCGCCGACTTCGTGCGCGAATCCCTCTACGAGATCATGCCGCGCAAGGCGGTCGACCGCTTCGAGACGCGCGACGGCACCGATTTCGCCTACACGCTCGGCACGCTCGGGCGCTTCCGGGTCAATGTCCTGCGGCAGCTCAACGGCATGGGCGCGGTGTTCCGCGCGATCCCGTCGAAAGCGCAGACGCTCGACCAGCTGAAGATGCCGGATGCCGTCCGCAACCTCTGCAAGGTGTCGAACGGCCTGATCCTCGTCACTGGCAAGACCGGTTCCGGCAAGTCCACCACGCTCGCGGCGATGATCGACGACCTCAACACGCGCATCAAGGGCCACATCCTCACCATCGAGGACCCGATCGAGTTCGTGCACGCGCGCAAGAACTGCCTGATCAGCCAGCGTGAAATCGGCGCCCACGCCGAGTCGTTCGCGAGCGCCCTGCTCTCGGCCCTGCGCGAGGACCCGGACGTGATCCTGGTCGGCGAGCTCCGCGACCTCGAGACGATCTCGACCGCGATCACCGCGTCGGAGATGGGCATCCTCGTGATGGCCACGCTGCACACCAACGGCTCGGCGGCGACCGTGGACCGCATCGTCAACGCGTTTCCGGCGGACAAGCAGAGCCACGTCCGGACCATGCTCTCCACCTCGCTGCGCGGGGTCGTGTCGCAGCAGCTGATCTCACGCAAGGGCACGCCCGGGCGCGTCGCCGCGCTCGAGGTGCTGATCAACACGCCCGCGGCCTCGAACCTGATCCGGCAGGGCAAGATCGACCAGCTCGAAACCGTCATGCAGGCCGGCGCCAATGCCGGCATGCGCACGATGGACTCCGCCATCGAGCAGCTGCTCGACCAGGGGCAGATCAGCGGACGCTCGGCCTACGAGAAGTCCATGAACAAGACCAAGTTCGAGCCGCTGAAAGACATGGACTGACGGACGGATGTCCCGCCGCATCCTCGTCACCAGCGCCCTGCCCTATGCCAACGGGCCCACGCACCTCGGCCACATGACCGAGGTGATCCAGTGCGACATCTGGGTCCGCTACATGAAGCTCGCGGGCCACGACTGCCTCTACGTCTGCGCCGACGACACCCACGGCACGCCGATCATGCTGAAAGCGCAGTCCGAGGGCATCACGCCCGAGGAGCTGATCGGCCGGGTCGGCGCCGAGCGCAGGAGCGATTTCGCGGCCTTCGGCATCGGCTTCGACAACTATTACACGACGCATTCGGACGAAAACCGGCGCCTCACGGTGAGGATGTACCAGGCCCTCGCGGCCGCCGGCCACATCACGCGGCGCAGCGTGCGGCAGGCCTACGACGAGAAGGCCGGCATGTTCCTGCCCGACCGCTACGTGAAGGGCACCTGCCCGATCTGCCGCACGCCGGACCAGTACGGCGACAGCTGCGAGAACTGCAGCGGCACCTACACGCCGCTCGACCTGATCGACGCCGTCTCGGTGGTGACCGGCACGGCGCCGGTGGCCCGCGAGTCGGAGCACATCTTCTTCAAGCTCGGCGACTTTGAGCCGATGCTGCGGCAATGGACCCGCTCGGGCGCGCTGCAGCCCGAAGTGGCCAACAAGCTGGACGAATGGTTCGACGCAGGGCTGCGCGACTGGGATGTGTCGCGCGACGCGCCGTACTTCGGTTTCGAGATACCGGACGCGCCGGGCAAGTACTTCTATGTCTGGCTCGATGCGCCGGTCGGCTACATGGCGAGTTTCGAGAACCTGTGCCAGCGCCGCGGGCTCTCGTTTGACGACTACTGGATGCCCGGCAGCAGCGCGGAACTGCATCACTTCATCGGCAAGGACATCCTCTACTTCCACTCGCTGTTCTGGCCGGCAACACTCGAGGGCGCGGGTTTCCGCAAGCCGACGGCGGTCCATGCGCACGGCTTCCTGACGGTCAACGGCGAGAAGATGTCGAAGTCGCGCGGCACGTTCGTCACGGCCGGCCGCTACCTCGCGGTGCTGCCGCCCGAGTACTTCCGCTACTTCCTGGCGGCGAAGCTGGGACCCGGCCTCGTCGACGTCGACCTCAATTTCGAGGAATTCGCGACCCGCATCAACGCGGAGCTGGTCGGCAAGCTCGTGAACATCGCGAGCCGCTGCGCGAGCTTCATCCATCGCGGCCATGGCGGCCGCCTCGCCGGCGAACTCCCCGACCCGGCGCTCTACCGCGAGTTCGTCGACGCCGGGATCGGCATCGCGGAAGCCTGGGAATCGCTCGAATACGCCGCCGCGGTCCGCGAGATCATGGCGCTCGCCGACCGTGCCAACCTGTACATCGACCGGCAGAAGCCCTGGCTCGCCGCCAAGGACCCGGCACGCGCAGCGGAAGTCCAGGCGGTGTGCACGCAGGGGCTCAACCTGTTCCGCGTGCTGATGGTGTTCCTGAAGCCGGTCCTGCCGAAGATCGCAGAAAGCGCCGAGGCGTTCCTCGGTGCGCCGGTCGCGCGCTGGCGCGACATCGATGAGCCACTCGTCGGCACGGCGATCGCCGAGTACCAGCCGCTCGCAATCCGGGTCGATCCGGGGGCATTGCAGAAACTCGTGGAGACTCCGATGACTGTTGAAGAAAAACCGGCTGCCGTTATAGAGCCCGCCAGCATCAGCGCCGAGGAGTTTGCGCGCATTGACTTGCGGGTGGCCCGCATCGAGGCCGCGGCGCTGGTCGAAGGCGCCGACCGGCTGCTGCAGCTGACCGTGGACCTCGGCGGTGGGCGGCGCACGGTGTTCGCGGGCATCCGCAGCGCCTACCAGCCGGAGCAGCTGGTCGGCCGGCACGTCGTCGTCGTCGCCAACATGAAACCGCGCAAGCTGCGTTTCGGCGTGTCCGAGGGCATGGTGCTCGCGGCGTCGGGCGACAACGGGTTGTTCCTGATCGGACCGGATGCCGGCGCCACGGCCGGCATGAAGGTCAGCTGACCGGCCGCGATGGCAGTTGACGCCGGAGGCCGCCTCGCGCCCGCGATCGATGCGCTGTTGCCGCAGACCCAGTGCCGGCGCTGCGGTTTCGAAGGCTGCCTGCCCTACGCCACGGCGCTGGCCCGCGGGGAAACGGAGTTGAACCGCTGCCCTCCCGGAGGCCCTCAGGTGATCGAACGGCTCGCCGCCCTGCTCGGCCGGCCCGCGTTGCCGCTCGATCCCGCGTGCGGAAGCTTTTCGCCGCCGCAGGTCGCCTGGATCGACGAACCGGCCTGCATCGGCTGTGCGCGCTGCCTCGACGACTGCCCGACCGACGCGATCATCGGCGCGCGCAAGCGCATGCACACGGTCATCGCGGGCGACTGCTCCGGCTGCGGCCTGTGCCTGCCCAGCTGCCCGGTCGACTGCATCCTGATGATTCCTGCGCCCGGCCTGCCGGAGCAGCCGTCCACCGCGCAGGAGGGCGATGACCGCGCCCGGCGCTACCGGCGGCTCTACGACCGGCGGCGCGCGAGGCTGCGCCAAGATGAAGCGCCGGCGACCTGAGCGCGTGCTCGGCGAGGACGCGCGCCGCGCACTCTTCGAACGCCTGCGCGCAGCCAATCCGGACCCGACGACCGAGCTCAGCTATCGCTCCGCCTATCAGCTCCTCGTCTCGGTGATCCTGTCGGCGCAGGCGACCGACAAGAGCGTCAACCAGGCGACCGGGCCGCTGTTTCGCGTCGCGGGTACGCCGAAGGCGATGCTCGCGCTCGGCGAGGAAGGCCTCGCCAGTCACATCCGGACGATCGGGCTGTGGCGCGCCAAGGCCCGGCACATCATCGCGGCGACCCGGATGCTCGTCGATCGGCACGGCGGGCGCGTGCCGCGTGACCGCGCCGCGCTCGAGGCCCTGCCCGGCGTCGGACGCAAGACCGCAAACGTCGTGCTGAACACCGCGTTCGGCGAGCCGACCATCGCGGTGGACACGCACATCTTCCGCGTCGCAAACCGCGCCGGGCTCGCGCCGGGGCGCACGGTGCGCGCGGTCGAGGATGGGCTGTTGCGCGTGGTCCCGGAGGAGTTTCGCGCCAACGCGCATCACTGGCTGATCCTGCACGGCCGCTACGTCTGCAAGGCGCGGCGGCCACTGTGCGCGCATTGCCCGATCCGGGACCTGTGCCGGTATCCGGACAAGACCGGGGACGGCGCATGACTGCCATTCCCGCGGCGGCCGGGCGCGAGGAACTGCGGCGGACCTGGCAGCTCGCCTGGGAGAAGGCGTGCGCGGGCCAGCCGCTCTCGCCGCTCGAGGCGCTGCTCGCCGACGTGCTGCGCATGCATCCGGAGTACCACGCGGCGATCGGGCAGGAAGGCGCCCTCGCGCGCGACTGGTTGCCCGCGGGTGGCGAGTCCAACCCGTTCCTGCACATGGGGCTGCACGTGGCGCTGCGCGAAGGGATTGCGGCCAACCGGCCGGCAGGACTCGCGGAAATTGCCGCGACCCTGGCGCGCATGCGCGGCGACGCCCACCTGGCCGAGCACCAGCTGATGGACTGCCTCGCGGAAACGCTGTGGGAGGCAGAACGCGATCGCGCGCCGCCCGACGAGGCGGCGTTCCTCGAGCGCGCCCGCCGGCTCGCCAGCCGGTAATATCGGCCTCAGCCAGCCGGTCTCATCCCGGAACGCCATGTCATTGCCGCAGCAGAAAAACGCGCGCCACCCCGTTGCCGGAGCCGGGCTCGGATTCCGCCGCGCGCTGCTGCCCGAGTTGCGGGCGAGCCAAGCGGCCGGCATCGATTTCTTCGAGCTGGCGCCGGAGAACTGGATCCACGCCGGCGGCAAGCTGGCGCGGGACCTGCGGCATTTCAGCGAGCGCTTTCCGTTCGTGGCGCACGGGCTGTCACTGTCGCTCGGCGGCCCTGCCCCGCTCGACGAGGACCTGCTGCGGGACATCCGCGGCTTCCTCGATGAGCACGGCATCCGGGCGTACACCGAGCACCTGAGCTACTGCTCGGACGAAGGCCACCTGTACGACCTGATGCCGATCCCGTTCACGGACGAAGCGGTGCGCTGGGTCGCGGGCCGCATCCGGCGCGCGCAGGAAATACTCGAACGCCCGATCGCGGTCGAGAACGTCTCCTACTACGCGGCGCCGGGCGCGCGCATGAGCGAGATCGAGTTCCTGCGCGCGGTGCTCGACGAGGCGGACTGCGGACTCCTGCTCGACGTGAACAACATCTACGTCAATGCGATCAACCATCGCTACGATGCCCGCGGCTTCCTGCGCGCGCTGCCGGCGCAGCGCGTCTGCTATTTCCACGTCGCCGGCCATTACGTCGAGGCGCCCGACCTGCGCGTGGACACGCACGGCGCCGACGTCTGCGGCGATGTCTGGACGCTGCTCGACGAAGCCTACGCCCTGTTCGGTCCGGTGCCGACGCTGCTGGAACGCGATTTCAACTTCCCGCCGCTCGCGACGCTCGTTGGCGAGGTCGCCGCCATCCGCGACCGCCAGCGCCGGCTGGCGCCGCAGTCCGCGGCGGCAGGCGCCTGAATCGTGCCGCTGGCCGAGCAACAGAAGGCCTTCGCCGCGCACCTGCGCGACCCGGAGCACGTGCCGCCGCCCGAGGGCATCGAGCCGCGGCGCATGGCCATCTACCGCGAGCTGTTCTTCAATAACCTGGTGGACCTGCTGGGCGGCAGCTTTCCAGTCGCGCGCCGCGTCCTCGGCATGGAGCGCTGGCGGCGGCTGGTCCGCGAGTTCTACGCGCATCATCACGCGCACACCCCCTATTTCCTGGAGTTGCCCGCCGAGTTCCTCGGCTGGCTGACGGCGCGGACCGCGCGTGCGGCCGATGAACCGGCGTTCCTGCCGGAGCTCGCGCACTATGAATGGGTCGAGCTCGCGCTCGCGATCAGCGAAGAAGCCGCACCCGAGGCGGTGCCGGCCGGCGCCGCGGATCCGCTCGATACGCCGCTTGCGGTCTCGCCGCTCGCCTGGCCGCTCGCCTATCGCTGGCCGGTGCAGCGCCTGTCGCCGGAATTCCAGCCGGCCGAACCGCCGGCGACGCCGACTTTCCTGCTCGTCTATCGCGACGCAGCGGATGCCGTGCAATTCCTCGAGATCGGCGCCGAGACCGCGCGCCTGGTCGATGCGCTCGAGCGGTCGCCGGGGCTGACCGTCAGGCAGGTGCTGCCCGCAGGCACCGGAGCCGCGGCCCCCGAAAGCGCCGCCCGCGCGGCCATCGGCGACCTGCTCGGCCGTGGCGTGCTGGTTCCGCAACTGCTCAAACCAGGTGGATCCCGATGAAGGCCGTCGCACCGTTCCTGCTCACTCTCCATCGTCGTCTCGATCTCGCCGGGACCTGGCTGCCGCAGTTGGCGCTGCGTGGCCTGGTCGGCTGGGAGTTCTTCGAGTCCGGGCTCGAGAAGCTGCATGGCCAGAACTGGTTCGCCGACGTCGCGGACAAGTTCCCGTTCCCGTTCGGGCTGCTGCCGGTCGACGCGAGCTGGTTCATCGCGACCTGGGCCGAGCTGATCGGCGGCATCTGCCTCTGGATCGGGCTCGCGACGCGCTACTGGGCGCTGGTGCTGCTGGTGCTGTCCTGGGTCGCGATCGCGAGCGTGCACTGGCCGGACGACTGGTCGTCGTTCGCCGAGTTGTGGAAGGGCTATGCGATCACCGACCGCGGCTATGGCAACTTCAAGCTGCCGCTGATCCTGATGGTGATGCTGCTGCCGCTGTTGTTCTCCGGCGCCGGCCGCGCCAGCCTCGACCACCTGACCCGGACAAAAGGGGACGCAAGAGGGGTCGCATCCCTTTAGGAAGGGGATGCGACCCCTTTATTCACTTCTTCGGCATGAAGAGGTCGGTCAGCGTGCCCTCGAAGGCCTCCGCCGCGAAGGCGACGGTCTCGGACAGCGTCGGATGCGGATGGATGGTCAGGCCGATGTCCGCCGCCTCTGCGCCCATCTCGATGGCGAGCGCGACCTCCGAGATCAGGTCGCCGGCATTGCTGCCGACGATGCCACCGCCGACGACGCGGTGCGTCTCGGGATCGAACAGCAGCTTGGTGAATCCCTCGTCGCGATTGAGCGCCAGCGACCGGCCGCTCGCCATCCACGGGAACAGTCCCTTGCCGAGCTTCTGGCCCTGCGCCTGCGCCTCGGTCTCGGTGACGCCGCACCAGGCGATTTCCGGATCGGTGTAAGCGACCGACGGGATCACGCGTGCGTCGAATGCGCGCTTCTGACCGGCCGCGACTTCCGCCGCAACCTTGCCCTCGTGCGTCGCCTTATGCGCCAGCATCGGCTGGCCGACGATGTCGCCGATCGCGAAGATGTGCGGCACGTTGGTGCGCTGCTGGCGGTCCACCGGCACGAAGCCGCGCTCGTCGACCCGCACGCCCGCCGCCTCGGCGTTGATCAGCTTGCCGTTCGGCACGCGCCCGACGGCGCACAGCACGCGGTCGTAGGTCTGCGGCTCGCCGGCGTCCTTGCCGTCGAAGCTGACGCGCAGCCCCGCGTCCTGTGCCTCGACGGCGGTCACGCGGGTGCCGGTCTGGATCGAGGCATAGCGCGAGCGCAGGCGCTTCTCGAGCGGACGCACCAGGTCGCGGTCGCAGCCCGGCATCAGCGTGTCGGTCAGCTCGACGACGCTGACTTCGGAGCCGAGCCCGTCGTAAACGCTGGCCATCTCGAGCCCGATGATGCCGCCGCCGATCACCAGGAGACGTTTCGGCAGGTCCTTCAGGTCGAGGGCGCCGGTCGAATCGAGCACCCGCGGGTCGTCGGGCAGGCCCGGGATGCGCGCGGGCTCGGAGCCCGCGGCGATGATGCAGTGATCGAAGCCGATCATCGTCGCCGCGCCGTCGGCAGCGCGGACCTTGACCCGGTGCGGCGAGGCGAACCGCGCAAAGCCTCGCAGCACCTCGACCTTGCGCTGCTTGGCGAGGATCGTCAGGCCGGCAGTCAGCTTGCCGACGATCCTGTTCTTCCACTGCTTCAGCGCCTCGGTGTCGATCTCGGGCGCCGCGAACCGGATGCCGTGCGTCGCCATCGACTCGGCTTCCTCGATCACGCGCGCGGCGTGCAGCAGCGCCTTCGACGGGATGCAGCCGACATTCAGGCAGACGCCGCCGAGTTGCGGCCAGCGATCGACCAGGATGACCTTCAGACCGAGGTCCGCGGCGCGGAATGCCGCGGTGTATCCGCCGGGCCCGGCGCCGATGACCAGCAACTGCGCCGTCAGGTCGGCGGCCGGCTCGCTGCCCTCCGCGGGCGCTGACGCGGGCTTCGGCGGCTGCGCCGCGGGTGGCGCAGCCACCGCGCCCGAGGCCGCGGCCTCGCTGAGCGACGGCAGGCGCACGGTGTCGCTCGAGTCCGCGGCGATCAGCGCAATCAGCGAATCCTTCGATACGCGGTCGCCCTTCGCGACCTTCAGTTCCTGCACGACGCCGGCAACCGTCGCCGGCACATCCATGGTCGCCTTGTCCGTCTCGAGCGTGATCAGCGGCGACTCGACGTCGATCGTGTCGCCCGCCTTGACCAGCACGTCGATGACCTCGACGTCCCGGAACTCGCCGAGATCCGGGACCCTCTGCTCGACGACGCGGGTCACGGCACGGCCTCGGTCAGGCCCTGCGGCTGCGCCAGCGCCTCGGCCAGCGCGACCACGAAGCGCACGGCTTCGGCGCCGTCGATGACGCGGTGGTCATAGGACAGCGACAGCGGCAGCATCAAGCGCGGCACGAAGGCTCCGTCCTTCCAGACCGGCCGCTGCTGCGAGCGCGAGACGCCCAGGATCGCGACTTCCGGCGCATTGATGATCGGCGTGAAGGCCGTGCCGCCGATGCCGCCCAGGCTCGAGATCGTGAAGCAGCCGCCCTGCATCTCGGCCGCCGAGAGCTTGCCGGCGCGCGCCTTGCCCGCGAGCTCGCCGAGGTCGCGCGCGAGTTCGTAGACGTCCTTGCGCCCGGCATCGCGGATCACCGGGACCACCAGGCCGTTCGGCGTGTCGGCGGCAAACCCGAGGTGCAGGTACTTCTTGAAGACCAGGTTCTGGCCCGATGCGTCGAGCGAGCTGTTGAAGTTCGGGAACTGCGCGATGATCCGCGCGCAGGCGCGCGCGATGAAGGCGAGCGGCGTCAGCTTGATGCCGAGCGCGGAGGCGCGGTCCTTCAGCGACACGCGCAGCTGCTCGAGCTCGCTGATGTCGGCCTCGTCGTGCTGCGTGACGTGCGGCAGGTTGACCCAGCTCGCATGCAGCCGCGCAGCCGAGATGCGCTGGATGCGCCCGAGCGGTTTCACCTCGACCGGCCCGAACGCCGCGAAGTCCACCTCCGGCACGCGCGGCAATGCGGCGCCGGCGGCTCCCGCAGCAGGCCCGCCCGTCAGCGCTTTCTTGACGAAGCCCTTGACGTCGTCGGCGGTGATGCGCCCCTTGACGCCGGTGCCCGTGACGCGCGTGAGGTCGACGCCGAGCTCGCGCGCGAAGCGGCGCACCGAGGGGCCCGCATGGGCGCGGCGGATGTCGGCATCGGCGCCCATGATGACCGGTGCGGCCGGCACCGGTCGCGCCGGCGATGGCGCTGCCGGCGCCGCCGCGGCAGCCGCGGGTGCCGGTGCGGGCGCCGCTGGCGCGGCGCCGGCTTCGCCCCGCACGGTTGCGACGAGATCCCCCGCGTTGACGCGCGAGCCCTTGGCAATCAGAAGTTTCGTGACCTGGCCCGCCGCGGACGATGGCACGTCCATCGTCGCCTTCTCGGTCTCGAGCGTGATGAGCGGCGTCTCGAGCGCCACCGTGTCGCCCGCCTTGACCAGCACCTCGATGACCTCGACGTCCTTGAAGTCGCCGAGATCCGGCACGCGGACCTCGACTTCTGCGGAAGCGGCGGTGGCCGCCACCGCAGCCGGTTTCTTGCCGCCGCCGGGGGATGCCTTCTTCGGCGCGGGCGCGGCCGCGGACTCGAGCACCACGACCGCCGAGCCCTTCGACACGCGATCGCCCTTCTTCACGGAAACGGCCGCCACGCGGCCGGCCGCGGTCGAGGGCACGTCCATCGTCGCCTTGTCGGTCTCGAGCGTGATCAGCGGGCTGTCGACGGCGACCGTATCGCCGGCCTTGACCAGCACCTCGATGACCTCGACGTCGTGGAAATCGCCGAGGTCGGGCACGCTGACGGTGATGCGCTCGGCCATGGTCGGCTTCAACTGGCCAGCGGGTCCGGCTTTGCCGGGTCGATTCCGAACTTCCTGATGGCGAGCGCGACGCTTGCGGTATCGATCTTGCCGTCGTCCGCGAGCGCCTTGAGCGCCGCGACGATGATCCAGTTCCGGCTGACCTCGAAATGCTCGCGCAGCTGCTGGCGCGAGTCGCTGCGCCCGAAGCCGTCGGTGCCGAGCGCGACATAGCGGCCCGGCACCCACTGGCGGATCTGGTCGGCGACGATCTTCATGTAGTCGGTCGCCGCGATGAACGGACCCGCGCGGCCCGCAAGGCACTCGCTGACCCAGGGCTTGCGGGGCTTCTCGGCCGGGGCCAGCATCGCCCCGCGCTCCGCGGCGAGCGCATCGCGCCGCAACTCCGAGAAGCTCGTGACGCTGAACACGTCGGCCGGGATGCCGAACTCCGACTCGAGCAGCTCCGCGGCGGCCAGCGCCTCGCGCAGGATCGTGCCCGAGCCCAGGATCGTCGCGCGCACCGTGCCGCGGCCGCCGATGTGCAGCAGGTACATGCCGCGCAGGATCCCCTGCTCGACGCCCTTCGGCATCGGCGGCTGCGCGTAGTTCTCGTTCATGCAGGTGATGTAGTAGAAAACGCTCTCCTGCGCAGCAAACATCCGGCGCAGCCCGTCCTGCATGATCACGGCGAGTTCGTATGCGAAGCACGGATCGTAGGAGACGCAGTTCGGGATCGTCGATGCCAGCAGCTGGCTGTGGCCGTCCTGGTGCTGCAGGCCCTCGCCGGCGAGCGTCGTGCGCCCGGCCGTTGCGCCGATCAGGAAGCCGCGCGCCTGCATGTCGCCCGCAGCCCAGGCGAAGTCGCCGATGCGCTGGAAGCCGAACATCGAATAGAAGATGTACAGCGGGATCATGTTGATCCCGTGGTTGGCGTAGGCGGTGCCGGCCGCCATCCAGGAGCAGAAGGCACCCGCTTCGTTGATGCCTTCCTCGAGGATCTGGCCCTTGCGGTCCTCGCGGTAATACATCAGCTGGTCGGCATCCTGCGGCGTGTAGAGCTGGCCGACCGACGAGTAGATGGCGACTTGCCGGAACAGGCCCTCCATGCCGAAGGTGCGCGCCTCGTCCGGCACGATCGGCACGACGTGCGGGCCGATGTTCTTGTCCTTGAGCCACTGCGTCAGGATCCGCACGCAGGCCATCGTGGTCGAGATCTCGCGGCCCTCGCTGCCGTCCAGCAGGTTCTTGAAGGCCTCGAGCGGCGGCACCGTGAGCGCCGGCGCATTCGTGCGCCGCACCGGCAGCGAGCCGCCGAGCGCCTTGCGGTGGCCCTTCAGGTACTGCATCTCCGGGCTGTCTTCCGCCGGGCGGAAGAACGGCAGGCGCGAGATCTCCTCGTCCGAGATCGGGATGTTGAAGCGGTCGCGGAAGGCCTTGAGCGACTCGTCGTCCATCTTCTTCTGCTGGTGCGTGACGTTCAGCGCCTCGCCCGCCTTGCCCATGCCGTAGCCCTTGACGGTCTTCGCCAGGATCACCGTCGGGTGGCCCTTGTGCGCGACCGCGGCGGCATAAGCGTTCCAGACCTTGCGCGAGTCGTGTCCGCCCCGGTTCAGCACCGCGATCTCGTCGTCGGACAGGTTGGCGACCAGTTCCGTGAGTTCCGGGTACTTGCCGAAGAAATGCTCGCGCGTATAGGCGCCGCCCTTGGCCTTGAAGTTCTGGTACTCGCCGTCGACCGCCTCCTCCATCCGCCTGCGCAGCAGGCCGCTGGTGTCGCGCGCGAGCAGCGGGTCCCAGCGCGAACCCCAGAGGACCTTGACGACGTTCCAGCCCGCGCCGAGGAACGCGGCCTCGAGTTCCTGGATGACCTTGCCGTTGCCGCGCACCGGCCCATCCAGGCGCTGCAGGTTGCAGTTGATCACGAACACCAGGTTGTCGAGCTTCTCGCGCACCGGCATCGTCAGCGCGCCCATCGATTCCGGCTCGTCCATCTCGCCGTCGCCGAGGAAGCACCAGACCTTCTGGTCCGAGGGCTCGACCAGCCCGCGATGCTCGAGATAGCGGATGAAGCGCGCCTGCATGATCGCCTGCAGCGGTCCCAGGCCCATGGACACGGTCGGGAACTGCCAGAAGTCCGGCATCAGCCACGGATGCGGGTAGGACGGCAGGCCCTGACCACCGACTTCCTGGCGGAAATTGCGCAGCTGGTCTTCCTTCAGGCGCCCTTCCAGGTAGGCGCGCGCATACAGGCCGGGGCTCGAATGGCCCTGCACGAAGATCATGTCGCCGCGGTGGCGTTCCGACGGCGCGCGCCAGAAATGGTTGAAGCCGACTTCGTAGAGCGTCGCCGACGACGCATAGGTCGCGATGTGGCCGCCGTACTCGGTGCTGACGCGATTGGCGTGCACCACCATGGCGACCGCGTTCCAGCGGATCAGCGACTCGATGCGCCGCTCGATTGCCCGGTCGCCCGGGTATGGTTTCTCGCGCGAGACGTGGATCGTGTTGACGTAGGCGGTATTGGGCTTGAACGGCAGCCAGGCACCGGAGCGGCGCGCGTAGTCGATCAGCCGGTCGAGCAGGAGATGGGCGCGCTCCGGGCCGTGCGCCTTCAGCACCGAATCGATCGATTCGACCCACTCCTGGGTCTCGAGCGGATCGAGGTCGTCGGTTTGCGGGCCGTCAGCCATGAAGGAACCTCGGCAATACTCCCATGCCGGCGGCCGGCCCGATATGATCCTGTCTGCGGTGCCCGCGGGTCAAGATTGGTTTCCCTTGCCGAGCCCGATTTCCACACTGACGATGACACGGCCGGACGACTGGCACCTGCACCTGCGGGACGGCCCGGAGCTCGCTGCCGTCCTCGCGTTCAGCGCGCGCGCCTTCGCGCGCGCCGTGGTGATGCCGAACCTCAAGCCGCCGGTCACGACCGTCGAGGCAGCGAGCCGCTACCGGGAACGCATCCTGGCGGCTTTGCCGGCAGGCAGCCAGTTCGAGCCGCTGATGACGCTGTACCTGACTGAGGGGATGGATCCCGCGGAGGTCGACCGCGCGGCAGAAAGCGGATTCGTGGTCGGCATCAAGTGCTATCCGGCGGGGGCGACGACCCATTCCGACGCGGGCGTGACCTCGCTCGAGCGCTGCCGCGCGGTGCTCGAGCGCATGGAAGAGCGCGACCTCGTGCTGCAGCTGCACGGCGAGGTGACTGCCGTCGACGTCGATCCCTATGACCGCGAAAGCGCCTTCATCGAGCGCGAACTGATGCCGCTGGTGCAGCGGCACCCGCAGCTTCGCATCGTGCTCGAGCACGTGACGACCATCGCCGGCGTCGGCTTCGTGCGCGCCCAGGGCCCGCGCGTCGCGGCGACGCTGACGCCGCAGCACCTGCTGCTCAACCGCGGCGCGATGTTCGCGGGCGGCCTGCGCCCGCACCTCTACTGCCTGCCGCTGCTGAAGCGCGAGCGCGACCGCGAGGCGCTGGTCGGCGCCGCGACTTCCGCGGACCCACGGTTCTTCCTCGGCACCGACAGCGCACCGCACGCGCGCGCGGCCAAGGAATCCGCCTGCGGCTGCGCGGGTGTGTTCTCCGCGCACGCGGCGCTCGAGCTGTATGCGCAGGCCTTCGAGCAGGCGGGCGCCCTCGGGCGGCTGGAGGCGTTCGCCAGCCACCGCGGCGCCGACTTCTACCGGCTGCCGCGCAACGCCGGCACCGTCACGCTCGCTCGCAGCGCCTGGACCGTGCCGGCCAGCTATGCCTTTGGCGCGGGCGAAGTCGTGCCGATGGGCGCCGGGGAACGGCTCGAATGGCAACTGCAGGCGCCGGGTGCGTCGCCATGAATGCGGCGCGGATCGCGATGCGCGACCGCTTCCGCGGCTTCCTGCCGGTGGTCGTCGACGTCGAGACCGGCGGCTTCATTGCAGCGACCG
The DNA here is from genome assembly GCA_050179155.1 of Steroidobacteraceae bacterium. Taxonomy (GTDB): domain Bacteria; phylum Pseudomonadota; class Gammaproteobacteria; order Steroidobacterales; family Steroidobacteraceae; genus SCUD01. The sequence continues at coordinate 57,170 of JBFXFJ010000013.1, forward strand.
ACGCGCTGCTCGAAATCGCCGCGGTGATGCTGTCGATCGACGCCTCCGGCCGGGTGGTGCGCGGCGCGACGGTGCGCCAGCACGTGCGGCCGTTCGAGGGCGCGCGCATGGATCCCGCGTCGCTTGCGGTCAACGGCATCGACCCCTGGCATCCGCTCAGGCTTGCGAGCACCGAGAGCGATGCGCTCGGCGTCATCTTCGGCGAGGTGCGCCGGCAGGTGCGCGAACAACAGTGCACGCGCGCGATCCTGGTCGGCCACAACGCCTCGTTCGATCTCGGGTTCGTGAATGCCGCCGTGGCGCGGGCCGGGATCCGGCGCAATCCGTTCCATCCGTTCTCGTGCTTCGACACCGCGACGCTCGCGGGCGTCGCTTTCGGGCAGACTGTGCTGTCGCGCGCGATCCAGGCTGCCGGCCTCGAATGGAGCACCCAGGAGGCGCATTCGGCGGCCTATGACGCGGAAAAGACCGCGGACCTCTTCTGCGTGGTCTGCAACCAGTTCCAGCCGCTCTACGAGGCGGCCGCGCAGCGGCTCGCGGGCGCGCCGGCCGCCGAGGAACCGAACCCGCTGCTCGAACCTGCGCCGGAGTGAGGGGCCGCGGCGCGGCTCAGTGGATCGCGCCGGCTTCCTGTAGCAGGGTCTTCAGCTCGCCCGAGCGGTACATCTCGATCACGATGTCGCAACCGCCGACCAGCTCGCCCTTCACGTAGAGCTGCGGATAGGTCGGCCAGTTCGAGTACGCCTTGAGCGCCTCGCGCAGCTCCGGCTCCTCGAAGATGTTCACGTGCCGGTACTCTGCGTGCAGCGCCTTGAGCGCCGCGGCCGTCTGCGCCGAGAAACCGCATTGCGGGAAATCCGGCGTGCCCTTCATGAACAGCACCACCGGCGCCGCGTCCAGGTGTTCCCGGATTTTCCGGGTCGTCGCTTCGTCAGTCATCGCTTGCCGCGCTCCAGTTCATTTGCCAGCCGCCGCCGTTCCGCCCGGCCCACCACCGCCCACTGCTCGCCCGCGCTCATCCGCGTCCACTCCGCGATCTCCGCCAGCGACCGGAAACAGCCCCTGCAGACGCCCGCCTCGTCCAGTGAGCAGATGTTGAGACAGGGGGAACTGGGGCCGCGTTCATCCATGGGTGCGGAGGGCTAAGCGTTTGAATTATGGGGTGGGCTGGCCTATTCTTCAACGATTCTCCGGGAGGCGCCACATGAATCCCCTGAACAGCGTACGAGGCTCAATCATCACGGCTTTCGTGCTGGCGGCAATCGTCAGCGTCTGGCTTTCCATGCTGGTCGGATCCGACCTCGGCGCCTACCCGCAGATCGGGCGCCTGTTGCACATCGTCGCCGGCGTCATGTGGATCGGGTTGCTGTATTACTTCAATGTCGTGCAGGTTCCGGGTCTCGCCGACGCTGCCGCCGACAAGGGCGGGCCGGGCGGCGCGGGCATCAGCAAGTACATCGCGCCGCGCGCCCTCTGGTGGTTCCGCTGGGCGGCCGTGGTCACCTGGATCACCGGCGCCTATTACCTGGCATTCGGCTTCGGCAGCACCAAGGTCCTGCATGACGCCTTCATGCTGCAGCCGTCGTTCCGCATCATCGGCGTCGGTGCCTGGCTCGGCACGATCATGCTGTTCAATGTCTGGGTCTTCATCTGGCCCAACCAGAAGAAGATCCTCGGCATCGTGCCCGCGACCGACGAGCAGAAGGCGAAGGCACGCAAGGTTGCGCTCCTCGCCTCCCGCACTAATTTCGTGCTGTCGGTGCCCATGCTGATGTGCATGGGTGGCCAGGGGCACGGACTGCCGTTCTAGGGGACTGACTCTTTTTCCCTGTCGCCGCGATCTCATCGGAGAGTAGCCGCATGAACTTTCGCAGCGGCAATCGCGCCGCACTCGGAGCCGTCATTGCGGCTGGCATTTTTTTCGGCGCCGCACCCCTCGTCGGCCAGGCCGCGGCCGCGAAGCCACGACCTGCAATCGCTGCCATGGATGCGATCAGCGCCGACGACTGGCTCAGGCAACCGAGCGGCACGTTGCTCGACCGCGTCATCGCGGCGTCCTCGAAGGACGCTCTCGATGCCGCCGCCAGAAAGGATCCGCGCGCCCAGGCGCTGGTCGGTTCGGCGCATCTGGCCGGCGTGCACGGCTATGTGAAGAGCGAAGCCGAGGCGGCCAATTTCTATCGCCTTGCCGCCGGATCGAACCCGATTGCACAGAACAACCTGGGCAACATGCTGCTCAGCGGAACGGCGAATGGCGGCAAGCCCGCGCCGGCGGAAGCCGTGGAGATGTTCCAGCGCGCCGCGAGGCAAGGCCATCCGGTCGCGCAGTACAACCTGGGCCTGCTGTATCGCGATGGCAACGGCGTCGCCAGGGATGAAACCAGGGCGGCGGAGTACTTCACGCTCGCCGCCGCGCAAGGAAACGTCGCCGCGCAGAAGTGGGTCGACGACAGGAAAGTTATCGACGAAAGAGCGCAACTCGAGGCGCGGGCGGCAGCGGGCGATGCCGACGCGCTATACGCGATCGCGGAGAGTGATGAGGCGCTGGACGACGGATCGGACGAAGCCTACAGCGTCATCCAGTCCTCGTACGCAGAGGCGCTCAATGCATATCTGCCAGCGGCCAGGGCGGGCAACGCCCATGCGATGCGGCGCGTCGCAGACATGTACTTCGACGGCCGGGGCACGAAGCGCGACCTGGCATTGGCACTTTTAAACTATCAGGGTGCTGCTGCGGCGGGCGATGCCTGGGCGCAGTACATGCTCGGCCGAATGCTCGAGAAGGGCCAGGGCGTTGCCGCGAACAAGGCCGAGGCGATCCGTCAGTACCAGCAGTCGGCACGCCAGGGCGAGACGGCCGCCCGGAAGAAACTCCAGGAACTCGGCGAGAGCTGGTAGCGGTGGCGCAACCAGTTATTTGACCTCTTCGATTTCTCCCAGCCGCCAGGTCTTGTCGAACCAGGGCTCGAGCGGCCCATAGAGCCGGAAGAGCATGTTCCAGCCTTTGCCCGGGAGGGTCTGGATCCAGTTGTCTTCCATGCCCACAGGGGGCTTCGGGCCGAAGTAGACGTCGACCGAACCATCCGCATTGGTCACCAACCCCTTGTCCAGGCTGCTCACCTGGGGAAAGTCCTGGTCGGTCTGGAGCATGGATCGGGTCTGGTTGTCGTACACGATGGCGGACCAGAAGTCCTTGGCGGGCACGTTGGGTTTCACATGCAGCCGGTAGGTCTTGCCGCCGTCCAGCCCCTTGCCCATGGAGTCCACGATCCCCACGGCATACTGGGAACCCTGGCCGACCATCTTCGTTTCCATCGCCGGAGTCACGCCGGTCGCATAGAAATAGAAGAAAGCGGCCGCATCCAGGTAGCTCACGCCCGGTTGCGACTCGAACTTGTAGCCGCCCAGCCACTGGCGCCACGTGCTGTTGGGATAGTAGAACGCCTCGGGAATCCGGCTCCGGTACGTAATGGCGCGCGCGGTGGCGTCGCCGACGGCCGCGGCTTCGTGCAGGATCTTCTTCATCCGCTCATCGGGCGCGAACGGCTTGCCCTTCTCGATGCCGATCGACGCGAAGAAGCCCAGGGTCACCGGGTCGGACGACTCGACGGGCTCGTTCTGGACGATGTGGTTGAGGAGTTCCCAGAATCTGTAATCCGCCGGAGCCACGGTGGAGAAAGCCCGGTTGGAGACGTTCACGAAGGTATTGGCGCGCGGATTGGCCGCTTCCGACAAGGGGTAGATGCGGGTGCTGTCGTGCAGGCGTTTGATGGCGGCTTCGAGGCCCCCTTCCAACGGCATGTTGCGCCAGACGAGGATGGACTCGAACGTGGGAACGTTCACGACAAAGTAGCCTTCCGGCACTTGGCCTCGGTATCCGGGAGGCAGCAGCAGGTACTTGCCGCCCTTGCCTTTGTCCGGGCCGACGATGCCAATGTCAGTGACATAGCGGAACCAGAAGTCATCGATCATGCCCAGCGTCAGCGGTGGTAGCTCGGCGACCAGTGGACCATCGTGCAGGTTGATCCAGACCCACGTGTAAGGCGTGGTCGCGTTCGCCGTCAGGAAGATCGACCGCGCATTCATGTTCGCTTCGAAGGTCGGGATCGTGGTGTTTGCCGGGCCAACGGTAAGCAATCCCTCACGCAGCCCCGCCATGTTCACCGGTGCCAACGCCAGCAGGTAGGCCTGCACGGCGCGCTGGAAATCGAGATTGTCGTAGAGGCTCTGGACGGTCGCATCGTCCGGGAAACCGTCGAAAAACTTCAGCGTGCCAAGTCGTGTTTCCACCTGGTCCGGCATGGCAATGCCCGGCGGAATGGCGGTAGTCATTTTCTGTTTCGTCGCCGCCAGCGCCGACGTCGCAATCCCGGTGAGCAGGGTGATGGCGATGGCCCATGCCATCGTCCAGCCAGGAAATGTACCGGATGTCGTTTTCATAATCCTCGCTCCAAAGAAGGCGCTCTGCAGTCCTACCGGGCTTCGCGCGGGGCCGGATTGAGCCAATTCTACGGACACGACGTGGTCGCGTACTGGTGGAAAGTACGTACCGACGTGTTTCCGCCTGGCACCGGGATCGGCTAGACTCCGCGCCCGGATTTCGCCGGCCTCCCCTGTCTATCGCAGTACTTTGCTCCATGCTCTCCACGACCAATCTGTCGATCCAGTTTGAAGCGAAACCCCTGTTCGAGCACGTCTCGGTCAAGTTCGCGGACGGCAACCGCTATGGCCTCATCGGGGCGAATGGGAGCGGCAAGACCACGCTCATGAAAATCCTGGGCGGCGAACTGGAGCCGAGTTCGGGTGACGTCGTGCTGCAGGCCGGGCTGCGCATGGGCAAGCTCAGCCAGAACCAGTTCGGATACGAGGATCAGCGCGTCCTCGACGTCGTGTTGCAGGGGCACGCCGAGCTCTGGCAAACGATTCACGAACGTGACCGCATCTACGCAGACCCGAACGCGACCGACGACGACTTCGTCAGGGCCGCGGAGCTGGAGTCGAAGGTCGCCGAATACGACGGCTACACGGCCGAAGCCCGCGCGGGAGCCATCCTGATCGACGCGGGCATCGACGAGTCGAAGCACGACATCCTGATGCGCGAGGTGCCCCCCGGCCTCAAGCTGCGCGTCCTGCTCGCACAGGCCCTGTATTCGCGCCCCGACGTGCTGCTGCTCGACGAACCAACGAACAATCTCGATATCCACTCGATCGGCTGGCTCGAAAAGGCGCTCAATTCGTACGACGCGACCATGATCATCATCAGCCATGACCGGCACTTCCTGAACCGGGTGTGCACGCACATCGCGGACCTCGACTACCAGCAGCTCAAGGTTTACCCGGGCAATTACGACGACTTCATGCTTGCCTCGGTACAGGCCCGCCAGCGCGTGGAGTCCGCCAATGCCAAGGCGAAGGCGCAGATCTCGGACCTGCAGGAGTTCGTCCGGCGCTTTTCCGCAAATGCGTCGAAGGCGCGACAAGCCACGTCGCGCAAGCGGCAGATCGAAAAGATCAGGATCGAGGAGGTCCGCCCGTCCTCACGCCAGAACCCGTACATTCGCTTCGAGCAGGCCCGCAAGCTCCACCGCTCGGCCGTCACCGTCGAAGGCCTCAGGTTTCGCTACCCCGGGTCGGACACCGACGTTTTCACGAACCTCAATTTCACGATCCAGGCAGAGCAGCGGGTGGCGATCATCGGCCCGAACGGTATCGGCAAGACGACGCTGATGCGCTGCCTTGCAGGCGACTTGAGGCCGACCGCCGGGCGCATCACCTGGGTCGAGAATGCCCAGGCCGGCTACATGCCGCAGGATCCACAGGCGGAATTCGAAACCAGGGCCGATCTTTATGCCTGGATGTCCACGTGGACCGGCAAGGCGGACGACGACCAGATCGTGCGCGCGACCCTCGGCCGGCTTTTGTTCTCGGGCGACGAGATCAGGAAGTCCGTCAAGGTGCTTTCCGGCGGCGAGAAAGGCCGCATGATCTACGGCAAGCTCATGTTGACGCGACCGAACGTGATGCTGCTGGATGAACCGACGAATCACATGGACATGGAGACCATCGAGTCGCTCCAGATTGGCCTCGAGAAGTATCCGGGCACGCTAGTCTTCGTTTCACACGACCGTGAGTTCGTCGGCGCCCTCGCCACCCGGATGATCGAACTGAAGCCCGATGGCAGATTCGCCGACTTCACCGGCAGCTACGACGAATACCTCGAGAGCCAGCGTCTGGAATTCTAGGGCGCGCGGCAATCCGCTACGCGATCGCTGCCCGCTGCACCCGCTGCGGCTGCGACACGCCGTAGCCTTGCGCGTAGTCCACGCCGAGCCCGCGCAGCACCTCGATGATCTCGGCATTCTCGGCCCACTCGGCGATGGTCTGCTTGCCGGTCAGGTGTCCGATCTCGTTGATCGAGCGCACCATCTCGCGGTCGATCGGGTCGTGCAGCACGCCCTTGACGAAGCTGCCGTCGATCTTCAGGAAATCCACCGGGAAGTGCTTCAGGTAGCCGAATGACGACAGGC
>JBFXFJ010000014.1:0-30485 GCA_050179155.1 Steroidobacteraceae bacterium
GCTAGAGGGGACGCACCCGGGGACTGTCCCCTTTTCCGGAGGAAAAGGCGGACTGTCCCCTCTTAACGCAGCAGCACCTTGTAGACGTCCCAGTAGTCGTCGACCAGGACGTTCGCGTCCGGCACGCCGCCGGTCGCCGCCGGCGGCAGTGAAGCTGGCTGCGGGACCGTCTCCGTGGCGTTGCGCCAGGTGGCGCCCTTTGCCATCTTCTCACCCCGCGCCTTGATCTCGGCGATCACCCCTTCGGTCGAGCGCACCTGGGCCAGCGCCGACGCGATCTCGCGGATGCGCGTCAGGCAGGCGTCGAGGCTGCCGTGCCTGGCGGTCTCGACGCTGCGGTTGTTCGCGAGCCGCGAGTCCATCGCCAGGCCCGAGACTGCGAGCTTCGCGTAGAGGAGCTGCGCATAGGCGATCACTGCCAGGTTGACCGACCGGCGGCCCTCGATCGTGAGTCCCGGGAACTCCGGCCACGGCTCCTTCTCGACCGTGCGGTGCGATTCGCGCATGTCCGCCAGCTGGCGCTCGGCGACCACGCAGCGCTGGCGCTGGGCGAGAATCTCGGCCGCCAGGTCGCGGCGCTTGAAGTAATGCCAGAAGCCCTTCAGCTTCGCCATGCGCTCGTCGCGCTGGCGCAGCCGCTCGCGTTCCGCGTCGGCGACTTCCTGGGCCTGTCGCAGGCGCTCGTCGGCAACCTTCAGCCGCTCCGAACGATCCTGCTGGAATTCCGCGAGCTGCTGCTTGCGCTGCGCGTCCTGGCGGTCGCGCTTGAGTTCGGACGCGAATCGATCGAGTTGCTCGCGGCAGGCCCGCCACAGCGCCTTCAGTCCGAAGTGCACCAGCGCGTCGAATCCGCGCTCCGGATTGCCGAGCAGCATCTCGAGCTGCTCGAGCTGCTGCTGCAGACGGCTGTTGGCGTTCTCCTGCTGCTTCAGCTTGTTGCGGAGATTGTGCAGCTGGTCGTCGAGACCCTGCAGTTCCTTCTTGAGCTCGGCGCGGTTCCAGAAAAGCTTGAGCAGCCGCTCCTGCTCGGCCGGATCCGGCTTGCCGATCGACGGCAGCTTCAGCTGCGACCACTTGTCGGGAAGCATGACGGCCATGGGCGTCGCTCAGGCCGCGGGCAGCGCGAAGCGGTGCCCGTTGCCGGCGCAGTACTCCAGCCACTTGTTCAGCAGCATGTTGCAGGACCAGCGCCGGCCGTGCTCGCGCGCGATTTCGCTGGCCAGGCGCCGCAGCCGCGGATGCGCGGGATCGGCCGCCGTGCCACAGGCCTCGGCGAGGCGCGCGTCGTGATAGACGCGGATTTCGAGTTCGGGCAGGCGTTCGTCACCCAGCAGGTAGGTCATGCCGAGCGTCGTCGTGTAACGGCACTGTTCGATGACCGACAGTTCGAGCGCGGGTTCGCCCCGCACCCGCGAAGTCACCGATCCGCGGAGGCGCTTCAGGTCGGGCACCAGCCAGCCGAGGCGGATGAAATTGCTCTCATAGAGTGTCATCAGGCTCACGAAGGATCGCGGCCGTGCGCGCCAGGACACTGTGCAGAGCTCGTCCGAGACCATGGATTTGACTATATCACACGGATATTCCGGCTTTTCCCGCGCGAATCGTGCTGTTTGTCACGAATCCGTCACGGCCGCACGCGGCGCGGGATCGCCAGGCGCTCGAGCACGCGGCTCGCGATCTCCTCGATTGAAGTGTCGGTCGTTTCAAGGTACGGGACGCCGTGGCGCTCGAACAGCTGCTCGGCCGCGCGCACCTCGAAGGCGCACTGCTGCGCCGACGCGTAGCGGCTGTCGGGCCGGCGCTCCTGGCGGATCTGCTGCAGGCGGCCGGGCTCGATCGTGAGGCCGAACAGCTTGCGCCGGTACGGCTCGACGACCGCGGGCAGTCGCACGCCGTCGAGATCGTCCTCGGTCAGCGGGTAATTGGCTGCAAAAGCGCCGTATTGCAGCGCCATGTAAACGCAGGTCGGCGTCTTCCCGGAGCGCGAGACGCCGAGCAGGATCACGTCGGCGCGGTCGTAGTCGCGGGTCTGGGCGCCGTCGTCGTTGGCCAGCGCGAAGTTGGTCGCATTGATGCGCATCGTGTAGGCGGTGATGTCGGCCATGCCGTGCGCGCGGCCGAGCACGTGCGCCGACTGCTCGCCCAGTTCCCTCTCGAGCGGACCGAGAAATGCGTCGAAGAAATCAAGGAACAGGCATTCGGCGCGTTGCAGCGCGTCGCGCACGTCATTGTTGACGAGCGTCGCAAAAACGATCGGCCGCGTGCCCTCCTCGCGTCCCGCCTGATCGATCTTCGCGACCGCCTCGCGCGCCTTGTCAAGCGTGGTGATGAATGGCAAAGTGACCGGCCTGAACTCCATGCCGTCGAACTGCGTCAGCAGACTGTGTCCCATCGTCTCTGCAGTGACGCCGGTCTGGTCGGACACGAAGAAGACGGTTCGTCGCTGTCTCATGACGGAATTTCCATTGGCCGGGACACCCCGCGAAGCGGCACGCCGCGCGGCCGATCGTAGCAGGTGCCGGGTTACCGAGGAGCGGGCGTGACCGGTTACACAATTCCATTCGGGCGCCTCGGCATCAAGGACATCGAGTCGGTGGGCGGCAAGAACGCCTCGCTCGGCGAGATGATCGGCCGCCTCGGCCAGGCGGGCGTGCGCGTTCCGGACGGATTTGCGACCACCGCGCAGGCTTACCGCGACTTCCTCGCGCGGGACGGGCTCGGCGCGCGGATCGCCGGTGAACTCGCAGGGCTCGATGTCGACGATGTCGTGCGGCTCGCGGACATCGGCAACCGCATCCGCGGCTGGATCCTGGAAACGCCGTTTTCGCCGCAACTTGAACGGGAGGTGCTCGCGGCCTGCGCCTCGCTTTTCGGCGAGAGCGGCTCCGCGGTCGCGGTGCGGTCTTCGGCGACCGCGGAGGACCTGCCGGGCGCCTCGTTCGCCGGCCAGCAGGAGACGATCCTGAACGTGCGCGGCCCGCAGGCCGTGCTCGCGGCGATGCACCTCGTCTATGCGTCGCTCTACAACGACCGCGCAATCGCCTACCGCGTTCACCAGGGCTTCGACCACGGCAAGGTCGCGATCTCGGTGGGCGTCCAGCACATGGTACAGAGCGGCACCGGCGCGAGCGGCGTGATGTTCACGCTCGACACGGAGTCCGGCTTCCGCGACGCCGTGTTCATCACCGCGTCCTGGGGTCTGGGCGAACTGGTCGTGCAGGGCGCGGTGAATCCCGACGAGTTCTACGTGTACAAGCCCGCGCTCCGCGCCGGCCGCATGGCGGTCATCCGGCGCAACCTCGGCTCCAAGGCCACGCGCATGGTCTATGCGCCGGACCCGGGACCCGGGCGATGGACCGCGACCGAGGACGTTCCGGCCGCTGACCGCGCCCGCTTCTGCATCAGCGACGCCGACGTGGAGGAGCTTGCGCGCCAGGCGCTCACCATCGAGTCGCACTACGGCTGCGCGATGGACATCGAATGGGGCAAGGACGGCGGGACGGGCGAACTCTTCGTGCTGCAGGCGCGGCCGGAAACCGTGCAGAGCCGCGCCGGCCGTTCGATCCTGCGCTATACGCTGAAGCAGCGCTCGCGCAAGCTGACCAGCGGCCGCGCGATCGGCCAGCGCATCGGCGCGGGCCCGGCCCGCATCATCACCCATGCGCGCGAGATGTCGCGGGTCCAGCCCGGCGACGTGCTGGTTTCCGACATGACCGACCCGGACTGGGAGCCGGTGATGAAGCGCGCCGCCGCCATCGTGACCAACCGCGGCGGGCGCACCTGCCACGCCGCCATCATTGCCCGCGAACTCGGCGTGCCGGCGGTCGTCGGCTGCGGCGACGCGACCACGGCGATCAGGGACGGCGATCCGGTGACCGTCTCCTGCGCCGAGGGCGACACCGGCGTCATCTACGAGGGCCGGCTGGATTTCGAGCAACAGCAGATCGAGCTCGACGCCCTGCCAGAACCGCCGGTCCGGATCATGATGAATGTCGGCAACCCCGACCGCGCCTTCGATTTTGCGTCGATCCCGAACCACGGCGTCGGCCTCGCCCGCCTCGAGTTCATCATCAATCGCATGATCGGCGTGCATCCGCGCGCGCTGCTCGAGTTCGCGACGCAGGAGCCGCTGCTCAAGGAGCAGATCCGCCGGCAGATGGCCGGGTACGAGGATCCGGTGTCCTTCTTCGTCGGGAAACTCGCCGAGGGCATCGCGAGTATCGCGGCCGCATTCGCGCCGCAACCGGTGATCGTGCGCCTGTCGGATTTCAAGTCGAACGAGTACGCCAACCTGATCGGCGGGCGCCAGTACGAACCGCACGAAGAGAACCCCATGCTGGGCTTCCGCGGCGCTTCGCGCTATACGGATGCCGCCTTCGAGAAGTGCTTCGAGCTCGAGTGCCGGGCGCTGTGCCGCGTGCGCAACGACATGGGGCTTGCCAACGTGCAGGTGATGGTGCCATTCGTGCGCACGGTCGCGGAAGGCCGGCGCGTCGTCGAGCTGCTCGCGCAACACGGGCTCAAGCGCGGCGTGGACGGCCTGAAAGTCATCATGATGTGCGAGCTGCCGACGAATGCGCTGCTCGCGCGCGAGTTCCTCGATCACTTCGACGGCATGTCAATCGGGTCGAACGACATGACGCAGCTCACGCTCGGGCTCGACCGCGACTCCGCGATCGTGGCCAGCCTGTTCGACGAGCGCGATCCCGCCGTGAAGGCGCTGCTGTCGATGGCCATCAAGGCCTGCCGCGAGGCGGGTAAGTACATCGGGATCTGCGGCCAGGGCCCGTCGGATCACCCGGATCTCGCGCGTTGGCTGGTCGATGAGGGCATCGACAGCCTTTCGCTGAATCCGGATACGGTCGTCGAGACGTGGCTGTTCCTGGCGAACGGCGGCAAGAAGCCGTAGCGGGCGCCCTGGCGGGCCGGGCGGGGAATCCCTCGCTCGTTCCGCCGGAACTTAGTCACTCGCTCGGGACCCCGCCCGGCCCGCTAGGGCGCCGACAGGCCTTGGTGTGCCGTTTCCCAGTCCCGACCGTCAAACGGCCGGATATTCATTGAAGTGATCGTCGATGGATCAAGACAGCGGGCGTTGACGCTGTAGCCGTCGGGATGTGAGCGCGGGACGTAGAAGGATTTCACGCCGCAGTGGCGGCAGAACAGGTGGCGGGCAGTACGCGTACCGAACCGGTACTCGACAAGGTCGCTTTCTCCTGCCAGGAGCCGGAACTGTTCCTTCGTGACGATCAGGTGCAGGTAGCCGGAGCACGCGCACATCGAGCAGTTGCAGTCGAGCACCTGGAAGTCGGGCGGCGCGAGGGCCTCGATGCGGACGCGGCCGCAATGGCAGCCGCCGGCATGCCACAGCGGTGCGCCGGTCAAGGACTGCGCGGCGCGTTCCATGGCGCGGCCAGCAGGCTCGCCCGGTAGTGGCGCAGTTCCCCGATCGACTCGTGGACGTCCGCGAGCGCAGTGTGCTTCGACTCCTTGGCCACGCCCGCCAGGACTTCCGGCGCCCAGCGCCGCGCCAGTTCCTTGATGGTGCTGACGTCCACGTTGCGGTAGTGGAAATATTTTTCGAGCGCCGGCATCCAGCGCGCCAGGAAACGTCGGTCCTGGCAGACACTGTTGCCGCACATCGGCGAGCGCCCGGCATCGACGTGCTGCGCCAGGAATGCCAGCGTCTCGCGTTCGGCCGACGCCTCGTCGTCGGCGCTGGCACGCACGCGCGCTACGAGGCCCGAAGCGCCGTGCGTGCGCGTATTCCACTCATCCATCGCGGCAAGCAACGAATCGGGCTGGCGCACGGCGATCACCGGGCCTTCGGCGATGACCACGAGCTCGGCGTCGGTCACGACCGTCGCGATCTCGATGATGCGGTCGTTTTCGGGAACCAGTCCCGTCATTTCGAGGTCGATCCAGATCAGGCGGTCATCGCGCGTCATGTTGCCGCCGATCTTACCAGAGGCTAGAGTGCCGCTCGCCCGCACCCATGCACTCCTTCACCGTCTTGTTCATCGTCCTGCTCGCTGCCGGTCTGGTGCTGCGGCTGTGGCTGTTGCGGCGCCAGGTCCGCGCCGTGCGCACGCACCGCGACCGCGTGCCCGAGCCGTTTGCAGGCGCCGTCACGCCGGAACAGCATGCCCGGGCTGCCGATTACACGATCGCGCGCGCGCGTAACGAAGCCCTGCATCTGGTCGCAGGCGCGGTGCTGCTCCTCTTGCTGACGATCGCGGGCGGCATCGCGGCGATCGATGCCTGGACCGGGTGGCTGGGTTTCACCGGTCTTGCCCGGGGCGTCGCCACCGTCGGCGCGACCGGCCTCGTCCTGATGCTGGCCGGCCTGCCATTCGAGATCTGGAGCACTTTCCGGATCGAATCGCGGTTCGGCTTCAATCGCACGACGCCGGGCCTGTTCGCGCTCGACCTGCTGAAGGGTCTGGTCATCGCGGCCTGCCTGATGCTGCCGCTGGTCGCGCTGCTGCTCTGGCTGATGCCGCGGGCCGGCGACCGCTGGTGGCTCTGGGCCTGGGCCGCGTGGGCGCTGTTCTCCATCCTGCTCAGCTGGGCCTGGCCCAGGCTGATCGCCCCGCTCTTCAACCGCTTCCGCGAGCTCGAGAACGGCCCGATGCGTGAGGCAGTCGAGTCGCTTGCGCGGGATTGCGGCTTCGAACCGCGCGGCGTCATGGTCATGGACGGGTCACGGCGCAGCAGCCACGGCAACGCCTATTTCACCGGGCTTGGTCGCGCCAAGCGCATCGTTTTCTTCGACACGCTGCTCGCGGCGCTGGCGCCGGCCGAGGTGCAGGCGGTGCTCGCGCACGAGCTCGGCCATTTCCGGCTGCGTCACGTCGCCTGGCGCATCGTCGCTTCGCTCGCCGCGGCATTCGCCGGTTTCGCGGTCCTTGCCTGGCTTGCAAAGGCGCCCTGGTTCCAGCCTGCGCTCGGCGTCGCGGCGGGCGGCCCGCACACGCTGCTCCTGTTGTTTGCGCTGGCCGCCCCGGTGTACCTGCTGCCGCTCGGACCCCTCTCCGCCTGGATCTCCCGCAGGCACGAGTACGCCGCCGATGAATACGCCGCACGACATGCCGATGCGCGCGCGCTGGCGGAAGCGCTGGTCAAGCTGTATCGCGACAACGCGGCGACGCTGACACCGGATCCGCTTTACACCGCATTCCACGCCTCGCATCCGCCGGCGCTCCTGCGCATCGTGCGCCTGACCGCCGGTCGCCGCGCGTGAAACAGGAACCGGATCCGGTCCCGGCGCAGGACGGCCGCGTCATCGCGAGCCACGGCCGCGATGCCATCGTGCAGGATGACGCCGGCCGGACCGTTCCCTGCCGGCTCGAGGGGCGCCGGCTCTCGGTCGTTTGCGGCGACCGCGTGCGCTGGGTGCGCGCGCGCGGCGAAGGTGCCGCCGGCCGGATCACGGAAGTCCGGCCGCGCGCAACCGTGCTCGCGCGGCTCAACCTGCGCGGCGAGACAGAACCCGTCGCAGCGAACCTCACGCAGCTCATCGTCGTCGTCGCGCCGGTGCCCGCCGCAGACTTCGGCCTCTGCGACCGCTATCTCGCCGCTGCGGAATGGGCGGGCCTCAAGGCCTGCATTGTTGCCAACAAGAGCGATCTGGACGACCCGTCCGGCACGCTCGCCGCGACGCTCGACGAATATGTCCGCATCGGCTATCCGGTGGTACGGGCCAGCAAGCGCGCGGCCGACGGCATCGCCGAACTCACGGCGCGACTGGACGGTGAAACCAGCGTCCTGGTCGGACAATCCGGTGTCGGCAAGAGTTCGCTGATCAACCGCCTCGTGCCCGGCGTCGAGGCGCGGGTCGAGGAGGTGTCGCGCGCCACCGAACTCGGCCGGCACACGACCAGCACATCCTCGCTGTACGGGCTTCCGACCGGCGGCGAATTGATCGACTCGCCGGGCGTACGCGATTTCTCGCCGCCGCTGCCGGCGCCGCGCGATCTCGCCGGCGGATTCCGCGAGATCGCGGCGGTTGCCCCCGGCTGCCGGTTCCAGGACTGCCGGCACCGCCGGGAACCCGGCTGCGCCGTTGCGGCCGCGGTGGACGAAGGGCGCATTCCGGCACGACGGCTCGCGAGCTATCGCCGGCTGCTCGACCTGGCAGAGGAGATGGCGCAGCGCGCGCCGTGGATCAGGCGATGAGCTGGCGTCCGGCGAGCGCGTGCGCCAGCGTGCCGCCGTCGACGTACTCGAGTTCGCCGCCGACCGGCACGCCGTGGGCGATCCGCGATGCGCGGATGCCGCGCCGCGTGACCATCTCGCCGATGAAGTGCGCGGTGGCCTCGCCCTCGACCGTGGGATTGGTCGCGAGGATGACTTCGCGCACTTCGCCTTCGTCGAGCAGCGCCTCGAGCCGGTCGAGCCCCAGTTGCTCGGGTCCGATGCCGTCGAGCGGCGACAGGTGCCCCATCAGCACGAAATAGCGGCCGCCATACCCTCCGGACTGCTCGACTGCGACCACGTCGGCGGGCGACTCGACGATGCACAGCGTGGCGGCGTCGCGGCGGGGTGCGGCGCAGATCTCGCACAGCTCGCCGTCCGTCAGCATGCGGCAGCGGCGGCAGTGCACGACATTCGCAGTGGCTTCCTCGAGCGCCCGCGCCAGCGCGCGGCCACCGTCGCGGTTGCGCTCGAGCAGATGGAACGCCATGCGCTGCGCGGATTTCGGCCCGACGCCCGGCAGCACGCGCAGCGCCTCGATCAGACGATTCAGGCCCGGGGAGTACTTCACGGCACGGCCGCCGTCAGAACGGCAGCTTCATGCCCGGTGGCAGCTGCATCCCGCCCATCGCGCCGGCCATGTGCTGCTGCACCGCTTCGGCGACGCGACGAGTCGCGTCATTGCAGGCCGCCGCAATCAGGTCTTCCAGCATCTCGCGGTCATCGCCCGCGACCGTGGGGTCGATCTGCACGCGCCGCACTTCGTGCCGCCCGTTCATGACGACCTTGACCATGCCGCCGCCGGATTCGCCGGTCACTTCGAGCGAACCCAGCTGTTCCTGGGCCTTCTGCATGTTGGCCTGCAGCTGCTGCGCCTGGCGCATGAGCTGCCCGAGATTCGGTTTCATGGCCGCATTCTACCCGACCGGCTTGATCGAATCCGGCTGCAACACGGCGCCGAACCGGTCGCGCAGCGCCTGGACCTTGGGGTCGCGTTCGAGTGACGCGCGGGCCTGCTCGAGGCGCTCGTCCCGGGCCTGCTCCTCGCGGCGCGCCGGCGTGTCGCTGGCGCTGCCCAGTTCGATCTCGATCGATACCGGCGCGCCGACCAGGCGTTCGAGCGCCTGCGACAGCCGCTCCTCCTGCTGGCGCGTGTGCATCGACTGTGCGCGCGCATCGAGCAGGAACCGGAACCGGTTGCCGTCGCGTTCCAGCAACTGGAGGTTGCCGGCGAGCTGCCGGGCGGCGCCCGCCAGTTCGAGGCGCGCGAGCAGGTCGGGCCATCCGGCGGATCCCGGAGCCAGCGGCGAGGCGCGCGGCGCCGGTTCCGCCGGCGCCGGTGCGGTCCGCGCCACGCCCGGGGCGCGCGCGCTGCCGGTCGCGTCGGCCGGGCGGAACGCGAGCATGCGCAACAGCGTCATCTCGATGCCGGTGCGCGGGTCCGGCGCCAGTTCCAGGTCGCGGCGGCCGAGGATTGCAATCTGAAATCCCAGCTGCAGATCCTCCGCAGGCATCGTCGCGGCCAGCCCCGTAAGCAGCTCGGTGGAATACATCTCATCCTCGGGAAGGTCGGTCACGGCCTGGCGCAGCGCGACCTTCTGCAACAGCGCCGCGATCTCGTCGAGCAGCTGCCCGTAGTCCGGCGCGAACTCGTCGATCGCGGCAATCGCGGCGATCAGGCCGCGGGCATCACGCGCGGCGAGGCGCTCGACCACGTGCACGACCTGCTGGCGGTCCACGGTGCCGAGCATGGCGCGCGCGTCGGCCTCGGTGACGCGCCCGCCGCCGAACGCCAGCATCTGGTCGAGCAGCGACAGCGCATCGCGCAGGCTGCCATCGGCCGCGCGCGACAGCAGCGCCACCGCTGCCGGCTCGAAGGCCACGCCCTCGGCCTGCAGGATCTGCTGCAGGCGCGCGGCGATCAGCGCGACCGGCAGCCGCTTCAGGTTGAACTGCAGGCAGCGCGACAGCACCGTGACCGGCAGCTTCTGCGGGTCGGTGGTCGCCAGCAGGAACTTGACGTGCGGCGGCGGCTCCTCGAGCGTCTTCAGCAGCGCGTTGAACGAATGGCTCGACAGCATGTGCACTTCGTCGATGAGGTACACCTTGTAGCGGCCGCGCGTCGGCAGGTACTGGACGTTCTCCAGCAGCTCGCGCGTGTCGTCGACCTTGGTGCGCGACGCGGCGTCGACTTCGATCAGGTCGACGAAGCGGCCCTCGTCGACTTCGCGGCAGGTGCTGCACTCGCCGCAGGGCGTGGAGCCGACCCCCTTCTCGCAGTTCAGCGACTTTGCGAGGATGCGCGCGATGGTCGTCTTGCCGACGCCGCGCGTGCCGGTGAACAGGAATGCATGGTGAATGCGCCCGGAATCGAGCGCGTTGACCAGCGCCTGGCGCACGTGCTCCTGCCCGACGAGCTCCGCGAAGCTGCGTGGCCGCCATTTCCGCGCGAGGACCAGATAACTCATGAGTGCCGTATCCGCCAGCCTGAAATCATCGCGACTCCCGCCGGGCAATGGAGGCGGCCCGCGCCAGCACCCCTCCGGCACCCGATGCCGCCGCTACCGTTGCTCCCTTCCGGGCCTGGCGGGGTTCACGACTGATCGTCGCGGAGGAACCGGCGCGAGCCACCATCGAAAATGCCGGGCCGGGCATCGTAAGGTCGCCTCCCGGGGTCGTCAACCGCGCGGCGCCGCGCGCGGCAGCCAGAGCGTCACCGTCGTTCCCTGCAGCGGCTTGCTCGAGATCTCGATGCGGCCGCCGTGGATGTCCATGACCTCCTTGACAATGCTCATGCCGAGCCCGCTGCCCGGAACGCCGGCCGCCGACTCGCCGCGGTAGAAACGGTCGAAGATCCGCTGGACGACTTCCTCGTCCATCCCCCCGCCCTGGTCGCGCACCTCGACGCCGACTTCATCGGCGCTCGCCACCAGTCGCACGAACACCGGTGATCCTTTCGCGGAATACTTGCAGGCATTCGACAGCACGTTACCGAGGGCCTGGCAGAACTTGTCCGCGTCGACGAATGCCTCGGCCCCGGCGATGTCGCCGGTCATCTGCGGCACGCGCGCATCGTCGCCGAGCCGGAAGGTCTCGACGAAGCGCCGCACCGCCGGCGCGAGCGGCTGGCAGATCATCGTGAAGTCACGCCCCGCGCGCGCCTCGATGCGCGCCAGGTCCAGCAGTTCGGTGACGATGCCCGTGATCTGATCGCCGTGGCGGCGCATCGTCGCCAGGATCTCGCCGCGTTCCGGCGCCGGCGGATCGCTCGCCTGCAGGAACTCGGTGTAGCCCGTGATGACCGCGATCGGCGTGCGCAGCTCGTGCGCGGCAGTCGCGAGGAAATGGCTTTTGGTGCGGTCCAGTTCGTCGGCGCGCGTGATGTCGCGGAAGTATGCGACCTGCGCGCCGCCCGCGGCGCCGACGACGCGGCATTCGAGCACGGCCGGCCGCGGCCGCTGCAGACGCAGGATCGAGGCGACCCCTGCCTGCGGCTCGCCGGTCGCGCCGAGTTCGCCGAGGCGCGCCCAGAAATCCGGGCGGGTCCGCCCGATGAGGTCCTCGCGCCTCCAGCCGGTCAACACGAGGAATGCCGGGTTGGTTTCCGTGACGACGCCATGCGCGTCGAACGAGACGAGTCCGTCCGGCGACAGCGACAGGATGGTCGACAGCTCCTGGTTTTGCTCCGTCAGGCGCGCTTCGGCCGCCTCGCGCGCCCGGTTCGAATCACCCAGCAGCCGGCCCATGTGCCTCAGTTCGCCGACGGTATGGCGGAACTCGCTGACGCCGAACTCCGGCAGCGCATGCTCGTAATCGCCGACCGCGATGCGATGCGCCATGCGTTCGATCTGCGACAGCGGCTCCGAGATCGAGCGGCTGACGACCCGCGCGCGCCGGTACAGGAACGTGAAGAAAACCAGATAGAAGCCCGCGAGACCGGCCAGCATGACCCAGCCGATCACCGCGAGGTCGTCGGCCAGCGCGCGCGATTGCCCGGCCACCGCCTCCTCCGAAACGAGGCTCATCAGCGTCCAGCCCACGGAGGGGATGGTCTTCCAGGCCACCAGGTGCGGTTCCGGCCCGTCGAGGCGGCTGACGCCGCCCGGCTGTGCCTGCAGCAGGTTGCCGATCACCGCGAGATCAGCGCGACGGAAGATGTTGAACGCCTCCGGCTTGAAGGTATCGGCGCGGATCACGTCGACATAGTCGTGCGCGGTCAATTCCTTCAGTGCGAACAGCTTTTCGCCCTGCGGCGGCAGCGCCAGCAGCGTGCCGGACTTTCCGATCAGCAGCACGAAGCCCTGCCACGGAATCTCCTTGTTCAGGACGCCGGCGACGATCCGGTCGATCGTGACATCCGCGCCGACCACGGCCTCGAGGAACTCGCCGCGATACACCGGCGCGATCGCCGAAACCAGCCAGCCCTTGCCCGCCGGATCGACGTAGGCGTCGGTCCAGACCACGGCGCGCGACGGATTGCGCTGCGCATCCGCGTCGTAATAGAAATTGAATTCCGGGATGACCATGTCCGGGTCGTACTGCGCCGCGGCGTCAAACCACGGCCAGATCCGGTTCATCGAGTCGTGCGTGTTGAGGTAGGCCTGCACGATCAGCGGATTGGCGAGCGTGACATCGCGCAGCAGCGGATCGATGGCGGCGAGGCGCTCGAGTTTGTCGTACTCCGCCGGTCCCTTGGCCGTCGCCGCCGAATAGAACACGGCCGCGCCGCCGTCGTCGCGATGGGTGGTCAGCGCGCCGCTCGGCTGCAGCCGCAGGCGCGCGCGCTCGCCGGGCCGCACCGCCGGCGTCACGAGCGCGACCTCGGCCTGGCGCCGCAGCAGCTCCGTGAGCGTCGCCACCTGGCCCAGCTGCTGTTCGATGATCTCGGACTCGTCTTCCGCGATCCGCGACAGCTCCGCGCGGGCGACCTCGTGCAACGCCGCCACATTCTTGCTCGCGGACCAGGCATGGCTCGTGAGGTAGACGGCGACCAGCAGCAGTTCGACGACCAGGAGCGGAATCAGCGCATTGCGGACATAGGAGCGCCACACCCAGCGCAGCAGCGGCGTCTCGCGCCGCTGGGCGGGGATTTCGGCCGGCGAACTGCCGGGACGGTCGCTCATGTCGATTAGTGTAGCGGCGGGAAAACTGGCGGAGAGGGTGGGATTGTGCGCGCTTTGCGCGCATCCCTCGCTCCGCTCGGGACCGTCGCCGCTACGCGGCTCCGTCCTTCGGCGCGCTGCGCGCGCCTTGTCGAACCCGGGTGTGCTCGTCCACCAACGCCTGGCCGCCATCCGACTCCTTCAGGCTTGCCGGGGCGGATAGCCGAGCGAGCGCGTAAGTTCCGACGGCGCGAGCGAGGTTTGTCCGCCCCGGCAAGCCTGAAGGAGTCGGATGGCGGAGAGGGTGGGATTCGAACCCACGTGGGGCGGTAATGCCCCCATCGCATTTCGAGTGCGCGCCGTTATGACCGCTTCGGTACCTCTCCGCGCGGGATTCCGGCCGGCCGTCGTGGCGGCCCTGACCGGAGGCGGTATTCTACATGAATGCAGCCGGAGCCCGCGCAGCCCGCGCCACCGCGGCGGGACATACGAAGCCGCTTCGGCGTGCCCGCCATCGTCGTCCTGTCGCTCATGATCGGCACCTGTTCGCGCATGCCGGGCACGTTTGAGCAGATCCGCCTGCAGGGCGTCATCAAGGTCGTCACGCGCAACAGCCCGCTGGCTTACTACGAGGGCGCTGCCGGGCCGGAGGGCCCGGAATACGAGCTGGCGGCGGGCTTTGCGCGGCGGCTCGGCGTACGGCTCGAGTTGAGCTTTGCCGGCACCGGCACCGAGGCCCTCGATGCGGCGCTGCGCAATCGCGCGCACGTCGCCGCTGCCGGCATCATCGTGACCGACTCACGCCGCAGCCAGGCGCTGTTCGGCCCCGCCTACCAGCAGATCGACCAGTACATCATCTACCGGCTGCGGGACCCGCTGCCAAAGACGCCGGCGGACCTCGTCGGCCGGCGCATCGTGGTGATCCGGAACTCGACGCACGCGGCCAGCCTTGCGCGCCTCGGAAAGGAATGGCCGGCGCTGCGCTGGACGGAAGTGGAAGGCAGCAATCAGCTGGAACTGCTGGAGCAGGTGGCCAGGGGCGAGGCCGACGTCACGGTCGCGGACTCGACCGAGTTTTCGCTCGGCCGCCATTTCCATCCGGAACTGCGCCCGGCCTTCAAGCTGGCGGAGGCGGAGGCCATCGCCTGGGGGCTTGCGCCCCGCAGCACGGACCTGCTGCCACAGGTCGAGCGCTACTTTTCGGAACTGGAGTCGATCGGCAGGCTCGCGGAGATACTCGACCGGCACCGTCGCTCGCTGGTGCGATTCGACCGCGTAGACGCCGCCAGCTTCGTCGGCGGCGTGCGCGAGCGCCTGCCGCACTACCAGCCGTGGTTCGAGGAAGCAGCCGCGGAGACCGGCATTGACTGGCACCTGCTCGCCGCCATCGGCTACCAGGAATCGCGCTGGGACGAGACCGCGGTCTCGCCGACCGGCGTGCGGGGACTGATGATGCTCACCGCCGAGACCGCGCAGCGCGTCGGCGTCAGCGACCGCAGCGATCCGCGCGACAGCATCCTGGGCGGCGCACGGTACCTGCGCCTGATCAAGCAGACGATACCGGAGCGCATCCGCGAACCGGACCGCACCTGGCTGGCACTCGCGGCCTACAACGTCGGCTTCGGCCATCTCGAGGACGCGCGGGTGCTCGCGCAGTTCCGCGGCAAGGACCCGGACAGCTGGGATGCGGTGCGAGAGACCCTGCCCCTGCTGGCGCAGGAGCGCTGGTTCACGCGCACGCGCCGCGGCTACGCGCGTGGCTGGGAGCCGGTCGGCTTCGTGCGCAACGTCCAGACTTACGCCGAACTGCTGAAGTGGATGATCGCCGAGGCGCCGGATCGACGGCCGGTGGCGGTTCGGCAAGAGGGGACAGTCCCCCAAGGGGGGACAGTCCCCTAAACAGTCCCCTTGCGCCGCGAGGCGAAGAAGCGTTTCAGCACCGCGCCGCACTCCTCCGACAGCACGCCGCCAAAGGAATCGACGCGGTGATTCAGTTCCGGCGCGGTCACCAGGTTGAACGCGCTGCCGGCGGCGCCCTGCCGGGGATCCCATGCGCCGAAGACGAGGCGCGCGATGCGCGCGTGGGCAATGGCCGCCGCGCACATCGGGCAGGGTTCGAGCGTCACGTAGAGCGTGGCGCCGCCGAGGCGGTAGTCGCCGGCCTTCTGCGCGGCATTGCGCATCGCCAGGATCTCCGCGTGCGCGGTCGGATCGCGCAATGCGACCGGCTGGTTCCAGCCCTCCCCCAGCACCTTTTCGTCGCGCACGACCAGCGCGCCGACCGGGACTTCCCCCTCCGCCTCGGCACGCGCCGCGAGCGCCAGCGCCTGGCGCATCCAGTTCTCGTCGCGGCCCGATTCCATCCGGTCAGCCCCCCATCCTCGGCACATCATCGCGGCCTGCATCATGCCGTATCCGCGATCCGGTTGGCTGCCGGCGCCGGCTGGCCTTCAATTCAGCTTCCACAACGCGAAATTGAGCGCGGCCGCGAAACCGACCCACGCTGCGCAAGGCAGCAACAGCCATCCCGCCAGACGATCGCTGCTGGACTTCCGGACGAAGATTTCCTGCCCGGCCAGGTCATCGATCGACGCGATCGTCGGAGCGCCGGGACCCGTTACCGCGACCTCGCTGACGTTCCTGCGGGTCGGGTTCGTGAAATCCACGAGCTTTTCCCGCTCGGGGGTCACGGTGAGTTGTGCCACCACCAGGTCCACTTTGCCGTCCACGAGTGCCGGCAGCAGCTGGTCGCGGGGCAAGGGCACGAACCAGAACACAACCTTCAGGTTGCCGGTCTTCCGTCGCTTGTTCAGCTCGTCCTCCATGAGCTTGCCGTATTCGTAGGCCCCGCCCCGTTGCACTCCCTGGTCGACGAAGTAATGCGTACGGTTGAATGCGACGCCGACGCGGACGAGCCGGCGCTTGACCATCTCGTCGAGGTCGCCCTTGAAGGTCTCGTTGAGCTCGGCGCGGACCGCCTCGGGCAGCGCCGATTCTTACGCGAGCGGCGGCAGGGGTTCTTCGCCGGCAGCGTCCGATGCAGCCGGCGCAGTGCCGACCGGCTGGGGTCCGTCCTGCTTGCCGGAGCAGCCCGTGACCGGGATCGTCGCAAGCAACACCACGCAGCAGGCCAGCGCGGCCGCGACAAGAGATCGGACTGAATCGCGCATCAAGTGTCTCCCCGACTGCTCCGTGACATGCTGCTCGCTCCAGCGAATAGTACGGACAAAAGCCATTTTTTCTGCCGTCAAGTGTAGCGCCGGAGCGCGCATGGGGGTGCGCCGGCGAGAATCCGCGCGCTCGCTGGCCATGGCCTTGCGTCGGCGTCCCTGCGATCGATGGGCGCAACCACGCTTTGCCGCTGCGCGCACGGGCGATGATCGCGATTCTCGGCAAAACAGCCGGATTCGGCGCAAACTGCCGCTATTCCCACTCGATCGTCGCCGGCGGCTTGCCGGAGATGTCGTAGACCACGCGCGACACGCCCTTGACCTCGTTGACGATGCGCCGCGCAACGTGGTCGAGGAATTCATACGGCAGCCGCGCCCAGTGCGCGGTCATGAAATCGACGGTCTCGACGGCGCGCAGCGCAATGACCCAGTCATAGCGGCGCCCGTCGCCCATCACCGCGACCGAGCGCACCGGCAGGAAGACCGCCATCGCCTGCGCGACGCGGTCGTAAAGATCGTGCGCGCGCAGCTCCTCGATAAAGATCGCATCCGCACGGCGCAGCAGGTCCGCCGCCTCGTGCGACACGCGCCCGAGGATGCGCACGCTGAGGCCCGGGCCCGGAAACGGATGACGGAACACCATCTCGCGCGGCAGCCCGAGTTCCAGGCCGATGCGGCGGACCTCGTCCTTGAACAACTCGCGCAGCGGCTCGAGGAGCCTGAGGTGCATGCGCTCCGGCAACCCGCCGACGTTGTGGTGCGACTTGATGACATGGGCCTTGCCGGTCTTGCTGCCTGCCGACTCGATCACGTCGGGATAGATCGTGCCCTGTGCGAGCCAGCGGATGCCCTCGAGCTTTTTCGACTCGTCCTCGAACACCTCGATGAACAAGCGGCCGATGATCTTGCGCTTGCGCTCCGGATCGTCCTCGTCGCCGAGCGCCGCGAAGAAGCGCTCGGCGGCGTCGACGCGGATCACGCGGATGCCCATGTGCGCGGCAAAGGTCTCCATGACCTGGTCACCCTCGCCGAGGCGCAGCAGGCCGTGGTCCACGAACACGCAGGTGAGCTGGTCGCCGATGGCCTCATGCAGCAGCGCTGCGACGACGGACGAATCGACGCCGCCGGACAGCGCCAGCAGCACGTTGTCGGCACCGACCTGCTCGCGGATCCGCGCCACGGCGTCGGCGACGATGTTGCCGGCGTCCCAGAGCGCGTCGCAGCCGCAGATCTCGCGCACGAAGCGCTCGAGGATCGCGGCGCCCGAACGGGTGTGCGTCACCTCGGGGTGGAACTGCACGCCGTAGAATCGCGCGCCCTCGTTCGCCATGGCCGCCAGTGGCGCATTGGCCGTCGCCGCAATGGCCGCGAAGCCGGGCGGCAGCGTCTCGACCCGGTCTCCATGGCTCATCCAGACGTCGAGCACGGCGGAATCCGCCGCGCCCTCGTCGGCGATGCCATCCAGCAGGCGCGACGGCGCCGTGCGCCGCACCTTGGCATAGCCGAACTCGCGATGGGTGGACGGCGCGACGCCGCCGCCGAGCTGCGCCGCCATCGTCTGCATGCCGTAGCAGATGCCGAGCACCGGCACGCCGAGCCGGAACACGACCTCCGGCGCCCGCGGCGGGCTCGCGTCGGTGACTGATTCGGGACCGCCCGACAGGATGATGCCGCGCGCGCCGAAGGCACGGACCGCCTCGCCGCTCGCGTCCCAGGGCATGATCTCGCAATAGACGCCGATCTCGCGCACGCGGCGCGCGATCAGCTGCGTGTACTGGGCGCCGAAATCGAGGATCAGGATCCGGTGGGCATGGATGTCGGCCGCGGCGGCCTGCAGGCGTGCGGCCATCATCCGATCCGGTAGTTGGGCGCTTCTTTGGTGATGGTCACGTCGTGGACGTGGCTCTCGCGCACGCCGGCGCCGGTGATGCGCACGAACACCGGCCGGGTCCGCATCTGCTCGATGTCCTTGCTTCCGGTATAGCCCATCGCCGCGCGGATGCCGCCCGCGAGCTGGTGCAGGATCGTCACCAGGCTGCCCTTGTAAGGCACCCGGCCTTCCACGCCTTCCGGCACCAGCTTCTCGAGTTCCTCGACCGTGTCCTGGAAATAGCGGTCGCTGGAGCCGTGGCGCTGGGACATCGCGCCGAGCGATCCCATGCCGCGATAGGACTTGTAGGAACCGCCCTGGTAGAGCTCGACCTCGCCGGGCGATTCCTCGGTGCCGGCGAACAGGCCGCCGATCATCACCGCATGCGCGCCGGCCGCGATCGCCTTGGCGACGTCGCCGGAATAGCGGACGCCGCCGTCGGAGATCAGGGGCACGTCGGACTTTGCGAGTGCTTCGGCAACCGTCGAGATCGCGGTGATCTGCGGCACGCCGACGCCCGCGACCACGCGGGTCGTGCAGATCGAGCCGGGCCCGATGCCGACCTTGACGCCGTCCACGCCTGCGTCCACGAGCGCCCGCGCCGCCTCGACGGTGACGATGTTGCCGCCGATCACCTGCAGCCGGGGATGCGCCTGCTTGATGCGCGCGATCGTTGCGAGCACGCCGCGCGAATGGCCGTGCGCAGAGTCCACGATCACGACGTCGACGCCCGCCTCGGCGAGCTCTGCGACGCGGTCCAGCGTGTCGGGTGCGGTGCCGACCGCGGCGCCGACCCGCAGGCGGCTGTGCTCGTCCTTGCAGGCGCGCGGGAAGTCTCGGGCTTTCTGGATGTCGCGCACGGTGATCATGCCGCGCAGCCTCCCGCCCTCGTCCACCACCAGCACCTTCTCGATGCGGTTGCGGTGCAGCAGCTGCAGCACTTCCTCGCGCGGCGTGTTCTCGCGCACCGTCACCAGCTTTTCGCGCGGTGTCATGACCCGGGACACCGGCAGGTCCAGCTGCTCCTCGAAGCGGATGTCGCGATGCGTCACGATCCCGACCACGAGGTTGTCGTCGCCGGTCACCGGCAGGCCGGATATGCCCTTGGCCCGCGTCAGCGCGATGACGTCGCGGACCGTGGCGTCGGGACGGATCGTGATCGGGTCCTTGATGACCCCGCTCTCGTGCTTCTTGACGCGCGCAACCTCGCGCGCCTGGGCCGCGGCGGTCATGTTCCGGTGCACGATGCCGATGCCGCCTTCCTGCGCGATCGTGATCGCGAGGCGCGCCTCGGTGACGGTGTCCATCGCGGCCGAGACGAACGGCAGGTTGAGGCGGATGCCACGGGTCAGCTGGGTCGTCAGGTCCACTTCGCGGGGCAGGACGTCCGAGTAGGCCGGAACGAGCAGGACGTCGTCGAAGGTGAGTGCTTCCTGGACGATGCGCATCGGCGGGTATCCCGGGGGCAGTCCGAATGAAGCGGCGCATTGTACGTCGCCTGCGCGCCAGTTGACAGTGGAGATTGCCTTGTCTGCCCGCTTAGCATGGCGGCATGTCGGCCATTTCCAGCGAGGGCGATACCCGCACCGAGGGGCTGCGGGACGTCTATACGGTCAGCCGCCTGAACCGGGAGGCCCGCGGCCTGCTCGAGGCCGGCCTGCCCTCGCTCTGGATCACCGGCGAACTGTCGAATTTCTCGCGCCCGGCCTCCGGCCACTGGTATTTCACGCTCAAGGACGCCGACGCACAGGTCCGCTGCGCGATGTTCCGGCAGCGCAACCTCATGGCGCGGGTCCAGCCGCGCGATGGCATGCAGGTGCTGCTGCGGGCCCGCGTCGGGCTCTACGAGGCGCGCGGCGATTTCCAGCTGGTCGCCGACCACCTGGAGGAGGCCGGAGAAGGCGAGCTGCGCCGGCGCTTCGAGGCGCTCAAGCTGCGGCTCGCCGGCGAAGGCCTGTTCGACGCCGCGCGCAAGCGCCCGCCGCCGCGCTTTCCGCGGCGCATCGGCATCGTCACCTCGCCGACCGGGGCGGCGCTCCGGGATGTGCTCCATGTGCTCGCCCGGCGCTGCCCGGGCGTGCGCCTGCTGGTCTATCCGGTGCCGGTGCAGGGTGCCGGGGCCGCCCGGGAGATCGCGGCGATGCTGGAGCTCGCCGACCGCCGTGCCGAGGTGGACGTGCTGCTGCTGGTGCGCGGCGGCGGTTCGCTCGAGGATCTCTGGGCGTTCAACGACGAATCGCTCGCCCGCACGCTGGCGGACATGGAACTGCCGGTCATCAGCGGCATCGGCCACGAGGTGGATTTCACGATCGCCGATTTCGTCGCCGACCTGCGTGCGCCGACGCCCTCGGCCGCGGCCGAACTCGCAGCACCGGATGCCGCCGCCTGGCTCGCCGGGCTCGCCGTGACGGCGCGGCGCCTCGCCGGCGCGATGCTGCGCAGCTGGCGCCAGCGCCAGGAGACGATCGCGCGCACCGCCCGGCGGCTCGACACGCTGCATCCATCGCAGCAGCTCGCGCAGCACACGCAGCGGCTCGATGAGCTGCAGACGCGCTCGCTCGCGGCGATGCGCCGCGCCGTCGCGGCGCGCGGCCAGGGCCTCGCCCGGCAACGAGCCGAACTCGAGAGCCGTTCGCCGGCGGTACGGATCGCGGCACTGGCCCAGCGCATCGAGCACGCCCGGGCGCGCATGCTGCCCGCGCTGCGGCACCGGATTTCACTCGCGAACGCCAAGCTCGAATCCGCCGCGCGCGGGCTGCACGCCACCAGCCCGCTGGCGACGCTCGCACGCGGATACGCCATCGTCACCGTGGTGGCCGACGGGAGCGTGGTGACGGATGCGGCCCAGGCTTCTGCAGGCACCGAGATCGAGGCGCGACTCTCGCGCGGGCGGCTGCGCGCGCGGGTCATCAGCCGCCAGGATTGATCAGCGCTTGGTCCGCCGGGCCTTGGTGTCGCGCGTGCGCCGCTGGCGCGGCGTCAGCTTGTTGCGCCGCCCGGCAAACGGGTTGTCCTCGCTGCGGAAATCCACGCGCACCGGCGTGCCGAACAGCTTGAAGGACTGGCGGAAGCAGTTCATCAGGTAGCGGCGGTAATCCTCGGGCGTACGCTCGGCCTGGGCCCCGTGGATCACGATGATCGGCGGATTGCGCCCGCCCTGGTGCGCATACCGCAGCCGGATGCGGCGCCCGCGCACCAGCGGCGGCTGGTGCTGTTTCATCGCCGCTTCCAGCACGCGAGTCAGCTCGGGCGTCGGCATCTCGCGCATGGCGGCGGCATGCGCGGCGCGCACCGAGCCCATCAGCTCGCCGACCCCGCTGCCATGCAGCGCGGAGATGAAGTGCAGCGGCGCGAAATCGAGGAAACGCAGCCGCAGGTCGAGTTGCGCGCGGATCTCGTCGCGCTGCGGCGGCGCAACGTGGTCCCATTTGTTGACCGCGATCACCAGCGCCCGGCCGCGATCGGCAACGATGCCGAGCAGGGTTGCATCCTGTTCCGAGATGGTCTCGCGCGCATCCAGCACGCCGACCACGACGTGGGAGCGGTCGATCGCCTGCAAGGTCTTGATGACGCTCCATCGCTCCAGCTTTTCCTCGACGCGCGAGCGGCGCCGGACGCCCGCCGTGTCGATCAGCACGTAGTGCTGGCCGTCGCGCTCGAAGGGGACGTGCACGGCGTCGCGAGTCGTACCCGGCTCGTCGAAGGTGATCAGTCGTTCTTCGCCGAGCAGGCGGTTGATCAGGGTCGACTTGCCGACATTCGGGCGCCCGACGACGCAGACGCGGATCGCGCGATCCGCCGCCGCATCCTCCTCCGCCGCCACCGGCGCCCGCCCGGCAAACACCTGTTCCATCAGGTCGTCGATGCCCTGGCGATGGGCCGCCGACAGCGCCACCGGTTCGCCGAATCCAAAGCCGTGGAACTCCGCCGCCGCGATCGCCGGATCGCGTCCTTCGCACTTGTTGACGGCGACGGTGACCGGCTTGCCGCTCTTGCGCAGGACGTCGGCGACGAAGCGGTCGGAGGCATCGAGGCCGCTCTGGCCATCGACCAGGAACACGACGTGGTCGGCCTCCTCGATCGCGCGCCGGGTTTGCTGCGCCATCAGCTGCAGCACGCCGCGCGGCGTTTCCACCAGCCCGCCCGTGTCGACGACGATGAAGCGATGCGGCTCGGACCGGCCGTAACCGTACTTGCGGTCGCGCGTGAGCCCGGGGATGTCGGCAACCAGCGCGTCGCGCGTGCCGGTCAGGGCATTGAACAGCGTGGACTTGCCGACGTTGGGCCGGCCGACGAGGGCGACGACTGGAAGCATGGCATGCGGTTCCGGCCGCGGTTCAGCCCGAGCCGCGCGGGCCGGCGCGCCAGGCCTGGACCTCGCCGGAATCGGTCTGCACCAGCAGCAGGTCGCCCACCGCCTGTGGCGCATTGCCGATGCGGCCGCTGCCGGACTTCGCGCGCGCCAGCATCTCGCCGCTGGCCGCGTCGAGCCAGTGCAGATAACCGTCGAAATCAGCGACCACCAGCATGTCGCCCGCGAGCGCCGGCGCCGTGACCGAGCGCCGCAGCAGCTGGTCCTGGCGCCACACCTCGGTGCCGTCGCGCCGGCGCAGCGCCACGACGGCGCTGTCGGCCGTCGTCACGTAGAGATAGGTGCTGTCGGCGGCAAGGCCGCGGTGGCTCGACAGGTCGCGCCCCCACCAGATCTGGCCCGACTCGAGCGCAAGCATCGCGACGCGGCCCTGGTAGCCCACGACAAAAACGTCCGGGCCGGCCACGCGCACCGGCGAGTCGATGTCCACCAGGCGCTCGATTTCGGTGCGCCCGTGCGGGGGAGCCACCGTCGTGGTCCACAGCAGCTCGCCGGTCGCCAGCGACAGCGCAACGACCTTGCCGTTGTCGAAGCCCGCGAGGACCATGTCGCCGCTGATCACCGACGCGCCGTTGCCGCGCAGCGTCAGGCGCGGCACCGGCTGCTCGTAATTCCAGGCTTCCGTGCCGTCGGCGACCCGGAGCGCGCGAATGCGCCCGTCCACGGTGCGGACGATTGCCAGCCCGCCGCCGACCGCGGGCGGCGCCAGTACTTCACCGCCGACCGCGACGCGCCAGCGTTCCTGGCCGGACTGGGCGTCGATCGCGACGACCTCGCCGGACGACGCGCCGGCGACCACCACGCCCTCGCCCACCCCGGGACCGCCGCTCAGCGGGAGGCCGGTCGAGGCGCGCCACAAGCCGCGTCCGCCCGCAAGCTCGAGCGCCTGGACGTCGCCGCCGTGACCGGCCACGTACACACGTTCTCCCTCGATCGCGGGCTGCAGCCCGAGGCGCAGCACGTCGTCACCGCCCTTGGTGCCGGCGCTCCACACTTTCCTGACGCTGATGACGGCATCGAACTCGACCAGCTCGGCGGGCGGCGCAACCTCTTTTTCCTTGCTGCAGCCGGCCAGGAGCAGCGCGGCGGCGATCAGCCAGATGATCCGGTTCATGCCCTACTCCGTCGCCGTCGTCGTTGCCGCGGCCAGCTCGTTGATCTTCAGTCCCAGGAGCTCCGCGTCGAACAGTCCCTCGGCCGCAGTCGCGCTGCCTGCCGCCGCCTGCGCCTTGCGATACGACTCGAGCGCCGCCGCCTGGTTGCCGCGCGCCAGCCACACGTCGCCGCGCAGTTCCTCGATGCGCGGCTCGATGGCGGGCGTGCTCGCGGCATCGAGCGTCGCCATCGCAGCGTCGTGCCGTCCCCCGGCCAGCTGCACGCGCGCGAGCCGCAAGTTCGCGACGAGCCGCAGTTCAGGGTCGTCGGAATCCGCGGCCACGGCCGCCAGGCGGGTCTCGGCGCTCGCAAAATCGCCGGCCTCGACGTCGAGCCGCGCCAGCACGAGGGCCGCCTGGTCCGCGTAGGGCGTGCCCGCGAACTCGCCCGTGACTTCGCCGCCGATGCGCACGCCTTCGTCGCGCTGGTTCCGGCCGAGCGCATCGAGCATCGCCGCAAACCGCTGTTCGGCCGCCAGCGAGCGGGACGACTGGCGCGCCTCCCACCACTGGTAGCCGTAATAGCCGCCGAGCGTCAGCGCGACGCCGGCGAGCAGCCAGATCCAGTTCGCACGCAGCCAGTGCCGGAGTTGCTCGGCCTGTTCGCGTTCTGAAAGGTATTCATCGACCATCGCACATCCCCGTCGTTCAGTTCTTCGGCAGCAGGGCGGCAATGCGCTCCGCCAGCCGGTCGAAGGCGCATTCCTGCTGTTCCGTCCCAACCCGCAGCTGCTTGACCGCCGCGACGCCGCGCGCGGCCTCGTCATCGCCGATGATCAGGGCCAGCTCTGCGCCGCTCCTGTCGGCGCGCTTCAACTGCGCCTTGAAGCTGCCGCCGTCCATGTTCACCAGCACGCCACGCCCCGGCAACGCATCGCGCAACCGCTCCGCCAGCGCGAAGCCCGCGCGTTCCGCGCGCTCGCCAGAGAGCACCAGGAATACCGCGGGAGCCGAGTCCGGCGCCGGAATGCCGGCTGCCTGCATCAGGCTCACGATGCGCTCGATGCCGAGCGCCCATCCGATCGCCGGGGTCGCCTCGCCCCCCAGCTGTTCGACCAGGCCATCATAGCGGCCGCCGGAACAGACGGCATCCTGCGCACCGAGGGCGCCAGTCGTCCACTCGAAGACCGAGCGCGTGTAGTAATCGAGGCCACGCACCAGCCGCGGATTCACTTCGAAGGCGATGCCGCAGCCATCGAGCAGCTCGCGGAACCGGTCGAAATGCTCGCGCGACTGGGCATCGAGGTGGTCGGTCAGGAGCGGCGCATCCTCGATCACCCCGCGCATCGCCGGGTTCTTGGAATCCAGGATCCTGAGCGGGTTTGCCCCGAGCCGCCGCAGGCTGTCGCCGTCGAGGTCCGCGCGGTGCTTTTCGAAGTACTCCACGAGGGTCGCGCGGTAGGCCTTGCGCGACTCCGGCGTGCCGAGCGAATTCACGGACAGGCGCACGTCGCCCAGCCCGAGCTTGCGCCAGAGGCGCGCCGACACCTGGATCAGCTCGACGTCGATGTCGGGCCCCGGGTACCCGAAGGCCTCGCAGTCGATCTGGTGGAACTGGCGGTAGCGCCCGGCTTGCGGGCGCTCGTGGCGGAACATCGGGCCGGACGTCCACAGGCGCTGCTTCTGGTTGTGCAGCAGGCCATGCTCGATCGCGGCACGCACCAGGCCGGCGGTCGCTTCCGGCCGCAGGCTCAGGAGGTCGCCGCCGCGGTCCTCGAAGGTGTACATCTCCTTCTCGACGATGTCCGTGTGCTCCCCGATCGAGCGCTGGAACAGCTCGGCACGCTCGAGCAGCGGCACCCGCATCTCGCGATAGCCGTAGTCCGCGAACAACTCGCGCGCCGCGCGCTCGACCCGTTGCCAATAGGGCATCTGGTCCGCGAGCAGGTCATTCATGCCGCGGACGGCCTGCAGTTTCTTGTCCATAGCTAGGGACCCGCCGTCCACCACCAGAATGCCGCCACGATCGCAATCGCCATCACCACCGCAGCGACCGGCCAGGCCCAGCGCGCGTGACTGCGCACCCGGGGTTTCAGGTCGAGTGCCGGCAGGAAACTCGGCTGCGCATCCACTTCGACATCGCAGTCGGCCATGATCTCCTGTTCCGGGGCGCCGACCAGGACCGCGTAGTTCCGCAGGTGCCCACGCGCGAAAACCGGCGGGCCCAGCAACGCAAGCCGGTCCTGTTCCATCGCCAGTACCAGGGCGGCACTGAGCCGCAGGCGTTCGCCGACGTCCTCGATCGAAAGGCCGCGGGCCTCCCGGGCGGCACGCAACCGCGCACCCGGCGAAGACCCGCTGCTGCGCGCATTCATCCGGAATTCCGGCGTTCCATGTTGTCGAGCGTGCGCACCTGTTCCGAGTCCGGGTATTCCTTGCGCAGCCGGTCGCTGAACACCGCGGCCGCCTTGGTGTCCTTCAGGGCGAGCTCGATCTTGTGGCCGAGCAGCAGCACGTCGGCCGTGACCGGCGAGACCGCAAGGAATCGCTCGATGAATGCCCGCGCCTGCAGGTAGTTGCCGCGGTCATACATCACGCCGGCCAGCTGCGCGTAGGTCTCCGGATAGTCCACGTGCTCGTTGAGGGCCTGGCGCAGGTAGCGTTCCGCGCGCTCGGAGTCGCCGGCGCTGCGCGCGCAGACACCCGCGTTGGTGTAGGCGACCACCGGCGTCCGGTAGGTCTGGTTGCGCGCCGCCTTCAGGAACATCTCCTCGCCCTTGTCGTGCTGGCCATTGCGGCACAGGAATGCGCCGAGCGCATTCTGGGCTTCGGGGCTGTCCGCATCGGCCTTCAGCGCCTGGCGGAAGTGCTTCTCGGCGCGCTTCTTGTCGTGCAGGCGCTCGTAAACAACGCCGGCCGAGAGCTGGACGTTGACATCCTTCGGATTCTGCAGCAGCGCCTTGTCGACCTTCTCGCGCGCGACCTGCAACTGCTCGCGCTTCAGGTATTCCATCGCCAGCCGGGCATTGATCCGGCCGGCCTCGAGCAGCGGGTCGGGAGCCTCCTCCTGCGCCTGCGCCGGCATGGCCAGCAGCAGGACCGCAGCCAGTGCCGCGCACCGCCCGATCATGCCTGCACCGCAAGCCGGACCAGCTTGCTCCCGAGCCGTACCTGGGTGCGGTCCATCACCTGCCCGCGCAACTGCCCGCAGGCCGCATCGATCTCGTCGCCGCGGGTCCTTCGTACTGTCGCCATGACGCCTCCCTGCACCAGCAGGTCACGAAAACGGCGGATCGCCTCGGCAGGCGAACGGCGGTACTTCGTGCCCGGAAACGTGTTGAACGGAATGAGGTTCACCTTGGCATCATGACCGCGCAGCAGCAGCGCAAGTTCCCGCGCATGCTGCGGCTGGTCGTTGACGCCGTCCAGCATCGTGTACTCGAAGGTCACGCTGCGGCCGTTCTGGCGCTCGAGGTAGTGCCAGCAGGCGGCGAGCAGTTCGGCGATCGGGTGCTTGCGATTGATCGGCACGAGTGTGTCGCGCAGCGCGTCGTTCGGCGCATGCAGCGATACCGCAAGCGCGACATTGCAGTCTTCCGCGAGCCGGTAGATCTGGGGCACCAGACCCGAGGTCGAGAGCGTCACGCGGCGGCGCGACAGGTCGTAGCCCAGGTCGTCCATCAGGAGGCGCATCGCCGGCAATACGTTCCGGTAGTTGGCGAGCGGCTCGCCCATGCCCATCATCACGACGTTGCTGATGATGCGCAGGCCGTCCGGGTCGCGCTCCAGCTCGCGGTTCGCAAGCCAGACCTGGCCGATGATCTCCGCAGCCGTCAGGTTGCGGTTGAAGCCCTGCGCACCGGTAGCGCAGAACGAACAATCCATCGCGCAGCCGATCTGGCTCGAGATGCACAACGTCCCGCGGCCGGGCTCCGGGATGAACACGGTCTCGATCACCTGTTCCGCGGCGCTCGCCCCCGGCATGCGCAGCAGCCACTTGCGGGTGCCATCGGCCGCCGTCTTTGCCGCCACGATCTCCGGCACGCTGACCGTGGCGACGTCCGCGAGCCTGGCGCGGAAGTCCTTCGCCAGGTCGGTCATGCGCGCGAAGTCGGATTCGCCCCGCCGGTAGATCCATTTCAGCAGCTGGCGCGCGCGGAACGGCTTGGCGCCGAGCCCCGCGACGAAGGACTCGAGCTCGGCCCGCGACAGGCCGAGCAGGTTGGTACGTTCGCCGGGGACGG
Organism: Steroidobacteraceae bacterium; assembly: GCA_050179155.1. GTDB lineage: Bacteria > Pseudomonadota > Gammaproteobacteria > Steroidobacterales > Steroidobacteraceae > SCUD01. Next base: position 28,046 of record JBFXFJ010000014.1, read on the forward strand.
CGCTCATCGTGGCGGGCAATTCAGCGCGTGCGGGCGCACAGCGCGGTTGCGGCGAAGAAGTAGGCGATCTCGCGCGCCGCGTTCTCGGCGCTGTCGGAGCCGTGCACGACGTTTTCCTCGATGCTGGTCGCGAGGTCCGCGCGGATCGTGCCCGGGGCGGCCTTCTTCGGGTCGGTCGCGCCCATGATCTCGCGGTGGCGCGAGACTGCGGACTCGCCCTCGAGCACCTGCACCATCACCGGGCCGGAGGTCATGTACGCACACAGGTCGTGGAAGAACGGCCGTTCGCGGTGCACGGCATAGAACCCCTCGGCCTGGCTGCGGGTCAGGTGCATCATCCGCGCCCCGATGACGCGCAGGCCGGCGTTTTCGAAGCGACGGTAGACGTCGCCGATCAGGTTACGGGCTACGCCGTCGGGCTTGACGATGGACAGGGTTCGCTCAACCGCCATGGGTTCCTCGCGTGGTCGGGGGGTCGGTACGGGCCGCGCATTCTACCGCCCGGCGGCGGCTCGCGGCAATTGCCGCGTGCGCGGAAGTGCCCGTCCCGAAAGGAAAAATCAGACGCTGAAGCTCTCGCCGCAGCCGCATTCGCCGCGCACGTTCGGATTGCGGAAACGAAAGGCTTCGTTGAGCCCGTGGCGGACGAAATCGACCTCGGTGCCGTCGATCAGGCCAAGGCTCGCCGTATCGACCAGGACGCGCACGCCCTGGCTCTCGAATACGCGGTCGCCGGCCTCGACCTGGTCGGCGTAATTGACCACGTAGGCAAACCCGGAACAGCCGGTCTTGCGCACGCCGAGTCGCAAGCCGATGCCCTGCCCGCGTTCCGCGAGGAAGTGGCGGACCCGGTCAGCGGCGGCAGGTGTCAATGTAATGGCCATGTTTCAGCGCAATTGTACCGCACGGGCTTCGGCAATCAGGGCATGCATCGCATCTTCGGCCACCAGCAGGCGGCCCATTTTCCCGGCGGGCGCGTCAAGCGCCTCCGCGAGGCGTCTGGCATTGATGGTGTCGGCGGCGTCGACTGCAAGGCCCCGCATTTCAGCGCAGGCCCAGGCCGACGCTGCCAGCACGTGCGGACAGCCCCAGGCCCTGAACACGCATTCCACGACACGGCCCTGTTCGATCAGCGCCTCGAACCGGACCCAGGCCCCGCGATCGAGCGCCATCGCTTCGCCCGATACGACCGTGCCGCGGCCCGGCGCCAGCGCCTGCGCGCCCGGCAGGCGCGCGAACAGGTCCCGGACGGACGCCGAATAGCGGATCGGGTCGCCGCTCATGCGATCCGCTCGAGAGCGCCTGCCGGCAAGACGCCGCGCAGCCGCTGCACCGCCGCGACCAGCAGCGCCGCCGCGCGATCGACGTCCTGGACGGTGGTATCCCTGCCAAGGCTGAGGCGCAGCGACGCCTGAATCGCCAGGTCGGAGCGGCCGAGCGCGCGCAATACGGCGGAGGGTTCGGCGGTCGCCGAACTGCAGGCCGCGCCGCTCGCGACCGCGAGCCGCCCGTCCAGTTCCAGCAGCAGGCTCTCGCCCTCCACTCCCGCAAAACCGACGTTCAGGATGCCCGGCACCGACGGTTCCGGCGCGCCATTGCGCCAGAGCGGCGCCGCCGCCTGCAATGCGAGCCAAAGTTGTTCGCGCAGCGCACGGATCCGCACCGGCTCCGTGTCGAGCGCCATCCGCGCCAGTTCGCAGGCAGCGCCGAATCCAACGAGCTGGTGCGTGGCCAGTGTGCCCGGACGCAGCCCGCCCTCGTGGCTACCGCCGAACTGCAGCGGCTGCAGCGCCGGACGGGGCCGGCGGCGCACGTAGAGCGCGCCCACGCCCTTCGGACCGGCGATCTTGTGCGCGCAGAAGCTGAGAAGCGCAACGCCGCCCGTCGCGACGTCGATTGGCAGCTTGCCGGCGCTTTGCACCGCATCGACGTGCAACGTCACATCGCGCGCGCGGCACAGAGCGCCCACGGCATCGATGTCATTCAACACGCCGGTTTCGTTGTTGGCCTGTATCAGCGACACCAGCGCGGTGTCGGGTCGCAGGGCTTCCGCCACCTGGCGCGGCTCGACGAATCCCTCGGGCGTCGGCCGGAGCCAGGTGACGTCGAAACCCTCGCGCTCGAGCTGGCGGCAGGCCTCGCGCCCGGCATGATGCTCGATGCGCGAAGTGACCACGTGGCGCCGCTCGCGTCCGGCGGCGCGCGCCGCCCCCAGGATCGCGAGGTTGACGCTCTCGGTGGCGCCGGACGTGAACACGATGGCATCGGGCGGCGCGCCGATCAGCGCCGCGACCTGCGCGCGCGCCGTCGCGATCCGCTCTGCCGCTCTGCGCCCTGCGGCGTGCGCGGACGACGGATTGGCCTGCAGGGACGGATCGGCGAGGCACTCGGCCATGATCGCGGCCACCCGCGGGTCGAGCGGCGCGCTCGCCGCATGGTC
>JBFXFJ010000014.1:30585-56393 GCA_050179155.1 Steroidobacteraceae bacterium
GGATCCGGATACGACTGCGGACGCACCAGCACCAGCGACGACCGGCCCATGTTCTTCATGGCGCGCGCGCTGGCCCCGATGTTGCCCGGATGGCTGGTGTCGACGAGCACGATACGGATGGAGGCGGACATCGCGGTTCCCGGATGATTACTGATATTCTCGGCCCATGCACCCCCTGGTCAACATCGCGGTCGGCGCCGCGCGGCGCGCCGGCGAAGTGATCGTCCGCAACCTCGATCGCGTCGGCGGCGTCACCGTCAGCGAGAAGAGCCGCAACGACTTCGTCAGCGAAGTGGACCGCGCGGCCGAGCAGGTGCTGATCGCGACCATCCGCAAGTCGTATCCGGATCACGGTTTCCTGGCCGAGGAAAGCGGCCGCCACGACGGCGGCGACTACACCTGGATCATCGATCCGCTCGACGGCACGACCAATTTCCTGCACGGATTTCCGCAGTTCGCGGTCTCGGTCGCCTGCCGGCACCGCGACCGCATGGAAGTCGGCGTGGTCCTCGATCCGCTGCGCGGCGAGCTGTTCACCGCGGCGCGCGGCGAAGGCGCGCAGCTCGACGGCCGGCGCCTGCGCGTGACGCAGCGGCTCGGCCTCGACGGCGCGCTGATCGGCACCGGCTTTCCGTTCCGCGAGAACAAGCGCTGGCTCAAGCCGTATCTCGCGATGCTCGAGCACGTGATGGACAACACGGCGGGTGTGCGCCGTCCCGGCGCCGCGGCGCTCGACCTCGCTTACGTCGCCGCCGGCCGTCTCGACGGTTTCTGGGAGGTCGGCCTCGCGCCGTGGGACACGGCGGCCGGCAACCTGCTGATCACCGAGGCGGGCGGCCGCGTCGGCACGCTCACTGGCGGCGACTACCGCGACGGCGGCAATCTGGTGGCAGGCAGCCCGCGCGTGTACGTGGCGCTGATCGAGGCATTCGCGCCGTTTCTCACCGAAGAGCTTCGCAAATGAGGGCCGCGGGCACTCTCGCAATCGACTGGGGCCTGGGTTAGAGTCCGCTACGGTTTTGCAGGGGGGGGGGATCGCCGCATGAGCCTGTTCCGCACCAAGCCCGTCACCGCCGCGATGGAGTCCGGTGATGCCGCTCCGGGTGAATACACGCTGAAGCGCGTCCTCACCGCGCGACACCTGGTGATGCTCGGCATCGGCGCCGTGATCGGCGCCGGCATCTTCGTGCTGACCGGCAACGCCGCGGCCAACCACGCGGGCCCCGCAGTCGTGCTGAGTTTCGTCATGGCGGGCATCGCCTGTGGCTTCGCCGGACTCTGTTATGCGGAGTTCGCCGCGATGCTGCCGGTCTCGGGCAGCGCCTATTCCTATTCCTACGCGACGCTCGGCGAGTTCGTCGCCTGGTTCATCGGCTGGAACCTGGTACTCGAATACACCTTCGCGGCCGCGACCGTCGCGGTCGGCTGGTCGGGGTACTTCACCGGCCTGATCGAATCGATCGGCACGGCGCTCGGTGTCCCGCTGTCGCTGCCGGCCGCGCTGACCTCGGCGCCGCTCAACGTGGTCGAGGGACGGCTGGTGCCGACCGGCGCGCTGATCAACCTGCCCGCGGTCGCGATCGTGGTCGCCGTCGCCTGGCTCTGCTATCGCGGCATCCAGCAGTCCGCGACCGCCAACGCCATCGTCGTGGCCATCAAGGTCGGCGTGATCCTGATATTCATGGCCTTCACGCTGCAGTACGTGAACCCGGACAACTGGGTGCCGTTCATCCCCGAGCCCGAGGGCCCGGGCCGGTTCGGCTTCGACGGCGTGGTGCGCGGCGCGGGCGTCGTGTTCTTCGCCTACATCGGCTTCGACGCCGTCTCGACAGCTGCGCAGGAAGCGAAGAATCCGCAGCGTGACATGCCGATCGGCATCCTCGGTTCGCTCGCGATCTGCACGCTGATCTACATCGCGATGTCGGCGATCATGACCGGCATCATGCCGTACGAACTGCTCGGCACGCCGCGGCCGGTCGCGACCGCGCTCGAGAACTACCCGAGCCTGCTGTGGCTCAAGTCCCTGGTCGAGATCGGCGCCATCGCCGGCCTGACGTCCGTGATCCTGGTGATGATGCTCGGCCAGCCGCGCATCTTCTATTCGATGTCGCGCGATGGCCTGATTCCGCCGATCTTCGGCCGCATCCACCCGAAGTTCCGTACGCCGCACATCGGCACGGTGATCGTCGGCGTGACCGCCGTCATCCTCGCGGGCCTGCTGCCGATCGGCGTGCTCGGTGAACTGGTGTCCATGGGCACGCTGCTCGCCTTCGCGACGGTCTGCATCGGCGTGCTGGTGCTGCGCAAGACGCGGCCCGACCTGAAGCGCGCGTTCCGCGTGCCGGCCGCGCCGGTTGTCTGCATCCTGGGTGCGGCCGCCTGCCTGTACCTGTTCTTCCCGGTGTTCAGGGCCAACTGGCACTGGATGAGCGGCTGGATCGTCATCGGGTTCCTGATCTATTTCGGCTACAGCCGCCGCCACAGCAAGCTCAACGCCTGACGCCCGGTCAGGCGCGGGCCCCGGGCCGGCCGGGGCTCCCTCGCTCGCTCAGAAGAACGGACATTCGCTCGCTCGGGACCCCGTCCGCCCCGGGGCCCGCGCTTCGACCGCAGCAGCAGGAATCGTGCTGGCGCGACGGCCGTGGCGGGCGGGTGGCGAGCGAGCGCGTAAGTTCCGGCGGCGCGAGCGAGCCAGCCCGCCCGACGCGGCTTCCGCGCCCGCACGATTCAGTGCTTGTGCGGGCCTTTCGCCGGCATCTCGGGCCCGTGCAGGTCGACCGGCTGGCCGCGCTTGCGCATCCGGATGTTGATCATCTCGACGCCCACCGAGAAAGCCATCGCGAAGTACAGGTAGCCCTTCGGGATCTCGAAGTCGAGCGACTCGCCGATCAGCGCGACGCCGATCAGGATCAGGAACGACAGCGCCAGGATCTTGATGGTCGGGTGGCGGTCGATGAACTCGTTGATCGGCCGCGCCATGAACATCATCACGAGCACCGCGATCACGATCGCAACGACCATGATCTCGATGTGCTGGGCGAGACCGACCGCCGTGAACACGGAATCGAGCGAGAAGATGATGTCGATCAGTCCGATCTGGATGACGACGCCCAGGACCTTGGTCCGCAGCTTGACCTTCTTGCCGGCCGTGTCCTCGGCGCCCTCGAGCGCGCCATGGATCTCGTTGACGCTCTTGACCAGCAGGAACAGGCCGCCGATGAACAGGATCAGGTCACGACCCGAGATCTCTTCGGTGAGGATCGTGAACAAAGGCGTGGTCAGGCGGGTCAGCCAGGTGATCGAGAACAGCAGTGCGATGCGCGTGATCATCGCGAAGGCGAGCCCCAGGACGCGGCCGCGCTGCTGGAGCTCAGGCGGCAGCTTCGAGACCAGGATCGACAGGAAGATGATGTTGTCGATGCCGAGGACGATCTCGAGCAGCGTCAGCGTCAGGAATGCGATCCAGACTGCCGGATCGGCGAGAAACTCCATTGACTGTCCTCCGACCCCGCGTTACGGCAGCTCGTCGACTTCGCCGCGCTTCTCTGGCGGCATGAAGTCGCGGCCCGAGGCGCCGAGATCGAGTGCGATCGCGCCGGCGACGTAAACCGACGAATAGGTGCCGATCACGATGCCGATCGCGAGCGCGACCGCGAACCCGCGCAGCGTCTCGCCGCCAAGGACCGCGAGGAAGATCACCGACGAGAGCGCGCTTCCGGAAACGATGATGGTGCGCGCCAGCGTCTCGTTGATCGCGCGGTCGATCACCTCCGCGGGCGCGGCTTTGCGCATCGACTTGAAGCGCTCACGGATGCGGTCAAAGATCACGACCGTGTCGTTGACCGAATAACCGAGAATCGTCAGCAGCGCCGCGACCACGTTCAGGTCGAACGGAATGCCGAGCAGCGCGATCGCGCCGACCGCGACGATCGGATCGTGCAGCGAGGCGACCAGCGACCCGACGCCGAATCGCCAGCGGAACCGCAGCGCGATGTAGACCAGCACCAGCAACAGGGTCATGAGCACGGCCAGCGCCGCCTGCTCGCCGAGCTGGCGGCTGACCTGCGGCCCGACCGAATCGGTGCGCCGCAGTTCCACCGCGGGATCCAGCGTGCGCAGTGCGGCCAGTATGCGCCCGCTCTGGTCCGCCGGCGCGCCGGTTTCCGCCGGTGGCAGCCGCACCTCGAGATCGCTCGCGGCGCCGTAGCTGCGCACCTGCGCATCCTCGATGCCGGCATTGGCGAGCGCGGCCCGCGCCCGCTCGAGATCCACCGGCTGCGTGAAACCGATCTCGAACACCAGGCCGCCGGTGAAATCGACCGTCAGGTTCAGGCCCCGGACCATCACCAGCGCGATCGATGCGACGACCACGGCCGCGGACAGGACGTACCAGTAGCGGCGCAGGGCCATGAAGCGGATGGACGGGACTTTCTTGAGGAATTCCATGGCCGTTCCTCAGATCGCGAGGCGCTCAATGCGGCGGCGTCGCCCGTAGGCCAGGTGGATCAGCGCGCGGCTGCCGATCAGCGCCGTGAACATCGAGGTCGCGATGCCGATGCAGAGCGTCACCGCGAACCCGCGCACCGGCCCGGAGCCGAACAGGAACAGCACGCCGCCGGACATCAGCATCGTGACGTTCGAGTCCGCGATCGCGGAGAACGCCTTGTCAAACCCGGCGTTGACCGCCGCCCAGGGCGTGGAACCGACCGCCAGTTCCTCGCGGATGCGCTCGTAGATCAGGATGTTCGCGTCCACCGCCGTGCCGACCGTCAGCACGATGCCAGCGATACCGGGCAGCGTCAGCGCGGCGTCGAACAGGCCGAGGATCGCCACGATGAAGACCACGTTGGTCGTCAGCACGATGTCGGCGATCAGGCCGAAGACCTTGTAGTACATGATCATGAACGCGAACAGGAAGATGCCCGCGATGCCGAGGGCCCGCACACCGGCCTCGATGTTGTCCTTGCCGAGGCTCGGCCCGATCACGCGCTGCTCGACGATCACGATCGGCGCCGCCAGTGCGCCTGCCCGCAGCAGCTTGGCGAGCTCGGTGCCCTCGGATGCCGCGAGGCCCGTGATCTGGAAATTGTTGGAGAACACGCCGCGGATCGTCGCGACGTTGATGACCTCTTCCTTGTCGCGGTCGACGATGACCTTGCGGCCGTCGCGCTCGACCAGTTCGCGCTCCTTCTCGATGAACACGACCGCCATCGGGCGGTTGAGGTTCTCGCGCGTCGTGCGCAGCATCTCGTCGCCGCCCCGGCTGTCGAGCTTGACGCTGACCGCGGGTTCACCCTGCGACGGCGCGAAGGACGCGTCGATCAGCTGTTCGCCGGTCGCAATGACTTCGCGCTTCAGCAAGACCGGCGAGCCGTCGCGCTGCTTGTACAGGCGGGTGCCGAGCGGCGCACGGCCGGTGCGCTCGGCCTCGAGCGGACTGTTGACCGGGTCCACCAGCCGGAACTCGAGCGTCGCGACCTTGCCGAGCAGGCGCACCACCTCGGACGCGTCCTGCACGCCCGGGACCTGCACGGCGATGCGGTTCTGGCCCTGGCGCTGCACCACCGTCTCGGCGACGCCGAGCGCGTTCACGCGGTTCTCAAGCGCGGTGATGTTCTGCTGGATCGCGAAGCTCTGGCGTTCCTTGACCTGGAGTTCGGTCAGCGACGCAACCAGGCTCCCCGGCGCCGGGCCCGGGACGATCGTCAGCTGCGGGTCGTAGTCGAGCAGCACCTTGCGGGCGGCATCGGATTGCGCCGGGTCGCGCAGCCGAACCTCGGTCGTCGTGCCGGAGACGGTCACTTCCTCGTAGGGAATGCGGGCGTCGCGCAGCTCCTTGCGGAAGTCGCGCTCCATGCGCTGCAGCAGCTGCGAGACCGCGCCTTCGACGTCGACTTCGTAGACCAGCAGCATGCCGCCGCGCAGGTCGAGGCCGAGGCTCATCGGCTCGAGGCCGAGGCTGTTGAGCCAGTCCGGCGCGCGCGAGGCCGTGGTCATGGCAATCGCGTATTCGCCCTCGAAGCGGCGCTGGACCAGGTCGCGGCCGATCAGCTGGTCCTGTTCGTTGACGAAGCGGATCCAGAGGCGCCCGTCGTCATCGACGAATGTCTCCTCGTACGGGACCGCCGCTTCCTTCAGCAGCGTGCTGATTCCGGCAACGGTCGCGGCATCGAACTCGGCACGGTCGCGCCGCGACAGCTGCAGGGCCGGCGACTCGCCGAAGTAATTGGGCAGCGCCAGCAGGATGGCGGCCAGCAGCATGGCCGACAAAAAGGCGCCCTTCCAGAAGGGATAACGTTGCACTGCGATGACCGGCGCGGGCGCTCAGGCGCCCTTGAACGTGCCTTTCGGCATCAACTGCGCGACCTGGAACTTCTGCACCCGGATCGCAACGTTCGCGGCCACTTCGAGCGTGACGAAATGCTCGCTCACTTCGGTGATGCGGCCGAGGATGCCGCCATTGGTCACGACTTCATCGCCGGCGGCCAGCTTGCCGACCATCTCCCGGTGTTCCTTGGCGCGCTTGGTCTGCGGCCGGATCAGCAGGAAATAGAAAACCACGAAGATCAGCACCAGCGGCAGGATGGTGGTGAGCGTACTGGCCGTGCCGCCGGCGGCGGCCTGTGCCCACGCGGGCGTGATGAAAAAGTCCATTTCCTTCCTCTTCGGGGGCCGGCCGTGCCGGCCCGGTTTTGGGCGCGTGATTATGCCACAGAGCCGGAGGCCTGCCGGAGCGCAGCGTGGAAACCGGCGCGAAACGCGTCGAACCGGCCCTCCGCGATCGCGGCGCGCATCCGCGCCATGAGGCCGAGGTAGTAATGCAGGTTGTGCAGCGTCGCGAGCCGCGGGCCCAGCATCTCGCCGCAGCGGTCCAGGTGCCGCAGGTAGGCGCGGCTGTAATTCCGGCAGGTGTAGCAGGCGCAGTCCGGATCGATCGGTCCGGTGTCGTCCGCAAAGCGCGCATTGCGGATGTTCATGACGCCCCAGGGCACGAACAGGTGGCCATTGCGCGCGTGGCGCGTCGGCATCACGCAGTCGAACAGGTCGATGCCCACCGCCACCGACTCGACCAGGTCCTCGGGGCGGCCGACGCCCATCAGGTAGCGCGGCTTCTGCTGGGGCATCAGCGGCAGCAGCCCCGCCAGCACGCGCTGGCGCTCGTCCGGCGGCTCGCCGACCGACAGGCCGCCGATTGCGAGGCCCTCGAAGCCGATGCGCTCGAGGCCCTCGAGCGACGCCGCGCGCAGGGACTCGTGCATGCCGCCCTGGACGATGCCGAACAGCACGCCCTCGCCCTGCCCCGCGTCCCAGGCGCGGCGGCTGCGCCCGGACCAGCGCAGCGACAGCTCCATCGAATCGCGCGCCTGGCGCTCGGACGCCGGATAGGGCGTGCATTCGTCGAACACCATCGCGACGTCGGAATCGAGCGCGCGCTGGACTTCCATCGATCGCTCGGGGCCGAGGAACACCTCCGCGCCGTCGACCGGCGAACGGAAGCGCACGCCCTCCTCGGTAAGCTTGCGCATCTTGGACAGGCTGAAGACCTGGTAGCCGCCCGAATCGGTCAGGATCGGCCGCTGCCAGTGCATCATCCCGTGCAGGCCGCCGTGCGCGCGAACGACCTCCGTGCCCGGGCGCAGCATCAGGTGAAACGTGTTGGCGAGCACGATCTCGGCGCCGCACTCGGTCAGTTCCTCCGGCGTCACGCCCTTCACCGTGCCGTAGGTGCCGACCGGCATGAAAACGGGCGTCTCGACGTCGCCGCGCGCGAACGCGAGGCGGCCGCGGCGCGCGGCGCCGTCCCGGGCCTGCAGGCTGAAATTCATGCGCGCGCTCCGCGCGCCGCGAGCGCCGCGGGATCGGGCGTCACGAACATTGCGTCCCCGTAGCTGAAGAACCGGTAGCCGCCGGCGATCGCGTGATGATACGCGGCCAGCACGCGTTCACGCCCGGCGAAAGCCGCGACCAGCATCAGCAGCGTCGACTCCGGCAAGTGGAAGTTTGTCAGTAGCGCATCGACCACGCGGAAGCGGTGACCCGGCACGATGAAGATGCCGGTCTCGCCCTCGGCCGCCGCGAGCCCACCCGCCGCGGCCGCGGATTCCAGCGCGCGCACCACGGTTGTGCCGACGGCAATCACGCGCCCGCCACGCAGACGCGTCGCCTCGATCGCGGCGACCGTCGCCGCCGGCACGCGGAAGCGCTCCTGATGCATGCGGTGGGCGGCGATGTCGTCCGAGCGCAGCGGCTGGAAGGTGCCGGCGCCGACATGCAGCGTCAGCCGTGCGATGCCGGTGCCTGCCTGCTCGAGCGCCTGCAGGGTCGCGTGATCGAAATGCAGTCCGGCGGTCGGCGCTGCGACCGCCCCGGGTTCGTCCGCAAACACGGTCTGGTAGCGCTCGCGATCCGGGGCCCCCGCCTCACGCGCAATGTAGGGCGGCAGCGGCATGCTGCCGTGCGCCTCGAAATAGGCGAGTGCATCACGATCAAGCTCGAGCTCGTGCAATTCGCCGCGGCGCGCGACGGCAACGGCGCTCGCCCCGCCCGGCAGCGAGATTTGCGTGCCGGGACGCAGGCCCTTGCTGGTCCGCGCCTGCGCCAGGATCCGCCGCGTATCGAGAATGCGCTCGAGCAGCAGTTCGCAGGCGCCGCCGCTCGCCTTGCGGCCCAGGAGGCGCGCCGGCAGCACGCGTGTGTCGTTCAGGACCAGCAGGTCGCCGGCCCGCAGCAGCGAGGCAAAGTCGGCGAAGCGCAGGTCGCGGATCGCGCCGCTGCCGCCATCGAGCGCCAGCAGGCGGCTCGCCGTGCGCTCGGGCAGCGGGTGCTGTGCAATCAGTTCCCGCGGCAGCGGGTAGGAAAAGTCTGCGCGGCGCATGCGCCGCGCAGACTAGCACAGGGTTGCCAGGTCTCAGCTCTCGGTCGCGGCTTCCGGCGGCGTCGGCGGAACGGGAGGCGCGACTCGGCGCCGCGGGACTTCGCGCCCGGTACGCGCCGGCACCTTGGCGCTCAGCGTCTGGGCGCGCTTGTCCCGCAGGATTTTTACTTCCACGGACTCGCCCGGCTGGTATGAGCGCAGGATGCGCATCGCGTGCCGGCCGCTCTGCGGCTCGCGCCCGCCGATCGAAACGATGACGTCGCCGTCCTGCAGCCCGAAGCCCGAGTCCTCCGGCGCATGCGCGACCAGCACGCCCTTGTCAGCGCCGAAATAGCGGCCAAGCCCTGGCGTGAGCGTCACGAGCTCGGCGTCGCCCCACTCGTCCAGGAGCCAGTGCGTGTCCCCGACCATTTCCATGCCGTGAATCGGCGGCATTGCCGGCAACGCGCGGATTGCGGGCATGGCCCCCATCATCAGGCCCGGGCCCGCCATGAACACGCGATCCATCGGCCTCGCTTCCACGGACACCTTGACCGGCTTGCCGTCGCGGCGCAGCTCGAGGGCCACTTTCTGGCCGGGCTCGATGGCCTCCATCGCCTTGACGAGCTCGCGCCCGGTGGCGACCGGCTTCGACTGGATCGCGACGATCACGTCGCCCGACTTCACGCCGGCTTCGGCCGCCGGACCGCCCGGGCTCACGCCCTCGACGCGCACGCCGCCGCCATTCGGCTCGGTCCCGCCGAGATTGACGCCGAGCATCGCGCGGCGCGGCCCCGGCAGGAATATCTCGAATTCGCGATGCCCGCCGGCGGTGGCGGCCTCGCCACTCAGCTCCGCGACTTCCCGCGCAGCGTCCTCGAGGCGGCGTTGCGCGTCGGCCAGGCGCTTTTCCAGCGCTTCGGGGTCCGCGGACTGGGCCGCGGCCGGGGCCGCGGCACCGCTGAGCACGGCGGCGGCAAGCATTGCGACGATGAGCTTGTTCATCGATGTCTCCGTGATTCAGTAGGTGCCGATCGCATCCGCGTAGCGGACCTGGACCAGCGAATTCATCAGGCCAATGCGTTCCTGCCACAGGCGCTCAGCCCGTTCCGGCGCATTGGGTTCGAGTGTCACGCGGCTCAGGCGGTCGTCGAGCAGCGCCAGGCGGTCCTCGATCTCGGCCAGCGTGAAGGCCGTGCTGCCGCGCATCGCATGCCGTTCCGGCAGCGTCGCCAGCATCCATTCGAGGCGCTCGTTTTCCGCCAGGATGGCGTCGCTGGCGAGCGCGTAGGCGGTCGGTGCCGGAAGCGCCGCGTTCGCCAGCTCGCGCTGCGCGGATTGCAGCCACCAGCCGAGCCCGAGCGCCGCTGCCAGCACGACCGCGGCGAGTGCGGCGGGCCAGCGCGCGGTCAAGCGCGCCTCGCGCTGCCGGCGCGCCGCCAGCACGGCGGCCCAGCCACCCGCGGGCGGATCAAAATCGGCGAGCGCCGACAGGCGCCTGCCCCATTCGTTCAGGCCGGCGTGCATGTCGTCCCCTCCACAAGGGTCGCTTCGGCGCCGAGCAGGTCGCGCAGCCGCGCGTGCGCGCGCGACAGCTGCGACTTGGAAAAGCTCGGCGTGCGCCCGAGGGCCATGCCGATCTCGGCATGCGTGAAGCCCTCGACGTCGTGCAGCCAGACCACCGTGCGCGTCAGCGCGGGCAGCGTCATCAGGGCGCGCTCGAGACCCGCATCCGCGTCGGTCAGCGCGCCGCGGTCGATGGCCGGCAGGCGATCCGCCCCGCCCGGATCCTTGTCCAGCCACTCGAGGCTGCGGTGCCACGGCGAGCGCAGGTACATCAGGGCGCGATTGACGGCGATCGAACGGACCCAGGCGGCGAGCGGGCAACGCCCCTCGAACGCGCCGATGTGCTCCAGCACGTCGACGAAGGTTTCCTGCAGCAGCTCCTCGGCAATGGCCGGGCGCCGCACCAGCCGCCGCAGCAGCGTGTAGATCGGTCCCGCGGTCAGGTGATAAACGGCCTCGAGGGCGGCGGCGTCGCCGCCCTGGGCGGCGGCCACGACCGGGTCCGGGATATCAATGTCGGCAATACGGGCCATCGGGCGCTTAGATGCCCGGGCCCCCGAAAAGGTCGCGTTGAGACGGAAATAAGTCTGGTGCCGAGGGCGAGAATCGAACTCGCATGACCTTGCGGTCGGCAGATTTTGAGTCTGCTGTGTCTACCAATTCCACCACCCCGGCCGCGCGGGGGGCGAGTATACGGCGGCTTGGCACGGCCCGCCTCTGCGACCACAATCGACACGATGAACTTCTGCCCGAACTGCGCCGCCCCCCTCGAGCGGCGCATTCCCGACGGCGACCACCTGCCCCGCTTCGTCTGCCCGGCCTGCGGCACCATCCATTACCAGAATCCGAAACTGGTGGCCGGCTGCGTGCCGGAGCACGAAGGCCGCATCCTGCTGTGCCGGCGCGCGATCGAGCCGCGGCGCGGCTTCTGGACCATCCCCGCGGGCTTCATGGAAAACAACGAGACCCTGCAGCAGGCCGCGGCGCGCGAATGCTTTGAGGAGGCGCTGGCGCGCGTCGAGATCGGCGACCCCTGCGCGATCGTGCACGTGCTGCACGCGCATCAGGTGCACGTGATGTTCCGCGCCAGGCTTTCCGACCCGTCATACGGCGTCGGCGTCGAGAGCCTCGAAGTGAAGCTGTGCGCGGAACTGGAAGTGCCCTGGCCGGACCTCGCGTTCCAGAGCGTCGCCTTCACCCTGCGCCGCTATTTCGAGGACCGCGCCGCCGGCCGGAGCGAGCTGCATTTCCGGACCATCGAGTGACTGCCGCCTGACGCCGCCTGTGGCACAATGCGCCGCTCGAAAATCGGGCCGGGAGTGATTCCGAGGTTTTCCAGATGACGTTTGTCGTCACCGAATCCTGCATCAAGTGCAAGCTCATGGACTGCGTGGAAGTCTGCCCGGTGGACTGCTTTCACGAGGGCCCGAACTTCCTGGTGATCGACCCGGAGGAATGCATCGACTGCACGCTGTGCGAACCCGAGTGCCCGGTCGAGGCGATCTATTCCGAGGAGGAAGTGCCCGCCGGCCAGGAGCCGTTCCTGGCGATCAATGCGGAGCTCGCGAAGCAGTGGCCGGTGATCACGCAGCGCGGCGAACCGCCGGCGGATGCGGACGAGTGGCGAGATGTGAAGGAGAAGTTGCCGCTGCTCGAGCGGTGACGGCTCAATGCGCTGCGGCGGTCTTGGCGGACATTTCCAGGTATTCCGCCATGCTCGCCGCCGGCAGGTAACCGGCGAGGTACTCGCCCCGGTCGGTGATGATGCCCGGCGTGCCCTGGATCCCCAGCTTCTGGCCCAGCGCGTAATGCGCGGCAATCGGCGTCTCGCACTTGCCCGACTTGATCGTTTCACCGCGCTTGGCGCGGGTCAGCGCGTCGCGCCGGTCGGCGCTGCACCAGACCGCCTCGGCCTTGCGCCAGGCTTCCGTGTCGGGGCCGTTGCGCGGGTACATCAGGTAACGCACGCGGATGCCGAGGCGGTTCAGTTCGCCGATTTCCTGGTGCAGCCGCCGGCAATAGGTGCAGTCGATGTCCGTGAACACGGTCAGCGTGTGGCGCACGGTGCCGGTCGGCGCGAAGATGATTGCATCGCCGTCGGAGACGGCAGCCATCAGGGTGATGCGGCCCTCCTGCCGGCGCTGCTCGGTCAGGTTCGCCTTGGAGGTCATGTCGAACACATCGCCGTCGACGTAGAAGCGGCCATCCATCGAGACATAGCCGACCTCCGCGCCGGAGCGGATTTCGTACAGGCCCTCGACCGGCGACGGCTTGACGTCCTCGATTTTCACTTCGAGTTGGCGCGCGATTTCGGCGCGGACGTCCGTTTTAGGGGCGGGCTGGGTGGTTGCGGCCGAAGCTGCGAGCGCCAGCATCGCGGCGACCGGAACCAGGGTGCGTCGGAACGAGTTGTACACGCGGGCCTCGAAGCGCTGTGGGCCGGAACATTGGACCGCGGCGCCCGGCCACGGTTCAGGACCGCCAGTCTATCAGCCGCGCGGGTGGTGCTGCGCGTGCAGCTCTTTCATGCGCTCGCGGGCGACGTGCGTATAGATCTGGGTCGTGGACAGGTCGCTGTGGCCGAGCAGCATCTGCACGACGCGCAGGTCGGCGCCGTGGTTCAGCAGGTGGGTCGCAAAGGCATGGCGCAGCGTATGCGGCGACAGTTCCTTCTCGACGCCGCCCTTCTTGGCGTAGCGCTTGATGATGTGCCAGAAGGCCTGGCGCGTCATGCGATCGCCGCGACGGGTCGGGAACAGGTGGTCGGTCTGGCGGTCGAGCAGGATCTCGCTGCGGGCGCCGCGGACGAATTCGTTCAGCCAGCGCACGGCTTCCTCGCCGAGGGGGATGAGCCTTTCGCGGTTGCCCTTGCCGACGATGCGCAGCACGCCCTGGTTCAGGTTGACTTGCCCGTGCCGCAGGTTCACGAGCTCGGACACCCGCAGCCCGGTCGCGTACAGCACTTCGAGCATGGTCCGGTCGCGGTGACCGAGCGGATCGCTGGTCTGCGGCGCGGCGAGCAGCGCATCCACCTGCGCCTCGGTCAGCGACCGCGGCAACGACCGGCCGATCTTCGGCATCGCGATCTGGGCGGTCGGATCTTCCTTGACCACGCCTTCGCGCACCAGGTAGCGGAAGAAGCGGCGGAAACTCGAAAGCTGGCGCGCCGTCGAACGCGGCCGCGCGCCGGTCTCGACGCGCCAGGCGATGAATCCGAGCAGGTCGTTGCGCGTGGTGCGCCCGAGCGCCGTGCCGCGCTGCTTCAGCCAGCGGGAAAGCGCCGTCAGGTCGGCGCGATAGGCGGCGAGCGTGTTCGGCGACAGGCCGCGCTCCATCCAGACCGCGTCGAGGAAACGCACGATCATCGGCTCGACGGCTTCGTCCGCCGAGCTTGCGGTAGCGAGTGTCGCTGCGCGCACCGATGTCGAGGATTTCATAGCTGCGCTCATGGTCCTGCCCTGGTTGCTGTCGCGGACGACACGACCGCCGGCATGTCACGTGCGGCGGGCTGGTGCGACAGAATGCAGACGCAGTATGGTTTGCCTCCGACGGGATCGAACGTGACCCGCCTCACAGGTCCCCATGACCATTAACATAACCGGAACCAGTTCACAGTACCCATCGCCGCAGGGCCGTTTTTCCCGATGACCTGGAACCCGTTCCGCCTGGCGTGGGGCCTCTGGGCCTGGCTGCTGCTGGCGCCGCTGCTGACGGTCGCGGCCGTGCCGATCGTGGCGATGCCGACGCTCGCGCAGCGCCGCGCGGTGGCGCGCATCGTCTGCCGGGCCTATTTCCTGCTGTGCGGGCTGCCGGTGCGCGCGCGCGGCATCGAACGCCTGCCCGCAGGCGCCTGCATCATCGTCGCGAACCACGCGAGCTACGTTGACGGACCGCTGCTTTTCGCCTGCCTGCCGCCGCGCTTCGGCTTTGTCATCAAGAAGGAAGCCTCGCGCATACCGCTCGCCGGGCTGATGCTGCGCCGCCTCGGCCACCACTTCGTCGAGCGCAAGAACCGCCATGAGGGCGCGAGCGACGCGCGGCGCATCCTGCGCGCGGTCGAACAGGGCCAGGCCGTCGCGTTCTTTCCCGAGGGGACCTTCAGCCCCGTGACCGGCGTTGCCCGCTTCCACAGCGGCGCATTTGCCGCCGCGGCGCGCGCCGGCGTGCCCATAGCGCCGGTCGTGATCCGCGGCACGCGCCGCGTGCTGCGCGGCGGAACCGTCGTGCCACGCTGGGGACAGATCGAGGTCGAGGCGCTCGAACCGCTCGAGGCCAAAAGCGGCGGCGGCGACACCGCCACGCAGATGCGTGACCTCGCGCGCGAACGCATCGCTTCCGCGCTCGGGGAACCGTTGCTCTGACTACATGTTGCGGCGGTACTGGCCCCCGACCGCGTAAAGGGCGCGCGAAATGCGCCCGAGCGACGCCGACTTCACGGTCTCCATCAGCTCGCCGAAGACATTGCCCCCGGCGGCCGCGGTCGCCTGCAGCCGGCGCAGCGCCGCGTCCTGCGCGCCCGCATGCACGTCGTTGTAGGCGCGCACCGCGAGCACCTGCGCCTGCTTCTCTTCCCCGGTCGACCGGATCAGCTCGGCATTGCGGTTCTCGTCGGCGTTCGCGTGCTCCGGCAGGAACGTGTTGACACCGACGATCGGCATGCTGCCGTCGTGCTTCTTGTGCTCGTAGTACAGCGACTCCTCCTGGATCTTGCCGCGCTGGTACATCGTCTCCATCGCGCCCAGCACGCCACCGCGCTCCGACAGGCTGTCGAACTCGCCGTACACGGCCTCCTCGACCAGGTCGGTCAGCTGCTCCAGCGCGAACGAGCCCTGCCACGGGTTCTGGTTCTGGTTGAGCCCCAGTTCGCGCGCAATGATCAGCTGGATCGCGACCGCGCGCCGCACGCTCTCCTCGGTCGGCGTCGTGATCGCCTCGTCGTAGGCGTTGGTGTGCAGGCTGTTGCAGCTGTCGAACAGCGCGTACATCGCCTGCAGCGTGGTGCGGATGTCGTTGAACTGGATCTCGCGCGCGTGCAGCGACCGGCCCGAGGTCTGCACGTGGTACTTGAGCATCTGGCTGCGCGCGGTCGCGCCGTAGCGCTCGCGCATCGCGCGCGCCCAGATCCGCCGCGCCACGCGGCCGATCACCGCGTATTCCGGGTCCATGCCGTTGCTGAAGAAGAACGACAGGTTGGCCGCGAAGTCGTCGACCTTCATGCCGCGCGACAGGTAGTACTCGACGATCGTGAAGCCGTTGGCGAGCGTGAACGCGAGCTGCGAAACCGGGTTCGCGCCGGCTTCGGCGATGTGGTAGCCGGAGATCGACACCGAGTAGAAATTCCGGATCCGGTTCTCGGTGAAGTACTGCTGAACGTCTCCCATCATCCGCAGCGCGAACTCGGTCGAGAAGATGCAGGTGTTCTGGGCCTGGTCTTCCTTCAGGATGTCGGCCTGCACCGTGCCGCGCACGCGCGCGAGCGCCTCCGCGCGGATCCTGTCGTAGGTCGCGCGGTCCACGACCTGGTCGCCGCTGACCCCGAGCAGCCCGAGGCCCGAGCCATCGTGGCCCTGCGGCAGTTCGCCGCGGTAGCGCGGCCGCTCGCGGCCGGCGAACAGCTTCGCGATCTTCGCCTCCGCTTCTTCCCAGCCCCCGGTCGCGCGCAAGTGGCGCTCGACCTGCTGGTCCACGGCGGTGTTCATGAACATCGCGAGGATCATCGGCGCTGGACCGTTGATCGTCATCGACACCGAGGTCGAGGGCGCGCAGAGGTCGAAGCCGGAGTAAAGCCGCTTCATGTCGTCGAGCGAGGCGATCGAGACGCCCGAGTTGCCGATGCGTCCGTAGATGTCCGGACGCTCGTCGGGATCCTCGCCGTACAGCGTGGTCGAATCGAACGCGGTCGACAGGCGCGTGGCCTGGTGGCCACGCGCGAGGTAATGGAAACGACGGTTCGTGCGCTCGGGCATGCCCTCGCCCGCGAACATGCGCGTCGGGTCCTCGTCCTCGCGCCGGTACGGGTAGATGCCGCCGGTGTACGGATAGGAACCCGGCAGGTTCTCGGTCAGCAGGAAGGCGAGCTGCGCGCCCCAGTCGTCGAAGCGTGGCGTCGCGATCTTCGGTAGCCGGAGGTGCGACAGTGATTCGCTGTAGTTCGAGCCGCGCACCTCCCGCTCGCGCACGCGGAAGCTGTACTCGTCGGCGGTCGCCGCCGCCCGTCGCGCCGGCCATTCCTTGAGCAGCGCGATGCCCTCAGGCCCGATCGCGTCGAGCGCGGCGTTGTACTCGCGCCGCAGCCGCGCGAGCGCCGCGTCGCCGGCGCCGAGCCGGGACTCGCCGTAGCGGTCGAGGGGGGCCACGAGTTCCGGATCGCCGATCGCCTCGAGCGCGCGGTGCAGTCCGTGGGCGCGGCCGGCGGCTTCGGCGGCGGCGTGGGCCGCGCGCCCGGCGCCACGCCCCGACGCCGCAATCTCGGCCAGGTAACGGACACGGGCACCCGGGATGATCGCCTGCCGCTTCGGTGGACCGACCGGGGCCAGGCCCTCGGGCTGCCAGGGCCGCAGGCGCCCCCATTGCTCATGCAGCTTCGCGCACAGCGCGCCGAACAGCGCGTTGACGCCGGCATCGTTGAACTGGCTCGCGATCGTCGGGTAGACGGGGAGCTCCTCGGGCGCGGTCTTGAACAGCTTGCGGTTGCGCATCACCTGCTTGCGCACGTCGCGCAGCGCGTCCTCCGCCCCGCGCTTCTCGAACTTGTTCAGCACGATGAAATCGGCGAAATCCAGCATGTCGATCTTCTCGAGCTGGCTGGCGGCACCGTAATCGCTGGTCATCACGTACATCGACAGGTCCACGAGGTCGACGATCTCGGTGTCGCTCTGGCCGATGCCCGCGGTCTCGACCACGATCAGGTCGAAGCCGGCAGCCTTCAGCAGCTGCACCGTGTCGGCGAGCACCGGGCTGGTCGCCAGGTGCTGGCGCCGCGTCGCCAGCGAGCGCATGAACAGCTGCTCGCAGGACAGCGAATTCATGCGGATGCGGTCGCCGAGCAGCGCGCCGCCGGAACGGCGCCGCGTCGGGTCCATCGCGACCACCGCGACCTTGCGGTCCGGGAAGAACCGCACCATGCGATTCAGCAGTTCGTCGGTGAGCGACGACTTGCCGGCGCCGCCGGTGCCGGTGATGCCGAGCACCGGCGGGCGGTTGAGCGTCTTGGCCGCCAGGCCCCGGACCCGCGTGACCGTGCCTTCGTCGCCGCCCAGTTCGAGCAACGTAATCGCCCGCGCCAGGTTCACCGGGTCGTCAGCCGAGACCATGGCGCCGTCGAACGGCGGGCGCGGCGTCGCGCGCACGCGACGGAACACGTCCTCGATCATCCCATCGAGGCCGAGCCGCAGGCCGTCATCCGGCGTGTAGATCTTCTCGACGCCGTAGGCCTCGAGCTCCTCGACTTCGTGGGGCGCGATCGTGCCGCCGCCGCCCACCACGACTTTCACATGGCCGGCGCCCGCCGCGCGCAGCATGTCCACCATGTAGCGGAAGTACTCGTTGTGCCCGCCCTGGTAGCTGCTGACCGCGACGCCGTCGGCGTCCTCCTGGATCGCCGCGCGGACGATGTCGGCAACGCTGCGGTTGTGGCCGAGATGGACGACCTCTGCGCCGTGCGACTGCAGGATCCGCCGGATGATGTTGATTGCGGCATCGTGGCCGTCGAACAGCGACGCCGCGCTGACGAAGCGCAGCGGCCCGCGCGCGGAATCAATCGCCTTGTCGATGCGTTCGGCCGGGCTGCTCATCGCCAATCTCCACCACGCCGGCCTGACAGTGTAGCGGCAGGCCCCACGGCCACCAATCGGGCGCTTGAGGCCCTGCCGTAATTGCATTCCCGGGCCCCCGATGCTGTCATGCCCCCCATCGCCGCGGGCGGCGGGAGCCGGGGATGGTCGAGGCCGAAGAGGAAGTCTGTTCGACGCGGGATGCCGCGGACCGCCTCGGCGTCTCGCTGCGCACGGTGCAGCTGTGGTCCGAGGCGGGGCTGCTGCGCGCCTGGAAGACACCCGGCGGACATCGCCGGATCCTGACCTCCTCCGTGGACCAGCTGCTGCAGCGCCGCGGCGGCGAGATCGCCAGCCGTGCGCACAACGGCAACTACCAGGTGCTGGTCGTGGAGGACGAGCCGGATTTCCGCCGGCTGTTCGAGCTGCACCTGCGCTCCTGGGAATTGCCGCTCGAGTTGCAGAGCGTGCCCTCCGGCTTCGACGCGCTGGTGCGCATCGGCGCCTCGCGGCCGGATCTCCTGATCACCGACCTGCGCATGCCGGGCATCGACGGCTTCGAGATGCTGCGGGCGCTGAAGTCCTCCGGCGCGATCAGTGAAATCGAGGTCATCGTCGTCACCGCGCTTACCGACCACACGATCAACGAGCGCGGCGGCCTGCCCGAGGGGGTCACGGTCCTGCACAAGCCCCTGCGCTTTGCCCAGCTGCGCCGTCACCTCGACGAACGGGTGGCGCAGCGGCAACACAACAGGGCCAGCTGACGCCAACCGCCGCACCCCGCGACATTTGTCTTTTTGCAGGGCAAAATAGCCCTCCTCAACCCGCTCAGGACGGATCCCATGGCAACCGACCCGGTCGTGATCCTCGCTGCCCGCCGCACGCCCATCGGCGCGATGCTCGGCGTGTTCTCCGCCGTCACGGCGCCCGCGCTCGGCGCGACCGCAATCCGGGCCGCACTCGCGGGCGCCGGTGCCGATCCCGCGCGGGTCGACGAGGTCGTGATGGGGTGCGTGCTCCCCGCAGGCCAGGGCCAGGCCCCGGCGCGCCAGGCCGCGCTCGCCGCCGGCGTGCCGCAATCGGTGCCGGCAACCACCGTCAACAAGATGTGCGGCTCCGGCATGCGGGCGGTGATGTATGGCGCCGATCACATCGTCGCCGGCAGCGCGGATTTCGTCATCGCGGGCGGGCTCGAGTCCATGACCAACGCGCCCTACCTGCTGCCGAAAGCGCGGGCCGGCTATCGCATGGGCCACGGCGAGGTCCTCGATCACATGTTCTACGACGGCTTGCAGAGCCCATGGGACGGCAAGCTGATGGGCTGTTTCGCGGATGTCACGGCCGCGAAGTACGGATTCACGCGCGCCGACCAGGACGCTTTTGCCGCCGAGTCCGTGCGCCGGGCGCTGACCGCCGTCGAGTCCGGCGCGTTCGAAGCGGAGATTGCGCCAGTCACGATCGCCGACCGCAAGGGCGAGCGCGTCGTCGCGTGCGATGAAACCCCCTTCACCGTGTCCCTCGACAAGATCCCGAACCTGAAGCCCGCCTTCGGCAAGGACGGCACGGTCACGGCCGCCAGTTCCTCGTCGATTGCCGACGGCGCATCGGCCCTGCTGCTGGCGCGCGCGAGCGCCGCCGCCGCCGCGAAGCTGACGCCCATCGCCCGCATCGTCGCCCACGCGAGCCATGCGCAGGCGCCCGAGTGGTTCACCACCGCCCCGGGCGGCGCGATCGCCACCGTATTGAAGCGGGCGGGATGGAAGGCCTCCGACGTCGACCTGTACGAGATCAACGAGGCCTTTGCGGTCGTCACCATGGCGGCCATGAAGGACATCGGCGTCGCGCACGATCGCGTCAACGTGCACGGCGGAGCCTGCGCGCTCGGCCATCCCATCGGAGCGACGGGAGCTCGTATCCTGACGACGCTGGTTCACGCCTTGAAGCGCCATGGCAAGAAGCGCGGCGTCGCGGCGCTTTGCATCGGCGGCGGCGAGGCGACGGCGGTCGCCATCGAACTCAGCTGACGCCGCTGGCGGCGGCATCGGGATCCTGGCCGACCTCGGTCGACAGCGGAATCCCGGCAACTTCATAGCCGCGCCGGAAGTCCCGCACGTGGCGCGTCATCCAGACGGAGGCCGCCGCGGCATCGCGCGCGGCGACCGCCCCGACGATCTCCCGCTGCGCGGACTCGATGCGTGAGCGCGCCTGCGGCACGCGGTCGATGATGATCGCGAGGCTTGGTTTCAAGAGCCGCAGCAGCGGCTCGTTCAGCAGCATGAAGACCGGGTTATG
Source organism: Steroidobacteraceae bacterium (assembly GCA_050179155.1). Taxonomy (GTDB): domain Bacteria; phylum Pseudomonadota; class Gammaproteobacteria; order Steroidobacterales; family Steroidobacteraceae; genus SCUD01. Next base: position 51,070 of record JBFXFJ010000014.1, read on the forward strand.
GCTCGCCTCGCCGAGGGCATCGAAGAACGCCGCGACGTCGATCACCGCGTGCTCGCTCTCCGCCTGGCGCTCGACAAAGCGCTGCGCCGCCGCCTGAAGGTGCCGCAATGCCGCTTCCGAGCGTCGTTCGGCGGCGGCCGCGGCGATGCCCGGCTGCACGGCCTGCAGCGCCTCCCAGACGTCCACCACGCGTGCCCGGTGCAGGGCCAGGGCCTGGGACAAGCCGCCGCCCACCGCCTCGCGCGTCGGACGTGTCACGTAGAGGCGCTTGCCGCCCCGACGGCGGCCCAGCAGACCGGCACTTTCGAGCTTGCGCAGCGCCTCGCGGACCGTCGAGCGGTTCACCTCGAACTGGCGAGCGAGCTCGGTCTCGGTCGGCAGCGGCTCACCCTCCACCAGCTCGCGGCGCAGGATTCGCGCCCGGATGGCCTCCGAAACGCGCCAATAGGCGGGTGCATAGCCGACCGGTTCGAACATGAGTCGCATTTCTCCGTCTCACGCTTGCCTGTCGGATTGTCGGACAATACTATATCCGTTGCAAGGCCAGCGCCGGTGCAGGGGGGTGTCTTGTTCCCGATCGACTTCGATTTCCAGCTCGGCGAGCGTGCCGACGAACTGCGCCACGCGGTGCGTGAATTCGCCCTGCGCCGCATCGCGCCGCAGGCCGACGAGATCGACCGCAGCAACCGTTTCCCGCGCGAGCTGTGGCCCGAGATGGGCGCGATGGGCCTGCTCGGCATGACCGTGCCGGAGGAATACGGCGGGCTCGGCTTCGGCTACCTCGAACACGTCGTCGCGATGGAAGAAATCAGCCGCGCGTCCGGCTCGATCGGCCTCTCCTACGGCGCCCATTCGAATCTCTGCGTGAACCAGCTGCGGCGCTTCGGCACGCCGGCGCAGAAGAAGCGCTACCTGCCGCGGCTCGTCAGCGGCGAGGACGTCGGCGCGCTGGCGATGAGCGAACCCGGTTCCGGCTCGGACGTGGTCTCGATGCGCACGCGCGCGGACCGCCGCGACGGCGGCTATGTGCTGAACGGCAGCAAGATGTGGATCACCAACGGCCCCGAGGCCGACACGGCGGTCATCTACGCGACGATCGCTCCCGGCAGCGGCGCCGCCGGCATCACGGCATTCATCGTCGAGCGCGGCATGGCGGGCTTCCGCGCGGCGCAGAAACTCGACAAGTTCGGCATGCGCGGCTCCGATACCTGCGAACTGGTGTTCGAAGACTGCTTCGTGCCGGACGACAACCTGCTGGGAACGGTCGGCGGCGGCGCCGAGATCCTGATGTCGGGACTCGACTACGAGCGACTGGTGCTGACCGGCGGCCCGCTCGGCCTGATGCGCGCGGCCCTCGACCTGATCGTGCCCTACCTGCACGACCGCGAGCAGTTCGGCCGGCCGATCGGCACGTTCCAGCTGATGCAGGCGAAACTCGCCGACCTGTACGCCGCGTGCAATGCGTCGCGCGCCTACGCCTACGCCGTCGCGCGCGCCTGCGACGCCGGAAAGACGACGCGCTACGATGCCGCGGCCTGCCTGCTGGGGGCATCCGAACAGGCGACACGGGCCGGCCTCGAGGCGATCCAGGTGCTGGGCGGCAATGGATACATCAATCAATACCCGGCCGGGCGCATCCTGCGCGATGCCAAGCTCTACGAGATCGGCGCCGGCACCAACGAGATCCGCCGCATGCTGATCGGCCGCGAACTGTTCCGGGCGACCGCGCCATGACGCGCATCGTCTCGCGCATCGATGCCGGCGGCGCGGACTTCCGCGAGAACGCCGCGCAGATGGAATCGCTGGTCGCGGAACTGCGCCGCCGCCTCGCCACGGCTGCCGCCGGCGGCGGCGAGGAAGCGCGCGCCAGGCACCTTGCGCGCGGCAAGCTGCTGCCGCGCGATCGCATCGAAGCGCTGCTCGACCCGGGCAGCCCGTTCCTCGAGATCGCGCCGCTCGCGGCGGCTGGCATGTACGGCGACGACGCACCGGCCGCCGGCCTGGTCACCGGCATCGGGCGCATCCATGGCAACGAACTGCTGGTGGTCGCGAACGACGCGACGGTCAAGGGCGGTACCTACTATCCCGTCACGGTCAAGAAGCACCTGCGCGCGCAGGAGATTGCCCTCGAAAACCGGCTGCCCTGCGTCTACCTGGTGGACTCGGGCGGCGCCTTCCTGCCGCTGCAGGACGAGGTCTTCCCGGACCGCGAGCATTTTGGGCGCATCTTTTATAACCAGGCTCGCCTCTCCGCGGCCGGCATCCCGCAGGTGGCGGTCGTGATGGGTTCCTGTACCGCGGGCGGCGCGTACGTGCCGGCCATGTGCGACGAATCCATCATCGTGAAGAACCAGGGCACGATCTTCCTCGGCGGCCCGCCGCTGGTGAAGGCAGCGACCGGCGAGGTCGTGGACGCGGAAACGCTCGGCGGCGGCGACGTGCACGCGCGCACTTCCGGAGTAGTCGACCACCTCGCCGACAACGACGCGCACGCGCTGGCGCTGGCGCGCGAGATCGTCGGCAGCCTGAATCACCGGCCACCGTCGTGGCTCGGGCGGCGCGAAGCGGCCGAACCCGCCTACCCGGAAGCGCAGCTCCATGGCCTCATACCGCGCGACCTGCGCCAGCCCTACGACGTGCGCGAGGTCATCGCGCGGCTCGTGGACGGCTCCGAGTTCCACGAGTTCAAGGCGCTGTACGGCAAGACCCTGGTCTGCGGCTTCGCGCACATCTGGGGCTACCCGGTCGCGATCCTCGCCAACAACGGCATCCTGTTCTCGGAGTCGGCGCTGAAGGGCGCGCATTTCGTGCAGCTCGCGAACCGCCGCAAGGTGCCGCTCCTGTTCCTGCAGAACATCACGGGCTTCATGGTCGGCAAGCGCTACGAGGCGGGCGGCATCGCGCGCGACGGCGCCAAGATGGTCACCGCGGTCGCCTGCTCGACCGTGCCGAAGCTCACGGTCGTGATCGGCGGCTCGTTCGGCGCCGGCAATTACGCGATGTGCGGGCGCGCCTATGGCGGGCGCTTCCTGTGGACCTGGCCCAACGCGCGCATCTCGGTGATGGGCGGCGAGCAGGCCGCGAGCGTGCTCGCGACCGTGCGCCGCGACGGCGTCGAGGCGCGCGGCGGCAGCTGGCCCGAGCAGGAGCAGCAGGAATTCATGGCGGGCATCCGCGACCAGTACGAGCGCCAGGGCAACCCCTATTACGCGACCGCGCGGCTCTGGGACGACGGCGTCATCGACCCGCAGGACACGCGCCGCGTGCTCGGCCTCGCGCTCGAGGTCGTGGCACAGGGCCCGCCGCCGGCGCCCGAGTCCTACGGCGTGTTCCGGATGTGATGCCGATGCTCTCGATCACACGCGATGCCCGTGGTCTCGCCACCCTGACCCTCGACCGGCCCGAGGCGCGCAATGCGCTGTCCGGCGAACTCGTCACGCGGCTCACGGATGCGCTTGCTGCGCTCGCCGGCGACCGCTCGGTCCGGATCGTCGCGCTGACGGGCGCGGGCAGCGTGTTCTGCGCGGGCGCCGACATCGGCGAGATGCGCGCGGCCGGCGCGGCAACGCCGGCGCAGAACGAGGCCGATTCACGGCGCTTCGCGACCATGCTGGAGCGGCTCGAGAGCCAGCCGCAGCCGACGGTCGCGATCGTCAATGGCGCCGCCTATGGCGGCGCGCTCGGCCTGATCGCGGCCTGCGACATCGCGCTCGCCGCCGGCAGCGCGCGCTTTGCCCTGTCCGAGGTGCGGCTCGGCCTGGTGCCGGCGATGATCTCGCCATTCGTCATCCGGGCGATCGGCGCCCGGCAGGCGCATCGCTGGTTCCTGACCGGCGAGGCGTTGGACGCGGCGACGGCGCTGCGCATCGGCCTGGTGCACGAGACGGCGGACGATGCGGCGCTCGGCGCCGCCGCCGGCAGGCTCTTCGACGCGCTGCAGGCCGGCGGCCCCGAGGCGCAGATCGAGATCAAGCGGCTGCTGCGCCACGTGACCGGCCGCAGTTCCGCGGGCGACCAGGCGATGCTGGCCGACACGGCTGCATGGATCGCCCGGGTTCGCGCGGGCGCGGAGGCTGCCGAAGGACTCTCCGCATTCCTCGAGAAGCGTCACGCCCGCTGGCGCAACCCGGCCTGATGCTGCGCCGCCTGCTGATCGCCAACCGCGGCGAGATCGCCTGCCGCATCATCCGGACCTGCCGGCGGCTCGGCGTGCACGCGATCGCCGTGTATTCGGAGGCGGACCGCGGCGCACTGCACGTGCGCTCGGCCGACGAATCGGTCTGCATCGGACCTGCCCCGGCACGGGATTCCTACTTGAATGCCGGCGCGGTCATCGAAGCTGCCAGGGCGACGCGCGCCGATGCGATCCACCCGGGCTACGGCTTCCTGTCCGAGAACGCCGCATTCGCCGAGGCCTGCGAAGCCGCCGGTATCCGTTTCGTCGGTCCGCCCGCCGGCGCGATCCGCGCGATGGGCCTCAAGCATGAAGCCAAGGCGATCGTGTCGGCGGCCGGCGTGCCGGTCGTGCCCGGCTACATGGGCGAGGACCAGTCGAGCGCGCGGCTCGCTGCGGAGGCGACACGCGTCGGATTTCCGCTGCTCGTGAAAGCGGTCGCGGGCGGCGGCGGCAAGGGCATGCGGGTCGTGCGCACGCCTGGAGAACTGCCGGAGGCCGCCGCAGGCGCGCGCGGCGAGGCCGAAAACGCCTTTGGCGACGGCCGGCTGATGCTCGAGCGGTTCCTCGAGCGACCGCGCCACATCGAGGTGCAGGTCTTCGGCGACAGCCATGGCGGCTGCGTGCACCTGTTCGAGCGCGAATGCTCGGTGCAGCGGCGCTACCAGAAGATCATCGAGGAATCGCCCTCGCCGTTCATCAGCCAGGCGACACGCGAGGCGATGACGGCCGCCGCGGTCAGCGCGGCGCGGGCGGTCGACTACGTCAATGCCGGCACCATCGAGTTCATCGTCGATGCACAAGGCCATTTCTATTTCATGGAGATGAACACGCGCCTGCAGGTCGAGCATCCGGTGACGGAAGCGGTCACCGGCCTCGACCTGGTCGAATGGCAGTTGCGCGTGGCCTCGGGCGAGCAGCTGCCGCTCTCCCAGCGGGAGATCCGGAGCCAGGGCCACGCGATCGAGGCGCGCCTGTATAGCGAGGACCCGCGCCGCGGATTCCTTCCCTCGGTCGGTGACGTCGAGCGCTTCGTGCGGCCGGCCGCGGACCAAAGCTGGCGCGTGGATGCCGGCATCGAGGACGGCGACGCAATTACCGTGCACTACGACCCCATGATCGCGAAGGTCATCGCCTCCGGCCGCGACCG
>JBFXFJ010000015.1:0-52370 GCA_050179155.1 Steroidobacteraceae bacterium
CCGCGCTCCATGCTCTTGATCTTGCCGTCGACGATCGTGACCACCATCGCGAACGACTGGCTGCCGCGGTCGTAGGTCCAGGTCTCGATGGTCGAGGTACCGATGCGATTGGTGCCACCGCCGGCGCTCTTCGCAAAGATGTCTTCATGCCGGACCGACCGGGTCGTCGGTTCGCCGCACTTCTCCAGCAACTCCGCGACCGACATGTCCTTGGAGGCGATCCACTGGCCGCAGCGGAAAGTCTCCGCCCCTGCGACAACCGGCAGGGACAGCAACAGCGCGCCTGCCAGAATCCGGCCGATATTCATTGCGCACCTCCTTTGCTCTCGCCATGGTGCTCGCTGGCGCGCAGTTCGTACCACATCGCGTTCAGCACGCCGAATACCAGCGCGAGTGCCAGCCCCAGGACCCAGGTGAAGTACCACATTCAATGCCCTCCGCGAATCTCCGCTCAATAAACGCCGGTCTGCGCGCGCACATGCGCGAGCGTCACCTTACCGCGCAGGATGCGAAACACCCACGCCGTGTAGGCGAGCACGATCGGCAGGAATACCAGGACGGCGATCAGCATGATGAACAGCGTCAGGCGGCTGGATGAGGCGTCCCACACTGTCAGGCTGCTGGCAGCGTGCGTCGATGACGTCATCAGGAAGGGGAACAGCCCGAAGCCGCCCGTCAGTATGACACCGGCCTGCGACAGCGCGCTGGCAATGAACGCGATCCCGGCGCGCCCGGCGCGCAGTGCGAGCCAGGTCGCCGCGGCGCCCGCGAAGGCAGCGAGCGGCGCGAGCCACATCAGCGGATATGCAGTGAAATTGGCGGTCCAGCCGCCATTTACCGCCACCACCGACTTGCGCAGGGGATTCGATGCGCCCGCCAGGTCCAGATCGCCGACGATGCGCAACCCGTCGATGCCGTACGCGAGCCAGAGGCCGGCCGCCGCGAATGCGACGATCAGCGCAATCGCCGCAAGCCTGCCGACCATTCGCGCGCGGCCAGCCATCGGGTCCTCGACCTTCATCGCGGCATAAGCCGCGCCGTGCATGACCATCATCGCCAGGGACACGAGGCCCGCCAGCAGCGCGAATGGATGCAGCAGGTTGAAGAATCCGCCGGTGTAGACAGGCCGCGCGATCTCGTCGATGTGAAACGGTATCCCGAGGAACAGGTTGCCGAACGCGACACCGAGCAGCAGCGCAGGGCAGGCGCCGCCCACGAACAGCGCCCAGTCCCAGACGTTGCGCCAGCGCGGGTCAGCGAGCTTGTTGCGGAACATGAACCCGACCGGGCGCAGGATCAGCGCGACCAGCACCAGGAACATCGCCAGGTAGAGCGCCGAAAACGATGCTGCGTACAGCAGCGGCCATGCCGCGAACACGGCGCCGCCGCCCAGGATGAACCACACCTGGTTTCCGTCCCAGACCGGCTCGATGGATTCCAGCAAGGCCCGCCTTTCGGCATCGGTCCTGCCGATGAAGCGGAAAATCGCGCCGACACCGAGGTCGAATCCGTCGGTCACTGCAAACCCGATGAGCAGCGCCCCGAGGAGCAGCCACCAGACCAGACGCAGCGTCTCGTACTCGAGCATTGTTGGTCTCCCGGGTCAGCGCGCCGCCGGCCAGTAACCGAGGCCTTCCGGACCCCGGCGGATCATCCGTTGCATCAGGAATACGTCCACGACCAGGAGCGCCGTGTAGAACAGCGCGAAGCCGGTGAGCGACAGCCACACGCTGGTGGCTGACACCGCCGACACGCCGAGGAAAGTCGGCAGAACGCCCTCGATCGCCCAGGGCTGGCGCCCGTATTCGGCGACGATCCAGCCCAGTTCGGCCGCAATCCACGGCAGCGGCAACGAATAGAACGCGAGCTTCAGGTCCCAGCGGCTATTGCCGATGCGTTGCTTCGCCGACAGCCAGAAGTAGTACGCGAACAGTGCAATGAAAAAGATGCCGAGCGCCACCATGATCCGGAACGACCAGAACAGCACCGGCACGTTCGGGACAGTCGACCAGGCGGCGCGCTCGATGTCGTCTGCGGTCGCATCGGCGGGGTTGCGGATCTGCCGCAGCAGCAGTAATCCATATCCCAGGTCCGCCCGGTGCTCGTCGAATGCCGCTCGCGCCAGCGCATCGGAGGGATCGATCCTCAAGCGCTGCAGCGCCCGGTGCGCCTCAATGCCGCTGGCAATGCGCGTCTTCGCGTGCTCCACCAGCGGCACGATGCCGGGCACTTCCTCATCGATGGACCGCGTCGCTATCAGCCCGAGCGCCCATGGAATGCGGATCTCCGCATGGGTCTTTCGCTCCTCTAGATCGGGCGCGCCGATCAGCGTGAACGACGCAGGTGCCGGTTCGGTATGCCACGCGCCTTCGATCGCAGCGATCTTCATCTTCTGGTGCTCGGTGACCGTGTATCCCGATTCGTCACCCAGCACGACGACCGACAACGCAGATGCAAGGCCAAAGCTCGCGGCGACCGCGATCGAGCGCTTTGCGAAGTCCGGATTGCGCCCGCGCAGCAGGTACCACGCCGAGACCGCCAGCACGAATATCGCGCCGGTCACGTACCCGGCGGCGAGCGTGTGCACGAACTTCGACTGCGCGACGGGATTCATGATGACGTCGACAATGGACGTGAGCTCCATCCGCATCGTTTCGAAGTTGAACTCAGCGCCGACCGGATTCTGCATCCAGGCATTCGCGATCAGGATCCAGAGTGCCGAAAAATTGGAGCCGATCGCGACCAGGCCCGTGACGACCAGGTGGCCAAGCTTGGACAGCCGGTCCCAACCGAAGAAGAACAGGCCGACGAATGTCGATTCCAGAAAGAATGCCATCAGCCCTTCGATCGCGAGCGGCGCGCCGAAGATGTCGCCGACGTAATGCGAGTAGTACGCCCAGTTAGTCCCGAACTGGAACTCCATGGTGATGCCGGTCGCGACACCCATGGCGAAGTTGATGCCGAAAAGCAGGCCCCAGAACTTCGTCATGCGCTTCCAGATTTCGCGACCCGTCATCACGTAGGTGGCTTCCATGATGACGAGGATCATCGACAGGCCGAGTGTCAGCGGCACGAACAGGAAGTGATAGAGGGCCGTCAGCGCGAACTGCAGCCTCGAGAGGTTCACGACCTCGAAGTCAATCACGGGATTCCTCCGGCTCCACCACGAGCTGCGTGTCAACGCTCTGTGCAGTCACGTCCATGCGATGTGCGGGCGAAAAAAAGATTGCCCATAGTACGACCAGAGCAATCAGCTTGACGAGCAGGGTCCAGCCGATGCCGCGACGGAGACGCCGCCGCCAGTCTCCGTGCTGTGCCGGGGCAGTCATCTACCTGTCGGTTGCCTGGAGCACGCGCTCGATCCGCCGGTCCGGCACGAGCCAGATCAGGGCCACCAGCACGTAGATCGCCTTGGCAACCCAGTGGGACTCGAATGCCGCGATGATCGCGACCAGGTACAGCACCGGCGACAGCTTGCCCTTCCAGTCGCTGCCGATCGCCTTGCGCAGCAGCGACTCGCGCCCCTGTGACGCGATGATGAGGGTCTGCAGGATGAAGTACGCGATTGCCGCCATCAGCAGCACGAAGCCGTACAGGGCCGTCGGCAGCTCGGCGAAATGATTCTCTCCCATCCAGCCGGTCGTGAACGGAATCAGCGACAGCCAGAACAGCAGGTGCAGGTTCGCCCACAGGATCGGCCCCGTCACCTGGTGCAGGGTATGCAGCATGTGGTGATGGTTGTTCCAGTAGATCGCGAGGTAGATGAAGCTCAGCACGTAGCTAAGCAGGACCGGCAACAGAGGTTTCAGCGTGCCCGCGGTTTCGCCGTGCGGCACCTTGAGCTCGAGCACCATGATCGTGATGATGATCGCGATCACGCCGTCACTGAATGCTTCGAGTCGGTTTTTGGTCATAAATGGCGCGCCCGGCGGGAGTCGAACCCACGACCTACGGCTTCGGAGACCGTCACTCTATCCAGCTGAGCTACGGGCGCGTATTGGGAGCGGGATTCTAGCGACCATGGCTGGCAGGCGCCAACCCGCTATAATTCGGGCCTCCAGACCAGCCTCCACGAGCACCCCAGAATGGCCAAGCCAGACCGGCATTTCATGAACGTTTTCAGCGCGGTGCTCGGCATCCTGGTCGCCATCGCGCTGGCCCTGATCGGCGTATCGCGATTCGTGGACAGCGGCCCCAAGGGGGCGCGCGACAAGGACGATCCGCTGATGCAGGCCCAGGCGCACGAACGCATCAAGCCGTTCGGCCAGGTGGCCGTTGCCGGGCAGGACAATGCCGAACTCGCGATCGCAGCGCCGGCTGCACCGGCCGCACCGGCCGGCGGCAGCGCGGAACCCGCTGCTACTGACGGCAAGTCGGTCTATGAATCGGCCTGCGTGGCCTGTCACGGTGCGGGTCTCGCCGGCGCGCCGAAAGTCGGCGACAAGGCGGCGTGGGCTGCGCGCATCGCGCAGGGAACGGGGACGCTCGAACAGCACGCCATCGCGGGCTACCAGGGTGCGTCGGGCTTCATGCCGGCCAAGGGCGGTCGCATGGATCTCTCCGACGACGCGGTCAAGGCAGCGGTCGGATACATGGAATCGCAGGGTCGCTAGCCTGCCGCCGCCTGCGGCTCCCGATCGAGCCGTCGATAGCCGATCGCTTCCGAGAGTTCCACAACCTCCACCCGTTCGCGCGCGCCGAGATCCGCGATGGTGCGGGCAACGCGCAGGATCCGGTGACAGGCGCGGGCCGACAATCCCAGCCGGCGCGACGCCGCATCGAGCAGCCCATGTTCGCGCAGGCCGAGTCCACAGGCATCAGCCAGCGCCTTTGGCGCCAGCAGCGAGTTCAACGCACCCCGTTGCCGCTGCCGCTCGCGCGCGGTGGCGACCCGCGCGGCCACGGCCGCGCTGCCTTCGACGGGCGACGATACGGGCCTGAGCGCCGCGTATTCGAGCCGCGGCACCTCGACGTGCAGGTCGATGCGGTCGAGCAGCGGGCCCGAGAGCTTTGACAGGTAGCGCCGGACCATCGGCAGCGTGCAGCGGCAATGGCCCGAAGGGTCTCCGGCATGTCCGCACGGACAGGGATTCATCGCGGCCACGAGCTGGAATCGCGCGGGAAACTGCCCGCGCCAGGCCGCGCGCGCGACGCTGACGACACCCGATTCGAGCGGCTCGCGCAATGCTTCGAGCACGTCCCGCCGGTACTCGGGCAACTCATCCAGGAACAGCACGCCATGGTGCGCGAGCGATATCTCGCCCGGCCGCAGGCGCCCGCCGCCGCCGATCACGGCTGCGGCGGAAGCGCCATGATGCGGCGCGCGAAACGGGCGCCGCCGCCACTCGCCGACCGGCGGCAATGACCGCGTGAGCGAATGCAACATCGCCGACTCGAGCGCCTCGGCATCATCGAGTGGCGGCAGCAGGCCCGGCAGGCGCTGGGCCAGCATGCTCTTGCCGGCACCCGGCGGCCCGATCATGAGCAGGCTGTGGCCCCCGGCCGCCGCGATCTCGAGCGCGCGGCGCGCTGCCGCCTGGCCGCGCACATCGGCGAGATCGGGCGCCAGGGCGTCGCAGGCCGGCAGCGCACTGCCCTTCGAGTACTCGAGGCCGGCGCCGCCGCGCAAGCCGTGGCAGACGGTTGTCAGCGTGGCGGCGCCGGCCACGCGCGCGCCCTCTGCGACCCGCGCCTCGTCCGCATTCGCCGCGGGCACGACCAGCCGGCGGCCGTCGCGTACCGCATGCACTGCCGCCGCGAGTGCGCCGCGAACCGGCCGCAGTTCTCCGGACAGCGACAATTCGGCGTAGAACTCGGTGCCCTCCAGCGCCTGCGCCGGGAGCTGCTCCGATGCGGCCAGGATGCCGAGCGCCACTGCCAGGTCGAAACGCCCGCCCTCCTTTGGCAGATCCGCCGGCGCGAGATTGACGGTGACCCGGCCCGCGGGAAATTCGAACCCACAATGGGCGAGCGCCGCGCGGACCCGCTCGCGGCTCTCGCGCACTGCCGTCTCGGCGAGGCCGACGATGGAGAACTGGGGCAGGCCCACGCCGCAATGCACTTCGACGCGCACCAGCGGCGCGTCGAGCCCGAACTGCGCGCGCGTCAGGACGGTGGCGAGGGTCACGGGCACGCGCCCGCAGGATCTACTTCTTCGAGTTCTTCTCGAGCGCCGCGAGGCGCTGCTCGAGTTCCTCGAGCCGCTCGCGGCTGCGGCGCAGCACGCCCGCCTGGATGTCGAACTCCTGGCGCGTCACCAGGTCGAGCTTCGCGAGCCCGCCCTGCAGCACGGCCTTGAAATTCTGCTCGAGGTCGTTCTTGAGCGCGGTCAGGCCCGGTGGGACAGCGTCCGCGAGCTTGCGCGCCAGTTCGTCGAGGGATCGGGGATCGAATGCCATGCGGGTTCTCCGCCCCGCAATCTAGCAGGCCAGGCTCGGCGCTGCGCCGATCTGGTGCAACGGCCGATCGGCGGCGACACGGCCGAGGTCTCAACCCGTTGATTTTCAAGCAGTACTCCGCTGGCACGGCAGGTGCAATGCCAACTGGAACGCTACCCGCATCCGGCGCCGGGCGGCCCTGACGAATCTGCCCGGTGCCGGCATTTTTCGAAGCAACCGGAGGTCGCCGTGGAACCAGCCCTGCCCGCCATCGACAGCGGCGACACCGCCTGGATGCTCGCTGCCACGGCGCTGATCCTGCTGATGACGATTCCCGGCCTCGCACTCTTCTATGCCGGCCTGGTGCGCGTGAAGAACGCGCTCTCGGTGCTGATGCAGTGCTTTGCGATCACGGCGCTCGTCTCGGTGCTATGGATGGTCTATGGCTACAGCCTCGCCTTCGACACGACCGGCATGGTCGCCGGCGAGATCGGCCTGCATTCCTTCGTCGGCGGCCTCGGCAAGGCGTTCATGTCGGGCATCGGCGTGGATTCACGCATCGCCACGATCCCGGAATCCGTGTTCGCAACCTTCCAGCTTACGTTCGCCATCATCACGCCGGCGCTGATCGTCGGCGCCTTCGCCGAGCGCATGAAGTTCGGGTCGCTGCTGCTGTTCACCGCGCTGTGGTTCACATTCATCTACGTGCCGATGGCCCACATGGTCTGGAGCGGCGACGGCGCACTGATGTGGGACTGGGGCGTGCTCGATTTCGCCGGCGGCACAGTCGTGCATGTCAACGCGGGCGTCGCGGGCCTGGTGTCGGCACTCGTGATGGGCCGGCGTCACGGCTATCCGGCGACGTCGATGGCGCCGCACAGCCTGACGCTCTCCGTGGTCGGCGCATCGCTGCTGTGGGTCGGCTGGTTCGGATTCAACGCCGGCAGCGCCGTCGCTGCGAACGGCACGGCCGGCATGGCGATGCTCGTGACCCAGGTTGCGACCGCCGCCGCGGCGCTCTCCTGGATGGGCCTGGAATGGGCCGCGCACGGCAAGCCGAGCGCGCTCGGCATCGTTTCCGGCGCGGTCGCGGGTCTGGTCGCGATCACGCCGGCGTCCGGGACTGCCGGGCCGGCCGGCGCGCTCGTGATCGGCATCAGTGCCGGCGTCTTCTGCTTCCTGGCGGCGACCCGCCTCAAGCGCGTGCTCGGCTACGACGATTCGCTCGACGTGTTCGGCGTGCACGCAGTCGGCGGCATCGTCGGCGCGTTGCTGACCGGACTCTGTGCGGGCGCGCTCGGTGGTTCAGGGCTTGCCGAGGGCATGACGATTGCCGGCCAGGTCTGGGTGCAGTTCAAGGGCGTGCTGTTCACGCTCGCATGGAGCGGTTCGGGCAGTTTCATCATCCTGAAAGTCGTGGACGCGACACTCGGGCTGCGCGTCCCGAAGGAGCAGGAAATCGAGGGCCTCGACCTCGCCCTGCACGACGAGCGCGCCTACAATAATTGAGGGTCTCGCGCCTCGCCCACCCCCATTTTCCGGACCCCAGGCGCAGTCCGCTACACTGCTGGCCGGGGCCGGGGGCCCCAATGTGACGGGGATCAAAGGTTTGGCGCGCCGGAAAGGCCAGAATTCGCCGTGGCCCGGAGGTCGATATGTTGAACAAGATCCTGATGGTGTTGCTGATGGCCAGCCTGACAGCCGTCGCCTCGGCCGAGACCGTCTACAAATGGGTCGACGCCACCGGGCAGGTTCATTACACCGACCTGCCGCCGAAGCAGGCGGACGCCAGGATCCTGAGCGTCACTCATGGACCTTCCAATATGAGCGAGGATGAAGGCACGGATGGTGCCGATTACGGCGACGGGAATGGCGACGAGAACGGCGACGATGCAGCGGCCAACGCTGCTTCCGGCGCGACCACGCCCGAGCCGCCGGTATCCGAGGAAACAATGGCCGCCGCGCAGGACGACGCTGCGCGCGCCAAGGTCGAGCAGTGCAAACAGGCCCAGGATCGCTATCAGAAGTACATCGAATCGCGCCGCCTGTTCCGCGAAGAGGGCGGCAAGCGCGTGTACCTGACGGACCAGGAACTCGCCGAGGCACGCGCCCGCGCCAAGCAGGCGGTCGACGATTACTGCAACTGATCCTGCAAAGCGGGCAGAATATGGCCCGCCATGACAGTCGGATTCATCGGTCTCGGCGCAATGGGCCAGCACATGGCCCGCAACCTCCATCGCGCGGGTCTGCTCACCGGCGCCTGGAACCGGACCGCCACCAAGACTGAAGCGCTGGCTGCCCAGACCGGCTGTCGCATATTCGGCACACCGGCTGAACTGGCCGCCGCCTGCGATTTCATCGTCACCTGCGTCTCCGCGGACCAAGACCTGCTCGCCATCGTCGATGCGCTCTGCCCGGCATTGCACAAGGACGCGATCGTCATCGATTGCTCGACCGTTGCCGCGGACACAGCACGTGAGGCATCGAAACGCCTCGGGACCGCAGGTGCCGCCCTGCTCGACTGCCCGGTCAGCGGCGGCGTCGAAGGGGCGAAGAACGCGACACTCGCGATCATGTGCGGCGGCGAACCGGCGATCTTCGAGCGCGCGCGTCCGGTGCTGGCGGCGCTCGGCAAGACGGCGGTGCTGATGGGACCATCGGGCGCCGGCCAGGCGACCAAGGCGACCAACCAGATCCTCTGCGCCGGCGCGATCCAGGCCGCATCCGAAGCGATGGCATTTGCCCAAGCCGAGGGCCTGCCGCTCGACAAGGTCATCGAGATCCTCGGCGGCGGCGCCGGCTCCTCCTGGTATTTCGTGAATCGCGCGCCCTTCATGGCGCGCGGCGCCTATCCCGCGGGTTTCCGCGTGCGGCTGCACGACAAGGACCTGCGCATCTGCCGCGAGATGGCGGCGCGCCATGGCGCGGTCATGCCGGTGGTCGAGACGACCATCGCCGACTACGCGCGCTTGCTCGCCGCAGGCCACGGCGAAGAAGACATCTCGACGATATTCCGGCTCAAGGCCCCGCTGTTCACCGACACGTCTTCCGGGGAGTGAGACCGTGTCGCCTGAAAGCCCGGCACTGATCCCGCGCGAACGTCCGGCCTTCTACCTGCCGGACTTCTGCCGAGCGCAGAGCGTGCTCGCCGTGATCCTGATCGCCGAACTGGTTGCGCTGCTGCTGACGCTGGCGCGGCACGGCATTTCGGACGGATTCTGGCCATCGCTCGCGCAGACCTCGCTGTTCCTGCTGTGGGCGGCGCTCGGAACCGCCGCAGTGTTCTGCGCCGCGCGCGGAATATTGTCGCGGCTCGATGTCGTGAAGGGCTCGGCCATCGCCCTCGTGCTGATACTGATCGTGACCGCGCTCGTCACCGAGGGCGCCTGGTGGCTGTCGGATTACACGAACCGCATGCTCGGCCTCGCCAGCCCGTCCCGCGCGACGGACCACCTGCAGTTCCTGCTGCGCAACCTCGCGGTCGGCGCAATCGCCGGCGGACTGGCGCTGCGCTATTTCTACGTGACACACCAGTGGCGCAGAAATGTCGAGGCCGAGGCACAGAGCCGCGTGCGCGCGCTGCAGGCGCGCATCCGGCCGCATTTCCTGTTCAACAGCATGAACACGATCGCCTCGCTGACGCGCAGCGACCCGCGCCTCGCCGAACAGGCGATCGCCGACCTCGCCGACCTGTTCCGGGCCTCGCTGCGCGAACACCGCGAAACCATCCCGCTCGCGAGCGAGATCGAGATTGCGCGTGCCTACGAACGCGTGGAACGGCTGCGCCTCGGCGACCGGCTGAAGGTTGACTGGCAGCTCGAAGCGCTGCCGATGGATGCGCAGGTGCCGGCGCTGATCCTGCAGCCGCTGCTCGAGAATGCCGTGTATCACGGCATCGAGCCGCTCGGCAAAGGCGGCACGATCCGCATCACCGGCCGGCGCGAAGGCAACAAGGCCGTGATCACGATCGGCAATCCGGTGGAGCCGAAGCTCGTCGCCCGCCGTCCCGGTCACCAGATCGGCCTCGACAACGTGCGCCAGCGGCTCGAACTCATGTTCCATGGCGAGGCCGATGTCGAGGTGATCGAGACGCCCGAGCATTTCCTGGTCACGCTGCGGTTCCCGGCCGGGGCGACCCCCGCATGAAGCTGCGCGTGCTGGTGGTCGACGACGAACCGCTCGCGCGCGAGCGCCTGTCGCATCTGGTCGAGGAACTGCCCGATATCGAGCTCGCTGGCATCGCGGCGAGCGGCGAGGAAGCCCTGCTGCTCGTCGGCCGCCTGAAGCCCGAGGTCGTGCTGCTCGACATCCGCATGCCCGGCATGGACGGCCTCGAGGCCGCGCATCACCTGGCGCGGATGCCGGAACCGCCGGCCGTGATCTTCACGACCGCCTTCGAGCAGCACGCGCTGGCCGCCTTCGATGCACAGGCCGCGGGCTACCTTTTGAAGCCCGTGCGGCCCGAGAAGCTGCAGGAAGCGCTGGCCCGCGCGCGCCAGCCGACCCGCGCGCAGCTGACGCGCATCGCCGAAGGCACGGCCGGGCCGCGCACGCGCATCGCGGTGCGGGCGCGCGATGAGTTGCGGCTGATCCCGATCGAAAACGTCTTCTGCTTCATCGCGGAGCAAAAGTACACGACGCTCAGGCACATCGGGGGCGACGAACTCATCGAAGAGTCGTTGAAAGCCCTCGAAGACGAATTCCCGGCGCGATTCGTGCGCATTCACCGCAATTCCCTGGTCGCGATCGAGCATGTCGAGCGCCTCGAGCGCGACGCCGGGGGGCACCAGTCCGTGAGGCTGCGAAACGGCGCCGGGACGCTGGCGGTCAGCCGGCGGCTGGCGACGGAGGTGGCGCGCAGATTGAAGGAATAGCGCCACCGGCGCGGGCCGCTTCAGTCGTGCGGCCGCGCCAGATGCACCGTGCTCCATAGCTGCGCGGCATTCGATTCCGTCTCGTGCCTCTGCTGCTGACCGAACGGCTCCGCGCGGTAGACGCCGTCGGTCAACGACCACGACCAGAGCTCGGAACCGCGCAATGCGTCAGTCGCCCTGATCGCGGCGCGCAGCCACGACCGCGCGCGGATGAGCGTATTGCGGTCCGGCGCGGTGAGATCCTCGCGTCCGATCTGGCGTTCAAGACCGGCGGCGAACATCGCCTGCTGCCATGACCAGGTCACCGTGCCGTGGTAATGGTTGCGATCGAAATCCGGTTCGAGGCTGTCCGGCGCGTAGGCTGGATTGGCGACCAGCAGGCCGGCACCGGTCGCAAGACCGGCCGGAAAAGGTCGCGTCAGTGTTGCGGCGATGCGCGCGGCTTCGCCGGATGTCATCTCGAGGAACAGCAGCGCAAACGCTTCATCGGAGTGCAGGACCGGCACCGGCTGGCCGCTCGCGTCGAGTGAAACGGCGCGAAAGCGAATCGTGTCGCGACCGATTGAGCGAAGCGCTGGCGCCGGGTCAACGCCGGTGCCGCGCGCGTATGCCGTCACTTCGGCGTTCGCGGTTTCGGACACGATCCCGACGTCGAACATGGGCGGTGCTTCACGCAGCCAGATCTTCGCCATGTTGGCGGCCTGGCCGAGGCCCCCGGACAAGCCAGGCCCAAGATAAGGTCGCATCAGGCCGCTCGCCTGCAGGCGCGCGATCGCGTCGAGCGCAGCCGGCACGAATACCGCGTTCACGTCGTAAGGAAAGCGGCCGCCACCCAGTCCGGTTTCGCTGTCGCGCCAATTGCCGGCGTACTCGCCGGGCTTCAGTGAAATCAGGCGATCCCGGCGCGGCTCGTCCGCAAACGGGGTGGCCGCCGCGACGACAAAGCGGAGATTGCGTGCGAGCGCCGAACCGCAGGTTTCACCAGGCGCGACCTGATGGCCGAGAAATTCCGCCGCGCGATCGCGTCCGTCCGTCGTTTCCAGCAGGTAATGGGCAGCGACGACTGCGAGCATGAAATCGTCGTCGATCATCCGGTAATCGAACAATGGGCTGCCATTCGCTGGCAGGCCTTCGCGCGCGCGCCGAAGCACGGCGTATTCGCCGATGTCCTCTTCGTGCGCGACTTCCCCGTTGGCGTTCAATCGTTCGAGAACGGAGCCCAGGCCGGCTTCGACGACCTGGGGCTGCAACACGGGGGCCAG
Organism: Steroidobacteraceae bacterium; assembly: GCA_050179155.1. Lineage (GTDB taxonomy): Bacteria > Pseudomonadota > Gammaproteobacteria > Steroidobacterales > Steroidobacteraceae > SCUD01. The sequence goes on from JBFXFJ010000015.1 coordinate 12,514, forward strand.
CAGGCGCAGCGACATCAGGGTGTCCCGGCCGAAATACGTGTTGAACCGCCAGGACCCCGCAAGCAGCTTTTCGCGGTAACTCAGGAACGCGAGTGCCTGGCGCAATTGCGCATCGGGCGCGGCATCCGCGGTCAGTAACCCGTCCTCGGACATGGGCGTGAGCGGCGCATCGCCGGTCAGCGCCGTGACCCGCAGGCGCAGGCGGCCATTCGCAGCAGGCGAAAGCACGATCGCCCGCGAGTCGTTGCGGGTGATGGCGCCGCTCAGCACTTCGATTGAAAGATGGTACCCGGGCGCCCCATCGAGTCGTCGCCGTTGCCACACGACCGCGCCTTCGGACACTCGTGGAGCCATGTCGATTTCTGCGGGAGGCACAGCCGTATTTTCGAAGTCGCGGATGATGCGCACGCTGCCGGTGATGGCTTGCCTGACTTCAACGGGTCCGCCGATTGCCGCCAACTCCGCGGTGATGCCGTGGAGTACGCCGCCGGACAGGTCGCGTTTCGCGGCGTCGATCCTCACCCCCGGATCCCAGGACAACCCGGCGGCGGACGCGTCGAACCACAGGGCCGCGCCGCTGTTGCCGGCGGGAAACGCGATCACCACCCGGGGCAACGCCCCCGAAGTCAGCACCAGGTGCGCCGCCGACGGGCCCTGCCGGTAAAACTCGTTCAGCACCGGACCTTCGGGAATCGAGAACCGGACCGTCACGGGCGGAGGCACAACCGTTGTCGCGCAGGCGGCTGTCAGCAGCGCCAGCGAGGAAATCGCGCGCAGCGGGATCATGATCCCGGCGGCAACTGTGCGACCGAGTTCCGAATGACGAGTTCGTACTCGAAACGCTGCACGAGCGGTCCCTCGGCCTTGAGGCCGGATCGCCTCCGCATCGAACGAATCAGGCATTCAATCGCGCCCTGCGCCATTGCGCGGATGGGCTGGCGCACGGTCGTCAGGCTGGGATAGACGTATCGTGCGATCGGCGTGTCGTCGAAGCCGGCAACTGACAGCTGCGCCGGCACTTCAAGCCCCATTTCATGCGCTGCATGCAGCACGCCGGCGGCCATGTCGTCGTTGGCGGCAAAAATGGCTGTGGGTCGCTCGCGCAAGTGCAGCAGCCGCCGGCCGCTTTCGACGCCGGATTCGAATGAAAACAGTCCGCTGGCGATCAGCCGTTCGTCCACCGCGATGCCGTGTTCGGCGTGCGCGTCCTGATAGCCCGGCAGTCGGCGGGCCGCTGCGCCGTGCAATGGATGGCCCTTGATGAAGCCGATGCGGCGGTGGCCGCGGCACAGCAGGTAGTCGGTCAGGTCCCGCGCGGCGCGGCGATCGTCGATGGCGACAAACGGGATTTCGCGATTCTCGTCGCGCGGCGCGATTGAAACGTAATCGATGCCTTCCGCAGCCAGCGCGCGCAGCAACGGCTCGTGGTCGCAGAGCGGCGGAGTCAGCACCAGCCCGCTTGCGCGGCGCTGCGCGACGGCTTCATGCACGCGGTCAATGAGCCGCGGATTGCCGACGTCGAACGGCGTCAGCATGACCCCGTAATGCGCCAGCTCACAGGCCGAGAGCACGCCATTCAGCACGCTGACCATGTAATTGTCGCTCGGGTTGTCGTACAGGACGTTGATCAGATAGGCCTGCGGGCTGGCTAGATTCCGCGCGGCGAGATTCGGACGGTAGTTCAGCTCGCGGATTGCCTGCATGACGCGTCTGGCGGTCTCTTCCCGCACATTGCGTTCATGATTGATGACTCGTGACACGGTCTTGATCGACACGCCCGCCCTGGCGGCGACGTCGTCGATGGTCTGGGCCCGGGTTTCCCGGCGTCGGGCGCGGCCCGCCGCATCCCGGCTTGCGCCTGCCTGTTTCGTGGTCTTCACGCAGTGCCCCCGATGACGGTCAAACCGACTCGCATCGATATTGAATGATGATAGCGCTGTCTGCCTTGTGCGGCCTAATTCGGTGAGCCCGACGCCGGCGTTGCAAGGGCGCGTCAAATGGCGCGAATGACACAGTCAATGGTTCCACGGCGATCTGGCTGACCGCAACAATCTGCGTTTTTTGCGATGCAAATAGAACCTGGACAACGTCGTGGCAAACGACGGCGGCGTGCATCCGTTTGTGGCGTGACAACAACTTCGAGAGTCCGCACGCGATTGACAGTGATCCGTGAAGGTGTTACAGAAGACAGCGCTGTCATCCAACAAACATGCGCTCCACAGTTCTTCGTGCTGCGACAAGCGAAGGGGGTTCCATGAAACTGCGTCCCGTACATGAGCATTGCCTGCGTGCATGCAGGCACGTCGGTCACGGAACACTCGGAATCGCCGCGCTCCTGTCGGCGCCGGCGCTGGCCCAGGACAACTCCGCTCCCGCGCGGGCCGATCTGGAAGAAGTCGTCGTGATCGGCTCTGCCGGCGGCGCCGGCACGGCGCGCCAGGAAGCGAGCTTCGCGGTGACGACGATACCAGCGGAAGAAATCGGCCGGATATCTCCGCAAAGCACAGCCGATCTCTTCAAGTCGATTCCGGGCGTCTGGGTCGAGAGTTCCGGCGGCGTGGCCGGCGCGAATATCGACGTGCGCGGCCTTCCGGGCGGCGGCGACGCGCCATTTGTCACGCTCGCGATCAATGGTTCGCCGCTTTACGGCACCGAGATGCTTTCCTTCTTCGAGCAGAGCTCGATTTTCCGCATTGACGAGACGATTGCCGCGGTCGAAGGCCTGCGCGGCGGCCCGAATGCGGTTTTCGGCAAGGGCGAGCCGGGTCTCACCGTCAACTTCAACCTGCTGGAGGGCAGTGACGAAACCGAAGGGCGCATCAAGTACTCGACGTCCGATTACGACCTGCAGCGGCTCGACGCCAGACTGAGCGGCGCGCTGGCGGACAATTTCTACTACATGATCGGCGGATACGTCCAATCCTCACCCGGCATCCGCGACACCCAGTTCAATTCCGAGGAAGGCAACCAGTTCACGATCAATCTCACGAGGGTTTTCGATAACGGCAAGCTCAACGTCTTCACCCGCGTGACCGACGACCACGGCCAGTGGGTGCTGCCGCAGGCACTCAATAGCGGCCTGGACGAGGGCGAGTTCGCCCAATTGGGCGATGCCACGCGATTCCGCGAATTGCAGACGAATACCGCGGGTAACACCAAGATCTTCGATTTTGCCGATGGCCGCGGCTGGGATGGCTCAGTGACCGGCGGCAGCGCGGAATTCGACCTCGGCGGCGGCTTCACGATCCGTGACCGGTTCACCTTCACGAAAGGCGACGCCGACACGTATGGCTTCGTACCCGACGGCGGCGCGGTTACAGCCGGCGCGGTGAGCGCCGTCATCGGCGGCGAGCCGGTGATGACCGCGAGCGGCGCGACGCTGGCATCGACCGAGTTCGTGCAGACCTACGGCCATTGGGTCGTGCAGAAGGACCTCGAGGCGACGATCAACGACCTCAGCATCAACAAGCTGTTCGGCGGCAGCCACGACGTCACGTTCGGCTACTACCGCGCGACGTGGTCCTCGGACGACTTCTGGACGATCGGCAACCCATTGCCCGTGCACAACGTCGCGAATGGCGAGCCGCTCGATCCCTCGATCACGCCGGCCGACATCGCGGCGGCCGGTGGCAGCGCCGGATTCATGTTCGGCCTGCAGTCCGCCGGTGACGCGCGCACCGAGGCCCTCTACCTGGCCGACTCGTGGCAGGCCACGGACCAGTTCCGCCTGGACCTGGGTTTCCGCTATGAGGACCTGACCCTGGATTACGTGCTCGACACCGGGCCGGGTTTTGCCGACGGCACGGTCGACCAGTCGACCCATTTGACGGGCGACGAGACCGCCTACACCGCCGCCGGGAACTACGATTTCACCGACGATCTCGGCGTTTTCCTGCGCTACACGGAGGGTTTCCTTTACCCGCACTTTGACGATATCCGCGAAGACCGCAATACCGTCGACGAGGTGAAACAGCTGGAGGGCGGCATCAAGTACTCGACGCCGTCGCTGCAACTGTATGGAACCGCGTTTTTCAACAAGAACGACGCATTTTCCTCGACCGTCGGCGGCACCGAGCCAGCCGCGGCGTTCAAGACCGAGGCGTATGGCGTCGAGCTCGATGGATCCCTTCGTTTCGGCGACCTGACGTTGTCGTTCATCGGTACGCTGCAGAACACCGAGATCACCGACTCGACGACGGCATCCGACGAGGGCAACCAGGTATTGCGACAGCCTGAATGGCAGGTCCGGCTCTCGCCGTCCTACACCGTCGCAGCCGGCAGTTTCGATGCAACCATTTATGCCGGCGCGACATTCGTCGGCGACCGTTTCGGCAACAACGCCAACACGGTCAAGCTGGACAGCTACGAGAAAATTGATCTCGGCGTGATCGTCAATACGTCCGGCGGTCTCTTCTTCCAGGTGCACGGCGACAATATCACCGACTCGGACGGCGTCACGGAAGGTGATCCCCGCAATCCGGCGGCGCCCAATGGACGGATCATCTTTGGGCGATCGATCATGTTCAGCATGGGCTATGATTTCTAGGTCCGGCGCCGGACATTGAGCATGGGCGGCCGCCGGAATCGTCATTCCGGCGGCCGGCCCCTTCATCCGGGACCAGCGCGTGCGACGACGAGTGCCAGTGTTTGCCCGGGGCCATTGGCGTAAAAAAATGAATCGCATCGCGATTCGGGTCTCGTTCCTGTTCTTGCTGTTGTTCGCGGCCGCGACGCCCGGCCGTGACGACGCGCCGCCGCCAACACCGGCGGAACTCTATCCGGGCCTCTTCGAGCGCGTGCAGCTCGAGCGCGTGTACGAGGACGGCAAGACTTTCGTCGACGCCCTGCCGCGCATGGCCCCCGCGGAGATCCTGGCCGATTACCAGCGCGAAAGTGCCGGCGCGCATTTCGATCTGCGCACATTCGTGACCTCCCGCTTCGATGCCCCGCACACGGCCACGAGTGACTTCCGGCCAGATCGCACCGCCGGAGTGGAGGCGCACATCGATGCGCTGTGGGCCGTTCTCGAGCGCCCGCCCGACCAGCCGAATCCCCATTCCTCGCTGTTGCCGTTGCCGTACCGCTATATCGTGCCCGGCGGGCGCTTCCGCGAGATCTATTACTGGGATTCCTACTTCACGATGCTGGGCCTGGAGGAAAGCGGCCGCCACGACATCACCGTGGACATGATGAGGAATTTCGCGTACCTGATCGACCGCTACGGCCACGTGCCAAACGGCAATCGCAGCTATTACCTCAGCCGTTCGCAGCCGCCGTTCTTCGCCGCCATGGTGGAACTGGTCGCGGCGCGCGATGGCAGCGAGGCGTACCGCCACTACCTGGCGCAGCTGGAGCGCGAATACGATTTCTGGATGGCGGGCGCAACGACGCTTGCGCCAGGCTCGGCGCACCGGCGCGTGGTGCGGCTTCCGGACGGGTCGCTGCTCAACCGCTACTGGGACGATCGGCAGACGCCGCGCGAGGAATCCTACCGCGAAGACGTCGAGACGGCGCGTGCTTCCGGACGTCCGCCGGAAGAGGTATTCCGGAACCTGCGGGCGGCGGCCGAGAGCGGTTGGGACTTCAGCTCGCGCTGGCTCGCCGACGGGCGCACGCTGGCCACGATTCGCACGGTCGAGCTGGTGCCCGTCGACCTCAACAGCCTGCTCTACGGACTCGAAAGCACGCTCGCCCGGGCTTATCGTGCGGCCGGCCGGGAGCGGCAAGCCGTGCAGGCCAATGCGCGCGCCTGGAGCCGCCGCCAGGCGATTCACCACTACCTCTGGGATCCGGAATCCGGCGCATTCGGCGACTACGCCTGGCGCGAACGCCGCCTCACCGGCCAATTGAGCGCGGCGACGCTCTATCCACTCTTCTTCGGCGCCGCGACCGCTGCGCAGGCACAAAGGGTCGCGACGGTGGCCAGGGACAGGCTTTTGCAGCCGGACGGACTGGCGACCACGACCGTGCATACGGGCCAGCAATGGGATGCGCCCAACGGCTGGGCGCCGCTGCAGTGGATCGCGATCGAAGGGCTCAACCGCTACGGCCACACGCAGCTCGCGCGCGAGATCGCCGGCCGATGGATCCGTGAGAACGTGGAACTTTATGAGGCCAGCGGCCGGCTGGTCGAAAAATACGACGTGAGCGGCGACGACGCCGCGCGCGGCGGCGAATACCCGCTGCAGGACGGGTTCGGCTGGACCAACGGCGTATTGCGCCGGCTTCTGGCACTGTATCCGCCCGGGCCGGCGGCCGCGACGCCGCGCGCCCCGATCGAAGAAGGAGCATCGCCGTGACGACACTCGACTGGGCCGTCGTGGTCCTCTATTTCGTGCTGGTCTTCGTCGTGGCGGCCGTCGTCACCCGGCGCGGCAAGAGCACGGAAAGCGCGGACGGATTCTTCCTGGCGGGGCGCAACACCGGCTGGTTCATAGTCGGTGCCTCGCTGTTCGCCTCGAACATCGGCGCCGAGCACCTCGTGGGGCTCGCAGGCACCGGGGCTGCGACGGGCATCGCCGTCGCCCAGTTCGAGATCATCGCCGGCCTCGTGCTGCTGCTGCTCGGCTGGTTTTTCGTGCCGTTCTACCTGCGCAGCGGCGTGTTCACGATGCCGGAGTTCCTCGAGCGCCGGTATTCCCAGGGGCCGCGCATGTATCTCGCGATCATATCGGTCGTCAGCTACGTGCTGACGAAGATTTCCGTCACCGTCGCGGCCGGCGGCATCGTGTTCGAAGCCCTGATGGGCATCAACTTCTGGACCGGCGCCACCGTGGTCGTCGTCGCCACCGGCATCTATACGCTGTTTGGCGGGCTGCGGGCCGTGCTCTATACCGATGCCATCCAGATGTTCGTGCTGCTCATCGGCGCAATGGTCGTAACCGTGCTCGGACTCAATGCGCTCGGCGGCTGGGACGTTCTGGTGGAAACCGTCGGACGCGACCGCTTCGACCTCTGGCAACCGTCGTCGCATCCGGATTTCCCGTGGACCGGAATCCTGTTCGGAGCGCCGATCCTGGGCATCTGGTACTGGTGCACGGACCAGTTCATCGTGCAACGCGTGCTCGCGGCGCGCGATCTGGTGGAAGCGCGCCGCGCGACGATTTTCGCCGGTTTTCTCAAGCAGACGCCGTTGTTCCTGTTCGTATTGCCGGGTGTCATCGCCTACGCGCTCACGCAAACCGGCCAGTTGCAGCTCGACCAGCCCGATCACGCGCTGTCGGCGCTGGCGGCCGCGCTGCTGCCCACGGGATTGCGCGGCGTCCTGGTGGCGGGCCTGCTGGCGGCGCTGATGAGCTCGCTGTCCTCGGTATTCAATTCCTGCGCGACGCTCGTGACGATGGATCTCTACAAGCACTGGCGCCCGCGGGCAACGGATCACCAGCTCGTGGTGACCGGCCAGATCGCAACAGTCATTCTCGTGCTGTTCGGGCTGGCGTGGATCCCCTTCATGCAGCTCATTTCGGGGCAGATCTACACCTACCTGCAGAGCGTGCAGGCCTACATCTCGCCGCCGATCGCCGCGGTGTTCCTGGTGGGACTGCTCTGGCCGCGTGCCAATGCAAAAGGCGCGATCACGGCGCTTGCCATCGGCTTCGTGCTCGGTTTCGGGCGCCTGATTCTCGAACTCAACGCGCCGATTGCCTGGGGACCCGCGGCCATGCTGGCCGGGATCAATTTCCTGCATTTCGCGGTGCTGCTGTTCGCCATCTCGACCGTCGCGCTGGTCATTGTCAGCCTGGCTACCGCGCCGCCGGACCGGGCCCGGCTTCGCGACCTCACGATCGCCACGTTGAAGCCGGCACAACCGGCGGAACGGGCGCACGAACATGCCGCGCGGCGTGGCGACGTCGCGCTCAGCCTCCTGCTGCTGCTCGTGATCGCCGCCATCTGGACGATCTTCAGCAACTGACGCGAAGCCGTTTCGCGCCGTCGCGGCGTCAGCCCGGCGCGGGCTGCCCGGCCGGCTCGTGCCGGAATCCCCGCCAGCTGCGCATGGTGAACGCGCCGACGCCCGCAATGAACAGGATCGCCGCGGCCAGCCCGCCGATGAACGGCACCTGCTTGACGATCGCGATCGCGAGCACCGCCAGGAACATGAACAGCACGCGCCACCAGGCGGAATCCGCTTTTGCCTTGCCGATCCGCCCGAGCACGGTGTCGCCGACGAAGATGGCCGCGACCAGGTAGCCGAGCAGCATCAGCACGACATAGCTGAACACCAGCAACAGCGCAAGCGGGATGCCGATCACCGTGACCAGCAGGACGATGATCGCGAATGGCACGCCGAGCAGCATCACGAGGCCGAGGCCGGCGCTCTGCCAGGGCTTCTGCAGGATCGTGGCACCCGCTTCGCGGCTGAAACGCGGCATCGCCAGGATCAGCAGCGCGCCGAGCAGCACCATGCCGAAGGAAATTGTCACGCCGCCAAAGATCGCGGCGCCGCGGCCCATCTTGCGCAGCCACCGGCGTTCCTGCTGCAGCTCGGACACGCCACCGGCGACCTGGGCCGCCGGGTCCACGTCAATGTCGCGGCCGCTGCGGTATTCAACCCGTCCCGCGATCCGCGCATCCGGGCCGATGCGGATATTCTCGCCAGCGACCTCGACGTCGCCGCCGACGCTGCCGTTGATCACGATCGTGTCGCCGTAGGCCCGCAGCCGACCGCCCACCGCGCCGTCCACGTCGATCGATTCGCCGGCAAACGCGGCGCTGCCGCCGATGCGCGCCTCGCTCGACAGGCGGATCTTGCCGCCGGCGGCACGGGCCTTGCCCTTGACCTCGCCTTCGATGCGCACCTCGCCGCCCGCGGCGTACAGGTTGCGGCCCACGGAACCGGCCATCGTGACGTTGGCACCGCTCAGGAACGCGCTGCGATCGACGCGCTCACGCAGCTCGACGCGGCTGCCGGCCGCGAAGGCATTGCCGTCGATTGGCTCCTCCAGCACCACCACGTCGCCGGCAGTCAGCCGCGAGTCGCCGATGGACGCCTGGGTGCTGTCCTCCGCCATGGCCACGCCCGGGCTCCCGGACATAAGAAGAATGAGTGCCGCAATCGTCCATTTCATGGACCCACCCCCTGTCGATTGACCGCCTGATCCTAGCCTTTGCGCCGGTTTTCTGCAGCTTTCGGGCAGAATGGCGCGATGACCGGGCAAGTACGCATCGCAACGCGGCGCAGCCGGCTTGCCCTCTGGCAGGCCGAGCATGTCGCCGCGCGCCTCACGGCCACCCACCCCGGGCTGGTCGTGAGCCTGCTGCCGATCGTGACCGAGGGCGACCGGGTCCAGGACCGCACGCTGGCCGCGGTCGGCGGCAAGGGCCTGTTCATCAAGGAACTCGAAACCGCGATGCTGGCGGGCGACGCGGATATCGCGGTCCATTCCATGAAAGACATGCCCGCCGCCCTGCCGCCGGGACTCGTGATCGGTGCCGCGCTCGAGCGCGCCGATCCGCGGGACGCCTTGATCTCGCCACGCCACGGCTCACTCGATGCGCTGCCCCACGGCGCGCGCGTCGGCACCTCGAGCCTGCGTCGCCAGAGCCAGCTGCGTCATGCGCGGCCCGATCTCGAAATCCTCGTATTGCGCGGCAATGTCGAGACGCGCCTGCGCAAGCTAGACGCCGGCGAGTTCGACGCGACGGTGCTCGCAACCGCCGGCCTCGAGCGGCTCGGCCTCGGGGTCCGGATACGCGAGCGCCTGTCGCCGCAGCAGATGTTGCCGGCAGTCGGCCAGGGCGTGATCGGCATCGAGTGCCCGGACTCGAACGCGCGGATTCGCGCGCTGCTCGCGCCGCTCGAACACGCGGCAACGCGCCGTTGCCTCGATGCGGAGCGCGCTTTTGCCGCGCGCCTCGGCGGCAGCTGCCAGTCGCCCATCGCCGCGTATGCAGAACTCGCCGGCGACTCGCTGCAGCTGCGCGGACTTGTCGGATCGCCGGATGGCGCAACGGTTTTCGCGGATGCGATTTCGGGTCCGGTCCGGGACGCCGTCGCGCTCGGCACGACGCTGGCGGAGCGCCTGCTCGCCGCCGGGGCCGGGCCGCTGCTCGAGGCGCTCGCTGCGGGCGCCGGGCGCTGATATGGCGCGGCTCACCGGCATCGGCGTGCTCGTGACCCGCCCGGAACACCAGGCGGAGCACCTGTGCCAGCTGATCGAGGCCGAAGGCGGCGCCGCGGTCCGTTATCCGGCGCTCGTGATCAAGCCGCGCCCGGATCGCGCCGCGGTCCGCGCCGCGATCGGACCCGCCGACCGCTACGACCTCATCATCTTCATCAGCGCCAACTCCGTGCGATTCGGCATCGACTTCCTCGACCAGCGGCACGACGTCGCAATCGCGGCGGTGGGACAACCGACCGCCGCGGCCCTTAATGCCGCCGGGTATCGTGTTTCGCTGATGCCGGCGCAAGGCGCCGGAAGCGAGGAACTGCTGGCCATGCCGCAACTGGCGCACATGGCCGGCAAGCGCGTGCTGATCATGCGCGGCTCCGGCGGGCGTGAGCTGCTCTCGGAAGTGCTGACCGCGCGTGGCGCGCTGGTTCAGTATGCGGAGGTCTATACGCGCGAACCGGCGCGGCCGCCGGCGCAACTCCAGTCAGAGATCGAGCTGCTCTGGCGGCAGGGCGGGATCCGCGCCTATGCGGCGACCAGCGTGGAATTGCTCGAAGCACTGGTCGGCATCGTCACGCCGCGCTGCCGCGAACTGATGGATTCGACCGCGCTCGTGACCGGCTCACGTCGCGTTGCGGAGGCGGCTGCCCGCCTGGGCCTCGGCTCGCCGATCGTGCTGGCCGACTCGCCGGACGATGCCGCCATGACCGGGGCGCTGATCCGCTGGCGCGAGGCCAACCTCAAGTAGGCATCGAGCGAGCTTCGGCCAATGCGCGGCCTTCGCGCTAGTTGGCCGTGCGGCGGTAGCCAGTGTTCTCGACGACCACGGTCATGTCCTTGGCTGGCGCGGACAGCGCGGACTTTGCCGTGTAGATCGTCCCGTCCGGCAGCACGCCCATCGCGACGTTCATCTGGATGGCGTCCGACGTGTTGTCATCGAGGTAGCTGGCAACGTTCATGCCGAGCAGGCGATTGGTCGCGACTTCGATGTCGACGCTCAATGAATCGCCGGCTTTCAGGTAGTCCTTGAATACGAGCTGCACGCGCCGGCCGCCATCCTGCGGGCTCATCGTCATCTTGCCGGCATTCACCGACTGCTGGATGCGATTGGAGTCCGGCGGCACGTAGGCGTGAATGAGCTCCGCCGCGCTCTTCATGTAGTCCGCGATTTCCTCTTTCTTCTTGGCGACAATGCGCTTGCCCAGGCGGCGAGTGCTTTCCTGGGCCGCAGGTTCGGCGGCCGGGACCTTCTGCAGCTTGCCGTCGACGCCGTAGTAGCAGGTGTTCAGCTTGCGGGATTTCTCCTCGCCGCCCTTGGCGATCACGGTCGTCTCGACCCATTCATAGGAACGCAACTGCGCCTGGCTCGCCTGCATCCATTGCTTCAGCATCGCCACGCGCTGCTGCGGGGTCGGCGGCGGGCCCTGCGGCGCCTGCGCCGCTGCAACGGTCGTGGCCAGCAGCAGCGACAGAATCCAGGTATGGGGAATCATCGATCTCTTCCTTGTTGAGGCGGATGCCGTATTCACGGACTACTAGTGATTTTATTCTACGCCCCAATGATGCGTGTGTGTACGCGCTCGCTTTGTTTCGGAGTTCCTCCAAAGGGCGTAATCTTGCGTTATACAAGATGACTCGAATCGGGAGTTTTACGCGATGAAGACCCAACATTGGCGCCGGCACGCCATCACCGTGGCCATGGCGGCGACTTCGATCTGTTTCTCCGGCGCATCGTTATCCCAGGACACGACTGCGCCGAACGAGTCCCAGCAACTGGCAACGGAAATGCTGTCCGGTATGACCAACTACCTGGCCGGCTTGCCGGGGTTCCAGGTGCAGCTCGTCGCGAGCTATGACACCGTGCAGGAATCCGGCCAGAAGATCGAGTTTAACGAGATACGCGCGATCACCGTCTCGCGGCCGAACCTGCTGCGGGTCGAGCAGCAGTTCAGCGACGGCGCACAGGACCTGCTCGTGTTCGACGGCCAGCAGATCAACGTCTACGACAGCCAGCTCGGTGTTTATGCGCAGGCCCCGCAACCCGGCTCGGTGGACGACGCCGTCGTCTACTTCGTGCGCGATCTCGGCATGCGCCTGCCGCTCGCGGCGATGCTGAGCACCCGGCTGCCGGAAGAGCTCTCGAAGCGCATGAAATCCGTCGATTACGTGGAGTACACGACCATTCTCGGCACCGGCGCGCATCACATCGCGGCGCGCGGCGCGACAGTGGACATGCAAGTCTGGATCGCGGACGGCGACCGTCCGCTGCCGCTGCGCATCGTGCTGACCTACAAGACCGATCCTGGACAGCCGCAGTTCCGGGCACAGTTCCTGGCCTGGGACGAGAAATCACGGGCTCCGGCTGATTTCTTCAAGTTCAGTCCGCCGGCTGGTGCGCAAAAGATCATCTTCGCCGTGCAGGGACCGGCCGCGGCCCCCGAAGCGGCGCCGACAGGAAGCCTGCCATGAAAAACCTTCACAAGTCCGTCACGCTGACCCTCGCCACGATCGCGATCAGCGCGCTTTCGCTGATCATGGCCGACATGAGCCTGGCCCAGAGCCGCAGCAGCCGCTCCGGCGGCAGCTCGGCATCAAAAGGCAATTACTCGCGCCAGGGGACGGCCTCCACCGGCAGCTTCTCGAGCCGCAGTGGCGGCCAGGCGTCGGGCCAGGCCTCGGCTAACCAGGCGAGCCGCCAGTCGACCGCATCATCGACGTCTTCGGCCAACCAGGCGAATCGCCAGTCGAGCGCTTCTTCAACGTCGTCGGCCAATCAATCGCAGCGCCAGGATGCGATGTCATCCAACCAGTCGCAGCGTCAGGACGCCTCGAACCAGAATGTCGAGACGCGCCAGAACCAGGCGACCGAGCGCTCGGAGAACTATTCAGAGGCCTATCATTCCGGCGGCTATTACGGCGGCCGCTACTATCCGCCTCCGCCACCCGTGTACGGCGGCTATTACTACGATGACGACGACGACGAAGCCGCCGCGCTGGTCGCCGGCGTCGTGATCGGCGCCGTCGTTGCCTCGGCAGCCCAGAGCAAGAGCACGACGACAACGACCACGACGAGCGCGCCCCCGCCGACGACCTCAACGACGGTCGTCTATGCCCAGGCACCGCCCGCCAATGCGCAGTTGCCCTGCAATCCGACTGTCGTCGTCAAGGACGGCGTCACGTACTACCAGTGCGGCAACACCTGGTACATGCAGGCGTACGGAAGTTCAGGGCCCATCTACATGCCGGTGCCGCCGCCGGGCTGATTCACAGAAAGGGGTGATGCCGATGACCCGGACCCACCCGCGCGGCATGCGGTATGTCGCCGTCCCTGCCCTGTGTGCGCTGGCGGCACTCCCGCCGAATTCCCTTGCGTCACCCACTGAAACGGCCATGACGCCGCAACGGCCGCGGATCGGCCTGGTGCTCGCCGGCGGCGGCGCCAAGGGCGGCGCCCACGTCGGCGTACTGAAGGTCATCGAAGAACTTCACGTGCCGATCGACTGCATCGCCGGCACCAGCATGGGCGCGCTGATCGGAGCGGGTTACGCATCGGGACAACCGGCCGCGGACATCGAGAAATTCGTGACCGGCATCGACTGGTCGAACGTGGTCGGCGGCGCCGGCCGTCGGAAACTTGAGCCCATCGAGCAGAAGCGCCTCGCCACGGACGCGAGCACACCGATGGAACTCGGGTTTCAGGACGGCAATATCGTGACGCCGGGCGGCCTGGCCGATTCGAGCGCGATCGACGACTTGCTGCGCACCTATGTCGCGCGCTCGCGCATGGTGGCGGACTTCAACAAACTGCCGATACCGTTTCGCGCGGTCGCGACCGACATGATCAGCGGCGAGATGGTCGTGCTCGATCATGGCGACCTCGCAACCGCGATGCGCGCCAGCATGGCGATTCCCGGTGCGTTTTCGCCCGTCATCGGCGACGGCTACATCCTGTCGGACGGCGGCATGGTGCGGAACATTCCCGTTGACGTCGCGCGCGCTACCTGCGCCGACATCGTGATCGTCGTCAACCTGGTCGAACCGGACGCAAAGCCCGAGAAGCTGGTCCAGGCGACGCAATTGCTCGCGCGCAGCATGGACGTGATGCTCGAGGCCAACGAGAAGATCCAGCTGCAGTCGCTTACCGAACGCGACATCCGCATCGACGTGCCGATGGGCGACATCGGCACGGCAGATTTCGAGCGCGTGCCGGAGACCATCCCGCTGGGCGAGGCGGCCGCACGGGCGGTCGCGGACCGGCTCGCGGCACTGGCCGTGCCTGAGACCCAGTACATGGCCTGGCGGCAGGAGATCACGACGCGCCAGGAAATGGAGGGCAGGCTCACCAACGTGCGGATCGAGGGCCTCGAGCACGTGAATCCGGAATATCTCAATTCGATCGCGACGATTCGCCCGGGCGATACGGTCGATATCGACGCCATCAGCGCGGACGCAAGGCGGATGTCGGCGCTCGAGGAGATCGAGTCGGTCGCCTATCGGCTGGAGGGCACCCGCGGCGACGCCACGCTAGTCTGGTTGCCGAAGGAGACATCGATCGGGACCAGCGTGCTGCGGCCGAGCCTCGGCGTCTTCGCCGACGGTGGCGGCGACCTCAAGTTCCAGCTCGGCCTCCAGCACGTGCGCCGCTGGCTGAACGGTAACGGCGGCCAGTGGCGCAACTACGTGCAGGTCGGTTATGAATCGCTGCTCAAGTCGAGTCTTTACCAGCCGTTCGACGTCGGCCAGCGGTTCTTCGTGGAGCCCGGCGTCTTTGCCAGTCGCGCTGCGGAGGATCTCTACGCGGACGGCAATCACGTGGCGACGTACCGGTTCGTCGATTATGGCGGACGTGTCGAGCTCGGCTGGAACCTGTCGCGCGCCTTGCAGGTCCGCGGCGGGTATGTCGCCGACAAACGCCGGGCGAGCGTGCAGACCGGACTGACCGCCTTGCCGGAAGCGGATGTCCTGGACGCCGGCGTCACGTTTACGGCCCGCTACGATTCACGGGATGCCGGCACCTTCGCGACCGACGGCATCGCTGCGGCGATCGAGTACCAGGGAATGGATGACTCGCTCGGTTCGGAACGCGACTGGGAACGCCTGGAGGCGGGAATTCGTTCGGCGATCCCGCTCGGCAAGAACGTGATCTGGATCAGCCTCGCCGGCGGCACCTACATCGGCGGCGATCTGCCCGGCGACCGCGGCTTCTCGCTCGGCGGACCGCGGACGCTTCCCGCTTACCAGCACGACGAATTGCGCGTGCGCGAGTACTGGCTGGCGGAAGCGAGCTTCCTGTGGCGCGTGAAAGACCTCGTGCCGATCAAGAACCAGGCCATCTACGCCGGCTTCGGCCTGCAGGCAGCCGGTCTCTACGAACGCGTGGACTTCCAGGTTCCGGACGACGAGGTCTATGGCGCATCGGCCTATCTCGCGGGTCCGACGCCGCTCGGCACCTTTACGCTGGGCCTCGGCGGCACGACCGACCAATGGAGCATCTGGATCTCGCTTGGTCGTCCGATCGGCAAGGGGTCGATCCTCGACGACGGCCTGTTCCGCTAGGTTCTGTGCGGGTCAGGACCAGGCCGGCGCGTAGTCGAACGAATCGATGCGGATGCGCTCGGGATCGGCGCCCTGCAACGGCAGCGCCACGCGCACGGCATCGATCATCGCAGGCGGGCCGGCCGCGTAGACGTCGAAACCGGATAACCCCGCGATCCGGCGGATGACAGCCTCGTGCACGAAGCCCGGCTCGTGCGGTGGTTCTGCCCGCTGTTCCGACAGCACGGAAACGTAGCGGAAGCGTGCGTGCTTCGCCGCCAGCCCGCGCAGCCAGGCGTCCTCGTACAGGTCCGCCGTGGTGCGCGCGCCCCAGAACAATGTCACGTCGCGGCGGTTCTCGCTTTCCAGCACTTCGCGGATCATCGCCTTCAGCGGCGCATAACCCGTGCCGCCGCCGATCAACAATAGCGGCCGTTCACCCGGGCGATAAATGAACTGCCCCAGCGGGCCCTCGATGCGCAGCAGCGAACCTTCCCTGAGCGTCGTGAAAACCTGCTCGCTGAAGGCGCCGCCCGGCGCGCGGCGCACATGCAGTTCCAGCAAGGCCGGGTCATGCGGCGGGTTGGCCAGCGAGAAGCTGCGGCGATGTTCGCCGGGCAGCATGATGTCCACGTACTGCCCGCATTGCCAGGTGAAAGGCTCGATCGCGGGAAGGCGCAGCCACAGCCCCATGACGTCCGGCGCGAGCCGCCGCATTTTCTCGATGCGGGCCGGCAGGCACTTGATCTCGACGTCGGTGACATAGCGGATCTCGCGCGTCTCGATCACCAGGTCGTCGAGGGCGCGGGCCTGGCAGATCAGCGCGAAGCCGTCCGCTTCCTCGTCGGCGCTGATGCCGGGCGGGCGGCCCTGCGGGTAGGCGATGCGGCCGGACAGCAGCCGCACCCGGCAGGTGCCGCAGGAGCCGCCCTTGCAGCTGTGCGGCAGGTTCAGGTGCTGGCGCAGCGCGGCGCCCAGCACCGGCTCGTCGCCATGCGTCTCGAACTCCCGTCCCGACGGCGCGGTCCTGACTTTCACGGCGGCATTATGCCGGTATGACCCCGGTTGCCTTAAACTATGCGAACCTGCTGCCTGCGAAAAATCACCCCGGGGAGATGACCATGAATACGACGTCGAGCGCGATTGCGCTGGCAATTTCCCTCGTTCTGGCGCCCGCGGCCGGGCTGGCCCAGGAAGATGAAGAGACCTTCCTGAGCGATTATTCCGGACTGAAGGCCACGGCGGACAACCCGTCCGACGAACTCTATATCGCACCGGATGCCCTGGCGCGCATCGGGAAGTACAAGTCGGTCATGGTCGACCAGCCGGAATTGTTCATACACCCGGAATCAAAGTACACCGGCATGAAGCCGGACGACATGAAGGCCATCGCCGACGCACTGCGTGCCGCGATGATGACTGAACTCGAGGGCGGCTACCAGATCGTCGACGCACCCGGACCCGACGTACTCTACGTCCGGGTCGCCGTCGGCGACCTGATGCTCAAGAAGCACAAGCGCGGCATCATGTCCTACACGCCGATCGGATTTGTCGTCCACGGCGCCGTCGGCCTGACCAAGGAAGTGACCGAGAAGATCGATCTCAAGGGCATGCAGATCGAGGGCGAGGTGCTCGACAGCGTGAGCCTCGACCAGCTTGCGGCCTTCACGATGAACCGCGGAAGCCTCGGCGGAAAATCGGAAGCCGAAGCGACTTCCTGGGACGAGCTCGTCGGCCTCTTCGGGGTCGTCGGCAAGCGCCTGCGCTGCCGTCTCGATAATTCCGGCAAGCCGGAGTCCGAATGGACCCAGTGTGGAACCATCGCCTATTCGCCGCCGGCGCAATGAGACCAGAACCAGACATCAACCCCAGGAGTCGAAACGTGAAAATTGCTGTTACCTGCCTTGCCGCCCTGTTTGCGTCGCTGGTGCTTGCCCAGGGCGCATCCGCACAGGTCAATGAGAAGTTCGCCGACATGGCGGGCGAAATCGAACTGTTGCGCAGCGTCGCCCAGACCGAGCGCCAGGCGATCGTTGCACGGGCGATGATCCTGACCGACCAGGAAGCAGCCGCATTCTGGCCCGTCTATGGCGACTACCGCACGGCAGTCGGCAAGCTCAATGACCAGCTGGTCAGGCTGATCACCGACTACGCAGCGCAGCGCGACACGATCACCGACGAGCAGGCGAAGACGCTGCTGAGCAATCACATCAAGTTCGAGCAGGATCTCCTCAAGCTGCGCAAGAAGTACATCCCGAAGTTCGGCAAGGCGATCCCGATGACCAAGGTCGCGCGCTTCTACCAGATCGAGAACAAGCTCGACCTCCTTCAGAGACTCGGCCTCGCGCGGGACATCCCGCTCGCCCGGTAACGCAAGGTGGAATCCCCGTTCGCGCCGGGCCAACGCACATTGCGCTGGGCGGCGCGACTTGGCCTTGCCCGAAACGGCGCCATGCGTGCCGGCCGCGTTGCGGTCCTGCTCGCCGGCCTGACCTGGCTGCCGATGCTGGTTCTGGCCCTCATCGCCGGCCGGGCTTACGGCGACGACATGGCGATTCCGTTCCTTTCGGATTTCGTCGCGATCGGACGACAGCTGGTGGCGTTGCCGCTGCTGGTGCTGATTCATCCGGTGATCGATCGCGAAATTGTCCGCACGATCGTGAACCTGCGGGAGTCCGGACTGGTCCGGCCTGCCGATGAAGGCGTTCTGAGGCAGAAACTGGAGCGCGCGGGCCAGTTGTGGAGGAGCCCGTTCGTCCGCCTGCTGCTCGTCGCGTTCATCGTCATTGCCGCGGTGACGATGCACCGGGTCGCGGTCTCGGTCGATGCGCCGGATTGGCTGGTGGGCGGCGAGCCCGGGCAGCCGGCGCTCAGTGCCGCGGGCTGGTGGAACCTGGCGGTCGCCGGTCCCGTGTTCCGGTTATTCGTGCTGCTGGCACTGTGGAAGCTCCTCGTATGGTCCTGGATCCTGCTCCAGCTCTCGCGGATGCCGCTGAACTACCAGACGATGCATGCCGATGGTTGCGCCGGCCTCGGTATTCTCGAACGGGTCCAATTCGGGTTCAGCGGATTCGCAGCGGCACTCGCGATCCAGTTCGGCTGCATCATCGCGGATGCCGCGATCCACAAGGGACACGACCTTGCGAGTTTCCGGCTCCCGGCCGTCGCATTCATCGTGCTGATGCTGTTGCTGCTGCTGGCGCCGCTGGCCGTGTTCGTCCGGCCGCTGTCGCAGGCCTGCATCCGCGCCGAGCTGGCATTTCACGCCTGGTTCAGCCGTGCCTCGAGCGAGGTCGAAAGGTCGCTCGGGCAGACTGGCGACCAGGCCGTTGCATCGCGGCTGGGTTCGCCGGAACTTTCATCCCTGACGGATGCCTCAGCGCTGTATGCGGGCGCGCTGCGCACGCGCAAGATACCGATCACGCGCCGATCACTGGTCGTCGTCGTCCTCGCTTCGGTCGTACCCATGGCGGTTCCGTTGCTGCCATTGTTGCCGCTCAAGGAGATTGCACTGCGACTGGTGAAAGTCGTCATGTAAGGAGAATTCATGAACGTCCACATGCGTGCCGTCATTTCATTCGTTGCCGTCCTGTCGATGACCGGTCTTTGGGCCGCGAGCGCCATGGCGGCGGATCCGCCGCCAGCGACCACGCCGGACGGGCTGGAGCTGGTCAAGAACAGCAAGCTGGATCTTGTCTACCGCCGGCCGGGCGTGGACCTTGCCCCTTACACGAGAATCATCCTCGATCCGGTCGAAGTCGCTTTCAAGAAGCAGTGGACCCAGGATTTCCGGCGCGTTTCCGGGCACGACCGGGAGCGCATCCGCAGCGAACTGGCCCAGGAGTTCCACGACATCCTGGTGGAGGAACTGCAGACGAAGGGCGGATACCAGATCGTCGAGGCGCCCGGCCCGGACGTGCTGCGCTTTACCGCCGGGATCTTCGAGCTGTACATCAACGCCCCCGACACGATGTCGGCGGGCCGCAGCCGGACCTACGCGCTATCCACGGGTGAAGCGACCCTGGGCGCAGAACTCGTCGATTCCGAGAGCGGTGCCCTGATCGCGCGTGCAGCCGACCATGTGCGCGCCCGCGAGTCCGCCACGATGCAGTGGATCACCCGCTCACAGAACCGCGCCGATGCGCGGGCCATGCTGCGCAAGTGGGCGACCACCTTGCGCGAAGGGCTCGACGCCGCGCGCGGCGTGTCGAAATAGCGCCCTTTCACGGGCAATAACGCGCCAACGGGGCCCACGGCTGCATGACCTGAGTCAATGCAATTGAGCGCGCCGGCATTCAAGCTAGGGCAGTCTGTGAAGATCGAACTCATGAAGCCCGTTCGCAGAGCGGCATTTGCCCCCGTCCGAATCGCCATAAATGCCGTCGAATCGCCGCTACTCATGAGATAATGAGCGATTAGCAATAAACAGGAGTCCAGGATCATGATTATCCGCAGCAGAGCCCTGGCGTCGGCCATCGCCGCCACGTTGATCGCCGGCACGGTGGTCACGACCGCCCGGGCAGCGGACGCGGAATGGAATGTCGAAGTCATGCCCTACCTGTGGGCGTCCGGTGTCAAGGGCGACCTCAACGTCGGCGGCCAGAACATCGAAGTCGACTCCAGCTTCAGCGACCTCCTCGACATGATGGAGATCGGCGGCGGCCTGCTGATGCGCGCCGAGCGCTCGCAGTGGGTCCTGTGGACCCAGGTCGACTACATGGCCATGAATACCGACAAGCTGGAAAACCCGCCGGAAAACGGCAGGCTCGATGCGAACACCACGATGTTCACCGGCGGCTTTGGCCGTAACTTCGGGGGTTCCGACAGCAAGCATTCGGTCGACGTCCTGCTGGGTGCGCGTTATCTGAAGCTCGAAAACAAGCTGCGTTTCGACACGCTCGGAACCTTTACCGGCGACCGCAGCTTCACAGACCCCGTGATCATCGTGCGGCCCAGCTTCCGGATCTCCGAACGGTGGCGGTTCAATCCCACCTTCTCGTACGGCAACGGCGGCGATTCCGATTCCACCTACGAACTGCAGCCGCAACTCCAGTTCCAGATGACCGAGCGCGCGGCGCTGCGCTTTGGCTACCGGAAGCTGCATTACGAGATCAGCAATTCGACCACCGGCAACGGTTTCGATGGCGCCTTCGAGGGCATGCTGATCGGCGTCAGCGGCACGTTTGGCGGCGGGCCTGAGCCCGTTGCCGCACCGCCGCCGCCCCCGCCCCCGCCGCCCGTCGCAAAACCGGTTCCGCCCCCGCCGCCGCCGCCGCCGCCTCCGGGCGACGCCGACAAGGACGGCGTGACGGACGACAAGGACCGCTGCCCGAACACGAGCGCCGGCATCCAGGTCGATGCGATCGGCTGCTTCCGGGAAGTGACGCTGCGCGGCCTCCTGTTCGAGACCAACTCGGCGGAGCTCTCCGCGGATGCGCGCACCCAGCTCGACACCGCGGCGGCGAACTTCAAGGCGTTGCCGGCGGACGTTGCGGCCGGGGTGTCGATCGTGGTGGAAGGCCACACCGACAGCACCGGGTCGGACGCCTACAACCAGGGACTGTCGGAGCGTCGCGCCAATGCGGCACGCCAGCATCTGATCGATGCGGGCATACCGGCGTCGACCATCACTGCCAAGGGCATGGGCGAAGCCAGCCCGGTGGACACCAACGACACCGCCGAAGGCCGCCACAACAACCGGCGCGTGGTGATCCGGGCAACGCGCTGAGACCTCGGCTAGACTGAAGGCCGGCTCATGGGGCCGGCCTTTCATTTGAAACCATGAATGCAAGACCTGCCTGGTTGTCTGCCGAGCGCCTGAGCAGCCTGCTGCAGCGGCTGATCCTGGTCGCCGTGCAGGTTTTCCTGCTGGCGGTCATCGTGCTGGCGGTCTTCGTGCTCGGCATGCTCGCCTGGCACGCGATCGGCAGTGGCACGGTCCTGTCCATCGATTCGGCGGCGGAATTCCAGATGCGCCTGCAGAATGCGTTCGGTGGCGCCCTGTTGGTGCTGCTCGGTCTCGAGCTGCTGGAAACCGTGCGGACCTATTTCAACGAACACCGCATCCGGCTCGAGGTGATCATGGTCGTCGCGATGATCGCGGTCAGCCGTCATATCATCGTGATCGATTTCGAACATGCCGACGGCCTCTGGCTGCTCGGCGTATCCTCGCTGGTCATCGCCCTCGGCGCGGGTTACTACCTGGTCAAACGCTCGACTGGAGAACGAACATGAGCCTCACGCATTCCGCGGCCCGCGGCCTGGTCCCGTTCGTCGCCGCGCTGCTCGCAGCCTGTGCAACGCCGGCTCCCACGGTCCGTTCGCAAACGGATCCTGGTGCGAACCTCAGCGCCTACCAGACTTTCGGCTTCTTCGACGAACTGCCGGGACAGCAGGCGCCTTATGACTCGTTCGTGGACCTGCACATCAAGGAAGCGATTGCGAACGAAATGCAGGCACGCGGCTACCGGCGCGAGGTCAATGGCCAGCTCTTGATCAACTACCACCGCCAGCGGACAGACAAGGTCAAGGTCACGCAGACAGCCGTTCCCACCGGCTTCTACGGCTATCGCCGCGGCTTCTACACCTGGGGCACCGGCGCGGCCGTCACGACCGACGTCCAGAACTATCGCGAAGGCACGCTGATCATCGACGTCGTCGACGGGGCGGCGAAGAAGCTGCTGTGGGAAAGCGTCGCGGTCGGACGCGTCACCGAGGACGTGCTCGACAATCCGGAAGTCGCGATCGATGCAGCGATCAAGCAGATGTTCGCGGGGTTCCCGGGCCGCAGGTAGCGTTCACTTTGCCGACGGCAGGCTTGGCTCCTGGTACCAGCGTTCCTTCGGCACGATCTTTGGCTCCGGCGGGTCGAATTCGTAGGCCGGCGTCATGATCTGGACACCGTATTCGTTGAAGACGTCGAGAATGCTGGCGTGCAACGCATGGTACTTCCCGATCAGGTCCCTGGCGCTCGACGTGTACGCATTCAGCTCATAGGTAATGCAGAAGTCCCCCAGGGCCTTCTGCCGCACGAACGGCGGCGGATCGGCCAGCACCTCCGGTGTCCGCTTCGCCGCCATCAGCAGCATGCCCTCGACCTGGCGCCACGGCGTTTCGTAACCGATGCCGACCGTCGTATGCAGGATCAGCCCGCGATTCGCCGCGAGCGTGCTGTAGTTCGTCACCACGCTGTTCAGGATCGTCGAGTTCGGAACGACGACTTCCTCGTTCTTGTTGGTCCGCAGGCGCGTCACCTGCAGGCGCATTTCGGTCACTTCCCCGACGATGTCGCCGATACGGACCCGGTTGCCGATGGCAAATACACCCCGGTAGATCAGCGCGTAGCCGGCGACGATATTGGCGATGAACGATGACGACCCGATCGAAAGCAGCACGCCGAAGAAGATCGACAGGCCCTTGAATGCCTCGCTGCCGGATCCCGGTATGTACGGATAGGCGATGACCAGCGCGAACACGACCACGCCGAGCCGGACCAGGCGATAGGTCGGCAACGCCCATTCCGGCGCAAAATTGGCCAGTTTTACCGAGCCATTGCCGACCGCCGTGAAGTACAGGTTCAGGACGCGCAGCACCAGGCGCACGACGAAGAACAGGACCAGCAGGAACAACAGCGCCGGCAGTTCGTCGAGGAAGCCGCGCCCCATCGTCTTCAGTGGATCGATCAGGTAGGCAGCCAGCTTTTCACCCATCGCCTGCGTTTGCGGAAACTGCCTCAGCGAGAACTCCGCATAGAGATAGACGGCGAGCAGCAGCAGGATGAACCGGATTCCGCGACCGGCCATTGCCAGCGTCGCCCACACCTGCGAACCCGGCACCAGTTGCAGGGACTGCACCTTGAGTCCGACGATTTTCGGCTGCAAGTGTCGTTTCACGGCCGCGCCGATCAGGCCAGTCACCCAGAGAATCACTGTGACCAGGCCGCCCAGCATCGCGGACGCCACGAGCACTGTCACCACGCTCTTGCGCATGCGCTCCGGCCTGCGCTGTTCCCGGTACTCGGCGATCGCTGCGCGGATCGATTGCGCCGCGGCACCCGCCAGCGCATGCCGGTCCACCTGCTCGATTTCGGCATCCGCATCGAAGATCCGCACGAACAGGTGCTGCCCGGCGATGACCTGCGTCATCTCCGGAGTCTCGAGAACCTCGATCTGTCGCGGGTCGAAGACCGGGTCGGCCGCCGCCTCCTCGATGCGTGCGCTGATTATCGCGGCCCGTTCCGCGGCGGGCAGGCTCGACAATCCGCGCACCTTGAACAGCGTGTCGCCGTCGAGTGTCACCGGGGCCAGTTCGAAGGCAGCCTCCGATTCCCCCGCGGCCTGGGCGCTCGCAACGCCCGCGATCAGCCAGCACCCGAGCAGGGCGATCATGCCTGCGGCAGCGTGCACGCCGCGCGTCAAACGCCGATCTGGTGTGGGATCAGGCAAGGGTACTACTAGCGCCGCCGCCCGCCGCCGCGGTTGCCGCGGCTGCCGCCAAAGCTGCCCGACCGCGTGCGCTCGAAGCTCGACGTACCGCTGCGGCGCGCCGAGGCATCGCGGTCGAGCTGCGAGAAGTCGCGATTGATGGACTGCGTGGCTCCCGCAGAATCACGCGAATACTCGCTCGGCCCGTACATCGAGGCACTCGAGTAACGCTGCGAAGCGGCTTCGCGCGTCTGTCCGCTCGCCGGCTGCTGCATCGGCTGGGCCTGTCCCTGTCCCTGCGGAGTCTCGGGCCGCTGCACGTCGCTCCAGCCACTGTCCGGATTGTAGGACTGCCAGCCATCGTCGGTCTTTTTGTAGACGTTGCCGTTGTGCCCGGCGTACAGGTCGCCCTCGGCGCTCTGCCCCACGGTCGTCCGGTTGCCGCCCTCGGATACCGAAGTGCCGCTGCCGCCCGCCCCCGTCTCGAAATCGGTGCGGGACGAGGTGCCATCGCGCGTGGTCGTGCTCGAACCGCCTTTCGAGGTCTCGCGCGTCGTCGTGGATTGTCCGGTGTCGAAATCGGTCTCGCGCTCGGTCTGGATCCACTCGTCGCCACGCTCGACGGTGCGTTCCATCTCGCCCTTGTTGGAGTCTTCGTTGTAATAACGCTCGGTTTCCGTGGCGACGCCGGTGCGCGGGTTGTAGGTTTCGCCGTGGCTCGCCCACTCGTCGCCGTCCCAGGCGGTTTCGACGTAGCCGTAGCGGCCGGTCCGCGGGTTGTAGCCCTGGTTGTAGGAATAACCGCCGTAGGGACCGACCCACACGGATCGCGATCCATAACCGCCGGTGACCGGGTTGTAATAGCTGCCGTGGCCGTAGGCGACCGGATACGGGTAGTAGTAGGGACCGTAGATGTACGGATAGTAGTAATAGCCGGTGCCGTACCACGGCACGCCGTACACCACGTAGACGCTCGAGCTGTAGGCCGGCGTCTGCTCGTACACGACCGTGGTCGGCGTCGATTCGACGACCGTCACCTGCGTCACGTGATACGAGGGCGAACTCGGCGGGATCGAATAGATCTCCGGCGGCACGTTCATGGCAACGGCCCAGGGCCCGATCGGCGCCACGGCGCTGTACCAGACGCCCGCATACAGGAGGTAATAGGTCTGGCCGAACAGGATCACGTCGTAGCCGGTATTGACGCCGCGCATGACCTGCGTGCTCTCGATCGGCTCGAACTTGGGCTCGCCCGCGTAGCTCACGGAGATCGCAGGCTGGGCAGTCGTCGCCACCGACTTCTGCTTCGGCAGCAGCGACTCGAGCGCCGCCACCCTGGCCTCGAGCGTGCCGCGGACGGCGGCGCGCACATAGGCGAGCGTGTGATCCTCGGGGATCGCCGAGAACGCCTCCGGCAATGCCTCGACGAAGGTCCAGGGACCCATGAACGGGTTGGGCGTGGAGAACCAGCGGCCCGCGACCAGGTAGTACCAGGTCTCCCCCAGCTTCAGCAGCGCGCTGTCGGTATTGGTGACGTAAGAGAGGCCGCCGGCGCCCGGAATATCCGCGAGCACGGGAGCACCCTGGATCACGATCAATTCCGTGGGCAGCTCGCGCAGGTACACGGTCGAGGGCGGCTGCTGCGTCGCCGGCGCCGGCACGGCGGCCGCGATCAGCGCGTGCTCGCCCTCCTTCGCCAGCTTTGACAGGCCCTTGGGCAGCTCACGCGTTGCAGTCCAGGGGCCGGACAGCTTCTTCGACGTGAGCCAGACTTCGCGATCCAGCAGGTGATAGACGCTCGACTTCGCATTCGTCACCAGCGGCCAATTGGAGTTCACGACCCGCTTCAGGCCGGTCTCCGGCAGGTCGGCCAGCACCGGTGTGCCGTTGATAAACAGCACGATCGCGGGTGTCGTCGAGGCAATGATTCCCGGCGGATCCTTGCTGAAGCCGGCGGGCGGCGGTCGGTTGAGGATTGCGTCATCGAGGCTCAGCAGGAACAGGTCGAGCGGCACGTCGAAAGCTTCCTTGCGCGCGCCATCGCGGATCGCCGCTTCATACGCTGCGGTATTTCCCGCCGCGAACTTGACGTTCTCGAGCACGGGTTCGGTCACGTGGACGAGCCGCTCGGCGAGATCCAGCCGGGTCTTGCCGGAGAACGACATCGTGGCGAACAGCCGTTTGTCGCCCCCGTTCGGGAAAAACTCCATCGCCATCGCGCCTTCCATTTTCCCGAACTCCGGCCAGGCGACGATCTGCGGCGCATGCAGGATCGCCTTGTGCGGCCCAAACATGCGCTCCTGCGGGTAGACAAAGGAATCGGGGCCCGTGGCCGCGGCATGGGCGCCGCAGAAAACCGCGAGGGCCGACAACGCACCGACGAACGCGCGCCTCAAGGCGTGTACCAGATCGGCGAAGTGTAGGCGCGTTCGGTCGTCGTCATCGGGACTTCCTTCGGCATCTTCACGCCGAAACGCTTCGCGTCATAGGCCGTCCAGCGCGGCGTCGGAATCTCGATCACGCGTCCGTAGTAGAAGGCGCGCTGCTTCGCATCGAAGTCCGGGTCCTTCCACACCGCGATCAACTCCGGCGCGCCGATGGTATTGCTCCACGTGGCGTTCTCCACATCCACCGTGTTGCCGACCGGTGTCTTGCACCGGCCATCCGCGCCGATCGACCGGCCGCCCGAGACGGCTACGTCGTAAATGCGTTCATGCAGCTCGCCCTTCGCGTCCAGCCAGCCCTTGACGATCTGATAGCGATCGAGGTTCGCTCCAATGGGATCGCGCAGTGCGGCCACGAGGAACGTGGGCGCCTTGCCGGACGGAGCAGCCGTGAGATCGCCTCCCATCGGCACGCCCTTGCTGTAGCCGATCATCGCCGGGCTGCGGGATGCCGCGTCCCTGGCCTCGAATTCCCAGCCGCCGAACAGGCGCACGGCCATGCGCGGTCCGGTCGTGGCGTAGGTCTCGCGCCGTTGCATGGCGTCGAAAATGGACTCGCGCGTGTTCTCCTGGGCCCACACGGCAGCGTAGCCGGCCGCCTGCGTTTCCCAGCCCATGATGATCACGCCCGACTGCGCATTGTTGATGAACGGATGCTCCCAGCGCGTCGGGTTTGGTTCGGCGGTGGCCATCTTGCCGAAGAAATTGTCCTCCTCGACCGCCGAGATTCCGGTGTGCGAGTCGGTCGAACCGACGAGGCCGAACTTGAAGGGGTTCGCGCCCAGCTCCGCCTCGAGCTTGAGGCCGTTCTTGTAGGCCGAGCGCAGGTATTCGAACTCCAGCATCTCCGGCTTCTTGCGGACCGAGCCGTCGAGGTTGGACCTGTCCCAGCGGTTGAAGTCCGCGAACTCGTCATTGGGCGAGAGCAAGGGATGCGTTTCGCCGTCGCCCTTGGTCTGGGTGGCTTCGTAAAGGCGCTCCCACTTCGCGCGGGTAATGGCGTATTCCTTGTCGAGCTTGCCCCCGGAGACTGGCTCGATGGTCGGGAACATCAGGCCATTGGAGACGTTGCCATTGTGTGCGATGGCGAGAATGCGGCCGCCGGTCTTCTGCTCGTAGGCGGCCATCCATTTCCAGAGATCGCGCGGATCATCGCTGCCGAGCGGGCGAAAAGTGGTGTACGGCTCGATCTGGCTGGCCTTCGAACCGTCGTCGCGGTAAATGACGTTGCGGTGCAGGTTGTTGCCGGCCGTGTTCGAGGTCCACTCGTAGCCAATGAAGGCGGTAAAGCGCCCCGGATCGTTGGCTTGTTCCGCGGCTTGAATGGTCGCCTGCCAGGCCGAGTGGTAGCCGGGGCTGCCCGGCAGATACTGCATCGTCGCCGGCATTTTCCCGGCACCGTAAACCGGCAGCAACTCGCCGAAAGCCTCCGCAGCCTTGCCCTCGCGGATGAGCTCGAACCAGCGGCGGGCGGTCGGGTCGGCCAGGACTTCGGGCTTCCCGCCGAGGAAATCCGGCGCCAGGCCCATGAAATCCGAGTGATCCGTCACCACCAGAAAGTCTAGCGGGCGCGACAGGCGCACCCGCTGGCCGGAGGACGAGGTCACCTCCTCGCCCTTGGCGAAGCGATACGAGTCCACCGGGCCGAGCCGGGCACCGAACATGCCCGCGTCAAAGGACATCGCGGTGTGCAGGTGCGTGTCGCCAAACAACGGCCGCGTCGGAAAACTGCGCCCCACGTAAGGCGAGTAGGGCGGCTTCGTCGGATGCGCCCTGGCGGCGGTTTCCTTGTCGACCGTGCCGGTGTCCTGCGCCATGGCAGGGAACGGTCCCGCCAGAATGGCTCCGATCAGTCCTGCCATCAGAAAACTGCGAGACCCGATATTCATGGTGAATCCTTCTTGTGGACCGCCCGTTCTGCCAGCGCACGCACGTCCGGATCGTCCGGCTCGAGCACCAGCAGGCGCTGCGCAATCGCATGCGCCTCAGGGTGGTTATTGCTGTCCAGTTGATACTCTGCGAGTGCCCAAAGTGTATCCCGGTCATAGGGCTGTTGCACCAAAGCCCGGCGCAGGATCCGGATGGCTTCCGGCCGCCGGCCGGCGCTGTCCAGCGCCACTGCGTACACATAGCTGTATCGGCCTGCCGAAGGCGCCAGCTCGGCGGCTACTTTGAACTCGTCGAGCGCCGCGTCCGCCCGCCCGGTGCGGACCATCAGGAGTCCGAGGGCGTGATGCAGGGCAGCCGCCTTCGGGCTGGTCTCCAGCCCCCGTCGCAGTGCAGCTTCCGCCTCGGCTTCCTGGCCCAGCGTCCGGTACAAGTCGGCCAGGTTGACGACGGCCGGCACAAACCTGGGATCCAGCACAAGAGCTTCCTCGAGCTCTGCACGGGCCTCCTCGGAGCGTCCGCGCGCCAGCGCGATCAGGGCCAGGTTGAGATGGGCATCGGCCCGATCCGCATTGACCTGCTGCGAAGTGATGTACTCGGCGACGGCACCGTCGCGCTCGCCGATTTCGCCCGGCTGCAGCAGGTCATCGGGAATGTCGGCGACCAGCGGCACGGCCTCGAGCCTGACATCGCGCACCGGATCCTTGAGCATGACCAGGAGCCCCTCGCGCCGCTCGGGCGGCAACGACCGATGAGCCGACACCGCCGCCCTTCGCACCAGCGGATCCGGATCCTGCAACAGGGCTGTGATCCTGGCCATCGCCTCTGGTCCTGGAATCCGGTCCAGGCGCTGCAGTGCGCTCGCCCGCACGATGCCCGGTTGCGAAATGTCCTGGGCGAGGGCGAGCAATTGCTGGCGCGCTCCCGCCGCACCGATGTCGCCATCGTGCAGGATCAACCCGTAGTGCCTGGACTCAGTGCGCGCCGTTCCAAACCATTCGCGCACCTTTGCAGCAGCCCAGGCAGGCTTGCGATCCTTGTGGCAGTCGGTACATGCATCCGGTACGTCGAGAGCGACCGCCAGGTCCGGGCGCGGCACGCGCATGCTGTGATCGCGCCGGAAATCCACGCCCATGTAGAGGCGGCCGGGCATGTGGCAGCCGAGGCAATCGCTGCCGGCCGAATCCGGCTCGTGGTGGTGATGCGCAGTGGCCTGATATTTTTCCGCCTGGTGGCATTGCAGGCACACGGCGCCGCCCGGCGCGCGCAGTTTCAGGCTGTGCGGGTCGTGGCAGTCGCCGCAGCTCACGCCGGCCTGGTGCATGCGGCTTTGCAGGAATGAGCCGTACTCGTAGACTTCGTCGCGGATCTGGCCATCCGGGAAATAGAATTCCGGATCCAGCAGCGCCACGCGATGCGTCTCGCCGATCGGCCGGCCCGGCGTGTAGTCTTTCCAGACCTGGCCGCGCCGCGCATGACAGCGCGCGCAGGTCTCGATTTCGCGGTTGCTCACGCGTGGCTGGCTGCGCGCCGGCTTGCCACTCGACGGATCCATGGTCCAGGCCACGCCCCGCCGTTCGTCCAGGCGCACGACCAGGCCGAGGGAGCCTGCATCACCCGCCCCTGCCGACTCCGGGTCCCTGGCCCACGCGACATGCCGTGAACCCGGGCCATGGCAGGTCTCGCAGGAGACGTCGATCTCGGACCAGCTCGCGGCATGGCGCCGCGATTTCGGGTCGTAGCTGCGCTGCAGGTTGGTCGAGTGGCACTCGGCGCACTGGTAGTTCCAGTTCTGCAGCGGACCGGTCCAGTGCAACTCGTCGCCGTGCGGGACTAATTCTTCCGGATACATGTGATACCAGCGCTCACCGCCCTGCGCCGCGAGCCGCGAGTCCCAGGTGATCGACAACGTCTGCAGTCGCCCGTCCGGCATCTCGATCAGGTATTGCTGCAGCGGGTCGACGCCGAAGACGTAACGGATCTCGAAATCGGCCAGCTTGCCGTCCGGCCCGTCGGTGCGCACGAAGAACTTGCCGTCGCGCCGGAAGAACTCCGATGTCACGCCCGAGTGAGTAAAGCGCGCATTGTCGAAGTTCCCGAGCACGGTGGCATCGGCCGCCACATCCATCGCACGGTCGTGATCGGAGCCCGCCCAGGCGGCAACCTGCCCGGCGTGGCACTCTGCGCAGACCGCGCGTCCGACGAATTGCGGCTGCCCGGCGTCGGCGGTTCGCTCCGTATCCGCCGCAGTCCAGAGCCCGCTCCGCGCGACGGCCCACCATGCGACGGCGGCGACCAGCGCGCCGCAACCGAGCCAGATCCATCGGCGACTGAACCAGCGCTTCTCGGGCCTGGTCAAGCGAAGCCCGCGATCCGCTCGATCACCCAGAACATTGCGATGCTGCCGATTGCATAAGGGGCCAATTGCCCGGCCCAACCCGGAACCGTTGCGCGCGATCGGCGCCATAACATCATGACCGGGATCACGGCCCCGACGAACAGCAATTGACCCGCCTCGACCCCGACGTTGAAGAACAGCAATGCGAGCGGAATCTGCCCCTGCGGCAGCCCGATCTCGGAGAGCGCCCCGGCAAAGCCGAATCCATGCAACAGGCCGAAAATGAATGCAACGATCCACGGCGCGCGCGCCGTGAGCCCAGCATTTCCCTGTTGCGCGTGCAGGACCTCCGCCGCCACGAAGACGATGGACAGCGCAATGACCGCCTCGACCGGCGGCGGCGGCACCTGCACGAATCCAAGCGTCGCGAGTGCCAGCGTGACTGAATGCGCGACGGTGAATGCCGTGATCGTCAGCACCAGCCGTTTCGTGCCTCGCGTGATCAGCAGCAACGCCAGCACGAACAGAAGGTGATCGACACCGAGCAGGATGTGCTCGACGCCGAGCCCCAGGTAGGTCCATGCGACTGCCCCGCCGCCCTGCTGCTCCGGAATCGTCAGTTCCGGTACTTGCGGCGTCAGCCGCGCGACCCAGTTCGTTCCATCCGCAAATTCGATCCGGACCAGCGCGTCGGTCATCGTCGCGTTGAGTCCGTCAACGTGCAGCGACCGGCCCCGCAGAGGCTCCAGCAACCGCAGTCGCCAGGTTTGCACCGCGGCGTTGCCCGCGCGGCGTGTCGTCATCGGCGTCAGTTCTTCGGCCGCGCCCGACAGCACCGGAGCAAGCGCGAGCCGCATCTCGCCGCGCATTGGCGTCTTCCAGAGTACGTCGAGTTCGCCTGCTGGAAGCTCGCGCAACTCCAGGTATGCGGGACGTACTTCATGGGCGGTGACGGGCCCGGCGAGGCACGTGAACAGGGTCAGCAGTATTGCGACGAATTGACGTTTCATCCAGCATCGCCCCGCAGCGTTGCAAGCGCTGGTTCAACCAGTGGACGCACGCTGTCAGTCGCGTTTATATCGTACCGGTCAAGCAGCCCCCTGAAATAATCCCGTTTCGCCTCGGCCTCCTTGCGCCGCTGCCATTCCACGGCCAACGACTCGCGAACCGCTTCAAATGCGCGGGGCTGCGCCTCGCGGCGAGCCGTGATGCGCACCAGGTGCAGGCCAAACGCCGACTCCACCGGCCCGCGCCACGGGCCCGGGTCGAGCGCGATGACCGCCTCCGCGAACGCCTGCCCGAAGACACCGGCGATCGCCAGTTGGTCAGCATCCTGCATCGCATCCGGCAGCAGCGAGGCATCCCCCATCAACCCGGAATCGGCGCCGGCGCCCGCTCGCGAAAGCCGGGCAAGGGCGTCCCGTGCATCGGCCCAAGCTCGATCACCGCGTTTGTCCGTGCTGAAGTACAGGGTGGCGAAGCTGATGACGGGCGGCGCGTCGAAACGCGAACGGTCGCCATCGTAGAGCGCGTGCAACTCTGCGTCCGTGGGTTCGACGATCCTGGCCGTGTCCGCCAGGATGAAATCCATCTTCTGCGCGAGCCGACGGCGAACGATGAGGTCGTCGCGATCGAGTTCCAGCGCGCGCGCCTCCCGCTCAAGCAGTGTCTCGCGCAGGTAGTCGGCGACCAGGCCTTGCATCTCGGCCGCGGTCGGCGGGCGCTGCCACTGCCGCGACCAGGTCTCCGTCAACCACGCGACTTCACGCTCGGTGATGAGGATGCTGCGATCCGGGTCCTCGCCAGCACCGCGATTCAGCCAGGCGTATGCGCCGAACAGCACGGCGCCCACGACCACGAAATGCAGCAGCGGTTCGCGAAGCAGTTTCATGGTCTAATACGCCCAAGTGGCGGCCCGCAACGTAGCTTTTCATTTTAGCCTGTCAACACGCCCTGGAACATGTCAATGAACCCGCGGATCCTCGATACGGCCCGGTTACTGGGCGCGATGACGATTCTCTCGGCGAGCAGTCTCGCCGGCGCCCAGGAAACGAGCGCCCCTCCGGCCAGCAACGCCGACGAGCTGGCGAAGAAACTCGCCAACCCGGTCGCCGCGCTGATCAGCGTGCCGATCCAGTACAACTACGACGAGACCTTCGGCGACGACGGCTATCGGCACACGGTCAATGTCCAGCCGGTGATCCCGGTCTCGATTTCCGAGGACTGGAACCTGATCTCACGCACGATCCTGCCGATCATCTCGCAGGAGGACGTGATACCGGGCACCGACCAGTCCGGCTTCGGCGACATCGTGCAGAGTATTTTCTTTTCACCCAAGGCGCCGACCGCCTCCGGTCTCATCTGGGGCGTCGGACCGGCTGCGTTGCTGCCCACCGGCTCCGATGAGTTCAGTGCCGATACCTGGGCCGCCGGCCCGACGGCCGTCGTGTTGAAGCAGCAGGGCAAGTGGACCATCGGCATGCTCGCCAATCACCTGGAAGACGTCAGCGGCGATGTCGAGATCAGCGCGACCTTCGTGCAGCCGTTCCTTTCGTATAGCCTTGGCAAGGGCCGCACGGTCGGGTTCAACACCGAGTCCACCTACGACTGGGAAAGCGAACGCTGGACGATACCGGTCAACCTGTTCTATAGCCAGGTCAGGAAATTCGGCGGCCAGCTGGTCAGCATCGGCGGCGGCGTCCGCGGCTACCTCGACGCCCCGAGCGGCGGACCGGATTGGGGCGTGCGCCTGATATTCACGCTGTTGTATCCGAAGTAATCAAGCGGTGCGCAAGCTCGCCGCGCACCAGACCGCGAGCACGGTGTGCGCCCCCGCCGCAGGCCCCAGGCCGATGCCGGTGAGGTCGAGCATGACACCCGCATAGGCCAGCACTGCCGCAACGATGACGTTATAGACGAGCATCGCCGTAACGATGGCGCGGCCCGGTCGTGTCCGCCCGTCGTCACGCACCAGCCAGCAGGCCAGCCCGAGCGACAACATGGCCGCTCCGGTCACGCGCGCGATCACCAGGGCGCCGGGCGCATCCAGCGACGCGCCGAGCAGCAATGAAACCACCATGACAGGCATCGCCAGCAAGCCGAAGCCGGTTGCTGCCTCCAGCACGGCAGTCAGGACCAACAGGTTTCTCGTCATGCCTGCA
The DNA here is from genome assembly GCA_050179155.1 of Steroidobacteraceae bacterium. GTDB lineage: Bacteria > Pseudomonadota > Gammaproteobacteria > Steroidobacterales > Steroidobacteraceae > SCUD01. The sequence continues at coordinate 46,414 of JBFXFJ010000015.1, forward strand.
ATTCCGCTGTTGCGCGATTACTGCGCCGGAATCGTGATCAGCGGCAGCTTGTCATTGCTGCCCGTTTCGGCCAGCGTGAAGAAAAAGATGATTGCCGTCATCGCGCGCTTGGTCTGCAGGTCGCCGTTGTCAATCCAGAACCAGTGGTCCCGGTATTGCACCGCGGCAAACGCGCTCGCCGGCCGGTCCTCGCCGCTGTAGATCCGCACCCCGCCATGCCGTGTTTCTGCGGCTGCGTGCTCGAAAGAAGGTACCGCACTGTGATCCTGGAGGTGCGCTTCGGGCACGTCGATGTAGCTGGCGAAAGCGCCGAGGATCTGCATCATCGAACGGCTGTTCACGGCCAGTTCGTTGTCCGTCCCGCGCCCGGGTGAATACATCAAGGCGAACTTCTGTCCATCGCCGGGCAGCTTGAGCAGCCGACGGACCTCGGCGGCCTTTTCCAGGATGTCGGCGGAAACGTCCTCGCGCCGGAAAAACAGCATCGCCGTCGAGCCCTTGGCCTTGTCTTCCTCGACGCGCATCCCGACTGCGCCAGCGGCCTGCACGTCGCGCATCAGTTCCAGCACCCGCACGAACTCCGGGTCTGCCTCACGAATCCCGGTGGCCGTCGCCGAGCGATTACGCAGGCCATTGAGGGACTCGACGGTCAGCGCGAGGACGAAATCCGCCGCGAAACCGGACTGGAGCATGAAGAAGATGTTCTTCGGATCGATCGGCGTGATCATTCCTCGCAGGAACTTCTCGCCGGTCAGCGGCACGTAGGTGATCGTGGGCCGGTCGGTGTAGATCGCCTGCCCGCCGAGCGATCCATAGTCGCCCTGCACCGCGCCCGTGCTGGAAGCGACGCCACCGACCGTCACGCCGGTCTGCAGCGAATAGCCGGCAACGATGGATGCCACGTCCACGAACACCGGCAGGTCCATGTAGCGAAGCTTGACGATGTTCAGCAGCGCCTGCTGCTTCCAGGAGTCGGCGATGGCCGAGCTGTAATCGAAGCGGTCCACGACGACGGATCTGGGGCCGAGGTGCGTGCAACTGGCAAGCAAGGCGGTCGATGCGAAAGCCAGACAGAGGTATCGTGTGGTGGTCATCAGCAATCCGCAGTAACCGGGCGTGCACCCATAATTGCGTGCGCCCATTATAGACTTACGGCCGACCTACGACTTGCCCTGGAATCAGCAAACATGAACGCAAGACTGCACCGCCTCACGCTGCCTGTCGCGGCGCTGGCCGCCTTGTTGGTCTCGACCGCTGCATTCGCAAGGGGAAAGACCGACGTCATCTACATGGTCAATGGCGACCGCCTCACCGGGGAAATCACGGAACTTGAATATGGCCAGCTGACGCTCAAGACGGATAGCCTCGGTACCGTCGAGATCGACTGGCTCGACGTGGCACGTATCGAGAGTGGCCACACTTTCTCGGTCGAGTCGAACGCCGGGCTGATATACAACGGCACCATCTCGCCGGGTACCGAGAGCGGCCATTTTGTCATCGCGACGAGTACCGGCGCCACAGAGCTCGTGGTCGGCGACGTGGCGCGCATCGGCCAACTCGAGGCCGGCTTCATCGAACGTCTCAACGGTTCGGTGTCGCTGGGCTTCAATGAAACGAAGTCGAGCGATGTCAGCACCCTGAGCTTTGCGTTTGACACCGAGTATCGCTCGGAAAGAATCATCGCCGGTCTGAACGGCAGTTTCACCGCGAACAGCACACCCGATCTGGGCACTTTCAAGCAGTATGAGATTGAGTTCGGGAACCAATTCCTGCGACCCGGTGACAAGTTCTGGCTTGCGCTCGCCTCCTATGAAAGCAACGAACAGCAGGGCATCGACGGCCGGTTGCTGGCGGGCGCCGGACGCGGAAAGTACCTGATACGCCGGCAGGATTCGGAGCTCGCAACTTATGCCGGCGTCGCATTCACGCAGGAATGGGCTGCCAGTTCTGCCGACGACCAGCAGAGCGTCGAGGGCCTTCTCGGCGTGCAATGGAAAATATTCCGGTTCAAGGATCCGGAAACGTCGCTGACTTCCCAGTTGCTGCTGCTGCCGAGCATCACGCAATCCGGACGCTACCGCGTCAGGGCCGGCATTTCGCTGCGCCACGAACTCGTGAACGATCTTTACCTGGGCCTGAACTTCAACGGCAACTACGACAACGAGCCGCCCACCGCGGGCTCCGAATCGGTCGACTACACGGTCTCGACGTCGCTCGGCTACAAGTTCTGACGCGCGACCGCAAAAAGGGGACGCACCCCTTTTTTAGAGGATGCGTCCCTTCTTGGGCCCAGAGACTCTCTTTACTTCTTCAGTCGCTTGGCCGAATAGATTTCGCCGTCGCGCCCGAAATAGAGGCGCTTGCGGTCCGCGGAAAGCGACGAGCGGGTCTCCGAACCTGCCGTGTTGACGTTGGCGCCGAGATTCACCGGCGTTGACCACCGGTGACGCGTACTCGGTCGGGTTGACATGTAGACGTCAAAGCTGCCGAACGCGACATTGCCTATCGCGTCGACTGGCCGATTCGAGCTGTAGACGATCTCGAGTCCGTCCCGGCTCACATTGGGCATGCGGTCATCGAACTCCGTGTTCAGCTCATGCACCGGGGACGGCGGACCAAAGCTGCCGTCGGAGCGTTGCCGGCTCCTGTAAATGTCCTGGTTGCCGGTGATGCCGCTCGAAAAGTACAGGTAGGTGCCTTCCTTCGTGCTGACAAGCGATGGGCTGAACTCGGCGCTGACGCTGTTCGGCCCGGTGCCGGTTTCGATGCACCCGAGGTGCTGTGGCTCGCCCCAGCCGAAGGCAGCGTTCTGCCGGATCAGGTACATGTCACCGCTCGCCGGACCCGCATTGCAGGTTCCCGCGCCAGGCCGTTCGGAAACGAACATCAGGTATCTGCCATCCAGCGGCGTCGGACAGAAGTCGTTTACCGCCGTGTTGACAGGCGCGCCGAGATTCTGCGGTTCGCTCCACGCCGAATCCTTGCTCGCCCGGTCGGCAGCCCAGATGTCATTGCCGCCGAGCGTGCCGGGCCGTACCGATGCGATGTACAGGCTCAGGCCATCCGGCGACTCGATCGGGCAGCCGTCCGCCACCGCGCTGTTGACCTCAACGACCGGGGTGGCGAGGCCAAAGCCTCGGGTTTGCGGCGGATGGCCCGCATGAGCCTGCATCGCAACCGGCAGCGCCACAAGCGCGGCCATTGAAAATAATGCTTTTTTGTACATGTAAGTCTTCCTTGGTGAGTTACCCAACGTGAAGTTTCCCCAAGCGGGAGATGCTGCCGGCGCCGCCTGCCCCGGGTCTTGATGAATCCCTGATATCGTCCTGATATTGTTCTCGCCGGGGCTCCCGATGACCGCTGCGGCACATACCCGGGCTGACCAGGCGCCCGAGCAGGGCTTCCTGCTCGGGACGCTGCGGATTGATCCGCCGGCAGGCGAAGTGACCGGCCCCGGCGGGCGCGAAAAACTCGATCCCAGGGTGATGGACGTGCTCGTGATGCTCGCGCAGCACGCCGGGCAGGTCGTCCTGCGCGAAGACCTCCTGTCGAAGCTCTGGCCCGATTCCGCCCCGACGGATGATGTGTTGTCGCGCTGCATTTACGAACTGCGCCGCCAGCTCGGCCGGGCAGCCGACGACGAGCAGTTGAAAGCGATGATCGAGACCGTGCCGAAGCGCGGCTATCGCCTGAACGGCGAGGTCAAGCCGATCTCGCCGGAATCTGCAACGCCGTGGGGCTGGATGCGGTGGTTGCTGCCGACATCTGCAGCCGCAATTACCGCCGCGCTGCTCCTGTGGTTCACGGTCGGCCGAACGCCCCCTGCATCCGCCGAACCCGAGTCCATTGCGGTCCTGCCATTCGTGGACATGAGCGAGGGCCAGGATCATGGTTACCTCGCCGACGGAATCTCGGAGGAAATACTGAACCGGCTGGTGCAGGCGGAGAACCTGCGGGTGATCTCGCGCACTTCCTCGTTTGCCTTCCGCGGCGAAGCACTCGAAATCCGCGACATCGCGGCGCAACTCGGCGTCAGCCACGTGCTCGAGGGCAGTGTCCGCCGCTCGGGCAACGACATCCGCATCACGGCACAGCTGATCGCGGCTTCCGACAACTCCCATGTCTGGTCGGAAACCTTCGATCGCGAATACGGCGACCTGTTCACGGTGCAGGACGAGATCGCGCAAGCCGTCACGAGTGCGTTGCAGGTTTCGCTCAAACGCGTGGATGCCTGCTGCCCCGCGCCAAAGCCAGAGGCGCTGGAACCGTTCCTGCAAGGCCAGTTCTTCTACAACCGCCGCTCACCCGGCGATATCGAGCGCGCGGTCAGCTACTACGAGCAGGCGGTCGCGATCGACCCACAGTATGCGACCGCCTGGGCAGCCCTCGCCGGCGCTTACAGCCTGTTGATGTATGACCATGGCGGCTCGGTGGAGCGCTTGCGGCCTTTGCAAGGCGAGGCCGCCCGGAAGGCCGTCGAGTTGGCGCCAGGCCTCGCGGTGGCCCACGCCCGCCTGGGCCAGTACTACTACAGCGTCTCGGATGACCTGAAAGGCGACGAGCACTTTCGAAAAGCACAGGCACTGGATCCCGACGATCCGCTCGTCATGGGATACTCCAGCGACCGGGCCCTGCGGCGAGGAGACCTGAAAGCGGGGGTCGAGATCTGGCGCCGGCTGGTCGAACGGAATCCGTTGTCTCCCACCGATCGATTGAACTTCGCGAACTTCCTGGCCGCTGCCGGCCGGCTGGATGAATCGGCCGCCGAGTTCCGCAAAGCGCTGGAACTCAATCCGGATTTCCGATGGAGCGCCCGGTTCGAGTTTGCGCAGGTGCTGGTCCTGCAGCATCGCTACGACGAGGCAATCGCGCAGATAGAAGAAATGCCGGGGGGAGAGGCACGTGACTACGGCCTCGCACTGCTGCACCGGGCGCCCGGCCGCGCGGCGGAGGCGGACGCGGCGCTCAAGCGCCTGGCCGAACGGCCCGCCGAAGCGGGCGACATCATGCTCGCCGAACTGTATGCGTTCCGTGGCATGACGGAACAGGCTTTTGCTGCACTCATTGCGGCACGCAGCGTCAGCGGACTGGCACCGGACGCTGCGCAGCGAGCGGCTCAACAAATCGGCTACATGCGCACCGAAATGATCCGGTCGCCCTATCTCAAGGCGCTGCACGACGACCCGCGCTGGGCGGAACTGACGGCGGAACCCGAGTAACGCGATCGCCGCCTACGGAATCAGCAGCGTACTGCCGGTAGTCTTGCGTGCTTCGAGGTCGCGATGCGCCTGCGCGGCATTGGCGAGTGGATAGGTCTGGCCGATCCGCAGCTTCACTTTGCCGCTGGCGACGATCTCGAAGAGGCTGCTCGCGCCGCGAGCGAGCGAGGATGGCTTGGCGATGTAGTGAAAGAGCGTCGGCCGCGTGAGATAGAGCGAACCACGCCTGGTCAGTTCGAGTGGCGAGATCGGCGGCACCGGGCCCGAGGCATTGCCGTAGCTCACCATCATCCCGCGTGGCCTCAGGCAATCGAGCGAGGCAAAGAACGTGTCCTTGCCGACGCCGTCATAGACGACCGACACGCCGCGCCGCTTCGTGATCGAGCGCACCCGCTCGGCCAGGTCTTCGCGGCCGCTGATGATTATGTCCTTCGCGCCGTGCCGGCGCGCAACCTCGGCCTTGTCGTCGCTGCTGACGACGGCGATCACCTGGGTTCCCAGCGCCACCGCCCATTGCAGCGCGATGAGCCCGACGCCGCCGGACGCGGAATGCAGAAGCACCAACTCGCCAGCGCGCACGCGGTAGCAGCGGCGCAGCAGGAACCAGGCGGTCAGGCCCTTCAGCATCATGGCCGCCGCCTGCTGCTCCGTCACCGATGCCGGCAGCGGCACCACGCGACTGGCGTCGATCACGCGCTCTGCGGCATAGCCGCCTGCCATATTGCTGGCGTAGGCGAC
>JBFXFJ010000016.1:0-49901 GCA_050179155.1 Steroidobacteraceae bacterium
GAGTGCCGTCAGCAGATTCGGGATCGTATAGGGATTGGTCATCCGGCTCCCGGGTGCAGATGCTCGAAGATCGCCTGCGCCAGCGCTGGTCCGATGCCGGGCGCCCGCGCCAGGTCCTCGATGCCGGCCCGCAGCACGCCCTGCAGGCCGCCGAACTGCTTGAGCAATGCCCGCCTGCGGGCCGGTCCGAGGCCCGCGACCGCTTCCAGCATCGAGGTCTGGCGTGACCGCGCGCGGCTGCGGCGATGGCCGCTGATCGCAAAGCGGTGCGCCTCATCACGCGCGCGCTGGATCAGGTGCAATGCCTTCGAGTCGGGCGGCAGTATAGAGGGCGCCTTCCGGCCCAACAAGAAAATGCGCTCCTGCCCGGCGCGCCGGTCCGCGCCTTTTGCGACGCCGGCAACCGCGGGGATTATGATGCCGAGCTCGCCGAGCACGCGCGCGGCTTCGGCGAGCTGGCCCGCGCCGCCGTCGATCAGGAGCAGGTCGGGAAGTGCGGCCTGCTCCTGCTGCCGGCGCCGGTATCGCCGCAGCAAGGCCTGGCGCATGGCGCCGTAGTCGTCGCCGCGCTCGACACCTTCGATGTTGTAGCGCCGGTACTCCGCCTTCAGCGGGCCCGACGGGCCGAACACGACGCAGGAAGCGCTGGTGGCCTCGCCCTGCGTGTGGCTGACGTCGAAGCATTCGATGCGCGTGACCGGCCGGGCCAGTCCCAGGAACACGGCAAGGTCGGCAAACTGCTCGCCAAGGCTCGCCTGGCTCGCACGCCGCATGCGCAGCGCGTTCGCCGCATTCTGCAGCGCAAGCCCGACCCAGCGCTGTGGCAGGCCGCGCCGGCCGGGACCGATCCGGACGCGCCGGCCCGCGCGCTCGCCCAGCGATGCGGCGAGAATGCCGGCGTCCTCGATCGCGTGCGACAGCAGGATGCGCGGCGGCGGGTCGCGCTCTAGGTAATGCTGGGCCACGAACGCCAACAGCACCTCGGGCGCCTCGCTGATCGGCGCGCGCGGATGGAAGGTGGTCGTGCCGAGCAGCTGCCCGCCGCGGATGAACATCAGCGCGATGCAGAATTCGCCGCCCTCCTCCGCGACCGCGATTACGTCCGTGTCGGCGCTCGCGCGTGCGCGGCTCACCACCTGGCGCGACTGGATGTCGGTCAGCGCCGCCAGCTGGTCGCGCAGCACGGCGGCACGCTCGTAGTCGAGCTGCTCCGCGGCCTGGTCCATTTCGCGGCCGATATTGTCGGTCACGTCCGCGGCGCGACCCTCGAGCACGAGCACGGCGGACTGCACATCGCGCGCATAGTCCTCGCGGCTGATCAGCCCGGTACAGGGCGCCGAGCACCGGCCGATCTGGTACTCGAGGCAGGGGCGCGAGCGGTTGGCGAAGTAGGTGTCCTTGCAGCTGCGGATCCGGAACAGCTTGTGCAGCTGGTTCAGGGTCTCGTGCACGGCGCTCGCGCCCGGGTACGGCCCGAACAGCCGCCCGGGCAGCTTGCGCGAGCCGCGATAGAAGGACAGCCGCGGGAACTCGTGCGCGGAGAAGTGCACATACGGAAAGCTCTTGTCGTCGCGCAGGATGACGTTGAAGCGCGGCCGATGGCGCTTGATCAGATTGTGTTCCAGCAGCAGGGCCTCGGTGTCCGAGTTGGTCACCGTGACTTCGATGCCGGCGACCACGCGTACTAACGCCTGCACCTTCGGCTGCAGCTGGTCGGCGCGGAAGTAACTGCCGACTCGCGCCTTCAGGCTGCCGGCCTTGCCGACGTAGATGATCTGCCCGTCGGCATCGAGCATGCGGTAGACGCCCGGACGTGCCGGCAGTGTGCTGACGAAGGCCCTGGCGTCGAATGCGCTCACCGCTGCATGGTGTCGCGTCTGTCAGCCGCCGAGCAAGTGCCGCGCCCGGGCAAAGACGCGGTCGAACATCGCCGGCGTCAGGCGCCGCGTGTTCGTGTTGTAGCGGCTGCAATGGTAGGAATCGAGCAGGACCCGCTCGCCGGGCAGGCGGTGCTCCGCGCCGTGCGCAAAGCGGGCGGCGGCCGCCTTCAGGCCGCAGGCCCGGAGCACGGCAGTGTGCGCGACCGTCCCGAGAGCGACGATCACCGCTCCCTTCGGCAGGCCGGCGAGTTCGCCGGCCAGGTAGGGATTGCAGCGGCGCATTTCCGCCGGCAACGGCTTGTTGCCCGGCGGCAGGCACTTCACCGCATTGGTGATCCGGCAGTCGCGGAGCCTGAGGCCGTCGCCCCGGGAGACGGACTCCGGCCGGGTCGCGAAACCATGGGCATGGAGCGTCCGGTACAGGAGGATGCCGGCATGGTCGCCCGTGAACGGCCGGCCGGTCCGGTTTGCGCCGTGCAGCCCGGGCGCGAGTCCGACCACCAGCAGCCGGTGCCGCGCGCTGCCGAATGGTGCGACCGGGCCGCAGTGGTAGCCAGGATGACGCGCACGCACCTCGTCGAGGAATCCGGCGAGCCGCGGACAGCGCCGACAGTCCGGATCGAACGGTGCCGCGCCTGCTTCCGTCACGGCGCGTTCAGCGCGCCTTGAACTGCGCTTCCTCGGTGGAACCGTGCATCGCCGTGATCGACGACGTGCCGGCGGTCACCGTCTGGGTCACGGCGTCGAAATAGCCGGCGCCGACCTCGCGCTGGTGCTTGGTCGCCGTATAGCCATGCGCTTCGGCGGCGAACTCCGCCTGCTGCATCTCGACATAGGCGCTCATCTGCCGGTCGCGGTAGGCGCGGGCCAGCTCGAACATCGTGAAGTTGATGGCGTGGAAGCCGGCGAGCGTGATGAACTGGAACCGGTAGCCCATCGCACCAAGCTCGCGCTGGAACTTCGCGATGGTCGCGTCGTCGAGCTTCTGCTTCCAGTTGAACGACGGCGAGCAGTTGTAGGCCAGCATCTTGCCAGGGTGGTGCCGGCGCACACCTTCGGCAAATTCCTTCGCTTCCTGCAGGTCAGGCTTGCCGGTCTCGCACCAGATCAGGTCGGCGAAAGGCGCATAAGCCACGCCGCGCGCGATGGCCTGGTCGAGGCTCGCCTTCACCGGGAAGAATCCTTCGCTGGTCCGTTCCTTCGAGGTAATGAACCGCCGGTCGCGTTCGTCCACGTCGGAGGTCAGGAGCGAAGCCGATTCGGCATCGGTGCGCCCCACCAGGATCGTCGGTACTCCGCAGACGTCCGCCGCGAGCCGCGCTGCGACCAGCTTGTTGATCGCCTCCTGGGTCGGCACCAGCACCTTGCCGCCCATATGGCCGCACTTCTTGGCGCTCGACAGCTGGTCCTCGAAATGCACGCCGGCCGCGCCCGCGTCGATCATCGCCTTCATCAGTTCGAAGGCATTCAGTACGCCGCCGAATCCCGCTTCCGCGTCGGCGACGATCGGCTGCAGCCAGTCGATCGAGTCGTCGCCCTCGGCATGGCAGATCTGGTCGGCCCGCCGCAGCGTGTTGTTGATGCGACGGACCACGTCCGGCACCGAATCCGCCGGGTACAGGGACTGGTCGGGGTACATCTCGCCCGCCAGGTTGGCATCGCCCGCGACCTGCCAGCCCGACAGGTAGATGGCCTTGAGTCCGGCGCGGACCTGCTGCATCGCCTGATTGCCGGTCAGCGCGCCGAGCGCGTTGACGAAAGGCAGCTCATGGAGGGAACGCCAGAGCTTCTCGGCCCCGAGGCGCGCGAGCGAGTGCTCGACGTGCACGCTGCCGCGCAGGCGCACGACATCGGCGCCGCCGTAGGCGCGGACCACGCCTTTCCATCGCGGGTCGCTGTTCCACTCTTGCTCGATCTGGGCGGCGGTCTTCAGGCTCATCAGGTACTCCGTGTTCAGTCGATCTCGCGGTAGGCGACGAGGGTCAGGAAGGGCTCGAATTCCGGGCTGGCGGTCAGTTCGTCGACCAGCTCGGCGGCGCGCGTGTAGTGGCCGGTGGCGAACGCCTCGGCCCCGACCTCGACGCGGATCCGCGCCAGCTGCTCGGTCTGCAATTCACGCACCAGTTTCAGCGAAACGTTGCGCAGGTCCTGCATGCGGCTCTCGTGGCGGACCCACTGCCAGAGCTGCGCGCGCGAGATTTCCGCGGTCGCCGCATCCTCCATCAGGTTGTGGATTGGCACGCAGCCGTTGCCGCCGAGCCAGGCCGCCAGGTAGCGGATGGCGACGTCGATGTTGTTGCGGATGCCCGCTTCGGTGATGGCGCCGGCCGGCACCCGCAGAAGGTCGGCCGCGCTGACACTGACGTCCTCGCGCAGGCGATGCAGGTTATTGGGCGTCGGCATCAGGCGGTCGAAGATGTCGCGCGCGACGAACACGAGGCCAGGATGCGCGACCCAGGTGCCGTCGTGCCCGTCACTGGCTTCCCTTTCCTTGTCGGCGCGCACCCGGGCGAGCGCGGCGTCGTTGGCGAGCGGGTCGCCCTTGATCGGAATCTGCGCCGCCATGCCGCCGATCGCGAACGCGCCGCGCCGGTGGCAGGTCTTGATCACGAGCTGCGAGTAGGAGCGCAGAAAGTGCGACGTCATGGTCACCGTGTTGCGGTCGGGCAGCACGAAATCCGGGCGGCGGCTGAACTTCTTGATGAAGCTGAAGATATAGTCCCAGCGGCCGCAGTTCAGCCCGACGATGTTCTCCCGCAGCTCGTAGAGGATCTCGTCGATCTCGAAAGCGGCCGTGATCGTCTCGATCAGCACCGTCACCTTGATGCTGCCGCGCGGCAATCCCAGCATGCGCTCGCTCAACCCGATCACCTGCGACCACAGCCGCGCCTCGAGGTGGCTTTCGAGCTTCGGCAGGTAGAAATACGGTCCGCTGCCGCGGCCCAGGAGTTCGCTCGCGTTGTGGAACAGGTACAGCCCGAAATCCACGAGGGCGCCGGGAATGGGCTTGCCGTCGAGCAGCCAGTGTTTCTCCGGCAGGTGCCAGCCGCGCGGCCGCACGATCAGCACCGCGGTCGATTCGTTCAGGCGGTAGGACTTCCCTTCCGGACTCTTGAACGTGAGGGTGCGCCGCACGGCCTCCATCAGGTTCACCTGTCCCTGGATCACATTCGTCCACGTGGGACAGAGCGAGTCCTCGCAGTCCGCCATGAACACGCTGGCGCCGGAGTTCAGCGCGTTGATGATCATCTTGCGGTCGGTCGGACCGGTGATCTCGACCCGCCGGTCCTGCAGGTCGCGCGGGATCGACCCGACGCGCCATTCGCCCTCGCGGATGGCGCGCGTGCTGTCGGGGAAATCCGGGAGCATGCCGGCGTCGAACTGACGCTGGCGCCGGGTCCGGTCTTCCAGGAGCTCGGCGATCCGGGGTCCGAAATGCCGTGCCAGCTGGTTGACGAATTCGCCCGCCTCGGGCCGGAGCACTTCGCGCCAGTCCAGGCGCAGGGCCGGGAACTTGCCGGTGTTGGTGCTGGTATTATCTAAATTATCAAGTACCAACCGTAACTCCATGAAATAACATCATATTACTGTCGTCCCCGTTGCCGGGCGATCAGCATCGCGAGCTCCAGGGCCTGTTCGTAGTTCAGGCGCGGGTCGACGCTGGTGCGGTAGGCGCGCGCCAGGTCGCCGTCCGACAGGCCACGCGCGCCACCGGTGCACTCGGTGACATCGTCACCGGTTAGTTCGAAATGCACGCCGCCCAGGATCGCGCCGGCCTCCTCGTGGATGCGGAATGCCGATTCGACCTCCGACAGGATGTTCTCGAAGCGCCGCGTCTTCACGCCCTGGGGCGTGGTCTCGGTGTTGCCGTGCATCGGATCGCAGACCCACAGCACCTGGCGGCCGGAATCGCGCACCGCGCGGATCATCGCCGGCAGCGCCTCCTCGATGCGCTTTGCGCCGAAGCGGTGGATCAGCGTCAGCCGGCCCGGCTCGTTGTCCGGATTGAGGATGCGGACCAGCTCGCCGAGCGTGGCGGCGTCCATGCCCTCGCCGACCTTGACGCCGACCGGATTCGCAATGCCGCGGAAGTATTCGACATGTGCCCCGCCCGGCATCGCGGTGCGCATGCCGATCCACGGCATGTGCGTGGACAGGTTGTACCAGCGCTGGCGGCGCTTCAGGTAGCGCGTCTGCGCCTGTTCGTAAAGCAGGTGCAGGCCTTCGTGGCTCGCGTAGAAGCGGATCTGGCTCGCCTCGTGGACCGGCGTGCCGGCAACCGCCTCGTAGAAATCGAGTGCATCGGCGATCTGGTCGATGATCTTCTGGTAGGCGTCCTTGAGCTTGGCGTGCTGCAGGAAGCCGAGGTCCCAGTATTCCGGGTGGTGCAGATCGGCGAATCCGCCGTCCACCAGCGCGCGCACGAAATTGAGCGTGAGCGCCGCGCGCTCGTAGCCGCGCAGCAGCAGTTCCGGGTCCGGTTCGCGGTCGCTGGCCGAGAACGCCGCGCGATTGACGATGTCGCCGCGGTAACTCGGCAGCGTGACGCCATCGCGGGTCTCGGTATCGGTCGAGCGCGGCTTGGCGTACTGGCCGGCAATGCGGCCGACGCGGATCACCGGCTTCTTGAGGCCGTGCAGCAGCACGACGCTCATCTGCAGCAGGATCTTGAGCTTGCGCGCGATCGTGTCGGATTCGCAGTCATTGAATCCTTCCGCGCAGTCGCCGCCCTGCAGCAGGAAGCGCTCGCCGCGCTGTGCGGCGGCAAGCTCGTCCTTGAGCTGGTCCACTTCCCAGGAAACGACCACCGGCGGCAGCCGCGCAAGCTGCTCGAGCACCTGCGCGAGCCGCGCGGGATCGGCGTAATGCGGCTGCTGCAGCGCCGGCCGGCGCTGCCAGCTGTCGGGGGTCCAGGCGGCTGTTTCGAGGGCGGTATTCATCGGCAAAGCCATCGTACACGGATTCGCTGCAGTGCAAAAACCAACCGGCGCAGGGGGTGGTTTATGTACAGCGGAATGTGCAGAATGCCGCACCTTTTCAGGCGGGTATGAGCATGCATCGCGTACTGGTTCTGGGCGCCGGCAAGATCGGCGCACTCATTTCAGGGTTGCTGGCCGACGCCGGCAATTATCAGGTGCAATTGGCCGACGTGAGCCTCGACGCGGCGCGCGCGGTCGCGCGCGCCCACGGGCGGCGATCCCTGAGCGCGCACGCGCTCGACGCCTCCGACGAGGCAGCGCTCGGGCGCCATCTTGCGGAGCACGGCTGCGACGCCGTGATCTCGTCCCTGCCTTTCTATTGCAATCCCGGCGTGGCGCGCATGGCGCGCCAGCACGGGCTGCACTACTTCGACCTGACCGAGGACGTCGAGGTCACGCGCGCGGTGCGCGCACAGGCCGAGGGCGCCGCCACCGCGTTCGTGCCGCAGTGTGGCCTTGCGCCGGGCTTCATATCGATCGCAGCGAATGAGCTGATCACGCATTTCGACGAGCTGCGCAGCATCAAGCTCCGGGTCGGCGCATTGCCGCAGCACCCGAACAACGTGCTGAAGTACTCGCTGACCTGGTCCACCGAGGGCCTGATCAACGAGTACGGCAACCCCTGCCTCGCCATCTCGGAGGGGCGCCAGGTTGAAGCCGCGCCACTTGAGGGCCTCGAGGAGATCGAGATCGACGGCACGCTGTACGAGGCGTTCAACACCTCCGGCGGCCTCGGTTCGCTCGGCGAGACCTATGGCTCGCGCTGCGAGCAGATGAACTACAAGACGATGCGCTACCCGGGTCACTGCGAGCAGATGCGCCTGCTGATGAACGACCTGAAGCTCAACCAGGACCGCGGCACGCTGAAGCGGATCCTCGAGAACGCCGTGCCGCAGACGCTGCAGGACGTCGTGATCGTGTACGTGGCGGTGAGCGGCCGGCAGGACGGCGAGCTGCGCGAAGAGAATTACGTCAACAAGATCTATCCGCAGGAAATCCTGGGCCGGCTCTGGTCGGCGATCCAGGTGACGACCGCGGCCGGCATCACGGCGGTCGTGGACCTGGTGCTCACGCGACCCGACGCCTATCGCGGCTTCGTGCGCCAGGAGCAGTTCCGGCTGCCGGAGGTGCTCGCCAACCGCTTTGGCGCCTGGTACGGCGCCGGCAGCGACAAGGCGGTCTCGGCGCGGATGGTGGTCGAGGGCACGGCGGGCCGCCAGCGCAGCCTCGCAGGAGCGGGACGATGAATACGCAGGACATCCTCAAGGGTCTCGGACTCTCGGCGGTCAACGCCGGCGCCTGTTCCGGCACGGAGTGGCATGCCGCAGCGGATGCGCCGCTGGTCAGTTCGCTCAATCCGGCGACTGGCGAGGCAATCGCGCAGGTGCGCGCCGCCGGGGCTGCCGATTTCGAGCGCGTGATGGCGAGTGCCGCGGCTGCCTTCAGGACCTGGCGCGAGGTGCCGGCGCCGAAGCGCGGCGAAGCCGTGCGCCTGGTCGGCGATGCGCTGCGCGCAAAAAAGGACCTGCTGGGCAGCCTCGTCAGCCTCGAGATGGGCAAGATCAAGGCCGAGGGCGACGGCGAAGTGCAGGAAATGATCGACATGGCGGACTTCGCGGTCGGCCAGTCGCGCATGCTCTACGGCCTCGCGATGCACTCCGAGCGCCCGCGCCACCGGATGTATGAGCAGTGGCACCCGCTCGGCGTCGTCGGGATCATCTCGGCCTTCAATTTCCCGGTCGCGGTCTGGGCCTGGAATGCCTTCATCGCGGCGGTCTGCGGCGACACCTGCGTGTGGAAGCCCTCGCACAGCACGCCGCTCTGCGCCATCGCCGTGCAGCGCATCTGCAACGAGGTGATGGCGCGCGAAAAGCTGCCGCCGGTGTTCCAGCTGCTTATCCCGGCGGACAATTCGCTGGCCGAGCGCCTGGTCGACGACCGCCGCGTCGCGCTCCTGAGCTTTACCGGCTCGACCAACGTCGGCCGCCGGGTCGGCGAACGCGTCGCGTCGCGCCTCGGCAGGAGCCTGCTGGAACTCGGCGGCAACAACGCGATCATCGTCGATGAGTTCGCGAACCTCGATCTTGCCGTTCCCGCGATCGTGTTCGGCTCGGTCGGCACGGCGGGCCAGCGCTGCACCACGACGCGCCGCCTGCTGGTGCACCAGTCGCGCATCGACGAGCTGCAACGCCGCCTGGTCGCGGCCTACCAGCAGGTCCGCATCGGCAATCCGCTCGAGCCGCAGGTGCTGATGGGACCGCTGGTGGACGCCGGCGCCGTGCGCCGTTACCAGGCGGCGCTCGACGACGCCCGCAAGCAGGGCGGCGAGGTCCTGTGCGGCGGCCGTGTGCTGCCAGGGCCCGGCAACTTCGTCGAGCCGACGATCGTCAGGGCGAGGAACGACATGCCGGTCGTGCGCCACGAGACCTTCGCGCCGATTCTCTATGTGATTCCGTACGCGTCGCTGGATGAGGCGATCGCGATGCACAACGACACGGACTATGGCCTGTCGTCGGCGATCTTCACCGACCGCCTGCAGCATGCCGAGCGCTTCCTGTCGGTCGCGGGCAGCGACTGCGGCATTGCCAACGTCAACATCGGCACGTCGGGCGCCGAGATCGGCGGCGCGTTCGGCGGCGAGAAGGACACGGGCGGCGGCCGCGAGGCCGGCTCCGATTCCTGGAAAGCCTACATGCGCCGCCAGACCAACACGATCAACTACTCGAGCGAGCTGCCGCTCGCCCAGGGCATCAGGTTCGACCTGCGCTGAGCGCGCGCACCGCGTCGCGGTACAGGATCTGGATGTAGCGCTCGACCGTGATGAACGCCCAGGCCAGTTGCCCGTCGTAGTCGGCAAACGGCTTCGCCGCCAGCACTTCGTCGAGCGTCTTGCCGGCCTGCACGAGCTCGCGCATGCGACCGCTCGTGACGACCAGCAGTTGCCTGTAGGCTTCGAGCCCGGCGCGGTCGGTCACCTTGCCGTGACCCGGGATCACGCGCGTGCCCCCGTCGGCGAGCGCCAGCATCCGGTCGACCGCGGCGATGACGCCGGCGACCGAGCCGCCGGAATCGATGTCGATGAACGGATACATGCCGGTGAACACCAGGTCGCCGGTGTGGATCACATTGGCCTTGCGGAAGTGGATGAACACGTCGCCGTCGGTGTGGGCGGCCGGCACGTGGACGCCCCGCAGTTCGTCGTCGTTGACGTGCAGCGACAGGCTGTCGTTGAAGGTCACGACCGGCAGCGCGTCGGGGGGTGATGGCGGCGTCGTGCGCTTGAGGAATTCGTTGACATTCTCGGTGCTCATGCGCTCGCGCACGCGGTCGTGGGCGACGATGACCGAGCCTTTGGCGGCGAGGTTCTCGTTGCCGCCGGTGTGGTCGTGATGCCAGTGCGTATTCAGGACGAAGCGCGGCTGTTCCGGTGAAATGCTGGCGAGTGCCGCGACCACCTGGTCGGTCAGGTTGGCGTACTGGTCGTCGATCAGGAACATGCCGTCGCGGCCGGTCGAGACGCCGATATTGCCGCCCTGTCCGTACAGGACGTGCACGCCGGGCGCGACCTGCGCGACCTCGATCGGGGGCGGCGCATCCTGCGCGGCGGCGATGGTTGCAAAGGCGGCGAGTGCTGCGGCGGCGAGCAATCGATTCATCGTTCCTCCGGGTCCGTGTCCAGTGGCGTGCCGCCTATGATAATGGTCCGGCGCGATCCGCACCCGCCAGTCGCTGGGCCAGGCGCTTCGCGGAGATCGGGACACGGGTCCCCAGCGGCTGCGCGAACAGCGACACGCAATACTCGGCCAGCAGCCACTGCATTTCCCCGGCGAGCGCCGGGTCCGCGAGCTTCGCGACGCGCTCGCGCCAGGCCACCAGCTCGCGCTGCGCCGCCAGGTTGCGTCCCTCACGCAATCGCAGGACCCTGGCCTTGAGCCCCGCGCACAGGCGCGGCAGTTCGTCGAACCATTCGTCCGGCGTGTTCGCGACGAATCCGGGGCCGGCGAGGCGCGCGAGCTCGGCCCGGCAATCCGCGACTGCCGCCGGTTCGTGACCGCGCGGCAGGTCCCTGAGAGCGGTCCCGATTTCGCGTGCTGCCTGCAGCACCGACCTCGCCCTGGCGGCGATTCCGACGGCGACTTCGTACACCGCACCGCGGCCGCGATCGCGCGCCTGCTCGAATTCCTCGCGGCTTCGCGGTACGGCATGGCCCGCCGGCAGGCAGGCCCGGTTCACGGCGCGATCGCAGATTTCGGCAGCCAGCGCCGCCAGCGGCCCGAGCGGCTGCTGCAACAGGGCCAGTTCGCGATCGTGCGCGAGGGCCTTGCGCACGTGCTTGAGCGGATCGGCGAGCGCGAGTGCCAGCAGGCGGCGCACGCCGGCGCGGTGCTGGCGCTGCGCTTCCGCCGCGTCGTCGAGCGCCGTGAGGCCCGCCGTCGCGCCTTCGTCGACGAGCGCGGGATAGACGACCGTGCGCATGCCGCCACGGTCGATCGACATCGAGTCCGCGAGCCGGCCGATGGTCCAGTCGCACAGGCCGCTTTGCGCAAAATCGCGGGTGGAACGGCGCAGCGCCTCCTCCCCCTCGCCGCGCAGCAGCGCGCGCAGCTGCGCGAGGTCCCGCCCTTCCGCCAGCACGCGCCCGTCCTCGCCGATCACGCGGAAATGGAATCTCAGGTGATCCGGCAGCGCAACGCTCGCGAGCTCGCGTTCGACCACCGGCTGTCCCGCGCGCCGCGACAGCAGGCGCGCGAGCTCTGGCCCCATCGGCGTCGTCGTGTCGGCCTCCGCGAGCACCGCCGCCGCGGTCGCCGGGGCCGGCACCAGGGGACGGCGCAACGCCTTTGGCAGGCCACGGACGAGGGCTTCGACCAGTTCGGCCCGCTGTCCCGGCACGCCCCAGGCCAGTCGCCCGGCATCGAGGCCGCCGAGCATCGCGAGCGGCACTTCGATCGTCGCGCCATCGTCCGGCTCGCCGGGCGCGAGGCGATATTCAATCGGCAGCGCGTGCCCATCCAGCGACTGCGCGTCCGGGAATTCCCGGACATCGGGCTCGCGGCTGCCCGGTGTGCACACATCGGCCGGTGCCTGCCAGAGTCGCCGTGGCTCGGAGCCTTCGGCCTCCTTGCGCCAGCGCTCGAAAGCAGGAAGGTCGTGCACCGCCTCCGGGATGCGCTCGAGGTAGAAGGCCGCGGCGCGGTCCTCGTCGTACAGCGCGCCATGCCGGCGCAGCTTGGCTTCGCCCCGCTCGAGCGCCGCGCGCACGCCGCGATTGTGTGCGACGAACGGCGCCGCCAGGCGGCAACGGCCGGCGACCAGGGCTTCGCGGACGAAGATCTGCCGTGCGGCGGCCGGATCGATGCGCCCGTAGTTGACGCGCCGCCCTGCCGACAGCACGAGACCGTAGAGAACGACGGTCTCGCGGGCGGCGACGAAGCCCCGCTCCGGCGACCACTCCGGCTGGTCATAGCTGCGTTTCAGGAGGTGGCGCGCCGCGGTCTCGATCCATCCCGGCTCGATCGCGGCGACCATGCGCGCGTAGACCCTGCGGGTCTCGACCAGGGTCGCGGCCATCACCCAGCGCGGCGGACGTTCGGTGAGCGGCGTGCCCGGTGCAATCGCGAATCGCAGGCCACGTGCGCCCAGGTAATCCCCCTCTTCGCCGCGCTCGCCGATGCCACCGAGCAACCCGGTCAGCAGCGCGCGATGGATGGCCTCGTAACTCGCCGGCTGTTCGCTCTCCCGCCAGCCGGCCTCGCCCGCAAGCTGTGCCAGTTGCCCGCGCAGTTCTTCCCATTCCCGCATGCGGGCGGCGGACAGGAAATGTTCCCGGCACCAGCGGCGGCCCTGGTTCGTGCCCCGTTCCTCCCGTACCGCGCGCCAGGCCCGCCAGAGATTCAGCATGGCGCAGAAATCCGAGCGCGGATCGGCGAACAGGCGATGCTTTTCGTCGGCCTGCGGCTGCATCCCGACCGGGCGCTCGCGCGGGTCCTGGATCGACAACAGCGCCGTCAACGTCAGGAGTTCCGCCAGTGCGCCCGTGCGGTGGGCCTCCGCCAGTATCCGCGCCAGGCGCGGGTCCACCGGCAACCGGGCCAGCGTGCGGCCGAGATCGGTCAGCCGCCGGCTGTCGTCAATGGCCTGCAGTTCGCCGAGCAGGCGATAGCCGTCGCTGATCAGGCGCGGATCGGGCGGGTCCGGAAACGGGAAATCCTCGATGTCGCCGAGGCCGAGTGCCGCCATCTGCAGGATCACGCGCGCCAGGTTGGTGCGCAGGATCTCGGGCGCCGTAAAGGCTTCGCGCGCTTCGAAGTCCTGCTCGGAATAGAGCCGGATGCAGATGCCGGGGCCGACTCGCCCGCAGCGCCCCTTGCGCTGGTCGGCGCTCGCGCGTGAAACCGGTTCAATCGGCAGGCGCAGGATCTTGCTGCGCGGGCTGTAGCGGGCGATGCGCGCGAGGCCGCTGTCGACGACCGCGCGGATGCCGGGTACGGTGATCGAAGTTTCCGCCACGTTGGTCGCCAGCACCACGCGCGGCCGCGGGCTCGCCGCAAACACGCGCTGCTGGTCGGCCCAGGAAAGGCGCGAATAGAGCGGCAGGATTTCCGCCCCGCCGATCCCCCGGAGCTGTTCGGCGGCGTCCCGGATCTCGCGCTCACCCGGCAGGAACACCAGGATGTCGCCGCGCCGGGAAGCGTGCTCCGCCTGCAGTTCGCCCACCGCGTCTACCACGCCGGCCAGCAGGCCGGGATCCAGGTCGTCGTCCTCATCGGCGGCGGGCGGCCGGTAGCGCAGTTCGATCGGGAACGAGCGGCCGCTGACCTCGATCACCGGCGCGCCGCCGAAAAACTGCGCAATGCGGCCGGGATCGATGGTCGCCGAGGTGACGATCACGCGCAGGTCGGCGCGCCGCGCCAGCAGGTGCTTCAGGTAGCCGAACAGGAAATCAATGTTGAGACTGCGTTCGTGCGCCTCGTCCAGGATCAGCGTGTCGTAACGCCGCAGCATCGGATCGCCCTGGATCTCGGCGAGCAGGATGCCGTCGGTCATGACACGCACCAGGCTGTCGTCGCCGCCGGCCTCGGCGAGCCGGATCTTGAAGCCCACCTGCGCGCCGAGCGGGACGCCCAGTTCCTCGGCAAGGCGTGCGGCCACGGTGCGCGCGGCGATCCGGCGCGGCTGCGTGTGTCCGATCAGGCCGGCGATGCCGCGGCCCGCCTGCAGGCAGGCTTTCGGCAGCTGCGTGGTCTTGCCGGAGCCGGTCTCGCCGCAGACCACGATGACCGGGTTGGCGACGATCGCGCTGCAGATCTCGTCGATGCGCCCGCTGACCGGCAGGTCGGGCGGATACGAAAGCGGCGGTATGGAATCGCGGCGGCGCTGCGCGCGCTCAGGCGAGAGCGCCCGGGTGGAATGCGGCGGTCCGCGACGGCGTCCTCGCCCCGGCGCCCGCATGGCCGGTCAGCGGCCGGGCAGCCGGAGGCTGACGCGTGCGCCGCCGAACCGGCTCTCGCCGATGTCGAGGCTTCCGGAATAGGCGGCGGCGATCTCCCGCGCGACCGACAGGCCGATGCCTTGCCCCGCGACGCTCTCGTCGGCGCGCGCGCCGCGCTCGAGCACGCGCGTCCGCTCGGCGTGCGGGATGCCGCGGCCGTCGTCTTCGACGTCGAGCACCAGGCCCGGCCGGCGCCATTCGGCCGCGGTCCAGGGCGTCGCGCGCACCGCGATCTCGGTGCTGCCGTACTTGAAGGCGTTGTCCATCAGGTTGCCGGCCAGCTCGAGGAAGTCGCCCGCATCGATCGGATAGGCGGTGCCCGGCGCAATCGAGAGGGTCGCGCGGAGGTTCTTGTCGGCGTAGACCTTGGCGAGCGCCGCACGCAACTGCTCGAGCGGCTCCTGCACGGGCAGGTCCGTCAGCGTCGTGGCCGAGCTGCCGAACACCGCGCGCTTCAGCTGGTGCTGGACGATCGCCTGCATGCGGTCGAGCTGTGGCGTGAGCGCTGCGGGTTCCGACTGGCCACGCTCGAGCAGGCCGCGCATCGCGGCCAGCGGTGTCTTCAGGCTGTGCGCGAGGTTGCCAAGCGTTGCGCGATAGCGCTCGAGGCGCTTGCGCTCGCCGACCAGGAGCGCATTGAGGTTGCCCGTGACGCCCGCGAGCTCGCGCGGCCAGCCGGTGCCGAGCGATTCGCTGCGGCCGGCCTCGATGTCCATGATCTCGGACTCGAGCCGGCGCAGCGGTTGCAGCGCGAACTGCAGTGCGATGGCGACGCCGCCGAGCAGCAACAGGCCGATCAGCACCGCGCCGGTGATCAGCCCGGTTCGTACCCGGATCATCTCCTGGTACCAGGGCTCGAGGCTCTCGGCGGCGCGGATCACGAAATCGCGGGTCCCGCCCCCATCGAGGTCCCAGCGGATTGCCAATGACAGGCCGAGCACGCGCGTGCCGTCGGCCAGGCGCGCATGCTCGAACTCTCGCTCGCCGGGCGCCGGCTGCGCGGCGAGGTTGAGGCCGCTGCCGACCGCCGATGGCGAGCGCCAGCTGCCCTGGGAGCCGAGGATCTCGGCGTACAGGCCGGATCCCGGCGTCGTGAGCCGCGGCTCGACGAGATTCTGGGGAACCAGACGGCCGTCGGCCTCGATGTCCGCGGTCGAGATCAGCGCGATGACCTGCGCGTCGAGCACGGCTTCGCGCGCGCGCAGGCCCGCGTCGCGGTAGAGCGTCTCGAGCGACCAGGCCGCCACCGCCGCGGCCACCAGCAGCAGCAGGGCCAGCGTGACGAGCAGCCGACGCTGCAGCGATGGAGCGGAATGCGTCACGACCCGGTGCGCGCGATCCGGTAGCCGCGACCCCGCAGAGTCTCGATCGGCTGGCGCTTGCCGTCCGGATCGAGCTTGCGGCGCAGGCGGCCGATGAAGACCTCGATCGTGTTGCTGTCGCGCTCGAAATCCTGCTCGTAGATCTTTTCGGTCAGCTCGGCTTTCGAGATCACCTGGCCCGCGCGCAGCAGCAGGTACTCGAGCAGGCGATATTCGAAGGCGGTCAGCTCGACCGACTGGCCGTCGACCCGCACTTCCTGGCTGCGCGTGTCGAGTTCCACGGCGCCGCTCTTGAGGAGCGGCTGCGACCAGCCGCCGGAGCGGCGCAGCAGCGCCTGCACGCGGGCCAGCAGCTCCTCGAAACGGAATGGCTTGGTGACGTAGTCGTCGGCGCCGGCATCGAGGCCGGTTACTTTCTCCTGCCAGCTGTCGCGCGCGGTCAGAATCAGCACCGGAAAGGACTTGCCGGCCTTGCGCCAGGCGCGGATCGCATCGAGGCCGGAGCGGCCCGGCAGGCCGAGATCGACGACCGCAACGTCGATCGGATACTCGAGCCCGGCGAACTCGCCCTCGACGCCATCGGCCGCCGTATCGATCGCGAAGCCCGCCGCGCGGAACTGCTGCGACAGCGTCTCGCGCAGGGCCGGTTCGTCTTCGAGCACGAGAAGGCGCATGACGGCCTCAGTCCTCGCGGCCGGATCCCGCGTCGATCCTCACCTCGAAAACGCGGCCGTCCTCGCCCAGCAGGCGGATCCGGTACTCGATGCGGTCGCCATTGCGCTTCTCCTCGGCGCGCACCGCGCGCGCCTTGTAGCGGCGCTCAGCCTGGGCCACGGCTTCGTCGAGCGACAGCCTGCGCGCGGGACTGCGGTCTTCATCACGATCGCGGTCATTGCCACGGCCGCGATCGTTGCCACGGTCGCCGTCACGATCCTGGCCTCGTTCGGAGCCGCGGTTGTCATCCCGATCGCGCCCTGACGCCATTGCCGGTCCGGGCGCGAGTGCGCCAGCCGCCACCGCGAGGCTGGCAAGGACAACCAGGAATCGGCGCATGATCAGCATGCCTTCATTGTAGTGCAATGGAACTGCCCGGGCCGCTTGCGCGGCCCGGGCCTTGGCTTCAGCCGGCAGCCGGGGTCACATCGACCCGGATGCGGATCCGCTCGCCTGGATCGTAGGGCAGCTGCGTCAGGTATTGCCGGCCGGCGTACTCGTAAGTCACGTCATAGCCGTCAATGCGCTCTTCATAGCTGTCACGGTAGCGGGTCTCGCAACGTTCCTGGATTCGCTCGCCGCCATAGCCCTTGCGATCCCGCGATACGTTGTAGCCGACCGCTCCGCCGATGATGGCGCCGGCCGCCCGCGCGACCTGCCGGCCGCGGCCGTCGCCGACCTGGTTGCCGAGCACGCCGCCGACCAGGCCGCCGAGGAGCGTGCCGCCGATGTGGTTCGCGGAGAACGGGCCGTTCGACACGGGAACCGATTCCTCCCAGCACTCGCGCACCGGTTCGCTGACCCGCACCTGGCGGCGCCGCGGCTCGACGTGAACCACCGAGGCGTAGTCGTAGGCACCGGAACGGTCATCGCGATTGTCATAACGGCCGTGGTCCGCCAGCGCACCCGCGGACGTCGCCGCCAGGCCCACGCCGACTGCTGAAATCCAGAGTTTGCGGAACATGTTGCGCCTCCTCTACTGCCACGGTGCCAATCTAGGCGGGCGACGATGAACGCGTCCTGAACACCCAAAAAAGGGGTCGCATCCCTTTGCTATCCGCCAAGCCACTCGATGCAGCGAGTTGCAAAGGGATGCGACCCCTTCCTAAAGGGATGCGACCCCTCTAGGGGTATTCGGCCTTGGCGTCGGCCCAGAGCCGGTCCAGCAGTTCGGGCCCGGCGGCGTCCGCCATCAGCCCCCGGGACGCCAGGGCGCGCTCGACGTGACGATAGCGGCTGCTGAAACGGTCGTTTGCGCGCCGGAGCGCCGTCTCGGGATCGACGTCAAGGTGGCGTGCCAGGTTGACCACCGAGAACAGCAGGTCGCCCAGTTCCGGCTCGAGCCGCGCCGCATCGCCAACGGTCCGTGCGCGGTCGAGTTCCGCCAGCTCCTCGTCGATCTTCGCTCGCGGCCCCGCGGCATCGGGCCAGTCGAATCCGGCATCCGCCGCGCGCTGGCCGAGCTTGCGCGCGCGCGCCAGCGCCGGCAGCGCGAGCGGAACGTCCGCGAGCGCGCCTTCGCCCGGGCCTTTCGCCGCGCGCTCCTGCGCCTTGAAGCGTTCCCAGGCCCGCGATTGCTCCCCGGCGTCGGCCACGACGGCATCGCCGAACACGTGCGGGTGCCGGCGCGTGAGCTTGTCGCAGATCGCGTCGACCACATCGTCGAAGCCGAATGCGCCGCGCTCGCGCGCCAGTTGTGCGTGGAACACGACCTGGAACAGCAGGTCGCCGAGTTCGTCACGCAGGGCGTCGAGATCGGCGCGCTCGATGGCATCGGCGACCTCGTAGGCTTCCTCCAGCGTGTGCGGCGCGATCGAGCGGAAATCCTGCTGCAGGTCCCAGGGGCAGCCGCGCCCGGGATCGCGCAGCCGCGCCATGATCTCGAGCAGGCGCTCAATCGCCATGGATCTTCGATCCGCCCAGCACTTCCCGCAGCGTCAGCAGCATGCCGGCGGTGGCGCCCCAGATGTTGAAGCTGCCCCAGGGCAGCTCGAAGGTCTCCACCTCCTGCTCCCCGAACTTGCGCAGGCCGCGCGTGTGCGTGGCCGGATCCAGCAGGTGGCGCAGCGGCGCCTCGAAGGTGCCGGCCACTTCGGTCGGGTTGAGCGTCAGCGCGAAGCCGGGACGCACGAGGCCGACGACCGGCGTGACGCGGTAACCGGTGATGACGACGTGATCCGGCAGCATGCCGATGATCTCGATGTATTCGCGGCGCAGGCCGATCTCCTCCTCGGTCTCGCGCAGTGCCGCCGCCACCGCATCACTGTCACAGGACTCGAATCGCCCGCCCGGGAATGAAATCTGCCCGGCGTGGTGCTTGAGGTCGTCGGCGCGCAGCGTCAGCAGCACGTTCAGGTCGTCGCCGCGGTCGATCAGCGGGATCAGCACCGCCGCACGGGTCGTCTCCCGTGGAAACAGGGTTTCGAGCCGCGCCTGCGCAATGCTGGAGTAATGGCCGATCCGCAGTTCCGATGCATCGTGGATCCGTCCCGCCAGCCGGCTGCGAAGCTCGCTGCGCAGCTGCGCGGTCGGCAGCCGGTGCAGTTCCGGGGTGATTTCCTTCGTCACGTCACGGCACTTCGCCGCGCGCGAGGCGCGCGGGGTCCAGCAGCCGCGCCAGTTCTTCGCGTGGCAGTCCGGTTTCCTCGACCGCGAGATCGAGGATTGGGCGCCGCTCGCTGGCCGCCCGCCGGGCGATGGCGGCCGCACGGTCGTAGCCGATCCGCGGCGCCAGCGCCGTCAGCAACATCGGGTTGCGCGCCAGCGTTGCTGAAATCCGTTCCGCATGGACGACCAGCCCCGGGATCGCGCGTTCGGCGAGCGCCCGCGCCGAGTCCGCGAGCAGCTCGATGCCCTGCAGCAGGGCATGCGCGATCAGCGGCAGCATCACGTTCAGCTGGAAGTTGCCGGAGGCGCCGGCCATGGCGACCGCGGCGTCGTTCGCCAGCACCTGGGTCGCGGCCATCGCGACCGCTTCCGGAATGACGGGATTGACCTTGGCCGGCATGATGCTGGAGCCGGGCTGCAGCGCCGGCAACGAGATCTCGTCGAGGCCCGCGAGCGGGCCCGAGTTCATCCAGCGCAGGTCATTGCAGATCTTGAGGAGCACGACGGCGGCGCCGCGCAGCTGGCCCGAGAGTTCGACCGCGGTGTCCTGCGCGGCGAGGCTCGCGAAGCGGTCCGGCGCTGCGGCCAACGCGAGCCCGGTGCGGGTTGCGATGCGCGCGATCGCGCGCCCGGCGAACTGCGGATGGGCATTCACGCCCGTTCCGACGGCGGTTGCGCCGAGTGCCAGGCGGTGCAGGCGTGGGCCGACCCCCTCGATCCGGCGCGCGGCGTCTTCGACCTGCGATTGCCAGGCACGCATCTCCTGCCCCACCGTGACCGGCAGCGCATCCATCAGGTGGGTGCGGCCCGGCTTCACCTGGCCGCCGACCTCCGCGGCCTTGTCCGCGAGCGCACGCGCCAGCGCGCCGAGCGCCGGCAGCAGCGAGTCCCGCAGCTCGAGTGCGCACGCGAGGTGAATCGCCGTCGGGATAACGTCGTTGCTGCTCTGGCAGCGGTTCACGTGGTCATTGGGATGCACGGCCGTACCGAGGCGCGCGCCGGCCAGCCGGGCGATGACCTCGTTGACGTTCATGTTCGTGCTGGTGCCGGAGCCCGTCTGCATGACCCCGACCGGGAACTGGCCGGCGTGCTGGCCTGCGGCGATCTCGAGTGCGGCCTCGCCGATCGCGGCGGCCATCGCCGGCGGCAGTTCCCCGAGTTCGCCATTGCTTTCGGCGGCGGCCCACTTGACCAGGGCGATCGCGTGGATGAGCGCTGCGGGCATCGGCAGGCGGCCGATGCGGAAGTTGTCGACGGCGCGCTGCGTCTGGGCGCCCCATAGCGCCGACGCGGTCACGCGGACCTCGCCGAGGCTGTCCTTTTCGATGCGGTCCTGGTCGCTCACGGGTAACATACACATTCTATCATTCGTGCCCCGGCGCCATGACCGATTCCCGCCTGACTGCGCTGTCGCCGCTCGACGGTCGCTATGCCGACAAGTGTGCGGATCTCGCCGCGCTCTTCAGCGAGGCCGCGCTGATCCGTTTCCGCGTGCGCGTGGAGGCCGCGTGGTACCGGCAGCTCGCCCAGTCCGGGCAAATCCCGGTGCTTGCCTCCCTGCCGGCGGCGCTCGACGACTGCCTGACGGCGCTCTCGCGCGGAGTCGACGAGGCCGGCGTGCGGCGGGTCAAGGAACTCGAGCGCCAGACCAATCACGACGTGAAGGCGGTCGAGTACTACGTGCGCGAGCAGCTCGCCGCCACCGGCGCGCGGGCCGGCCAGCTCGAGCTGGTCCACTTCGCCTGCACCTCGGAAGACATCAACAACCTGAGCTATGCCCTGATGCTGGTCGAGGCGCGTGAGCGCGTGCTGCTCCCGGCCATTGGCCAGGTCGCCGACAGCCTCGCGGCGCTCGCCGCGCGCCATGCCGGGACTGCGATGCTGTCGCGGACCCACGGCCAGCCGGCGTCGCCGACCACGCTCGGCAAGGAGGCGGCGAATTTCACCGCGCGCCTGCGGCGCGCAGCGAACGCGCTGCAGCATGTCGAGGTGCTGGGAAAATGGAACGGCGCGGTCGGCAACTTCAACGCGCACGTCGCCGCGCAGCCGGCCGTCGACTGGCGCGTGCAATCCCGCCGCCTGGTCGAGAGCCTCGGCCTGACGCCGAACGAGCACACGACCCAGATCGAGCCGCACGACTGGATCGCCGAGTACTGCGACGCGCTCGCGCGCGCGGACACGGTGTTGATCGACCTGTGCCGCGACCTGTGGTCCTACATCTCGATCGGCTATTTCATCCAGCGCCCGGTCGCCGGCGAAGTCGGCTCCTCGACCATGCCGCACAAGGTGAACCCGATCGCGTTCGAGAATGCGGAAGGCAACGCCGGGCTCGCGAACGCGATGTTGCGGCACTTCGCCGAAAAGCTGCCGGTGTCGCGCTGGCAGCGCGACCTGACGGACTCGACCGTGATGCGCAACCTCGGCGTTGCCTTCGCCCACAGCGCGATCGCGTGGCGCTCCGCGCTCGCGGGCCTCGCCCGCATCGAGCCGGACACCGGCCGCATCGCCGCCGACCTCGACGCGCACTGGGAAGTGCTGGCCGAGGCGATCCAGACGGTCATGCGCGCGCACGGCGTCGCCGGCGCCTACGAGCAGCTCAAGGAATTCACCCGCGGCCGCGGCGTCGGCGCGGCGGAACTGCGGGCATTCGTCGCCGGTCTCGGCCTGCCGGAAGATGCGCGCAGCCGGCTCGAGAAGCTGACTCCCGCCGCATACACGGGCCTCGCGGAGGCGCTCGCGAGGGCGCTCTAGGGCGCACCGGCGATGGCGGACGCCCCATTAGAATGTGTGCTGACCACCTGGGCCGCCGACCGGCCGGTATTGCAGCGGATCCGGCGCGAAGTCTTCGTCTGCGAGCAGAAAGTCCCTGAAACCGACGAATGGGACGACGACGATTACGTCAGCGTTCACGCCCTGGTACGGCTGAACCGTGACCCAGTTGGCACCGGGCGACTTAATCCGGCGGGTAAGATCGGTCGCATCGCGGTCCTTCCGGGGCTGCGCGGCCGGGGCATCGGCGCGTTGATTACGCGCCGCCTGCTCGAGGAAGCGCATCGCCGCGGCATCCGCGAACCGTACCTGCATGCGCAACTGCAGGCCGTGCCCTTCTACGAGAAGCTCGGATTTGCGAGCGAGGGCGATGTGTTCGACGAGGCGGGCATCCCACACGTGAGGATGAAGCACGCCCTGGAGCAAGAGCGGTGCAGACCCAGCGGCAGAGCGTGACCGGTACGCGCTCGATCATCGCGACTCTCGACGAGGCGCGCGCTGCGACGCAACAGGTGGCGTTCGCCGCCCGGCGCCTGCTCACCATGTACACGCAGGATCTCGAACCCGCTGTTTATGACCAGCCGCAGTTCCTCGAGACGGTCAAGAAGCTGGTGCTGGCGAAGAGCTACGCCAAGGTGCGCGTGCTGCTCGCCGACCCGTCGCGTGTCGTCTATGAAGGCAGCAAGTTCGTTCACCTCGCCCGCCGCATCACGAGTCACATCGAGATCCGCCGCGTCAAGTCGCAGAGCCGGGACAACCAGTCGGCGTTCCTGATCGCCGACGACCGCGCGCTCGTGTATCGCCTGCAGGCCTCGCGCTGGGAAGGCATCGTCGAGATGAACGATCCCATCGTCGCGCGCCGCTACCTCAACTACTTCGACGAGATCTGGATCGCCAGCGAGCCGGAAGCTGAGACCCGCCAGCAGCATCTCTGATCGGCCGGGCGGCGCCGCCGCCGCTATAATCGGCCCATGTCCCTGAAGCTCGATCTCACCGTCGCGGCCATTGCCGAGCGCGATGGCCGCTTCCTGTTCGTGCAGGAACGCGCGGCGCGCCGGATCGTGCTCAACCAGCCGGCCGGGCACCTGGAGGATGGCGAATCGCTGATGGATGCGGTGATCCGTGAGACGCGCGAGGAAACCGCCCGCGCATTCCAGCCGTCGGCCGTGACCGGCCTGTACCTGTGGCGCGGTCCGGGCGGACGGACGGTGCTGCGCGTCGCCTTCACCGGCAGTGTCGGCGAGCAGGACGAATGCGCGGCGCTCGACCGCTCGATCATCCGCACCCTCTGGCTCAACCGCGACGAAGCCGGCGCGCGCAGCCGCGAGTTGCGCAGCCCCCTCGTGCTGCAGTGCCTCGACGACTACCTGCGCGGCGTGCGGTTTCCGCTGACGCTGCTGAACCATGTGCTGCAGGATGGCCTGCCGCCATTGCAGGCGCCGCCATGAGCCGCCCGGGGCGCACCATCGTCGCGCTGTCGGGCGGCGTCGACTCGGCGGTTGCCGCGCTGCTGCTCAAGGATGCCGGCCGCGAAGTCGAGGCCCTGTTCATGTCGAACTGGGAGGAAGACGAGGACGGCTACTGCACCAGCGCCGCCGATTTCCAGGACGCGCGGCGGATCTGCGCCGAGCTCGGGATTCCGCTGCACAAGGTCAGCTTCGCCAGGGAGTATCGCGAGCAGGTGTTCGCGCATTTCCTGTCGGAGCTGAAGGCGGGCCGCACGCCCAACCCGGACGTGCTCTGCAACCGCGAGATCAAGTTCGGCTCGGGCCTGGCGTACGCGCGCAGGCTCGGCGCCCTGCGATTTGCCACCGGCCACTATGCGCGCATCGGACCGGGCCCGCGGCTGTTGCGCGGGCTGGATGCCGGCAAGGACCAGAGCTACTTCCTGCACGCGCTCGACTCGTCGCAGCTCGCGCACTGCGAATTCCCGATCGGCCACCTGCAGAAGAGCGAGGTGCGGGCCATCGCGCGCGAGCGCGGGCTGCCGGTCGCCGACAAGCGCGACTCGACCGGCATCTGCTTCATCGGCGAGCGGCCATTCGGCGCGTTCATCGGCACATGGCTGCCGGGACAGGCAGGTCCGATCGAAACGCAGGATGGCGCAGTCGTCGGCCGCCATGCCGGTCTCGAGCGTTACACGCTGGGACAGCGCAGCGGGCTCGGCGTCGGCGGCCTGCGCGGGCGCGGCGAGGCGCCCTGGTTCGTGGCCGCCAAGGACCTCGGGCGCAATGCGCTGGTCGTGGTCCAGGGCGCGGAGCATCCGGCGCTCTTCTGCAGCTCCCTGCACGCCGCCGCGCCGCACTGGATTGCAGGCGCGCCGCCCGCCGGGGCCTTCGATTGCACCGCCAGGGTGCGTTACCGCCAGCCCGACGTGCCCTGCCGCGTCAGCCTCGGCGCCGACGGCGCGGAGGTGCGCTTCGCCGATCCGGTGCGGGGAGCGGCGCCGGGCCAGTACGTGGTGTTCTATGAGGGCGCGGAGTGCCTCGGCGGCGCGGCTATAATGGCGGTTCACCCGCTGGAGGATTCATGCAGGACAGCTTCAAGGCCCGCCGCAAGCTCGCCGTCGGCAAGCAAAGCTACGACTACTACGCCCTCGATGCACTCGCGGAATACCCGGTCGGCCGCCTCCCCTATTCGCTGAAAATCCTGCTCGAGAACCTGCTGCGCCACGAGGACGGCCGCACCGTCACCCGTGACGACATCATCGCGCTGGCGAGCGCCGATCCGCGCAAGCTGCCGCAGCGGGAAATCGCCTTCACGCCGGCGCGCGTGATCATGCAGGACTTCACCGGCGTGCCCGCGGTGGTCGACCTGGCGGCAATGCGGGACGCCATGGCGACGCTCGGCGGCGACGCCGGCAAGATCAACCCGCTGATTCCGGCGGAGCTCGTGATCGACCACTCGGTGATGGTGGATCACTACGGCACGGCGGACTCGCTCAATCTCAACGCGCTGCTCGAGTTCCAGCGCAACCGCGAGCGCTACACCTTCCTGCGCTGGGGACAGTCGGCATTCGACAACTTTGCCGTGGTGCCGCCCGATACGGGCATCGTCCACCAGGTCAACCTCGAATACCTGGCGCGTGTCGTGTTCGCTGGCAAGGACGGCATGGCCTATCCCGACACCGTCGTCGGCACCGATTCGCACACGACGATGATCAACGGCGTCGGCGTGCTCGGCTGGGGCGTCGGTGGCATCGAGGCCGAAGCCGCCATGCTCGGGCAGCCTTCGACGATGCTGATTCCGGAGGTCATCGGCGTGAAGCTGACCGGCAGCCTGCGCGAGGGTGCGACCGCCACCGACCTGGTGCTGACCGTGACCGAGATGCTGCGCAAGCGCGGCGTGGTCGAGAAGTTCGTCGAGTTCTTCGGCGACGGCCTGGCCCACCTGCCGCTCGCGGACCGCGCGACGATCGCCAACATGGCGCCCGAGTACGGCGCCACCTGCGGTATTTTTCCGATCGATGACGAAACGCTCGAGTACCTGCGCCTGACCGGCCGCGCCGAGGACCAGATCGCGCTAGTTCGCGAGTACGCGAAAGCGCAGGGCCTGTGGCGTCACGACGGGGCTCCCGACGCCGACTACACCGATGTCCTGCATTTCGACCTGTCGTCAGTGCAACCGTCCCTTGCGGGTCCGAAGCGCCCGCAGGATCGCGTGCCGCTCGCCGACATGCAGAAGGCCTATCGCGACGCTTTCACGCGTGACCAGGACAAGTGGCAGTCGCGTGGCCCGGTGCGCGTAACCGACGCCGGCAGGGAATTCGAACTGAAAGACGGCGCCGTCGTCATCGCGGCAATCACTTCCTGCACCAACACCTCGAACCCCGCCGTGATGCTCGCGGCGGGCCTGTTGGCCCGCAATGCGCGCCAACGCGGGCTTACGGTGCCGCCGTGGGTCAAGACCTCGCTCGCGCCGGGGTCCAAGGTCGTCACGGATTACCTGACGCGCTCCGAGCTCCTGGATGACCTGGAAGGCCTCGGCTTCAATGTCGTCGGTTACGGCTGCACCACCTGCATCGGCAATTCCGGCCCGCTCAATGGCCCGATCTCGAAGGCCATCGGTGACCACCGCCTGTCGGTCGCGTCCGTGCTCTCCGGCAACCGCAATTTCGAGGGGCGCGTGCACCAGGAAGTGCGCATGAACTTCCTTGCCTCGCCGCCGCTGGTCGTCGCCTACGCGCTCGCGGGAACGGTGGACCTCGACCTCACGAAGGACCCGATCGGCAAGGACGGTGCGGGCAAGGACGTGTACCTGCGGGACATCTGGCCCTCCAGCAAGGAGATCCAGCAGTTCGTCGGGCGTTCGGTCTCGTCCGACATGTTCTCGAAGACCTACGCCGACGTGTTCCACGGTGATGAGCGCTGGCGCGGCATCGCGGTGCCCGACTCCGAGACCTACGCCTGGGACGCGGGCAGCACCTACATCCAGAACCCGCCCTACTTCGACGGCATCACCCGCAAGCCGCCGGGCCTGCCGGCGGTGCGCGGTGCCCGCTGCCTCGCCCTGTTCGGCGACTCGATCACGACCGACCACATCTCGCCGGCCGGCGCGATCAGGAAGGATTCCCCGGCCGGACTCTACCTGCAGCAGAACGGCGTCAAGCCCGCGGACTTCAACAGCTACGGCTCGCGCCGCGGCAACCACGAAGTGATGATGCGCGGCACGTTTGCGAACACCCGGATCAAGAACCTGATGGTGCCGGGCGTCGAGGGCGGCGTGACCCGCCACCAGCCGGGCGGTGAACAGATGCCGATCTACGATGCGGCGATGAAGTACGTCGCCGGCGGCGTGCCGCTGGTCGTCATCGCCGGCAAGGAATATGGCACCGGTTCGTCGCGCGACTGGGCCGCCAAGGGCACGAGCCTGCTCGGCGTCAGGGCGGTGATCGCCGAGAGCTTCGAGCGCATCCATCGCGCGAACCTGGTCGGCATGGGCGTATTCCCGCTGACCTTCCAGGATGGCGCGACGGCCGGCTCGCTCGGCCTGGACGGCAGCGAGGTGTTCGACTTCGACGGGCTCACCGCCGGCAGCCGCCAGGCGACAGTGCGCGCCACCAAGCCGGACGGGAGGGTCACGACCTTTGCCGTCAATGTCCGCGTCGATACCCCCAAGGAATGGGAGTACATGGAAAACGGCGGCATCCTGCATTTCGTGCTGCGCCAGCTGGCAGCCTGAGGAAACATCGCGGCGCAACCGGCGGGGAGGCAGAGCTTGGGCTCGTTCGTCACCGCGATTGCGGTCTTCGATCTCGACGGTACGATCACGCGCCACGACACCTTCGTGCCCTACCTGCGCGGCTGGCTGCGGCGCCATCCGGCACGCCGGCGGCGGCTCGCGTTGGCCGCGGCCGCAATCCGCTACCTCGCGACCGGACGGGATCGCGGCCGCCTGAAATCCGACCTGCTGCGCGCGTGCATGGGCGGCGCGGGCCGGGCCGAGATCGATGCCTGGTCCGACGCGTTTGTTGCGGGCCTCGACGCCGCGAGCCTGTGCGCGGGCGCGCTGGCGGCAATTGCGAGCCACCGCGCGGACGGCGACCGGCTGGTGCTGCTGTCGGCGAGCGTCGACCTGTACGTGCCGAGGATCGGCCGGCGCCTGGGCTTTGACGAAACGATCTGCACGGGCGTCGCCTGGCGCGACGGGCAGCTCGATGGCGGGCTCACGACGGCCAATCGTCGCGGCGACGAGAAGCGGCGTTGCATCGACGCGCTGCGCCAGCGCTTTGCCGGCGCGAAGATCACGGCTTACGGCAATTCCAGTTCGGACCTGCCGCACCTGGTCGCCGTCGACCGGCCGGTGCTGGTCAATGGCGGGCGTCGAGCCATCCGGGCCGCAGAGCGCCTCGGCGTGCGTGTCGAGGACTGGCGTAACAATTGACCCGTCCGACCGGTCCAATCGGCATGAGCACCCAGTCGAAAATCCCGCCCTCCGGGATCACGCCCGAGGCCGTCTACCGCAGCCGGCGCGAGGTCCTCTCCGGCATCGCCGGCATCGCCGGCGCCGCCGCGATCGCGGCTGCGCCGGGGTCGCTGGCGCAGCAGGTCATGAGCGTCACGCTCATCGAGCAACTGCGTTACCAGCGCAACGCGGGCTACTCGACCTCGGAGAAGGCCAACTCCTTCGCGGAGGTCACCGGCTACAACAACTTCTACGAGTTCGGCACCGGCAAGGAAGACCCCGCCGAGAACGCGCACACGCTCCGCACCCGGCCCTGGTCGGTCGTGGTCGACGGCGAATGCGCGAAACCGGGGCGCCTGGCGCTCGAGGACCTGCTGAAGCCGCACCCGCTCGAGGAACGCATCTATCGCCTGCGCTGTGTCGAGGCCTGGTCGATGGTCATCCCGTGGATCGGATTCCCGCTGGCCGGCCTGATCCAGCGATTCCAGCCGACTTCGCGCGCGAAGTTCGTGGAGTTCACGACGCTGCACGATCCGAAGCAGATGCCGGGCCAGCGTTACGACGTGCTCGACTGGCCCTATGTCGAGGGCCTGCGCATGGACGAGGCGATGCACCCGCTCGCAATCCTCGCGGTCGGTCTTTACGGCAAGGTGCTGCCGAACCAGAACGGCGCGCCGCTGCGCCTGGTCGTGCCGTGGAAGTACGGCTTCAAGAGCATCAAGTCCATCGTCCGCATCCGCTTCACGGAGCGCATGCCGGCCACGTCGTGGGCACTCTCCGCCCCGCGCGAATACGGCTTCTACGCCAACGTCAACCCGGAAGTGGATCATCCACGCTGGAGCCAGAAGAGCGAGCGGCGGATCGGCTCGCGCAACCTGCTGTCGCGCCAGCCGACGCAGATGTTCAACGGCTATGCCAATGAAGTCGCGAGCCTCTATCGCGGCATGGACCTGGCGCGGAATTTCTAGCGAATGAGCAACGGCGACATGCTGCAGCGGCGCGTCTTCAAGCCGCTCGTGTTCGGGCTGTGCATGCTGCCGGCGGCCTGGCTGGCCGCGGGCCTCACGGGCTTTCCGCCTGCGTCGCTCGGCGCGAACCCGGTCGAGAGGATTCAGGACACGCTCGGCATCTGGGGGTTGCGCCTGCTGCTCCTGACCCTGGCGGTCACGCCGCTGCGCGAACTCGGCGGCTGGCCCCGGTTGCTCGCATTCCGCCGCATGCTGGGCCTGTACGCCTTCTTCTACGTCGCGCTGCATTTCCTGTTTTACCTGTTCGTGGACCAGGCGTTCGACTGGCAGCAGCTGCTCGCGGACGTCGTCAAGCGCCCCTACATCACGGCCGGCTTCACGACGTTCCTGCTGCTGGTGCCGCTCGCGGCGACGTCCACCCGGCGGGCGATGCGCCGGCTGGGTCGACGCTGGCAGAAGCTGCATCGGCTGGTCTACGTCGCGGCCATCCTGGGCTGCGTGCACTTCTGGTGGCAGGTGAAGGCGGATGTGCGCGAGCCGCTGGTCTACGCGGCGATCGCGGCCCTGCTGCTCGGCTGGCGCCTGCACCGATACTGGCGACGCCGCGCCGCGCAGGCGCAGGATTCAGGAACGGCGGGACTCGCGCGCGGCCATGGCGGAAAGCGCGATGCCGGCCAGGATCAGCACGCCGCCGGCGCCGGTGCGCCAGTCCAGCGCCTCGCCCAGCAGCCACCAGCCGAGGCATGAGGCGAGCACCGGCTCGCCGATCAGCACGACGGCGACGAACTGCGGGCTCAGGTGCCGCAGGGACCAGTTGTAGCCGCTGTGCCCGATCAGCTGCGACACCAGCGCCATCCCCGCGAGCGCCCACCAGGTCGTGGCGTCGTATCCGGCTGCGGGTGTCTGCGTGACCAGCACGGCAAGCCACAACAGCAGGGCCGCGGAACCGTAGGCGACGCCAAGGTAGGTGCGAAACGGCAACGCTGCCTGGGCCTCGCGTGACAGCAGCAGGTAGCCTGCCATCGCGATCGCCCCGGCCAGCGCGAGCAGGTCGCCCTGGATGCCCGCCTCTCCCGTGCCGCCGGCGGAACTCACGACCGCGGCGCCCGCGGTCACGCAGGCGAGCGCCACGAGCGTCGAGCGCGCGGGTGCGCCGCGGCCGATGGCGAACTGGATCACGGCGACCCAGATCGGCGCGGTGCTCACGAGCAGGACGCTGCGCGCGATCGAGGTGTAATCAAGCGAGGCAATCCAGGTGGCGAAATGCAGCGCCAGCAGCGCGCCGGCGCCGGTCGCGAGCGCCAGCGGACGCGGGGCAAAACGGCCGGAGCGCGTGGCGGTAACGGCCAGCGGCAGCACCACCAGGCAGGCGATTCCCAGGCGCCAGGCGGCGATCGCGAGCGGCGCCGCATCCGCGAGCCGGGCGAAGATCGCCGCGTGCGAGACCGCCAGCAGCGCGATTCCCAGCACCAGGTACGGCGCGAGTGGATGCAGCCCTGCCGGCTTGCGGTCGCCCAAGGGATCGGTCAGCGCAGGACCCAGGCCGGCACTTCACGCCAGCCGTGGGTCAGTTCGGCGTCGAGTTCGCGCCAGCGCGGCTCGATGCGCCCGACCAGCGCCCAGAATCGCGCCGAGTGATTCATGTGGCGCGTGTGCGCCAGCTCGTGGACCAGCAGGTAATTCACCACGTCCGGCGGCTGGAACAGGAGGCAGACGTTCAGGCTGATCGTGCCATTGCGCGAGCAGCTGCCCCAGCGCGTGCGCTGGCGGCGGATCTGGAGGCGCTCGTAGGGCAGCCCGGTCGCCGCCGACAGCTTCGTGAGCCAGGGCGAGAGGATCGAGTGCGCCTGGCGCATCGCAAATCGCTGCAGGGCATGGCGCATGAGGACGGCGCGGGCGCGTTCTCCGCTCATCCGGATCGTCCGCCCGTCGACCGTGAGACGCAGCGCGCCGGGTGCGTCGGCGTATTGCACGTCGAAGCACTCGCCGTTTGCCGCGAAGCCGATGCGTTCCGGCAATCCATCCGCGCCGGCGCGGTCCAGCGGCCGGTACTGGGCCAGCTTGCGGTCGATCCACGGCCGATGTCGGGTCACGAACTGCTCGATCACGCGCGGGCGGGTGCCGCGCGGCACGACGATCTCGACCAGCCCGCCGGGGAGGACGCGCACGGCCAGGCGCCGGGCGCGCTCGCTGGTGCGCACGCGCCAGTCGTCCTCGGGCGTTGCCGTGCCGTCGAGCAGCGTGAGTTGCGCCATCCCGGAATTGCCCGGGTTCATAGCGACGCCGCGAGGCGCGAGCCCTCGTCGATGGCGCGCCGCGCGTCGAGTTCGTTGGCGAGCTTCGAGCCGCCGATCAGGTGCAGCCGGTAGCCGGCGGCCTGGATGCCTTCGGCGAGTTCGCGCTGCGGTTCCTGGCCCGCGCAGATGACGATGTTGTCGATCTCGAGCAGCCGGGTTTCCCCACCCTGCGTGACCCGGAAGCCGCGATCGTCGATCGCCCCGTAGGTCACGCCGGCCAGCATCCGCACGCCGCGGCGCTTGAGGGCGAGACGGTGCACCCAGCCGGTGGTCTTGCCGAGATCGCGGCCCGGCGGGGTCGGCTTGCGCTGCAGCAGCCAGATCGTGCGCGGCATGGTGCGCGCCAGGTCCGGTTGCGGCGCGAGGCCGCCGCGGGTCGCGAGCTGCATGTCGATGCCCCACTCCCGCATGAACGCGGGAATGTCCATGCTCGCCGACGGGTGCGCCGCATCGTGGCTCAGGTACTCGGCGACATCGAACCCGATCCCGCCGGCGCCGACGATGGCAACCGAGGCGCCGACCGGCCGGCGGTGGAGCAGCACGTCGATGTAGCTCAGCACTTTCGGGTGGTCGATGCCTGGGATCGCGGGCCGGCGCGGCACGACACCGGATGCCAGCACGATCTCGTCGAACTCGCCGCCGGTCAGTGCTGCGAGGTCCGCGCGGCGCGACAGCAGCAGGCGCACGCGCGCGAGCTCGAGCTGGCGGCGGTAGTAGCGCAGTGTCTCGTGGAACTCCTCCTTCCCCGGGACGACCTTGGCCATGTTGAACTGGCCGCCGATGCCGTCAGTCGCCTCGAACAGCGTCACGCGGTGGCCGCGGCCCGCTGCGACCGTGGCGCAGGCAAGCCCCGCGGGCCCTGCGCCGACCACGGCGATGCGCTTCGGCTGCGCCGTTGGCAGGTAATGCAGCTCGGTCTCACGGCCCGCGCGCGGATTGACCAGGCAAGTGGCGATTTCGTTCTCGAACACGAGATCGAGACAGGCCTGGTTGCAGGCGATGCAGGTGTTGATCTCGTCCGCCCGCCCGGCGGCCGCCTTGGCGACGAACTCGGGATCGGCCAGCAGGGGACGCGCCATCGATACCAGATCCGCGTCTCCGGCTGCGAGTACCCGCTCGGCCACGGCCGGGTCGTTGATCCGGTTGCTGGTGACGAGCGGCACCGACACGCTGCCGCGGAGCCTGCGGGTGACCCAGCTGAAGCCCGCGCGCGGCACCATGGTCGCAATCGTCGGGATGCGCGCCTCGTGCCAGCCGATGCCGGTGTTGATGATCGTGGCGCCGGCGCGCTCGACGGCCTGGGCGAGCTCGACGACTTCCTCCCAGGTACTGCCGCCATCGACGAGATCGAGCATGGACAGGCGGTAGATGATGATGAACTCGCGGCCCACGGCGGCGCGCGTCCGCTCCAGGATCTCGATCGGCAGCCGCATGCGGTTTTGCCAGCTGCCGCCCCAGCGGTCGCTGCGCTGGTTGGTGCGCGCGACCAGGAACTGGTTGATGAAATAGCCCTCAGATCCCATCACCTCGACGCCGTCGTAGCCGGCGGCCTGCGCCAGGGACGCGCAGCGCACGAAGGCGTCGATCTGGCGGCCGATGCCCCGTTCCGAGAGCTCGCGCGGCGTGAAGCGCGATATCGGGGCCTTCAGCCGGGACGGGGCGACCGCGAGCGGATGGTAGGCATAGCGGCCGGTGTGCAGGATCTGCATGCAGATGCGCCCGCCAGCCCCGTGCACCGCCTCCGTGACGAGGCGATGGCGCGCGAGATGCCGACGCCCGGAGAGCGTGCCGGCAAAGGGCTTGGTCCAGCCGGCCGCATTCGGCGCGATGCCGCCGGTGACGATCAGCCCGACGCCGCCACGCGCCCGCTCGGCGAAGTACGCCGCGAGCTTGGGATAGTCCTCGCGCCGGTCCTCGAGGCCGGTGTGCATCGAACCCATCAGCACGCGGTTCGGAAGCGTCGTGAACCCGAGATCGAGCGGCGCCAGCAGGTGTGGAAACGGGTTCTGCTTCACGCACGCAATCATATAGCATCGAACTGCATGAAGCCGGTGCTGGAAGTCCGCGACCTCGTCAGGCAATACCCCGCCGTGCGCGCGGTGCACGGCGTGTCGTTCTCGATCGCACCGGGCGTCTGCTTCGGATTGCTGGGGCCGAACGGCGCCGGCAAGACCACGACCGTCGAGATCATGGAAGGCGTCACCGAGCCGACTTCCGGCGAGGTCCTCTACCACGGCGAGCCGCTCGGCGCGCGCTTTCGCGCCGAGGCCGGCATCCAGTTCCAGAAGACGGCGCTGCAGGACTTCCTGACCGTGCGTGAGACCCTGCAGTTGTTCCGGCGGCTCTATCCACGCGGCCGCGACGTCGACGAGCTGATCACGCTGTGCGCGCTCGAGCAGGTCGCGACGCGCGACAACCGCAAGTTGTCCGGGGGCCAGTTGCAGCGCCTGCTGCTGGCGATCGCGCTCGTCAACGACCCGCAGGTGCTGTTCCTGGACGAGCCGACCACCGGCCTCGATCCCCAGGCCCGCCACAACTTCTGGGACCTGATCCGCGCCATCAAGGCGGAGCGCCGCACGGTCCTGCTGACGACGCATTACATGGAAGAGGCCTATTTCCTGTGCGACGAGATCGCGATCATGGACCGTGGCCGCATCATCGCCCAGGGCGCGCCCTCGCGCCTGCTCAAGGAGCATTTCGACGACGTCGTGCTGGAGCTGCCGCGCGAGGACTTCCCCGGCGAACCGGCGGATTTTCCGATGCCCTTGCTGCTGGCGGGCGATCGCGTCGAAATCTCCACCGCCGATGTCGAACAGGCACTGCGCACCCTGCTCGATCGCGGCGTGCCGCTGAAGCACCTCAAGATCCGGCCGCGGAACCTCGAGGACCTGTTCCTCGAGCTGACCGGCCGCGAGCTGCGCACGTGAACTTCCGCCGGCTGCTGGCGGTCTGGATCGCGCGCAACCTCGAGTTCCTGCGCGACCGTTCGACGCTTATCTTCAACTTCCTGTTCCCGCTGGCGCTGGTCATTGCGTTTGCCGTGATTTTCGGCGGCGAGGCACGGAGCCTGTTCAAGATCGGCGTGATCGCCGACGCCAATGCCACGCTCGACGGGCAATTGCACCCGTTCCTGGGCACGAAGCACGTCGATTTCTACGCCGTCGACCCGGCAGCGCTCGATCAGGCCGTCCGCAAGGTGGAACGCCACGAGGCCGACCTGCTTCTCGACCTGCGCAGCGGCACCCGCTACTGGGTCAACACGGACTCCCCCAAGGGTTATCTCGCCGAGAAGCTGCTGCTGGAAGCCGCATCGGGCGACGCCCACCGCGAACCGGTCACGGGCGGAGCGGTGCGCTACGTGGACTGGCTGCTGCCGGGCATCCTGGGCATGAACATGATGTTCAGCTGCCTGTTCGGCGTCGGCTACGTGGTCGTGCGCTACCGCAAGTCCGGATTCCTGCGAAGGCTCTCGGCCACGCCGGTCACGGCCATCGAGTTCGGCGCCGCCCAGATTCTTTCCCGGCTGTTGCTGACGGTCAGCGTCACGACCCTGGTCTATGCGCTGGTAGCCCTCCTCGTTCCATTCCGGAACGAGGGCAACGCGCTGTTGCTGCTGCTGATCGCGGTCGTCGGCGCCTTGTCGATGATCTCGCTGGGCTTCCTGCTGGCGGCGCGTTTTGCCAGCGAAGAACTGGCGAATGGCGCGATCAACCTCGCGTCATGGCCGATGATGCTGTTGTCCGGCGTGTGGTTCTCGCTCGAGGGCGCGCCGCGATGGCTGCAGGCAGCGGCCGAAGTCCTGCCGTTGACGCAGATGCTGCATGCGGCGCGCGCGGTCATGCTCGATGGCGCGGGCTTCATGCAGGTGCTGCCGCAACTCGGCTGGCTTGCCGCCATGACGGTCCTGTTCATGGGTGTTGCCGCCGCCGGATTTCGCTGGCGCGCCGACTGACTCCGGGCGCACCGGCGCAGCCGATCGCCGGGCGGCGCGAGCCCCGGGGACTGTGGCAAACTCTCGCTCCCGAACAGCCGGCCGCGGATCAGGCACTTGGACAAGTCCGACCTTCTCAATCAACTTCGCATCGATCGCGACGCCGGCACGGAAGACTCACCGTCACGCAAGCGGCTGTGGATCGGCGTGGGCGCGGGCGGCCTGCTGGCCGTTGCCGCGCTCGCGTGGTTCATCGGCCGGGGCCCGGCGACCGAGGTTGCGGTCGCCTCCGCGCGGGTGATACCGGCCGCGAGCGGCGGCGCCTCGGTGCTCGATGCGACCGGTTATGTGACGGCGCGCCGCCAGGCGACGGTCTCCGCAAAGATCACCGGCAAGGTGCGCACCGTGCTGATCGAGGAAGGCCAGGTCGTCAAGGAAGGCGAGATACTGGCGACGCTCGATGATTCCGAAACCCGCGCGGACGTCGCGCTCCGCCAGGCGCAGGTGGCGGCTGCCCGCGCCGGGCTCGCCGAGATCCAGTCGGCGCTGGCCAATGCCGAGCGCGAACTGGTGCGCCAGCGCGAGCTGGAAGCGCGCAAGCTGACGAGCGTCGCGGCGCTCGACACGGCCCGCACGCAGGCGGAAGCCTTGCGCGCGCGCCTCGCCAGCCAGGAAAGCCAGGTGAAGGTCGCCGAGGAAGCGCTGGATGTCGCCCGCGTGCAGCTCGACAACACCATCGTGCGCGCGCCTTTCGCCGGGGTCGTGACCGTCAAGGCCGCGCAGCCCGGCGAGATGATCTCGCCGGTGTCCGCGGGCGGCGGCTCGATCCGCACCGGCATCGGCACGATCGTGGACATGGATTCGCTCGAGATCCAGGTGGATGTCAGCGAGGCGTACATCAATCGCGTGCAGGCCGGGCAGCCGGTCGAAGCGGTGCTGAACGCCTATCCCGACTGGCGCATCCCCGCCGAGGTGATCGCGATCGTGCCGACCGCCGACCGTTCCAAGGCGACGGTCAAGGTGCGTATTGCGCTTCGCACCCGGGATCCGCGCATCGTGCCGGAGATGGGCGTGCGGGTCGCTTTCCTCGAGGAACAGCAGCAGGCTTCGGCCACCGCGGCGGTCGCGCCATCGCGCGGCGTGCTGGTGCCGCCCGCGGCGATCCGCCAGGACGCGGGTGCGGACGTGATTTACGTGATGGTGGACGGCAGGGCCGAGCGGCGCGTCGTGACGCTTGGCGGCACCCAGGGCGATGCTCGCCAGGTGCTGCGCGGCGTTTCCGGCGGCGAGGCCGTCATCGTCGAGGCGCCCGAAACCCTGAAGGATGGCGACCCGGTCAAGACGAAGGACGAGGCGAACTCATGAGCGAAGCGATGGTACAGGTCCAGAACGTGTACAAGTCCTACGTGCGCGGCAAGCAGAAGGTGGAAGTGCTGCACGGACTGACGCTCGAGATCCCGAAAGGCGATTTCGTCGCGCTGATGGGTCCCTCGGGTTCCGGCAAGACCACGCTGCTGAACCTGATCGGCGGCCTCGACCGGCCGACCTCGGGCGAGGTCCTGGTGGGCGGCGAGCGCATTGACCAGCTCGCCGGCGGGGCGCTCGCGAAGTGGCGCGCGCGCAATGTCGGGTTCGTGTTCCAGTTCTACAACCTGATGCCGGTGCTGACGGCCGAGCGCAACGTCGAGCTGCCGTTGCTGCTGACCGGCCTGTCCGCCGCCCAGCGGCGCAAGTCCGTCGCCGTGGCGCTGGAAGTCGTCAACCTCACGGACCGCGCGCGGCACAAGCCGCGGGAACTGTCGGGCGGCCAAGAGCAGCGCGTGGCGATCGCGCGCGCGCTGGTGTCGGACCCGACCATCCTGATCTGCGATGAGCCGACCGGCGACCTCGACCGCAAGACCGCCGACGAGATCCTTGGACTGCTGCAGGTGCTGAACCGCGAGCACGGCAAGACCATCGTGATGGTGACGCACGACCCGAAGGCCGCGGAGTTCGCCCGCCGCACGCTGCACCTCGAGAAGGGCCAGTTGCTGGAGCAGGCAGCCGCATGACCCGAGCCGGATTCGTCTTCGCCAACCTGTTTCGCAAAAAGACGCGCACCGTGCTGACGATGCTGTCGGTCGTGACCGCCTTCCTGTTGTTCGGCCTGCTGCAGGCCGTCAACGTGCTGTTCTCGGCGGGCGCCGATTTCGTCGGCGCGACCCGGCTCGTGACGCAGGCGCGGGTGTCGTTCACGACCTCGCTGCCGATGCGGCACTTGCCGGAGATCGAGTCGATCCCGGGGGTCGAGGCGGTCATGTGGCAGCAGTGGTTCGGGGCCGTCTGGCAGGAGAACACGCAGCTGATCTTCTTCGCGGCCGATCCGGACCGCCTGCATGCCGTGTACCCCGAGTACGTGATGCCGCCGGAGCAGTGGAAAGCTTTCGCGGAGACCCGCACCGGCATGATCGCCGGCCGTTCGCTGGCCAACCAGTACGGCTGGAAGATCGGCGACAAGCTGCCGATTGCGTCGAACATCTTCCCGCAGAAGGACGGCAGCAAGGCCTGGATCTTCGACCTGGTCGGCATCTACGACGGCAAGGACGCCGAGTGGCAGCGCAATACCAACGTCGGCTTCATCAACTTCGCGTACTTCGACGAG
Organism: Steroidobacteraceae bacterium; assembly: GCA_050179155.1. Taxonomy (GTDB): domain Bacteria; phylum Pseudomonadota; class Gammaproteobacteria; order Steroidobacterales; family Steroidobacteraceae; genus SCUD01. The sequence goes on from JBFXFJ010000016.1 coordinate 37,505, forward strand.
GCCAACCAGTTCGGCTCCGGCCGCGCCGGCACCTTCACGCTCAGGCTGTCGGATCCCGGCCAGGCCCAGCAGATTGCCCAGGCCATCGATTCGCGTTTCGAGAACTCGCCCGACGAGACCAAGACGCAGACCGAGAAGGACTTCAACCTCGGATTCTTCAAGCAGATCGGCGACATCGGTCTGATCGTGCGCTGGATCCTGTTTGCCGTGTTCTTCACGCTGCTGCTGGTGGTCGGCAACACGATCGCGCAGAGCGTGCGCGAACGCGTCCCCGAACTCGCGATCCTGAAGACGCTCGGCTTTACCGATGGCAGCGTGCTCGGATTCGTGCTGGCCGAGGCGGCGGTCATGTGCCTGGTCGGCGGGCTCCTCGGCCTCGGCATCGCGACCGCGATCGGCATCGCGATCGGCGGCGGCAATTTTCCGCTCGCGGTCGATTACCGGGTGTGGGTCACGGGCGTGATCGCGATCGTCGGCCTGAGCCTGGCGGTTGGCCTGCCGCCCGCGCTGCGGGCCGGGCGGCTGTCGATCGTCGACGCGCTGGCCGGACGCTGACCGGAGACGCGCACGATGTTGAAACAGACCCTGGCAATCACCCTCCTGAGCCTGCGGAGCATCCCGGACCGGCTGGGCCCTTCCCTCGTGATCGTCGTCGGGCTGGCCGGCGTGGTCGCCGTCTTTACCGCGCTGCTGGCGATGGCCGAGGGTTTCCAGTCCACGCTCAAGTCCACCGGCCGCGCGGACATCGCCCTGGTGCTGCGCGGCGGATCCAGCGCGGAACTGAACTCCGGCCTGTCGCGCGACAGCGCGACGCTGGTCCTGCAGGCCCCGGGCGTGAGCCAGGACGCCGAAGGCCGGCCGCTCGCCTCGGCCGAGATGATCGTGATCGCCGAACTGATGAAGCCGGGAGAGAAGACCGGCTCCAATATCACCGTCCGCGGCGTCGAGCCCGCCGCCTTCGCGCTGCGGCCGCAGGTGAAGATCGTCGGGGGACGCTCGTTCCAGCCGGGGCTGCGCGAGCTGATCGTGGGCCAGGGCGTCGCGCAGCAGTTCGCGGGTGTGGCCATCGGCGAGACGCTGCGCATGCGCGGCTCGGACTGGACCGTGGTCGGCGTATTCGAATCCGGGGACGCCAACGAAAGCGAGTTGTGGGCCGACGTCGAGGTCGCGCAGACGACGTTCAACCGGCAGGGTTTCAGCTCGGTGCGCCTGCAATTGCAGGATGCGGCGGGCATCGGCGCGGTGCGCGATGCATTGAAGGCCGATCCCCGGATCAATGTCGACGTGGAATCCGAGCAGGAGTACTACAGCGCGCAGACCGAGCAGTTCCGGCGCACCATCGGCATGCTGGCCGGGGTGGTGACGCTGATCATGGCGCTCGGCGCGACCTTCGCCGCCCTCAACACCATGTATGCGGCGGTCGGCACGCGTGCGCGGGAGATCGCGACGCTGCGCGCCATCGGCTTTGGCGGCGCGCCGGTGGTCGTATCGGTGATGATCGAGTCGCTGGTGCTGGCGCTCGCGGGCGGGGTGATCGGGGCAGTGCTTGCCTTTCTCCTGTTCAACAACATGGCGGTCTCGACGCTCGGCGCCAATTTCACCCAGGTCGTGTTCGAGTTCGATGTCACCCCGGCGCTGGTGCGGCGCGGCCTGCTCATCGCCATCGTGATCGGCATGATCGGCGGCCTGCTGCCGGCATTGCGGGCGACGCGCCTGCCGGTGACCGCGGCGCTGCGCGCGGCCTGAGCCGTTGATCCCACTCGTCGATATCGGCATCAATCTCGCGCACGACAGCTACGAGCGCGATCGCGCGGAGGTGATCGCGCGCGCGCGGCGGGCGGGAGTGGTCGCGATGATCGTTACCGGCAGCACGCTTGACGACAGCGCGCGGGCGATTGCCCTATGTCGCGACGTTCCGGGGATGCTGCGCGCGACCGCCGGCGTGCACCCGCATCATGCGACGGCGCTCCAGGAGAGCGACGCCCCGCGACTTGCGGAGCTGCTCGCCGATCCGATGACCGTCGCCGCCGGCGAATGCGGTCTCGACTATTACCGGAATTTCTCGCCGCCTGCCGAGCAGCGCCGCGCCTTCAGCATGCAGCTGCGGCTCGCCACAGAGCACCGCCGGCCCCTGTTCCTGCACCAGCGCGACGCCCACGTGGACTTCCTCGCGATGCTGCGCGAACACCCGGATCTCGGGTCGCGTGCGGTGTTGCACTGCTTCACGGACGGCGTCGGCGAGCTCGAGGACTGCCTGGCCGCGGGCCTGCACATCGGCGTGACGGGCTGGGTCTGTGACGAGCGGCGCGGACAGGCGCTGCGCGAAGCGGTGACCCGCATCCCTGAGGACCGCCTGATGCTCGAGACCGACGGCCCCTACCTGCTGCCGCGCACGCTGCAGCCAAAGCCGCCGCACCGGCGCAATGAACCGATGTACCTGCCGCTGGTGCTGGCGTCGGTGGCGCAATGCCGTGGCCAGTCACCCGAGGCCGTGGCGACGGCGACCACTGCAAACGCCTGCCGGTTCTTTGGCCTTACACTGGGCACGGTCGTGGCGGCGGACGGAACAAGCACCTACGAACTGCATTAGATATCGTAGTTAAGTATTTGATATCAAGGTAATTACATGGACTTCAAGCGCGCACAGCAACTGACGGCAAAGACATTCAAGGACTCCATCGTCCCGCTTCTCTGCGACTACATCCGGATTCCGAACAAGTCGCCGTTGTTCGATGCCGACTGGCAGGCGCACGGGCACATGGACCGCGCGGCGGAACTGATGGCCGCGTGGTGCCGCGAGCAGCCATTGAAGGGCATGAAGGTCGAGATCGTGCGCGCCAAGGACCGCACGCCCGTGCTGTTTTGCGAAGTGCCAGGCGTCGGTACGGATACCGTGCTGCTCTACGGCCACATGGACAAGCAGCCGGAGTTCACCGGCTGGGTAAATGGCCTCTCGCCCTGGGAGCCGGTGCTGCGCGATGGCAAGCTGTACGGGCGCGGCGGCGCGGACGACGGATATGCGGTCTTCTCCTCGCTGACGGCCATCCGCCTGCTGCAGGAACAGGGCATCGCGCACGCGCGCTGCGTCGTGCTGATCGAGGCCTGCGAGGAGAGCGGGAGTTACGACCTCCCCTACTACGTCGAGCAACTGGCAAGTCGCATCGGCACGCCCTCGCTGGTCGTGTGCCTCGATGCCGAATGCGGCAATTACGACCAGCTCTGGTGCACGACGTCGCTTCGCGGCAACCTGGTCGGCAACCTGGTTCTCGAGGGCCTGACCGAGGGCGTGCATTCGGGCGCCGCAACCGGCATTGCGCCATCCGTGTTCCGCATCGCGCGCACCCTGCTCGCGCGCGTCGAAAGCGATGTCACCGGCGACATCCTGGTCGACGAACTCCATGCGCCGATTCCCGCCGCGCGCATCGCCCAGGCGCGCGCCGTGGCGGATGTGCTCGGCAGCGAGATTTCCGACAAGCTGCCGTTCGTGCCGGGCGCGCGGCCGCTGTCGGATTCACCGGTGGAACTCGCCCTGAACAATACCTGGCGGCCGACGCTCGCGGTCACCGGCGCCGCCGGGCTGCCGGCGATGGAAAACGCGGGCAACGTGTTGTTGCCCCGGCTCGAGCTCAAGCTCTCGTTCCGTCTGCCGCCGACAACCGATGCCGAGTCCGCCGCAAAGGCGGTGAAGCAGCGCCTGGAGGCGGACCCGCCCTATGGCGTGCACGTCAGCTTCGATGTCGGTTCATCACTCGCCGGCTGGGATGCGCCGCCCGTTGCGCCGTGGCTGGAAAAATCGATGAGCGAGGCGTCGAAAGCGACCTTCGGCCGGGACGCGATGTATCGCGGCACCGGCGGCAGCATTCCGTTCATCGGCATGCTGGGCGAGCGTTTCCCGGGAACCCAGTTCCTGGTGACCGGCGTGCTCGGGCCCCATGCCAACGCGCACGGACCCAACGAGTTCCTGCACCTGGCCTGTGCGGAACACGTGACGGTCTGCGTGGCGAAGGTGATCGAGGACCACCACCGGAAGAGCGGCTAGCGGCGCGCGAGCGGGCTCGGTTCCGCTTGCGCCACGAGTTCGTCCCAGGCGGCGCGGTAACGCTCGGCCGGGTGCGTGGTCGAGCCGGGCTCCGGCGGCGGGTACTCCGCCTCGAGTGAGGCCAGGCGCAGCACGCGCGGCGGCCGGCCCTTTGGAAACTGGGCGCGCTCCGTGAACACGATCCGGCCATCCACCGGCACGTCGCCTGCCAGTGCGCGCACCGCGGCCACACGGTCGTAGAGCGTTTCCAGCGGATTGAGGAAGGTCGAACGCGCGGTGCCGTTCATGACCGCCCATTCGCGCATGTGTTCGCCGCCGAAGACGACGCCGTCCACATCGCGGAAGTCCACGACCAGCAGTCCGCGGCCGGTCAGCAGCAGGAAATCGATGTGCAGGTGGCCGCCGCTGCCGTCGGGGATCAGCACGTCGCGCAGCACGGCCGCCGACGCCGCCTCGAAGGCCATGAACAGCTTGCGGCGCGCCCGATGCCGGCCCCAGTAGCGCAGCCCCGTGGCGATGCCGAACCCGAGCAGCGCCAGCAGCATCACGCCGACCACGACTTGCACGACCAGGTTCTCGGTGCTCATGCCGCCACCAGCAGCGCGCGCAGCGCATCGAGGTCCGCCGCGATTTCCGTGCGACGCAGCGGCCGCCCGAGCAACTGCGCGAGCGCCGGCGGCGGCGTCAGCGCGCTCCCGACCAGCGGCTCGACGACTTCCGGAAACTTCGCCGGATGGGCGGTCGCGACCACGATCCAGTGCAGGCGCCGGCGTTCCGGCTCCGGCATCCGGTGCCAGGCCTCGGCCGCGACGGCCGTGTGCGGACAGGGAATCCAGCTGGCCTGCGAGGCCTCCGCGCGGATGCGGTTGCGGATCGCGTCATCGTCGATGGAGGTTGCCGAAATCCGGGCGGTCAGGGTCTTGTGGTCGCGATACAGGTGGAAAATCCTTTCCATGTTGCTCGGGTCGCCGACATCCATTGCATTGGCAATGGTAGCGATCGAAGGTCGCGGCCGCCATTGGCCGCTCTCGACATAATCGGGCACCGTGCGGTTGGCATTGTGCGCGAGCACGATGCCGCCAATCGGCAATCCCATCTCGCGAGCCCACACGCAGGCCAGTGCGTGGCCGAGATTGCCGGAGGGGATGATGAATCCCGCGGGCCTGCCGCCGGCGGCCTCGACCTGCAGGCTCGCAGCCGCGAACGAGACAATCTGCGGCAGAAGGCGGCCGATGTTGATGCTGTTGGCGGATGACATCGAGAGCGCCGCTTGCAGGGCCGGGTCCGCGAACGCCTGCTTGGCGAGGCGCTGGCAGTCGTCGAAGCTGCCCTGCACGGCGCAGGTGGTGACATTGTCGTCCCAGCAGCAGAGCTGGCGTTCCTGCAGGGGCGCGACCCGGCCCGCCGGATAGAGCAACACGACCCGAAATCCGGGGCGGCGGTGAAGTGCTGCGGCGACGGCGCCGCCGGTGTCGCCGGAGGTCGCGACGATGATCGTCAGGGGCCGGCTGCTGCCCGGCGTTGCGCGCGCCAGGCAGGCGGCGAGGAAGCGCGCGCCGAGATCCTTGAATGCGGCGGTCGGTCCGTGAAAGAGCTCGAGCACCGAGAGCGGCCCTCCATGGGCCTCGACCGCACGCAGCGGGGTCGGAAAGACGAAGGCCTCGTCCACGATCCCTGCGAGCTCGCGCTCGAGCGGATCGCCGGCGAAGAACGGTGCCAGCAGCGGGACCGCGACCCCGGCGAGCGTTGTCTCGCCGCCCCGCGCCTGCGCGCGTGGCAGGCCGGCGGGAACGTACAGTCCGCCGTCCGGCGCGAGGCCCTCGCGCATGGCCTCTGAAAGCGACACTTCGCGCGGATCGCTGCGCGTGCTGCGGTACTTCACCCGCGCTCCTGGATCGTGGCGCCCTCGCCGCCGACCGGCGCGACCCAGTGATCGCATGGCTGGCCGTGGGCGGCAAAGGCGGCGCACATCGCTGCGCGCACCGCTTCCGCATGCGCGGCCTCGCACCACGCGAAGACGCTGGGACCGGCGCCGGAGATGGAACAGCCGAGCGCCTGGTGCGCAAGCGCTGCGCGCCTGGCTTCGTCGAAGCCGGGTATCAGGTGCCTGCGCTGCGGCTCGACGACGACGTCCTTGAAGCAGGCGCGGATCAGCGCCAGGTCCCCGGAATAACAGCCCGCCAGGAAGCCCGCGAGGTTCGCGGTCTGGTGCACCAGGTCGGCGAGCGGCACGGAGGGCTTCAGGATCTCGCGCGCCGCGCGCGTCGAAAGGAACAGGTGCGGATGCACGAGGACGCAGCGGATCCCCGCCGGCACCGGCACCTGGGTGCAACGCGGCGCGTCCCCGCCGACGGTCAGCACCAGGCCGCCAAACAGCGACGCGGCGACGTTGTCGGCATGGCGGGAACCGCTGGCCACGGCTTCTCCCTCGACCGCGTGCGGCAGCAGGTCGGCGCGGGACAACGGCCGGTCCAGCAGTTCATTGACCGCAACCGCGGCAGCCACGGCCGAGGCCGCGGAGCCGCCGAGCCCGGAGCCGAGCGGAATGCCCTTCTCGATCAGGAGATCAACGCCCCAGTCCGGCGCCTGGCCCGCGAGCAGGAACTGCGCCGCGCGGCCCGCGGTGTTTGCTGCCGCAGCGAGCGGCAGCGCCGTCGTGATGCCGGTGACCGCCGTGATCCGCACGCCAGGCGTCGCGCTGCGCGCCGCGCGGACGCGATCGCCGATTACCGGAAACGCATGACCGAGAATGTCGAAGCCGACCGCGACGTTGCCGACACTGGCGGGCGCGAACGCGACGGCGAAGTTGCGACTCACAGCCGGGCGCCGAGATACGCAGCGAGGCGCAGCAGGTCGCCGAAGACGCCGCCCGCGGTCACTGCAGGCCCCGCACCCGGCCCCTGGATGATCAGCGGGTTGTCGCAATAGCGATCGGTGACGAAGCGCACGATGTTGTCGGTCAGCGCCATGTGCGCGAACGCGTGGCCTGGATCGATCGCCTCCACCGAGACCGTGGCGCCTCCCGCTGCCGTCAGGCGGCCGACATAGCGCAGGAGCTTTCCGTCGCGCTTCGCTGCCGCCAGCCGTTCGGCCATGCGCGCATCGAACTTGGGCAGCCGCTCGAGGAACTCCGCCACCGGACAGGCGCGCAGTTCCGGCGGCACCAGGCTCTCGACTTCGACCGCGTCGATCTCGAGCGGCAGCCCCATCTCCCGGCCCAGGATCACCAGCTTGCGCGCAACGTCCATGCCGGACAGATCGTCGCGCGGATCGGGTTCCGTGAAGCCGCGGGCCTTTGCGTCCGCGACGATTGCGGAAAACGGCCGGCTGCCGTCGAAGACGTTGAACAGGTAGGCGAGCGTGCCTGAGAAGATGCCCTCGATGAGGCGGATGCTGTCGCCGGTCTCCCGCAGGTCCCTGAGTGTCATGATGATCGGCAGCGCCGCGCCGACCGTCGCTTCATGGAGGTAATGCGTGCCGGCCTGGCGGCGCGCCTGCTGCATCCTGCGGTAATCGGGCAGGGCCGCGCTGCTCGCCTTCTTGTTCGGCGTGACGATGTGCAGGCCCGCCGCAAACCAGTCGGCGTAGCGGGCCGCCACCCGCGCATCCGCCGTGCAGTCGATCATTATCCGGTGCGGCAGGTTGCCCGCCGCGACGTGCGCGGCGAAGCGATCGAGATCCAGCGCCTCGCCATCGCGCGCAAACAGCTCGCGCCAGTGCGCGAGATCGATCGCACCATTGGCGAGCAGCATGCGGCTCGAGGTCGCGATGCCGCGGACGCGCAGGTCCAGGTTGAAGTCGCGACGGAACCTCTCCGCCTGCGATTCGAGCTGCTGGAGCAGCACGGAACCGACCGTGCCCGGCCCGATCAGGCCGACCGACAGCGTGTGCGGCGACAGGTAGAAGCGCGCGTGCGCCGCGCCGAGCGCCTTCGGCGTGTCGCCCTGGTCGACGACCACCGAGATGTTGCGTTCGGAGGCGCCCTGCGCGATGGCGCGCACGTTGATGCCGGCCTTGCCGAGCGCGCCGAAGAGCTGGCCCGAGATGCCACGAGCGCCGGCCATGCCGTCGCCGACCACCGCGATGATGGCGCAGCGGGCGGTGACCTCGACGCTCTGGATCTGCCCGTCGCGCAGTTCCGAGGCAAATGCGCGGCGAATCGCCCGCTCCGCTGCCTCGGCCTGGGCCGCGGGAATGGCACAACAGATCGAATGCTCGGAACTGCCCTGCGAGATCAGGATCACCGACACCGCGGCCTCGTGCAGCGCGCCGAACAGGCGGTGCGCCGTGCCGGGCACGCCGATCATCCCGGCGCCCTCGACATTGACGAGCGCGACGTCGTCGATGCTCGTGATGCCCTTGACGACATGCCGCGACGCGGGCTTCGCGACGATCGAGGTCCCGGGCGCCTGCGGCGAAAAGGTGTTCCGGATCCGGATCGGGATGTCCTTGGCGATCGCGGGCGCCATGGTCTGCGGGTGGATCACCTTGGCGCCGAAATAGGCGAGCTCCATCGCCTCGTCATAGGACAGCGCGTCGATCACCTTGGCGTCCGGCACGAGCCGCGGATCCGCCGACAGGACGCCGTCCACGTCGGTCCAGATGACGATCCCGGCCGCGTCCAGCAGCGCGGCGAGGATGGATGCGGAGAAATCGCTGCCATTGCGGCCGAGCGTGGTCTGCAGTCCGCGCGTGTCGGTCGCGACGAACCCGGGAACCACGAGCGTGCGCGCATCACCCGGGACGCGTTCTGCCGCATGGGATTGCGACGGACCCCATTGCACGCCCGGACCCAGCGCGCCCCACTCCACCACGATGATTTCGCGCGCATCGAGCCAGCGGACGGGATCGCGCCGGCCGCGCGCACCGAGGAAGGCGGCGAACAGGCGGCTGGACCACAATTCGCCGAAGCCGGCGACCCGGTCCTGGAGGTCACGTCCTGCGGAGCGGACCAGCGCAACGGCCTGCAGCAGGCGCTGCAGATCCACGAGATCCGCGCGAAGCGCAGCGACATAGGCGGCGCGTGCCTCGTTCGCCAGCAGTTCCGTCGCGATCCGCTCGTGACGGAGCCGCAACTGGTCGAGCGATGCGGTGCAGGCGGTCTCATCGTTGCGCTCGGCCTGCGCAACGAGCGCGATCAGTTCATCGGTGACGCCCTGGCAGGCCGAAAGGACGACTGCAACGTGTCCCTCGGCGAGTTCTTCGACGATCGAGGCGACGCGGCGAAAGCAATCGGCGTCGGCAAGGCTCGAGCCGCCGAACTTATGCACGATCCAGCGTTCAGCCGGCTTCGCCACGAGTGCTCCCTGATCATTTCACGGTGCCGTGTTTGCACCGCAAAAACCACAGGCAATCTTCCCGTGCGTGCGCGCGAAACGCAAGCAAGCCGGTCGCGCGCCGGCGCCGAAGATCTGCTGGATTCAGCCGCGCCGAGCGTGCCAGTGCCGAAGCAGGCGGGCGCCGCCCGGCAACCGCAGCAGCCAGAGCAGGACGCGCACGGCAAGACGATCTGTGCCGGACAGGGCAAACGGCCGGTGCAATGGCGTGAACAACGCCGGTCGCGTCGCCAGCCGATCGACGGCGCGCGCGTGAAAATGAAACTCGCCCTCGGCACAGCACAGATGCCAGGCGCCCGCGGCATCCGCGGCGGGCTCGATCGCCGGATCGGTCAATCGCGCGGGCAACCCGGGTCCCTGGAATCCCGAGATGACGAGCCAATGGACGGCGTCGCGCGCCTGCCGGCGCAGGACCACGCGACCGGCGGGACCGCCGCGTTCGACGACCCGGAACACCGGTGTTTCCGCAGGCTTGTTCATCGCCGGACTATAGACGGCCACGCACCCTGCAACCACCGGCCCGGTGATGCGGCATGATAGGCGCCACATGACGCTTCGCGCGCCGCTCGCAGAATTGCTTGGCTGTCCGGTGTGTGGTACGCGCCTGACCGGCGCGGCCTGCCTGACCTGCCGCATCGATTTTCCCTCGGTCGGCGGCATTCCCTGGCTGATGCCCGATCCCCGGGCCGCGCTCATCGAATGGCGCGGCCGCCTGCATCACCTGCTGACGCACTACGCAACGGAGGCCCAGCGGCAGCGCGCGGCGCTGGCAGGCCTGGCGCCGGGGAGCCTGACGCGACAGCGTCTCGAGCACGTGGCGGCGGCGCTCGACGACCAGGCGAAACGCATCCGCGAACTGATGCAACCGCTCGGGCTTGACCGGCGCCAGGAAGCGCATGCCGTGCACGTCGCGCTCGGCACCGAGCTGCCGCTGCACCAGGGCCTGTCGACCTATTACACCAACCTGCATCGCGACTGGTGCTGGGGCGATGCCGAGAATCGCGCGAGCCTCGAGGCCGTGACCTCGAGCCTGCCGCCGGGGCAGGCGCCCGCGCGCATTCTCGTGCTGGGCGCCGGCGCCGCCCGCCTCGCCCATGACCTGCACCATGCGATCCGGCCGCGCCTCACGGTGGCGCTCGATTTCAATCCCCTGTTCCTGCTTGCCGCCGCGCGCATCCTGGGTGGCGAGGCACTCGAGCTGTACGAGTTCCCGATCGCGCCGGATTCCATCGCGGATCACGCGATACTTCGGCGTCATGCGGCGCCACAACCGGCGTCGCCCGGACTCGAGCTGGTGCTCGCCGACGCGTCGGCGCCGCCGTTCCTGCCGGGCAGCTTCGACCTGGTGCTGACGCCGTGGTTCGTGGACGTCGCCGGCGAGCCCGTCGCCCGCGTCCTGCAGCGGATCAACACGCTCCTCGCCCCGGGCGGTCACTGGATCAATCACGGCTCGCTCGCTTTCGCCGATGCGGCGCCGGCCGATGCGTTGAGCCTCGAGGAACTGCTGGAGCAACTGCCGGCCCACGGATTTGCGCCCGCGACCGCACGCGAGTTGCGCGTGCCGTATCTCTGCTCCCCGGCAAGCCGCCACGGGCGGCAGGAGACCGTCATCACGTTCGCCGCGCGCAAGGAGCGCGATACCGGTCCGGTCGCTCCTGGTCGCCCGGTTCCCGACTGGCTCGAACGCGGCGACCTGCCAGTGCCGCTGCTGCCGCAATTCCGGGCACAATCGCTGTCCACGCGGGTCTACGCCTTCCTGTTGGCGATGATCGACGGCGAGCGGACGATCCGCGACATGGCCCGGTTGATGGAGCAGCAGAAACTGATGACCGCCGAGGATGCCGAACCGTCCATCCGCCGCTTCCTGGCACGCGCACTCGCGCAGGCCGATCACCGGCCGGATTTCTGATGGCCGCCACGCGACAGCCGCCGCATTACCGGGCCGCAGCCGACGACGGTGATGAATTGCGCTTCTGCTCGACCTGCGCCTTCTCGAAGGCCTGCCTCGACGAGGGCATGGACAAGGCGTCGCTGCGCGAGCTGCACATCCTGGTCGAGCACGTCGGGCCGTTGCCGACCGGCACGCACCTGTTCCGCGAGGGCGAGCCGTTCGAGGCGATCGCGGCGGTGCGCGATGGCACGGTCAAGACCTACGTGGTCGATCGCGAGGGCCGCGAGCAGGTGCTCGGCTTCCACTTCCCGGGGGAGATCATCGGACTCAGCGCCATCGAGAACGAGCGCTATCCCTGCAATGCCGTCGCCCTGGACAACGTCGCCCTGTGCCGATTCTCCTTCTCGCGCATCGCCATCCTGGCGACGCGGCTGCCGGGCCTGCAGAAGCAATTGTTCCGCCTGATGAGCCGTGACATCGGCAATGCCATGCTGCTGGCCGGCGACCATTCTGCCGACGAACGGCTGGCGGCATTCCTGATCCTGCTGTCGCGGCGCCTCACCGCGGTCGGGCACTCGGGCCTGCGACTGCGCCTGATGATGCCGCGCACCGACATCGCCAATTACCTGCGCCTCGCGCCGGAGACCGTCAGCCGCGTGCTGCGCCGCCTGCAGGACGAAGGCATGATCCGCGTGCAGGGGCGCGAACTCGAACTCACGGATCGCGAACGGGTGGACTCCCTTGCCTCTGTCATCCTTCGCAACTGAGATCAAGCTCGCGCACGTCGGCGCGGTCGTCCTGAGCGGCGCGCTCTTCTTTGCGCGCGGGATGCTGGTGCTGGCGGGCCGTCAGGCGCGCGCCATGGCGGCGCCGCTGCGCTACCTCAGCTATTCCATCGACTCGATCCTGCTGCTGGCCGCGCTGCTGCTCGTAGTGATTCTGCCCGCTGTGACCTATGGCAACGGCTGGCTCTGGACCAAGCTGCTGTTGCTGCCGGTCTACGTGGCGCTCGGCTGGCTGGCGTTGCACAAGGGGGCGACAAGCGCCGTCCGCTTCGCGTTCTTCGCGGCGGCGGTACTCGCCTATCTGATGATGGCGTCGATCGCGCGCACACATCACCCGCTCGGCTGG
>JBFXFJ010000017.1:0-8638 GCA_050179155.1 Steroidobacteraceae bacterium
CTGGCGAGGTCCGGCATTCCTGCGGGCGCTGATGCTGATGACCGCGCCGCCCGACGCTCTCAATCCCACTGCCCACAAGATGTTGCGGTCACCGAAGCCAACCGGATAAGCACGTCCGCGGAAACGTTTTCTGACACTTGTCTAATGTCGGGCGGCGGATTAGTACATCCCCAGCACGACCCGCAGGCTCCGCTCGACCGCGGCAAGCTCTGCCGGCGACAGGACCGTAAGCGGTCCTTCGCCGATACGGGTCCGATCCAGCGCTCGCGGCTGATCGACGACGACCTGACAGTCGTCCCTGAGCCGGTCGCGCGCGGGCACCGTGACACGCCACAGCTTGAACTCCGGGTACACGTTCGTCGTCAGCGGCAGTACGACGATCATCGGCGTGCCGGCATCGATCAACTCGTCTCCCTGGAAGATCAGGACCGGGCGGATCTTGCCGATTTCACGTCCACGGGAGGGGTTGAGGTTTGCGGTCCAGATCTCGCCGCGCCTCATCGGCGCTTCCGCCCGCGCGCGCCGGCAGCGGAACTTGCCGCGTATCGGCCGCGGCTTTCCGCCACGCGCAGCCCCTCGTTGTCGAGCGGCACGGCCGCTTCTGCCAGGGCGAGGGCCTCCCTGCGGACCTTCGGATCGGAGTAGGCGGCGCGCGCTTCGGCGACGAATGCGGCGATGGTTCGCTGCCGCTCCTTCTGTGCGAGAAACTCCGCGATCGCTGCGCGCGCGATTTCGGAGCGCGCCACGCCTTCGCGCCGCGCCTCGGCGTCAAGGCGGGATTCGAGATCCTCGGGGAGCCGCAGGCTGAAGGCTGCCATGCATCACCACACGTATGTCAAATAGTATGACATATTGGCATACGCAATGTGACTCGGCAAGCGTCCGCCGATGCTGGCGGCGCGGGCCGCCCGCAAATGCGCCGCTCAGTTCGGGATGGGGCCGACGAGCTTCAGGGTGACGGGGTGGTAGTAGCCGTTCGCCGGCTGACCGATGTGGGTCACCGCGTACACCGCGTAGCAGTCGCCGACGATCTTGACCTGCTTCACCGCGAGGGTCTGCTTGACGAGATGCAGCTTCAGCGCATCCTTCGATTTCCAGCCCGATTGGGGACCCGAGTTACAGGTGGGAGTGGCGGGAGCGTCGGCCGACCAGGCGGGGCCGGCAATCGCCAGCGCCATGGCCACGAGCACGATTCTTGCGAGCTTCATGGAATGCACTCCTGTCAGGATCGAAGGGGCACCGGTGCGGATCGTAGCACCGAAAGCCGCGCCGAAATATCGCGCCCTCAATGACCCCGCGCCGCGTAGTACGCCGCGATCTTCGGGTGGTTCCTGACTCGCTCGCAATGCGCCGACAATAGCGGCGCGTGTTTGTCCACGATGTCGGCCGGAACGTGGTCGATCACGCCGGACTTGAGCCAGCGCACCCAGATGGTGCACTTGAGATCGGCGACGGTCAGGCGCTTCTCGACGAACCACTCGCCGCCGCCGGCCTTGAGCCGGGCCTTGAGCTGCTCGAGGAAGCGCGGGATGGGGCCCGCCGCCAGCGCCTCGCGCGCATTCTTCTTGGCTTCGCCTTCGAGCCGGATGGTGTTGCCGATCCGGGTGGTGATGTCCTCGACCGCGTCCATCACCTCGTCCGCGAGCGCGGCCTGCCAGTCGTCCTTCGGGTAGAGGCCCGCGAGCTTGCCGACGTAGCGGTTGATGGCGTTGGATTGCGCGATCATCTTGCCGTCCGCTTCCAGCACCGGCAGGGCCTGGAACGGAAACCGGTCGCGCATCGCGGCCCAGTCCTGGCGGGCGATGCGCCGGTCCTCGAACGCGACCCCGCCGAGGTGCATCGCGAGCCGCGCGGTCTCGCCGCGGCTGCCATCGAAATCAAAGTAGGTCAAAACGAGCCTGGGCATGGGAACTCCTCGTATCTGTTGCGCCCGTGCGGATCCGGCCGGGTTCACGCCGGCAGGATGTTGGCGTTCAGCCGGAACAGGTTCTGCGGGTCGTACTGACGCTTGAGCTGCCGCAGGCGCCCGATATTGCCGCGGTAGTTCTGGTCAATGTGCGGCTGGTGCTCGTCGGCCACCTCGTTCGTGTAGTAGCCGTCGGTGAAGGGCAGCAGCTTCGACCAGTAGTCCTTGACGTAGTCGACGTGGCGCTTCCCGTCCGTGGCCAGATCCCAGCTGACGGCGGCAAAAATCTCCAGGGTCGGGCGACGATGCGGAAACGCAGTTGCGTCCGGCGCGACGCGACCGATGGCACCGCCCCCGTGCTGGTGGAAGAAGTAGGTGCCGCGCCCGGGGTCCGGCCGGAAGCCGTCGAAGACGGCGTCCAGCAGTCCGCCGGAATAGCCGGTGATGAAGCCGGCCTTGAGGTACGTGCCGTAGTTGCGCGCATCGGTATAGTCCCCGCTGCGCTGGATCGCGACGTAGTCCTGCGCCCTGATCGTGTCCGCGATCGGCTTGCCCAGCTTGCGCAACGGCGCCAGCACGCGATCGGCCTCCGAGGCCGGCCCCGAATAGCAGGTCTGGATCGACACCGCACCGGCCTTGCCGCCCGCAGGGGAACTCATTTCGTAGTCCACGTACAGCTCGTCGGGCGCTTCCTGGCTGTACTCGGCATAGAACTCGAGCAGTTCGCGCGCCCGCTCGATCGGAAACGCCAGGTCGCCCCCGACGATCTGTCGCTGCATCGGATGCAGTCCGAACTCGAAGTTCGTCACGATGCCGAAATTGCCGCCGCCGCCGCGCACCGCCCAGAACAGGTCGGGATTCTCCTCCGCACTCGCATGGCGGAGCCGGCCGTCGGCGGTCACGATGTCCACGGACTTCACGTTGTCGAGCGCGAGGCCGAAGCGTCGCGCCAGGCGCCCGAAGCCGCCGCCGAGCGTGAGGCCGCCGACCCCGGTGTGCGACACGGTGCCCGCCGTCGTCACGAGGCCGTGCGCCATCGCCTCGTGATCCAGCTCCCCCAGCAGGCTTCCGCCCTCGACGTAAGCGCGACGCGCAGCCAGGTCGACCCGCGCGCCGCGCAGCCGGGACAGGTCGATCTGGATGCCGCCATCGCAGGTGGACTTGCCGGAAAAGCTGTGGCCACCGCACTTCACGGCGAGCAGCAGCTCGCGCTCGCGCGCAAAGGTGACGGCGCTCTGCACATCTGCGGCGCCAGTCGGCTGCACGACGAGCGCGGGGTGCTTGTTGAACTGGGGGTGCAGGATTCGCCGTGCCGCGTCATAGCCCGGATCTCCGGCGAGCAGGAGCGGCCCGCGCAGGCTGCCCTTGAGCTCCGCAAGCGCCGCCTGCTCGATGACGGTGGCCGAGCCGTCGAGCTTGACCGCGGCGATGCCGCCGGCGGCCTGTGACGCCGCCTGGTCGAGTGCTTGCAGCCGCGGAACCGGCAATGCGTAGGCGATTGCAGCGGCCAGCGAGGAATGGAAGAAGCGACGACGGTTCATCATGTGTTTTCCCCCTGTCTGAAATGCACTTTGTTACCAAATGCACAAGCTGGCAAGCCACGTTGCGCGCGGCGCGATGGCCTGCTTAGATGGCGCCATGATTTGCCACATCACGACGCGTGCCGCCTGGGAGGCGGCGCAGGGGAGCGGCCAGTTCTTTTCGCCCGAGTTCAATGAGTTCGGGTTCATTCACTGCTCGACGCCTGAACAGGTACTGCTCGTTGCGAATGCCTTCTTTCGAGGGCGGACCGACCTCATGCTGCTCACGATCGATCCCGCTCGGCTCAAGTCTCCCGTGCGCTGGGAGCCGGCGCATTCGACCGGCAGATTGCCGGATTTCACGAAGGGCGCCGTGTTTCCGCACGTGTACGGCCCGATCAACCTCGACTCCGTCGTGCGAACGGTCAACCTGGATCCGACTGCAACGGGTTCTTTCATCCTGGCCCGACCGGCGTAATTTCCGGCTCGCGGGCGAAAAGCCGCAATATTTACGGCCTTGCGCCGGTCTCATCGGCGAACAGTCGGTTCGGCAGGAGATCGCAGGCATGAGCAAGTTCGTCAAGGATTCCGCGGCAATCTCCAGGCTCACCCCCGAGCAGCACCGCGTGACGCAACTCTGCGGCACGGAACCGCCGGGGACCGGGGCCTTGCTGCACAACAAGGACCCGGGCATTTATGTGGACATCGTCTCGGGCGAGCCGCTGTTTGCGTCGATCGACAAGTACGATTCCGGCTCCGGCTGGCCGAGCTTCACGAAGCCGATCGAGCCCGCCAACGTCAAGGAGCTGTCGGACGACAGCCACGGCATGATCCGGACCGAGGTGCGCTCGGCGCAGGGCGACAGCCACCTGGGCCACGTCTTCAATGACGGCCCCCGCGATCGCGGTGGCCTGCGCTACTGCATCAACTCCGCGTCCCTGCGGTTCATACATCGGGACGACATGGAGAAAGAGGGCTACGGGGCGTACCTGGGCCAGGTGGGAGGCAGGCCATGAGCGAGGAGCGCGCGATTCTGGCGGGCGGGTGCTTCTGGGGCGTGCAGGACCTGTTCCGGAAGTATCCCGGCGTGATCAAGACGCGGGTCGGGTACTCGGGCGGCAAGACACCGAATGCGACCTACCGGAACCACGGCAACCATGCCGAGGCGGTCGAGATCCTGTTCGATCCAGCGAAGATCGGCTTCCGGCAGATCCTCGAGTTCTTCTTCCAGATCCACGACCCGACCACGCGCAACCGCCAGGGCAACGACGTCGGCACGAGCTATCGATCGGCGATCTACTACACGACCGACGAGCAGCGCCGCGTTGCCGAGGACACGATTGCGGACGTCGACGCCTCCGGGCTATGGCCCGGCAAGGCCGTGACCGAGGTCGCGCCGGCGGGCGATTTCTGGGAAGCCGAGCCGGAACATCAGGACTACCTGCTCCGGAATCCCGGCGGCTACACCTGTCATTTCATACGCCCGGACTGGACGTTGCCGAGGCGCAAGAGCGCCTAGGCGTTTCCGGCTGTAGCATTGGTCCATGCCGGCCACGAAAATCGCCCTCATCCAGCAGCCCGCGACCCGGGACAAGCAGCAGAACATCGCCCGCGGGCTCGCGAATCTCGAGGCGGCAGCGCGGAATGGCGCCGCGCTCGCCTGTTACGCGGAACTCGGTTTCGAGTGGTTTTATCCGCAGCATCCCGCGACCGGCGATGTCCACGCCCTGGCCGAACCGCTGGACGGCCCGCTGGTCCGTGCATTCCGCGACAAGGCGCGCGAGCTCGGCATCGTCGTGGTGCTGAACCTGTTCGAGCGCCAGGGCGAGGCGACCTTCGACTCCTCACCGGTGATCGACGCGGATGGTTCATTGCTGGGCGTCACGCGCATGGTGCACATCACCGAGTACGCCTGCTTTCACGAACAGGGCTACTACACGCCGGGCGACACGGGAGCGCCGGTGTTTCGCACCCGCGCCGGCAACGTCGGCGTCGCCATCTGCTATGACCGTCACTTCCCCGAATACATGCGCGCGCTCGCGCTCGCCGGCGCGGACCTCGTGGTCGTTCCGCAGGCCGGCGCGGTCGGCGAATGGCCCGAGGGGCTGTACGAAGCCGAGATGCGGGTTGCGGCATTCCAGAACGGCTATTTCGTCGCGCTCTGCAATCGCGTCGGCCGCGAGGACCGCCTCGAGTTCGCGGGCGAATCGTTCGTCTGTGCGCCCGACGGCGAGGTCATCGCCCGCGCCCGGCAGGGCGCGGAAGAGATCCTGTACGCAGAGGTGGATCTCGCCTCTGCCGCCAACTCACACGCCCGTCAGTTGTTCCTGAAGCATCGCCGGCCGGAGCTCTATGGGCAGTGGCTGGCGAAGTGACCCGCGGCTGCGATTGCTGCAGGTTTCACTCGACTACACCGCCGAATCCACCCCGCGCAGGAACTCGATCAGGCCCTTGAAGTACGTCGCCTGATCGTCATAGAACGCCATGTGGCTGCCTTCCGGGCAGTAAAGGTAGCTGCCATTCGGAAACTGCCCTGCCATCCATTCCATGTGCTTCGGATCCATGGTGTCGTAACGCGCGCCGATGACAAGCGTTGGCACCGTGATCGTCTTGAGATCCGCAGTCCTGTCCCAGTGCTCGATCTTTCCGCTCGCACCGAGTTCGCTCGGCCCCTGCATGCGCAGGTAAACGTCGTAATTGAGCGCGGCGAAAGCCCGCTGGACGGGGTTCGGCCACTGATCCGCGGGCATGCGCAGGATGTGCTTCTCGTAGTGATTCGGAACGAGCAGTTCCATGTAGCGCGGGTTTTTGTAGTCCTGCGCCTGCTCCATTGCCTGGATCTCGGCGAGCGCCGCAGGCTCCATCGTCGGCATCAGCACATTCCTTGCGTATTCGTTGTACGCGGGGACGCTGGCCATCATGTTGGAGACGATCAGTCCCTTGAGATTCTGCGGATGCGCCAGCGCGTACTCGATCGCGAGCAGCCCGCCCCAGGACTGTCCATAGAGTATGAAATTGTCGGCAGTGAGCCCGAGCGCCGTCCGCACCTGCTCGACCTCGTCCACGAAGCGCGGAATGTCCCAGAGTTCGGGCTCGTCCGGCTGGTCGGAGTAGGCCGAGCCGAGCTGGTCGTAGTAGTAATACTCGATGCCTGCCGCGGGAAGGTACGAGTCGAATGCCTCGAGGTACTCGTGCGTCGCCCCGGGGCCGCCGTGCAGCAACAGGACCTTGATCGTGGGGTTGTTGCCGACGCGCCGGGTCCAGACGTTGAAGGTGCCAGCGGGCGTTTCGATCGGGATCATGCGCACGCCGCCGGCAAGGACATCGTCGCGCCCGGCGTTGTCGAAATAGTTCCCGAGGCTGTTATCGGGCGGCGCTTCCTGGGCGCAACCCAGCAGCAACAGGCAGAGCATGACTGCGCGCAATTGTCTGGTCATTCCGGATCCCCCTGACGGCGCTCGGCTTGTTTTGCGCGAGCATAGGCCCGTTCGAAATCCGTGTCGAACCGGGCAGAGCGCGAATCCGGGGATGAATCTGGTGACGTGCTACTCGTCAAGCGTCTGCAATGTGGCGACCCAGCCGATCTCTGGATCGTGCACGACCCTGACCTGCCACGGGCGGCAGCACACCGGGCAGTCCTCGACGTAGGACTGCGGGCTGCCGCCACCCTCGTCGATGACGAGCTCCACGGACTCGCCGCAGCAGGGGCAGGTCGAGGCAACGGGGTCGCCCATCTCTAGGGCAGCAGGCGTCCGACTGCGATCAGGTGACGCTGATAATAGGGCGTGTCGATGCTCGCAACGCTGACGGTTCCGCCGCTCGACGGGGCATGGACGAACCGGCCGTCGCCCAGGTAAATGCCGACGTGCGAGAGCTTTTCCTGATCCTGAAAGAACACGAGATCTCCTTCGGCGGCCTGCGCAAGCGGGATGCCGCGTGCGACGTTGAATTGCTCACTCGACGTGCGCGGCACGGCATGACCGTTCGACGTATACGTGTAGTAGACAAGGCCGCTGCAGTCAAAGCCCTCGCTCGGATGCGCGCCGCCATAACGATACTGCACCCCTACCATTGACAATGCGAGTTGTGCGATGGGACTGCGCGCGTTGGTTGACGCCGGCGCGGCTGTCGCGGGCGCGGGCGCGACTGGCGTCCCCGCGCATCCCGCTGCGAGCAGCGCGGTTGCCATCATGACGGGAAGACCGGCTGCTCCGACCCTTCGCATGGCCCGCATGACTTTTGCCCCCCGCTGAATCGCCACTGAACGTTGGCGCGACCCTGCCAGGGCGGCCTGTCCGCGTCGTCCGAACGCATCACAAAAGTGCCGGAATGCAGGCGGACGCCTGCTACCAGCCGAACCAGCGCCGGCGCGTCATGGTGTTCCAGAAGGAAATCGCATCATGCGGCGCAATCACATCAGTCAGATCTCCATGAGGTCGCGCCCGACGACGACTTCGCCCTGGAAATGCCGGCGCGCCGCATCGCGCCACATCTCCTCGGTAACCTGTGGATCATCCGGCGGCACGAAGTGGGACAGGACGAGCGTCCTGGCGCCCGCGGCGGCGGCGATTCTGCCGCAATCCTCGGCGGAAGTATGGCTGGCGAGAAGATGCTGGCGGAGTGTCGATGCATTCGGCACCCGGGCGACGAGACGGTCCACCGCCGGCAGGAACAGAGCCTCATGCACCAGCACGTCGGCGCCCTGCGCCAGCTCGACCAGCTCGTCCGACCAGGCTGTGTCGCCCGAGATCACGATGCTGCGGTCCGGCGCGTCGAATCGGTAGGCATACGCCGGCGCCACAAGCGGATGTTTCACGAGCGCTGCGCGCACCTTGACGTTTTCATCCTGCATGACAGTGCCGGACCCGGGTAGCTCGTGCACATGGATCAGTGGCACGAGCGGGACCCGCCCTTCGTCCCTGATGCGGACGTCCATGTCGTAATCGCTCATCTCGAAGAACAGCCTGGTGATCCTGTCGATCGGCGGCGGACCCCAGGTGTCGACGCGCGTGCGCAATCCGCTCGCCCACGCCAGCAACAGCAAATTGCCGTAGTCGGCGTTGTGGTCGGAGTGATGATGTGTGACGAAGACATGGCGCAACCGGTCGAGCGAGAGTCCGGCAAGAACGAGCTGGCGCGCGACGCCATCGCCGCAGTCGACGACGTAGAGCATGTCGTTCGCAATGATGACTTGTGCGGACGCGTTGTTGTT
>JBFXFJ010000017.1:8738-38619 GCA_050179155.1 Steroidobacteraceae bacterium
CGAAGACATGGCGCAACCGGTCGAGCGAGAGTCCGGCAAGAACGAGCTGGCGCGCGACGCCATCGCCGCAGTCGACGACGTAGAGCATGTCGTTCGCAATGATGACTTGTGCGGACGCGTTGTTGTTCTTCTTCGGCCGCGGTCCGCCGCCGGTGCCGAGCAGTATCAGGCGGGTACGTCTTTCCTGCGCGCCGGCAAGGCGCGGGAAGATGGCGGCCGCCCCGGCCGCCGCGGAGGCGGCCAGGAAATCACGGCGGGTGTGTCCTGCCTTCGCAGACTCTGGCCGGATGCCGGCGCGCGCGCTCACGGCAGCACACCCAGCTCATCGAGCGAACTGTGCAGCACCGCCGCATCGCGATACACGCGATACGCGCCGGCGGCGAGCAGCTCGTCCTCACCGTAGCCGCCGCTCAGGAGTCCCACGCTCAGCATGCCGGCGCGCCGGGCCGCGAGCAGGTCCCAGACGGCATCGCCGACCACGTAGCAGTCACCGACGGGCACGCCGAGCGTCTGCTGGCACGCCAGGAACAGGTCGGGCTCCGGCTTCGCCCGCTTGACGTCGCGACGCTCGATCACGACGGTCTCCGGCCCGATGCCGAGCGCTTCGAGCGAGAGGTTGATTTCCGGGCGGCTGCCGGAGGTCGCGATGCCGAATGGAATATTCAGGGCGCGCAAATGACGCAACAGTTCGGTGGCCCCCGGCAGCGGCCGGCGTTCGGGCAGGAACTGGCGAAAGAGCTCGCCGTGGCGTTTCAGCAGCGTTTCCTCCTGCCCAGCATTGATCTCGCGGCCGAGCTCGCGTGCCGCCGCGCGCGCGGCGAGGCCGCCGCTCATGCCGATGCGCCGGTGGATGCGCCACCCGTCGATCGCGAGCCCGCTTTCTGCGAACGCCCGCTGCCAGGCGAACACGTGCGCGTAGACCGTGTCGATCAGCGTGCCGTCGAGGTCGAAGATCAAGGCTTGCATGAAGGCCCCTTGTCGCCGGTCAGCCGGAAATGTAGGCGTGATCGCGGCGTTTGGCCACTGCCGCGTCGCGGCCGGTGCGATAATCCGCCGCGGAGGCCACACGATGCCAACCGTACTGGTGACCGGCGCCAACCGCGGACTCGGCCTCGAGTTCGCGCGGCAATACGCGGCAGATGGCTGGCAGGTGTTCGCCGCCTGCCGCGCGCCTGACGATGCGAGGGAGCTGCAGGAACTGGCCGCAGCCAGCGCCGGGCGCATCCGGGTCGTGCCGATCGACGTCGCGGACAGCGCCACTGTCCGGGCCGCCGCCAAAGCGCTGGGTCGCCAGCCCATCGACCTGCTGCTGAACAACGCCGGCGTCGGCGGACCGCCCGGCCAGCAGCTCGGCAACCTCGACTACGCAGCCTGGACCCGCGTGCTCGACATCAACACGCTCGGACCCATGCGCGTGACCGAGGCATTCCTGGAGAACGTCGCGCAAGGCCGCGGCAAGCGGATCGTCACGATCACGAGCGCGATGGGCTCGATTGCGGACAACCTGTCCGGCGGCCGCTACGCGTATCGCAGCTCCAAGGCCGCGGTCAACATCGCCATGAAGAGCCTGTCGGTCGACCTCGCACCGCGTGGCATCACCTGCGTCGTGATGCACCCCGGCTGGGTGCGCACCGACATGGGCGGCGAGGGCGGCAAGCTCTCGCCGGCGGAGAGCGTCAAGTCTGTGCGGTTGGTGATCGAATCGCTGAAGCCAGAGGACTCCGGCAAGTTCCTGAACTACGACGGCAAGCCGTATCCGTGGTAGATCGCGCGCCTAGCCCAGCCGCTGGTCGATCACGTACGAGCGATTGATCTCGGCGATGCTCCGCGTCCCCGCCTGACGCATCGCGAACATCAGCTCGGCGCGCAGGATGTCGAGCACCTTCTCGACGCCTTCCTGGCCGAACGATGCCAGTCCCCAGATGTACGGCCGGCCGATGCCGACCGCGGCCGCGCCGAGCGCGAGGGCCTTGAACACATCCGAGCCGCGGCGGAAGCCGCTGTCCACGAGCACCGGCATGCGGCCGCGAACGCCCGCGACCACTTCGCTGAGGCTGTCGATCGTCGCGCGGCCGCTGTCTTCGGCGCGCCCGCCGTGATTCGAAACGAGCAGGCCGTCCAGGCCGTGCGTGACGGCGAGTTCCGCGTCCTCGCGCGTGACGATGCCCTTGACGATGAGCTTGCGCGGCCAGATGTCCCGCAGCCGCTTGATGAAGTCCCAGTTCATCGAGATTGGAGTCATGTCGGTGACCGTCGAGAGGTCGAGGCCCCGGAACATCGGTTTGCGAGCCATGTCCTCGAACCACTGCGGTGGCCGGCTCACATGACACGTCGAGCAATCGCGCGAATCGCGCGGGATCGAGCGGGCGGCGGTCAGGCGGTTGGAGCCGGCCTGGAGATCCACGGTCAGCGCCAGCACGGGGCAGCCCGCCGCCTCCGCGCGACGCACCAGTGCCTGCGTGACCGCCCACTGGTCGGTCGGATAGAGCTGGTACCAGATGGGCGCGCCGCGCGCGGCCGTGACGTCTTCGACCGAGGTTGACGCAACCGTCGACAGTATCTGGAGGTGTTTCCTCGACCTGGCCGCACGGGCCGCGGCCAGTTCACCCTCCGGGTGAAACGCGCGCTGGCTACCGACCGGATCGAGGAAGATGGGCGAGTCCCAGGTCGTGCCGAACAGGTTGACGGACATGTCGATCCTGCTGAGATCGATCAGGCGGCGCATCCGCAGGCTGTAGTGCGCGAACGCCTCGGTATTGGCCTTGAGCGTCGCATCGCCATCCACGCCGGTCGCCAGATACCCGAAGTGCGCGGGCGGCAACTTCGCGCGCGCGACGCGCTCGAAGTCGAAGATATCCAGGGCCTGGTCCGCGGAGGCGATGATCGAATCCTCGTCCTGGCCGAACGACCTGAGCGAGGCGCCCATGCCGGCCAGCGCAGGAATTGCGAGCATGGATTGCAGGACGCGCCTGCGCGTCGGACGACCGATGGCCATATAAGCATCCCCCAAGGACCGTCTAAAGCGGCTCCGCGGCAGCAGCGCTGGCCGGGTATCTGCATGATGCCCGATTGCTGGACGTGCCCGCCACGATCCTGGTCCGCCAGGGCGAGACGATGGGCCGGCCGAGCCGGCTCGTGGTGCGCGTTCCAGTGTCCGGCGGGATCGTGGTCAGTGGCAACGCCGTGCCGATGGCGGTGTGAGATGACGATGGATTCTTCCGCTTCCGCGGTGGCGGGGAAGCGCGTGCGCAAAGACGCAGCTATCTCTGTCCCCGCTGCCTGACCTGCTCCCGCTTGCGCCCATACATCGCAATGTCCGCCTGCGACAGCAGCGCTTCCAGCGTCGTCTCCGCCGTCACCGGCAGGTCCTCGACCCCCACGCTCATGGAGAGCCGATACGATTGTCCGGCGTTGCGGTTGAAATCGTCGATCGCGGCCTGCAGCCGCCCGCTGTCGTTGCCCGGTTCCTCGTTCTTCTCCATCAGCTCGAACACCGCGAACTCGTCGCCGCCGATGCGGCCGATCACGTCCGTTTCCCGGAACACGCTGTTCAGGACGCGCGCCGCATCCATGAGCAGCGCATCGCCGACCTGGTGGCCCTGGGTGTCGTTTACGTGCTTCAGGCCGTCGAGGTCGATGAACAGCAGCCGGCACGGGACGCGCGCGCGGCGCGCGAGCCGCCACGCGTGTTCGGCCAGCACCAGGAATCCGCGCCGGTTGCGCAGCCCGGTCAATTCGTCGGTGAGCGCCAGTTGTTCCAGCTCCAGGCTCAGCTTCTTGAGCTTGAGGGCCGCGGTCTTGTGCCCGGTGACGGCGGCGGCGAGCGTCAGCGCCATCAGTGTCGTGATGCCGGTGTAGGCCTGCAGCAGCAACAGCGACTCGTTGGGCAGGCCCCGCGCAAACGGCCCGCCGCCGCCGCCGGTGGCGGCGATTGCGATCATCGAAACGACGATCGTTGCGAGCGCCACGCCGCCGGGACCGGAGCGGCAGGCAATCCAGACCAGGAAAGGCAGCGGCAGGAATGTGAGCGGATAGGCCTCACCACCCTGCGGCGCCACGTTGTAGAAAGCGAGTGCGGTGACCACCGCGAGCAGCGCGAGCGAGCCGATGGATTCGAGCAGCCGCATGGGCTTACCGTTGTACGGCAACAGATGCTGCCAGTTGAGCAGCGCTGGCGTAAGAACCAGCACGCCGATCACGTCGCCGAGCCACCACGTGAGCCAGGACTCGAAATAGGACGCGAAGCCCACGACTCCGGCCAGGTGCAGCGTGGTCACGCCCCAGGTGGCGGCGACGGCGCAGCACACGGCGACCAGCGCGGCGAAGCCGAGCGTGAACGGGCCGGATGTGAACAGACGGCCGGCGCCGATCCAGCGCTGCAGCAGGTGGGCGGTCAGGAGCGCCTGCAGCGTGGAGCCGAGGGCGATGCTGGCGGCCACGGCAAATCCGGTGAATTCCGGGATGGCCTGCGTCGCGGTGTACGCGGCCCACAAGTTGACGAGGAACGAGCCGAGCCAGATGCCGGGCCATGCGCGCGAGTCCCACAGCAGGAGGCCGGCGAGCGCGATGCCGGAGGCCGGCCACACGGGTGATGCATAGCCCGGCGGGACGGCGAGCAGGAGTCCCAGGATGCCCGTGCCGAAGTAGCCGATGGCGAGCGCGCTGATACGGCGCACATGACGCAGCGACCAGCGTTTCTTGTACGTTTCGAGCCGCTGGGTATCCCCGGCCTGCGGTTGTGAAGCTACGCGGTTGTCAGGCATGGGCCATTACGCATCGGGTCGGGCGCCGGACAGGCTCAGGCCGCCCTAGCGTGCCACAGGCGGTGCGCCGCGGAATGGGATCGCGCGCCCGCGTGAGCCCATTTCGGCGCCAGGTCACGAACGACCTGCCGATCGCGTGAACTGCATCACCTATTGCCGGGCCCCCGGCGGCCATTTGCCCGCCAATTCCCATTGGCGGATACTTCCCCCGTAACCGGAGATCCGTGTCCTGACCCGTCGTCGCCTAAGCCTGATCGCCCGCATCCTGTCGCTGGCGCTGCTCGTCGGACAGCTGGGTGCCGAGGCACATGCCTACTCCCACCTGTCGGACGATTCGAAGGGTCTGCCGGGAACTTCGCAGAGTTGCCGCGTCTGCCTGTCCTTCGCGCCGGTGCAGGCTGCGGTCGGCGGTTCGCCGGCAGTGCTGGTCGCGGCCCCGCGCGCGACCGAGACCTTCGTTTCCCTCGATGAGATCCTGGTTCCGAACAGCCCGTCGCACCGGGCATTTCAGTCCCGCGCTCCACCCGTTCTCCTCTGACTGACGCGAGTGATGCACGAACGCGCATTGGCGCGCTCGTGCCCGTTCAGATTAGAGGAGGATTTCCCGATGACGAGTTTCAAGCAGGTTGCGGCGTCCATGACGCTCGCTTGCGCACTGTTGCCCGCGATGTCGCGGGCCGATGACGACGTCGCGGCGCTGCGCGCCGAACTCGAGGCATTGAAAAGCGACTACGCAGCGCGCCTCGGCGCGCTCGAGGCCCGGATCGAGGAGCTGAGCGCCACTGCGGCCGCACCGCCGGCGGACACCGCGCAGTACGCGGCAGCGCCGCCGGCCACGGATTCATCGAGTGCCGCGTCGGCTTTCAACCCGGCGATTTCGCTGGTGCTGGCCGGCAACTACACGAGCCTGTCGGAGGACCCGGAGAGCTGGCACATGGCCGGCTTCATGCCGAGCGGGGGCGAGGTGGGCCCCGGCGAGCGCGGCTTCAACCTGGCGGAATCGGAACTGGTGTTCACCGCGAGCGTCGATCCGTATTTCTCGGCGACGATGATTGCGGCGATCACGCCGGAAGACGAAATCGAGGTGGAGGAGGCGTTCTTCCGGACGTCTTCGCTGCCCTCGGGCTTCACCGCGAAAGGCGGGCGATTTTTCTCGGGCTTCGGCTACCTGAACGAAGTGCACGCGCATGCCTGGGATTTCATCGACCAGCCACTGGTGTACCAGGCGCTCTTCGCCAACCAGATGGCGCAGGACGGCGTGCAGGTCAAATGGCTCGCGCCGACGGATCTTTTCATCGAGCTGGGCGCCGAAACGGGCAATGGTGGGGCGTTCCCCGGGACGCGCCGCGACCGCAACAGCCTGAACGGCACGACGCTCTTCGCGCACCTGGGTGGCGACCTCGGCGAGTCCACCAGCTGGCGCGCCGGCGGTTCCTGGATCGACCTCGATGCGGAGAACCGCAGCTACGAGGATGCCGACGAATTCGGCGCGCCGGTGCTGAATGCCTTCACCGGCAGCTCGCGCACCTGGGCGGTGGATGCCGTGCTCAAGTGGCGGCCATACGGCGACGTCTCGCATCGTGAACTCAAGCTCCAGGGCGAGTATTTCGACCGCGAGGAAGAAGGCCAGCTGGCGTTTGACACGGAAGGGCTCGGCCTCAGCGACAGCTATCGCAGCAAGCAGTCCGGCTGGTACGTGCAGGGTGTGTACCAGTTCCAGCCGCGCTGGCGGGCCGGCCTGCGCTATGACTCGCTCGACTCGGGCTCGCCGCGCATCGGGCTCGTGGACTCGGGCGCGCTGTCGCCGGAGTCCTTCCCGGCGCTGCTCGCCGGGGATCCGGAGCGCGTCAGCCTGATGCTGGACTGGAGCCCGAGCGAGTTCTCACGCATCCGCGCGCAATACGCCTGGGACGAGGCACGCGACGACGGCGAGCGCGATCGCCAGTTCCGCCTGCAATACATCTACGGCATCGGCGCGCACGGCGCCCACAAATACTAGGAACCACAGTCATGACTCATTTCATACGTGGCTTGATTGCACTGCTGTTCCTTGGTGCGGCCGTTCCCGCGCAGGCTGCGATCAAGGTGCTCGCAACCACGGCAGACTGGGGCGCGCTCGCCACCGAGCTCGGCGGTGACCGTGTCAATGTCTATACGGCGACTGGCGCATTGCAGGACGTGCACCGCGTGGATGCCAGGCCGAGCCTCGTGGCCCGCGCGCGCACAGCGGACCTGCTGGTCGCGAACGGCGCCGAACTCGAGATCGGCTGGCTGCCGGTGCTGGTGCGCGAATCCGGCAACAAGCGCATCCAGCCGGGCAGCCCCGGCCACTTCGAGGCGGCGGCACAGGTTCGGCTGCTCGAGAAGCCGACGCAACTCGACCGCTCGATGGGCGACATCCACCCGCAGGGCAATCCTCATCTCCAGCTCGACCCGCGCAACATCGCCATCGTTGCGAAGGCGCTCACCGCGCGGCTCGTTGCGATCGATGCCGCGAACGCCGCGTACTACCAGGCGCGCGGCGCGGATTTCGACACGCGCTGGACGGCGGCGATGGCGCGCTGGGCGCAGCGGGCGGAACCCCTCAAGGGGATGCCGGTCGTCGTGATGCACCGCGACCAGGTGTACCTGTGCCACTGGCTCGGCCTGAAGGAACTGGCGGCGATCGAGCCGAAGCCCGGCGTGCCGCCGAGCGCGGGGCACCTGAGCCAGCTCGTGTCGAAGCTCAACGACACGCCCGCGCGCATCATTCTGCGCAATGCCTACAACGATCCGAAAGCCGCCAACTGGCTGTCGGAACGGGTCAAGGCGCCGGTGGTGCTGCTGCCGTTTTCGGTCGGCGGCACGCCCGAGGCGAAGGACCTCTTCGGCCTCTTCGACGACACGCTGAACCGGCTGCTGGCGGCACGGCAATGAGCATCCTTTCCATCGACATGAGCATCCTGTGGCCGGCGCTGGTCGCCGGCATCCTGGTCGCTATCTCCCACGTGCCGCTCGGCCAGCAGGTGCTGGCGCGCGGCATCGTGTTCATCGACCTCGCGATTGCGCAGGTTGCGGGGCTCGGCGTGATCGCCGCGAGCAGCTTCGGCCTGCCGATCGAGGGCTGGGGCGCACAGGCGGCCGCGGGCGCCGCGGCACTCGCGGGCGCGCTGCTGCTCACCTGGACCGAGCGCAAGCGGCCGGAGATCCAGGAAGCGCTGATCGGCATCCTGTTCATCCTGGCGTCCACGGCTCAGATCCTCGTGCTCGCGAACGACCCGCACGGCGGCGAGAATTTGAAGGACCTGCTCGCGGGGCAGATCCTCTGGGTCTCCAACGAGCAGCTGATTCGCACGGCGGTGCTGA
The DNA here is from genome assembly GCA_050179155.1 of Steroidobacteraceae bacterium. Lineage (GTDB taxonomy): Bacteria > Pseudomonadota > Gammaproteobacteria > Steroidobacterales > Steroidobacteraceae > SCUD01. The sequence continues at coordinate 16,847 of JBFXFJ010000017.1, forward strand.
CCGTGCTCTTCGCCGCCGTCTGGTTCCTGTGGCGCGAGCGGATCGGCCGCGTCGGCTTTTACGTGCTGTTTGCCGTGGTCGTCACCGCGTCGGTGCAGCTGGTCGGCGTATATCTCGTGTTCACGACGCTGATCGTGCCGGCGGTCGCGACCTACCGGTACACGGCGAACAGGCAACTGATGTTCGGCTACGCGCTCGCGATCGGCAGCTATCTCGTGGGACTTGCCGCGTCGGTCGTCACCGACCTGCCGTCGAGTGCCGTAATCGTCTGGGTGATGGCGGTGCTCGGGTTACTCGTGCACCTGAGCGGAGGTTCCAGGGAGCAATCTTCAGGATCAGGACACTGACGCTTTCGCCTTCACGGCTCGTCATCCTCGTCCGGGATCTCCTCGAGCGTTTTTTTCGTCAGGGCCAGATAGGAGCGGAACAGTTCCGCGAAAGGCTCTTCCGGCCCTGCGAAATAGCCGATCTGGTCGACGGAACCGCCCAGCACCTTGCGCGTGATCCAGGCCGGGTGCGCGGGGTGGCCGACGGTCGTGAACGCAAGGTGCAGGGTGCTGTCGGGGTTGTGGAAGATCTCGAGGTGCTCGTCCGGAAACTCCCGGCGCGAGGCGGTAAAGGTCTCTGCAACCAGCCGGTGATAGTCCTCCCACTGCGCGGCCGTGATATCGGCGAGCGGGTAGGGCATGTACTGCGGCCCGCTGAAACTGCTGGTGATCGGATAGCGCAGCGTGATCTCGCCGGTCGTGGTCGTGATCCCGTCCGGCATGATCGGGATGAACAGCCGAAGCTCATTGGCGTCGGACGGCACGACGACTTCATCCGCGAGCGTGACGGTCCCGTTTCCTTTCTCCACTTCCACGGTCGTTTGTTCGCGTTCACCGGTGACGACCTTGTTCGACTCGTCCTGGAACACCAGGATGACCGCGCCGTGCCGAGCGACGTCGAGTGCGTATTGCACCGTGACCTTGAAAGGAACGCTGGCGCCACGCAGCAGGGGAGTTCCCGGCGGCGGCTCGGCCGAAACCAGGTCGATGGCGTAGCCGTCGGCGCGGGGCGCGTTGAAGGCCCAGGGATTGGCCTGTTCCTCTGCAATTGCCGCTTGAGACAAGGCGAGCGCCTGAACCGCAAGCAGGCCGGCGAGCCCCGGTCTCATGCGGCGATTCCCGTTCTGTGCGGGCCGGCGCATGGTCATCCGCCCTCACCGACGGCAATGGTGGCGTAGACGGTCGTACAGACTTCGGTCGGCGTGCACACGTCGAGCTGCCCGCCATGCCGGCCGGGCCGGGTCGCCCGGAAGGTGAGGGTGAAGGTGCGCGGGGAGTCGGGCTGCAGTTCGGTCTGGTACCAGAGCGTCTGGAAATTGAGCACGTCGTCGACGCCCACGAACGCGGGCCTCGAGCTGATCAGCTCAAAGCCGTCCAGCAGGCTGTTGTAGATGTCGATGCTGCCCAGCGTCGCCGGCTGGTCGCTCGAGTTCTCGACGGCGACCGCGACGGCAAATTCGGAACCGAGCGTCACCTCGGCCGGGTGGTTCAGCACGACCCGGAACGGCGGCTCGCTTCCATAGTAGAACCAGTACAGGCCGATGACGATGCCGATCCACAGGATCGTCGTGGCCACGAAGGTGATCGCCACGGTAATGACGGTTTTCTTCGACATAGGTCCTCAGCCCGGGGGCGCGGCGAGTTTACAGGCTCGCCACGATACGTTCGATCGCACCCGCGTGCTCCGGCTTCATCAACACCGATCGCAGGCAGGTCACGGTTTCGCTGCCGCCCGGGGACTTGCCGCTATCATGAAAGAAGTTCACCGGCAATTCGGCGAGCGCCAGGTGAACGTCTCGCCTGGCGGACGCGGCAAAAATATCACGCGCCCGCCCGGAGGCCTCTGCGGCGCTCGCAGCCCTGACCGCCCACACGACGATATCCAGCTCCGGCTCGAACGCGACCAGATATCTCGGATCCGCTGCGAGTCGGGCATGCAGGTCGAGCGCCGCGGCGCGGCACGTCTCCAGCATCCCGGCGAACTCCCCGCCACGCACCAGCGGCAATAACCGCTGCGTCGCCCACAACGCCACGGCCGCGGCGCCGGGCCGCGAGCATTCCAGGCTGATCTCGCCCAGGTGCAGGTCGCCGGAACTGAAATACGTGTACGGCGACTCGTGCCTGTAGAACCCGCCAACCGCCGGATCGCGGAACAGCACGCAGCCGCAGCCATAGGGTTGCAGTCCGTGCTTGTGCGGATCGATGACGATCGAGTCCACCTCTGCCAGGCGATCGAACGCGGATCGCGTCGGCGGCGCAAGATTTGACGTCAGCGTGTAGTACCCGCCATAGGCGCAATCGGCATGCAGGCGAAAGCCATAACGCTCGCGCAGCGCCAGGATGTCAGGCAGCGGATCGAGCGAGCCGACCGCGGTCGTTCCGAGTGTCGCGACCACCGTTCCGACGCCGCCGCGCTTCAGGCGATCCTCGAGCGCGGAAAGGTCCATCTGCGCGAACCGGTTGCAGGGCACGCTCTCGAACGGCAATTTGAGCACGGCGCTGATGCGGCTGTGCGTGTAGTGCGCCTGCGTCGATGCCAGCACCACGCCGTCGGGTCGTAGCCGCCCGGCAACCCACAGCGCCTCGAGGTTTGCCATCGTGCCGCCGCCACACAGGTGCCCGAGATGCGTCTCCCAGCCGAACATCTGCGCAATCTCGCCAACCGCCTCCTTCTCCATCGCCGAACTCGCGCGTCCGCCGTCGAGCGCATGGTTGTTGGGATTGATCTGCATCGCCAGCGAGTAGGCGAGGCGCGCCACCGGGTGCGGCGGCTTCAGCATCTGCCCCGCATACTGCGGATGGAAGTAGGGGTAGTTGTCGTGCATGCGCTCGGCCACTTCGAGCAGCACGTGGCGGAGGTTCTCAGAGGCGAAACTCGCGCCTGCAGGAGGATCCACGGTTGAAAGGTTCTTGAACCCCTCTTCGAGGCGCAGGATGGCCTCGTGCAGCAACGGCAGCGTGTCCTTGTCGAGCGGGCCCGTCACTAATGGTCCGACCACACCGCCAGTTCGTTGCCGGACGGATCTTCAAACTGGAACCGGCGGCCGCCGGGAAACGAGAAGATTTCCGCGACGATGCGTCCGCCGGCCGCCTGGACGGCGGCGAGGGTGGCTTCGAGATTCTGCGAGTACAGCACGACGAGCGGGCCGCCTTTGGGCACGGTTTCGGAGAAGCGAAACCCGCCGCACTCGCGGTCGGGCCCGTGGATGGCGGCGTAGTCCGGGCCGTAGTCGGTGAAGCTCCAGCCGAAGGCGGCGGCGTAGAAACGCTTCGACGCCGCCATGTCGCGCACACAGAACTCGATGTAGTCGATGGCGTGATGCGTGTGCACGCTCAGCCGCCAGACCCTCCGCCCGCAGCCTCGCTCATGGTCGCCTGCATCAGGATGCCTTTCCAGGTGAGCTCGAGTCCGTTGCGCTTGCCCTTCGGCACGAGCTTCAGGCCCTCCGGCGAGATGGTCAGCATGTAGGGTGCGTCGTTCAGGACGATCTCGCGCTTCAGCGGCTTTTCGAGTTTCGTTGCCATGAGCCCTCCGTTGTTGGCAATGGGGCCAAGTATGCTCACTTCTGCCCGGATGGGGAACCGGGAGTACAATTTGTGCTCTAAACCAGTGGTTTCGGAACGTGGGAAGGAGCCTGCCATGAACACCGTTCGGCTTGGTCGCGGCTTTGCATTGGCCTTGCTCGGCGCCGCCCTGGTCGCGGCCGGCTGTGCCTCCGGCCCGCGGATCCGGGCCGAGCGCGACAAGACAGTCGACTTCTCCCAGTACCGCACCTTTGCCTTCGCGGACCCGCTCGGCACGGACCGAGCGGGTTACGAAACGCTCGTGTCCGGCTATCTCAAGGCCGCCACGCAGCGTGAACTGCTGGCGCGCGGGATTCTGCTGGTCGAGGCCAATCCGCAATTGCTCGTGAACTTCAATGGCAAGCTGAACGAGAAGCTGCGCACCACGAGCATGCCGTCATCCGGTATATCGTTCGCCTATGGCCACGGCGGTTATTACGGCTACCGGACCGGCCTCTACACGACCTGGCCGCTCTACGACACGCAGGTCCAGTCCTACACCGAAGGCACGCTCAACATCGACGTGATCGACGCCGAGCGCAAGCAGATGGTCTGGGAAGGCGTGGCGGTCGGCCGCGTGACCGACGAGACGATGGAGAACCTGAAGCCGAAGATCGACGAGGCGGTCAGGGCGATCTTCGCGAACTATCCGACCGGCGCGGCATCATTGCCTCAGTAGTTCGCTCACCTCGCCGAACCCGGCGGACTCCTTCGCATACTCGAACGTGCCGTGCTCCTTCATTTCCCGCGCGCCGCGCAGGAATGCGCCGAGCGCCGCGGTCGCAAGCGCGCTGCCGACGCTCACCCGGCGGACGCCCATCTCCGACAGTTCCGCCAGGCTGTAGCGCAGGGGCTGCGTCCCCATCAGGAAATTCACCGGGCGGTCCACCGAACGCACGACTGCGGTGATCTCCTCACGGGTCGTGATGCAGGGCGCATAGAGCACGTCGGCGCCGGCCTCCTGGTAGGCCTGCAGCCGGCGGATGGTGTCCTTCAGGTCCGGCCGCCCGACCAGGAAATTCTCCGCACGCGCCGTCAGCGTGAACGGGAATGGCATCGAGCGCGCAGCCTCGACGGCGGCGCGGATGCGGTCGCTGGCGTGGCCGATCTCGTACACGGTTTCGCCGGGGCGATTCACGGAGTCTTCGATCGAGCAGCCCGCGACGCCGGCCGCCGCGGCGAGATGCACGGTCTCGGCCACGGCCTTCGGGTCGTCGCCGTAGCCATTCTCGAGGTCCGCACTGACCGGGATGTTGGTCGCAGCGGTCAGCTGCGCCACGTGCGCGAGCATGGCGTCGCGTCCCACGCGGTTGTCCGGCACGCCGTGCGAGAAGGCGAACCCGGCGCTGGTCGTCGCCAGCGCTTCGAAGCCGAGCCGCTCGAGGATACGGGCAGTGCCGACGTCCCACGGGTTCGGGATGATGAACGCGGCGGGCCGCGCATGCAGCGCGCGGAACGCCTCGGCCTTTTGCAGTTGTGTGCGCATTTCTAGTCCTGGCGTGCCGCCGCTGCGCGCTCGGCGCCGCGCAGGCTGTTGTAGCGGTTCGGATAGAGTTCCAGCGAACGCCGGTATGCGGCGAGCGCGTCGGCCGCCTTGCGCTGTTCCATCAGCAGGTCGCCCAGCTGTTCGAGCGCAGGAAGGGTCGGCCCGGGCGTCACGGCGTGCTTTGGCGTCGAGGCTTCGAGGTCCACGGCTTCCCGCATCAAGGCCAGGCTGGTTTCGTCACGGCCTTCCACGTGCGCGCTCCAGGCGGCGAGTTCGAGCTGCAGTACGCCGATGTTGCGGGCAAACAGCTCCTCGCCCGAGTCGCGCGCTGCGGCCTCGAGTTCCTCGAGTCGCGTGCCGGCCGTTTGAGCTTCATCCAGCTTGCCGAGATGGACGGCACCGAGCCCGTGCGCGAACTGCGAGATTGCCTCGGCCCACGGATAGCGGTCCCAGGCCAGCGAGGCGGGCTTGCGCGGAACGATGGCGGCGGCCGTACGCCAGTCGCGCCGTTCCAGTGCGTAGCGGGCCTGCGTGGAGGCCAGGTGGAAGGCGGTCTTGAAGGTCGGTTCGAGCCGCTCCGTGCTGCGCAGCCGCTCGAGCTGGAGCGCGGCACCCGCGAAATCGCCCTTCTGGAGATAGGCGTACACGAGGTACTCGATTGCGTGCGGGAACTCGTCCCAGATGAACTCGCCGTGGTCGCCGGCCGGATACTCGAGCGCCGCGTCTGCCGCCCTCAGGTTGCCGCGGATCACGCCGTCCCAGTCGCCAAGGCGCGTATAGATGTGCGTCGGCATGTGCAGCGCATGCGGGTTGTTCGGCGCGGCGGCCTCGTACTTGCGCGTGATCTCGAGCAGCTCGTGCTCGCGTCCCGGCACGTCGTTCGAGTGGACGAGATAGTGCATCGCGCCCGGATGGTCCGGGTTCTGCGCATACACGCGGACCAGGATCTGTGCGGCTCGGTCCGCATGATCGCGCGACATGGCGTTGGCCGGCGTGGTTGCGAGCAGCGAAAGTGCGTAGAAGGCTGCGGCCTCCGGGTCGTCCGGGAGGGCTGCGTGGAGCTTCTCCAGCGCCTGCGCCCAGCGCCGTATGCGCAGCCAGTAATCCGTTGACGCAGGCTCGAGGAAAAACGCCTCGGCCGCGGCGATGAAAAGCTTTTCGCGTTCTGTCGGGGCTGCCAGCGCATTGGCCCGTTGCACTTCGTCCCAGCCGCGCTGCAACTCCGCGGGCCGCGGCCGCGTCGGCCACAGCGGCTGGAACAGCGTCGTGGCGATGCCCCAATGCGCCATGGCGCAGCGCGGATCGACAGCGGCGACACGCTCGAACGCCTCCCGCGCCTGCGGATAGGTCATGTGATGCAGGAGCGCGAGCGCGCGATTGAACTCCGCCTGCGCCTCCTTCGAGCAGCTGACCGGGAAGTCCACCTTGCCCAGCGCGTGGCCGGCATGTTCCAGCTCATGGCTGCTCGCCGCGCTGCCGGCGAGCAGGCCGGCTGCCAGTACGGCTGCGCGGAGCGGGTTGCCGATAGTCATGCCCGCAGCGTATCGCTGCGGGCATGACGCGGGCAAGGATCGGCCGGTTCAGGCGATGGAGCGCTGCTTGCCGAAGGCCTGCTCGATCAGCACCAGGATGTCGCTCCAGCCGGCGGTGTGCTTGGCCACGGCCTCCGCGTCGGGCAGCCGTTCGTGGGTCAGCACGATCTCGGTCCCGCCGCGGGACGGGCGGAATTCCACGGTCACCAGCGAATTGATGTTCAGCGCGTGCGGCGAATTCCACGTGAAGACCAGCCGCCGGGGGCGCGAGATCTCCTGGTAAGTGCCGGTGTGCGGCACCGGCCCGCCCGGCGTGTGCATGACGATCTCGAACGCGCCGCCGACGCGGGCGTCCAGCTTGATCGTCGTGCTGGTCGTGGGGCCCGGGCGCATCCAGACCGCGAGGCTCGCCGGGTCGAGCCAGGCATCGAACAGCTCCTCGGCGGTTGCCGCGATCGAGCGGCGGACGGTCAGGGTGGGGACATTGGCGACTGCGCTCATTTCCGTTTCCTCTTTCCAGTGGTCTTGTGCTTGCCCTTGACGAATTCTTCCAGCGCCGCGAGCTTGTCTTCCCAGAAGCCGCGGTAGTGATCGATCCAGTCCGCCGCCTCGGCGAGCGGGGCGGCGTTCAGCGACAGGAAGTGGTCGCGGCCGCGGATCTCGCGGCGCACGAGGCCTGCGCGCTCGAGCATGCGCACGTGCTTGGAGACCGAGTTCAGGGAGATCGGGAAATCGCCCGCGACCTCGGTGACGCGCGCGTCGCCGGTGGCGAGGCGCGCAAGGATCGCGCGGCGGGTGGAGTCGGCCACGGCCCCCAGCACGGCGTCCAGCGATTCGTTTCTATATTCACCCATATGGGTGAATATAGTCCGGGACCGTCAGGATTGCAACAGGGGCGGGTGAGCGCGCGGTTTCAGGCCCGGACCAGCGTCCAGATGCCGATGCCGATGAAGCCGGCGCCCGCGATGTAGTGCAGGACCTTCGGGCTCACGTACCCGGAAACGATTTCGCCAGCGAGCACGCCGATGGCGGTCGCGACGATCAGCGCGGCGGAAGCCGCGACGAACACCGTCATCTTGCTGACTGCCTTGTCAGCTGCGAACAGCATGGTCGCGAGCTGCGTCTTGTCGCCGAGTTCTGCGAGGAACACGGCGAAGAACACGGTGGTCAGCACTTTGAAGTCCATAAGCCCTCTCTATCCGAGTGCAGCTGCAATTCTCGCGGCCGCCTGCTCTGCCGTCACCTGCCCCGTGTCAATCCGCAGCAATGGCCGCGGCAGGGGCGGAAACGCGAAGCCGCCCTGTCGTTCGATGTCCTCATACAGTCCGCGGTCCGTCATCTTGCCGAAAGCGGAGCGGCTCTCGTTGCCGAGCCGGGCAAGAATCGCCTCCCGTGGGCACGTGAGCTCGACGTGATGCACGCGCCCGCCGGCCCGCTCGACGATCGTGTGCAGCTCCTCGATGAGCCGCGGATCTACCGTGGCCTCGGGATTGAAGGTGAAGATGAATGAGCGCCGCGCGGCGGCCGCGTCCTCGAAGGCTGCGCGCCACAGCTTGGCGCGCAAATCCACGAAGTCGGGGCTGCCGAAAGGGAATCGCGCGAGTGCCTGGTCCACGGCCAGGTGATTGTGAACGAGCGGCAAGCCGGTCCGCTCGGCCAGGAGCGTGCCGATCGTGTGCTTTCCCGATGCGACCGGGCCGTGGATGAAGACGACGATCAACTCGGCCCTACTTCGGCAGCGGCACGATCATGCGCACCCGTTGGCGGTACTCCACGTACGCCTGGCCATGGAAGCGGACCATGTCGCGCTCCTCGAACTGGATGGCGACCAGCATGTAGGCGGTCGTCGCCAGCGTGAAGAGGAGATGACCGACGGTCATGGTCGGCGCTGCCCAGAAGGCGATGATGAATCCGAGCAGGAGCGGATGACGCACGATCTTGTAGAAAGACGCAATCTGGAATGGCAGCTCGGTGTAGCGCGTTTCGCGCAGGTACAGGTACACCTGGCGCAGGCCGAACAGGTCGAAGTGATTGATCAGGAACGTGCTGATCAGCACCAGCAGCCAGCCGAGCGCGAACGCGGCCCAGATCGCATTGCGGGCGATCTCGTTGTCCACGTTCCAGACGATGTCCGTCATGGGACGCCACTGCCAGTACAGCAGGATCAGCGCGGCGCTCGAAAACAGCACGTAGGTGCTGCGCTCGACCGGCCGCGGCACGATCCTGGTCCAGACGGCCTTGAAGCCCGGCCGGGCCATGACGCTGTGCTGTACCGCGAAGATGCCGAGCAGCACGACGTTGACCAGCAGCGCCCGGCCGATCGGCCCGGGCACGCCGGAGTCGATGGTTTTCGGCACGGCAAAGTCGCCGACGAAGCCGATGGCGTAGAGAAACGTGGCAAGGAAAATGACGTAGCAGACGGCGCCGTAGAGAACGGCCAATATGCGGCCCATGACGACCCCCCTTATCAAGTGGTCAGGAGCAGGGGCAAAGAGTAAACCTTTTGCCGGATAATGGGGACGCACCCGGGGACGCACCCGGGGACTGTCCCCTCTTAGGAGTTTATGCAGCAAATCGCAAGGAACAGCCTGTTCTTCTGGGTCCTGCTGGTCGCCGCTGCGCTCGGCGGCTGCCGCTACTACACGGAGACCATCCCCGAGAAGGACACCGAGGACCCGCTGTTTGGCATCTGGACCCTGGTCGCCATGCAACGCCCGGGCGCGGCCGAGGAGCGGATTGCCACGGAGCCCCCTTACACGCTCGAGTTCGCGACCAGCAGCCGCCTCGCCGGCCGCGCGGACTGCAACCGCTATTTCGGCGGCTACGAGGCCGACAAGGGGCGCATCAAGGTGCTCGCGGTTGGCGCGACGCGGGCGGCCTGCCCGCCGGAGTCCATTTCGGACGAGTTCCTGAAGATGGTTGGTGCGGCGACGCAGTACGAAATCCGCAACGCGCAGCTTCGCCTGTCGGGCGCCGACGGGAGCGCGCTGGCCTTCGTGCGCCAGGAAGCGCTCAGGTAACGCGCCGCCTGAAGCGGAAGTAGCGGAACAGTTGCGCCGCTTTTCCGGGAGTCACGTGAGCCTCCCGGCGAACCTCCCGCAATTCGAACTCCGCGCCCAACGCGGCGGCGATTGACAGCTCGTCGTAGCGCACGACGTCGAGGCCACTGCACTTCGGCGGTCCGTCGGGCGCAAACGTGGCAATGATCACGGCGCCGTCGGGATTCAGCGTCCTGCGAAGGGTCGCGACGTAGCGCGCGCGATCGCCGGCATCCGTCAGGAAATGAAACGCGGCGCGGTCGTGCCAGAGCGCGTAGCGATGCGGCGGCTGGAACGTCGTCACATCGGCCTCGAACCACTCGACCGCAGCGGCCCGGGTTCCGAGCCGAGAACGGCTGGCGCTGAGCGCCGCGCCTGATACATCGAGCACGGCCAGATTCGAGTAGCCCAGGTCCAGGAGATGATCGACGAGAACCGCCGTGCCGCCGCCGACATCGATGAGACCGGCATCCTTCGCCATACCGGTTGCCGCGATCATTTCGAGCGACACGTCCGGGCGGCGCTGGTACCAGCTGACGCTGTCAGGCGCGCGAGTCTGGTAGACGCGATTCCAGTGCTCCCGGCGGTCCATGGCTTCGGCCATGCCGTCAGCATAGGCCCGCGGTCAGCGTTATTCCAAACCATGGGCATGGGGTACACTGCGGCGGCGCGAGCCACCTGGCGAGGAGTTCCCTCATGCGCAAACTGCTTGTTCTCGTGCTGGCCTTGGCAGTACCCGCGTTTTCGCTCGCGCAGGACAGCGACACGCAGGAACTGAGCCGCTATGTCATGACCGACGCGGCGCTCACCAAGTAGATGAATGCCGTGCAGAGACTCAGGCCGGTCGCGGAACAAATCAGCGCCTGCGGCGATGAGGAGTCCGCGGAGTCGATCAGCGACGTTGCCGCCCGCATCGATCGTTCGCCGGCCGCCAGGTCCGCGATCCAGTCTGCGGGGCTCACGACCCGCGAGTACGTCGTGTTCACCTTTGCGATGCTCCAGACGGGCCTGGCTGCCTGGGCGATGGAACAGCCGGGTGGAAAGCTGCCGCCGGGCGTCTCGAATGCGAACGTGGACTTCTACCAGGCGCACCGGGCGAAGATCGACGCGATGGAGCCGCTGGACGACGGCTGCGGCGACAGCGCCGAGGAAGAGGAAGAAGAAGTACCTGAGGAAGGCTAGGGCGCCCGACGGCCGCTACGTCAGCCGCCGCGCGCCACAGCCTGGCGCGATAATCAGCTAATGCACTGGCATCAGCGTTCATCTGCCGAGGTCATGGCCCTGCTCGAGACGTCGGAGAGGGGCCTGAGCGCTGTTGAGGCCGGTCGCCGCCTGGCGGAGCACGGCCCAAACATCATTGTCGAAAGCCATCGCCGCTCTTGGCCGGCGCTGCTCGGGGCGCAGTTTCTCGACGTCCCGATCCTGGTGCTGCTCGGTGCGGCGTTCATTGCCGGGTTGATTGGCGACCCTGTTGACACGATCGTCATCCTCGCCATCGTGGTGCTGAACGCGATCATTGGCTTCTCACAGGAGTTCCGCGCGGAGCGGGCGCTTGCGGCGCTCAGGGCGATGGCCGCCTCCTCTGCAAACACGCTGCGCGATGGCCGCCTGACGATCGTCGCCGCAGCGGAACTGGTGCCTGGGGACATCGTGCTGGTGGACGCGGGGCGCATCGTGCCCGCTGATCTCAGGCTGATCGAGGCCGCGTCGCTCAGGACCAACGAAGCGGCATTGACCGGCGAGTCCGTACCGGTGGACAAGGCCGTGGATACGCTTGAGGCGACGGACCTGGCCGTAGGAGACCGCAGCAATCTGCTGCACAAGGGCACCTACGTCACCCGCGGTCGCGCGGTCGGTGTCGTGGTGGCCACGGGCATGGGCACGGAGTTCGGGCGCATCGCGGCGCTGCTGCGTGACGTGCGCGCGGCGCAGACGCCGCTGCAGCAGCGCCTCGCGCGCCTGGGGCGCAACCTTGCCGTGCTGGTGATTGTCATCTGCGCCATCGTGTTCGCCACCGGCGTGCTGCGCGGCGAGCCCTGGCTGCCGATGCTGATGACAGCACTGAGCCTCGCGGTGGCGGCGATTCCGGAAGCACTGCCGGCCGTGGTTACCATCTCGCTGGCGCTCGGCGCACGCCGCATGGTGGCGCGTCATGCGCTGATCCGGCGCCTGCCCGCGGTCGAAACGCTCGGCTCGGTCACCTTCGTTTGCGCCGACAAGACCGGCACGCTGACCGCCAACGAAATGAAAGTGGCTGCTTTCTATTGTGATGGCATGCATTCGACGTCTCCGGGCGATACCCAGCCATGGCGCCAGCTGCTCCACGCAATGGCGGTGAGCCACGATGCCGCCGAGGGGCCCGATGGCAGCCTGGTCGGAGATCCGATCGAGACCGCAATGGTGTCCGCGGCCCGGTCAGCGGGAGTCAGCGAAAAAGCCGCCCAACAACGCCTGCCACGGGTTGGCGAGATCCCGTTCGAGGCACAGCGCAAGTGCATGACGACGGTCCATCGCAATGCCGATGGCGCGTTTCACTCGATCACCAAGGGGGCGCCGGAGGTCCTGGCCGGGCAATCCTGCGGGATACTGCGCGCAAGTGGCATCGCGCCGCTCGACCACGCCGAGATCAATCGCATCGCCCGTACCATGGCGGCAGAGGGCCTGCGCGTGATCGCGGTCGCCGAGCGGCGACTGGAAGCGCTCCCGGAACAGGTGACGGCGGACAGGCTCGAGTGCGACCTGACGCTCCTGGGCCTGGTCGGGCTGATCGATCCACCGCGCGAGGAGGTGCGCGATGCGATCGAGCAATGCCGGATGGCCGGCATCGTCCCGGTGATGATTACCGGGGATCATCCGGTCACGGCACTTGCGATCGCCCGCCAGCTCAACCTGGCTGTCGGCGAGGAAACCGTGATCACCGGACCGGAACTCGCGGAGCTGCCGATGCCGGAGTTCGAGCGCCGGGTGGAGGACTTGCGCGTCTATGCCCGCGTGTCTCCCGAGCAGAAGCTGAAGATCGTGACGGCCCTGCAGCATCGCGGCGAATGCGTCGCAATGACCGGCGACGGCGTCAACGACGCCCCGGCGCTGCAGCAGGCCGACATCGGCGTGGCAATGGGGATCACCGGCACGGACGTCGCGAAAGAGGCGAGCGCCATGGTGCTGCTCGACGACAACTTCGCGACCGTCGTGCGGGCGGTGCGGGAGGGCCGGCGCATCTACGACAACCTGCGTCGCTTCATCCGCTATCAGATGTCGACCAACTCGGCGGAAGTCTGGACGCTGTTCCTGGCGCCCTTTCTCGGGCTGCCGGTGCCGCTGCTGCCGATCCAGATCCTGTGGATCAATCTCGTGACGGACGGTTTACCCGGTCTTGCGCTCGCCATTGAACCGGCGGAAGCCAATGTGATGCGGCGGCCACCCCGGCCGCTGCGCGAGGGAGTATTTGCACGCGGGCTCGGGGTCCACGTGCTGTGGGTCGGGCTGTTCATGGCGGCACTGGCACTCGGTGCCCAGGCGTGGTTCGTCGACGCGGGCGCCGACCAGGCCCGCTGGCAGACGATCACCTTCACGATGCTGTGCTTCGTGCAGCTCGGACACGTGCTGGCGGTGCGCTCCGAGCGCGAATCCCTGTTTACCCAGGGCCTGCTGTCCAACAAGCCGCTGGTTGGAGCCGTGGCGATTGCCATCGCAATGCAACTCATGATCATTTATGTTCCCGCACTCAACCGGTTGTTCAAGACGCAGGCGTTGAGCGCAACGGAGCTGGCGCTGACGGTCGCAGGCGCAATCAGCGTGTTTGCGGTCGTCGAGATCGAGAAGTGGTTCCGGAGACTTCGCAGATGAAGGAACTGGCGTTGGGGGCGTTGATGGGCCACGGACTCTGGCTGCCGTTGACGGCCTTCCTGCTGCTCGGCGGAGTCATTTTCGCGGTGGCATCGCGTCTCGCCCGTGCCGCAGACACGATTGCCGACGCGACCGGTCTCGGGCGCGCCTGGATCGGCGCCATACTGCTCGCCGGCAGCACGTCTCTGCCGGAGATCACGACCGACGTAAACGCCGCATTGCTCGGCGTGCCCGACATCGGGGTCGGCGGCCTGATGGGCTCGACGCTGGCGAATATGCTGATCCTCGCGCTGCTCGACCTCGTGTATGCGCGCAGGCACCTGCTTCAGAGCGTTGCCGTCAATCACGCGGTGGTGGGTCTTCTCGCAATCGCGCTGACGATGATCGCGGGAATCGCGATGTCGACGGGAGGGTTTGGTCGCATCGGTCCGGTGGGCATCGAGACGGTCCTGATCATTGTCGTCTACGTCCTGGGGATGCGTGTTTTCTACCAGCTGACCTCGGTTGCCGCCCAGGGGCTCATTCCGAGCGAGCCGGCGGCCGCATCCCGTCCGGCGGCGGAGAACCGCGTGCGCCTGCGCCGCGCGGTATGGACTTTTGCCGTGGCGGCGGCCGTGTTGATCATCGTCGCTCCGCTGCTCGTGATTTCGGCAGAAGCGGTCTCCGCGGAGTCCGGCATGAGCACGACGTTCGTCGGCACATTGCTCGTCGGGCTGACGACTTCCTTTCCGGAAATAGCCGCGACCGTGGCCGCGGTGCGACTCGGGGCAATCGACCTGGCGGTCGGCAACATCTTCGGCAGCAACGCCTTCAACATGTGCGTGCTGTTCTTCATGGACCTGAGCTATTCGGATGGGCCCTTGCTCGCCGAGGTCTCCCGGGAACATGTCATGACGGCGCAGCTGGCGACGCTGTGCCTGTCGTTCGGCGTGCTGGCGATCATGGGCAGGCTGGAGCGGCGCAGCGCCGTTGCCCGGTTCGAAAGCCTGTTGATCGTGGGCTGCTATGCCGCGGGCATCTGGCTGCTGGCCCGTGGCTAGCAAGCCGGCGAACGGGTGATCGCCTACGGGTGGTACATCAGGACGGGCAGGTTCGACCGGAACAGCATCGTCTCGGTGACACCGCCGAAGATCCGCTCGCGCATGCGGTGGCGGCTGTAGGCGCCCATCACCAGGAGGTCCGCATTCATTTCCTGGTAGCTGTGCGCGATTTCGCCGTCGACATCGCGCCCACGGGTACGAACATGCTCCGCGCGAACGCCCCAATGCGCCAGGTAGTCGCGGAGATGAGTTGTCTTCGGGCCGGGGCGATCTTCGGGGCCGCAGATCACGATCGTGATCTGCGCTGCCTTTTGCAGCAACGGCAGGGCCGCGGTCACCGCAAGCGCGGCCTCGGGCCGCTGGTTCCACGCGATCAGGATTCGCGTGCCGAGCCGCCCGATTCTTCGTTGCGGCAGTACCAGGAGCGGCCGTGCCGAGTTGAACAGCGTCGCAAGCAGGAACTCCCTGGCCGTTCCGGCGCCTTTCGGCTTGGGGCGTGACAACACGGCGAGATCCGCCACGGGCCCGCAGATGGCGAGAATGCGGTCGGGCGTACCGAGCATTTCGTGCCAGATCGCGAGCGACGTCCCGCCGGCACCTGACCGTTTCGATATCCGGAATCCGGCCTCCTTCGCGGAGCCGCCGAACAGCGCGCGGGCTGCGACACTGTTGAGCCTGGCGTTGTCGGCCCGGTGCGGGCGGACGTGGCAGCCGACCACGTTGGCCTCGTGTCTTGTGGCAAGCTGGAAAGCCGCCTCCAGCGCGAAGACGCATTCAGGCCGATCGGCGACGGGTACCAGGATGACGCGCATGGCGCCTGTATTGTAGCGGCTAGTTCTCGTATGCGCGCTGCATCGCCACGATGTCCGGCCCGATCTGCAACGACAGGCCGAACTTGTCCGCCGTGAGCAGCGTCCCCGTTCAGTTCTTCAGGTGAGCGGCGTCGGTCTGGTAGTGCTCGCGCAGCAAGTCCTCGCCAAAGTCCCCTGTGAAATCGCGCCAGACCGTGTGCACGTGGTTGGCATCGTTCTGCGTGTTGTCGTACTCGATCAGGAAGCTCGGGCCCTGCACACGATAATAATGTGGTTGGCCCGGCTCCATGGAGCCCGACCAGGCGAAGCCCACGTTCTCGAGCCCCGCCTCGAACACGCGCGCCAGGCGCACCGCCGCGATCTCGGTCGCCATCAGCGAGGCATGCGACTCGATCAGCGTCTTCAGCATCTCCCGCTGTTCGGCGTCGAGCGCGGAAGCCAGGATGCCGGCCGGCTTCAGCGGCTCGATCGGATGACTGTTGGTCGTGACGATCTCGGCTGGCGCCTCGTCCGCGATCACGCCGACGGCGCGCTGCGCCTCGGTCAGTGACTTCGCGAGCGCGCGGGCGTTGTCCTCCTGCGCGCCGAGTGGCCGCTGGCCCTTGTTCGGGCCCTCGCGCAGCTCCGCCGGATTCGTGCCCATGAAGGTCGGCGTGCTGACGGTGATCTCTCCCGCCACCACCGTGAAATGTAGCGACAGGTGGTGGCCCTCGAAGCGCCAGCCCCAGCTGCCGTGCGCATCGGGCGTGCCGAACACGGAGACGTAGTATTCGAGCGCGTCGCGAGCGAAGCGCCGGCCCTGCTCGAGGGCGCGGATCACATTCTGCAGTTCCATGATCGCCTCGGCCGCCAGCAGGCCGCGCTGACTCAGGCCGGTCTCCAGCAGGCGCCGCGCACCGGCGCGCTGTTCCGCATTGAGGTCTCGAAGCACCACACCGCCGCGCGGGAACATCTCGGGCGGCAGGTAATGCCACTTGAGGCGATCTTCCGATTCGAACGGGAAAACCGCCTTGCTCCGCTGCCCGGCGGGCAGCGAATCGAGGAATGCGCCGGCCGCCTCGGCCATGCCGGACGGCAGGTGCGCCAGGGTGGCGGGCGGGGCCAGGACCAGGATGGCTGCGATCAGCAGCTTTCGCATGGCGCGCAGCATACCAATCGTGCCGCGGCTAGTCGCGCAGGTTCCTGCCGTAGACGAGGAAGCTGATGTCCCTTTCCCATCCGAGCGATTCGTACAGCGACTGGCCGATGAGATTGGTCCTTGCGGTCGACAGCTCCATGCGAGCGGCGCCCGCTTTCCGCGCGTGGGCCTCGGCGGCCAGCATCAGCGCGCAGCCCGCGCCGGTGCCGCGTGCCGCAGGCGTGACGAAGAGGTCGTAAAGCACGAACGTGTGCGCGGCGCGGACCGAGCAGAACGTCGGATAGAGCTGCGTGAAGCCGATCAGCGTGCCATTGTCGTCCTCGGCCACGATCAGCACCGATTCCTTGCGTTCGAACCGCTCGGTCAGGAACCGGCGGGCGAGCGCGAGGTCGGAGGGTTGCTGGTAGAACTGCCGATAGCCGTCGAACAGGGCGGCGGCGGCATCGAGATCCGCGGCGGTGGCGTAGCGTGTCCTGGTGGCATTCATGAAGGGCTCCGGTTGAGCATTTTGTCGAGCAATTCATAACCTGATCGTTCGGAGTATCCGCGCTCGCGATAGAAGGCGCGAGCCGCGTCATTGCCGCGCCCGAGCTGCAGGGAAACGTTCGTGCACTTCATGCGCGCGAACTCGGCCTCTGCCGCTTGCAGCAATTGTGATCCGGCGCCGTGACCGCGGCAGGAGGGCAGCACGAAGAACTCGTCGATCTCGGCCGTGAGCCCGAGGTGCTCCAGGCTGAAGACATACACCGCGAGCAGGTAACCGGCAGGCTTGCCGTTCACGTGTGCAAGCCAGCCGGAGCCGAGCCGCGGGTCGGCGAACAGGCGCTTGAGTTCCATGCCGACACGGGCGGGGTCGAAGCCGGCGATGTCCTCGAACGCCCAGTACTGCTCGATGAGTGGCAGCATCGCCGGCATATCGGCGGCAGCGGCCCTCTTGACGATCGCGTTCACCGCCGCACCCCGGATTCAACCGGCGCGGCGCGCGCGTGCGTAGCGCGCGAGCAGCTTCGGCCGATTGTGCGCCAGGATCAGCGCGCCGGCCATGATGATGACGGCGGAGCTAACGATCACCGCCCACCAGAAAGGTGACTTGGGAATGCGCACGGCGACCTCGGACGCGGTGGCGGCAAGCAGGCCAATATACGACCACGCCATGAACTGGAAATGCAGTTCCAGCCAGCCTTGCGTGGGTCGGCGCCAGTACACCGGCAGGAAACCGGCAATCACCGTCGCAAGGCTCAGGAACGCAGCAACGTGGAACGGGCTGAACTCGCCGGTGAGCTTGAAGATGAAGAACGAGGACACGTTGAGCGTGACCATCGAGGCCACGTATACGTAACCGAGGCGCCGGTGCCGGCGCGTTCCCTTGACCTGCAACAACATGAAGAGCCCGGTCACGATCGCGATCAGCGCCGTTGCGATGTGCAGCAGCGAGACCAGCGGGTAGCTCATCCGGCGTCCCGTAGGAAAGCGGCGTATGCATCCGGCAGGGCCTCGGCGCAGAAGGCGTGCAGGTCGGCCTTGGTCTCGATGCGGAAGAAACCTTCCGAAGTCACGATATCAACCGCCTTGCCGGACTCGACCACGCGTTCCAGGTGCCGGAGTCGCGCCTCGAGCCAGTACATGGCGCTCGCCTGGCCGTTCAATTCGGCGAGTTCAAGATTGCGGAAGGCCTCCGCACTGATGCGGCCGGCCGAGGCTTCGGCATCGACGTCGATCGTCATGCGTTGCCGATCCGTTTCCAGTAAACCATCGTTCCCGTCAGCCCGCCGTGCGGCTTCAACGCGTAGTTCGGGATAATGCCGGACAGAACAAAGCCAAGCTTTTCATAGAGCGCCGAAGCGCCGTCCTCGACCGCGGTATCGAGCACCAGGAGCGTGCGGGCGCGCTCCACGGCGCAGGCCTCGGCCGCCTGCATCAGCGTCGTGGCGATGCCGCGGCCGCGGTGGCTCACGCGGGTCATCATCTTCGAGATCTCCGCGCGATGCGGCTGGTTGGGCGGGAGCTTCAGCAGCAGCGAGACCGTGCCGACGAGCGCCTCGCCATCCCAGGCGCCGAACACGATCCGCTCGCCGCGGGCTGCGGAGTCGAGCGCGTCATCCCAGAACGCCCGCGCGGTCTGGCGATCGAGTGGATGCATGTAGCTGACGGAGCCGCCATTGGCGACCGTCTCGATCAGCAGGTCGGCGAGCAGCTCGCTGACGGCCGGCGAGGGGCCGAGCGCTTCGATCCGGAGCCGGGTCATGACCGCATCCTGGCAATGACCGCGACGACGAGGGCCACCAGCGCGACGATGTCGCCCGTGCAGATCCGCGCGCCCTGCGGGTTGTAGTCGCCGGTCATCCAGGCCAGCACCAGGAACGACAGGATGCTGACGAAGGCGGCGACGAAGGCGATGGGCTGAACCGCGGGCCTGAAAGCGGCATAGAGGAAAAAACTGCCCATCAGGCCGAAGAGCACGGCCCGGTGCCGCATGAGGATGGCCAGGTTCGGATCGGAAAAGTCCAGGCCGTAGAGCGAGGCGAGTTGTGTGGCGCCGAGGATGCCCAGCAACGGCAACAAATGGATGATGGCGACGACCACCAGCATCGCCGAGACGAGCAGTTGCATAGCCCTAGAGCGCACGACCATCAAAATGCGTGACCGGAATAGTCTCGAGCTCGATTCCCTCCAGGCACCGAATGTTGATTGCGGCCATGCGGTTGCCCTTGGGATCGCTACCATCACCATAGGGGTGCATGCCGCACTTCGGACAGAAGCGGTGCTTGATCGTGTGCTTGTTGAACGTGTACGTGCTGGCGTTCTCGTCCGGCGTCAGCAGTTGCAGCTTCTCCCGAGGGACGAACCACATGAGAGTGCCCTTGCGCTGACAGATAGAGCAATTGCAGGACGTTGCGCCCGTGAGTGTTCCTTCAACCTGGAACGCAATGCGGCCGCAATGGCAACTTCCCTTGTATTGCATGTTGTGTCTCCGAGCCTGCTACTGGCGCGACTGATGACACACTATTTTAGTCGCTCCAGCCGTCCTTTACGCCTGACTATGTTCTTGTAGTCCCATTGAATCTCTTGGGCCTTCTTGAGCCATCGGCGTAAATCCGACTCTTGAACTTCTACGGCAGCATTGAGGAAAACCGACGCATCCTTGAATTTCTTGCCTACGACGTTCAATACGGATTCTTCAAAATCTGCCCCACTCCAGAACATCAAACGTACCCCGGGCTTCTGCTTGCTGTATCCGACAATCGGGTTGCCATCCAGGAACCAGACAGGATGCGCGTGCCATACCTTACCTTCAGCTTCAGGCAGGCTCCTCTCGATCTCCCTGGCGAGCAAGTCGCATACTGCCCTGTGATTCGGTTCCTGCTGCCTGTTGTACTTCAGGATGCTCAGATGCAACTCAGAACTCCTGCTGCACAACGTTCGCGTTGAGATAGTTGGGCCTCATAACCATCGTCGAACGTTCTGCGTGTATTCGATAAATGCAGCGCCAAATAGCGATTGCAGAACCCTTTCCTCAGGAATGATCTGAAAGCGAGTGATGTAAAGCGAGAACGCCGCGGGCCCGAGAAGCGCCAAGAGAGACGATAGATATGCAGCCCAGGCCAGCAGTACTGCCAGCATCCCTAAGTACATTGGGTTGCGTGTGATCCTATAGATCCCTGTAGAAACTAGCGACGTGGAGGTTTCTGGCTTCAGTGGGTTGACTGTTGTTTGAGCGCGCCGGAACGCAACGACGCCGCTCAGGACAATAACAACTCCAGTTAGAGCAAGAAGCACCGCAATCGGCAAGCGGAGCGATGCGGGCAGGGCAAGAAGTGGCGGAAGCGACGACGCAATAACCCACATCGCACCTGCGACGATGAGCCCGACCAGTGGAGGCGGAATGCGAAGTTCCAAGATGCGCATACTCTTATGAGGCCCAACGTCCACGTTGAGCGGGCCGCGCGAGGCGCTGCCGGCGCGCCGCAGGCGCGACAATGTTGCGCGCGCCTGCGGCGCCTACGCACCAGCCGTTCACGGAACGCTCCAACGCGCTGTTAGGCGGCACTACCGTTTCCTGGTCAGGCCAGCCTCTTGATTCGAAGCAAACGTGCATTCCATGAACTGCGGCTCTAATGCCTCGATAAATCCAATATCAGCTGTCGGATCGATCCGCTTCAATGCCGCGTCCATTTCTTCGAGTGATGCGCGCTGCGAGAGTAGATCAAGAAAGAGGAGGGATCTAGGGTCCACATCTGTCGAAAGGACGTCAACGAGGCAGGAGGTATAACCATCCACAAGAATCTTTGCGGCGCGTTCAATATCAGGAGGCGCAAGGCCGCTATCAGCAAAGAGCTGCTCAAATTCCTGCTTCAGCAACGGATAATAAAGCGTCGATAGATGCTGTCTCTCAAGGGCGTAATCCGGTGGAGCCGCGATCAAGGATTTCGGAGCTAGCAACAGAAAGCCACTTGCTAATGCTGAGGTGAGAATGGCGCGACTCATTGAAGTGCCGCCTAACGTCCGCGTTGAGCGGGCCGCGCGAGGCCGACCCGGCGCGCCGCAGGCGTAAAATCTCTCTGCGCGCCTTCGGCGCGCCAGCCGCAAGCTTTCACGGACCGCTCCAACGCCTGGTTAGGCGGCGCTTGCATTGAACCTCCACAGCATTCTCCTTTCCACAGGGGTCAGCGTGGATTGGCGGCACCAATTCCGCCAGGGGCGGACTCTACCGTTCGATTGAATTTGAAGGCGCGGCATCTTTGCTCCTCGCCAGTAGCGCGGAAATCACCAGCGACATTATTAGCATGACCACAAATGAACCGGCCAAAGTCCAGATGACCCTCGTCTCGGCCAGAAAAGTGACCGCAAACGAGGTCCGTGGATAGTTCGTTCGAATGAACAGGCACGCGATGAAGAAGGCGATCCAAGCTAGTGAAAGTCCCGCGCCCACCCAATTGACCTTCTGAACGTCTGCATTGTTCATGCCGCACCACGCCAATAGGCTGCGCAGCAATTGAAATGTTGCTGCCTCGCGGGAATCACGCTCATACCTGTCGTGCCGCCTAACGTCCGCGTTGAGCGGGCCGCGCGAGGCCCGAGCAAAGCGCCGCGGGCGCGACAATTGTCCCCGCGCCCGCGGCGCCCACTGTCAAACTTTTCACGGACCGCTCCAATGATGAGATGGACTCCGCCTGCTGGCGGTACGGCATCGATGTGCCAAGCTGAAGTTGGTGAATCAACTCACGCCTCGGGCAGAAGGAGTCCGTCATGAATACTACGACCGTGGGCGT
>JBFXFJ010000018.1:0-31166 GCA_050179155.1 Steroidobacteraceae bacterium
GCCTCGATCGGCGGACCGATCACCACGCGAATGAGTCCGGGCTTCTTGAGCAGTCCGCGGCGCGGCCAGAAGTCACCGGCGTTGTGCGCGACCGGAACGATCTTGACGCCGGCCTGGGACGCGAGCAGCGAACCGGACATGCCGTACTTGCGGGTTTGTCCGGATTCGACCCGCGTGCCTTCCGGAAAGACCAGGACCCAGATGCCAGCGGCGAGCCGGTCGCGTCCCTGGTCGAGCACCTGGTTGACCGCGCGATGACCCGCGCCGCGATTGATCGCGATGCACTTCAGCATCCAGGTCGCCCAGCCGACCAGCGGGATCCAGAGGATCTCGCGTTTCAGCACCCAGGCCTGCGGCGGCATCACGACCATCTGGGCCATCGTTTCCCAGGCCGAGGTGTGTTTCCACATCGAGATGTGCGCGCCATCGTGCGGGATGTTCTCGCCGCCCTCGACGACCCAGTCGAGTCCGCAGAACCGCTTCGCGAGCCACAGGTTTGAGCCCGCCCAGCCGCGCGCAAAAACATACAGCGCGCGAAATGGCAGCCAGCCGACCAGCGTGATCACGGCGCCCCAGACCGGCGAGAGCAGGAACAACTGCACCGTGAAAACGACCGAGCCAAGCCACTGCAGCGGGGCAAATCGCCGCCACTGCGCGACGCCGCGGTGCGGCGACCCGGAAATGTCCGCGCCGGTCACGCTTTAATCTTTTTCTGGATGCTTATAAACATCCGCAATTGACCGCCATTCAGCCCGGCAGGCGCGAGAGATTGGCCATGTGCAGGAACAATCTCTGCAGCGCGGCGAGGAGCGCAAGCCGGTTCGCGCGGATGCGCACGTCCTCGGCCATCACCAGCACGTGATCGAAGAATGCATCCACGGCGGGACGCAATGCGGCGAGCTTCGTCAGCGCCTCGGCGTAGCGGCGCGCGGTGACGAGCCGCTCGACATCCTGGCGCAACTCTTCGAGCCCGGTCGCGAGCAGCCGCTCGTTCGGATCGGTCAGCAGGCTCGGATCGACGCGCGGGCTCGGCTGCTCGCCGGCCTTGCGCAGGATGTTGGCAATGCGCTTGTTGGCGGCGGTGAGGCTCGCGGCTTCGGGCAGTTTCAGGAACGCCTCGAGCGCCCGCAGGCGATCGTCGAAATCGAGTGGCGAGGCGGGGCGGGTGTCGAGTATCGCGTCGAACATTTCGGTGGTCATGCCCGCATGGCTCTCGAGGTACCAGGCGCGCAGGCGTTCCATCATGTAGTCGTAGATTTCGTCCGGCAGCGCGTCGGACAGGGTGGGGACTGTCACTTTTTCCGTCCCGGAAAAAGGGACTGTCCCCTCTTGAATGCGCACAAGATCCGCGCGCACTGAATCGAGCGCGATGCGGATCAGTTCGCGCAGGTCGAGCGAGACGCTGGTCTCGATCAGGATCCTGAGCACGCCGAGCGCGGCACGGCGAAGGCCGTAGGGATCCTTGGCGCCGGTCGGTTTCTGGCCGATCGCGAAGATGCCGACCAGCGTATCCAGCTTGTCGGCGATGGCGAGCGCGAGCCCGGCGCTCGTGGACGGGAGCAGGTCACCGGCGAAACGCGGCAGGTACTGCTCGGCCAGGGCGGCCGCCACCTCGTCGGATTCGCCGTCGTGGAGGGCGTAGTAGCGCCCCATGACGCCCTGGAGTTCCGGGAACTCGCCGACCATCGCGGTCAGCAGGTCGCACTTGGCAAGTTCCGCCGCGCGCTGCGCGTGGGCCGGATCTCCGCCGGTCGTGCGGGCAATCTGCACGGCGAGCGCCGTGATCCGCGCAGCCTTGTCGGCCAGCGAGCCGAGCTTCGCCTGGAAGGTGACGGCGGCCAGCGCACCCCGGCGCGATTCGAGCGTCGCCTTGCGGTCCGCGGCATAGAAAAAGGCCGCGTCGGCCAGCCGCGGCCGCACGACCCGCTCGTTGCCGGCGCGCACTTGCGCCGGGTCCCGGCTGTCAATATTGGCCACGGCGACAAAGAGGGGCAGGAGCGCCCCGTCCGTCGAGCGGACCGGGAAATACCGCTGGTGGTCCTGGAGGGTCGCCACCAGTACCTCCGGCGGCAGCTCGAGGAAGCGCGGCTCGTACCGGCCCGCGATGGGGACCGGCCATTCGGTCAGGGCCGTGACCTCGTCCAGTACGGAGGGTTCGATGAGCGCGACGCCCCCCTCCTGTTCAGCTGCAGCTGTAACGCCCTTTCGGATGCATTCCCGGCGCGCCGCGAAATCGGCCAGCACATGGCCGCGGCGCTCGAGCGAGGCGAGATAGACGCCGGGAGAGCGCAGCGCAATCGGCTTGGGTGCGTGAAAGCGGTGGCCGCGCGTCATGCGCCCGGCCGGGATGCCGAACAGCTCGCAGGGAACGACGTCGTCGCCGTGCAGCATGACGACCCAGTGCACGGGACGGACGAACTGGGCGGTTCCCGCGCCCCAGCGCATGCGCCGCGCGACCGGCAGCGCATCGAGCGCCGACTGGACGATGCCCGGCAGCAGCGCCGGGGCTTTCGCGCCCGCGCGGGTGACCTTGCAGAACAGGAACTGGCCCTTCGGTTCGGTAATGCGCGAAAGGTCGGCAACCGCGACACCGCAGGACTCGGCGAAGGACATTGCCGCGCGGGTGGGCTTGCCGGCGGCATCGAACGCGGCACTGACCGGCGGTCCGCGCCGCTCGAGCCGCTGCTCGGGCTGCTGGTCGAGCAGGCGGCGCACGAGCACGGCGAGGCGGCGCGGCGTGGCATAGGCGAGGGCGGCGCCATGCGTCAGGCCGGCGGCGTCGAGTCCGGCGGCCACGGCGTCGCGGAAAGCCTCGGCGAGCGCCAGCAGGCTTTTCGGCGGCAACTCCTCGGTGCCGATCTCGACCAGGAAGTCCGCGCGCTTCATTGGGGACTGTCCCCTTTTTCGCTTCGCGAAAAAGGCGGACTGTCCCCTCTGGAGCCGCCGCCCTTAGAGGGGACCGTCCCCTTTTCCGAGACGGAAAAGGGGACAGTCCCCAGCGGAAACCCCAGTGCCTCACGGCTGGCGTAATACGCCGCGGCCACGTCGCGCGCGAGCGCGCGCACCCGCAGGAGGTAACGCTGCCGCTCGGTGACCGAGATCGCCTTGCGCGCATCGAGCAGGTTGAAGACGTGCGAGGCCTTCAGCGTCTGTTCGTAGGCCGGCAGCGCAAGCTTCGCGTCGAGCAATGCGCGGCAGTTCTTCTCGCGCTGGTCAAATTCCGCGAACAGCGACGCCGTGTCTGCATGCTCGAAATTGAACGTGGACTGCTCCACCTCGTTCTGGTGAAACACATCGCCGTAGGTCACGGGGCCGGACGCGCCCACGGTCCACAGCAGGTCGTAGACGGATTCGCGGCCCTGCAGGTACATCGCGAGCCGCTCGAGCCCATAGGTGATTTCGCCCATCACCGGGCGGCAGTCGAGCCCGCCGGCCTGCTGGAAGTAGGTGAACTGGGTGACTTCCATGCCGTTCAGCCAGACTTCCCAGCCGAGTCCCCAGGCGCCGAGCGTTGGCGATTCCCAGTTGTCTTCGACCAGGCGGATGTCGTGGATGAGGGGGTCGATGCCGAGCGCGGCGAGCGAGCCGAGATATCGATCGATGATGTCCGCGGGCGAGGGCTTCATCACGACCTGGAACTGGTAGTAGTGCTGCAACCGGAACGGGTTGTCGCCATAACGGCCGTCGGTCGGCCGGCGGCTCGGCTGCACGTAGGCCGCGTTCCACGGTTCGGGGCCGAGCGCGCGCAGGAAAGTGGCCGTGTGGAACGTGCCGGCGCCCACCTCCATGTCGTAGGGCTGCAGCAGCACGCAGCCCTGGTTCGCCCAGTAATGCTGCAACGCCAGGATCAGGTCCTGGAACGTGTGCGGCAGGGCCTTCAGCGACTTCAGGGTCTTCGTCGTCAAGCGGGTCCCGGTGCGATGAGCGTCAAGCGGTCGCCAAGTATAGCGGTCGGGCACTCAACCCGCGGTCGTGCGCCGGTTTGCGGCCGCGAGCAGCGGGCGGATCTCGGCGGCCGTCAGGTCGCGCCAGGCCCCGGTCGCGAGCGAGCCGAGCTGGATGTGCATGATGCGTACCCGCTTGAGGCCCTGCACGCGAAAGCCCAGCGCCGAGCACATGCGGCGGATCTGCCGGTTCAAGCCCTGTGTCAGCACGATCCGGAACGTGGCGGGACCCGCGCGCGTGACCACGGCGGGCCTGGTCTTCTCGCCGCCGATGCGCACGCCTGACGCCATCATCGAGAGGAACGTGTCGGTGACCGGGCGCTCGACCGTCACCAGGTATTCCTTCTCGTGGCCATGCTCGACACGCAGGATCGCGTTGACGATGTCGCCGTTGTTGGTCAGGAGGATCAGGCCCTCGGAATCCTTGTCGAGCCGGCCGATCGGAAAGATGCGCTCGCGATGGCCGATGAAATCGACGACGTTGCCGGCGACGTCGCGCTCGGTCGTGCAGGTGATGCCGCGCGGCTTGTTGAGCGCGATATAGATCTCCCGGCGCCGCTCGGGCAGCGCGCGGCCATCGACCTCCACGCAATCTCCCTCCACGACCTGCGTGCCGAGCGCGGCAGCCTGGCCATTCACGGTGACGCGACCCGCCGCGATCCAGGCGTCGGCCTCGCGGCGGCTCGCGATGCCGCTTTCGCTGATGTACTTGTTCAGGCGCATCGGGCGGCGATTGTGGCGATGCCACCCGGCGGCGGGAAGCAAAGTTGTCGCACCATCATGGTGCGATCGATACAATGCGCGCACTAAATCGGTGCTTATCCGGATCAAACATAAGCGGCGACACATTTAATATACTGATTTTAAAAGATATTTTGTTATTTCATCGGTGGCACATCTTTTGCACCATGGAAGGGATCGCGAGCGATCGCCACCCGAAACTGGAGAACATTCCCATGACCCCGGCCGACGTCGTAAAGCTCATCAAGGAAAAAGAAGCCACCTACTGCGACCTGCGCTTTACCGATACGCGCGGCAAGGAACAGCACGTCACGATCCCGACGCGCATGGTCGACGAGGATTTTTTCGTCGACGGCAAGATGTTCGACGGCTCGTCGATCGCCGGATGGAAGGGCATCAACGAGTCCGACATGATCCTGATGCCGGATCCATCCACCGCGATGATCGATCCGTTCTTCGAGGAGACCACGCTGCTCTTGCGCTGCGACGTGGTCGAGCCGACGACGATGCAGGGCTATAACCGCGATCCGCGCTCGCTCGGCAAGCGCGCCGAGGCGCACCTGAAGTCCACCGGCATCGCCGACGGCTGCCTGTTCGGTCCCGAGAACGAGTTCTTCATCTTCGACAGCGTGCGCTGGACCAACGAGATCAACGGCTGCAGCTATCACATCGACTCGATGCAGGGCGCGTGGAATTCCGGCGCGAGCTACGAGGGCGGCAACATGGGACACCGCCCGGGCGTCAAGGGCGGCTATTTCCCGGTGCCGCCGGTCGACCGTTTCCAGGACCTGCGCACCGCGATGTGCCAGGCCTGCGAGGAACTCGGCCTCAAGGTCGAGGTGCATCACCACGAGGTCGGCACCGGCGGCCAGGGCGAGATCAACGTCGGCCCGAACACGCTGACGAAGAAGGGCGACGAAGTACAGCTGCTCAAGTACGCGCTGTGGAACGTGGCGCACGGCCACGGCAAGACGCTGACCTTCATGCCGAAGCCGCTGGTCGGTGACAACGGCAGCGGCATGCACGTGCACCAGTCGCTGCAGAAGGACGGCAAGAACATCTTCGCGGGCGACCGCTACGCGGGACTGTCCGACATCGCGCTCTACTACATCGGCGGCATCATCAAGCACGCGAAGGCGCTCAATGCCTTCACCAACCCGGGCACCAACAGCTACAAGCGCCTGGTGCCGGGCTTCGAGGCGCCGGTGATGCTCGCGTATTCCGCGCGCAACCGCAGCGCGTCGATCCGCATACCGTGGGTTTCGAACCCGAAGGGCCGGCGCATCGAGGTGCGCTTCCCGGATTCGACGGCGAACCCGTACTTTGCATTCGCCTCGATGATGATGGCGGGGCTCGACGGCATCCAGAACAAGATCCATCCGGGCGAGGCGTCCGACAAGGATCTCTACGACCTGCCACCGGAGGAGGCGAAGAACATCCCGGAAGTCTGCCATTCGCTCGACATGGCGCTCGGGCACCTGGACCACGACCGCGAGTTCCTGAAGCGCGGCGGCGTGTTCAGCGACGACCTGATCGACGCGTATATCGCCCTGAAGGAGGGCGAGATGACGCGCTTCCGGATGTCGACGCATCCGGTCGAACTCGACATGTATTACAGCCTCTGAGGTGCAAGGCCGCGGCGGCGGAGGGACAAGGATCACACTCTGCGGCCGCGGCTTTGTCAGCCGGGCAAGCGACGGGATATGCTGCTCCCATGCGCATGCTCCTGGTCCTGGCCGGATTGACATTGTCCCTGGCGGCGCAGCCCCAGGAGATCTACCGTTGGATCGACAAGGACGGCCAGGTCCATTACTCGGATCAACCCGGCGCGCCCAACGCGGAACGCGTGATCCTGGCCGATCCCAACGCCTACGAGTCCGAGCCGTCGTTTGGCGACTACGCGCCTGCCGCAAGCGCGCCAGAGGACACGGATACGGACGAGGTGGCTGCGTACGAGTCGCTGGCGATCGTGCAGCCGACGCCCGACCAGGTGTTTTTCGGGGCGGATGCGACAGTCGTGGTGGCCGCGGAGCTCGGCGGCACGCTGCGGCCCGACCACACGGTCGTGTTCTTCGTGAATGGCAATCGCCGGCCGGCGGGTTCCGGGCTCACCCTCGAACTGCAGAACCTAGATCGCGGCTCGCACTTCCTGCGCGCGGCGGTCCTCGACCAGAACGGCGATCCGGTGATCACGAGCCAGCAGATCACCTTCCATGTCCGCGAGCCTTCGATCAACACGCCGCAGAGCCCGCAGGCGCGGCCGAAGCCGGCGCCGAGGCCGAGGCCGACGCCCGCCACCTGAAGCGCGCCACCCCGGCGCCAGGATCCTGCGATGTCGCATGATCCTGCCGCCAGCCGCGCATTCGATCCCACGACGATCCTCGACCGGCTTGCCACGGCGATTCTGGTCGTGGATGCGCAAAACTGCGTCAGCTTCCTCAATGTCGCGGCGGCCGACCTGCTGGCGGTGAGTCCCGCGGCGGCGCGCGGCCGGCGCTTCGCGTCGCTGCTGGCGGACGGCGGCCAGATCGAGTCCCTGATCGTGCGCAGCCGCCAGAGCGGTGAACCGCTCGCCGCCCGTGGATTCGAACTGGCGCCTGCGGCGCGCGACGATGCCCGCCACCAGGTGGATCTCTCGATCACGCCAATGATCGAGGCCGCGCCCGGCATGGGCACGGCAACCGCCTCAGGGTCGGTGCTGATCGAGATCGCGGACACCACGCAGCCGAGCCGTATCACGCGCGATGCCGCGCTGCTCGCGCAGCAGGGCGGCAGCCGCGTGATGGCGCGCCAGCTCGCGCACGAGATCAAGAATCCGCTCGGCGGCCTGCGCGGCGCCGCGCAGCTGCTCGAGCGCGAGCTGCCGAACGAGGAACTCAAGGAATACACGCGCGTGATCATCGGCGAGGCCGACCGGTTGCGCGCGCTCGTGGACAGCCTGCTGGGACCCGCGCGCCCGATCCGGCGCGAGCCGGTCAACGTGCACGAGCTGATCGACCACGTGTATCGCCTGGCGCGGGCCGAGGCGCCGGACAGCGTCGTGATCGAGCGCGACTACGACCCCAGCCTGCCGCCGCTCGCGCTCGACCGCGACCTGATGGTGCAGGCCATGCTGAACCTGGCGCGCAACGCCGTGCAGGCGCTCGGCGAGCGTGGCGCGCTGACGCTCAGGAGCCGGGCGCTGACGCACGCGACGATCGGCGCCGAGCGCCACCGCGTCGTCGCCTCGCTGCAGTTCGAGGACAACGGGCCGGGCGTGCCGGCCGAGCTCGGCGAGACGATCTTCTATCCGCTGGTGACGGCGCGGGCCGGCGGCACCGGACTCGGGCTCGCTGTCGCGCAGGACATCGCGACGCGCCACGGCGGGATCATCGAATTCGACAGCCGCCCGGGACGCACCGTGTTTTCACTGCTGCTGCCGCTGGAGAACGGACATGAACAGGCCGCTTGACGTCTGGTTGGTGGATGACGACGCGTCGATCCGCTGGGTGCTCGAGCGGGCGCTGCGCCAGGGCGGCCTGCAGCCGCGCGCGTTCGAGCAGGCGGACGCGGTCCTGGCGGCACTCGTGCACGCGCGTCCCGACGTGCTGATCACCGATGTGCGCATGCCGGGAACGGGCGGGCTCAAGCTGCTGGAGAGCGTGCGCCGGGACCACCCGGGGCTGCCGGTCATCGTCATGACCGCGCACTCGGATCTCGATCACGCGGTCGCGGCGTACCGCGGGGGCGCGTTCGAGTACCTGCCAAAGCCCTTCGACATCGACGAGGCGGTGGCGCTCGTGAAGCGCGCAGCGACGCAGGGCGAGGGCGGGCGGGGCGAGGTGGGTGCCGCCGCCATACCGGGAATCCTCGGTCATGCGCCGGCGATGCAGGAAGTATTCCGCGCCATCGGGCGGCTGTCGCGCTCGAGCCTTTCGGTGCTCGTGACCGGCGAATCGGGTACCGGCAAGGAGCTGGTCGCGCGCGCGCTGCACCAGCACAGCCCGCGTGCCGCAGGCCCGTTCATCGCGCTGAACACATCCGCGATCGCCTCCGAACTGCTCGAATCCGAACTGTTCGGCCACGAGAAGGGCGCGTTCACCGGCGCCGATGCGATGCGCCGCGGCCGCTTCGAACAGGCGGACGGCGGCACGCTGTTCCTGGACGAGATCGGTGACATGAGCACCGCACTGCAGACGCGATTGCTGCGGGTGCTGGCCGAGGGCGAGTTCTACCGCGTCGGCGGCAACCTGCCGATCCGCGTCGATGTGCGCGTGATCGCGGCGACGCACCAGGATCTCGACGCGCGCGTGAAGCAGGGGCAGTTCCGCGAGGACCTCCTGCACCGGCTCAACGTGATCCGTATCCGCGTGCCCTCCTTGCGCGAACGCCGCGGAGATATCCCGGAATTGCTGACGCACTATCTCGCGATTGCGGCGCGCGAACTGGCGGTCGAGCGCAAGACGCTGACCAAGGGTGCAGAGGACCGGCTGGTGGCGTTCGACTGGCCGGGCAACGTGCGGCAACTGGTCAACGCCGCGCGCCGGCTCACGGTGACGGCACCAGGGCGCGAGATCCGCGAAGAGGACATTCCGGCAGACCTCGGCGGTGACGGCGCCGAGTTGCCTACGCCCGACGGGTGGTGCCGCGAGCTCGAGGCCTGGGCGTCGCGGTACCTGGCGGGCGGCGGCGCGCCGCTGCTCGAGGTCGCGGGCGCGCGGTTCGAGCGCACGCTGGCGCGGGCCGCACTCGCACGCGTGCAGGGCCGGCGCCAGGAGGCGGCGAAACTGATCGGCTGGGGCCGCAACACGCTGACGCGCAAGCTGCGGGAGCTGGATATCGACTGACAAGAAAAAGCCCCCGCCGGCAGAGCCGACGGGGGCCATATCGAACTAACTCAAATTCGAATCAGGGGGCGTCCGGCCTGTCGATCGTGATGACCGGCGAAACCCAGGTTTCGATGTGGGCCGGGTTGTTCTTGCTGCCCAGCGCCTTCGTGACCTTGATCGTCACGATGTAGTCGCCGTCAGGTACGGTGAACGTCTTCGTCGGCGCAAGACCGCTGTAGCCCATACTGCGGAAGGTGTTTCCATCCCAGGTAAAGGCAAAGAATCCACCAGCAGTCGTATTGCGACCAACCTTGATGTCATCGCTGATATGGAAATACGGCTGGCCGTTGGTCGCTTTGACCGTCAACTCAATACGCTCCGAATGATGGTCGAGATGGATGAGGAAATTAGGTATGTCGTCGCCCACCATCGTAAACGTCGCACCCGTCGGACGGTTGTTGAAGAACCCGCCCGCAATCTGCGCCAGCCACGGGAAGCCATTCGCCGTCGGTGTGAGCACCTGCAGCGTCTGGTAGTCCCCGATGAAGCCGGCATACGGCACGCTGTACGACTGGCCCGCGCCCTCCGGAGTCAGCACGATGTAACCGCCGTACTGGCCCCGATCCGGACCCGTGGCAGCAGTGATCGTCACATCGACCGTGGCCGCGCCAAATGCCGGAACCGTGACGCTGTCAGCACTGAACGATGCCGTCGCATCGGAACCGAAATAGCTCACAGTCGCGTAGTTCGTCAGGCTCTTCGGCCCGGTCGAAATGGCCGTCACATGTGACAAGTTCAGCGTCACGCTGGAAGCGCCGCTGTTCTTGATCGTCAACGTGCGGGTCTGTGGTCCCGCCTGACTTTCGCCAAGCGACAGCTTGCCGGGTGAGATGTCGACAGTCGCGAGGATCGCATCGTCGATATCCAGCAGGCCGGCGCCCTGCCGATGGGCGTTGTCGAGCAAGCCGGTGCCCGGACTCAGGTTCCAGAGCTTTGGATCGGCGCTGTTCTGCAGTCGATCACGGACAGCCGTGGCCGGGTACTGGCGCTTGGACCTGGACTCCAACAGCAGCGCCACCGCGCCCGCCACGTGCGGCGAAGACATTGAAGTGCCACTGATAGTGCCGTGGCCACCCTGATCGAGCGGAACGGTCGAGTAGATCGAGCCGCCCGGTGCGCCGACGTCCGGCTTCAGGGTCAGGTCCGCGGCCATGCCGAAGGAGCTGAATCCTGAAATCAGGCCGCCGGTCGCCTGCGGAACGCTTGTGAGCTCGTCGGTCCAGGTCAGCGTCGTTTCACCCGCCGCAATGCGGCCGTCAATCGTCGCGCCGTCCGCAGCCTGTATTGCCACGACGGGGATCGTGATCGCCGGCGTGCCCGCAACGGTCGGATTGAGGACACCCGCCGCATTGTTGTAAAGCACCACGGCCGCTGCGCCCGCGTTCTGAGCATTCAGCGCCTTGATGTGGAATGCGCAGGTGCCGCGCCGGATCAGAACCGCCTTGCCTGCGTGGGGGGCGGGGTCCGCATACGCGACACAACCGTCATCAACAGTCGTTGGCGTGCCGGTCTTGGACATCACCAGGCTGCCGCTGGTCGGTGTCGTTGCGGCCGCAGTTGCAGAGCTATAGCCGAACAATGCGCCATCCGGTGAAACGGCGAATGCCGGCTGGGTGACATGCGTGTTGTCGAAGGACGCCACGCCAATCACGTTAGCACCCACGCCCGGCGCACCGGCCGCGTAGGGACCGTCCGGAGCCGAGCCGCCCGGGCCGTTGTTGCCGATCGATGCGACGACCACCATGCCGCGCTTGACGAGGCGGCTCGATGCCGCCGCCGTCGGATACTGCGGCCACTGGGCGCGCGAACCGATGCTCATGTTGAGCACGGTCATGCCGTCCGCAAACGCCCGCTCCATGGCCGCCAACATGATGTCGGAGGTCGTGGAGCCGTCGCAGCCGAACACGCGATAGGCGCCAAATGTCACGCCCGGCGCAACACCGACGACCTCACCGTCGGCACCGACAATGCCGCTGACATGTGTGCCATGACCGTTGCAGTCGTCCGGATAAGCATCCGGCACCGGCGTCTGGTCGAAGTCAAAGTCATCGCCGACGAAGTCCCAGCCCGCGACGACACGCGCCGTCGGGAACACGGTGCTGTTCGAGCGATCGACGCCGTCACCGCCGAGATCGGCGTGGTCGTAGTCGATGCCGGTGTCCATCACCGCGACCTTGATTCCGGCGCCGGTGAAGCCGAGCTCGCTCTGCGCAATGCTTGCGCCGGTCATCGCGATAGCCGTCGCGAGATCGGGCGCGGCGCCACCGGAAGACATCTCGTAATCGGGCAAGCTGATCCTGTCGACCTGCCAGATCCGCACGACGCCCGGCAAACGGGCGAGTGCCGCGCGCTGCGAAGCGCCGACACGGACAGAATAACCATTGAACAGCGTGTCATACGACCGACGCTGCGTGAATCGCACGCCTGCGAGTGCCGCTGCCCGCATGAACCGGGATTTCTCCGCGCGGACATTGGCGAGGGTGTTGCCGTCTGCAACCGGCTTGCCCATCAACTCGACGAAGTACAGGTCAGAATTTTCGGCTTCGCTCCGGGATACAGCTTCCTGGGCGCTTGCCGTTGCGAGGCCGAGTGACAGCACGAGGGCGCTGCACAATGCGGCCGCGGATAACGACTTTTTCATCGCGTATGGCTCCATTTGTTTTGGCAATGCGACACTTCCCGTCGTCGCGCTGCCGCTTCGATTTCGTTTCCGACGCACGAGACTGGAAACCGCCCTGAGGCCGGCAACCCCGGAAGTCCGCGCACCCGAAACCGACTCCCCTGATCCGCGGCGGCTTGGCGGCCGCTCGTTCAGCTACTGCGATCTATAGCACTATCCGTGGGCGCCGTCACATTTTTGGCAGTGCGGGAATGACATAAGCTGGTCCCGCTTCTTTGGTCTTTCACAGGCGATGCCCCGTTTTCGGGCGGGGACTACGCGATGAATCGTCAGCCGCCGCAATCCTGGGCCGCGCCGGCGACCAGCGAGCCGCGCAGTTTGCCAACGGAGTCCATGCCGGTTTCGCGCAGGTACGCGGCGATTCCGGCATTGATTTTCGGGCACAGCAGCGGGTCGTAGAACAGGGCGGTGCCGATGCCGATCGCGGTCGCGCCCGCGATCAGGAATTCGATTGCATCGGCGACCGTCGTAATGCCGCCCTGGCCGATGATCGGCACGCGCTTCGGCCCCGCGACCTCGTACACCTGGCGCACCTTCAGGAGCGCTATCGGCTTGATCGCCGGCCCCGACAGGCCGCCCTGCACATTGCCGATCACGGGCTGCCGGGTCTTCGGGTCGATCGCCATGCCGGAGATCGTGTTGATGACGGCAAGACCATCGCTGCCCGCCTCGATGCAGAGGCGCGCATTCTCGCGGATGTCGGTCTGGTTCGGCGAGAGCTTGGTGATCAGCGGCTTTTTCGTGACCTTGCGGCAGGCGGCGACGACCCGCGCGCTCATCTCCGGATAGTTGCCGAACTGCACGCCGCCTTCCTTGACGTTCGGGCAGGAGATGTTGATCTCCATGGCATCGATCGGGGAGTTATCGAAGCGACGCGTGACTTCCGCATACTCGTCGATGGTCGAGCCGCAGACGTTGGCGATGAAGCGCGTCTCGCTGAAATCGAGGGTCGGCAGGATGTGGCGCACGACATGATCGACACCCGGGTTCTGCAGCCCGATCGCGTTGATCATGCCCATCGGCGTCTCGGTCACGCGGTGCGGCGAGTTACCGAGCCGCGGCTTTCCCGTCGTTCCTTTCAGGACGATGGCCCCCGCATCGCGATTCGAGAACCCCGCGACGCGCGTGTACTCCTCGCCGAAACCGACGCATCCCGACAGCAGCACGATGGGCGAGGCGAACTTCAGTCCGCAGAAGTCGAGCGCGAGGGAGGTGGCGGGGGAGGCGGGGTCCACAACACCCATGATAAGAGGGGACAGTCCCCTTTTCCTCAAAGCAGGAAAAGGGGACAGTCCCCGCATGTTCCACGTCATCCTGTTCGAGCCGGAGATCCCGCAGAATGCCGGCAACATCATCCGGCTCTGCGCCAATACCGGCGCGACCCTGCATCTCGTGCGCCCGCTGGGGTTCACGATCGGCGACGCCGGCCTGCGCCGCGCCGGCCTCGACTACCACGACCTCGCCCGGGTGTACGAACACGCAGACCTCGCGGCTTGCCGGGCCAGTCTTGGCGATGCGCGCGTGTTTGCCGTCGAGACCCACGGCGGCCGGCGCCATGACGAACCCCGCTACCAGCCGGGCGACGCGTTCCTGTTCGGCCGCGAAACCACGGGTCTGCCGCAACACCTGCTCGCTGGCTGGCCGCACGACCGCCTGGTCCGGCTTCCCATGGTCCCGGGCAACCGCAGCCTCAACCTCTCGAACGCCGCCGCCGTCGTCGTGTTCGAGGCGTGGCGCCAGCTCCGCTTCGCGGGTAGCGGGTAGGTATCTCGCTATCGCGCGGGCCTGGCTCGCCGGGACCCGCGCTCGTTCGCGCCGCCGGAACTTACGCGCTCACTCGCGGGGTCCCGTCGGCCTGCCCGCGCGCCGCGGCAGCGCCAACCCGCCGTGCGCGAGGCCGCGAGGTCACGGCCCGGCCTGACAGCCCATCCGGTGACGGCACACTTGGCGCACGCAATGCGGCGGGGTTCTTGCGAGCGAACTCGTAAGTTCCGGCGGAGTTCGCGAGCAAGGGACCCCGCCGCATCAAGCCTGCGCCGTGCGTGCCGCCGGCTGATTGGCGCTCAGTTCTCGGCCGTGACTTCGCGCTGGAGCATCGACTCGACGACCCGCCGGATCGCCACGCCCTGGTGCAGCACCTCGAATACGTGCCGGCAGATCGGCATCTCGACGCCATGCGAGAGCGCCACCGCATGCACCGCCTTCGCCGCGTGATAGCCCTCGACCACCTGCCCGATCTCCGCGATCGCCTGGTCGACGGGCTTGCCCGCCGCGAGCGCGCGGCCGAAGCGGCGGTTGCGCGACTGGTCGTCGGTGCAGGTCAGCACCAGGTCGCCGAGGCCCGCGAGTCCCATGAGCGTCTCGCGCTTCGCGCCGAGCGCGATGCCGAGCCGCACCATCTCGGCGAGGCCGCGCGTGATCAGGAACACGCGGCTGTTGGCGCCGTAGCCCAGGCCGTCCGAGACGCCGGTGGCGATCGCGATGACGTTCTTGACCGCGCCGCCGATCTCGACGCCGACGATGTCGGCTTGCGTGTAGGCGCGAAACCCGCCGGACGAGATCCGCTCCGCGAGATCGCGCGCGAATGCGGGATTCGGCGAAGCGACGGCGATCGCGGTGGGCAGCCCGAGCCCGACCTCGCGCGCAAACGTCGGGCCCGACAGCACCGCGATCGGCACGTGCGGGCCGAGCACCTCGCCGACCACCTGGTGGGGCAGCTTGCCGGTCGCGAGCTCGAAACCCTTGCTGGCCCAGGCAACCCGCGACCGCGGGCCGAGCATCGGCTTGATCTGCTGCAGCACGAGCCGCAGCACGCTCGATGGCACCACCAGCACGATGTCCTCGCCGCTGCCGACCGCCTTCGCGAGGTCGGGTTCGATCGCCAGCGAGGGCGGAAACTCCGCGCCGGGAAGATAGCGCTCATTGCGGCGCGCGCGCGCCAGTTCCGCGGGATCGTCTTCCGCGCGGCCCCACAGCACGGTCCGCTCGCCGCCGCGCGCAAACTGGATCGCGAGCGCCGTTCCCCAGGAACCGGCGCCCAGCACGACGATCGGCCGCATCGGGGCCGCTCAGTTCGCCTGTTCGGGCGCGGGCGCGGCCTGTGCCTGGCGCGCGGCCTGCTCCTGCATCGAGCGCTCGAACAGCGCGTCGAAGTTCACGTGCGGCAGGAGGAACGGCGGGAAGCCGCCTTTCACGACCACATCCGACACGGTCTGGCGGATGTACGGGAACAGGATGTTCGGCGCGAAGGATCCGAGGATGCGACGCGTCTCCTCGACGCCGAATCCGCGCACGACGAACACGCCGGCCTGCTTGACCTCGGCGAGGTACACGGCAACGTCGCCGTTCTTCGCCTCCAGGGTCACGGACAGCACGACCTCGTGGGCGTCCTGCCCCACGGTGCTCGACATCGTGCTGAGGTTCAGGGAGATCTTGGGGTCCTGCGCCTGCGCCGCCATGAACGGGCCCTTGGGGGCCTCGAACGAGAGGTCCTTGATGTAGACCGTCTGCAGCGCGACTGCGGGGCCCTGGCCATTGGCAGCCGCATCGCCTGCGCCCGCCGGAGTGGTGTTTTCGTCAGCCATCGTCATTCCTCGCTTGTATCAGTTTCAAAAGTTCGCCGCTGCGGTCCAATGCGGCCAGTTCATCGGCGCCGCCGATATATTGACCGCCGACATAAACCTGCGGCAGCGTGCGCCGTCCGCTCTTTGCCAGCAACTCGTCCCGCATTCCCGGGTGATCCTCGACGCTGATCTCCGTGTGGGCGATCCCGCGGCGCTGGAGCAGCGCGAGCACGCGCGTGCAGTAGCCGCAAAAACCCGCCGTGTAAACGGTGACCGCAGGCGTCGTCACGCGTCAGCCTTTCACGACCGGCAGGTTCTCCTGCTTCCAGGCCGCGAGCCCGCCGCGCAGGCTGAAGACGTCCTTCGCGCCGGCGCGCGCCAGCGTCCGCAATGCCGCCTGGGTCGTCGCGCCGGTGTCGCAGTACAGGACCAGCGACTTGCCGGCGAGGCGCTCGAGCGCCCTGGCGTCGGCCGCGAGCTGGTCGCCCGGCACGTTGCGCGCACCCTCGATGTGGCCATCCTTGAACTGGTTGGCCGAGCGCAGGTCCACGAGCACCGCGCCGCCGTTCATCATCCGGATGGCCTCGTGGGGCGCAACCGTGGCGCCGCCCGCGCCGCGCTGGCGCAACTCGTAGCCGAGCACGAGGAACGTCATGAGTACGGCAGCGCCCGCAAGGAGCGGATGATTGGTGAAATAATCGAGCAGTCGGTCCATGGGGCGGGTCGCGGGTCGGCCGCGCGACCTGGGGCTCAAAACGGCCGCGCATTATATCAGCGCTGCCGGGCGGGTCCGGTCAATGGCATCTCTGGGGCATATTCCCTGATAAAACAAATAGTTAAACCCGCTCCACTCACCCTGGCCTGCGCCGCCGGACTGCTTCTCATGCTGGCCACCCTGAATGCCTGGCCGGCAGACAGCGATCCGGAAAAGGCACTCCGCCAGGTGCGCGAGCGCATCGAGGAACTGCAGCGCGCGGTGCGGCGCGACTCCGACCGGCGGGATGCGCTTTCCGGACAGCTGCGCGACGCCGAGGAAAACGTCCGCGGCGCGCGCGGCCGGCTCGGCAGCGTCAGGAAGCGCCTCGCCGAGAGCGATGCGCGCCTGCAGCAGTTGACGGCGGAACGCGTTCGCCACGAGCGCGCGCTCGACGAACAACGCAAGGCGCTCGCCAGCCAATTGCGCACCGCCTACATGGGCGGCCGCGAAGAGCAGCTCAAGCTGCTGCTGTCGCAGGAAGACCCCGCGGCATTCGGCCGGATGCTCACCTACTACTCCTACCTGGGCCGCGCCCGCGTCGGGAAAATTGCGGAAATCCAGACGCTGGTCGCGGCACTCGAGCAGGCTGCGGCCGAGGAAGGACGGGAACGCGAACGCCTGGCGGCGCTCGAGGCCGACAGCCGCCGGGAACTCTCGTCCGTCGACTCGGCGCGCAACGAGCGAAGCCGGGCGCTGCGCGCAATGAACGCGCAGATCCGCAACAGCAGCGATGCGATCGCCAAACTGAAGCGCGAAGCCGCGGCGC
Source organism: Steroidobacteraceae bacterium (assembly GCA_050179155.1). Taxonomy (GTDB): domain Bacteria; phylum Pseudomonadota; class Gammaproteobacteria; order Steroidobacterales; family Steroidobacteraceae; genus SCUD01. Next base: position 17,320 of record JBFXFJ010000018.1, read on the forward strand.
TCGAAAAGCTGGTCACCGACCTGCGCAAGGCCATGCGCGACCTGCCGCCGACCGGCGGGCAGGCCTTCGAGAAGGTGCGCGGACGGCTGGCGTGGCCGGTGCCCGGGCGGATCGTGGCCCGGTTCGGCCAGGCGCGGGGCGGCGGACTCAAGTGGAACGGGGTGATGATCAACGCGGCGCGCGGCACGGACGTCCGCGCGCTTTATGACGGTCGCGTCGCCTACGCGGACTGGCTGCCGGGCATGGGGCTCCTGCTCATCATCGACCACGGCGGCTACATGAGTCTCTACGCCCACAACGAGCAGCTGTTCAAGGCGGCCGGCGACCGGGTCGAGGGCGGGGAAGTGGTTGCGACGGTCGGCGACAGCGGCGGCCGGAACGAGCCCGGCCTGTACCTCGAAATCCGCCGCGGCGCCAGGCCGGTGGACCCGGTCCCCTGGTTCCGGCGGGCGGCGCCCTGACCCCCGGATTTAGCCCCCCAAACTGCGGATTACGTCAAAGACGATCCGACCGGCATCGGCGACCCTGTAATACAAGGCCGGCACTGCGCCGGCCAGGGGTATTGCTGCACCGTGGCCTCGAACGTGCCCGCCGAATTGCCGCTGCACCTTGCCAGCGCCAAGCCGAATCTCGATCCGTACGGGCAACTGTTGCGGATGCTCATGCCGCGCGCGCTGGGCATCGGTTTCTACGATGCCAAGGGCATGCCGCTGTGGGTGGCGGACGGCTATGACGGGCCCGATCCGCTGCCGCTGGTGCAAGCCGCGCTGGTCAAGGTGCCGCCCGCGACCACGGCGCGCATCGACGGGTTCAGCCAGGACCACGAGGGTGCGCCCGCCTACGTCTTCCGGCTGCGCAGCAGCGAGGGCGACGTCATCGCGATCGCCGCGCTGCTGACCCGCGATGGCGAGAACCGTCCTTACTCGTTCGTGCAGCACCTGGTGCAGCCGGCGCTCGAGTGCCTGCAGCGCGAGCTCGAGGCCAGGGCCAGCGTCGGATTCCTGACGCGCGACCTGCGCTCGCGCGACGAGGACCTCGACCTGCTGCTGCGGATCTCGCCGGACGATCCGGAAAGCCCGCTGCAGGGCGACGAACTGGGGTCACTGGTGCAGACCTGCGTGGACCACCTCGACTGCATGCTGGGCGCGCTGGTGGTGCCCGAGCGAAATGTGGCGATCTGCAAGGCCCCGCACGGCGACAAGCCGCGCGTCGAGATCCTGACCAAGATCCACCGGCACCTGCTCAACTGGGCGCAACTGCAGCGGCGCAACCTCGTGATCAACAAGATCAAGGTGCGGCCGATCGAACTGCCGCCTTACAAGATCCTGTGCACGCCGGTGCGCCACGCCTCCGGCCGCGTGGTCGGTTTCCTCGCCATGTTCCGCGAGGAGGACGGGCCGAATTTCGAGCCGCGCACCGAACGGCTGGTCGAGCTGCTGGCGCGCAAGACCACCGCGACCCTGCAGAACAACTTCGACGCGCTGACCGCGCTGCTGACGCGCGCGGCGTTCGAGACCCAGGTGCGCGCCTCGCTCGCGTCGCGCCGCGATGCTGCGGCGGAATGCGTCCTTTACATCGATGTCGACCGGATGCACGTCGTCAACGACAACTTCGGCATGCATGTCGGCGACGAGCTGCTCGGCAAGGTCGCGGAGGTGCTGCGCAAGAAGCCGCGGCCGGGCGCGCTGGCCGCGCGCATTGCCGGCGACCGCTTCGCGATCTTCCTGCCGGATTGCGCGCTCGAGTTTGCGAAGCAGATCGGCGAGATGCTGCAGCGCCAGTGCTCCGAGCTCACTTATGTGCGCGGCGAGGGCACGGTGCAGGTGTCGATCAGCGTGGGCGTCGCCGAGCTGCCGGACTCCCAGAATCCGCTGGCGCACGGCCTGGCCAACGCCGAGATCGCCTGCAAGGCGGCCAAGGACCGCGGCCGCGACCGGGTCGAGATCTTCCAGGACGGCGACCAGAGCATCATGCGCCGCCACACCGACGTGCTGGTCGTGCAGCGCCTGCACGAGGCGCTCGCGGAGGACCGCTTTGCGCTGTTTGCGCAGCCGATCCTGCCGCTCGCATCGGAGCAGGTGGAACCGCGCTTCGAATTCCTGCTGCGCATGATCGGCGGGGACGGCGAGCTGCTGCCGCCGGATAAATTCCTGTCGGCGGCGGAGCGCTACCAGCTGTTGCCGGCGATCGACCGCTGGGTCGTGAAGAATGCGCTGGCGGCGCTCGCCACGCACAAGGGCGCGCTGCAGGGCCGCGGCATGCGCTTCTCCATGAACATTTCCGGGGCCTCCATCGCGTCGGACGAGTTCCTGGAGTTCATGGAGAAGAGCATCCGCGAGTCGGGCGTGCCGCCCGACGCGCTGTGCTTCGAACTGACGGAGACCTCGGCTGTCTCCAACCTGGCGCGCGCCGACCGGCTGATGCAGCGGCTGCGCGTGCTGGGCTGCAACTTCGCGCTGGATGATTTCGGCACGGGCCTGAGCTCGCTCGTGTACCTGAAGTCGCTGCCGGTGTCGGTGCTCAAGATCGACGGCGCATTCGTGCGCGACGCCGCCAACAACCAGCGCACGGAGTCGATGGTCCGCGCGATTGCGCAGATGGCCCGCACCATGGGCATGGAAACCGTGGCGGAGTACGTCGAGACCGACGAGCTGCGCGAACGCATGACGGCCCTGGGCGTCGATTTCGGCCAGGGATTCGCGATCGGCCGCCCGGTGCCCATCGACGACGTGCTCGGCGACCTCGCCCTGTACGAGGCGATGGCCTCACAGGAGCCTGCGGCGAGCTGAGCGGACGGGGAGATGCCGCGCGCCCGTGCGCGCGGGTACCATATTGATATGAGTCACCCAAGACGCACGCTGCTGGCCGCGCTGCTCGGCTGCCTGCTGGGCGTGGCGCTCGCCGCCGCGACCCTGTGGTTCGCCGGCGGCGAACGCCGCACGGCGAGCCTGCCGCAGAAAGACGCGCGCCTGCTGGCAGAAGTCCTCGACCGGATCCACGACGACTACGTGGACCGGACCGACGACCACGAGCTGATGGCGAATGCAATCCGCGGCATGGTCGGCGAGCTCGATCCGCACTCCGCGTTCATGGACGCAGACGAGTTCGAGGACCTGCGGATCGCCACCGAGGGCAACTATTCCGGCATCGGGATCGAGGTGACGCGGGAGTCCGGCGTGATCGTCGTCATTGCGCCGATCGACGGCTCCCCGGCAGCGCGCGCCGGCATCCGCGCCGGCGACACGATCATCGCGATCGAGGGCCGCGCGATCGGCGACGAAGGCCTCGCCGAGGCGATCGCAAGCATCCGCGGCGAGCCCGGCACGATCGTGAACCTGACGATCGGCCGCGAAACGGCGCCCGGGCCGCTCGAGTTCGCGGTCGAGCGCGCGATCGTCTCGGTGCATTCCGTGCGCTTCGAGCTGCTCGAGCCGGGCTTCGGCTACCTGCGAATCTCCCAGTTCAGCGAAACGACCGGCCCGGACATTGCCGGCGCCCTGCGCTCATTGCAGCAATCGGCCGGCGGCAAGCTGCGCGGGCTGGTGCTGGACCTGCGCAATAACCCCGGCGGTGTGCTGGATGCGGCGGTCGAGGTGTCCGACGCGTTTCTCGAGCGGGGCCTGATCGTCTCGGCCGAGGGCCGCTCGGAGGAGTCCCGCTTCCGCATGGAAGCCGGGGCCGGCGACCTCACGCAGGGCGCGCCGATCGCCGTGCTGGTCAACGAGGGCTCCGCCTCGGCCGCGGAAATCGTCGCGGGCGCGCTGCGCGACAATGGCCGCGCCAAGCTGCTCGGACAACGGACCTTCGGCAAGGGCTCAGTGCAGACCGTGATGCCGCTCGAGGATGGACAGGCGCTGAAGCTGACGACCTCACGCTATTACACGCCGTCCGGCGTCTCGATTCACGAGCGCGGCCTCGAGCCGGATCTCGTGCTGCCGGTGCAGCAGACCACGGCACTGGCAGGAGACGGGGGGCTGCTCGAACGCGACGCCGAGATCCGCGCGGCCATTGCCTGGCTCAAGACCGGCAATACGGCGCTGGTCGCGGCGCAAGCCGCGCCGGATCGCCGATGAAGCGGGTCCTGGTGCCGCTGGCGGAAGGATTCGAGGAACTCGAGGCGGTCACGATCATCGACGTGCTGCGGCGCGCGGGCATCGACGTCGTCGTGGCGTCGCTCGCGGGGAGTCCGGTGACCGGTTCGCACGGCATCCGTCTTTCTGCCGATACGCCGCTGGCCGCGCTCGCCGAGCAGGAATTCGACATGATCGCGCTGCCGGGTGGAATGCCCGGCGCCGAGCACCTGAAGAAGGATGCGCGCATCGCCGGGATCATCCAGCGGCTGCACGCCAAGGGCCGGCCGGTCGCCGCCATCTGCGCCGCGCCGATGGTGCTCGCCGCCGCCGGCGTGCTGGACGGCCGGCGTGCGACCAGCTACCCGGGATTCCTGGACGACGCGGCGCGCACGACCGTCGTCGATGAGGCGGTGGTCGTGGATCGCGGCGTGATCACGTCGCGCGGGCCGGGCACGGCGCTCGATTTTGCCTTGGCGCTGGTTGCGGAACTCGCGGGCCCGGAGGCGCGCGCGGGGATCGAGTCCGGGATGCAGCGAGCGGCGGCGGGTCGGCCGTGACCGCGGTCTCCGGCAGGCCCGAGGCCACCGCGCCGATTCCCGGCACGCGCCGGGAAGTCGTGCAGCGCGACGAGCACGCGAGCATCGTGAAGAGCCTCACGCGCGTGGACTGGCTGGTGCTGCTGGTGGTCGCGCTCCATACGCTCGTGCTGCGCGCGGCGCCGGAATCGCCGCGGCTTCTGTATGCCGCGCTCGCCGCCTACACGCTGTTCGTGATCGCATTCCGGTGGCGCGGGTTTCCGGTGCAGGACACCGGCGCGCGCATCGCGCTCGGTGCCGCCGCGATGGTGGCGTTCATCACGGTGGTCGCGATCCTGACGGGCGGCTCCTCGAGCCCCATGGTCAACCTCTACCTGCTGCCGATCGTGCTGGTCGCGATGACGCTCGGCCGGCGCGGCGCATTCGTGATCTTCACGGGCGTCACGCTTGCCTGGCTGTCGGTGATCGTCGGCGAGGGCCCCCTGCCGGGCGCGGCAGAGCTGCTCGCGCGGATGTTCGGCGAACTTGGCCCGTATGCGCTGGTTGCCTACCTCACACAGGCGCTGGCTGGAACGATCATGACGGCGCGCCGGCGCATCGAGGAAATGGCCGAGCGCGACGCGCTGACCGGCATGCTCAACCTGCGCACCTTCAAGGCGATACTGAGCCGTGAACACGCGCTTCGCGCCCGCGGCGCGCGCGGTGGCTACGGCATCCTCCTGGTGGACATGGACGACCTGAAGGAACTGAACGACGCCCACGGGCACCAGGCCGGGAATCGCGCGATCACCGCGGTCGCCGGCGCCATGCAGCGCGCGATCCGCACCACCGACATGGCGGCGCGCTACGGCGGCGACGAGTTCGTGGTGTTCCTGCCGGACGCATCGCCGGAGGTTGCAGAAGCCGTTGCGCAGCGCATCCGCAACAATGTCTATCGCAGCCTGTTTCCGGTCGCCGAACGGCTGCAGCGCATGACGGTCAGCGTCGGCGCGGCGAGCTACCCGCGGGACGGCGCGCAGCACGACGACATCGTTGCGGCGGCCGACACGCGCATGCAGCGCGACCGCGAACTGCGTCGCGCCGGCGGCGAGCGCGGCCAGGACGACGGGCCGCGTGATCGCGCACCTTGAGCGCGCCGCCTGCCACGACATGAGACGCCAGGGCCGCGGATACATGCAGGGTTTCGAGACGACCGCGAGCGCGGCCACGATCTGGCGCGCGTTGACCGAGCCCGCGGCGCTGTCGCTGTGGTATGCGTCGGAGGCGGTCGTGGAACCGCGGGTCGGCGGGCGCTACCTGGTCGTGTCGCGGCTGTTCGGCCGGCGCGAGGCCGGCATCGAGACTTTCGAGCCGGGCGAGCGGCTCAAGCTGCTGTTCGATCCGAACCCGGAGTGGCCGCCGATGTCAGACAGCGCGCTGATCGAGGATTTCATCATCGATGACCGCAAGGGGCAGAGAATGCTGCGCGTGATGGGCTCCGGCGTGCCGGCCGGCGAGGAATGGGCGCGGACGCTGATCCGGCTGCGCACGGGCTGGGCGCTGGCATTCGCGCAATTGCAGATCAAGCTGCGCGACGGCGCGTTCGGCGAGCCCGCCGCATGAGGCGCTCGCTCGTGCTGCTTGCGGCGTTCTTCGCAAGCCTGGCGGCACAGGCCGCAGCGCTGGTGCTCTCCGGCGGCACGGTCATCGACGGCTACGGCAACCCGCCGATCGCCAACGGCATCATTGTCATCGAGAACGACCGCATCGTCGCCGTCGGTGGCCGCGACCAGGTCCTGGTTCCGGACGGCGCCCAGGTCATCTCGACCGAGGGCATGACGGTGCTCCCGGGCCTGTGGGACCTGCAGGTGAATCTCATGCGCCTCGGCCATGGCGACACGGCGCGCTGGAACGAAACCTACGCACCGCTCGCCGAGCGCGTCGTGATGCCGATCGCGGCACGGCAACTGCTGCAGGCGGGCGTCACCAGCGCGCGCGACGTCGCGGCGCCGCTGCAGGCGGCGGTCCGTGTGCGCGAGCGCATCCAGGATCACCTGCTGGAAGGGCCGACGCTCTACGTCTCCGGGCCGCGGCTGCAGAAGCTCGTGCCGGCGGGTTCGGAGGCGTGGCAATGGGCCGTCAGCGGCGCCGCCGATGCGAAGGCCAAGGTACAGGCGCTCGCCGAGGCGGGCGTCGATTACCTGCTGCTCGCGGAAGTGGACATGTGGACGGCGGAAGAGCTGGCCGCGGCGGTCGGCGAGGCGCGGCTCCGCGGACTTGCGGTGCATGCTTACGCGGAGCATTCCGCGGATGTCGAGCGCGGCATCGTGGCGCAGTTCGACGGCTTCCTCGGTGCCGGTGCCGGCATGGGCACCGGCCCGTTTCCGGACAACGTGATCCTCGCGCTGCATCAGCGCCTGATGCAGCCCGCTGCGCGGGCGCTGGCGTGGACCCCGGCGATCTCGGCGCTGCTCAACTACGAAGCCCTGCGCGTCAATGCCGAACCGCTCGACGACCCGCGGACGACCGAGCAGCTTCCGCCGCTGGTAGCCGCCGACATCCTGGGCTCGCTCTCGAACCTCGATCGCGTGACGGCCTTCGAGATGCCGGCGATCAGGTCACAGTCGATCTGCACCAGGCTCCGGCAGCTCGAGGACGCGAAGCTGACCCTGCTGCTCGGCTCCGATGCCGGCGCGCCCGGGCACCTGCATTCACGCGCCACCTGGCAGGAGATCGATTTCTGGGTGCGCCAGTGCGGCGTTCCGGTGCTGCGCGCGATCCAGGCGGCGACCCACGATGCCGCGGTCGCGATGGGCGTCGGCCATGAGACCGGCACCCTCGCGCCGGGCAAGTTCGCCGACATCATCGCCGTGCGCGGCGACGTGCTGCGCGACCCCGGCCTGCTCCAGTCCGTGGACGTTGTCATCCGGCGCGGCCGTCGCGTACGCTGACGGCAATGGCCTACTTCATTCTGCGTGTGCTGATCGCGGCCCTCGGGCTGTGGCTGGCGACCGAGTGGGTCGACGGCATCTCCGTCAGCAGCCCGGTCACGCTGATCCTGGCGGCGCTGCTGCTCGGCGTGGTCAACGCAATCATCAAGCCGATCGCCGTCCTGCTGACGCTGCCGTTCACGCTGCTGACGCTCGGCCTGTTCCTGCTGGTGGTCAATGCCGCGATGCTGGGCCTGGTCGCCGCCTTCCTGCCGGGAATGGGCATCTCCGGGTTCTGGGCGGCGTTCTGGGCCGCCATCATCGTCAGCGTCGTCAGCTGGATCGGCAACGCGATGTTCAGTCCCCGAAAATCCGCGCGCCACGAAGACTAGCAAGCAAGGATCGCGTCACCATGGGGATCGCATTGCGCCTGACGGTGATGAACTTCCTGCAGTTCTTCGTCTGGGGGGCATGGCTGATCTCCCTCGGCGCCTACATGATCGTGACGCTCGGCTTCAGCGGCGGGCAGGTCGGCAGCATCTACGCGACGATGGGCGTCGCGGCGCTGTTCATGCCGGGCCTGATGGGCATCATCGCGGACCGCTGGCTCAACGCCGAGCGCCTCTACGGAATCCTCCACCTGGCGGGTGCGGGACTCCTGCTATGGGCGTCCACGGTCACCGACTACGACACGCTCTACGTCATCATGCTGCTGAATGCGATGGTCTACATGCCCACCATCGCGCTGAACAATGCCGTGTCCTACCGGGTGCTCGAGCAGCAGGGATTCAACGTCATCCAGAAGTTCCCGCCGATCCGCGTCTGGGGCACGGTCGGGTTCATCGTCTCGATGTGGATGGTGGATCTCGCGGGCTGGACCAAGAGCGCGCTGCAGCTCTACATCAGCGCCGGCGCCGCGCTGTTCCTCGGCCTCTACGGCTTCACGATGCCGAAATGCCCGCCGGCACGGGACGTTGCGAAGAAGAGCCTCGCCTCGGCGCTCGGGCTCGATGCCTTCGTGCTGTTCCGGCGCACGCAGATGCTGGTGTTCTTCATCTTCGCGATGATGCTGGGCGCGGCGCTGCAGATCACGAACGCCTTCGGCGGCGCATTTCTCGCCGATTTCTCGACCACGTACCCCGACTCGTTCGGCGTGCAGCACCCGAACATCCTGATCTCGATCTCGCAGATCTCCGAGACGCTCTTCATCCTGACGATCCCGTTCTTCCTGCAGCGCTTCGGCATCAAGATCGTCATGCTGATCAGCATCCTCGCCTGGGTGTTCCGCTTCGGCCTGTTCGCGGTCGGCGACCCGGGCGCGGGGCTGTGGATGCTGGTCCTCTCGATGATCATCTACGGCATGGCGTTCGACTTCTTCAACATCTCCGGTTCGCTGTACGTGGACCGCGAGGCGGAGTCCACGATCCGCGCGAGCGCGCAGGGCCTGTTCATGGTCATGACCAACGGGCTCGGCGCGTTCATCGGCAGCATGGCGGCCGGCATGGTCGTCGACCACTACACGGTGGATGGCGTCAAGGACTGGCAGAGCATCTGGTTCTCGTTCGCGGGCTATGCGCTGGTGCTCGGGCTCGCGTTCCCGTTCCTGTTCAAGTACCGGCACGAGCGCGAAGGGATGGCCGCAGCGAGGCATTAAGAGGGGACAGTCCCCCGTCAGAGTTTTTCGGCGATGATCTGCAGCACCAGCGGCGTGATGAGCACAGCCGCGGGATCTGATTCGGCGGCTGCGAACTCCTGCGACACGGCTTCCGCCCAGGACGCCTCAATGGCGCCCTGAGCTGTCTGCTGTTCCAGGTGGATGCGGATAAATGACGCCGGCCATTGCCACATCTCGTCGGCCGGCCGCAGGGCGTAGATACGTGGAATCATCGTGCGTATCGCAAATCCGCGTTCTTCCAGGAGCCGCATGACCGGTTGCGCGATGTCTGGTTCGCCGCCCGCAGCGCGCCAGCCCTTCATGACCTGCTGCGCGAACTCCTGCTGCTTCGGTCGCGATGGTGCGAACGAGAAGGTAGCGTAGGCGAGGTACTCGTGGAAGATCGCGACGCCGCTCGGGCGCAGCGCGGTTGCGATCTTGTCGAGCAGCAGGGCGGGTGAGGACACGAAGCACGCCACCCAGCGGCACCAGCTGAAGTCGAAACCGCCGCCCGGCAGCGTATCGGTCATCAGGTCAAGCTCGTGATAGCGGACGTTGGTGAAGCCGTTAGCGGCACACATGCCGCGGCCGGCCTCGACGAAGCGAGCCGAACGCTCGACTGCGACGACTTCCCCCCGGCTGCCGACGATCTGCGCCAGATCCGCGGCTGCGTAGCCCGGACCTGCGCCGATATCGAGGACGCGTGCACCGGAGGCAATGCCCGCCCGCCGCCAGCAGTCCTCTACGGCCGGACGCCACACGCGATGCTGCAGGCCAAGGCGCGCGAGTTCCTCGTCGTGAGTCCCCAGGAAGTAGTCACGCTCGACAGTCACGGCGCCGGCGACACTGGCCACGGGTGCAGCTGGAAATCGAACGGATTCTGGCCGCTGACCAGGCGGCTCACGAGCAGCAGCGCCATCGCCTCCGTGTAGCGCGCGGTGCGAAGCCCGCCGACGTCCACCGGCTCGAAGCCGAGGCCGGCAGCGAGCTTCGCGACGCGGGCCTTGGCCGCGGCATCGTCGCCGGAGATCAGCACGCTGACGGGGCCACTGGCCGTCTCGGGAACTGCCATCACCGTGTAGTAGATGGTGTTGAATGCCTTGACCACGCGCGCACCGGGCGCGAGCGACTGCACGAGCTCGCCGCCCGAGCCCGCCGGCACCGCGATCGCCACTTCACGGCCCTCGCTGACGCCGAGCGGGTTGGTCACGTCGATGATCAGCTTGCCGTCGAGATTCCCGAATGAGCGCAGCAGCGGCTCGACGGCCGCAAACGGCACGGCGAGCACGATCGTGTTGCAGGCGCGCGCGGCCGCATCGGGAGCGAGCGCGGTCGTGCCATTGCCGGTGCGCTCGACCAGCGCCGCGATGCGCTCGGCATCGGGCGTGCGGGAACCATAGACGACCCGCTCACCGAGGCCCGCGAAACGCGGGCCAAGCGCGCTGCCGACCGAGCCCGTGCCGATCATCGTGATGCAGTCGTCCGCGCCGGCGCGCGTGGTGACGGCCACGAGCGCGGCGAGCAGAAAGGCTCGCAACGGTATCATGAGCATCACTCCGCGAGGGTGACGCCGGAGCCGCCGAGCTCTTTCGGCACGTCCTTCTGCTTTGGCAATCCGTCGTGGATGTGCAGGACGGTTTCCTCGTAGAAGACGTGCAGGCCGGGCTTGAAGGAAAGCTGCGGCAGGATCGCGGCATAGACGTCGGTGAGTCCCATGGCCGGATGCTCGGTCAGGAGGTGCCCGCCGCAGGTCTTGCACCACTTGCGGATGCTCTTCGGCGTCCTGGCAAAGCTGCCGACGTTGGCTTCGCCCTTCGTGATCTTCACGGCCGCCGGCGGCCACAGGGTGAAGGCATTCACCGGTCCGGCCGACCAGTGCCGGCAGGACTCGCAATGACAGTAACCCATTGCGGCCGGCTCGCCGGTGGCGGTCACCTCGACGGCGCCGCAGAAACAGGTGCCCTTGCGCGTCATGTTGTCGCTCATGGAAATCCTCTCAGTTGCCGGCGCGAAGCGCCGTGCCGTGGGCCAGGTAATGATTCATGCGATCTTCCCATTCGCGCATGAATTGTACGTAGTACTCCGCGGTGAACGAAGCCACGAACACGTCGCCCTGCGGGCCGAGGCTCGTGTGGCTGTAGGTGACGTCCGCCTCGCTGCCCGGTCCCGCCGCGCGCACCTGGATCGTCAGCTTGCAGGCCGTGACGTCGGGCGTGACCTTGATCATTTCGACGAATCCGCGCTCCGGCTCGTGCCGCGTGATGAACCAGACCGCGTCATAGGGCTCGGCATCGGTCACGAACACGCAGTCCGGCTCGGCGAGACCCGAGTGGCTGAAGACCAGCAGCGGACTCCAGCCATCGATCCAGTCCGCCTCGCGCACCGGGCAGAGCAGCGGAAACACGGCGGCCGGCGGCGCGACGAGGTGCTGCGTGTAGGTGTGCGTGACGCGGTTGGGCGGGCGGATGTTCATGCCATGGCTGCCATCAAAGGGCCTCGATCCAGCGCTGGAACTCGCGCCCGGTCCGCTTGCCGACCGGCACGGCGGCGCCCCGCCGGAATGAGCGGCTGCCCGCGATGTGAATATAGCCGCCGAGGTCGGAGGGCAGGTAGAAATTGCCGTACTTGATCATGGCGACCCGCTTCTCGCCGAAGTGGCCATAGAAATAGCCGAGCTCGAACAGCACGTTGAGGTTCGGCAGGTCGTGCCGCTTGTTGCGGATGCGCGTGCTCGATTCCGGAGAAAACACCAGCAGGGCGGCGTCCACGCGGCCGCGGATGTGGTCGAGATCCTTGAGCAGCGTGCGGCCGGCCGTGAAGGCGTCCCACCAGGGCAGGAACTTCAACCCGGGCCGGGTGAAGGACCGGATGATCGCGCGCGCCTGGGTCTTGGCCGACGCCGACGAGCCGATGAAGAGAGTCGTCATTTGCCGTGTTTATGCGTTCAACTGGACTGCGCGGCAGGCATTGCACTTCCTGCCCTTGATGCCCGGCGGAAAGATTACACCGCTCAGGCCCAGCGTCGCGACCATCAAGAGCACCAGCCAAGGCGAACGGATGAAGCGCAGGTCGGTCGAGCCGCAGCAGCCGCAACGTTCCTCGACGACGTCCTGCTGCTCCTCGAGCGCGCGCTCGAACTCGCCCCCGCGCTGCCGGGCCAGCAGGTCCCGCGCCTGGTCCGCGAAGGCCTCGGGGACCTGCAGCCCGACGCCGCCCAGCGCAAAGGAGTACGGCCAGCTGGACCACACGTGGTGCTCGGAATGGAGGATCGCCGGCACGCCCTCGCTCTCGAGCAGCCCCTTGGCGATGTGGGCATCGAGCGGATTGGTGAAGGAATCGATCGTGACGTAGGCGGGCAAGTTCGTGCCTGCGGCGGGTGCCAGCTCCCTGGGTGTTCCCGGCCATTGTGTCTGAAGCCGGCTGCGCCTGCCGGCGCGACGGATTCCCCGCCGGGCCCGGCGATGGCGCACAAGAGCAAGCCGATGCCGCAAACTGGCCACTTCAACGCGTTTCCAGCCACCATACTCGACGGCAGGTGCCCGGCCTGGCGTGGCAGGAGAGCGAAGTTGGACGAGAAGCAGACCGTACCTGCCGCAGGCCGGCGGCCCAGCGCCCGCGATGCCAAGCGCGTGGCGCGCGCCGCGCACGCAGGCCAGTCGGTCCCGTACATCACCCGCAAGATCCCCTGCTACGAGGTCCTCGGCGAGGAGGGGCTGGCGCTCGTCGAGAACAATGCCGACACGATCCTCGAGGAGATCGGCATCGAATTCCGCGAGGACCCGGAGGCGCTCGCGATCTGGAAGGCCGCGGGCGCGGACGTGCAGGGCGAGCGCGTGCGCATGCCGCGAGGCCTGTGCCGGGAGCTGATCCGGGCGAGCGCGCCGCGCGAGTTCACGCAGCATGCGAGGAACCCCGCGCGCAGCGTGCTGATCGGGGGCCCGAACACCGTGTTCGCTCCCGCCTATGGCTCGCCCTTCATCTACAACCTGGACGAGGGGCGGCGCTACGCGCGCATCGAGGATTTCCGCAACTTCGTGAAGCTCGCCTACCTGTCGAAGTCGCTGCACCACTCCGGCGGGACCATCTGCGAGCCCGTGGACCTGCCGGTCAACAAGCGCCACTTCGACATGGTTTACAGCCACATGAAGTACAGCGACAAGGCCTTCATGGGCTCCGTGACCCACCCGGAGCGCGCGAAGGACACGGTCGAGATGGCGAGGATCCTGTTCGGCGACCGCTACCTGGATGCGGCGACCGGCAGGCCGAACACCGTCATCGTGAGCCTGATCAACGTCAATTCGCCAATGACCTACGACGCGACCATGCTCGGCGCGCTCAAGGTGTACGCGCGCGCGAACCAGGCCTGCATCGTCACGCCGTTCATCCTGGCGGGCGCGATGTCGCCGGTCACGGTCGCCGGCACGGCGACCCAGACGCTTGCCGAGGCATTGGCCGGCATGGCGTTCATCCAGCTGCTGAACCCGGGCGCGCCGATGGTGCTCGGCAGCTTCGCCTCATCGTTGTCGATGCAGTCCGGCGCGCCGACCTTCGGCACGCCGGAACCCGCGCTCGTGCTCTACATCATGGCCGCGCTCGCGCGCCGGCTCGGCGTGCCGTTCCGCTCCGGCGGCAGCCTGTGCGCCTCCAAGATCCCGGACGCGCAGGCCGCCTTCGA
>JBFXFJ010000019.1:0-27594 GCA_050179155.1 Steroidobacteraceae bacterium
TCGGCACGCCGGAACCCGCGCTCGTGCTCTACATCATGGCCGCGCTCGCGCGCCGGCTCGGCGTGCCGTTCCGCTCCGGCGGCAGCCTGTGCGCCTCCAAGATCCCGGACGCGCAGGCCGCCTTCGAGTCGGCGCAGACGCTGCTGCCCACCTGCCTCGCCGGCGTCAACTTCGTGCTGCACGTCGCCGGCTGGCTCGAGGGCGGGCTGGCGATGGGCTACGAGAAATTCGTGATGGACGTGGACCAGGCGGGGATGATGCACACGCTGCTGGCCGGGGTTGATCTCTCGGACAACGGCCAGGCGCTGGATGCGATCCGCGAGGTCGGGCCCGGCAAGCATTTCCTCGGCTGCGCGCACACGCTCGCGAACTTCGAGACGGCCTTCTACCGCTCGCCGCTTGCGGACAACAACAGCTTCGAGCAGTGGGACGCGGAAGGCCGCAAGGACATGACGATCCGCGCAAACGGGTTGTGGAAGAAACAGCTCGAGGAATACGTCGCGCCGCCGCTCGATCCCGCCGTTGACGAGGCGCTGCTCGATTACATGAACCGGCGCAAGGCGTCGTTCCCGGATTCGAACGTCTAGCCGGCGCCGAAAAGAAAAGGGGCGCCTTGCGGCGCCCCTTCCTTCACGAGGCAGTCCTGCCTCAGAACTCCTGCGAGAACCGGATCCCGATCGTGCGCGGCCTGCTCTGCACTCGGTAGGGCTGTACGCCGCACTTTGCCGGCGTGCATTCGCTCGTGATGTGAAGAGCGCCATCCTCGTCGGTGGCGTTCGCCACGAAGAGTTCAACCGCGTACTTCTCGTTCTGAACGCCGAACGCGAGATCCAGGAACGTGGTGGATGGGATGTCGCCGTACAGGTCGTTGGCGGCGATCTCCAGGATCGAAGCGCGGCTCGTCTGGTACGCAAGCGCACCCTGCACGTGTGCCTCGAAATTGCCGAGCGGGAACGTATAGCGCGTGACCAAGTTGGCCTTGAAATCGGGCGTGAGCGGCAGCGCCGTTCCAGCCGGGGCGTTCAAGTTGGCGCACACCCCATTGACGAAGTCGCAGTAATCGTCTTTCAGCTCGCTGTCGTAGTACGCAAGCGCGGCACTGATACGGAGCTGATCGGTCGGCAGCCAGTCGAGTTGTGTCTCGATACCCTTGACCTCGGCTTTCGGACCGTTGTCCACCTGCGTGATGCCGTTGTCGCCCTGGAAGGAGATCTGGATGTCATCCCATTGCTCGAGGAATATCGCGCCGTTCAACTGCAGCCGGTCGTCCGCAAAGCGCGCCTTCCAGCCCAACTCCCAGTTTGTCAGGAAATCTGAAACGTAGTCGCCCGCGAACGGATTACGCTGCACGCCGCCGGGGCGATAGCCCTCCGACCACGTGGCGTAGAGCATCGCGGCATCCGTCGGTTTCCAGCTGAGGTTCACGCGACCGACCCAGTCGTCTTCCTTGATGCCTTTGTTGACGTTGAAGCAGGGCGCATCCCCCCGGTCTGCCTGACCAACGCCGATGAGATCGCACTGGCGCTCCCCGGTTTGGCTGGTCCATCCGGCCTCCCAGAACCCGAGGCTGAAGCCAAAGAAGCCCTTGAGCGTGACTTCCGGCTCGAAATAGCGCGCGCCGACTGACAATTCCAGCTGGTCCGTGATGTCGAAGGCGAGCTGGCCGAACACGGCCTTGTCCGTGTCCTTGCGATCCATGCTGTTCAGGTACACCACACCCGGGTACTGGGGTGAATTCGGCTCATCCCGGTTGAGCAGCAGTTCCTGCGTCAAACCTTCGATCCGGCCGAACTCCTGGTAGAAGTCGTGTTCCTGCTTCTGGTAAAAGAAGCCGAGCAGGCCTCGCACGCGCTTGTCCTGTGGCGTGCTGATTCGCAGCTCATGGCTCTGTTTCTTGTATTGATCATCGTTCATGAACTGCGCGTCCGGATTCAGCTGGTTTCCGTCGTCGTCAACGAACAGTTCTCCGAAGAAGCCCGAGGTGTAGTAACTGTCGTAGAAGAACGAGTAATCCGAGTAATCGAACGCACCGTCCTGGTCGCGATCAAGATAGTTGCCCGAATAGACGATGTCGATGCCGCCCATCGAACCTTCGATGGTGACCCCGGCCTGGTACCACTCGTCGTTTGAGTACTCCTCACGGAAGTGCGCCACCGCGTGGTCGCCGCTTGCCATGACGTCGTTGATGTCATCGCCCCAGGAGCCTTCCTGTTCCTGCTTCTGGTACTGGAGACTCGGAGTCACCGTCCAGTTGTCGTTCAGGTTGACGCGCAGCGCCGCGCGCGCGCCGATTGTGTCGATTGTGTTGTAGTTTTTCTCGACGTACTCGTCGTTCGACGTGACGAAGTCGTCGTCAGTGGTTTCCTGGTCGATCGGGTAGGTACGCGTGCCAAGCTTGTTGTCGATCCATCCGGCGTCGTGAGCCGACCATCCCACCAGGCGCAGCGCGGCCTTTTCGCCGACGGGTAAGTTGACGAATCCTTCCGCGACGTAACCCATCTCATCGCCGTCGACCATGTTGCCTTCCAGCGCATAGCCGGCCTTGAATCCAGAAGGGTCAGGCCTGTTGGTGATGATTCGGATCGTGCCGGCCTGCGAGCTCGCGCCGTACAGCGTGCCCTGCGGCCCGGCGAGCGCCTCGACGCGCGCGATGTCATACAGGTGTATGTCAAGGTTGCCCTGCACGGTGGTGATCGGCTGCTCGTCGAGGTACATGCCGACGCTTGGCAGCGAAGTCGTCGCCTGTCCGTCGCCGCCCGTCGCAATGCCGCGCATGTAAACCGCGCTGTAGCCGGCACCCGCGCCGAGCGACGGCGCCATCGTCACGGTCGGCAGGAACTGGACGTATTGCTTGAAGTTCTGGACATTCAGCTGTTCGAGCTTTTCCTCGCCCAGGGAGTCAAGGCTGATCGGAACGTCCTGCAGGCTCTGCTCGCGCTTCTGCGCGGTGACAATGACTTCGCCTAGCGCGCTGGTTTCCTGAGCGACGGCGGTCGGAATTCCGAGTGCAAGCAGGACGGCGGTCGCGACCGGAGTGCGGGTCAGGCTGGAATGCATGGAAGGTCCCCCTGGTGATCGATCCGGCAGAGACTACGCCTAAAGCTGAATAAAATGCAAAGTCCGGCAACGGGAAGTCGCATCGGCACAACAGCTAGTCGAAGCGCGGGACGTCGGGGTAGGAGCTCAGCACCTGGCCAAGCGCCTCCTTGAGTGGGCCGAGCCACTCATCATAGTGCTGCCACTGGTCCAGGCCGTCACGGTAGATGGGCTGCCGGACCTGCTCGGAGCTTGCCGTCCGCACCGGGCGCTCGTTGTCGAAGAAACGCAGGCAATCCTGCTCAAAGGGCAGGGCGCAATGGTCCAGCAGCCTGCGGACCTCCGACTCCGTATCCTCGACGACGCGTTCATAGATCACCCGGTGGATGCGCCCCGGCAGCACCGCGTCGAAATGCTCCATGAGGTCCACGTAGTCGCGGTAGAAGCGGCCCACGTCGGCAAGGTCATAGCTGAAACGCTGGCCACGGGCGTAGTGCTGCTTGAAGTTCGAAAAGCAGCAGGCCATCGGGTGGCGGCGAGCATCGATGATCTTCGCGCCCGGGAGGGCGAGCTGGATGATCGCCACGTGCAGGAAGTTGTTGGGCATCTTGTCGATGAAATGCGGGCGGCCCGTCTTCCGGTGCACGCGTGTGTTTTCCAGGTACCGCTCCCCGAGTTCCCGGAGCGCCTCCGGTTTCATGGTGGCGAGCGCTTCCGCATAGGCTCCGACGTCCTCGGATTCCGCCAGGTCGCGCAACTCCCGCGCCATCGTGATCATCTCGGGCAGCTCGCTGGTGCCTTCGACCGCCGTGTGGCTGGAGAGAATCTGCTCCAGCAGGGTGGAGCCGGCACGGGGCATGCCCACGATGAAGATCGGGCTCGGGTCCGGACAGCCCATGCCCGCGCGTGAGGCGAAGAACTCGCGAGTGAAAATGGCCTTCAGCCGCTTGATGCGTTTCGTATTGTGATCCGCGTTGTAGGGTTGGCGCGCGCGGTGCAATGCATTGCCTTGCGCGTAGTGCTCGAAGGAGGCGGCGTACTGACCCGCATCTTCATAGGCCTTGCCGAGGGCGAAATGCAGGTGCACGCGGTTCCCGTCGTCGGTCGCGGGGTCCGCAACGCCCGCCTGCATCGCGGCGAGGTCGGTTTCCGTGAAGCGAAAGGTCTTGAGATTGGCAAGGCTCCAGTACGCCTCGCCGAAGGCAGGGGCGCGTGCAATGGCGCGACGGTAGGCGGCTATGCACTCGTCCTGCCGGCCCGCCGTCTTGAGTACGTGACCGTAGCTGTGCCAGATCTTGGCGTTGGCCGGGTACTCCCTTACGAGGTCCGCATAGATCCGGCTGGAGCGCTCGTACTCACCGATGCGACTCAGAATCACGGCAACGAGATTGCGGTAACCGGGATTACGCGGTTCCGCCGCCAGGAGGCGCTCCGCCTCGACGAGCGCGGCCGAAGGGTCATTCCGCCGCTGCAGCAACAGTGCGAACTGGTAACGCGCCGGCGCGAAATCCGGCGCGAGTTCGAGGCAGCGCTCGAGGAGCTTCCGGGCATCCTCGTCACGGCCGCAGCGCATGGCCACCTCGGCGAGCATGCGGATCGCCGGCACGTCGGTCGGCACCTCGAATAGATGCGCCTTGAGCAGCCGCTCCGCCTGCGGGATGTCGTTGCGGTTCATCGCGATGGCGGCCTGCCGCAGCCGCGGGTTGTCGAGAGACGACTTGAGCGATTTCATCGGCTGAGGGCCCGACCGAAGCGTGCAACACCCTCGTGAATGTCCGGCGCGCTGTAGTGGGCGAAGCTGAGTCGCAGGCAGTTCGTCAGTCCACCGACAGTGGAACAGGCGGCGCCCGGCAGGAAGCCGGTGCCGGCCGCGCGAGTTGCCTCCTGCAGCGCCGCCGCATCCATGTTCGCGGGCAACTCGACCCAGAAGAAATACCCGCCCAGCGGCTTCCTCCAGGTCGCGACGCCGCCGAGGTGCGCGCGTAGCGCCGCGTCCATCGCCGCTGCCCGCGCCGCGTAACTCGAGCGCAGCCCTGCGACGAAGGGCCCGAGTTCCCCGTTCTCCAGCAACTGCCGGACGATGTGCGACGTGAAGTGATTGAAGTTGCCGCCGCTCACCAGCACGCCGCTGGCCGTGAGGGTGCGCATCAGTTCCGCGCTTGCCTGGATCCAGCCGAGCCGCAGGCCGGGCGCCAGGATCTTCGAGAACGACCCGAACGAGAGCACGTTGCCGCGGCCAATGAACGTGCCGAACGACGCCGGCGGCGGCGCGCCGTGATACAGCAACTGGTAGACCTCGTCGGCCGCGATGATGAAATCGTGCTTGCGGCTCAGTTCAACCAGGCGCTTGCGACGCTCCTGACCGAGCGTCTGTCCGGTCGGGTTGTTGTATGACGGGATCGTGTAGAGCAGCTTCGGGCGATGCGCCGCGAGCTGGCGTTCGCACTCGGCGAGATCCATGCCTTCCCCGTCCAGCGGAATGCCGACGATCTTCAATCCATGGTCGCGGAAGATCGGGAAGGAGTAGGGATAGCTCGGTTCCTCGACGAACACGGTGTCGCCGGGCCGAGTAAAGCGGCTGCAGGCAAAGTCCAGCGCCTGCGAGATTCCCCCGGTCAGCATCAGCGACTGTGGGTCGACTTCTACGCCGCCGGAGTCGCGCAGGAACGCCGCGAGCACCGCGCGAAACCGCGCATCCCCCTGGCGCTCGCCGTAGTTCAGCTCAAGCGGCTGGGCGCCGGCGAAAAAACGCTCGCAGGCGCCCCGCAGCAGTTTCAATGGCAGCAGGTCGGCGGAGGGCTGGCCGACACTGAAATTGATCGTGCCCTGCTCGGGCGCGCCGTCGAATGTGGCAGCCAGGCTCATGTTCCGCCCTCCGGCGGAGGCACCAGCCGGACTTCGTCCGGGCGGCCTTCGAGGAATGACCGGACATTCTGCACCGAGATGCGCCGCAGGTCCTCCAGTGCCGATTCGGAATAGAACGCCACGTGCGGCGTCAGCAGCACGTCGTCCCGGCCGGCGAGCGGATGGTGCGACAAGTCCGGCGAGTCCTGCGCCAGCACGTCGAGCGCCGCGCCGGCGACGAGTCCCCGGTCGAGGGCTTCCACCAAGTCGGCTTCGACGATCAGGCCGCCACGCGCGACGTTCAGCAGCAAGGGCTTGCGGCTCATGCGGGCGAATGCGGCGCGGTTCAACAATCCCCGGCTGGTGTCGCTGAGGTTGCAGTGCAGGCTGATGATGTTCGACCCGGCCAGCAGTTCCTCGAAGCTCACCGCGCGCGCACCGGACCGCCCAGCCGTCGCCGCATCCATCAGCGGATCGAAGGCCAGGACCGAGAGCCCGAAACCCTGCGCGCGGCGGCAGACCGCCTGGCCGATGTGGCCGAAGCCAACCAGGCCCAGCGTCTGGCCGGCGAGGCGACGCACGCCGCGGACTTCGTTCCAGCGCCAGCTGCGGCCCTCCCGCACCTGGCGGTGATACGCGAGCAGCTTTCGATTGAGCGCCAGCAGCAGCGCGAGCGTGTGGTCCGCGACCTCGTTCGTGCAGTATTCCCCGACGCTGCTCACGCGGATGCCGGCATCCGCCGCAGCGCGCACATCCACGCAATCCCAGCCGGTCGCCTGCACCGAGATGATCCGGCAACGTTTCAATTGCTGCAGCACGTCGCGATCGAACGGGACGTAGTCGGTCACGATCGCGTCGGCGTCGCGGCAGGCGGCGATGAGCGCGCGCGGGTCGCCCGTATAAGTGAAGCATTCGATGCGCGCATCGGCCGGGAGATGCTGCCGCTCGATGGACAGGTCGCGGCCGGCGGCCTCGGGCATCTCGGCGAACACGATGCGCATCGGCGGCGCGTTCAGGCGGCGGCCCTGGCAACGCGTCTCGGGGCAAACGCGGTGAGTACCGTCAA
The DNA here is from genome assembly GCA_050179155.1 of Steroidobacteraceae bacterium. Lineage (GTDB taxonomy): Bacteria > Pseudomonadota > Gammaproteobacteria > Steroidobacterales > Steroidobacteraceae > SCUD01. The sequence goes on from JBFXFJ010000019.1 coordinate 6,947, forward strand.
CAACACCGCGGATACCAGCAGCCCCGGCCACAGCGGATCAATGGCGAACCAGCCGCCGAGTCCCGCATCGGCCGCCACGCGCCACATGATCACGGTCGCAAGCGATGCGCTGATGCTCCAGAACGCCGCGCCTGCCGGCACACGGTCCCAGTAGATGGCAGCGATCGTCGGCAGGAACAGCGCCGCCGAGTTGATCGTGAACCCGAGCTGCAGGATGTCGATGATGTCGCGCATCTTCCACGCCATCAGCAGGGCCAGCAACCCCGCGACTGCCGACGCCAGCGTGCCGAGGCGCAGCATCGCGCGCGGGGCGATGTCCGGCTGGATGTAGCGCTGGTGGATGTCGCGCGTGTAGTTCGCCGAGGCCGTGAGGATGCAGATGTCCGCGGTCGACATGATGGCCGACAGGATGGCGATCACCATCAGGCCTTTCAGGCCGATGGGAAAGGAGTCCAGCACGAAGGTCGTGAGGATGCCGGCGCTGCCGGCGTGGTCCGGGTAGAGCACGGCGCTCGCGAGGCCGAGCCACGTCGCCGCGACCGCGAGCGGCAGGATCAGGAAAACGGCCAGCAGCGTGCCGTTGCGCGCGGTTGCCGCGTCACGCGCGGCAAAGCAGCGGGAGAAGCTGTCCATTCCCACGAAGAAAGCGAGCACCATCGAAACCACGAGCGCCGAGATCCGGTCCCAGCCCTGGGCGCCGAGATCGTAGTGGGTGGCGGGCAGCGCGGCCTGCATGTCGGCCCAGCCGCCCGCCTGCGAGATCGCAACCGGAATGCCGACCACCACGACCCCGAGCAGCAGCAACGCAACCTGCACCCAGTCGGTGTAGGTCACGGCCAGGTATCCGCCGATCGCGGTGTAGAGAATCACGATCGCACCGGCCAGCAGCAACGACAGGGTGTAGTCCCAGCCGAGCAGCACCTGCAGGATCGCCGCGGCGGCGGCGAGCTGGCCGGCGGAATATGCGGTGAATGCCAGGATGGTCGTGATGGTCGCCACCACGCGCGTGCGGCTGTCGTAGTGCTGCTCGATGAAATCCGGGTAGGTGAGGTGCTGGTGACGGTCGCCGAGTTGCTTGACGCGCTTCGCCATGAAGAGGCCGAACAGCAGGCAGCCGATGGCCTGTGCCAGGACATACCAGACGCCGGTGACGCCGAACTCGTAAACGCGCGACGAGGTGCCGACGACGGCTGCGCCGCCGATCCAGGCCGCGATCCACAGGCAGGCGATCGTGACGGGGCCCATGCGCCGGCCCGCCACGAAATAGTCCTCGATGTTCTGGTGCCGGCGCTGGGCATAGACGCCGATGCCAACCATCAGCGCGAGGTAGGCGAACAGGATGACGGTGTCGAGCGCGCCCATGTGGCAATCCCGCCCCTCAGGGGGCCGTCGGTCTGCGTCCGCGCCGGCCCCGGGTCGCGCCCTGTGCCGCCGATTCCTTCGCCTCCGGCAGTGTCACGACCTTGCGCAGCTCCGGGTACGCGGCGGTCTTGTGCGGGATCGCCATCGCGTCGATGAAATGCGCCTGGAACCGCGGCTCGATCGCGGTCTCGATCTTCTCCACGCGCCGCACGAGGTCCTCGATCGCCGTGCGCGCGGTCGCATCGAGCAGCGCGATGCGCGCGCCGGCGCCGGCGGCATTGCCGACCGACGCGACCCGCGGAAGCGCGCAGTCCGGGATCATGCCGAGGACCATCGCATATTTCGGGTCGATGTGGCTGCCAAAGGCGCCGGCGAGCCCGATGCGATCCACGCGCTCGATGCCGAGGTGATCCATCAGCAGGCGGATGCCTGCGTGCAGGGCGGCCTTCGCGAGCTGGATCGCGCGCACGTCGTTCTGCGTGATCTGCATCGGCACGTCGCCGCGGTGCAGGACATAGGAGAACGTGCGGCCGTCGGCGACGATGCGGTCGCTGCGTTCCGCGAGCCGCCCATCGATGACACCGTCCTGGTTGATGATGCCGGCGAGGTACATCTCGGCGATCACCTCGATGATGCCCGAGCCGCAGACGCCGGTGACGCCGGTCGCCACCGTGGCGGCAGCGAATGCCGGGTTGTTCGACCACAGCTCGCTGCCGATCACCCGGTAGCGGGGTTCGAGTGTTTCGGCATTGATGCGCACGCGCTCGATCGCGCCGGGCGCCGCGCGCTGCCCGCAGCTGATCTGCGCGCCTTCGAAGGCCGGGCCGGTCGGGCTCGAGCAGGCGAGCAGCCGGTCGCGGTTGCCGAGCACGATCTCGGCATTGGTGCCGACGTCGACGAGCAGCGTCATCTCCGCGCCCTGATCCGGGCGCTCGGCGAGGATCATGCCGGCCGCGTCGGCGCCGACGTGCCCCGCGATGCAGGGCAGGACGTAGATGCGCGCATCGGGATGCACGGCGATGCCGAGCGACGAGGCGCGCAGCGTCAGCGAATGATCTACCGCGAGCGCAAATGGCGCGCCGCCGAGCTCCACCGGGTCGATGCCGAGCACCAGGTGATGCATGATCGGGTTGCCGACGAGCGCCAGCTCGAGAATGTCCACGGGCTCGATCTTCGCCGCGCGCGCGAGGTCGGCCGCGAGCGCGGAGAGGGCGCCGCGGATCGCGTCGGTCATCGCGAGCGCGCCACCGGGATTCATCATCGCGTAGGACACGCGGCTCATCAGGTCTTCGCCGAAGCGGATCTGCGGATTCATGATGCCGGCGGCCGCGACCAGCTCGCCGGTCTCGAGATTGCAGAGATGAGCGGCGACGGTCGTGGAACCGACATCCACCGCCATGCCGAAAGCGCGGTCGCGGAATCCCGGCCACACGGCGATGATCTGCTTGCCGCCGTGCACGGCCACCGTCGCCTTCCATTGCCCCTTGCGCAGCGCCGGCTGCAGGTCGCGCAGCACCGCGAGGTCGCAGGCGAGGCCGCCGAGCCGCCATTCGCGCTCGAGCGCCTCCATCAACCGGCGCAGGTCGCCCGAGGGATCCTGCATGTCGGGCTCGCGCACCTCGACGTAGTGCAGGCGGACGACCGGATTGAGCTTGATCTCGCGCGCATCGGCGTCCTTGCGCACGACCTGCCGGTGCACCTGGCTTTCGGGCGGGACGTCCACGACCACGTCGCGCAGCAACTCCGTCGAACAGGACAGACGGCGTCCGGGCAGCATCACGCGGCGGCTCGCGTAACGCGTTTCCACGGCGGAGACCGGCGAGACGCAGCCGGTACCGGAACGGATGCCGTGCTTTGCGAATTCGCCCTCGGCGATCTCCACCTGGCAACGGCCACAGATGCCACGTCCGCCGCAGACCGAATCGACATCCACGCCGAGCGCGCGCGCCGCCTGCAGCAGCGGCGTGCCCACCGGGAAGCGTCCGCGCTTGCCGGAGGGCATGAAGACGACCAGCGGGTCGTTGTCGCTCATGGCTCGTTGTTCACGCGCGCGCCGCTACGCCCGCGGCCTGCTATGCCCGCGGCCTGCGGCCACGTTCGCGCCGGCCGCGGCCGGGTTCGCCTTCCGCACCGGGCGGCGGCTCCTCGCGGAACCGGCGGATCCAGCGCTCGCAGTGCGGATCGTGGCCCATCATGACGTCGGCCCCCAGGCAGGCGCGGACCGTCTCCACGTGCAGCGGGTTGGTGATCGCGGAAGTGAGGCCGGAGGCGATCGCCATGGTGAGGAACGCGCTGTTGATGCCATCGCGGTTCGGCAGGCCGAAGCTGATGTTCGAGGCGCCGCAGGTGGTGTTCACCTTCAGCTCCTCGCGCAGGCGCCGCACGAGCCGCATCACCTGCACGCCGCCCTGGTTGATCGCGCCGATCGGCATCACCAGCGGATCCACCACGATGTCGCTGCGCGGGATGCCGTGGTCCGCCGCGCGCTCGACGATCCGCTTCGCGACCGCGAAGCGCACGTCCGGGTCCTCCGAGATGCCGGTCTCGTCGTTCGAGATGGCGACCACGGCGGCGCCGTACTTCTTGATCAGCGGCAGCACCTGTTCCAGGCGCTCCTCCTCGCCGGTGACCGAGTTGACCAGCGCCTTGCCCTGGTAGACGGAAAGCCCCGCCTCGAGCGCGGCGACGATCGAGGAGTCGATCGACAGCGGCAGGTCGGTGATCGACTGCACGAGCTGGATGGCCTTTGCCAGGATCGCGGGCTCGTCGGCGAGCGGGATGCCGGCATTGACGTCCAGCATGTGCGCGCCGGCCTCGACCTGCGCGCGCGCGTCCGACTCGACGCGGCTGAAATCGCCCGCGGCCATTTCGGCCGCGAGCAGCTTGCGGCCGGTCGGGTTGATGCGCTCGCCGATGATGACGAAGGGCCGGTCGAAGCCGATGACGACTTCGCGGGTGGCGGAACTGACGACGGTATCGGTCATGTGGCTGCCTTGTCTGGAACTTGCGCAGTATCGCGCGCCGGGTACCAGGGCACACGCCCTGCCAGCACGGCCGATCGCTCGATCACCTCGGCGACGGATTCTTCCTGCCGGTAGGCCATCACGTGCACGCCGTGCACGCCGCGGATCGCGCGGATCTCCTGGATCAGCTCGACGCAGAGATTGCGCCCTTCGCGCGCCGGATCCTGGGCGCCGGCGAGGCGCCGGATCACCTCGTCCGGGATGTGCAGGCCCGGCACATGCGTGCGCATCCACTCGGCGGCCTTCGCCGAGCGCAACGGCCCGACGCCGACCAGCAGGAAAGCCTGGTCAATGCATCCGAGCTCCTCCAGGTGCGTCATGAACCGCCTCAGCCGGGGAATATCGAAGCAGTACTGCGTCTGGATGAACTGCGCGCCGGCGGCGATCTTCTTGGCGAGCCGCAGGGGCCGCCAGTCGAGCGGCTCGGCAAACGGATTCGCGGCGGCGCCGAGGAACACGCGCGGCGCCATGCTGATCTTCCGGCCGCTCTCGAAATGGTGATCGTCGCGCAGCGTCCTTGCGATCCCGAGCAGCGACACGCTGTCGAGGTCGAACACCGGCCGCGCCTGCGGGTGGTCTCCCGCCTGCACGCCGTCGCCGGTGATGCAGAGGATGTTGCAGACGCCCATCGCCGCGCCGCCCAGGATGTCGCCCTGGATTGCGATGCGGTTGCGGTCGCGGCAGGAAATCTGCATCACCGGCGCGTAACCGACGTGCGTCAGCAGCGCGCACACGCTCAGGCTCGACATGTGGCAGTTCGCGCCGCTGCCATCGGTCGCGTTGATGGCGTCGGCGTAGCCGTCGAAGACCCGCGCGCGGCGGTAGACCTCGTCGGGATCGGCGGAGTCGGGCGGCGCGAGTTCCGCGGTCACCGCGAACCAGCCCGCGCGCAGCACTCGCTCGAAGCGCCCGGGAGAGACGTGCCCGGGGAGGATCGGCAGCGGATAGCCGGGAACCGGTTCGTCCTCGAACTTCACGCGCTCTCCCCGGTCTTTTCGCGCACGACCCGCAGCCACGAGGAACTGCCCTGCAGGCGCTGGTCGACTGCGGGCTGCAGGTTGCGCATCGCCCCGACGCCGCCCGGCATGCGCTGGCCGCCCTCCCAGGCGAGCACCCACACGCACTTCATCTCCGGCTTCACTTCGCAATCGCCGTTTGCGCGCACCCCGCCGCATGGGCCGTTGCGGAGGTTCTTCGGGCAGTTCATCGGGCAGGACATGCCGGTCGAGGTCAGCACGCATTGCCCGCACATCCGGCAGTCGAACAGGAATCCCTTGACCGTGCGCTCGAGCGCGGCGACCGGCCGGTCGAGACGCCGGTAACCGATGGCCCGCCACAGGGGCGCCGCGGCCACGAGCGCGGATTCGAGCCAGCGATAGAAACGATTGAGCCCACGCGCATGGCGCACCGACCACAGCCGCACGCGGTACATCGCCGGAATCTCAGCCGGCGGACGGAGGCTGGGGATCCGCGCGCGTCTCGTCAACGCCCTTGGCGCGGATCAGGCGCTCGAGATCCTGGTCGCTGTACCTTGCCTCGATCCGGGCGGCTTCGGCGGCGGCCTCTTTTTCGATGTCGTCACTGCAGGGGGTCGCGTCACTGCGCCGCCATTCCGCCAGGTAGGCATCGGAGCTGCCCTTGCCGGCGCGCATCGCGGCGCGGTCAATGGCCTGCTCGAACCGGGCCGAGAGTTTCGCCTTGGCAGTTTCGCGGCCGCGCTTGACCACGACCTGCGCGGGAATGTCGCGCCAGAGGATCAGCGTCAGGCTCGCCATTGAACAGCCTGCGGACGGCCGGCAAATGCGGCCAGGCTCTTTTCCAGGCCACCGTAGCCCGTTGCCTGGAACCGGTACTCGAGCCCGAGCCGTGCGGCGACGGCGCGCGCCCCTGCTTCTGATTCCGGCTTCGGCGCCTGGGCCAGGTAGACCAGGCGGCGGTAATTGCCGAAGTAAGTGGGCAGCAGCTCCGGGTGCCGGTCGATGCCGAGACTGCCGATGACCAGGCGCTCGAAATGGCGCAGCAGGAAATCGGTCAGGTAGAAAGTGCCGGGTTCGGCCTCGGCGAGCGCCGCGAACACCGCCGGCGTCGCGAAGAACTCGTAGCAGTGCGCGCCCGCAATCCGCTCGATGCCTTCCTCGCGCAGCACCGCATCGAGCGCGCCGCCGGTGCCGCAGTCGCCATAGGCGACGAAGATGTCGGCATAGTCATCGCGGTGCGCGCGGATTTTTTCGCGCACGGCCTCCGCGATCCGCTCCGGCCGGTTGTGCAGCTCGGGCGGCAGGCAGACGACGTCGATCGCGGTCCAGCCGTTGGCACGACGCAGCGCCGCAATCTCGTGCGCCAGCGCGCCACAGGCGATGATCAGTTTCCTGGCCGGTGTGTCCACTGCCGCGGCAATCCGTTCAGCTCGCGTGCGCCGCCGCACGGCGCGCCGCAATCAGCTTCTTGGCGGTCTCCACCGCGATGGCGGCGTCGCGGCAATAGGCGTCGGCGCCCACGGCCTTGCCGAACTCCTCGTTGAGCGGCGCGCCGCCGACGAGGACGATGTACTTGTCGCGCAGGTTCTTTGCCTTCAACTCGTCGATCACGACCTTCATGTAGGGCATGGTCGTCGTCAGCAGCGCCGACATGCCAAGGAAGTCGGGCTGGTGCTGTTCGAGCGCGGCCAGGTATTTTTCCGCCGAGTTGTTGATGCCGAGGTCGACGACCTCGAAGCCCGCACCCTCCAGCATCATCGACACGAGATTCTTGCCGATGTCGTGGATGTCGCCCTTGACCGTGCCGATCACGATCTTGCCGATCGGTTCGACGCCGGTCTCGGCGAGCAGCGGCCTCAGGATCTCCATGCCGCCCTTCATCGCGTTCGCGGCGAGCAGCACCTCGGGCACGAACAGGATGCCGTCGCGGAAGTCGATGCCGACGATGCGCATGCCCTCGACCAGGCCGTCGTTGAGCGTGCGTTCCGGGGACCAGCCGCGCTCGAGGAAGATGCGGGTTGCTTCTTCGACCTCGGCCTTCAGGCCGTTGTACAGGTCGTCATGGACCTGCTCGGTGAGCTCCTTGTCGTCGAGCGTCCGCAGGTCGAATTCGCCATCCGCTGGTTCAGCCATCGAGGTCAACTCCGCTTCGATCCGTGGGTGGAATGTTATGCGGCAGGCCCCCGGGGGACTGGCCGCTTCGCGACAACGGCGTGTCCACGCGCGACATGGGACCCGCGAACCGGGATGCGGTTCCGGGGGCTGCCGGGGCGCTACGGGCCAAGGCGCCCGGGCGTGGCCGCCAGTGCCGTCCCGGCGCGGTGGATTTGCCGCTCTGCGCTCGGCGGATGACCGAACTGGTTGCGGTAGCATCGCGAGAAATGCGGCGGCGACTTGAAGCCGCAGGAAGTGGTCACGTCCATGATCGGCATCGCCGTCTGCAGCAGCAGCTCGCGCGCCCGGCGCAGCCGCATCTCGAGGTAATACCGCTTCGGCACGCAGCCGAGGTGGCGCCGGAACAGGCGCTCGATCTGGCGGCGCGACAGCCCGGTGGTGCGCGCGATGCGATCCAGCGACAGCGGCTTCTCGATGTGCTCCTCCATCAGCTCCGCGACCTTGATCATGCTGCGATGCGAGGCGCCGAGCTGCGCGCGCAGCGGAACGTACTGGCGGTCCTCGGCGCTGCGCACCCGTTCCAGCACGAACTGCTCGGACACGCGCTGCGAGATCTGCGGGCCGTGCTTCAGCTGTATCAGGTTCAGCATCAGGTCGAGCGGCGCCGTGCCGCCGGAACAGGTGTAGCGATCTCGGTCGATGCTGAACACCTGGTCGTTGATCTGCACGCGCGGGAACTCCTCGCGCAGTGCCGGCAGGTTCTCCCAGTGGATCGTGGCGCGGTAATGATCGAGCAGGCCGGCGCGCGCCAGCGCATAGCCGCCGGTGCACAAGCCGCCGAGCGCGACCCGGCGATCCGCGAGGCGGCGCAGCGCCGTGAGCAACGGCGCCGACACCGCGTCGCGGACGTTGATGCCGCCGCAGACGAACAGGATGTCCACCTTGCCGAGCTTGTCGAGAGCGATGGTCGGCGCCAGGTCGAGGCCGCTGCTCGCGAGCACCGGGCGGCCGTCCAGGCTCACGATCGACCAGTCGTAGACGACCTGGCCCGCGACCCGGTTGGCCATGCGCAGCGGCTCGACCGCGTTCGAGACCGCGATCAGCGAGTAGTTCGGCAGGGTCAGGAATGCGTACCGGCTTTTCTGCAGAGCGGGGGCCTGTTTCGCGCTGTCGCCGGGGCTTCGCATGGCGATTTCAGTATGCCATCGGCGCCGGCCCGGATGTCTGATTCCGACATAAATCTGTCGCTTTTGGGGCTGTCGGTCCCGCGCCAGCGGCTACACTTCGGTGCCGGGGACGAAATCAGGGGATGGGCTGCCGATGAAGACTCATGCGCGGGTGGTCGTGATCGGCGGCGGCGTGGTCGGCGTCAGCACCCTGTACCACCTGGCGCAGAAAGGCTGGTCGGACGTTGTGCTGGTGGAGCGCGCGGAACTGACCGCCGGTTCCACCTGGCATGCCGCCGGCCTGCTGCCGCTCTTCAACATGAGCTACACCGTCGGCCAGCTGCACAAGTACTCGGTCGATCTCTACAAGCGCCTCGAAGCCGAGACCGGCCAGGACGTCAGCTTTCACGTGACCGGCAACCTGCGCATGGCGACCCGCCGCGAGCGCATGGACGAGTACCAGAAGTATTGCGGCACGGCGAACACGATCGGCGTGCCGTTCCAGGTGATCGGTCCGCGCGAGGTCAAGGAGCTTTGGCCGCTCGTGGAACTCGGCGGCAGCGCCGACACGCCTGCGGTCATCGGCGCCCTCTATCACCCGGACGACGGCCACATCGCCCCCGCCGACCTGACGATGGCCCTGCGCAAGGGCGCGCGCTCGCGCGGCGCCGAGATCTACGAGCAGACCGAGGTGACTGCGGCCTCGCGCACGCGCTCCGGCGAGTGGCTGCTGAAAACCAATAAAGGCGACATCGTCGCCGAGCACGTGGTCTGCGCCACCGGCAACTACGCGCGCCAGACCGGGCGGATGTTCGGCATCAACATCCCGGCGATCCCGGTCGAGCACCAGTACATCGTCTACGACGAGTCGCCGGAACTGAAGGCCTATCGCAGTGCCGGCGGGCGCGAGCTCGCGGTGCTGCGCGAACCGGAGCAGTCTTACTACCTGCGCGAGGAACGCCTCGGCTGGATCCTCGGGCCTTATGAAGCCGGCGCGCCGGCGCGCTTCGCCGACGGCGTGCCCGACTGGTTCGGCAAGAGCCTGTTCGACGGCGACATCGACCGGCTGCTGCCGCATGTCGAGGCCGCGCAACGGCGCGTGCCGGCGCTCGTGAACTGCGGCATCAAGGACATCGTCAACGGGCCGATCTCCTACACGCCGGACGGCAGCCCGATGGTCGGGCCGGCCTGGGGCGTGCGCAATCTCTGGATCAACGAGGGCCACAGCTTCGGCATCACTGCGGCCGGCGGTTCCGGGTGGCAGCTCGCCGAGTGGATCGTCGAGGGCGAGCCGGGCATCGATATGCTGGCGGTCGAGCCGCGCCGCTTCGGGCCGTACACCAGCAAGCGCTACGTGGTGAAGAAGAACGAGGAGACGTATCGCAACGTCTTCGTCATCCATTTCCCGGACGAGGAACGCCCGGACGCCAGGCCTGCCAAGACGAGCCCGGTCTACGACAAACTCAAGCGCATGGGCGCCGTGTTCGGTCAACGCTACGGCTGGGAGCGCGCGAACTGGTTTGCGCCCGCGGGCGTCGAGGCGAAGGACGACTGGAGTTTCCGCCGCACGAATTACTTCCCGCATGTAGGTGCCGAGTGCCGGCGCATTCGGGAGCAGGTCGGCGTCATCGACCTCACGCCATTCACCAAGCACGAAGTGTCGGGTCCGGGCGCCGAGGCCTGGCTGGATCATCTCGTCGCCAACAAGGTGCCGGTGAAGACCGGGCGCATGGCCCTGTCGCACGCGCTGACCGCGCGCGGCGGCATCCGCTCCGAGTTCACGATCACGAAGCTTGGCGAGCAGCATTTCTACGTGGTGAGCGCCGGGGCCGCCGAGCGCTACGACAGCGACTACCTGCAGAAGATGGCACCGACCAACGGCTCGGTGACGCTCAACAATATCACGACCAGCCGCGGCTGCTTCGTGCTGGCCGGGCCGCGCTCGCGCGCGGTGCTCGCGAAGCTCACGGACCTGCCGCTCGACAACGCGGCTTTTCCGTGGCTCACGGGCCAGGTGGCGGAGGTGGGTCTCGCCACGGATGTCTACCTGCTGCGCGTGAACTTCGTCGGCGCGCTCGGCTGGGAGCTGCATTTCCCGATCGAGTACGCGAACCACCTGTTTGAGGCGCTGTTCGCGGCGGGCGAGGAGTTCGGGATCGGTATGACCGGCATGCGCGCGATGGAATCGCTGCGCATGGAGAAGTCCTACCGCATGTGGGGCAGCGACCTGACCCCCGATTACACGCCCTTCGAAGCCGGCCTCGACCGCTTCGTGCGCATGGGCAAGGGCGGCTTCATCGGCCGCGAGGCGCTCGAGAAGCAGCTCGCTGCCGGCGTGCCTAACCGCTTCGTCACCCTCGAAGTGCACGGCGTCACCGACGCGGACCCGCTCGGCAACGAACCGCTGTTCGACGCGAAAGGCACGATGGTCGGCCGCGCGACCTCCGGTTACTACGGCCACGTGCTGAAGAAGAGCCTGGCGATCGGCTATGTGAAAGCGCCGCACGCGGTGGTCGGCACGCGGCTTTCGATCGAGATCCTCGGCGAGCGGAAAGAGGCGACCGTGCTGGTGGACTCGCCCTACGATCCGGAGAACCAGGACCTGAAGGCGTAAGGATTCGCACGGCGTGAAGCGTCAATCCTGGTCCGGCCTGTCGTTGCTGTGGAACAGCCTCTCGCGCCACCAGGGCTGGCGCGAGCAGTGGCGGCGCGCCGAGCCGAAACCCTCCTACGACGCGGTGATCATCGGCGGCGGCGGCCACGGACTCGGCACGGCGTACTACCTGGCCGCCGAGCACGGCCTCACTAACATCGCGGTGGTCGAGAAGGGCTGGATCGGCGGCGGCAACACCGGCCGCAACACCACGATCATCCGCTCGAACTATCTCTTCGACGAGAGCGCCCGGCTCTACGACCACGCGGTGAAGCTGTGGGAACACCTGTCGCAGGAACTCAACTACAACGTGATGTTCTCGCCACGCGGCGTGATGATGCTGGCGCACACGGTGCACGACGTGCAGGTACTGAAGCGCCACGTGCACGCCAATCGCTGCAACGGCGTGGACAACGAATGGCTGACGCCCACCGAAGCCAAGGCCTTCTGCCCGCCGCTCAACGTCGAGCCGGACATCCGCTATCCGGTGCTGGGCGGCGCGCTGCAGCGGCGCGGCGGTACCGCCCGGCACGACGCCGTCGCCTGGGGCTATGCGCGCGCGGCCGATGCGCTCGGTGTCGACATCATCGAGAACTGCGAAGTCACCGGCATGCGCCGCGGCGCGAATGGCGCGGTGGAGGCGCTCGAGACCACGCGCGGCCTGATCCGCACCGGCAAGGTCGGCGTGGTGGCGGCGGGCAATTCGAGTGTCGTGATGGGCCTCGCCGGGGTGCGGCTGCCGCTCGAGAGCTACCCGCTGCAGGCGCTGGTGTCGGAGCCGGTCAAGTCCGTGTTTCCGTGCGTCGTGATGTCGAACAGCATCCACGCGTACATCAGCCAGTCCGACAAGGGCGAGCTGGTGATCGGGGCCGGCACCGATGTCTACACCTCTTATACGCAGCGCGGGGCGCTGCACGTCAACATGCACACGCTGGAGGCGATCTGCGAGCTGTTTCCGTGCTTCCGGCGCCTGCGGATGCTGCGCAACTGGGGCGGCATCGTCGACGTGACGCCCGACCGCTCGCCGATCATCGGCAAGACGCCGGTGCCGGGGCTCTACGTGAACTGCGGCTGGGGCACGGGCGGCTTCAAGGCGACCCCGGGGTCCGCGCACGTGTTCGCCTGGACCATGGCCCATGACGAGCCGCACCCGATCAATGCGCCCTTCACGCTCGAGCGCTTCCGCGACGGCGTGCTGATCGACGAGGCTGCGGCCGCCGCGGTCGCGCACTAAGCCGCCGATGCTGTTGATCCGCTGTCCGTATTGCGGCGAGCGACCTGAGCTCGAGTTCACCTACGGGGGCCAGGCGCATCTCGCGCGGCCGCAGCGGCCCGCCGAGCTCGATGACCAGCAATGGGCGGACTATCTCTATGTCCGCAGCAACCCGCGCGGCCTGCACGCCGAACGCTGGCGCCACGCGCGCGGCTGCGGGCGCTTCTTCAACGCCCTGCGCGACACGACCACCGATCATTTCGCCGCGACCTACAAGATCGGCGAGCGACCGCCGGCATGAACAAGCTTCGCACCGCGAGCGGCGGCCGCGTGGACCGGGCACGACGCCTGAAGTTCACGTTCGACGGCAGGCCGTACGAGGGCGTGCAGGGCGACACGCTGGCCTCCGCGCTGCTCGCCAACGGCGTGCACCTGGTCGGCCGCTCGTTCAAGTACCACCGCCCGCGCGGCATCCTGACGGCCGGCAGCGAGGAACCGAGCGCGCTCGTCACGGTGCGGCGCGACGAGGCACGCAGCACACCCAACCTGCGTGCGACCCAGGTGGAACTCTACGACGGCCTGTGCGCGGAGTCGCAGAACCGTTGGCCCAGCCTCAGCTTCGATCTCGGCCGCGCGAACGACTTCCTGTCGCCCCTCTTTCCTGCCGGCTTCTACTACAAGACGTTCATGTGGCCGCGCACCGGCTGGGCGGTGCTGTATGAGCCACTGATCCGCGCGACGACCGGGCTCGGCCGCGCGCCGTCGCTGCCGGACCCCGACCGTTACGCGTCGATCTACGCGCACTGCGACGTGCTGGTCGTGGGCGCAGGCCCCGCGGGCCTCGCCGCGGCGCTCGCGGCTGCGGAGGGTGGCGCGCGCGTGATCCTCTGCGACGAGCAGGCCGAGCTCGGCGGCTCGCTGTTGTCCGATCCGTGGCCGCGCATCGATGGCAGCCCGGCGGGGGAGTGGCTGGCAAAGACCGTCACGGCGCTCGCGCGCCATCCGCGCGTGCGGCTGCTGGCGCGCACCACCGCCTTCGGCTACTTCCCGCACAACCTGATCGGACTCAGTGAACGCCTCACGGATCACCTCGCGAACCCATCGCCCGTCCAGGTGCGCGAGCGGCTGTGGCAAGTGCGCGCGCGCGAAGTCGTGCTCGCGACCGGCGCCATCGAGCAGCCGCTCGTGTTCCCGGGCAACGACCGGCCGGGAATCATGCTGGCCGGCGCCGTGCGCAGCTACCTGCACCGTTACGGCGTGCGCGCGGGATCCCGCGCCGTGCTCGTGACGGCGACCGATGACGCTTACCGGGCGGCACTCGACCTGCACCAGGCCGGCGTGAAAGTCGCGGCGATCGCCGACCTGCGCGCGAACGCCGATGGCGCCCTGGTGCAGGCGGCGCGCGGCGCCGGCATCGAAGTGGTGCCGCGCGCGACGGTGCTGGGCGCCCACGGCAATCTGCGCGTCCGCGCCATCGAAATCGGAATTCCCGACAACGCCGGACACGTGCGCGAACGGCGGCCGTTGTCCTGCGACCTGGTGCTGATGTCGGGCGGTTACACGCCGAGCGTGCACCTGTTCTCGCAGTCGCGCGGCAGGTTGCAGTGGAAAGAAGCCGCGCGGGCGTTCGTGCCGGACGTCTCGGCCGAGCGCGAACGATCCGCGGGCGCCTGTCGCGGCGTCCATGGCCTCGCGGGGGCGCTCGAGGACGGTGCCGCCGCCGGTGCTGCGGCCGCAGCGGCCTGCGGTCATCCGGCCACCGCGCGCCGCTTTGCGGTGACGGATGATTACGCCACCGCCCAGGCGGCACCCGCCGCGGCGCCGATCGTGCCGCAGGGCGGCCACGCGAAGGCGTTCGTGGACTGGCAGAACGACGTGACGGCCAACGACCTGGCGCTCGCCGCGCGCGAAGGCTTCCGTTCGATCGAGCACGTCAAGCGCTACACGACCGTCGGCATGGCGACCGACCAGGGCAAGACCTCTAACCTCAACGCGCTCGGCATTGTCGCCGCGGGCCTCGGCAAGCCCGTTCCCGCGGTCGGCCACACGACCTTTCGCATGCCGTACACGCCTGTCACCTTTGGCAGCTTTGCCGGGATCGCGCGCGGCGACCTGTTCGACCCGGTGCGCACCACGCCCATGCACGACTGGGCGCGGTCGGCGGGCGCGGTGTTCGAGGACGTGGGCCTGTGGAAGCGTGCGCGGTACTTCCCGCGCGCCGGCGAGGACATGCGCGCCGCCGTCGCGCGCGAGTGCCTTGCCGTACGCAAGGCCTGCGGCATCTTCGACGCCTCCACACTCGGCAAGATCGCGGTCGTTGGCCCCGATGCCGCGGAATTCCTGAACCGGCTCTACATCAACAACTGGTCGAGCCTGGCGGTCGGCCGCGCGCGCTACGGCATCCTGCTGCGTGAAGACGGCTTCATCTACGACGACGGCGTGATCGCGCGCACCGCGACGGATCGCTTTCACGTGACGACGACGACCGGTGGCGCGGCGCGCGTGCTCGCCATGATGGAGGATTACCGACAGACCGAGTGGCCGGACCTCCAGGTCTGGCTGACCTCGACAACCGAACAGTGGGCGGTGATCGCCGTGCAGGGGCCGCGCGCGCGGGAGGTGCTGCAGCCGCTGGTCGAGGGCGTGGACCTCTCCACCAGCGCGCTGCCGCACATGGCCGTTGCGAGCGGCCGCATCCGCGGCGTGCCGATGATGCTGTTCCGCGTCAGCTTCAGCGGCGAGCTCGGTTACGAGATCAACGTGCCGGCCGACGCGGGTCGCACCGTCTGGGAAGCCGTCTATGCTGCGGGCGCCGCGCACGGCATCACGCCCTACGGCACCGAGACCATGCACGTGCTGCGGGCGGAGAAAGGTTACGTCATCGTCGGCCAGGACACGGACGGCACGGTGACGACGGAGGACGCGGGCCTCGCCTGGGCTATCGGCCGGGGCAAGGCGGATTTCGTCGGCAAGCGTTCGCTCGAGCGCGCCGCGATGAAGGACCCGACCCGCAAACAGCTCGTGGGCCTCAGCACGCTCGATGCCGGCACCGTGCTGGAGGAGGGCGCGCAGATCGTGGAAACAGCAGGACAGAAGCCGCCGATGAAACTGATCGGCCATGTGACTTCGTCTTACTTCAGCGCGACCCTCGGCCGCCCGATCGCGCTCGCGATGGTCGCTGGCGGACGCGCCCGGCATGGCCAGACGCTCTACGTACCGATGCCCACTGGCGACATCGCCGTCGAAGTGACCTCGCCCGTGTTCTACGACCCGGAAGGAGCGCGGCTGCATGGCTGAACTGCGCACCCTCGCACCGGCCGCGCGATTCGTCTTTCAGGGCGGACCCGCGGCGCGGCGTGCCGCGGGCGAAGCCTTCGGCGTCGTGCTGCCCGAGGATGCCTGCCGCGCGAATGCGGCGGGCGATCGCGCCGCGCTGTGGCTCGGCCCGGACGAGCATCTGCTGCTGGCGCCCGCTGGCGAGGCCGAGTCCATCGCCACACGGCTCGCATCCGCGCTCGCGGGCATCGCGCATTCGCTGGTGGACATCAGCCAGCGCCAGGTCGCGCTGCAGGTCAGCGGGCCGGACGCGAGCGAACTGCTGAACAGCGGCTGTCCGCTCGATCTCGATCCTGCGCAGTTCCCGCCCGGCATGTGCACGCGCACGATAATCGGCAAGGCGGAGGCCGTTCTTTGGAGAAAGGCCGCCGCGGAGTACCATCTGGAAGTCTGGCGCTCGTTTGCAGGCTATGTCGTCGACTGGCTGCGGGAGGCCGGCGGATCGGAAAACCGGAATTAACCGGACCATTGAGGGAGACGATCATGCGAAGCATTCAGCGGTCGGATGTCCGGGGCGCGGTTCGCCTCGCGTTGTGCGCGGCACTCGTGTGCGGACCATCGCAGCAGGCGGCGGCAGGCCAGGCCGAGGCAACGCCATTCGGCGAAGTCGTCGTCACCGCGCAGAAGCGCGAGCAGAACATCCAGGACGTCGGCATCGCGGTCACGCCGCTCGGCGAAGACACCCTGAAGGATCTCAACATCACGACCGCCACCGACATCGTGCGCGCCGTACCCAGCCTCAAGATGAACGCGTACTCGTCCGCGCAGGTCGTGTTCAACATCCGCGGCGTCTCGCAGAACGACTACGGCGACCAGCAGGAACCGCCGGTCGCGGTTTACCAGGACGACAGCTACTCGAGTTCGATCAACCTGGCGAGCTTCCCGGTGTTCGACCTGGCCCGCGTCGAGGCGCTGCGCGGACCGCAGGGCACACTGTTCGGCCGCAACGCAACGGGCGGCGCGATCCAGTTCATCTCGCGCAGGCCGACGCGCGAGTTCGAGGGTTACACCGACGTGACCGTCGGCAGCTACGACCAGATCATCGTAAACGGCGCCATCTCGGGTCCCCTGGGCGACAACGTGCAGGGCCGGCTCGCCTTCATCAGCAACCAGGATGACGGCTGGATGGATTCGGTCATTGCCGGCGTCCCCGACCGCGGCGGCAATGACCATTACGCGCTGCGCGGCCGGTTGGCCTTCCAGCCGAACGACGGCACCGAAGTGGACCTCATCGCGCGTTACATGAAAGCAGACGGAGAGACCCAGGCCGGGCTCTACTCGCATGAGCCCGCTTGCCCGAACGCGCAGTTCCAGGGCGAGTTCACGCCGCCCACGCTGGCCTGCCCGTACTGGGGCACCGGCCCGGGCGAGAGCGGCACCGGCTATCGCAACGACGACATCATCCCGAGCCGCGGCGGCGATCCGTTCGCGACCGCGGAGACCGAGCCATCCTACGTCGATCGCGAGATCTACGGCGTGACACTGCGCGTCAATGCCGATCTCGGCGCCATGAACCTGGTGTCGATCACCGATTACCAGAACTCGGAGAAGTTCTACACCGAGGGCGGCGACTCCTCGCCCGATGAGGGGGTGTACTTCTTCCAGGGCAGCGACCTCGACCAGATATCGCAGGAAGTCCGCCTGTCGTGGTCGGCAGGCGCGCACGAGCTGGTCGCCGGCGTCTTCGGCATGCGTGTGGACGGCGACTACATCGGCAAGTTCGCCGACCCGTTCTACGGCTACGACCCGGACGTGGACTTCTCGCAGAAGACGACTTCCTGGGCGGTGTTCCTGCAGGACGAATTCAGCTTTGCGGATCGCTGGAAGCTGACCGGCGGCCTGCGTTACTGGCACGACACGCGCGAAGGCGCGTACTTTGGCCAGGCGCCCGCGATTCCCGACCTCGGGCAGCCGGTCGTCACCATCATCTTCAACCAGGACGAGATCTTCCCGGGCGGCAGCACTGTCACCCCGGGCGACGCGAAGACATCGTTTGACGACGTTGCCGGCCGCCTGCAGCTGGACTACAAGGCCGACAACGCGCTCTGGTACCTGAGCTTCAATCGTGGCAGCAAGAGTGGCGGCTACACCTTCTCGACCGGCACGCCCTTCGATCCCAACCAGGTGGCATTCCTGGAGGGCATTTCGTTCGACCCGGAAGTGCTGAACGCCTACGAGGCCGGCGTCAAGGCCAACCTGGGCAGCAGCGCGACGCTGAACGTCAGCGTCTTCTACTACGACTACGAGGACTACCAGGCTTTCGCGCAGGTGGGGCCGGTTCAGTCCGTCATCAACCTCGATGCGGAGGCGCAGGGACTGGAGGTCGAACTCAACGCACGCCCGACCGACGGGCTCACGCTGCAGATCGGCGCGTCGTTCATGGACAGCGAAGTCAAGGACATCCTGCTGCCTGACCTCACGACTGTCGTGGACCACGACCTGCCGCAGGCGCCGAGCTTCTCCGGCAATGCGCTGGCGCGCTACGAGTTCGGGCTCGGCGGCGGCATCGCCTCGGTGCAGGCTGACGTGCAGTACTCCGACAAGTTCTGCTTCACGGTGCTGTGCGCGCCGGTCGAGAAGGAAGGCTCGTACACGGTGGCCAATGCGCGCATCGGTTACGCGGCGGAGAATGGCCGCTGGGAAGTCGCGGCCTTCGTCAACAACCTCACGGAAGAGGAATACCGCGTCTATGCGTTCGACAGCTCGCTGTTCTCGGGCGTGGTCGCGGGCGTGTACGCCAAGCCGCGCACCTATGGCGTGACGGCGAGCTGGAGATTCGGCGCCGCCTATCAATAAGACGCGGTGAAACTCGCACGGCACTTCTACCGGCTCCCGGTCCGGTTCGACGTCGAACGGCTGCGGGCTGAGGTCGAAGCCCTGCCCGCCGATGCCTGGTCGCGCCACCCGCAGGAGCACGAGGGCAACACCGCCGCGCGCCTGATCACGGTTGGCGGCGCGCAGAACGACCACGTCGGCGGCGAGATGCGGCCGACGCCGGCATTGCTCGCGAGCCCGTACCTGCAACAGGTGCTGGCCTCCTTCGGCACGGTCTGGTCGCGCTCGCGCCTGATGCGCATCGCGGGCGGCGGCTCGGTGCCGCAGCACAGCGACATGAACTATCACTGGTACCACCGCGTGCGCGTGCACATCCCCGTTGTGACGCGACCCGAGGTGCGCTTTCACTGCGCCGAGCAGGACGTGCACATGGCGGCGGGCGAGGCCTGGATCTTCGACAACTGGCGTCCGCACAAGGTGGTGAATCCCGCGAGCGACGCGCGCATCCACCTGGTCGCTGACACGACCGGCACCTCGGCATTCTGGCGCCTGGTCGGCCTGGGCCAGACGGACCACTTCGAGCAGGCGAACGCGGACTCGCGGCTGATCGCCTACGACCCCGCGGTGCGCCCTGAACTGCTGTTCGAGCGATTCAATGTGGCGCCCGTGATGCCGCCGGCAGAAGTCGAGCAACTGGCATACGACCTGCTGGCCGATCTCGCGCCCGCCGACCAGCGCCGGGAATCGACGGCGGCGGTGGAACAGTTCGTCCGGGTGATGATCGATTTCTGCCACGACTGGCGTTCGCTGTGGGGCCTGTACGGCGATGCACCCGCCACCAGGAACCGGTACGAACAGCTCGTCGGCTTCATTCGCGAGAGAATCCGTGAGCTGCCGCCGGTGCGGGTCGCGAGCACCGGCTACAGCGCGCAGTCCGTGCTCAACGCGCGGCTCCTGGCACAATTGCTCGGCGGCGGGGGCGGCGCCCGCCGTGAGGCTGCCGAGTTCAATGTTGCCACTGCCGCGCCGCGAAGAGGCGCCGCGGCCCGCGTTGCGCCCGTCGATGGTGAGCTGCCGGCAATTGAACGTCCGATCATCATCCTGAGCGCGCCGCGCGCGGGCAGCACGCTGCTGTTCGAGACGCTGGCACAGGCCGCGGGCGTCTACACCATCGGCGGCGAGAGCCACAAGCTGATCGAGAGCATCGGAGCCCTGCGCCCGGGCGGCGGTGCCGTCACATCCAATCGCTTGACTGCGCAGGATGCGAAGCCCGCAATCGTCACCGAACTGCGCCGCCGGTTCGCCGCACAGTTGCGCGATCGCGAAGGAAATCCGCCGGCGCCCGGCGCCGCCGTGAGACTGCTGGAGAAGACCCCGAAAAACGCGCTGCGCGTGCCGTTCCTGCTGGAGGTGTTTCCGGATGCGCGATTCATGTTCCTGCGCCGGGAAGTGCGCGCCAACCTCAGCAGCATGATGGAGGCCTGGCGCGCGGGCGGCTGGGTCACCTATCGGCATCTTGCCGGATGGAGCGGGCCCTGGTCGCTGCTGCTGCCGCCCGGCTACGAGCAACTGCGCGAACGGCCGCTCGAGGAGGTCGTGGCGTTCCAGTGGCAGGCGGCGAACGAGACGATCCTCGACGACCTCGCGAACGTTCCGCGCGAGCGCTGGACGAGCGTGAGCTACGAAGACCTGATTCGGGATCCCGCGTCGGAAGTGACGAAGCTGCTGGAATTCGCGGGCCTGTCGATGGATCCGCAGCTTGCCGCGTACCTGGCGAGACCGCTGCCGCTGTCGCGCCATACGAAGACGCCGCCACGCCCGGACAAATGGAAACAGGACGCTGCGGAAATCAAACGGGTGTTGCCGGGGTTGGCGATGATCAGTGCGAGGCTGCAGTCCTAAGGCTCGCACGCGTGACTTTGCGGCATTGATGGTCGCTTGTGGGGGCCATCGATATGTCAGCGCGAGTAGCCACACCACTGGCTCTCACACGGTACGCCATCGTTGTTGCCATCCATTTTGACTCCC
>JBFXFJ010000020.1:0-20806 GCA_050179155.1 Steroidobacteraceae bacterium
GCGTACCAATGATGCAGACCGTGACTGGACGCCAGGTTGCACTAGCACGCAGGGACTACGGGTACGTGTCAGCCAGCTCGCTGCTGCCGCAGTACTCCTTCCGAAGTCAAACCTCAGTCTACATTTATCCGCCCGGAGCTGACGTCACTGAACCCATCGTCATCCGCGTGATGGGCCAGGAGAATTTCTGGTTCCCAACCGGTTTCGGAACCATGGGGCAGTCGTCGACGACCTTCCAACGGCCTGGGACGACTCAAGCCACCCCGGCGCCTTCAAACAAGCCACAGCCGTCGCCGCAAGGGGAGTCAGTCTGCAGAGTTCCGGCTCAGACGGACCTCCAGCGTAGTCTTTCAGCAAGTGGGAGCCGCGACGCATTTTTCCAGTCTCGCCATAACGCCGGAGATCCCTTCGCGTACCGCGCGCTGTCGACAGTTAAAGAATCCGATGGATTTGGTCAAACGGCTAATGCATGGCTGTACGGCATGATTCTGCGACGCAATACAATTAAAGGCATTTACATGAGTGATGGCGGTATAAGCAGAGAGATGAACCAGATTGGCGTGGAGCTCATGCAGGCCTACTCCAGTCAGCTGGATCAGCCGGGTGGAGTTACCTTGGGTCGCTGGACGAACATTCATCACGATGTGTTTGCCGGCCATAGTCTTCCCAAGAGCGCGTATGGCGGTACGCCCT
This sequence comes from Steroidobacteraceae bacterium, assembly GCA_050179155.1. Classification (GTDB taxonomy): domain Bacteria; phylum Pseudomonadota; class Gammaproteobacteria; order Steroidobacterales; family Steroidobacteraceae; genus SCUD01. The sequence continues at coordinate 694 of JBFXFJ010000020.1, forward strand.
TCTTCGGATTCGGTGAGTCGCTTATGAATTCTTGGGCGGATATCGACGGATGCCTGTGATGAGAGTCCTCATCTTGGTTACTATAGCGTTGTCTATTGCAGGATGCTCCAAGAGCGGATGTCGTAAGTTCTCTTCTGAGGAAACGTCGTTTTGCATACCACGCGAGAATGCACTTGGTTCGCTGTGGTTTCTCGGAAGGGTAAGCAAGAACGAAGTTGGGTTTGAATTGGATTCAGCGGTCAAGGATGGCCGTGTGACCGTGACGCTGACGCGCCGTGACTATCTTTGCAAGATTGCAAATGAGAGCGAGAAAGAAATTTATTGCCGCCCTAGCGTTGCTGTCTCGCCAACTGAGCAGACGAGTAGAAACATTGTCAAGCAGTACGCGGACGGGTACGAGTCAGTGTGGACGTATCAGATTCAAGGAGCTGCTAATCAGCGGCCACTAGCCAATTGCAGTGCGATTCCGGACGTTCCGAACGCTGGTCGTTGCATAACTAGCGGGGAGTACAAGGACATAGTGTACTCGGCGATCTACCGCGACTCGCGGCCAGGCGGTGTCTTAAGGGTCTTGGCGGACGTCGAGACCCAGATTCGGTTGTGGGAGGTTCATTGAGTTGCCGCAAGAGCAGCCCAAGGCCTGTACGCGCCGTTCACTTGCTAGTGCGAAAATCAGCCTCGGTGCTCAAGTTGGTTTTTCCGTGCGCGGCTCACGCCACGTGACCTTCAACGGCGACATAAATCTCTATTCCTGGTCACAGACATCGGATGAGTACTTTTCACGCGCTGAGCAATCATTTGGCGGTGGTGCTTCGATACTTGGCTTCGGGTTCGACGTGGCGTCGAGCAGGTCAGTACCAAACATCGGGCACGCGAGATTGTCTGGGATATCATGGGAAGGGCCCACCCCATCTGTCGGAAGGGACAGCCCTATCCCGGGCGTATCGCCGGAGCTTTCCGCGCCCGAGGGGGACAATTATCTGGGAGCAGGCGTCAAGATTCTCGCCGGGTTGGAACTGCAGTTGAACGTGTCAGAGTTATATAGAAGAACTTTTGGTGACGACGCGTGCCACTGAACATCATGATGATTCAAGTTTTCCGCGCCATTCGATGAAAGACTATCCGATGAGAGCAGCTTGCCTTCTGAGCGTAGCGTGCATCATATGTGGTGTAGCGGCTGCGCTGGGTTATCCCGCGGTGTATGTGGCTGGTCGAGCGGTATTTGGCCTAAGCGGCTTCGTCATCGCCCTGGTCTATGCTTCTTTGCCCCCGCTTGTGGTATTGGGCGTTAGAAGGTTGCGGCAGAAATAGGGAGTCGCAAAGTCAGCAACCACCGTACGTATTGAATCAGCCGACGGGGCAACATGGGACGGCCCCGGGCGTCGATGCTCGATTCAATCCCAAAACAGCACATATGCTTTCGACAGCACTGGCAGACTTGAATCGTACCCCCCCGTCAAGCACACAGTTTGGAACTAGGCTCCCTCAGTAGATGTGACCGTGGCAGAAACGTGACCGGTGGCACCCGGCCGAAAATGTCTTCGGGCAATTGTGCCAACGGCCCGTACTAGATCAGATTGACGTCCTCAGACTGATCAACTCCGGGAAGAACCCCCGCTTCAGCACGTGCTCGAGGTACCCCACTCCGCTTGACCCGCCCGTGCCACGCTTGAACCCGATGATCCGTTCGACGGTCTTCAGGTGCGCGAAGCGCCACTGCTGCAGCCGGTATTCGAGGTCCACCAGCTTTTCGGCGAGCTCGTAAAGATCCCACTGCGCGGTGGAGTCGCGATAGACCGCGAGCCACGCCGCCTCGACCGCGGGATGCGCGGTGTAGGACTTCGTCCAGTCGCGCTCCGTGCATTCCTTCGGGATATCGAAGCCGCGCCGCGCCAGCAGGCGGATCGCTTCGTCATATAGAGAAGGGGTCGCCAGTTCCCGACGCAACAATGCGTGCGTCGGCGAATCGTTGGAGTGCACCTCGATAAGCCGCGCTTCCTTGTTGCCGAGCACGAACTCGAGCAGGCGGTACTGCCAGGACTGGAAACCGGAGCTCTGCCCGAGCGAGTCGCGAAACTTCATGTAGTCGGCCGGCGTCATCGTTCCGAGCACGTCCCAGGACTGGATCAGCTGCGCCTGGATGCGCGCGACGCGCGAGAGCATCTTGAAGGCGGGCTCGAGGTCGTCGCCGCGGATCTGCGCGCGCGTCGCGGATAGCTCGTGCAGGCAGAGCTTCATCCACAGCTCGCTCGCCTGGTGGATGATGATGAACAGCATCTCGTCGTGCTGGCCGGAGAGCGGTTTCTGTGCGGTGAGAATCTTGTCCAGTTGCAGATACTGGCTGTAGCTCATCGAGCGGTCGAGATCCCAATGGATCCCGGCCATCGGGTCGGCTGGCTTCTGGTCGCGCTTGTCGGTCATTCGGCGTCCGCCTGGGCTTCGGGCCTGGTGTTCGAGAATGCGGGCAGGGTCATCAGGTGCGCGTCGATTGCGGTGAGCGCCGGGAACGGCGTCAGGTCCAGGAAATTGCGCCGTGCGTTGTACATCTGCGGCGCCAGGCAGCAGTCCGCCATTGTCACGCTGTCGCCATATAGATAGTGCGTGCCATCGCCATGGCGGCGCGCCAGTTCCTCGAGCGAGCGGAAGCCCTGCCCGATCCAGTGCCGCACCCAGTCCGCGACGGCCGTATCCGCCTGGCCGAGCGGCCCGCGCAGGTAATTGAGCACGCGCAGGTTCTGCAAGGGATGGATGTCGCAGGCGATGCCGAGCGCCATCGCCCGCACCACCGCCCGGCCCGCGAAATCGGGCGGCAGCAGCGGCGGGTCCGGATGCGTCTCTTCCAGGTATTCAATGATCGCGAGCGACTGGCTGAATACGCGGTCCTCATCCGCGAGCGCGGGCACGAACCCCTGCGGGTTCATCTCGCGGTAGGACTCGCTGTGCTGCTGGCCGCCATCGCGCGTCAGGTGCACGGGCACGGTGCCGTGAGGAATGCCCTTGTGCGCAAGCGCGATGCGCACGCGCCAGGCGGCCGAGCTGCGGTAGTAGGAAAAGAGCTTCATCGTGCCGCCATCGTGAACGCCAGGGTACCGACGCCATCGACTCCGCCCCGCACCTGGTCGCCCGGCACGAGCGCGCCGACACCGGCCGGCGTGCCGGTGAAGATCAGGTCGCCCGCCGCCAGTTCGAACCAGGTGGAAAGCTCGGAGATGATTTCCGGGACGCTCCAGATCATGTCGGCGACGTCGCCCTGCTGGCGCGGCTTGCCGTTGACCTCCAGCCAGATGCGACCGGTCGCCGGATGGCCGGCCGCGGGCACCGGCGCGATCGGTGAGATCGGCGCGGAGTGATCGAAGCCTTTGGCCGTGTCCCAGGGCTTGCCCTGCTCCTTCATCGCCGCCTGCACGTCCCGGCGTGTCAAATCGACGCCGACCGCGTAGCCGTAAACGAGATCCGCGGCATCCTCGACCGCAATGTCGCGCCCGCCCTTGCCGAGCGCGACGACCAGTTCGATCTCGTGGTGCAGGTTTGCGGTGCGCGTCGGGAATGGCACGTCGCTGCCACTGGCGACGACCGCATCCGCCGGCTTGGTGAAGAAGAACGGCGGTGCCCGCACGTCGCCGAAGCCCATTTCGCGGGAGTGTTCCGGGTAGTTGCGGCCGACGCAGAAGATGCGCCGGACGGGGAAGCGCAATGCGCTGCCCTCGACCGCGACGGTCGGCCGGGGAGCGGCGGGAACGGCGTGATCTGCTGGCATCGGATTTCCGGCGCGTGCCGCGCGGCGGTTACACTAACCGAAACGAGGGAAGGCAGCCATGAGTATCTGGTTCCGGGAATTCACGCTCGAAGAGGTCCGCAAGTTCGAGCGCGGCACGCTCGGCGAGCACCTGGGCATCGAGTTCATGCAGATCGGGCCGGATTTCGTCGAGGCGCGGATGCCGGTGGATCACCGCACGGTGCAGCCCGACCGGATCCTGCACGGCGGCGCCTCGGTCGCGCTCGCCGAAACCCTCGGCAGCATCGGCGGCTCGATGTGCGTGGACCGCGAGCGCTTTCAGATCGTCGGCCAGGAGATCAACGCCAATCACCTGCGGCCCGCGGTCGGCGGCCATGTGACCGGCCGCGCGAAGCCCATTCATATCGGCCGGCGCAGCCAGGTGTGGAACATCGAGATCACCGACGACAACCAGCGGCTCATCTGCGTGTCGCGGTTGACCATCGCGGTGATCGAGCGCCAGCTCCGCTGAGGCTGGCCTATACTTCCCCGATGCGCGTATTTCTTTTTGCCTGCTGCGCAATGCTCGGGGCCTGCGGTCAGACCGGCCCTCTCTATCTGCCCGACGAAGGCGTCGAAACGCCGGTTGAAATCCGCGGCCCAGAGACGCCGGCTGCGGAACCCGCTCCGGCGCCTGCGCCGGAATCCGACGACGAGGAAAAGAAAGACGGCCCACCGCAGGGTCGCTGACCGTCATGGGCAAGCGCGGCAAGCTTTGGCTGGTGGACGGCTCGTCCTACCTGTATCGCGCCTTCTTCGCGTTGCCTCCGTTGTCGACCTCCACCGGCATTCCGACCGGCGCCGTGCTCGGCGTGCTGAACATGCTGAACCGGCTCCTGCGTGAAGAGGATCCGGAACTGATCGCCGTCGTGATGGATGCGCCGGGCCGCACGTTCCGCGACGACCTGTTCGAGGAATACAAGGCGCATCGCCCGCCGATGCCGGACGACCTGCGATCGCAGATCGCGCCACTGATCGAGGCGATTCCCGCACTCGGCCTGCCGTTGCTGCGCATCGAGGGCGTCGAAGCGGATGACGTGATCGGCACGCTCACCGAGCGCGCCCTGAAGAGCGGATTCGAAGTCGTGATCTCGACCGGCGACAAGGACATGGCGCAGCTCGTCACCGACCAGGTGACGCTGGTCAACACCATGTTCGAGACGACCCTCGACCGCGCCGGCGTCAAGGTGAAGTTCGATGTGCTGCCGGAGCAGATCGTCGATTACCTGGCGCTGGTCGGCGACAGCTCCGACAACATCCCGGGCGTGCCGAAGGTCGGCCCGAAGACCGCCGCGAAATGGCTCAATGAATACGGCACGCTCGACGAGATCATCAAGCACGCGAAGGACATCCCGGGCAAAGTCGGCGAAAGCCTCCGGGAAAACCTGGAAACCCTCGAACTCTCCCGCAAGCTCGCCACCATCCGCTGCGACGTGGAATTGCCGCTAAAGCCCGCCGAACTCGCCCGCCGACCGCCTGACGTCGCCGCGCTCACGGCGCTCTACCAGCGCCTCGAAATGAACTCGCTGCTGCGGCAATTGACTGGTGCCGGCGCGCAGGCCCAGAGCGGGCGCGACCCCGGCTCGCTCGCGCCGCCGGAACTTACGCGCTCGCTCGCCGGGTCCCGCCCGCCCGCGCCTGCGCGCAGGTACGAGACGATTACCACCGACAAGGAACTTGCCGAATGGATGGCAAGGCTTGAGAAGGCATCACTGTTTGCGTTTGATACGGAAACGACGAGCCTTGATTACATGCAGGCGGAGATCGTGGGAATGTCTTTTTGTGCCGACCCCGGGCACGCGGCCTATTTGCCGCTCGCGCACGATTACCCGGGCGCGCCGGACCAGCTCGACCGGAAGAAGGCCCTCGCAAAACTGAAACCACTGCTCGAATCCGACGATCGCCCGAAAGTCGGCCACCACCTGAAGTACGACGCGCACGTGCTGCTGAACCACGGCATCAGCCTTGGCGGCATGCGTCACGACTCGATGCTCGAGTCCTACGTGCTGAACTCGACCGCGACGCGCCACGACATGGATTCCTGCGCGAAGCTCTATCTCGGCGTCGACACGATCAAGTACGAGGACGTCGCCGGCAAGGGCGCGAAGCAGATCACCTTCAACCAGGTCGCGCTGGAACAGGCCTCCGAATACGCCGCCGAGGACGCCGACGTCACGCTGCAGCTCCATCGAGTGCTGCATGCGGCGCTCGAGAAGGAGCCGGGACTCCTGAAAGTCTACGAGGAAATCGAGCAGCCGCTCGTGCCAGTACTGCTCGAGATGGAGCATCGCGGCGTGCTGGTGGACCGCAACCTGTTGCGCAAGCAGAGCGGCGAGCTCGCAAAGCGCCTGGCCGAACTGGAGGCCGATGCGCACCGTGCGGCGGAACAGCCATTCAACCTCGACTCGCCGAAGCAGCTGCAGGAAATCCTGTTCACCAAGCAGGGCCTGCCGGTCGGTGCCAAGACCCGCACGGGTCAGCCCTCGACATCCGAGGACGTGCTCGAGGAACTCGCGGACAAATACCTGCTGCCGCGGATCATTCTCGAATATCGCGGCCTGGCGAAACTGCGCTCGACCTACACGGAGAAGCTGCCGGAGCAGATCGACGAGGACACCGGCCGCGTGCACACCTCCTATCACCAGGCGGTGGCGGTGACCGGGCGGCTGTCATCGAGCGACCCGAACCTGCAGAACATCCCGATCCGCACGCCGGAAGGACGGCGCATCCGCCAGGCATTCGTAGCGCCGAAGGGCCATGTGCTGCTGTCCGCGGACTACTCGCAGATCGAGCTTCGGATCATGGCGCACCTGTCCGGCGACCCGGGACTGCGCCGGGCGTTTGCCGACGACGGCGACATCCACCGCGCGACGGCGGCGGAAGTGTTCGAGGTCGCGCCCGAGAAAGTCACCAACGACCAGCGGCGCGCCGCCAAGGCGATCAACTTCGGGCTGATCTACGGCATGTCCGCCTTCGGACTCGCGCGCCAGCTCGGCATCGAGCGGCATGCCGCGCAGGAGTACGTCGGGCGCTACTTCGGCCGCTATCCGGGCGTGCGCGAGTACATGGAGCGCACGCGGGCCGAGGCGCGCGCCCGCGGCTACGTCGAGACCGTTTTCGGCCGGCGCCTGTACCTGCCGGACATCCGCTCGCGCGACCGTAACCTGCAGCAGTACGCGGAACGCAGCGCCATCAACGGGCCGATGCAGGGCACGGCGGCCGACATCATCAAGCGCGCGATGATCCGCGTGCACGCGTGGCTGCACGAGTCGAAAGTGCCGGCGCAGCTCGTCATGCAGGTGCACGACGAACTGGTGCTGGAAGTGAAGCAATCGGCGGTCGACAAGGTGCGCCGCAAGGTGGTCGAGATCATGAGCGGAGCGGCTGAGTTGGCGGTTGCACTCAAGGTGGACACGGGCACCGGGCCCAACTGGGACGACGCGCACTAGAAAATCCACCCAAATCAAGGTGGTGCGTGGGACTGGAACTTGTCTGATTCGTCCCCATCTAAGTTGACGAGCGCCGTGAGACGCTCCCCGCTTCCCTCCCTGAGCGGGTCGCCCGGATTGCATCCCCAAGCCGGGTATCCGCCCGGCGGTTCGCAAGGACCGCCGGGCATTTTTTTGTCAGCCGGTGACGGACCCGGTGAGGCGGTTGCGGATCGCGGACCTGATCAGCCGGCCGAACAGCGGCAGGTGCTGGGATGCTGCGAGCACCAGGCGTCGTGCCGCCAGCGCCGGACCGCGATCGTGCGTGAACAGGCGGACGATCGCGTTCGTGCCGTGGTAAATCGGCATGGCCACGCGGCGATGCTCGCGTGCGTAGGGCGTCAGCACTTCCATGGATCCCGAGTCCCGGCCGGAACGGCGGGCCGCCGCCAGTTCCCGCGCGAGCACCTCGACACCGTAGAGACCCAGGTTGTAACCATGCGCGGTCACCGGATGCATGCCGACGGCGGCATCCCCGACCAACGCGAAGCGCGGCGCCGCGAACGCATGGGCATTGACGGCGACCAGCGGGTAGCAGTGCCGCGGACCCGCGACCCGCATCGCCCCGAGCCCGGCGGGCGAACGTGCCGCAACGCGCTCGGCATAGGCGCGGTCGTCGAGCGCAGACCACTCTGCGGCGGCATCGGTGGTGACCGTGATCACGGCCGAGACCTGACGTCCGTTCAGCGGCAGGAGAGCGAGCGTGCAGCCGTGGCGGAAGCACTCCCAGGCGATGCCGTCGTGATCACGCACATGGGCGATGCGCCCGATCAGTGCCGTATGGCCGAAATCGCGCATCTGGGCGCCGATGCCGGCCATGCGCCGCACTTCGGAAAAGCGGCTGTCGGCGGCGATGACCAGCGGCGCGGAGAATCTGCGTCCGTCCGTGAGCACGACGCTGGCCTGCCCGGTTCCGCGCTCGAAGCCCGTCACCTGCGCATCGCATTCCAGGCGCAATCCGCGCCGCTCGAACTCCCCGAACACCGCTTGCCGGATGCAGTAGTTCGGCACCAGCCAGCCGAGCGGGCCATCGCCGTTGGCGACCGGTGCGATCTGGAGTTCGGGCGCCGGACCGTCGTCCACGACCCGGGCTTCCCGCAACGGCGAAACCTCGGCGTCCGGAAGCCGCGCCCACACACCCAGGCTCGCCAGCACGCGCCGTGAGCGATGGGTCAGCGCGATATCGCGCCCGTCCTCGCCGGGAGCACGCAAAGGCTCGATCGATTGCCTTTCGAGCACGAGCGGCGTGATGCCGGCAGCGTCGAGCGCGCAGGCGAGCGCGAGGCCCGCGGGGCCGGCACCGACGATCAGGACATCGGCATCATGTTTCAGGGTATCGCCGGGCATGGCCGGCAGGATCTCCGACCCACTGCCCGGTTGCCTTGACCTGCGTCAAGCGCGTCCAGCAAGCAGCGCCTCGAGCGCCTTCTGCGCGGCATCGACTCCCTCGCCTGATTCGGCCGAAAACAGCTGGACGCTCGCCCGCTCGCCGAGCAGTGCGCGGGTCTTCGCGAGCGTCGATCGCGCCTCGTTGCGGGGGAGCTTGTCGGCCTTGGTCAGCAGCACGTGCACCGGGCGGCCACGGGCCTCGGCATATTCGAGCATCACCTGGTCGCTGTCGCCAAACCCGCGGCGCGCATCCACCACGATCATGAGGCCCGCAAGGGACTCGCGCGTCGTGAAGTAGGCTTCCATCAGCCGGCGCCACTCGGCGCGCATGGCCGGCGGCACGCGCGCGTAGCCGTAGCCGGGAAGGTCCACCAGGCGCTTTCCCGGCTCGATTTCGAAGAGGTTCACGAGCTGTGTGCGGCCCGGCGTGCGGCTGGTACGGGCCAGGTCGTTGCGGCGGACGATGGCGTTGAGCGCGCTCGACTTGCCGCTGTTCGAACGGCCCGCAAAGGCGATTTCAGCGCCCGAATCGTCGCCGAACGCGGCCGCCGAATCGGCGCTCTTCAGGAAGCGGACCAGGGGATATTTCGACATCGCGGGTGGACGGCAGCACCGGTGCCTTGCGTATAATTCCGGGCTCGTCAGCCAGTCTAGCAGTTGGACCCATTATGAAGTTCGCATGGATCGGAACCGTCCTGGCCTGCACCGTCCTTTCAGGCACGGCATCCGCCGGCGATCCCGCGGCCGGGGCGCAGAAGGCCGCGGTCTGCGGCGCCTGCCATGGCATGACCGGCAGCAGCGTCAACCCGGAATGGCCGAACCTGGCCGGCCAGCACGAGAGCTACATCGCCGCGCAACTCGCGCTCTTCAGGCAGCAGGTGCGCGACAACGCGCTCATGATGCCGATGGCCATGGCGCTGTCGGACCAGGACATGCAGGATCTCGGCGCGCATTTTGCGAGCCAGGCGCCGGCCGGGCTGGAGGCCGATCCGTCGAACTGGAAGACGGGCGAAAAGCTCTATCGCGGCGGGGATCCCGAGCGCGGGCTCCCGGCCTGCATCGCCTGCCACGGCCCGCAGGGCAAGGGCAACGGACCGGCAAGATACCCGGCACTTCGGGCACAGCATGCGGTCTACACCTTCGGCCAGCTCAAGGCCTATGCCGACGGCAGGCGCCGCACGCCCGGAAACGACATCATGCAGGTTATTTCCGCGAAACTGACCGAAGACGAAATGCGCGCGCTCGCCTCGTACACGCAGGGACTGCGTTGAAGCGAAACCCACTGGAGATTGGACCGATGATCAGAGTTCTCTCATGCGCGCTGTTGGTCATGCTGTCGCTGACCGCCTGTGGCAAGGAACCGGAGCCCGCCGCGGCCGCCACACCGGCCGAAACGCCGCCGTCACCCGAGCAGTCGGTTCCGGTGACCGAAGCCGAGCCACGCACGCCGGTCAATGAAATGACGGAGCCCGCCGGCAGCAGCGACGGCGAAACCGTCGAAGCGGCGACCACGACGACCAGCCCGATCGCGGCAGCGGTGGCAGCCACGATGCCGGCGCCTCCCGCGGGCGACCTCGCGCGCTGGACTGCCGGCAAGAACTTCATCGCCTATCCGGTGGCGCAGCCGGTCAGCACGCCGCCCGGCAGTGTCGAGATCGTCGAGGGCTTCTGGTATGGCTGCGGCGCCTGCTTCGGCCTCGAGCCCCGGCTCGAAGCGTGGGAAAAGTCCAAGCCCGACTGGATCCGGCTCAAACGCATCCCGGTGATCTGGAACGAAGTGACGCGCGAGGACGCGCGGCTCTTCTTCACGATCGAGTCTCTCGGCCTGCTGGACAAGCTGCATGCCGAGGTCTTCCGGCAGATCCACGTGAAGCACAAGCCGTTCACCGTGATCCGCGGCGGCCGCGTGGACGCGGCCGCGACCGAAAAGGCCGCGCGCGATTTCCTGACGTCGAACGGCGTTTCCGCCGAGGATTTCGCCAAGCACTACCGCACGTTCTCCGCGGAAAACAAGCTGCGACAGGCCGAGAACCTCTCGCGCCGCTACCTGCTCGATCACACGCCGATGATCGTCGTGCACGGCAAGTACCTGACGGATGCGGAAATGGCCGGGGGACACGATCAGCTGTTCCAGCTCATCAACGACCTGGCGGCCCGCGAGCGCGGCGCCAACTGATCTGAAGGACCGCCGGCGTGCTGAACTGTTTCGTACCCGGCAGCCAGGGACTCGACCGACTCGATCCGCCACCCGCGGAAATTCCGGAGCAATGCGTGTGGGTCGACCTGCTCGAGCCAACGCTCACTGAGGAGCGCGCGGTCGAGCGGCTGCTCAAGATCGACGTGCCCTCGCGCGAGGAAATGCGCGAGATCGAGACGTCGAACCGCCTCTACGAGGAGAACGGCACGCTGTACATGACGGCGACGGTCGTCACCAAGATCGACACCGACCGCCCGGAATCCGCCGCGATCACTTTCATCCTGTCGCACAACCGGCTGATCACGAACCGGTACGTGGACCCGTTGCCGTTCCGCCGCTTCGTCGCGTACTCGGAACGCCATCCGGCGGCGGCGACGAGCGCGCCGGGCATCCTTGCGGGCCTGCTCGAATCGGTCATCGAGCGCACGGCCGACGTGCTCGAGCGCGTCGGCGCCGGGCTCGACGACCTCTCCGCGGGCGTGTTTGCGGCGCCGGCGGCGAAAGGCGCGACCCGCGCGCGCGACCTGCGCGGCGTCATGGAGCGCATCGGGCGCGACGGCGACCTCACCAGCAAGGCGCGCGAAAGCCTGGTCACACTCGGCCGCCAGCTCACCTTCATCCAGCAGTCCTCCACGGTCCAGATTCCGAAGGAGCAGCTCGCCCGCTTCCGCAGCATGTCGCGCGACGTGCTGGCGCTCTCCGACCACGCTTCGTTCCTGGCAAACAAGTCGAGCTTCATGCTCCAGGCCACGCTCGGCCTGATCAACATCGAGCAGAACAACATCATCAAGATCTTCTCGGTCGCGGCTGCCGTGTTCCTGCCGCCGACCCTGATCGCGAGCATCTACGGCATGAATTTCCATTTCATGCCGGAACTCGACTGGCACTACGGTTACTGGCTGGCGCTCGGGTTCATGCTGATCTCGGCGCTGCTGCCCTACTTCTTCTTCCGCCGCCGCGGCTGGCTGTAAAAGGGGACGCAAGAGGGGACGCACCCCTTTTTGACTCTTGCAGGCTATACAGAACGTTTTGTATAGTTATGCCATGGGACGTCCACCGAGCGCCAAGATCAAGATCCTCGCTGCCGCCCGGCAGATCGTCGAGAACGAGGGCGCCGGCGCCCTGACCTTCGACGAGCTGGTCAAGGTCAGCGGCATCACCCGCGGCGGCATCACCTATCACTACCCGACCAAGGAAGACCTGCTACGGGGGCTGCTGGAGGCCGATTTCGTCCAGTGGGACGTCGCCGAGGCCGCGCTGACCCCCGGCGACTGCGACCCGGAAACCGCCCGCCTGCTCGGGTTCATCCGCACGCTGACCGCCCAGGACGAATCGCACCGCCGCTTCCTGTGCGGGATGCTGTCGGCCGCCACGCTCGACCCCTCGCTGATGGACCCCTGCCGGCAGGAGCTGCGCGAGCGGCTCGGCCGCAAGCAATGGTCCGACCGCGACCTGCGGCTGCACCTCGTCCACCTCGCGGCCGAGGGCCTCATGTGGCAGGAACTGTTCCAGATGTATTTGATGCCCGCGTCTGCGCGAGCCAAGCTCGTCGCCCTCATGGAGGAACTCGCGCGCGAGTGGGGCACTCAACAAGCAACAAAGAAAATCGCCAAGGAAGCCTGAGCCATGTCCCCGTCCTCCCTTGCGGCCATCATCCCGGCCACAGCAGCACTGCTCCTCGCCGCCTGCGGCGGAAACGGCCCGCAGCAGTTTCCGCCGACCGACGTCAGCGTGGCGCCGGTGGTGCAGAAGGCGATCACCGAATGGGACGACTACAGCGGCCATATCGAGGCGATCGAATCCGCCGAGATCCGGCCGCGTGTCGGCGGCCACCTGCGCCGCGTCCATTTCCGTGAAGGCGGGCTGGTTGCCAGGGGCGACCTGCTGTTCACGATCGATGACCGCGAATACGCGGCCGCGGCGGACGCCGCGCGCGCCGATGCCGCCCGCGCCGAAGCGCGCGTCGCGCTCGCGAAGCAGGAACTGGCGCGCGCCGAAACCCTGATTGCGGCCCGTGCCGTGTCGCAGGGGGAGCTCGATCAGCGGCGCATGGAAGCGCAGCAGGCCGACGCCGACCTGCTCGCGGCGCGCGCCCGCCTCGCCCAGGCCGAACTGAACCTCGGTTTCACGCGCGTGACGGCGCCCTTTGCCGGCCGCGCAGGCGCAGCCCTGGTCAAACCCGGCAACGTGGTCACGCCGAACGAGACGCTGCTGACGACGCTGGTTTCCGTGGATCCGGTCTACGTCACGTTCACCAGCGACGAGCGCGCCTACCTCCGTTACCAGGAGCTCGCCCGCAACGGCAACCGCGAGAGCTCGCGCGATGCGCGCAACCCCGTGCACGTCGGGCTCGCGAACGAGGAAGGTTTTCCGCACGTGGGCGAAGTGGACTTCGTCGACAACGCCCTGAACCCGGAAACCGGCACGATCCGGGCGCGCGCCGTGCTGCCGAACCCGGACGGCGTGTTCACACCCGGCCTGTTCGCGCGCGTGCGGCTGCTCGGCGGTTCGCAGTCGAATGCGCTGCTGATCCACGAACAGGCGGTGCTGACCGACCAGGACCGCCGCTACGTCTACGTTCTCGGCAAGGACAACGCGGCCGAACGGCGCGACGTCACGCTCGGGCCCCACGTCGAGTCGCTGCGCGTGGTCGATTCCGGCCTCGCCCCGGGCGACAAGGTGATCGTCAACGGCATGCGCAAGATTTTCTTCGCCGGCCAGAAGGTCAACGCGCGCGAAGTGCCGATGGACGACCCGAACCGCCCGGCGCCGCCCGCGCCCGCGGCCCCCGCTGCCGGCTGACGCGGCATGTCGAAGCACACCGACTTTTCGCGCATCTTCATCGATCGCCCCATCCTGGCGACGGTGATGTCCGCGCTGATCCTGGTCGCGGGCCTGATCGCGATCCCGAACCTGCCGATCAGCGAGTACCCGGATGTCGTGCCGCCCTCGGTGCAGGTGACGGCCAACTACCCGGGCGCGAATCCGCGCACGATCGCCGACACCGTCGCCGGGCCGCTCGAGGAAGCGGTCAACGGCGTCGAGAACATGATCTACATGAAGTCGACGGCGAGCTCCGACGGACAAATGGCACTGGCCGTCACCTTCAAGGCAGGCACCGACATCGACCTCGCCGCGATGCAGGTGCAGAACCGGGTCGCGCAGGCGCTGCCACGGCTGCCGGAGGCCGTGCGCACGCTCGGCGTCACGACCGTCAAGGCGTCCTCGACGATCACGATGGTCGTGCACCTGACCTCGCCGGACCAGCGTTACGACGCGCTCTACCTTTCAAACTTCGCCAACCTGCGCGTGCGCGACGAGCTCGCGCGCCTGCCGGGCGTGGGACAGGCGCAGGCTTTCGGCGCCGGCAACTATGCCATGCGCATCTGGATCGACCCGGCGAAAGCGGCCGCGCGCGGCCTTGCCGCCAGCGACATCGTGCGCTCGATCCGCGAGCAGAACGTCGAGGTCTCCGCGGGCAGCGTCGGCGGGCCACCGACGCCGGAAGGCACGGTCATGCAGCTTTCCGTCAATGCCCAGGGCCGGCTCGACTCGCCTGAAGCGTTCGGCGACATCATCCTGAAGGCCGACGGCAATGAACTGACCCGCCTGCGCGACGTCGCCCGCATCGAACTCGGCAGCAACAACTACGCGGTCCGCTCGCTGCTGAACAACGAGGCCGCCGCCGCGATCGTGATCTTCGAGGCGCCGGGCGCCAACACCATCGCGCTGTCGGAGGCGGTCCGCGCGCGGATGACCGAGCTCGAGAACACCTTCCCCGAGGGCGTTCACTGGTCGGTCGTCTACGACCCGACCGTGTTCGTGCGGGACTCGATCGCCTCGGTCGTCACGACGCTCCTGGAAGCCATCGCGCTGGTGGTGATCGTGGTCGTCCTGTTCCTGCAGACCTGGCGCGCCTCGCTGATCCCGCTGGTGGCGGTGCCGGTCTCGATCATCGGCACCTTCGCCGTGCTGTGGCTGCTCGGTTTCTCGATCAACGTGCTGACGCTGTTCGGCCTGGTGCTCGCGATCGGCATCGTCGTGGACGATGCGATCGTCGTGGTCGAGAACGTCGAGCGGCACATCGACAACGGCATGAAGCCGCGCGAGGCCGCCCACCGGGCGATGAGCGAGGTTTCCGGGCCGATCGTCGCCATCACGCTGGTGCTGTCCTCGGTGTTCGTGCCGCTCGCATTCCTCGGCGGCGTCACCGGCGAGTTCTACCGGCAGTTTGCCGTCACCATTGCCGCCGCCGTGATCATCTCGGGATTCAACTCGCTGACGCTGTCGCCGGCGCTCGCGGCGATGCTGCTGCAGCCGCATGGCGCGCCAAAAGACGCGCTGGGCCGGTTCATCGAGCGCTGGGTCGGGCGGCCGTTTGCCGCGTTCAACCGTGTGTTCTGGCGCTTTGGCGACCGCTACTCCGGCGGCATCGGCGGCACCATCGCCCGCGCACCGCGGCTGCTCGTGATCTACGCGGTGCTGGTCGTCGTCGCCGTCATCGGCTTCCGCGCCGTCGCGGGCGGCTACATCCCGACGCAGGACAAGCAGTACCTGTTCGCCATCCTGCAGCTGCCCGAGGCGGCGACGATCGACCGCACCGACGTCGTCCTGCGCCGCATGGGTGATATCGCCATGGAAACGCCGGGCGTTTCCAACGTCGTGCAGTTCCCCGGCCTCAACGCCGTGCATTTCGTCGCAACGCCGAACACCGGTGTCATGTTCATCGGCCTTGAGCCGCACAGCCACCGGAGCCTCGAGGCGGCGGATATCGCCGCGCGCATCAACATGCGCTATGGCCAGATCCAGGAAGGACTCGCCTTTGCGCTGATGCCGCCGCCGGTGCTCGGCCTCGGCAACGCCAACGGCATCGAGTTGTACGTGCAGGACCGGGGTGGCCTCGGCTACGGCGAGCTGTTCAGGAACACGACCGGACTGGTCGGCGCACTGGGAGGAACCGAGGGCTTTGATCCCTACGGCACCTTTACGTCGTTCCAGTCGAACGTGCCGCAACTCGACGCGACCGTGGACCGCACCAAGGTCAAGGAACTCGACCTGTCGCTGACCGACGTGTTCCAGACGCTGCAGATCTACCTGGGCTCGGCCTACGTCAACGACTTCAACCTGTTCGGGCGCACCTATTCCGTCTATGCGCAGGCCGACGCGCCCTATCGCGCGACCGTCCATGACATCGAGGGCCTGAAGGTGCGCAACGCGGCAGGCGAGATGGTGCCGCTCGGCAGCGTCGTGGACGTGAAGCCGAGCTACGGCCCCGACCCGGTGATCCGCTACAACGCCTACCCCGCCGCCGACATGTCGGCCGGCATCAATCCGGCCGTGCTGTCTTCTAGCGAGGCGCTGGTCAAGGTGCGGCAGGTTGCAGAGCAGGTGTTGCCGCGCGGCATGGCCGTGGAATGGACCGGCCTGACCTTCCAGCAGGTCACCCAGGGCAACGCCGCGCTGTTCGTGTTTCCGCTGTGCGTGCTGCTGGTGTACATGGTGCTCGCCGCACTCTATGAGAGCTGGTCGCTGCCGCTCGCCATCATCCTGATCGTGCCGTTGTGCCTGCTGTCCGCGATCGGCGGCATCTGGCTGGTCAATTTCATCCACGGGCTGTGGCTCGCCGTCTCGGCGCCGCCATTCCCGCCGGCATTCCTCGACAACAACATCTTTGCCAAGATCGGGCTCGCGGTGCTGATCGGCCTCGCCTGCAAGAACGCGATCCTGATCGTCGAGTTCGCGCGCGACCTCGAGGAGGAAGGCAAGGGCATCGTCGAAGCGGCGATCGAGGCCTGCCGCCTGCGCCTGCGCCCGATCCTGATGACGAGCTTCGCGTTCATCGCCGGCGTCCTGCCGCTCGTGTTCGCCTCCGGCGCCGGCGCCGAAGTGCGCCACGTGATGGGCGTGACGGTCGTCTCCGGCATGCTCGGCGTGACCTTCTTCGGGCTGTTCTTCACGCCCGTCTTCTACGTGGTCCTGCGAAAGATGGTGGTGCGCCGACAAAGGGTTCCGTCATGACCCGGGCGCTGCTCGCCGGAGCGGTCACGGGACTGCTCGCTGCCTGCACGGTCGGGCCGCGTCATGTCGTGCCCGAAGTGCCATTGCCGGCGTCATTCGACCAGACCACGAGCGAGGCGACGCAGCAGCCTGTCGTTCCGAAGGTCTGGGCGGGATTCGGCAGTGCGGAACTCGATGCCCTGATCGTCCGGGCACTCGACGCCAATACGACCATCGCCCAGGCAGCGGCGCGCCTCGCCGAGACCCGCGCGCTGTCGGGCCTGTCGGTCTACAGCTGGTTCCCGACCATCACGGCGGAAGGCGAACAGCGCAAGAGCCAGTTCAGCGGCCAGGATCCCTTCTCGCAGCCCGGCGATTTCGAGACCTGGCGGGCGGGTTTCGACGCATCCTGGGAGATCGACCTGTTCGGCAGCCTGCGCAACGAGCAGCGGTCGATCGATCGGCGCACGGAGGCCGATGCGGCGGCGCTCGCGGATGCGAGGCTGTCCATCATCGCCGAGACTGCCCAGGCCTGGTTCTCGCTGATCGGCGCGCGCGAGCGGCTCGCGTTGCAGCGCCGGCAACTGGCGAACCTGGAAGAGAACGTCGCGATCATGCAGGCGCGCGTGGATGCGGGCAGTTCGAATGCGCTCGACCTGCAGCGCGCGATCACGCAGGCGCGGAGCGTTGCCGCCCTGGTGCCCGACACCGAGGCCGAGGTCGTGCGCCAGGAACAGCGCCTGGCGGTGCTGACGGCATGGACCGCCGGCGAATTGCGCGGTCACCTGTCAGGGCAGGCGACGATTCCAGAACTCCCCGCACTGGTCGCGACCGGGACCCCGGAGCAATGGATGAAGCGGCGCCCGGATATCCGCGAGGCCGAGCGCCGGCTCGCCGCGGCGACGTCCGACGTCGGCGACGAGATCGCGGAGTATTTCCCGAAGCTCAACTTGGTCGGCGAGTTCGGCTGGACCTCGGACACGAGCAAGGCCCTGGGCGAGCCCGAGACCGAGCGCTGGTTCTATGGACCCTCGCTGACCTGGAGCTTCCTCGACTTCGGCCGCGTGCGCCAGTACGTGAAGGCTGCCGAGGCGCGGCGCGACGGCGCGATCGCCGCATACCAGGAGACCATCCTGCGCGCGCTCGAGGAAACCGAAAACGCGCTGGCGGGATTTCGCGCGGCGAACCAGGCCGAAGACGAACTGCGCGCTGCGGCCGCAGCCGCAGCCGAGGCCGCGAAGCTCTCGAGAATGCGCTATGACGTCGGGGCGAGCGACTACCTGACGCTTCTGGATGCCGAACGCACAATGCTCGATCTCGAGGACCGGCACGTGCAGGCCGAATCCCGCCGCGCCACCGCGCTCGCTGCCCTCTACAAGGCCCTCGCCGGCGATTTCTGAAACGCCCGGATCGCCCACCAGGCGCCGAGCGCCGCGAGCAGGTGCTTCAGGCTATGGCCGCTGAAGACGCCGGTCACATCGAGGATCACCGGATCGAAGTGCTCGGCGAGCTTGGCAGCGCCATAAGCGCCGAGGCTCATCCACAGCAGCGCTGAATTGAGGCCTCCGCCTTTCGACAGCAGCAGTATCAGCGGAACCAGCAGCATCGGCAGGAACTGCACGAGGGCATAGGGACGCAGATCGCCCCGCCCCGCCAGCTCGGTGTGGATCCACCAGGCGATGCTCGCGATGCCCGCTGCAATGAGCGGCCACAGCAGCGCGCGGCCAAGCGGCGCCGACACACGGTCCATGAAGACGGCCGCAAACAGCGCCATGAAGGCCACCGTCATCGGCAGGCGGTCCCAGACCAGCGCGGGCGTTGATGGATCGAAGTGGTAGTACGCCGAGCCGAACGCGACCAGCGCCACGCCGATGCAGAACACGCGGTAGTGCAGGCCCAGAGTCGAATCCGAAAGGCATTGCACCCGCGCCAGGCCCGCGAGCCCGGCGAACAGGAACGGCAGGTTGGTCGCGACATTCCAGAAGTTCCGCACGCCGAGCAGCCGTGAGTCATCCGCGAAGGCGTGATAGGCCGGGTCCTGCGGGATCGGCTGGAGCAGGAATGCGCCGCAGATCGCCAGCATACTGACGGCGGCGACCAGGCTTTGCAGTAGCAGTCGATTCGACATCCGGCACCTCGCGCCGCGTCAGGAGTAACATGACGGGCGAACCCCATCAAGAAGGCCGTGCATGCGCGCACCGTCGTCGACCGCCGTCCTCGGCCTGGCCTGCACCCTGTCTCTTGCTGCGGCTGCCTCCGCGGCTGACCCGCCGGCCCTCGATGCGGTGACGATTCGCCTGTTCGAACAGGCCGACGGGGAAATACTTGCCGTGGCAAGGCGCCTTTATTCGACCCGTTTCGATGCGACGCGGACGCGCACGCTCGGTGTCGAAATTGCCGCATCCCACGCGGCCCCGGAATTCGCCGCCGAAGTTCCCGTCGACTGCACGATGCAGAAACCGGACGGCAGCGCCCACCCGCCTGATCGTCCGCTGATCCTGGCGGTCGCCGGCGGCGCGACCTATTCCAGCAGCGCGGGCCTGCCCTGGCGGGCGGCGGATGCCCGAGGCTGGCAGCCCGGTGAGTACGCGATCGAATGCCGCATCGCCGGACAAATCGTCGCGGAATCACGCATCGAAATCGTGCAGAGCCCGCCCGACGTCGCAGGCACCGACATCCGCGTGGCCGCGATCCGCCTGTTCCCGGTCGAACGCCTGCTGCCCGCAAAGGACGACCGCCGCTATGCCAGCACGCTGGCCGCCGCGGAGACGAATCACATCGGCGTGGAGCTCGAGTTCACGCACGCCCCGCTCGGGCAGGCGACGAGGATTCCCGTGGAGTGCTACTACTTCTGGCCCGACGGCCAGACGTCGCCGGCGGTGATGCTGAGCTACGAACCGCAGGCGATCTGGTCCGGCGGCTATTCCGCCGGCGCCATCGGCTGGGACCAGCCGGGGCACTGGCTGCCGGGCGTCTATACGGTGGCCTGCATGATCGGCGGCCGCCCGGTCATCGTCGATCGCTTCGACCTGACCTGATTCAGGAGCGCCCGACGACCTCGTAGTGGACCACGCGGGGCTCGTACTCGAGCAGGAAATCCGCGTCCTCCGGATAGTACTTCGCCTTCTCCAGGTCGTCGCCGGCGAATGCGCGGATCGACTCCAGGCTGTCCCAGAACGTCAGCGTAATGAAATGCGTGACCTCCCCTTCCTGCCGCTCGAGCACATGCACGCTGATGTTGCCGGGAACCGAGCGGTAATCGGGAAT
>JBFXFJ010000021.1:0-19834 GCA_050179155.1 Steroidobacteraceae bacterium
CTAGCGCGTCTCCGCGGCCGCCTCGCCGCCATGCGAGTAGCGCTTGATGCGCTGGCGCCAGATGTTCAGGTCGTCGAGCCAGACGTAGAACAGCGGCACGTAGAACACCGAGGTCACGCTGCCGAAGAACAGCCCTGACATCAGCGCCCGCGCCATCGGATAGTACGCCGGTCCGTCCCCGCCGATCTGCGTGTCGCCGACCGCGATCGGCAGCATCGCGAGCAGCGTCACCACCGACGTCATCAGGATCGGCCGCAGGCGGTGGCGCGCGGCCTCGATGATCGCGTCGTGCCGGTCCATGCCCTCCTTGCGCAGGTCGATGACGTGCGCGATCAGCACGATGCCGATGTTCACGATGACGCCGATCAGGATCATGATGCCGAGCATGGCCATGAACGACATCGGCGTCTGGGTGATCGCGAGGCCCCAGAACACGCCGACGATCGCGAACACGATCGACGTGAGGATCGACACCGGGTAAAGCAGCGACTCGAACAGCGAGGCCATGACCAGGAAGATCAGCGCGATCGCGAGCAGGATGTTCATCTGCATGGTCGCGGCCGTGTCGTCGCTGTCTTCGACGCTGCGCCCGTACTTCCAGGACACGCCCGGCGGCAGCGGGAACTGCGCCATCGTGGCGTCGACGCCCTTCTTGACTTCGTCGAGCGACGAGTCCTTCGAGACGATGCCCTCGATGACGACCGAGGTCAGGCGGTCGACGCGCTCGATCGTGCGCGCGCTCTGGTCTATGCGGAAACTGGCCACTGCACCGAGCGTGCTGCGCGTGCCGTTTGGCAGGTAGAGCGGCGTGGCCGCCAGGTCCTCGAGGGTCTGGCGGTCGTCGGCGCGGAACGCGAGCCGCATCTGGATCTCGCGGTCGTCCGCGCGGAATTCCTTGAGCGGGTCGCCGCGCATCGCGATTGCGAGCGTCTGCGCGACCGCCTGCGGCGTCAGGCCCAGCCGGGCCGCGCGCTCGCGGTCCACGACCACCTGGACCTCGTGCTCCCCGGCCTTGGCCGTGGTGCGTACGGAGTCGAAGCCGGGCACGTCGCGCAGGCGCTGGACCACGGTGCGCGACAGTGCCGCGAGCTGTTCCGTGGACTCGCCCGTGAGGCGCATGCTGAACGAGCCGGTGCTGCTCTGGTCCTCGTCGAAGCGGAAGCTCGGCTTGCCGATGATGATTTCCGGCATGCCTTTCTCGATCTCCTGCATCAGCTCGCGCGGCTCCATCGGCAGCTCGTCGCGCGGCTTCAGCTTGATCACGCTGGATGCGTCGCTCGGCGTGAAATAGCTGTAGACCAGCTCGATGCCGAAGCGCTCCCTGTTCTCCTCGAGGTAGGCCTCGACACGGGAGACCGCCTCCTCCATGCGCGCGAGCGGGTAGGTGCCCTCGATGTGGTACGGCAGGAACACGCGGTCGGAAGCGTCCTGCGGGAACATGTCGAACTTCACCAGCCCGGTCGCGAACAGCGGCACCGGCGACAGCACCGTCAGCACCACGAACAGCGCGGCCCAGCGCTTGTGTGCGAACAGCCAGTCGAGCCGCCGCAGGTACCAGTCCTGCACGCGCGCGAACACCGAGCCGGCCCTGATCGGCGGCGGCGATGGAAAGCGGGCCGTAAGCGTGGGAATGATGGTCTGGGCGACCAGCAGGGAGGCGAGCATTGCCACCACGATCGGCACGGCGACGTGCACCATGAAGATCGAGATCTCGCTCTCCTCGCCGAAGATGATCGGCAGGAAGACGATGACGGTGGACAGCGTGCCTGCGAGCACCGCGACCCCGACCTCGCTGACGCCGGAAAGCGTGGCCGCGATCGGATCGGCGCCGTTCATCTGGCGGTGCCGGAAGATGCTCTCGGTCACGACCACCGCGTTGTCGACCAGCAGGCCGACCGCCAGCAGCATGCCCATCATCGTCAGGATGTTGAGCGAGAAGCCGAGGAAGTACATGGCCGCGACCGTGATCAGCAGCGAAAAAGGCACCGCCAGGCTCACGATCAGGGTGGTCGGCCAGTCGCGCAGGAACAGGAACAGCACGACCAGCGCGAGACCCGCGCCGACCAGGCCGGCATTGCGAAGTTCCGAGAGCGAACTGCGGATGTTCTCGGCCTGGTTCGACAGCACCAGGATGTCGACGCCCTGCAGTTGCGGCAGCGTGCGCTGTTCGTCGACCACCTTCATCACTCGGTCGGCGACGTCGACGATGTTCGCGCCGGTCGACTTGAACACGTCGAGGCCGACGCCGGGCCGGCCGTTGAGGTGGCGACCGACCGCAAGCGCGGGCGTGGCGAGGCGCACGTCGGCGATGTCACGCAGGCGCACGTTGCCGCTGACGATGAAGTTCCGCACGTCGTCGAGGCTCTGGAACTCGCCGATCGGGCGGACCAGGAATCGCTGCTGGCCGCCGGTGACCTCGCCGGCGCTGACCGAGAAGTTGGCGCCCTGCAACGCGTCCCGCAGCCGCGCGACATCCACGCCGTGGGCGGCGAGCCGCGCGGGGTCGATCAGGATCCGCAGTTCCAGCGGCTCGACCCCCTCGAGCGACACCCGGGCGACGCCGTCGAGCCGCTCGATCGGCTTCTTGAGGTAACGGTCGAGCATCTCGTATTGCCGCGAGAGGTCGTCCTGGCTCGAGATGCGCACCACCACGACGCGGTCGTCGCCGGCGGCGAACATCTGGGTCAGGATGCGGTTGGCGCTCGGCGGGAATTCGTGCCGGATCGATTCAAGCTTGGTACGCACCTCGAAACCGACGGCAGCGGGATCCCGCCCCCATTCGAAGAACACAATGAGCTGGGCGCCGTTCTCGGAGGACGTCGAGCGCATCTCCTTGACGCCGGAGAGCGTTGCAATGGCCTCCTCGGCGGGGCGGGTGATCAGCTGCTCGACTTCCTCGGGCGTGGAACCCTCATAGGGAATGTTGACGAGCAGGCCCGGAAAGCGGATGTCCGGAAACAGTTCCAGCGGCAGCATCGTGGTCGCGATGATCCCGATCAGCGACACGGCGACGAAGGTCATCAGCGTCGTGACGGGCCGGCGCAGCGCGAATCGGGTGTGCAGCATGGCTCAGCCTCCGGCCGGCTCCGCGGCGACGCGCGGCATCGCGCCCGCAGCGCCCGGGTGGAACTTCTTGCGGTCGAGCAGGGAATAGACCACCGGGATCACGAGCAGCGTGAAGAAGCTTGCGACCGCCACGCCGCCGATCACGGTGATGGCCATCGGCTTGCGGATCTCCGCGCCTTCGCCGAGGCCGATCGCCATCGGCAACAGGCCGAGGATCGTGGTCAGCTTGGTGATCACGATCGGGCGCAGGCGCAGGCGCGCCGCCTCGATGATCGCGTCGTGCTTCACCATGCCGCGCTCGCGCGCCTGGTTGACCGCGTCGATCAGCACGATCGACTGGTTGACGACGATGCCCGCCAGCATGATCAGGCCGATATAGGCGACCACGTTGACCGTCGTGCCGGTCAGGAACATGGCCCAGACCGAGCCGGTCAGCGCGAGCGGGATGGTCAGCAGGATCACGAACGGGTGCAGCAGCGACTCGAACTGCGAGGCCATGACCAGGTACACCAGGAACACGGCGAGCAGCATGGTGAACTGCAGCGAGCGGAAGGACTCGGCCATGTCATCGCTCTGGCCGCTGACCGCGGCACTCGTGCCGACCGGCATCTCGATGGAATCGACGATGCCGCCGAGTTCCGCGACCGCCGACCCGAAGTCGCCGGATGACAGGTTGGCGGTCACGATGGCGACGCGCTGCTGGCGCGTGCGCCGGATCTCGGCCGGCCCGGTCGCGACCGTCACCTCGGCGACCGCCGCCAGCGGCAGCGGACGATCGCTGCCGGGATTGACGATCAGCGAGCGGATCTCCTCGACCGAGGAAGCGCGTGTGTTGACGCTGCGGACCAGCACGTCGATCTTCTTCTCGCGCAGCTTGTAGCGGGTGGCGATGTCGCCGCGGACGCTCGAGACCACGCGATCGGCCAGCTCGCGGACCGTGATGCCGAGCTGCGCCGCGCGTTCCTGGTCGAACACGATCTGGATCTCGGGATTGCCCGCCTCGACCGTGGACTTGATGTCGCTGAAAGTCGGGCTCGCCTGCATGGCGAACCGCACCTGCTCGGCGACCGACCGCAGCCGGTCGAGATCGTGGCCGGTGATCGTGACCTCGAGCGGCGAGGCAAAGCTGAACAACGCCGGCTTGCTGAACTGGTACTGCACGCCGGCCAGCGACTCGAACTTCGCGCGCAGCGCGCTGATTGCGGCGGATTCCTCTGCCGGACCCGCGCCGGGCGTCAGCGTCACCGACAGCCGACCGGTGTTCTCGCCGGCGTCCGTCGGGCTTGCGTCGAGGCGGTTGCCGGTGCCGGTGACCGCGTAGGAGAGGGCGACGTTGTCGAGTTCCATCGCGTCCAGCTGCGCCGCCGCCATCGCGCGGTCGGTCTGCTCGAGCGGCGTGCCGGGCGCGAGCCGCAGGTCGGCGATGAACTCGCCCTGCGACAGCTGCGGTATCAGTTCCGAGCCGAGGCGCGGCACCAGCGCCGCGGTCGCGAGCAGCACGATGAGCGAGATCAGTATCACGCGACCGCGGTTCTCGAGCGACCAGCGCAGCGCCGGCAGGTAGACCCGCGCGACCGCTGCGAAACCCGACTGGGTCCAGCCGGCGGGCCAGCCGAGCACCCAGGCCATGCCGTCCGAGACCCTGGTCGTCAGCCAGCGCTTCCAGGCCAGCACGCGCGCGATGCCGCGGCCCGCCCGGCCCGGCTGACGCTCCGGTTCGGGCACCTGGTACTCGGGCTTGCCGGCCGCGAGCATCGGCACCAGCGTCATCGCCACCACCAGCGAGAACAGCAGCGAGAAGCTGACGGTCAGCGCCTGGTCGCGGAACAACTGGCCGGCGATGCCGGTGATGAAAACCATCGGGAAGAAGACCGCGACCGACGTGAGCGTCGCGGCGGTGATCGCCGTGCCGACCTCGCTGGTGCCGAGGCGGGCCGCCTCGACGCGCGAGCGGCCTTCCTCGCGGTGGCGCACGATGTTCTCGAGCACCACCACGGCGTTGTCCACCAGCATGCCGACCGCGAGCGCGATCCCGCCGAGCGACATGATGTTGAGCGACAGGTCGAACATGTACATCAGCACGAAGGTGCCGATGACGGAAACCGGGATCGCGAGGCCCGTGATCAGCGTCGCGCGCGCGTCGCGCAGGAACAGGTACAGGACCAGGATTGCGAGGATGCCGCCGATGATGGCCGACTCCCGGACCTCGCCGATCGCGGAGGAGATGAATTTCGACTGGTCGTAGACCAGGGTCATCGCGGTGCCCGCTGGCAACGACTTGCCAAGCTCCTCGACGCGCGCACGGACGCCGGCGGCGAGCTGCACGGTATTGGCGTCGCCTTCCTTGTAGACCGCGAGCTCGACCGACTCGCGGCCGTCCACGCGCGTGATCGCCTCGCGGTCCTTGTAGCCGCTGGTGACGCTGGCGACGTCGCGCAGGTACACCGGCTCGCCGCGGACATTCGCGACGATCGCGTCGGCCATCTCCTGGACCGAGCCGAACTCGTTCAGCGTGCGCACCAGGAAGCGCTGCGTGCCCTGCTCGAGGCGGCCGCCGGAAAGGTTGACGTTCTCTTCGCGCAGCCGCTGCGCGATCATCTCGATCGACAGGTTGAGCTGCGCCAGCTTGCCCTGGTCCACGAAGACCTGGATCTCGTCCTCGTAGCCGCCGCTGACCTTGACCGCGGCCGAGCCGTCCACCGACTCGAGATCCGGCTTCAGGCGGTCGTCGGCAAAACGGCGCAGGGTCTTCAGGCGCTCGACGGTGCCGGACTCGGCCGGCGAGGCCTTCGCGAACTCCTCGCTGTCGACGAAGGCATAGCGCATCACGGGTTCTGTGGAGGGATCGAAGCGCAGCAGGATCGGCCGGCTCGCCTCGAGCGGCAGCTGCAGCAGGTCGATCTTCTCGCGCACGTCGATGCCCGCGAGATCCATGTCAGTGCCCCAGGCGAACTCGAGGATCACGTCCGCCTGGCCTGCGCGCGAAACCGAGCGCACGGATCGCACGTTCCGGATGATGCCGACCGATTCCTCGATCGGCCGTGTAATCAGCGTTTCGAGCTCGAGCGGCGCGGCGCCCGGCAGGTCGGTGCGCACGGTGAGCGTCGGATACGAGAGATCGGGCAGCAGGTTCAGCTTCAGGCGGGTCAGCGAGACGAACCCGAACAGGACGACCGCAACGGTCACCATCAGGATGGTCACGCGGCGCCGCGTGGCAAACTCGACGATCTGCATCGGGGTGCTGCCGCTCAGCCGGCGGCGACGGCGGGCTGGGTGCGCGCCGCCGGCCGCGCCGGGGTATTGACGATCCGGACCGGCGCGCCCGGCTTGAGCGCACCCTGGCCGACCACGACGACCTGTTCGCCGTCCTTGAGCCCGGAGACAACCTCGATCATCGCGCCGTTGCTGAGCCCGAGCTGCACCGCGCGTTCCGCCGCCTTGCCTTCCTGAACGACGAATACCTTGGGCGGACCGTCGCCGTCGAGCAGCGCGGTGCGCGGGATCTGCAGGGCATCGGGCTTGCGCTCATAGACGATGGCGACGCGGGCGAACATGCCGGGCCGCAGCAGCGCATCGGTGTCGGTCAAGCGGATGCGCACCTCGAAGGTCGCCGTCTGCGCGTTGATATAGGGGCTGATCAGCGCGATCTCGCCCGCGAATGTGCGGCCGGGCACGGCGTCGAATCCGAGCTCGGCGACCTGGCCGACGGACAACTTGGACAGCTCGCGTTCCGGCACGTTGACGCGCACGATCAGCGAGTCGAGGTCCTCGACCACGAACAGCGAGCTGTCCGCGCTGTCGATGACACCGCCGACCGGCGTCACGGTGTTGCCGACCTTCACGACGTCGAGGCGTTGAGTCACCGTGCCGTCGATCGGGGAGCGGATGTCGCAGTAGGACAGTTGCAGGCGGGCCAGTTCCCAGTTCGCCTTGGCCGCCTCGAGCTCGTACTTGAGGTTGTCAATCGCGGTCGCACTGATCAGTCCTTTCTGCTGCAGTTCGAGATTGCGCGCGTAGTCGCGCTCGAGCTTGCGCATCGTCGCCTCGTTGAGCGCGACTTCGAGCCGCAACTGGTCGCCATCGAGGCGCGCGAGCGTCTGGCCGGCGTGCACGCGCTGTCCTTCGTCGGCAAGCACGGAGCGGATCTCGCCTTTGACCTTCGGCATCACGAACGCCTTGCGCTCGGACTCGATCGGCGCCGTGCCGCTGTAGATCGCGGCCATGTCGGCGCGGCGTGTGGCGGCGACCTCGACCGGCACGGCCGGGATTTCATCCTTGGCCTGGTCGCCGTCCTTGCCTGCGCTGTCGCCATTGGCAGCGCCACAGGCGGCCAGGACCAGCGTGGCGGCGGCGACCATGAGGGCCGCGAGCCAGAGGCGGGCCGGATGCGTTTGCGGGGGAGCAATGCGGGATTCTGTGCGGTTCACGGTCGGGCTCCAGGCGATCAGGTGGCGCTATGTTACGGTCCCTTAGTGTTGTAGTCAAGTATAACACTAAAGAAATGACATAACGCGTAAATACATGAATTTACGTGTAAAAACACGATTCAACGGGGTCCGGTCAGCTCAGCTGAGCCGGGTCCTTGGAATGCGGCAACTGGGCCGCGTCGGCCGCGATCTCGAGGGCTTCGTCGAGCACGGCATCCGGCGCGTCGGCGCTGTCGAGCGCGCCGACGTCCGGCAGCGCCGCCAGGCCGCGCGCCTTGCGGCGCGCGTTTTCGCGCGCGAGCCGCTCGGCGTCGATGGCATCGCGCTCCGCGCGGCGCTTCTCGAGATTGAGCGAGACTTCGCGCTGGTTGCGCAGCTGCTCGAGCGCTTCCACGTCGGCCTGCAGGGCGG
This sequence comes from Steroidobacteraceae bacterium, assembly GCA_050179155.1. Lineage (GTDB taxonomy): Bacteria > Pseudomonadota > Gammaproteobacteria > Steroidobacterales > Steroidobacteraceae > SCUD01. The sequence continues at coordinate 7,905 of JBFXFJ010000021.1, forward strand.
CGAGGTCCGGGTTGTTTGCGACCCGCTGTTCGTGCTCGCGCGACAGCAGCGTGACGACCGCTCCTTCGGACGGCCCCGGCGTGAAGCGCGCGGCGTTGATGCGGTCCCAGGGCAGGGCGCTCTCGCGCGTGCTCTCGCCGACGTCGTCGGTGTTGACGAGCGACGGCAACGCGATGTCCGGTTCCACGCCGCGATGCTGCGTGCTGTCGCCGGTGACACGATAGTACTTGCCGATCGTCACGGTCAGCTGGCCAAAGCCGGCCTTGGGTCCGAGCGCATAGCGATCGAGCGGATAGAGGTTCTGCACTGAGCCCTTGCCGTAGGTCTGCTGGCCAACCACGAGCCCGCGCTGGTAGTCCTGGATTGCGCCCGCGAATATTTCGGAGGCCGAGGCGCTCTGGCGATTGACCAGCACGACCAGCGGCCCCGACCAGGCGACGCCCGGTTCCGGATCATCGAGGACTTCGATGCGCCCGTTCGTCTCGCGCAGCTGCACGACCGGTCCGCGCTCGACGAAGAGTCCCACCAGGCTCGTGGCTTCGGACAGGTGGCCGCCGCCGTTGTCGCGCAGGTCCATGACCAGCGAATCGATGCCCTCGGCACGCAATTCCTCGATCAGCCGGCGCACGTCGCGCGTGGTGCTGCGGTAATCCGCATCGCCGGCGACCCGTGCCTGGAAATCCTGGTAGAAGCTCGGCACCGAGATCACCCCGACCCGCAAATCCTGGTCCCCGCGCTTCAGCGTATGGACCTCCTTCTGGGCCGCCTGCGATTCGAGCGTGATCTTCGCGCGCGTGAGGGCCAGCTGCGATTCGACCGAGCCGGGGCTCGCGCCGCCGGGCAGGATCTGCAGCCGCACCACGGTATTCAGCGGCCCGCGGATCAGCTGCACGACGTCATCGAGGCGCCAGCCGACCACATCGACCATCGGGCCCGATTCGCCCTGGCCGACCGCGGTGATGCGGTCGCCGACCTTGATATCCGTCGAGGCGGCCGCGGACCCGCCTGGCAGCACGTTCATGATCGTCACGTGGTCGTCGACCAGCTGCAGCGACGCGCCGATGCCCTCGTACGAGAGGCTCATCGCGATGTTGTATTCCTCGGAATTGCGAGGCGACAGGTAGTTGGAATGCGGATCGTAGACGTGCGAATACGCATTCATGAACGTCTCGAATACGTCATCGGCGGTGATCTGTTCGATCCGCTTGGCGACGCGCTCATAGCGCTTGCGCAGCACCTCGCTGGCCTCGGGCCAGGTCTTGCCGGCGAGCAGCAGCGACAGCGCGTCGTTCTTGACGCGCTTGCGCCACAGCTCGCGCAGTTGTGCGTCGGTCTCCGGCCAGCCCTCGTCGGTGCGGTCGAACTCGAACGACTCGTCGAGGGTGAAATCGGGCTCGATGTCGAGCAGCGAGATCGCGTGCCGCAGCACTTCGCGGTTGCGCTGCTGGTAGCGCGTGAAGATCTCGAACGCGGGTCCCGCGTCCGCGCGGCCAATGGCGTCGTCGAGCTGGTAGCGCAGGTGCTCGAATTCCGCGATGTCGGTCGCGAGCAGATAACTGCGGCTGCCGTCCAGCGCCTCGAGGTAACGCTCGTAGATCTGCGACGACATGTCGTCGTCGAGGGCCGCCTGGCGGTAGTGCTGCCGCTCGACCACTTCAGAGACCAGCCGCATCACGCGGCGATGGCGCTCGCTCGCGACCAGTTCACCGGAGGACGCCAGCGCCGGACTGAGCGGCGCGCGGGCGGCGCCCGAGCCCGCCAGCACGACGATGCAGGCAGCGACCAGCATCGCCAGCGCGAGGCGCAGCCGGGGCGATGTCGGTGCTCGGAACCATGTGCTCATAGGCTGCTAAACTGCTCCGTGCGGCCCTCCCGGGCTGCACCTGAATGGACAGGCTAGGGGCGGGCGGCTGCGGTATCAAGTACCGGCTTCACGCCTGGCCAGGAGTCGCTGCAATGGGCCCTTTGGGCTTCCTGACCGGTGTCGTGCTGGGTTCCGCGGCGTCCATTGCCCTGGTCCTGGCGATGGTGGTTGTCATATTCGCGCTGACCGCGGGCGGACAGCCGGCGCTCGGGCGCGAATACCCGGGCCTGCTCGCGTCGGCCGGCCTGTTCGGGATGCTCGCCGCCGTGGCCGCCGCAGCCTTCATCGGCGTGCAGCGCGAGCGCTCCTGGCGCTGGCTGGCCCAGGGGGCCATGTGGCTCGCCCTGGCCCTGGTCGGCTGGTATTACTGGCCCTGAACGGAAGGATCGCATCATGCATTTCGACAGTTTCGCGCGCCTGGCGTTCGCACTCGGTGTGGCGGCGCTGACGCTCGGCGCCTTCACCGCCAGCGAGCGGGACATCCGCAGGGCAGCCGAATCGATCAGCGAGGCGAGCTATCGCAACCTGATTGCGGGCCTGTCCGCGGATGACCTCGAGGGGCGCGAGCCCGGCACCGTCGGCGAGCAGCGTACGATCGAGTATCTCGAGGAGCAGTTCCTCGAGCTTGGCCTGCAGCCCGTGACCGGTGGCAGCTTCCGCCAGGACGTCCCGCTGGTCGACATCACCGCGACCGAGGCAAAGCTGTCCTTTCGCAAGGGCGCGGGCGGCATGGATCTGGCGTTCGGCGACGACATGGTGCTCGGCACGCGCCGGGTCCGGTCCGAGTCGTCGGTAACGGACAGCGAGGTCGTGTTCGTCGGTTACGGCATCGTGGCGCCGGAATACGGCTGGAACGACTATGCCGGCCTCGACATGCGCGGCAAGACGGCGCTGATCCTGGTCAACGATCCGGGATTTGTCACCGGTGAGGCGGACCTGTTTCGCGGCAAGGCGATGACTTATCACGGCCGCTGGACCTACAAGTTCGAGGAGGCGGCGCGCCAGGGCGCCGCCGCGGCGATAATCATTCACGACACGGCGCCCGCGGCCTATGACTGGACCGTCGTGCGCAACGGCTGGTCCGGATCACAGTTCTACATGGACTCGGCAGACGGCAATGCCACAAGCACGGCTCTGCAGGGCTGGATCACGCACGACCGCGCGCGGCAGCTGATGGAAATGGCGGGCCAGGACCTAACCGCCCTGGAGGCCGCCGCGGTGAAGCGCGGCTTCCGCGCAGTGCCGCTCGGCGTGCAGGCGAGTGGCGGCGTCAGGAACCAGATCCGGCGCATGAAGTCGCCGAACCTGGCGGCCGTGATGCCGGGCAAGGACCGCCCGGACGAGTACGTCGTCTACATGGCGCATTGGGACCACCTCGGCATGACCGACGGCGCGGCGGAGGATCGCATCGTCAACGGCGCCGTCGACAACGCCACGGGCGTGGCCGGCATCCTGACCATCGCGCAGGGCTTCCGGAGCCTGCTGCCGGGCCCCTCGCGCTCGATCCTGTTCCTGGCCGTCACCGCCGAGGAATCCGGGCTGATCGGATCCGAGTTCTACGCGCAGAAACCGCTGGTCCCGCTCGAGAAGACCGCGGCCGTGTTCAACATCGACGCCTTGAACCCGCTCGGTCGAGCCAAGGACATCGAAGTGATCGGCTTCGGCGCCTCCGAACTCGAGGACCTGCTGGCCAAGGCGGCAAAGGCCCAGGGCCGGACGCTGACACCCGACCGGCGCAGCGAAGCGGGGTACTTCTACCGCTCGGATCACTTCAACTTTGCGAAGGCCGGCGTGCCGGCGCTCTATATCAAGTCCGGGACCGAACTGCGCGACCAGCCGCCGGGCACGGGACTCGCGCGCTATGACGAGTACTACGCGCTCAATTACCACAAGCCGAGCGACGAGTACCAGGACAGCTGGGACGTCAGCGGCTCGATCGAGGACCTCCGGCTGCTGTTCGAGGTCGGCGCCAAGGTAGCCAATTCCGGGAAGTGGCCGGACTGGTACGAGGGCAACGAGTTTCGCGCGGTACGGGAGGCCAGCGCCAAGAGCCGCGCCGCGGAAGAAAAATGAAGCCGGTCAGGCGCGGCGGCGCAGCGGCCGGGTCAGCAGCCTGACAGCCGTAAACAGCAGATAGGGCCCGGCAACCAGGAGCCAGGCCGACGGCGTCGCGGTGAAGAACGCCAGCAGCAACGAACCGAGGAAGGCCAGCAGGCCGCCCTCGTAGGGTCCGAGCGTCAGCACGCCCGCCAGGTAGATCAGGAACGGCATCACCAGCAGTCCGAAGGCGAGGAACAGTGCTAGAAAGCCGAGTTCCCGGCGCCAGAATGGCGGGAGCCTCGCGAACCACCGGTCGAACGGATTGCGAATCGCCATCCGCCGCAGTCTGCCCCGGCTACCGCGAGGCGGCAAGCGGCGCCGGCGCACCGCTATACTGGCGCTGAAATATGACGCGACTGCGCTGCGCCGTCGTCGGCGCCGGCTACCTCGGCCGCTTCCATGCCCAGAAATACGCGGGACTCGCGCGATGCGAGCTCGTCGGCGTTGCCGATCCCTCGGCGGCGGCGCGCGAGCGGATCGGCGCCGAGCTCGGGGTCGCGACCCATGCCGATCACCGGGACCTGCTCGGGCGGGTCGATGCCGTCAGCGTGGCGACGCCGACCACGCTGCATCACGAGGTTGCGCGCGATTTCCTGCAGGCCGGCGCCCATGTGCTGGTCGAAAAGCCGATTACGGCGACCGCCGCACAGGCGCGCGAGCTGATCGCCATCGCCGCAGGGCGCCGGCGCGTGCTGCAGGTCGGGCACCTGGAGCGCTTCAACCCGGTGATCGTCGCCGCGGCCGGCGAACTCTCGGGACCGCGCTTCATCGAGTCGAACCGCCTCGCGCCGTTCAAGGCGCGAGGCACCGACGTCAGCGTCGTGCTCGACCTGATGATCCACGACATCGACCTGATCGAGGACATCGTGCGATCGCCGATCGCGACCATCGATGCGGTCGGCGCCCCGGTGTTCACGGACGAGATCGACATCGCGAACGCGCGGATCCGGTTCGAGAACGGCTGTGTCGCCGACGTGACGGCCAGCCGCATCAGCCTCAAGTCCGAGCGCAAGCTGCGCGTGTTCCAGGCGGACGCCTACCTGTCGATCGACCTGCAGCAGAAGCTGCTGACGATCGTGCGCCGTCCGGACGTCATCGACGCGGGCGTCATGCCGTCGGTCGCGGTCGAGGAACGCAGTTTCGACCAAGGGGATGCGCTGCTGTCCGAGATCGAGGCTTTCCTCGACGCGATCGAGCAGGGCAGCCGCCCGGTCGTGTCCGGCGAGGACGGGCTGCGGGCGCTCGAGACCGCAATGCGCATCGCGGCGCTGGTCGAGCGGCCGGTATACTGAGCGCTCGAATCGACGCGAGAACGGGCAGGGCATGAAACCGACCGATACGACCGACCCGGACTACTTCCACAAGGTGGTGGATTGCCAGTGGGCCTGCCCGGCGCACACCGACGTGCCCGAATACATCCGGCTGATCGCGCAAGGCCGCTATTCCGACGCCTACATCGTCAATCGCGAGTCGAATGTCTTTCCCGGCATCCTGGGGCGCGTCTGCGACCGACCCTGCGAGCCGGCCTGCCGGCGCCGGCGGGTCGAAGAGAAGCCGGTGGCCATCTGCCGGCTGAAGCGCGTCGCCTCGGACCTGCGCGACGACATCACGCCGCGTCTGCCGAAACCGCCGGCGCGCAGGAATGGCCGGCGCGTCGCCTGCATCGGCGCAGGACCGGCGACGCTGACCGTCGCCAACGACCTGCTGCCGATCGGCTACGAGGTCGTGATCTTCGAGCAGTACGCGATTGCCGGCGGCCTGATGCGCACCAACATCCCGGCGTTCCGCCTGCCCGCGCAGGTGCTCGACGAGGAGATTGGCTACGTCATCGGCATGGGCGCCGACCTCCGGCTCGGCACGCCGGTGGCGAGCATGCAGAAGCTCCTCGACCAGGGCGGGTTCGACGCCGTGTTCGTCGGCACCGGCGCGCCCAGGGGCAAGGAACTCGAGCTTCCCGGGCGCAGGGACACGGACCGGATTCACATCGGCATCGCCTGGCTCGAGTCCGTCGCGTTCGAGCACGTGGACAAGATCGGCGAGCGGGTCCTGATCATCGGCGTCGGCAACACCGCGATGGACTGCTGCCGCACGTCGCTGCGCCTCGGCGCGAAGAGCGTCAAGGTGATGGCGCGCAAGCCCCGCGGCTTCTTCAAGGCCTCCGAGTGGGAACTCGAGGATGCCGAGGAGGAGAACGTCGAGATCATGGTCAACCATGCGCCCAAGGCCTTCGTGGTCGAGGGCGGCAGGCTCACCGGTATGCGCTTCGACCGCATCGAATACCAGATGGACGGCAGCGAGATCCGGAGCCAGCAGGTGGTCGAGGAAGTGTTCATCCCCTGCGACGACGTGATCCTCGCGATCGGGCAGGAAAACGCCTTTCCGTGGATCGAACGCGACCTGGGGATCGAGTTCGACAAGTGGAGCGTGCCTAAGGTGGACGCGGTCACGTTCGAATCGACGCGCAAGGGCGTCTTCTTCGGCGGCGACGCGGCATTCGGCCCGAAGAACATCATCTGGGCGGTCGAGCACGGCCACCAGGCCGCCATTTCGATCCACAAGCACTGCGAAGGCACGGCCGTGACCGAGAGAATGCCGCGCGGCGTCAACCTGCAGAGCCGCAAGGTCGGCATGCACGAGTGGTCGTACAAGAACGACTACGACGCTGCGGCGCGGCGTCTGATGCCGCATGTGAGCCTGAAGGAACGCTTCAAGCGCCTCAACATCGAGGTCGAACTCGGCTTCGACGCCGAACGCGCGGCCGAGGAAGTCTCGCGCTGCCTCAACTGCGACATCCAGACGGTGTTCCACGCGAAGCTCTGCATCGAGTGCGACGCCTGCATCGACATCTGCCCGACCGACTGCCTGACGATCACCGCAAATGGCGAGGAAGCGGACGTGCTCGCGCGGCTCAAGGCGCCGCGCCGCAATCCCGACCAGCCGCTCTACGTCTCCGAGCCGCTGGTCCAGACCGGCCGCGTGATGGTCAAGGACGAGGACCTGTGCGTGCACTGCGGCCTGTGCGCAGAGCGCTGCCCGACCGATGCCTGGGACATGCAGAAGTCCTGGATCGAAATACCCCACGCCGAGGATGAGGCCCGATGCCAGAGCGCAAAAGCGCTGCGCCGCGCGTAAACGACTTCACGATCAAGTTCGCGAACGTCAACGGATCGGGATCCGCGAGCGCCAATTCGCTCGTCATGAAGGCGATCTTCCGCACCGGCGTGCCCGTGGTCGCGAAGAACTTCTTCCCGTCCAACATCCAGGGCCTGCCGACCTGGTACGAGATCCGCGTGACCCGCGAGGGCTGGCGCGCCCGTTCCGGGCGCGTCGACATCATGGTCGCGATGAACGCCGAGACCTATTCGCGCGACGTGCGCGAGGTCACGCCCGGCGGCTGCCTGATCTTCGACTCGACCTGGCCGCGCAGCTCACTGCTGGCGCGCGACGACATCCGCACCATCGGCGTGCCGTTCGCGCAGCTTTGCACCGAGAACTTCGAGGGCGCCAGGGCCCGCACGCTGATGAAGAACATCATGTATGCAGGCACGCTCGCGGCGCTGATCGACCTCGACCTCGAGGTCATCCGTGCGCTGCTGGCGGAGACCTTCGCGAAGAAGCCCGCGCTGGTCGACTCCAACATGAAGGCGATCGAGATCGGCTATCGCTATGCGAAGGAGCATTTCGAGTGCCCGCTCGCGGCCCGCATCGAGCGCATGGACGCGACCAGGGGCCATGTGATGATCGACGGCAACACCGCCGCCGCGCTCGGCTGCCTCTATGCCGGCGCGACCGTCGGCGCCTGGTATCCGATCACGCCGTCCACCTCGCTGATGGACGCATTCCGCTCGTTCTGCGCGCGCCACCGGACCGATCCGGCGACCGGCCGGCGTGACTACGTGGTGGTGCAGGCGGAAGACGAGCTGGCCGCGATCGGCGTGGTGATCGGCGCAATGTGGAATGGCGCGCGCGCGTTCACGCCGACTTCCGGCCCGGGCATCTCGCTGATGGAGGAGTTCATCGGCCTGGCGTACTACGCCGAGGTGCCTGCCGTGATCTTCGACGTGCAGCGGGTGGGCCCGTCCACCGGCATGCCGACGCGCACGCAGCAGTGCGACCTGATCGCCTGCGCCTATGCCAGCCACGGCGACACGCGCCACGTGCTGCTGTTCCCGGATTCGCCCGAGGAATGCTTCCAGATGGCGGTGCAGGCATTCGACCTCGCCGAGCGGCTGCAGACACCGGTGTTCGTGCTGCTCGACCTCGACATCGGCATGAACGAATGGATGGCGCCGGAGTTCCGCTGGGACGACAGCTACCGCCCGGACCGCGGCAAGGTTCTGACGCCCGAGCAGATCGAAGGCCTCGCGAAATTCCAGCGCTACATGGATCCGGACGGCGACGGCATCCCGTATCGCACCCTGCCGGGCATCAGCCCGAAAGCGTCCTATTTCACGCGCGGATCCGGCCACAACAAGTTCGGCACCTACACCGAGGAGTCCGGCGAGTACCAGGAGGTGCTGGACCGGCTGACGCGCAAGTTCCACACCGCGGCGAAGCTGGTGCCGCCCGCGGTCACCGACGGACGCGGCGCCACGGCCGGCATCGTCAGCCTCGGTTCCTGCGACGGCCCGGTGCGCGAGGCGCTGGCGATGCTGCGCCGCTCGGGCGTCGCAATCGATTACCTGCGGGTGCGCGGCTTTCCGTTCGGCGCCGAGGTCGAGGAATTCCTGGCCGCGCACCAGACGGTGTTCGTCGTCGAGCAGAATCGCGACGCGCAGTTGCGCTCCCTGCTGACGCTCGAGACGGCCGTCGAGAAGAAGAAACTGCACTCGATCCTGCATTACGACGGCTTGCCGATGCCGCCGACCTGCATCGTCGAGGGCGTCAACCAGCTGCTCGCACGGGGAGTCGCCGCATGAGCTTCATCGCCAAGCCGAAAGTCGCGAACCCCGGGCTGCCGAGGAATGCGCTCGGCCTCAACCGCCGCGACTACGAGGGCAGCATGTCGACGCTCTGCGCCGGCTGCGGCCACGACTCGGTGACGGCCGCGATCGTGCAGGCCTGCTTCGAGCTCGCGCTGGCGCCGCAAAGCGTCGTCAAGCTGTCCGGGATCGGCTGCTCGTCGAAGACGACCGCCTATTTCGTCGGCGGCGCGCACGGGTTCAACTCGGTGCACGGGCGCATGCCGTCGATCGCGACCGGCGCCAATGCGGCGAACCGCCACCTGCGCTACATCGGCGTCTCCGGCGACGGCGATTCGCTGTCGATCGGCGTCGGGCAGCTCACGCACGCCATCCGCCGCAACCTCGACATGGTGTACATCCTCGAGAACAACGGCGTCTATGGCCTGACCAAGGGCCAGTTCTCGGCATCGGCGGACGTCGGCTCGAAGTCGAAGAAGGGCGAGGCCAACGAGCAGGAGCCGATCGACCCGGTGCTGCTGGCGCTCACGCTCGGCGCGTCGTTCGTGGCGCGCAGCTTCTCCGGCGACAAGGAACAGCTGGTGCCGCTGATCCAGGCCGGCCTCGCGCATCGCGGCTTTGCCATCATCGACGTCCTCTCGCCTTGCGTGACTTTCAACGACCACGAGGGCTCGACCAAGAGCTACGCCTACGTGCGCGAGCACACGGAAACGCCGGTCTCGGCGGACTACATCGCGCCGCAGCAGGAGATCCGCGTGCAGTACGCGCCCGGGGAGACCGTGTCGGTGCCGATGCACGACGGCAGCAACGTGGTGCTGCGTAAGCTCGATCCGGGCTATGACCCGACCGACCGCACGCGCGCGGCGGCCTACGTGCAGGAACGCGCGATGCGCAATGAATACGTCACGGGGCTCATCTACGTCGACGAAAATCGCCGCGACTTCCACGAACGCAACGGGAGCTCGGAGCAGGCGCTGAACGCCGTGCCGTACGAGCGCCTGTGCCCGGGCGCGGCGAAACTCGACCGGATCCTGGGCTCATTCCGCTGAGCCGCGGCAGTCTAGCGCCTGCAGGGCTGCGGGCAGCAGCGACAGCTTGACCGGGGTTTCGCCCGCAAGCTGACCGTCGAGTTCCACCCCGCAGCGCGGACGGGCGTCGATCGTCGCCGACCGGCAGCGCACGACCCGCAACGCAGGGTGGCCGGCGAGGCGGCCGTCGAAGAGTTTTGGCAGCGCCGCCATCGCGCGCGGCACCGATACCGGGGCGACCGTAACCAGGTCCAGCCAGCCGTCGTCGAGCGCCGCATCGTCCGCAAGCCGCATGCCGCCGCCGCAGCGCGGGCCGTTGGCCGCCAGCACCAGCAGGAACCGGCCGGACTCCTTCCTCCCGTCGATCACCAGCTCGAATTCCGGCGCGCGGAAGCGCGGGATCGTGCGTGCGAGGCCGGCCAGGTAGGCGAGGATCCGGGGCCCGCCGCGCGGCAACCGCCGCAGGACCTCGGCGTCGAGTCCCGCGCCGGCGACATTGTGGAACGCGAGCCGCTGTCCGTGTGTGTCCTCGGCCATGCCGAGGTCCACACGGCGGCCGCGGCCGCGCGCCATGCAGGCGGCGAGTTGCTCCGGGTCGTCCGGCACTTCCATTATCCGCGCCCAGTCATTGCCGGTTCCGAGGGCGGCAACGGCGACCAGACATTGGGCGGGCGGCACCTCGGCCTGCGCAACGAGACCATTGACCAGTTCGTGGAACGAACCATCGCCGCCCAGCGCGAGCAGGCGCCGGTATCCGTCCGCGAGCGCTTTCGCAACGAGCCCGCGGGCATCGCCGGCGGCAGCGGTCGCAACGCACTCGTGTGGCAGCCGCCTGCGATCGAGCGCGGCGCGAAGCCCTGGCACATGACGCCGTGCCCGCCCGCCGCCGCTGACGGGATTGACGACGATGAACCAGCTGTCGGGGTGGACCATCGCCGCCATGATGCGTGACTCTGGAGCGCGTGGGAAACCGGAGCCATAATGACCGCGTACCTCTGGCACCCTCAAGCGCAGGCATGGCGAAACTCTACTTCTACTACTCGACGATGAACGCGGGAAAGTCGACGTCGCTGCTGCAGTCGAGCCACAACTACCGCGAACGCGGCATGCGCACGCTCGTTTACACGGCGCAGTTCGACCAGCGCGGCGGCGGCCGGGTGCACTCGCGCATCGGGCTGTCGAGCGAGGCGCGCCACTTCGCCGCCGGATCCGACCTCTACGAGGAGATTTCGGGCGAGCATGCGGGGAAGCCCGTCAGCTGCGTGCTGTTCGACGAGGCGCAGTTCCTGCAGCCGCGCCAGGTCGAGCAGCTCGCGGCGGTCGTGGATCACCTCTCGATCCCGGTGCTCTGCTACGGCCTCCGGACCGACTTCCGCGGCGAGCTGTTTCCCGGCAGCGCGCGCCTGCTGGCGCTCGCGGATGAGTTGTCCGAGCTGAAGACGATCTGTCATTGCGGCCGCAAGGCGACGATGGTGGTGCGGGTGCGCGCCGACGGCGCGGTGGAGCGCGACGGTGAACAGGTCGAGATCGGCGGCAACGAACGCTACCTTTCGCTTTGCCGCCGCCATTATTTCGACGCCACGGGGCGGGGACGCCCGGCCTGACGATGGCGGCTGTCGCGCGGTCGCTACTCGCAACCCTCGCGCTGATACTGATGCTGCCTGCGGCGGCGCAGGACGCGTCGCCCATAGCTGCGCCGCCGCCTGCGGCTGACGCGCGGGCCGCGAACGGCTGCCGGGGCGAGCCGCTGCCCGACGCCCGGGGTCTCGACACGATGCGCGCCGGCCTGCAACGCGGCGTCTGCAGCACGGCGCGATTCGTCGACCGGCTGTTCGGCGGCGAGCACGAGTACGCCGAAATCGAGGACGAGACCAACGGCCGCGCCAGCCTGACGCTCGGCTGGAACGAACAGGATGAATTCGAGGTCGACACCCGCTTCCGGGCCAGCGTCCAGCTTCCGGCGATCAATGAAAGGTTCAATGCCACGATCGGCCGGGCGAGCCGCGACGAGTACGT
>JBFXFJ010000022.1:0-16964 GCA_050179155.1 Steroidobacteraceae bacterium
GCGGAATTCATGCTAGCCTGCGGCTTCGATGCGACGTCCAATCCAGCTCCTGATTTCAGTGGCGGCGGTCGCCTGCGCCGGGTGCGCGGGCGTGGCCACGCAATCGTACCCGGCGTCCACCGAGGCGCGCCTCGCCCTCTACGCCGAAGCGACACCCTGCTGCGACGATCCGTCGGGATTCCGTTTCAATGCGCTGCCGCCGCGCGGCTTCGCGGACGCGGTCGTGGACCGCGCAAGCCAGGTATTCGATTTCCACAGCGGCATGAGCCCGTTCGTCGCGTTCGAGCTGCCGGCGCAGACCGTGCCCTATCGGGTGCGTGTCAAGAGCCTGTTCGACGGGAAGGGCGACGACGACGCCGTGTTCTATCCGGTCGTCGCACTACTCGACGACACGTTCATCGTCACGCAGATGACCGGGCTCGACAACCTGCGACTGGAACCCGCGCTCGCGACTGTCGGCGGCGAAACGGGACTTGCGGTTTCCGTCGGAATCAACCCCACCGAGCAACGCATCAGGTATCTCGTGGTCTTCACGCCCGCGGCACTGCTCGGCGCGCCGCCGGACAGCCGGCGCGAGGGCGACATGCTGACGCCCTCCTCAATCGCCTGGCTCGAGCGGCGGGGCGAAACGGCGTTGCCGGCGTCGCCTTACGGGCGGCTGCGGATCACGGTGGCGCCGGAGATGGCGGCTGCCGATGTGGCGGCGGCGCCGTAGTCTGCGCGTGTTCGCCTGAATGAGCTGCGTTACAGTGTCGACCACATGCGCAGGCGCAATCCAATGACCAAGGACCTCGAACAAGCGGGCTTCGATGCCAGCCTCATCGACGCCAATCTGCGCCTTGACCCGGAGACCCGCGCGCTGCGACATCAGGGTGCGCTCGATCTGCTGACAGCCCTGTCCGCGCTTGGCAACGAAAATCGTGGCGAATCTGAACGAACTCCTGCGGCGACTGTGCGACGCTGACATCGATTTCGTCGTGGTCGGCGGCTTTGCCGCCGTCCTCCACGGCTCGACGCTCGTCACGCGTGATCTCGACGTCTGCACGGTCCTGACGCCCGCCAACGTCGAAAAACTTCGCGGCGTTTTCGGGGACCTGAGCCCGATTCATCGGATGACACCGCAGCGATTGTCCTTCCTGACAAACCCGGATCCTGAGGCCCGGATTCAGAATCTCTATCTCGAAACCGATGCGGGTGCGGTGGATTTCATGACATCCATCACCGGAGTTGGCGACTTCAGCCGGATACGTGCGCAAGCCGTCGAAGTGGAATTGTTCGGCCATCGTTGCCGTGTCATGTCACTGGCCGATCTGATCGCTGCCAAGCTCGCGCTGGGGCGAGATAAGGACCTTCTTGTCGCGCGTGAACTTCAGGCGATAGCCGAAAGACTGAAAAACCGCTGAGGCCAGCTCAGCCTTTCACGAAATCCACGATGGCGCGAATCACCTCGCGGTTCGCAAGGATGTCGCGGTGCCCCAGTGCCGCAGTCGTCATGACCTTGAGCTCCGGCCAAACCGCCACGAGCGATTCCGCTTCACTGTAGGGAATCACCGCATCGTCGCGGTCGTGCACCAATAACGCAGGAATCCCGCAGCCCGGCCCGGTCGAGACCAGGTCGAGCTCTGCGATCGGCCGGCCGGCGTGCTGGTCGAGCAGCCTGGCCAGGTGGGGCATGGCGCGCTCGGGCAGTCCCAGCATCTTGGCGTAAATGAACGGGATCCGGCTCACGTGGGTCGGGCTCGAGGCGATCACGATGCGCGACGGATGGAAGCCGTAGCGCAGCGCCGCGCCGATCGCCGCGCCGCCGAACGAGTGCCCGATCGCCGTGTGCACCGGGCCGTGGCTCTGCTCGAGTTCGATCAGCATCCGGCCGAGCAGGTGCGGAGTCACGCGCTCGCCGGCCGATCGGCCATGCCCCGGCAGGTCGAGCGCGATGGTGCGCATCCCGCGCGCCAGCAGCGCCGCGGCGAGCGGACGAAACTGCGTCGTGCGTCCGCGCCAGCCGTGCAGGGCCAACACCAGCGGCCCGCTCTCGCCCCAGGCTTCGGCGTAAACGCCGGGGCGCAGTTCGATCTCGCGCCCGGGTGCGCCTTGCGAGAGCTCCCAGGGCTGAGTCGGGTTGCGGCCGCGCGGCCGCGAGATCAGCGCCGCCATCGCGCGCGCGGCAAGGCGCGGGGCGATGCGCCCGGCAACTGCGAACAGCGGTCGCATATAAGAAGGAGTAGCGATGGCCAAGGGTCAAAAAAGCCGGCACGGTTACCCGTGCCGGCCCTCAGTCAGCCGGAACGCGTCGCGTCAGCCCGCGGCGGGCTCGGCAGCTGCCGCGTCTTCCGCGGGAGCCGCGCCTTCGGCCGGCACTTCGCCTTCGGCCGGCATCTCGCCTTCCATCGCGGCGCCATTGCCGCCGCAGCCCTCGACGCCGTCAACGAACGGAATCACGAGGTCGCCGTCGGCCTGGATGTTGCGCGTGCAGGTGGTCGAGCCGGAAGCGAGCGCCACGCTGAATTCCCAGTTGCCCGGCGCCAGCGGCAGCGTCTCGCCCGTGCCATTGCACATCGGCGCGCCGTTCTCGTCGGTTGGCCCGGTCATGTTGACCTCGGCGACCATCATGCGGTTGTTGGCGTACTTGTTTGCCTTGCCGATGAATTCCTTCGGCGTCATGCGCACGCGCACGGACTCGCAGACCCCGCCCTGCGACACGCTCTTGACCGACAGCGTCGCGCGGATCAGCGGCAGTTCGTCATTGGCGCTGCCCGAGCCGCTGCAGGCCGCGACCGCGAACGCCGCCACCGTGGCGGTACCGAGGGCACGCAGGCCCGAATGCTTCAGCATCGGCATTGTCGATCACTCCCCATGTTGTTGGTCCGCATCGGGACCCCGAATCAGGCGCCAATTTTAGATCAATTCGGCCCGCGGCGTGCATTTGCGGCGATCCAGGGCCGTTCCAGCTCCCAGAGCAGCGGGTCGTAGCCGCGGCGGACCAGCAATCCCCCACCCAGCGGGCGGAAATGGCGCGCCAGCCGGGTCTTGTACCAGGCGGCCGGCCGCAAATGCACGCCCGAATCGGTCCGCGCCCGGTCGGCATTGCGCCGCCAGTCCTCGGCGGTCAGCACGCTGAAATACAGGGCGCCCCGGCAGAGCCGGCTCAGGTTGGTCAAGGCGCGGGAAGCCTCGCGGTCGGGCAGGTATTGCAGGACGTCGTGGCAGAACACCAGGTCGAAAGGCTGGAGCGGCGCGTAGTCGGCCATGCTCTGCCGGATCCAGCCGTAGCGGCGGCACAGGTAATCGCTGGTTTCGAGTCCCAGGTAACGGGCGCGCGGGAAGTACTCCCGAACGGGCTTCTTCAGGTGCCCGAGCCCGCAGCCGGCATCGAGCACGCGCTTGACCGTGAAGCCGAGGTAGGCCGTGTAGGCACAGACGAAGCGACCCAGGCGCACGGTGTCCGCGCGGGAAGCGACCCGCGTGCGGGGGTCCACGTAGTAGCGCTGGTAGAAGCCGGCGTCGAACATCAAGAGGGGTCGCATCCCTTTCAGAGGGGTCGCATCCCTTTCTGCAGAAAGGGATGCGACCCCTTTTACTCGACGGTGACGCTCTTGGCGAGGTTGCGCGGCTGGTCCACGTCCGTGCCCTTCAGCACCGCCACGTGATAGGCCAGGAGTTGCAGCGGCAACGTATAGACCGCCGGCGACTGGAAGTAGCTCACGTGCCGCGGCATCGTGATCACCTGCACGCCGTCCGACGGCTCCATGCCGGATTCCGGGTCCGCGAACACGTACAGCATGCCGCCGCGTGCGCGCACTTCCTGGAGATTCGACTTCACCTTCTCGAGCAAATCGTTGTTCGGCGCGACCGCGATCACCGGCATGTCCTCGTCCACCAGCGCAAGCGGCCCGTGCTTCAGTTCGCCCGCGGCATAGGCCTCGGCGTGGATGTAGGAAATTTCCTTGAGCTTCAATGCGCCTTCCTGCGCGATCGGGAACATGGCACCGCGACCCAGGAACAACGCGTGGTGCTTCGGCGCGATTTTTTTCGCCAGCTCACGGATCACCGGGTCGAGCGCAAGGGTCTGCTCCAGCATCGCGGGCAGTTCGAGCAGCCGGTGGACCAGCTTCTGTTCGCGCTCCGGCGCGATGCCGTGGTGCTTGCCGATCGCGATCACCAGCATGCCGAGCGCCGCGAGCTGCGTCGTGAAGGCCTTGGTGGAGGCGACGCCGATCTCGGGGCCCGCGCGGGTCAGCAACACGAGCTCGGATTCCCGCACCAGCGAGCTTTCCGGCACGTTGCAGATCGCAAGCGTCGACAGGAAACCGGCTTTCTTCGCGAGTCGCAGCGCGGCGAGCGTGTCGGCGGTCTCGCCCGATTGCGAAATCGAGACGAACAGCGAGTTGGCCGGCACGACCGGCTCGCGGTAGCGGAACTCGCTCGCGATCTCGACCCGGCAGGGCACGCGGCAGATCTGCTCGATGAAATAGCGGGCGACCACGCCCGCGTGATAGCTGGTGCCGCAGGCGACGATGTGCACAGAGGTGGTGCGCTTGAAGACTTCCATCGCCGCCGGCCCGAAGGCCTGCGACAGCAGGCGCCCGCCGGCCACGCGCTCGGAGAGCGTCTGGGCGACCGCGCGCGGCTGCTCGTGGATCTCCTTCAGCATGTAGTGCGGGAACTCGCCGCGCTCGGCGGCTTCCGCCGACTGCTCGGAGACATACGGCGCGCGCTCGACCTTGCGGCCGTCCGCATCCACGATCCGGATGCTCTTCCTGCGGATGCAGGCGACATCGCCCTCTTCCAGGATGATGAACTTCCGGGTCACGGGCAGCAGCGCCGCAATGTCGGAGGCGACGAAATTTTCGTCCTTGCCGATGCCGATCAGCGCCGGGCAGCCGGCGCGCGCGAGCACGATGCAGTCCGGGTCCTGGCCCCACATGACGGCGAGCGAGTAGGCGCCGCGCAGTTCGGCAACCGTCTTCTGCACTGCCGCGCACAGGTCCTTGCTCGCACCGAGGTGATGATGAATCCGGTGGGCGATGACTTCCGTGTCGGTCTCGGACGTGAACTCGTAGCCCAGGCGCTCGAGCCCGGTGCGCAGCTCTTCGTGGTTCTCGATGATGCCGTTGTGCACGATCGCGACGCCGTCGCGCGAGATGTGCGGGTGCGCGTTGCGCTCGTTCGGCACGCCATGCGTGGCCCAGCGGGTGTGCGCGATGCCGAGGTGGCCGGAAGTCGGCGTCGCGGCCAGGGCCTCGGAAAGCTTCGCCACCTTGCCCACGGCGCGCAGGCGTGCGACCTCGGTGCCGCCGTTCAGCACGGCGACGCCTGCCGAGTCGTAACCCCGGTATTCGAGGCGCTTCAGGCCTTCGATCAGGATCGGGACGATATCGCGGTCAGCGACCGCTCCGACGATTCCGCACATTGCCGATGGACCTCACGACCGGGGAGGGATCCCGGTGCCGCGGTCGCGACATTCTAGTCCAAAGCGGCAGGGCCCGCCCCCGGGCCCATTTCACAGAATCCGGGGAAAACCCCTCAGGTCCGGGCGCCAAGCCAGCGCAGGGCGGCATTCAAGTCCTGGAAGAACTCGACCCGCACCCCGCGATTCATGGCGGCGACCTTCAGGAACTCGGTCTGCTCGTCCGTCCGGTAGCCGCGGAAGCAGCACGCGACCGTCAGGCCGGGCAACAGGCGCGCGGCCAGGCTGGCGTGATCGTAGGTCTGGACCGGGGTCAGCTTGCGCTGCACGTTCTCGCCGTCGGCCAGCACGTGCCGCAGGTTGTGCTGGCGGCAGGCCTCGCTGACCGTCGTCCACAGGCGGGTCATGCTCTCGGGAGTCGCCTCGAAACCTGGCGCCAGATGCAGGTAGAGGTAGCCCTCGCGCGGCTCCACCGTGAGGTCCGAACCGAGACGGGGGGCGTCGCTCGTGGGACTCATGGCGCCACCCTACTCCCGTTTCTTCTCGGGACGCTTCCAGTTCTCGATGGTCTGCTGGCGGCCGCGCTCGACCGTGAGCTTGCCCGCGGGCGCGGACTTCGTGATCGTCGAGCCCGCGCCGATCGTCGCATCCGCGCCGACCGACACCGGCGCAACCAGCATCGTGCCGGAGCCGATGAAGGATCCGTCGCCGATGGTCGTGCGGTGCTTGTTCACGCCGTCGTAATTGCAGGTGACCGTGACCGCGCCGACATTGACGTCCGCGCCGATGGTCGCGTCGCCGACGTAGCTCAGGTGATTGGCCTTGCTGCCGGCGCCGAGCTCGCTGTTCTTCACCTCGACGAAATTGCCGATGTGCACGGCGTCCGCGAGCTTGGTGCCCGGGCGCAGGCGCGCGAACGGGCCGACGATGCAGCGCGCGCCGGTCACCGCGCCCTCGATGACGCTGTGGGCGCGCACTTCGGTGTCGGCGCCGATCTCGCAGTCGCGCAGCACGCAGCCCGGGCCGATCTTCACGCGATCGCCGAGCTTCACCTTGCCCTCGAGAATCACGTTGATGTCGAGCACGACGTCGCGGCCGCAGTCAACCTCGCCGCGAACGTCCACGCGCAAGGGATCGACGATGGTGACGCCTCGGCGCATCAGCTCCGTCGCGCGGTCCTTGCGATGCGCCGCTTCCACTTCGGCGAGCTGGAGCTTGTCGTTCACGCCCAGGACCTCCGCGGCTGATTCCGCGATGACGGCCTCGACCGTACAGCCGTCGCGCACGGCGGCGCCGATGCAGTCGGTCAGATAATACTCGCTCTGCGCGTTGTCGGGCTTGAGCGCCGCGAGCCAGCCGCGAAGCTTCGCGGCCGGCGCCGCCAGCAACCCGGTGTTGACCTCGGCGATCGCCAGTTCCTTGTGATTGGCGTCCTTGTGCTCGACGATCCGCACCACGCGCCCGCCGCCATCGCGGACCACGCGGCCGTAACCGGCAGGGTCCGGCAGGACCGCCGACAGGATCGCGAGCGACTTCGGGCCCGCGCGGGAAACCAGCGCGCGCAGGCTCTCGCCGCGGATCAGCGGCACGTCGCCATAGAGCACGAGCACCGTGTGGTCATCCGGGATGCCCGGTATGGCTTGGGCGACGGCATGCCCCGTGCCCTTCTGCTCGGCCTGCAACACCCAGTGCAAGTCCTGCGCTTGAAAAGCCGCGCGCACGCGCTCGGCGCCATGACCGTGGACCACGTGGATCCCGGCGGGGTCGAGCAAGCGGGCGGTATCGATGACGTGAGCCAGGAGCGGCCGGCCCGCCAGCGGCTGGAGGACCTTGGGCAGGTCGCTCGCCATGCGCTTGCCCTGGCCGGCGGCCAGGATGACTACGGACAGGGGCATTGGCGGGATTGTACCGGACGGCATCTCGCGGAGTTGGGCCGCTCCCGGCGACGTGGCCTCCGGCGATTTCAGGGTAAAGGCGGCGTATTAGCCGCAAGCATTCCCTTCATGTGTCTCGTTAGATGCCGAGATGCGAGCGCCGACCACATGAAGGTCCACGAAGTGATCCGGCTTCTGGAACGGGACGGCTGGCGCCACGTACGCACCAAAGGCAGCCACCGGCAATATCGGCATTCCATAAAGGCCGGTACCGTGACCGTCGCAGGGAAGAACAGTGTCGACGTGCCACCGGGAACGCTGAATAGTATCCTGAAGAGTGCTGGCCTGAAGAAGGCCTAGGAGCCAGTCGTGGAATACCTCGTCGTGGTGGAGAAAGGCAAGACCAGCTATGGGGCCTACGTACCCGATCTGCCCGGCTGCGTAGCTGTTGGTGAGTCCCGACGCGAAGTGTTGAAGCTCATTCGTGAAGGCATCGAGTTGCACATCGAGGCCTTGCGTGAAGCAGGCAAACCCATCCCTGCCCCATCCTCCAAGAGCGAACTGGTCAAGATTCGCGCGGCCTGATGCTGCAACGCAGCCTGCTGCCGGCGCACCTCGCTGTCGATTTGCGCGGCCACACGGCCACACGTTCGTGAACCTCACGCCCTTTGATGACGCTCATCTGCCGGAACTGATGAGCTGGTTTCCCGACGAGCTGTCGTGCCACACCTGGGGTGGCCCGGAGTTTCGCTTTCCTTTCACCGAAGCGACGTTTCGCGAAGATGCCAGGCTCGCCAGCCTGTCGACCTGGGCGCTGGTCGGGAACGACGGCAAGCTCGCAGGCTTCGGGCAGTTCTATCTCCGCGTGGGGCGCTGTCACCTGGGCCGCCTCGCCATCGCGCCGGACTCGCGCGGCCGGGGACTTGGCGCCACGCTGGTGCGCGGGCTTTGCCGGCAAGGCGGGCCTGCGCTCGGCGTCGGGACCTGCTCGCTGTTCGTCGTTCCGGAAAACGACCGGGCGCTCCGGCTTTACCGGCGAATGGGATTTTCGGTTTTTCCGTATCCGGAACCGACACATGCGTTGATAGGTTACATTTACATGGTCGCGGATCCGCCAACAGGTGACTTGCTTGCGTAAACAGATAGTGTTCCTTGCTGGCTGTCTCACTCTCCTGCAAGGCGCACTGGCGCAGACGCCGCCCGCGTCTCCGACCGGCAATTCGTCGCAGGATTTCGGCGGCATCCGCACTTTTCTACGGGCTCCGTACGTCAAGGACATCACGACGCTGGACGCCGATATCGCGGTTGTGGGCATGCCATTCGACCAGGGCACCAGCAATCGTCCGGGCCAGCGCTATGGCCCCCGGGATATCCGTGAGGCTTCGCTGATATATGCCTGGGCTCCAGAGAACGGGTTCTATTACATCGATACCGGCGTGACCGTGCTCCAGGGCAAGCGCTGGGCTGACCTGGGTGATGTCGATGTCGTGCCGAGCGACATTTCCCGCACTTCACGAAACCTGACCCGGACCGTTGCGGCGATCCTGGAAAAAGGCGCCTTTCCCGTGATCCTCGGCGGCGATCACTCCATCACGTTTCCGGCCGTGCGGGCGTTCAAGGAACCCGCGCTCACCGTGATTCACTTCGACGCGCACCTGGATTCCTACGGCGACGGTGATCCGAATGTCCTCAATCACGGCGCGTGGGTTCAGCAGGTCGGCAAGCTTCCGGGGATCAAGTTCGTGCAGATCGGAATGCGCGGGATTGCCAACGACGCCGGAGGCGTAGAGGCTGCCCTGCAGCTCGGCAGCACGATCATCACGGCGGAGCGGATTCACCGCGAAGGTGCACGCGCCGTCATCGAAACGCTGCCCGCCCTGGGAGATATCTACATTTCCCTTGACATCGATGTGCTTGATCCCGGCCTCGCTCCCGGCACTGGCACTGTCGAACTCGGCGGCCTCAGTTTCCAGCAGATGCATGAACTGCTGGTTCTCCTGCCCACCAAGGGGCGCGTTCTCGGCCTCGACGTCGTCGAAGTGAATCCATTCTTCGATGCGACGGGCGTCACGGCCCAGACGGCGGCACGACTGATCATCGACCTGGTCGGCGCGAGCTTTCGCACGCGGTAAGGCGTCGATGACCACAGCATTGCGCCAGGCCGTACGCGCCGATGTGCGCGAGATCCAGCGCGTCCGGCGCGCCGTCCGGGAGAATCGCCTGGTTTCCGTGGTCATCACGGATGACGAAGTCATCGCCGCCATCGAGCAGACCGGCAGGGGGTGGGTCGTCGAAGACGACGGGCGCATCGTCGCCTTTGCGATCGGCAACGCCGGCAACGGCAACATCTGGGCGCTGTTCGTGGAGTCCGGCTACGAGGGCCGGGGCCATGGCCGGCGGCTGCACGACGAGATGGTCAGCTGGCTGTGGTCATGCGGCCTGAAACGGCTGTGGCTGACCACGGGAAAAAAAACCCGCGCGCAACGCTTTTATGAACTGGCGGGCTGGCAGAATGGCGGGATACAACCGAATGGCGAGATCCTGTTCGAGAAACAGGCGCCCTGATCCCCTGGGGAGAGCGTCATGACCACCCGCCACGTCGCCCTGCTCGTATCGATCGTGCTGTCGGTGCTGCTGTCCGCGGGCTGCACCGGCCTGCAGGGGCGCCAGCCGCTCGACGTCATCGTCGCCGGCGTGGAGCCGCTCAAGGGCGAGGGCCTGGAATTGCGGATGCTGCTCAAGCTGCGGGTCCAGAATCCCAACGACACGCCGGTCGACTTCAATGGCGTGTCACTGCAGATGGATGTGCAGGGCAAGCGTTTCGCAACGGGCGTCAGCGACGCAACGGGCAACGTGCCCCGGTTCGGCGAAGCGATCGTGGACGTCCCGGTGAGCATCTCGGTGTTTCGCCTCGCGCGCCAGGCCGTCGGCGTCATGACCGACGAATATCGTGGCAAGCTCGCTTACGAGATGAGCGGCCGGCTCGCGGGAACGGGATTCAGGAGCGTGCGCTTCACGTCCAAGGGAGACCTGACGCTGCCCGAGGAATTCCTGAAGCCCGAACCGTGAGATCTGCGTGGCGACCTCATGATCAGGAAACTCAGGGCCGGACTGTATCGGTTGTATTCCCGAAAGAAGAACCCGAAAACCGGCAAGCGCCGGAACCTCGGCACCTTCCGGACACGGGCGGCAGCCGTCCGGCATGAGCGCGCCATCCAGTTCTTCAAGCGACAATGACCCGCGCCCGATGGCGCAAAGACGGAGCCCATCGATGATCCTGAAGTCCCTGGCCGCGACCGCGGCCCTCCTGTTTGCTGTCCAGGCTGCGTCCGACCAGCCAATCGAGGTGATGATCCTCGGCACCTATCACTTCGCCAATCCCGGCCTCGACATGCACAACGCCGAGATCGACGACGTGCTGTCGCCACATCGGCAGAAAGAGGTCGTCGCGGTCGTCGATGCCCTCGCCCGCTTCAAGCCGACGCGGGTGGCCGTCGAGGCGCATGCCGACGAGTTGCCGTCCCGCTCGCTGCCGAGCTACGCGGAATACCTGGCGGGCAACCACGGCCAGAACCGCAACGAGATCCACCAGATCGGCTTTCGGCTGGCGAGCCGGATGAAGCACGAACACGTGTACGGGATCGACGCCGACGGCGAGTTTCCATTCGAGGCGCTGCAACTCTATGCCGCCGCGAACGGGCGCGCAGAGGAACTGCAGCAGGCGGTCGATGAAATCGGCGTGCGCACGCAGCGGTTCGAGGAACGCGCCAAAACTGCATCGGTCGGCGAATTACTGCGCGAGATGAACGAGCCCGCCCACATCCGCGAGGATCACGCGTGGTACATGCGCACGCTTTCCTACGGCGCTGGCAAGGCGCAACCGGGCGCGCACCTGGTCGCCAGCTGGACCGCGCGCAACATCGAGATCTGCGCACGGCTCGTGCAACTGGCAAAGCCGGGCGACCGGATCGTGGTCGTTTACGGCGCAGGCCACAGCCAATTGCTGCGCCAGTGCGTGCAGGACCTGCCCGGCTGGAAGCTGGTTGAGCCCAACGAATACCTGCCCGGTGCGGCACCTTCCGCCGATACCTTGTCCGCTACGATCGCCGCGCTGGATGCCGCCGTGTTCGACAGCTTCAATCAGTGCAAGTCGCCGGATCAACTTCAGAAGCACGCCGGCTATTTCGCGCCGGACGTCGAGTTCTATCACGACACCGGTGGCGTTACCTGGACCCGCCAGGAAATGATCGCAAACACCGAAAAGAATGCCTGCGGAAACTACTCGCGCGAGCTGGTTCCGGGCAGCCTGAGGGTATTCCCGATCGGAAAGTTCGGCGCGATCGCGCAGGGCGTGCATCGCTTCTGTGAGTCCGCGACCGGGAAGTGCGAAGGCCTGGCGGACTTTGTCATCGTCTGGCGGAACCAGGGCAACGCGTGGCAGATCACACGAGTGCTCAGCTATGGGCATCGCCCGAATGAAACGACCTGACCGGACTTGCCGGTCGTCGGGATGAACCAGGATCCTCTCAACGCGCTCGCCGAGTACCGCGCCTGCCTCGCCATCGCGCGCCGCCACGCCCGCAGCAGCGGCGAAGCGGCGGACCTGCTGCACGAGGCCCTGCTCGCCGGCATCCGGGTGGGCCGACTTGAATTCTCCGCTCCCGCGGACCGCGCGTGGCTTGCGGGCACGATCCGCAACATCGCAGCCGAAACCGCGCGCAGCGAATCACGGCGCCGGGCGCGCGAGACGCGCTGGGCCGGTGAGCAACCGGTGGAGACGGCCGACATTGCGCCATCGGGTGAAGGTCGCGATGAGATTCTTGCCCGCCTGACCGAAGGCACGCGCCGCGTCGCGGTACTCGCGCTCTACGGATTGAACGCCGACGAGATCCAGTACGTGCTGGAACTCAAGCCGCCCGCGTTCCGTCAGCGGCTGTCGGCGCTGCGCCGCGCGCTTGGGGGCCTGCCCGAGCCCCTGCGCCGGGAAGCCTTGGCACTCGCCTATTCCCAGCCGCGGCGTGCGGGCGAAGCCCGGCTCGACTTCGGGCTGATCCGCCGCGCCCTGCTGCATCACCTGCGGGGCGGCGCGGGCGTCGGCACTCACGACCCGGACGGGCACCTGCTCGCCATTCGCGCGCCCTGACCTCACAATTCCGGGGTCCGCGGCAACCCTGGGATGAGCAGTCCACAGGAGACCTCACCATGCTTCGCAACCCCACCGTCGGCGCGGTCGTGTTTTTCGTGCGCGAACTTGCGCGCACTGTCGCCTGGTACCGCGATGCGCTAGGCCTCGAGCCGCGCACGCTCGAGGGCCACGATGGCCCGTTCGCGCTCGCGACCGCGGGCCCGATCGAGCTCGTGTTCATCGAGCGCAACGAGCCGGCGGGGCGAACGCCGATCGTCGTGTTCCGCCTCGCCTCCGGCATCTACGACGTGGTCGAGTCGCTCGCGGCGAAAGGCGTCGAGATCGTGGTGCCGGTCAGCGAGACGCCGGACGGCGGGCTGTCCGCGGATTTTCGCGACCCGGACGGGCACATATTGAGCGTGTACCAGCCCGGTGCGGTACCGGCATGAGGGCCCCGCTTCGCATCCTGCTGCCCTGGATCGCCTGCCTGCCCGCGGCCTTCGCGCAAGAATCTCCCGCGGCCGGCTTTTTTGCGCAGATCGCCGGCGACTGGCAGGGCACGGGCGAAGTCCGTGGCATGGCCTCGGTCCAGCAGATGTCCTGGCAACCGGTGCTCGACGGCAGCTTCCTGCGCCTGACGTTCGACAACCGCATGACCGCCGCGGACGGCAAGGAGTGGCGGTTCCAGGCGCACGGTTACTACCGGATCCGGGACGACGGCACGATAACCGGCCTCTGGTTCGATTCGCGCGGCGTGTCCTTTCCGCTCAGCGGCGCGGTCGACGACGGCGGCACGATGACGATCCGGTGGGGAACGGACGACACCGAGCGCGGGCGCAGCAGCTACCGGCTGACAGCAGAGACGCTTGAAGTGACCGACGAGGTGCTGTCAGGCGAAGGCGAATGGCGCGTTTTCGGCGGCACGAGGCTCACCCGCGCGCCGTAAGCCGCTCGGCGAGCCAATCCGGCGGCCTCGCTCGTTCTGCACCCGGTGGGAACGCAGTTCCCGCGCAGGAGCCTGCCCGCATGATCCGACCCAAGATGGCGCTGTTCCTTGTCCTGACGCCGTTTCTGGCCACACCAGTCTTCGCACAGAGCGGCTCGGCGCCCAGCGCCGTATTGCAGGCCCCGCAATCCATTGCGTTCGGCGCACCGCTGACACTGAGCGGAGCCCAGTCGTTCGACACCGACGGCACCATCATCCGCTACGTCTGGACCAAGATCACGGGTGCCGGCGGCGGCATGGCGCTCAACCAGTCCTTCGGCACCCTGGAGGCTACTTATGTGGTGCCTCAACCGGCGGGACATCCGCTCGCCGTCGGCCGGCATCGGTTCCGCCTGGTCGTCGATGACAACTCCGGCAACCATTCGACGCCGACCGAAGCAGAAGTCATCGTCGTGGACAACATCCCGCCGACGGCCCTGCTCGACGCACCCCAGTCCATCGCGATCGGCTCGGCCCTGCAATTGAGCGGAGCACGCTCGACCGACGTCGGCGGACAAGTCACCCAGTACATCTGGACGCACATGGAAGGCGGCGGCAGCAATCTGCCGCTCAACCAGCCGCTCGTCACCGACACGAACAGCATCGTCGTACCGCAGGCTGCCAACAATCCGCTCGCCATCGGCCGCCACCGCTTCCGCCTGGTCGTCACTGACGACGCCGGCAATCAGTCAAAGGCAGTGGAAGCGCCGGTGATCGTCGTGGACAATATTCCTCCGACCGCAGTGCTGGAGGGGCCGAAGCAGGCGATGCAGATCCAGCCTTTCCAGCTCTCGGGGGCGCGCTCGTCCGATGTCGGTGACCGGGTCCGGCAGTTCCAGTGGACGCGTATCTCGGGTACGCCGGATGGCCCGATGCCGCTGGGCCAGCCGGTCGTCACGGACGCGAGCACGTTTACGGTCGCGCAGACTCTGGCGAGCTATTTTGGGGTCGGCCGGCACGTGCTCCGGCTGGTGGTCGTGGACGACTCCGGCAATCAGTCGAACCCGGCGGACTTTCCCGTCGAAATCACTGCGCCTCTCCCATCCGGGAGGACGAAATGACCTCGTGGGTCACGGTATCGCGGAGCACGTTGAACCACTGACCGCAGCCGTGGGTGTGGCACCAGCGTTCCGCGTGCCTGCCCTTCGGGTTTGAGCGGAAAAACAGGTACTGCGACCATTGCTCGTCGCTGCAGCCCGGCGGCGGCCGCGAGATGTGCGACTCCCCGCCGTAGGTGAACTCCGGCTCGTCGCGGGCTCCGCACCAGGGGCACTCGATCCTGAGCATGCTCTATGATTCCACCGGGTCGCACGATGCAACGCTATTCATTCTTGAGCTTGGCCCGGCATGCGGTCAACGGCCACCGCGGCTGGCCGCGCGCGCTGCGCCTGGCAGAGCCGAAAGCGGCCTATGACGCGATCATCGTCGGTGGCGGCGGCCACGGCCTCGCAACCGCGTACTTCCTGGCAAAGGAGCATGGCATGCGCCGCATTGCCGTGCTCGAGAAGGGCGCCATCGGCCACGGCAATTCCGGCCGCAACACCCAGGTGGTGCGGTCGGACTACTTCCATCTCGTCAGCTCGGAGTTCTTCGAGCGGGCGTTGAAGCTGTACGAAGGGCTGAGCCAGGAACTCGACTACAACATCATGCTGAGCCAGCGCGGCAAGGTGAGCCTTGCCCACAGCCCGCACGAGCTCGAGATGCTGCGCCGCTCGGTCAATGCGATCCGCATGAACGGCGTGGATGCGGAGATGCTGTCCGTGGACGAACTGCGGCGCGCCGAGCCGATGCTCAACTTCGACTGTCGCTACCCGATCGAGGGCGCGGCGGTGCAATGGCGCGGCGGCATCTCGCGTCACGACGCGGTGGTCTGGGCCTTCGCGCGCGCGGCGGGCGCGCTCGGCGTCGACATCGTGCAGGGTTGCGAGGTCACGGGCTTCACCGTGGACGGCGGCCGGGTGACCGGCGTCGAGACGAACCTTGGCCGCATCGCCGCGCCGCGCGTGTGCCTCGCGGTCGCCGGGCATTCGAGCGTGCTCGCGCGCAAGGCGGGCATTGCTCTGCCGATCCACACGACGGCATTGCAGGCAATGGTCACGGAGCCGGTCAAGCCGCTGGTCAACACCGTGCTGATCTCCGCCACGATCCATGTCTATGTGAGCCAGACCGATCGTGGCGAGGTCGTGGTCGGCGGTGGCGCGGACGTCATTCATTCTTATGCGCAACGCGGCGGGCTGCCGATGCTCGAAGCCAATGCGCAGGGCGCCGTGGACCTGTTCCCCTGCCTCAGTCGGCTTCGCGTGATGCGCCAGTGGGCCGGGACCGTGGACATCTCGCCCGACACCAGCCCGGTGATGGGCCTGACTCCCATAGCAGGACTTTTCGTTTCCGCAGGCTGGGGCACTGGCGGCTACAAGGCGATTCCCGCCGGCGGCGAAACCATGGCCTGGACCATCGCCAACGACCAGCCGCACGCGCTGATCACGGCGTTCGGCCTCGACCGCTTTGCCAAGGGCGCGCTGGTGGACGAAGGCGCCGCCTCCGGAGTGGCGCACTGATGGGCTACCGGCTAGACCGCGGCGGGCACATCGACCGATCGCAGCCTGTGACGTTGCGCTGGAACGGTCGCAGGCTGCCGGCGTTCGCCGGCGACACGATTGCCTCGGCGCTGCTCGCGAACGACGTGCGGATCGTCGGGCGCAGCATGAAGTTCCACCGGCCGCGCGGCGTTTTCTCCGCCGGGGTCGAAGAGCCGAATGCGCTCGTGACGCTCGGCCGTGGTGCCGAGCTCGAGCCCACCGCCCGCGCGACGATGATCCCGGTGCGCGAGGGCCTCGTGGTGCGCGCGCAGAATGCCTGGCCGGGCGTCAACTTCGACTTCGGCCGCGTGTTCGACTACACCGCGCCGCTGTGGCCCGCCGGGTTCTACAACAAGACCTTCAAGTGGCCCTCGTGGCATTTCTACGAGAGGTGGATCCGTCGCGCCGCCGGCATCGCCAAGCCGCCACGGCTGCCGGACCCCGCGCGCTACGACGCCGTCAACGCGCACTGCGACCTGCTGGTCGTCGGCGGCGGCCCCACCGGCCTGCAGGCGGCGCAGATCGCCGCGCGCGCAGGACTCACCGTCATCCTGGCCGAGCAGGACTTCGAATGCGGCGGCACGCTGCTCGGGGCGAACGTCCTGATCAACGATGCGCCGCCGGTCGTGTGGTTCGCGAGCGTGATCGGCGAACTCGCGGCCTCGCGAAATGTCACGCTGCTGACTGGCACGACGGCGTTCGGCGTTTACGACCACGGCCATGCCGGCCTGCTGCAGCGGCTCGACCTGCAGGGCGACCAGGGCGCGGTGAGGCAGCGCTACTGGCGCGTGCACGCGAAGCAGACCCTGCTCGCGACCGGCGCGATCGAACAGCCGCTGGTGTTCGAGCGCAACGACCTGCCTGGCATCCTGCTCGCGGGCGCCATCCGCCAGTACGTGAACCGTTTTGCCGTGGCCGCCGGGAGGCGCGTGGCGTTCGCGGCCAACAACGATTCCGCCTACCTCGCGGCACTCGACCTGCGGCTCGCCGGCGT
>JBFXFJ010000023.1:0-11567 GCA_050179155.1 Steroidobacteraceae bacterium
AGACGCTCGGCAAGCACCCGGAGTGCGAGTACCTGTGCGCGCGAAAGGGCCTCGTCGCGGCTCGCTCCGTAAGCCAGCACGCCCGGCAATTGCGGCACTTCGGCCAGCCATCGTCCGTCGTCTTCGCGCTCCGATTCGATGCTCAAATTCATGGCCTGCTCCAAATGAACATTGCCGGTCTCGTCGAATATGCTTCATTCTACCCTTGCCCGAAGATACCCGCTAATGCGCAATGCCGCCTCACTCAACAGATATGAATAAGAACCGCCCGCTGTTCGAGGATGCGGCTATCCACACGCCCATGATGCAGCAGTACCTGCGCATCAAGGCGGCGCATCCGGATGTGCTGCTGCTGTACCGGATGGGAGATTTCTACGAGATGTTTTACGAGGACGCGCGCCGCGGTTCGCACCTGCTCGACATCGTGCTGACCCAGCGCGGCGAGTCGGGCGGCGCCGCTGTCCCGATGGCGGGCGTGCCGGTGGACAAGCTCGACGCCTATCTCGCGCGGCTGGTGAAGCTCGGCGAGTCCGTCGCGATCTGCGAGCAGGTCGGCGAGGTCGGAAAGTCCAAGGGGCCAGTCGAGCGAGAAGTCGTGCGCATCGTCACGCCCGGCACGGTGACGGATGATGCGCTGCTCGATGCGAAGCGCGACAACCTGCTCGCCGCGGTCGCCGTGGACGGCGAAAGCTTCGGCATCTCGTGGCTTGATCTCAGCGCCGGCCGCTACAGCGTGCTCGAGGGCGAGGGCCCGGAGGCGCTGGCGGCGGAACTCGAACGGCTGCGCCCCGCGGAGCTGCTGCTGCCGGAGGGCGTCGCGATCGCGAGCACCGCGCGCACGGTCGAGCGTCCGCCCTGGCAGTTCGAGCTGGATTCCGCGCGGCGCGCGCTCAATTCGCAGTTCGGGACCAGCAGCCTGGCAGGCTTCGGCTGCGAAGACCTGACGCTCGCGCTCGGCGCCGCGGGCGCGCTGCTGCAATACGTGCGCGACACGCAGAAAGGGGCGCTGCCCCACCTGACGGCGCTCGCGCGCGAGTCGCGCGACGAGGCGCTCGCGCTGGATGCCGCGACCCGGCGCAATCTCGAGCTCGACTCGAGCCTCGCGGGCCGCGACGAACACACGCTGGCGGGCGTCATCGACCGCACGGCAACCGCCATGGGCGCGCGCGAACTGCGCCGCCGGATCCGGCGGCCGCTGCGCGACCAGGCCGAGCTGCGCCGGCGCTATCACGCGGTCGCGACGCTGATCAACGCCGGTGCGTTTGCGCCCCTGCACCAGGACCTGCGCGCCGTCGGTGACGTCGAGCGCGTGCTCGCGCGGGTGGCGCTGCGTTCGGCGCGGCCGCGGGACCTGGCGATGCTGCGCGAGGCGCTCGCGGCGCTGCCGCAGATCCACGACCGCCTTGCGGGCCTGGACTCGCCGCTCCTTGCTGCGGCCGCGGCCGATCTGGCCGCGCGGCCGGCACTGCACGAGCTGCTCGAGCGCGCGATCGTCCCTTCCCCGCCGCATCTGCTGCGTGACGGCGGCGTGATCGCGGCGGGATTCGATGCCGCGCTCGACGAGCTGCGCTCGATCGCGACCGGCACCGACCGGCACCTGCTGGAACTCGAGGAACGCGAACGCCGCCGCACCGGCATCTCGCAGCTCAAGCTCGGCTACAACCGCGTGCACGGTTACTACATCGAGCTGCCCAGGAGCCTCTCGGGGCGCGCGCCGCTCGACTACCAGCGGCGTCAGACCATCAAGAACGCCGAGCGCTACATCACGCCGGAACTCAAGCAGTTCGAGGACAAGGTGCTGGGCGCCCGCGACCGCGCGCTGGCGCGCGAGCGCGAATTGTTCGACGGCCTGCTCGACGCGCTCATTGCGGAACTCGCGGCGCTCAAGCGCATCGCCGCGGCGCTGGCGGAGGCCGACGTGCTCGCCAACCTGGCGGAGCGCGCCGTCAGCCTGCGCTACGTGGAACCGACGCTATCCGGCGAACCGGGACTGCACATCACCGGCGGCCGCCATCCCGTGGTCGAGCGGGTGCTGGAGGACCCGTTCGTGCCGAACGACCTCGAGCTCTCCGACGGCCGGCGCATGCTCGTGATCACCGGCCCGAACATGGGCGGCAAGTCCACCTACATGCGCCAGGCGGCGCTGATCCTGGTGCTCGCCTCGATCGGCAGCTTCGTGCCCGCGGACACCGCCATCATCGGCCCATTCGACCGGATCTTCACGCGCATTGGCGCTTCCGACGACCTCGCGGGCGGGCGCTCGACCTTCATGGTCGAGATGACGGAGGCGGCAGTGATCCTGAATGCGGCGACCGGCCAGAGCCTGGTGCTGATGGACGAGATCGGCCGCGGCACCAGCACTTACGACGGGCTCTCGCTCGCCTTCGCCTGCGCGAGCCACATCAGCCGGCGGTTGCGCGCCTTCACGCTGTTCGCCACGCACTACTTCGAGCTGACGGAGCTCGCGGACGAGCTGCCGGAAGTCGAGAACGTACACCTCGATGCCGCGGAGCACGGCGACGGCATCGTGTTCCTGCACGCGGTGAAGCCCGGCCCCGCGAGCCGGAGCTACGGCCTGCAGGTCGCGCAGAAGGCGGGCGTGCCGCGCGAGGTGATCCAGAGCGCGCGGGCGTATCTCGAAAAGCTCGAACGCCAGCACCCGCCGGCGGCCAAAGGACCGCAGCCCGCGTTGCCGCTCGCGGCCGCGGGACGCGACGCCGAAGCCCTCAGTCAGCTGCGTGCCATTGATCCCGACCGGCTGACGCCGCGTGAAGCGCTCCAGGCACTATACGATTTGCGGGCGCTGTTGCCGCCCACGGAATGAAAAAGGGGTCGCATCCCCTTCGATGAAGGGATGCGACCCCTTTCACCCTTTCAGGCGGCGCGGCGGTGCGCGAGGTAGAGCACGCGCCCGTTCGGCAGTTCCCGCGTCCGTTCGATTGCGAAGCGCCTGGCGAGCGCGGTCTCGAATGCGGGGCGCACGCAGTCCGGGTACAGCGGCTCGCGGCCGCGCGCAATCGCCGCGAACATCGGGTCCGCCGCCGGCACGAATTCCACCAGCAGGTGGCGGCGCGTGAGCGCGGCCACGGCCTCGAACTGCTCCGCCATCGGCACGCCCTCGGTCACGCGCAGGTGGTGCACGACCGCGAGCATCAGCACGAGGTCGAAGCGCCCCTCCGCGCGCGCGAGCAGCGAATCGAGTTCGCGATTGCGCCAGCCGACGGCCGGGGTCGGACGGCCGAAGTTCCCGACCAGCGGCAGGATCGGCAGCTTCTTGTCCCGCGCGCGGCGCCAGATTGCGGCGACCGAGCGCTCGTCGATGTCGAGCGCGACCACCTCACCAAAGCGCGCGGCGATCTCGCTGAACTCGCCCGTGTTGGCGCCGATGTCGAGTGTGAGGCCGGGCTTCGTGCCCGCGACCGCCTCGGCGACGAAGGCCCGCTTGGTCTCGAGGTCCGCGTCGCCGTAATGGGCGCGGGTCGCGGTGTAGGCATGCCAGTGCGAGCTGCGCGCCGCAAGCGCGGCAACCTGCTTACCGAGTTGCCGGTCGAGTCCGGCGAGCGAGCGCTCGAGGATGTACTGCGCCTGCTTGTCGCTCGCCGCCTGCATCGCGCGCGGCGCGCCATTGCCGGCAGCGGCACGCGCGGCCAGCGCCGCCGGCAACGCGACCGTGCGCCACAAACCGGGTTTCAGCCAGCGCCGCGCGCCGAGCACGCCCGCCAGTGTCTCGTGCGACAGGCCCGCGACGGGATTCGACAGCGTCCAGGCAATCGGCAGGCCAGACTCGACCGAGGCGATCAGCGGCAGCAGGAAGGTAGTCTCGAACTGGTGGCGCGCGATCCAAAGGCAACTGCCCGGTTCGCGCCTGACGATCGACGGCAGGTCCACGAACACCGGTTCGGAATTCCGGAACAGCACGTTGGCTGGCGTCGCGTCCTTCAACTGAAGGCCGCGCGGCAGCAGCGCGCGGGACAATTCAAGCGTCAGCGCGCCCGCCGCCGCCAGCATCTCCGGCGCCCACTCGCAGGGCTGGCCGACGAAGGGAATGCGCTCGTGCAGGAAGCAGTCGCCATCGAATTCGGCGAGTTGCGGCGGGCGATCGTCGCGCGGGAGCGCCGTGGTCTTCACCAGCCGGCCCTGCTCCATCCAGGAACGGACCACCGGGTCCTCGAGCGCTCGGCGGAAATCGGCGAGCGCGTGCGCGCGCACGGCCCGGATCAGCCGGCCTTCATGCTCGACGAGGAAGGCGTCGGGATCGCGAAAGGATCGCGGACTGGAAACGTCGCGCGTCAACGCGGGGGATCGTCAGCCGGCTGCTCTGTGCTGTCTTCGGCGGTCGGGGCCGGCCGGCGCGAGAACATCGACAGGACCTTGTAGCGCAATTCGCGGAAATAGAAGATCGCGCCGGCGATGCCCGCGCCGATCACCTGCAGCAGCATCGAGCCGGTGCCCGGGTCGATGTAGGCCAGGGCCGGGCTCGAAAAGCCCGTCGCGAGCGCGATCACCGCCGCCCGCCGCAACTGCCGGAATCCGCGTATCTTTCGCATGACCAGGATCCTTCAATGCCAGGGACGGATCAGAGCAATTTGCGCACGCACAGGCCCGCCGACTGCGTCACACATTGTCGGCTCAGTCGGCCGCGGCCTCAAGCCGCCCGCCGTTTTTGTCCACTTCGACGAACCGGTACGGCTGGCCGAATTGCGACACAAAGTGACGATCCGGGCGCAGCGGCAGCCCAGCATCGAAGTAATGGTTGAACACGCGGCGGAACAGGTTGACCGGCGTCGCATCGCCGGGCATCAGCTCCGGCGGCGCGCCTGGCAGCAGCACGGCGTTGAGGTTCGACAGCCGCACGCGGTGGTGCTCGGCTCCGGTCAGCCCGCGGCGCAGGTTCGGGCCGTGATCGGACTGCAGCAAGATGATTGGCGGGGTTGCCGACTCGGCGATCAACCGGTCGAGCACCTGCTCGATGCGCGAGTTCACGAACAGCAGCTGGTCGATGTAGCCCTCGCGCTTTTCCCAGAGCTGTTTCTGGAACTCGAACTGGTTCGAGAGCGTGGCGTTCCTGAGCACGTTGCCGTCACGGTCGAACAGGTAGGGATGGTGCGGCGGCAGGAAGTGCGCGAGCACGAATTTCGGCCCCGGCGCCTGCGCGAGGCCTGCCAGGGTCGCGAAGTTGTGCAGGTGGCACTGGGCGAGGTCCATCGAGGCGCTGGTGCCGAGCGCCCGCAGCCAGCTGCCCTCCGCGATCGCGAGCAGGTAGTCGTCGCGGAACACGCCACCGCCGCAGGGCAGGAACTCATCGGCGAACGGGTTGCTGCCGGTGCCGCCCCAGGTGGACTGCAGGTGGATGAACCGGTAGCCGCGCGCGCGCAGGAACGCCGCGGCGCGGTTGTCGCGCAGCAGCCGGTAGACGAACTCGCGGTCACCGCTCGCCGGGTCGAGTGCCTTGCCCATCAGGTCCTGGACGAAGTCCATGTTGAGCGTCGCGGCGAGCGACAGGAAGGTCCAGTTGTAGTTCGACGTGCTGTCGTCGCTCACCTGGAAGCCGCGGCGGCGCAGGCCGTCGAGGAACGGCGCGTTGTCGAAGCCGTAGTACTGCGTCAGCACGTCGGCACGCGAGTAGCCGTCGAGCAGGATGAAATAGATGTCGGGCCGCGGCCCGGTGAAGGCGACGGCCTCGGTCTCCTGCTGCGCGAGCGACTCCTCGCGCCCGGCGCCCGCGAGCCACTGCACCAGCGCGAATCCGAGCAGCAGCAGCGATGCCAGGTTGAGCGCGCCCGGCAGCCTGCCGCCATCGCCCTTCAGGCGCCGCAGCATCACCCAGCCGAGCAGCAGCAGCAGGGCCCAGATCGCGGAATGCACGAGCTGGAGCCTGCCGTCGCTCCAGCCGGTCGTCGTGTCGAGCGTTTCCTCCGGCACGCCACCGAGCCCGCCGAGCCAGGCATTCAGCGGCCCGTAGGTAAAGAAGAGCAGGACCAACCAGGTGACGCCGAGCGCCGCGCGCAGCCAGTTGCCGAGCGCCGCGCGCAGCAGCAGCAGCAGGACCGCGGCGATGACGAGGGTCGCGCCCGCGACCAGCGCGAGCGATGGCGCTTCCACCTGGCCCGGATTCGCGGCGGCGATATGCAGCAGCGGGTAGAGCGCGAATGCGATCGCGAACCAGGGCCATTGCATCGGCGCACTATACATGTGCTGCACTCTCGGCAGACTCGAACGAGCCGTGCGCGAGGAAACGAAGGGTCGCGGCCGCGACCGGCTGGCTCAGCAGCATGCCGGTGTGGCTGACGTCGAGCACGACGCGCGCGGTCGCGCCGGGCAGGTCGGTCTCGTCCACGCAGACAGTGCCGTCATTCGGCTGCGGCAGGTTGGCGAACACGCGCCCGAGGCCGGCCGAGCGAGAACCCGCAATCAGCCCGATCTCGCGCGGGCCGCGCCAGCGGCGGTCGTGGGCACGCGCGAGTTCCGCGATCGCGAGCGAGCCGAGCAGCTGTGGCCCGAGCGACCAGCGCGCGATCGCGCTCGCCGCGCGCGAACCCTGCACCGGACTGCCCAGCAGCACGACTCGCCCCGGCGGCAGTTCCCCGGCGCCCTGCAGCGTCTCGAGCGCGACCAGTCCGCCGAGGCTGTGCGCGACCACGTGCACCGTGTCGCCCGCCGCCCGCAAACGCGCGCCGAGCGCCGCGGTCACCTGCGCGAGCGAGGCGTGCATGGAGGGATAACGGAAGACGGCGGGCGCAAACCCTGCGCCCTTCAGGCGATCGCGCAGCAGGAAGGATTCCAGCCCGTTCATCCACAGGCCGTGGACGACGATGACGGGCGTGGGATTGGCGGCCAGCGTTCAGCCCGCCGGCGGCGCCGGCTTGCGGACGCGGATGTGCAGCTCCGCCAGCGCCGCGTCGTCCGCCTCGGACGGCGCGTCGGTCAATGGACACCAGGCCGACTGCGTCTTCGGGAAGGCGATCACGTCGCGAATGCTGTCCGCCCCCGACATCAGCATCGCCAGCCGGTCGAGGCCGAAGGCGATGCCGCCGTGCGGCGGCGCGCCGTAGCGCAGCGCCTCCAGCAGGAAACCGAATTTGATCGTCGCCTGCTCGCGCGAGATGCCGAGCAGGTCGAACACCGCGCTCTGCATGTCTTCGCGATGGATGCGGATCGAGCCGCCGCCGATCTCCAAGCCGTTCAGCACCATGTCGTAGGCGCGCGCGATCGCATTCCTCGGATCGGCGGCGAGCGCCGCCGCGTCCGGGTCCACCGGCGAGGTGAACGGATGGTGCATCGCCATGTAGCGCTTCGAGTCCGCGTCCCATTCGAACATCGGGAAGTCCACAACCCATAGCGGCCGCCAGCCCTCCTCGACCAGGCCGAGGTCACTGCCGAGCTGCAACCGCAGCGCACCGAGCGCGTCGTTGACGACCTTCGCCTTGTCGGCGCCGAAGAAGATCAGGTCGCCGGTCGCGGCCCGGGTGCGCTTCAGGATGCCGTCCACCGCCGCGTCGGTGAGGAACTTCAGGATCGGCGATTGCAGGCCGTCGCGGCCCTTCGCCGCATCGTTGACCTTGATGTAAGCGAGCCCGCGCGCGCCGAAACGGGCGACGTAGGCCGTGTACTCGTCGATCTGCTTGCGCGTGAGCTCCCCGCCGCGCGGCACGGCGAGCGCCGCGACGCGGCCGTCCGGATCCGCGGCTGGCGCGGCGAAGACTTTGAACTCGCTGCCGGCGACCAGGTCGGCGACGTCGACGAACTCGAGCGGCACGCGCAGGTCCGGCTTGTCGGAGCCGTAGCGGCGCATCGCCTCGGAATACTTCAGGCGCGGGAACGGATCGGGCAACTGCACCTTCAGCACGCGCGAGAACACGTGGCGGATCAGGCCTTCCATCAGCGCCATCACCTGGTCCTGCTCGAGGAACGAGGTCTCGATGTCGAGCTGCGTGAACTCGGGCTGGCGGTCGGCGCGCAGGTCCTCGTCGCGGAAGCAGCGCACGATCTGGTAGTAGCGGTCGAAGCCGCTCATCATCAGGAGCTGCTTGAAGATCTGCGGCGACTGCGGCAACGCAAAGAACTTGCCCGGGTGCGTGCGCGACGGAACCAGGTAGTCGCGCGCGCCCTCGGGCGTCGCCTTGGTCAGCATCGGCGTCTCGATGTCCACGAACTGGTGGTCGTCGAGGTATTCGCGCATCGCGCGGGTAATGGCGTGACGACGGCGGAGCCGTTC
Source organism: Steroidobacteraceae bacterium (assembly GCA_050179155.1). Lineage (GTDB taxonomy): Bacteria > Pseudomonadota > Gammaproteobacteria > Steroidobacterales > Steroidobacteraceae > SCUD01. Next base: position 8,216 of record JBFXFJ010000023.1, read on the forward strand.
CTGCATGACGTCGCGGCGGAGATCGATGTAGCGGTGCTTGAGCCGCAGTTCCTCGCCCACTTCCTCGTCGAGCGCGAACGGCGGCGTGGCCGAGGGGTTCAGCACGGTGAGCTTCTGCGCCAGCAACTCGACCTGGCCCGAGGGCAGGTTCGGGTTGACGGTGCCCGCCGGGCGCGGGCGCACCTTGCCCTGCACCTGGATGCAGTATTCGCGTCCGAGGCGCTCGGCAATCCGGAAGGCCTCGGCCTTGTCGGGATCGAACACCACCTGCAGCAGGCCCGAGCGGTCGCGCAGGTCGACGAAGATCACGCCGCCGTGGTCACGGCGACGGTGCACCCAGCCGGCCGCCTCGATGGTGCGCCCCGCCAGGGTTTCGCCGACTTCTCCGCAGTAGTGTGTTCGCATGGACAAAGCGCGCGATGTTACGTGCGCGGCCGCCGCCGGCGCAAGGATGAACGCCTGGCTGCGGTCTTCGACCGGGCCGTGCCGGAGGGCTTCCTGGCCGCCGATTCCGTCCCGGACGCTTTCTCTGCGGTCTTCGCTTCCGGCTTCACGTCCTTGGCTTTCTCCGGCGCCGGGCTCGCGGCGGCCGGCGGGCCTTCGCCAGCAGCCGGCTCCTTCTCGCCCGCGAGATTGCGCTTGCTGTCCTTGTCGCCCTTGAAGTCGGTCTCGTACCAGCCGCCGCCCTTCAGGCGGAAAACCGGCGCCGAAACCAGGCGCTTGAGCGTGCTGCGCCCGCAGGCCGGGCACTTGCGCAGCGGCCCGTCGGTGATCTTCTGCAGTTCTTCGTGGTGGTGCCCGCAGGCGGAGCACTGGTATTCATAGAAAGGCATCGGCGGACCCCTGACGGCGTCGGCTATTTTCGCATAACCAGCGCGCCGTCCTGCACCGAAACCCTGATCAGGTCGCCGGGCATGAATTCGCCCGCGAGGATCTTCTGCGCCAGCGGGTTCTCCAGCTGGTGCTGGATCGCGCGCTTCAACGGCCTGGCGCCATACACCGGGTCGAAGCCGGCGGCGCCCAGCGCGTCGAGCGCCGGCTGGTCGAGCTCGATGCGGATCTCGCGCTCGGCCAGGCGCCGGCGCAGGTAGCCGGTCTGGATGTCGACGATGCGGCGGATGTGCTCGCGCGCCAGTGGATGGAACACGACGATGTCGTCGATGCGGTTGATGAACTCGGGGCGGAAGTGCTGGCCGACGATCTCGAGCACGGCCGCCTTCATCTGCTCGTAGTTCTCCTCGCCGGCCATCTCCTGAATCACCTGGGAGCCGAGGTTGGAAGTCATGATCACGACCGTGTTGCGGAAATCGACCGTGCGGCCGTGGCCGTCGGTCAGGCGGCCGTCGTCCAGCACCTGCAGCAGCACGTTGAACACGTCGGCGTGCGCCTTCTCGATCTCGTCAAGCAGGATCACGGAATACGGCCGGCGGCGCACGGCCTCGGTGAGGTAGCCGCCCTCCTCGTAGCCGACGTAGCCCGGCGGCGCGCCGATCAGGCGCGCGACCGAGTGTTTCTCCATGAACTCCGACATGTCGATGCGGATCAGCGCTTCCTCGGTGTCGAACAGGAATTCCGCGAGCGCCTTGCAGAGCTCGGTCTTGCCGACGCCGGTCGGGCCGAGGAACAGGAACGAGCCATTGGGACGGTTCGGGTCGGCAAGCCCCGCGCGACTGCGTCGGATCGCGTCGCTGACCGTGCGCACGGCCTCGGTCTGCCCGACCACGCGCTGCGCGATCGCCTGCTCCATCTTCAGGAGCTTGTCGCGTTCGCCTTCGAGCATCTTGGAGACCGGGATGCCGGTCCACTTGGACACGACCTCGGCGATCTCCTCCTCGCCCACCTTGTTGCGAACCAGCTGAGGCTGCTTCGACTCGGCCTCGTGGGCCCCGGCGAGGCGCTTTTCGAGTGCGGGGAGACGGCCGTACTGCAGTTCCGACATGCGCCCGAGGTCGCTCGCGCGGCGCGCGGCCTCGAGCTCCTGCTTCGCGCGCTCGAGTTCTTCCTTGATGTGCGCGGCGCCGGTCGCAGTCGCCTTTTCCGCCTTCCAGATCTCCTCGAGGTCGGCGTACTGCCGCTCGAGTTCCGTCAGCGACTCCTGCAACTGCTCCAGGCGCTTCTTCGAGGCCTCGTCGGCCTCCTTCCTTAGCGCCTCGCGCTCGATCTTGAGCTGGATAATGCGGCGGTCGAGCCGGTCGAGCGACTCGGGCTTCGAGTCCATCTCCATGCGGATGCGCGAAGCGGCCTCGTCCACCAGGTCGATCGCCTTGTCCGGCAGCTGGCGGTCGCTGATGTAGCGGTGCGACAGCGTGGCCGCCGCGACGATCGCGGGATCGGAGATCTCGACCTTGTGGTGGACCTCGTAGCGCTCCTTGAGGCCGCGCAGGATCGCGATCGTGTCCTCGACGGAGGGCTCGTCCACCAGCACCTTCTGGAAGCGGCGCTCGAGCGCGGCGTCCTTCTCGACGTACTTGCGGTACTCGTCGAGCGTGGTTGCGCCGACGCAGTGCAGCTCGCCGCGCGCGAGCGCGGGCTTCAGCATGTTGCCGGCGTCCATCGAGCCCTCGGCCTTGCCGGCGCCGACCATGGTGTGCAGTTCGTCAATGAACAGGATGACCTGGCCTTCCTGCTTTGCGAGGTCGTTCAGCACGCCCTTCAGGCGCTCCTCGAACTCGCCGCGGAACTTGGTGCCGGCGATCAGCGCGCCCATGTCGAGCGCCAGGATGCGCTTGTCCTTCAGGCCCTCGGGCACCTCGCCGTTGACGATGCGCTGCGCCAGTCCCTCGACGATCGCGGTCTTGCCGACGCCGGGCTCGCCGATCAGCACCGGGTTGTTCTTGGTGCGGCGCTGCAGCACCTGGATAGTGCGGCGGATCTCGTCGTCGCGGCCGATGACCGGGTCGAGCTTGCCGGCGGTCGCGCGCTCGGTGAGGTCCAGCGTGAACTTCTCGAGCGCGCCGCGCTGTTCCTCGGCATTGGCGTCCTGGATCTTCTCGCCGCCGCGCAACTCGGTGATCGCCTTGTCGATCGCGCCCTTCACGGCGCCGGTGTCCTTCAGGATGGTGCCGAGCGCGCCGCGGTCGTCGCAGGCGGCGAGCACGAACAGTTCGCTCGATATGAACTGGTCGCCGCGCTTCTGCGCCAGCTTGTCGGTGACGTTCAGCAGGCGGACCAGGTCGTTCGAGGCCTGCACGTCGCCGTGCGTGCCTTCCACGGTCGCGGTGCGGCCGAGCTGCGCGTGCAGCTGCGAGCGCAGCAGGTTGAGGTTGACGCCGGACTTGTCGAGCAGCGGGCGCACCGTGCCGCCGTCCTGGTCCAGCATCGCCAGCATCAGGTGCGTGGGCTCGATGAACTG
>JBFXFJ010000024.1:0-10750 GCA_050179155.1 Steroidobacteraceae bacterium
ACCGGGATCGTCGCGACGATCTTTTCCAGCACCTCGGGCTTCATCGCCCGGACCATGTCCGTGCCGATGTAGCCGGGCGACACCGTGTTGACCGTGACGCCCTTCGAGGCGACTTCCTGGGCGAGCGCCATCGTGAATCCGTGGATGCCCGCCTTGGCCGTCGAGTAGTTGGTCTGGCCGAACTGGCCCCGCTGGCCGTTGACCGAGGAGATGTTGATGATGCGGCCCCAGCTGCGGTCGAGCATGCCGTCGATCACCTGCTTGGTGACGTGAAACAGGCTGTTGAGGTTCGTGTCGATGACCTTGTGCCAGCGCTCGAAGGTCATCTTGCGGAAAGTGCCGTCGGCGGTGATGCCGGCGTTGTTCACGAGCACGTCCACCGGCCCAAGATCGTTGCGGACTTTCTCGAAGGCCGCCCGGGTCGATTCCCAGTCCGCGACGTTGCCCTCGGACGCATGCACGTCAAAGCCCTGTGCGCGCATCTCGGCCACCCAGGGGTCCTTGCGGCGTGAGCCGGGACCGCAGCCAGCGACCACGCGGAAACCCTCCCGGCAAAGGCGCCTGCTGATGGCCGTTCCGATGCCGCCCATGCCGCCGGTCACATACGCAAGACGTCCTGCCATGGCCCCCTCCAGTTCGCCCGTCTGCATTGCGCGGGCTTCGACGCAGTTTACAGGGTCTATACTGCGCGCGCTGCCACCGGGCCAGCTATCGCCCGGCAATGGGGGGATGAAAATGACGAAGTCGATTTACGGAGCTGTCCTGCTCCAGGCCTGCGCATGCCTGTTGTTTGGCAGTGCAGCACTCGCAGAAGACAAGCCGGCTGAGCGTTTTACGTACGTGACCTATCACAGCTGCGACATCACCAGGCAGGAACGCGCGGACGAAATCTTTGCCCAGGTGCAGAAGCCCATCTACGATGCCGCGGTCGCCGACGGCACGATCAAAGGCTGGGGTTGGCTTGCGCATCACACTGGCGGCAAGTGGCGGCGCGCAATGTACTTCGGGTCCGACAGCATCCAGGGCTTGCTCGACGCGCAGAACAAGATCGGCGACCTGGTCGACGCCAAGGCCGGAAAGCTCGGCGAGGAATTCGGCAAGATCTGCAATTCGCACGATGACTACATCTGGCGCACGGTGGCCGGCAACATTGGCACGGTGGCCCGCGGTGGCGCGGCATTCTCGGTCTACTACGAGTGCGACCAGGGCCGCGAGGACCAGGCCGATGCGCTCGTCACGCGCGTGTTCGCGCCCGTGTACGACAAGCTGCTGGCCGACGGCAAGATCAAGTCCTGGGGCTGGAACGAGCACATCGTCGGCGGCAACTTTCGCCGGCTGGCGACCATCAGCGCGACCGACATGAAGTCGCTGATGGAAGCGCGCGCGGCGACGGTCCAGGCGATCGGCGATGATCCGCTCGGCGACACGCTGACCGACATCTGCGGACGCCACACTGACTACATGTGGGAGATCACATCCCAGAATCCGTAACCAACCGGTCCGCTGATCCAGTTCTCGCGGGGCCCGGCGCGCTGCTCCGGCGCCCGGGTCCCGCGACTTCACTTTATTTAGCGCGCGCCTTCCGGGATTTCGGCGACGGTTTTGTCGCCGTGCTGCTCGCCGTCTACCTGACCGAACTCGGGTACGGCGCCTTCGAGGTCGGCGTCATCGCGACCGCAGCGTTGCTGGGCTCGGCCCTGATGACGCTCGGCATCGGTTACCTCGGTGCGCGATACGCCGAGCGCACCCTGCTCCTGGTGGCATCCGTACTGACGGTCGCGACCGGAATCGCGTTCACCGCCGCGCAGGACTTTGCGGTGCTGCTGCTGGTCGCCTTCGTCGGCACGATCAATCCTTCGGCTGGCAGCGTCAGCATCTTCGTGCCGCTCGAGCACGCCCTGCTCGCCGACGCCGCGACCGATGCCGGACGCACGAAGATGTTTGCGTTCTACGGACTGGTCGGTGCGCTGGCCGCGGCGCTCGGTTCGCTCGCATCCGCGAGCCCGGATTTCCTCGTCGCCGCGGGCTGGTCGCGCCTGGACGCGCTCCGGGCGATGTTCGCGCTCTATGCGCTGCTCGGCGTCGCCGGCGGCCTCTGCTACCGCCTCGTGCCACGCGAATCGCCACACCACGAAGCGGCGCCGCGCACGCCGCTCGGCCCTTCGCGCCGCATCGTCTACCGGCTCGCGGGGCTCTTCAGCATCGACGCCTTCGCCGGCGGCTTTGCCGTACAGTCGCTGCTGGCGCTGTGGCTGTTCACCAAGTTCGGACTTTCGCTTTCCACGGCGGGCGCCTTCTTCTTCTGGTCCGGCCTGCTCGCGGCATTCTCGTTCCCGGCCGCGGCCTGGCTCGCGCGGCACATCGGCCTGATCAACACGATGGCCTACACGCACATACCCTCGAGCCTGTGCCTGATCGCCGCGGCGCTGGTGCCGGATCTCGAACTCGCGCTCGGCCTGCTGCTGGTGCGCGCGGCACTGTCTCAGATGGACGTGCCGACGCGGTCTTCCTACGTGATGGCGGTCGTCACGCCGCCAGAACGCGCGGCGGCGGCCAGCATAACGACGGTGCCACGCAGTCTTGCCGCCGCCGCGAGCCCGGCGATCGCCGGCGCGTTGTTTGCCTCAGGCCTTACGGCCTGGCCGTTCATCATCTGCGGGGTGCTGAAGATCGCCTATGACCTGGCGCTGCTGTGGAGCTTCCGGCACATCAAGGCGCCGGAAGAACACTGAACTGGAAGTCTGAATTGGTCGGAGCGCCGGGATTTGAACCCGGGACCCCTTGCACCCCATGCAAGTGCGCTACCAGACTGCGCCACGCTCCGACGATTGGATGATAGCCGATCCGGCGCCGGCCGGAGTCAGCGGCGCAGGATGCGCAGCAATTCCTCGAGCTCGGCGCGCACCTGGCGGATCACCTGCCGGCTCTGGGTGTTGTCTTCCCGCGCTTCGTCGCCCTCGAGGCGATTGCGCGCGCCACCGATCGTGAAGCCCTCGTCATAGAGGAGGCTCCGGATCTGGCGGATCGTGATGACGTCCTGGCGCTGGTAGTAGCGCCGGTTGCCGCGGCGCTTGACCGGCTTGAGTTGCGGGAACTCCTGTTCCCAGTAGCGCAGCACGTGCGGCTTGACGCCGCAGAGGTCGCTGACTTCACCGATCGTGAAGTAGCGCTTGGCCGGGATCGCCGGAAGGTCCTTGTTGTTACTTGCTTCCAGCATAAGCCTCGACTCTGGCCTTCAGCTTCTGGCCGGGCCGGAAGGTCACGACGCGGCGCGCGGAGATCGGAATCTCCTCGCCGGTTTTCGGGTTCCTTCCCGGACGCTGATTCTTGTCGCGCAGGTCGAAGTTGCCGAAGCCCGATAGCTTGACCTGCTCGCCGGTCGCGAGCGCCGCGCGGATCTCTTCGAAAAAGAGATCGACGAGTTCGCGTGCCTCGCGTTTGTTCAAGCCGAGCTGGTTGAACAGCGCTTCGGCGATTTCCGCCTTGGTCAGTGCCATTCGGACTATTCCCGGATCCCCGCCTTCAGGTCACCCTTGACGCGCTCGACGACCGCTGCGATCACGGTGTCGGCTTCCCCGTCAGTAAGGGTGCGAGAAGTTTCCTGTAAAATCAAGCCTAAAGCGATACTTTTTCGACCGGGTTCTACCCCCTTGCCCCGGTACACGTCGAATACGTGCAGATCGCGCAACAGGCCTTTTGCGGCCAGATTAACGCTTTTCCGCAGTTCGTCCAGCGTGACCGATTCATCCACCACCACCGCCAGGTCGCGGCGTATCGCGGGGTATCGGGAAATATCCGTGAATACAGGTACTTCGGACCGGAAGCTGGGGTCGATTGCCAGCTCGAAAATCCACGGCGGATCGCGGATTTCGAGCTTGCGGGCGATCTCCGGCTGCAACTGGCCGAGCCAACCGACGCAGGAATTCCCGTCCAGCACCGCGGCGCTGCGGCCCGGGTGCAGCGTATCGTGCGCCCGCGCGACGTAACTTATTGCAGCACTGCGACCGGTCAGCGCAAACAGCGCCTCGACATCCGCCTTCAGGTCGAAGAAGTCCGACGCACGCTTCTCTGCACCCCACTGCTCGGGCAATGCCGTGCCGCTGACCAGGCCGGCGATCGCCTGGCTCTCGACCAGCTGGCCGGCCTCGATTTCAAAGCGCGTGCCGACCTCGAACAGCCGCACGCGGTCGTGCTGGCGGCGCAGGTTGAAGCGCAACGCCTCGATCAGTCCGGGCCACAGGGAGAGGCGCATCTCGCCCATCTCCGCCGAGATCGGATTGGCGAGCGCGAGCGCGGAGCGATTCGGGAACAGCATCCGCTGCAGCCGCGCATCGACGAAGCTGTAGGTGATCGCCTCCTGGTAGCCGCGATCGACCAGCAGCAGCCGCAGGCGTTCGCGGGTCACGGCCTGTTCGGTCACCGGCTGCGGCCGCTGCGGCATCTTCGCGTCGACGCACGGAATCTCGTCATAGCCGTGGATGCGCCCGATCTCCTCGATCAGGTCCTGCTCGATCGCGATGTCGAAGCGATGGCTTGGCGGAATGACCCCGAGCACGTCGCCGGCGCCGGCCACCTGCATGCCGAGCCGGCGCAGGATGTCGTCGATCTCGGTGCGCGGGATCTGCACGCCGAGCAGGCTCGCGACGCGCTCCGGACGGAGCGTGACGCTCGGTCGCTTCGGCTGCTGCGTCTCGACCTGCGTGAGCACGGCGGGGCCCGGCTTGCCGCCGGCGATGTCCGACAGCAGCTGCGTCGCGCGCTCGAGCGCGCGTTCCTGGCCGCGTGGGTCCACGCCGCGCTCGAATCGTTGTGAAGCGTCGGTCAGCATGCCGTAGCGCCGCGCGCGCCCGGCAATCGCATCCGGGGCGAAATAGGCGACTTCCAGGAACACCTCGGTCGTGTCGGCGGCGATGCCGCTCTTCTCGCCGCCCATGATGCCGGCGAGCCCGACCGGCCCGGCGCCGTCGGCGATCACGAGGGTATCGGGCTCGATGGCGATCTCGCGGCCGTCGAGCAGCGTCAGGTGCTCACCCGGCCGCGCGTTGCGCACTTCGATCCGCTCGCTGAGGCGGCGCAGATCGTAGGCGTGCATCGGCTGGCCGAGCTCCAGCATCACGTAATTGGTGACGTCCACGACCGCGCTGATCGGGCGCAGGCCGGCGCGACGCAGGCGCTCGCGCATCCACAGCGGCGTGCGCGCGGCAGGGTCCACGCCCTGGATCACGCGGCCGGCAAACCGCGGGCAACCAGCGGGCGCCTCGAGCCGCACCGCAAACTTCGCGCGATTGGCCGCAGGGACCGGTTCGATCACCGGCGGCGTCATCTTGCGGCCGGCGATGGCCGCGACTTCGCGCGCCACGCCGATCATCGACTGCACGTCGCCGCGGTTCGGCGTCACGTTCAGGGTAAGTATCGAGTCGTCGAGCGCGAGCGCCACGCGCAGCGGCGTGCCGGTCGCGAGCTCGGCGGGCAACTCGAGGATGCCCTCGTGTTCCTCGGTCAGTCCCAGCTCGCGCGCCGAGCACAGCATGCCCGCCGACTCGACGCCGCGCAGCCTGGCGCTGTGAATGACAAGCCCGCCGGGCAGCGTCGCGCCTTCGAGCGCCAGCGGTGACTTCATGCCAGCGCGCACGTTCGGGGCGCCACATACGATCTGCAGCCGGCCGCTGCCGCTATCGACCTGGCACACCGTCAGCTTGTCCGCGCCGGGATGGCGTTCGACCGAGAGGACTTCGCCGACGACGACGCCGTCGCAGGCCGGCGCCGCCGGCTCGATCGACTCGACCTCGATGCCGCCCATGGTCAGGCGCGCGCCGACCGTGGCCGCGTCCCAGCCGGTCTCCACCCACTCGTTGAGCCATGCCAGACTGACGCGCATTGGTACGACACTAACCCCGGTTGAACTGCGCGAGGAAGCGCAGGTCGTTTTCGAAGAAGAGCCGCAGGTCGTTGACCGCGTAACGCAGCATCGCGAGGCGCTCGATGCCCATGCCGAAGGCGTAGCCCTGCCAGCGCGTTGCGTCGATGCCGCAGGCGGTCAGGACGTTCGGGTGCACCATCCCGCAACCGAGGATCTCGAGCCAGCCGGTCTGCTTGCAGATGCGGCAACCCGCGCCGTCGCACAGCACGCACTGGATGTCCACTTCAGCCGACGGCTCGGTGAACGGGAAGTAGGACGGCCGGAACCGCAAGCCGCGCGGCTTCTCGAAGAACTGCCCGGCAAAGCCGGTGAGGACGCCCTTCAGGTTCGCGAGGCTGATGTCCTCGTCGATCACGAGGCCTTCGACCTGGTGGAACATCGGCGTGTGGGTGACATCCGAGTCGCGCCGGTACACGGGGCCCGGCGCGATCACGCGGATCGGCACGCCCTGCAGCTTCATCGCCCGGATCTGCACCGGCGAGGTGTGGGTCCGCAGCAGCCTGCCGTCGCCGAAGTAAAAGGTGTCGTGCATCGCGCGCGCCGGATGGTCGGCGGGGATGTTGAGTGCCTCGAAGTTGTGGAAGTCGTCCTCGACCTCGGGCCCCTCGGCCACGCTGAAGCCGGCGCGGCGGAAGATCGCCTCGATGCGCAGCCGCGTGCGCGTGACCGGATGCAGCCCGCCGGCTGGCTGGCCGCGGCCCGGTAACGTGACGTCGATGGCGCCGGCGCGAAGCTCCCGGTCGAGTGCGGCCGCTTCAAGGTCCGCGCGGCGCGCATCGAGCGCGGTGGTGATGCGTTGCTTGGCGTCGTTGATCGCGGCGCCGGCGGACTTTCGTTCCTCCGCCGGCAGCTTGCCGAGGCCTTTCAGCAACTCGGTCAGCTCGCCCTTCTTGCCGAGCGCGGCAACGCGCACGCCATCGAGCGCGGACAGGTCCGCACTCGATACGATATCAGCCAGCAACCGCTTGACCAGCGACTCCAGGTCCTTCACCCGACCCCCTGAGATCGCGTTACTTCGCAGCCAGTGCGGCCTTCGCCTTCTCCGCGACTGCGCCGAACGCGGCGATGTCGTGCACCGCGAGGTCGGCAAGCGCCTTGCGGTCGATCTCGATGCCGGCCGTCTTCAGGCCGTTGATCAGGCGGCTGTAGGACAGCCCGAACCCGCGGGCGGCGGCGTTGATCCGCTGCACCCACAGTGCGCGGTAGTCGCGCTTCTTCAGGCGCCGGCCGACGTAGGCGTACTGGCCGGCCTTGATGACCGCCTGCTTCGCGACGCGGAACACCTTGCGCCGGGCGTTGTAGTAGCCCTTGGCCTTCTTCAGGACCTTCTTGTGGCGGCGTCCTGCGATGACGCCACGTTTTACTCTTGCCATGTCATCTCACTCCTGTCTGATGGGCGTCAAGCGTGGGGCAGCAGCCGGACGAGGCGGCCGACATCGGTCTCGTGGACCATGGTCGAGCCTCGCAGCTGGCGCTTACGCTTCTTCGTCATCTTGGTGAGGATGTGGCGACGATTCGCCTGGCCGCGCTTGAAGCCTTTCGCTGTCTTGCGAAAACGCTTCGCCGCAGCCCGGTTGGTTTTCAACTTGGGCATCGTTCAACTCCTGTTATGACCTCTTCACTCCGCTCTCGCGGGCTGGAGGCGTATCGGCGGCTAGCCGCCGGTCACTTCTTCTTGGGAGAGATCACCATGGTGATCTGGCGCCCTTCCATCGCAGCATGCTGTTCGATCTGTCCGACTTCGGCCAGGTCGATCACCAGTCTGTCGAGGAGCTTGCGCCCGATCTCCGTGTGGGCCATCTCCCGGCCGCGGAACCGCATGGTTACCTTGGCCTTGTCCCCTTCGGTCAGGAAGCGGATCAGATTACGCAGCTTGACCTGGTAATCCGCCGTCTCCGTGCCCGGACGGAATTTCACTTCCTTGAGCTGGATCTGCTTCTGCTTGCGCTTCGCCGAGTGGGCCTTCTTGTTCTGCTCGAACAGGTACTTTCCGAAGTCCATGATCCGGCAGACAGGCGGCTCAGCAGTCGGCGAAACCTCCACGAGATCCAGTTCCTCGGCCACGGCCTTGGCAAGCGCCTCGCTGCGGCTCAAGACACCGACCTGACTTCCGTCGGCGCCAATCACGCGTAATTGCGGTGCAAGGATCTCTTCATTGCGCCTTACGCGTTTCGTTGTCGAAATACTCAGTCCTCCAAATAACGACGGCCGCGGCTCGCCACATCCTGGGCGATCCGAGCGGCCACCTCTTCCAGGGGCATGGCACCCAGATCCTTCCCGGAGCGCGTGCGCACGGCCAACTGCCTGGACTCGACTTCCCGGTCTCCTGCCACCAGGAGATAGGGGACACGCTTCAGCGTGTGTTCGCGGATTTTATAGCCCACCTTTTCGTTGCGCAAGTCGAATTCTGCGCGAAGCCCCTGATTTTTAAGGAATTCGGTCGCTTCGGTCGCGTAATTTCCCTGCTTTTCGCTGATATTCATCACGATCGCCTGCACCGGCGCGAGCCAGGTGGGCAATTTGCCTGCATGGTGCTCGAGCAGGATGCCGTAGAAGCGCTCCAGCGAGCCGAAGATCGCCCGGTGCAGCATGACAGGCGTGCGCTTCTGGCTGTGCTCGTCCACGTAATGCGCGCCAAGCCGGCCGGGCAGGTTCAGGTCCACCTGCCAGGTCCCGCACTGCCAATCGCGGCCGATTGCGTCCTTCAGCACGAACTCGAGCTTCGGGCCGTAGAAGGCGCCCTCGCCCGGGTTGAACTCGTACTCGATGCCGGCGGCGCGCGTGCCCGCCTTCAGCGCCTCCTCGGCACGGGTCCAGGTGTCGTCGTCGCCGACCCGCCGCACCGGACGATCGGCGAACTTGACGCGCACCTGGTCGAAACCGAAGTCCCGGTAGATGGACATCATGAGCTCGATGCCGCGGACGGTTTCGTCCGTGACCTGGTCCTCGGTGACGAAGACATGCGCGTCGTCCTGCGTGAATGCACGCACGCGCAGCAGGCCGTGCAGGGCGCCGGAGGGCTCGTAACGGTGCACCTTGCCGAACTCCGCGTAACGGATCGGCAGTTCCTTGTAGCTGTGCAGCCCCTGGCGGAATACCTGTATGTGGCCCGGGCAGTTCATTGGCTTGATCGCGTAGACGCGCTCGTCCGGCGTCTTGGTCAGGAACATGTTCTCGCCGAACTTCTCGAGGTGGCCGGATTGCACCCACAGCTCGCGGTCCATGATCTCGGGGCTGTTGATTTCCTGGTAGCCGGCGGCGTTCTGGCGCTCGCGCATGTAGGCGATCAACTGCTGGAACACGGTCCAGCCGTCCGGGTGCCAGAACACGGCGCCCGGCGCCTCCTCCTGGAAATGGAACAGGTCGAGTTCGCGGCCGATGCGGCGATGATCGCGCTTCTCGGCCTCCTCCAGCCGTTGCAGGTATTCCTTGAGCTGCTTGTCGTCGGCCCAGGCCGTGCCGTAGATGCGCTGCAGCATCGCGTTCTTCGAATCGCCGCGCCAGTAGGCGCCCGCGACCTTGGTCAGCTTGAACGCGCCGAGCTTGCCGGTGGACGGCACATGCGGTCCGCGGCACAGGTCTTCCCAGTCGCCCTGGCCGTAGAGCGAGATCTCCTCGCCCGCCGGTATCGCCGCGATGATCTCGGCCTTGTAGTGCTCGCCGATCGACTTGAAGTGCGCGATGGCCGCATCGCGCGACAGCACGCGGCGGTGCACCGGCTGGTCGGCCTTGACGAGCTCGCGCATCTTCGCCTCGAACTGCTCGAGGTCCTCCGGCGTGAAGGGCCGCTCGAACGCGAAGTCGTAGTAGAAACCGTCCTCGATGACCGGCCCGATGGTGACCTGTGCTTTCGGGTAGACGGACTGAACCGCCTGCGCCAGCAGGTGGGCGGTTGAGTGGCGCAGGATCTCGAGACCCTCCGGGTCCTTCGACGTGATGATGCGGATGGACGCGTCGGCGGCGATCGTGTGCGACAGGTCGACCAGCCTGCCGTCGACCACGCCGGCAAGCGCCGCACGCGCGAGTCCCTTGCCGATCGAGGCCGCCACTTCGGCGACAGTGACCGGGCGGTCAAAGGACCGCTCGCTGCCATCGGGAAGTGTGATTACGGGCATTGGGGCGTGGCCGGCTGCTGGTGACTCGAAGTGCGCGAAAGTCTACCTTGTGCCGCCGGGACTCGGGTAGGTTACGCGCATGCCAATGAGCACTCCGGTTCGTGCCGCGCTCGCAGCATGGTTGACGGTGGGCGTCGTCTGGACGTCGTGCGCACATGCGGATGCGCCCTCGCCCGCGGCCGATCCAGGGCGGCTGGAGGCGCGAATCCGCGCGCTCGGCACGTTCGGCGCGAACCCGGAGGGCGGCGTGAGCCGTGTCGCGTTCAGTGCGGCCGACATCGCCGGCCGCGAGTACGTCAAGGGACTGATGCGCGACGCCGGGCCCGAGGTCCGCGTCGACGCCGCCGGAAACATCATCGGTCGTCGCGACGGGACCGAGCCCGGACTGCCGCCGATCATGACGGGCTCGCACATCGATTCCGTGCCGCAGGGCGGCAATTACGACGGCGACGTGGGCGTGCTCGGCGCCATCGAGGTGGCGGAGCTCCTGCGCGAACACGGCATCGCGACCCGCCACCCGATCGAGTTCGTCGTGTTTACCGACGAGGAAGGCGGGACCATCGGCAGCCAGGCGATGGCCGGCCGCGTGGCGCCTGACGCGCTCGATCTTGCGAGCCACAGCGGCCTCACGATCCGCGACGGCCTGCGGGCGATCGGCGGCGACCCGGACCGGCTCGCGGACGCCACGCGCAGGCCGGGCGAGATCGCGGCCTAC
>JBFXFJ010000025.1:0-7364 GCA_050179155.1 Steroidobacteraceae bacterium
GGGCAGCGTTCATGCGTCGCCGGGACGCGGGCCTGGGGTGCGCAGCCGGCAACGCTGCCATGCCGGCCAAAATCAGGCTGCATATACGTCCTGTCCGCAATGCGCGCGGACCGTCAGCGGCCCATTGCCAAGGATCCGTCGATCCGCTCGCAGCTTGATTGGGGCATTAACGCGCCAGGAGCCCAGTCGTCATGCAGCCATCGAAATTGTGGTGCGCCGTTGCACTGCTCATGCTCCAGGCAGCCCCCGGGTCGGCAGCTCAGGAAGCAGCAGTGCGCGCGCTCACGGACGGCGACTTTTCCAACCGCGCGCCGGCGTGGAGTCCGGACGGTGCACGGATTGCCTTCGAGTCGGTGCGAAACGAGCAGTGGCGCATCCATGTGTTGGATGTGGCGAGCGGGGCGGTCGATCGTCTGACGTCCTCCGATTGGCATGAGCGCTATCCCACATGGTCTCCCGATGGTGGACGGCTGGTGTTCGTCTGCAACCGTGGAAGTCAGACTGATCTTTGCGTGTGGGAGGTCGGCGGCGGTGAAGTCGAACGAGTGATTGCGTCGCCGGGCGACGAGCTCTGGCCGGCGTGGTCTCCGGATGGACGGGAAATCGCATTTACACGGCAGGTCGGCGATTCACTCGATACTCAGATCGTGCGTGTCAGCGAAGCCGGCTCGAATGCGGCAGTCGCAACGGTCGAGGGCGGGAGAGGGCCCCGCTGGTCCCCTGACGGCAGGCGTATCGTTTTCTTCTCGCGTCGCGATACGGCCGGATTGGACGATGAGATCTATCTTCTCGACCGGCCGTCGGGCGAGATCACCCGTCTGACGACTCGAATCGGTCATGACTTCTGTCCATCGTGGAGCCCGAGCGGGGACAGACTTGTGATAGTGAGCGTCGAGGCCGATGGCACTCGTTCGCTACGGATTCTCGATGCGCAAGGGCGAGAGTTGGTGCGGCTGGCGCGCGGCTATCATCGAGTCACTGAGCCGTCGGCGGCAACAGAAAGGTTTTTATCCGCACTATCCTCAGCCTGAATCCGTCGCCCGCCCTCCGGCCAGCGACGAAATCGGTGCGCGGCCTCGAGGGCGAGTCGCACGACCTCGCGTCCGACGGTGAGATCGTCGAGTCGCCCGAAATACTGCAGCCTCAAACGGCCAGCCCGATCGATGAGGATCAGCGTCGGCGTGCCCTGCATCGCGTAGTTCCGCATGGTGGCGGGAATGGTCTCGCCGGGGACGGCGACATCCACCCCCACCGGATGCGTGACGTGGTATTCATGCAGGAAGGCTTCGAGCGCCACCGGTGTCATGGCCGCATGATGCTCGAAGACCGTGTGCAGGCCGATCACGGCCACGCCGTCATCCGCAAACAGGCGATGCACGCGCTCGGCTTGGGGCACGCCATGGCTGACGCAGCCGGGACACAGCATCTGGAAGGCGTGCAGCAGGATGACCTTGCCGCGCAGGGTGGCAAGATCGAGCGGCCGATCGGTATTGAACCACCGGCTCACCTGCCAGTCCGGCGCCGCCGGTAACGTGTTCATGAGTTATCTCAATCGCGCAGACGGCTGAATACGTAATCGCGATCCTTCTGCGGTGCGTGACAGCTGAAGCAGGCGCTCGCGGCGTTGGCGCCGACGACTCGGTTGTTGCGGTCGCCGCCGCCGAAGCCTTCGAAGCCCCAGCCGCCAGTCGCTGCGTATTTGATCGCGTCTTTGTGCATCACGCCCGCCACCTTGCGTGACCCTTCGGTCACGGCGTTGTCGGCATGGTTGGCTTCCAGCAGATCGAAGACGATGACCGAACCGTCCGGAAACTTGCCGGTCTTGTAGCCAGCCATTGCCTTGTCGTTGGCATACAGATGATGGATGCCGCCGAAGGCACCATACAGCGGATGGCCTTCCTCGATCACCATGCTCTTGACGTGGTACCAATCGCGGTAATTGTCCGGATAGGGTACGACCTCATCGCCGGCCAGCGCCGGGGTGGCGCAGGCCATGAACAGAACGGCGGTCAGGGTGTGTTTCATGAGCGGTCTCCTGGGTGATGAATCCTGGGCAGAAATCGAGGCATGGTCGTTTCCTCATGCCTCGGCGAACTTGGTCAGGACAAGCTCCTGGAGCACGAGATCCTTATGTATCGACTCGATACATTGAGAGGCTAGCGTCGTGGCATAGGCATTGTCAAGTTATGCTTCGAGACGATACATTACGGTCATGAACACTTCAGCGCTGCTGCTCGAACGCCTGGGCGCACTGATCCAGCAATCCCTGCGCGAGGACGCGGCGCGCCGCGGTCTGCTGCCGATCCACGTACAGGTACTGGCTTATCTTTCGCAGGCCAACCGCTACAGCGACCTGCCGATCGCCATTGCCGAGTACTTCGGCATCACCCGCGGCACCGTCTCACAGTCGTTGGCGCTGCTGGAGCGCCGCGGTCTGCTGCTCAAGGCACCCGACGCCCGCCACGGCAGGCGCGTTCATCTGAAGCTCACGTCCGCAGGCCGGGCGGTACTGAGGAACAGCTGGACGCAGCGCCTGGAGGGGGCATTGCAGGCCGCAGGGCCAGACCCCGCCACGCTCGACGCTGCGCTGCGCGGCCTGTTGCTGATTTTGCAGCGGCATAACGGCCAGCGCGCCTTCGGCATCTGCCGGCAGTGCGCCCATTTCCTGACCGAAGCGCGCGGCGCGCGCTGCGGTCTGACCCGCGAGCCGCTCGCCCGCGAGCAGACCGTGCGTATCTGCCGGGAATGGACTGTGCCTGAGCCGACCGCGGCCTGAGCATCTGAGCACAAACCCATCCCGCATCCGGAACTGTCCCATGTCGAAATCCCGCCCGCAATTCAGTTCATCGCCGTGTTACGCGCATCAATTTGAGGATTACTGCCTCGGCCAACGGGCACCCCATCAGAGTGAAGGCGAAGCGATTGCGGCCCGGCTCGCAGACCTGCGCCGGCGTATCGTCAACGCGTGCGTGCGAGCCGGGCGCGATCCGGGCAGCGTGCGCCTGCTGGCGGTTTCCAAGACCGTGCCGGCCGGCCGGCTGCGGGCGGCGGTGGCGGCAACCGGTTTTGTCGAGCTGGCCGAAAACAAGGTGCAGGAAGCGGCACAGAAAGCCGAAGCCCTTGTAGATCTGAAACTGCGCTGGGTCGTCATCGGGCATCTGCAGAGCAACAAGGCGAAACCGGTCGCGCGCTTCGCCAGCGAATTCCAGGCCCTCGACCGGTTGGCACTGGCCGATGCGCTGCAACGCCGTCTCGAGCGGGAGAACCGCAGCCTCGACGTGCTGGTGCAGATCAACACCTCCGGCGAGGCCAGCAAGTTCGGCGTCACACCGGAGCAAGCGTTGCCTCTGCTGCGCGCCCTGCCGGCCTATTCGCGTCTGCGGGTGCGCGGACTGATGACACTCGCGGTATTCTCTATGGACGCAGAGCGCGTGCGTGCCTGCTTCCGGCAACTGCGCAAACTGCGGGACCAGCTGCGCGACGTGGCCATCGCAGGCGTCGCGCTGGACGAATTGTCCATGGGCATGTCGGGCGATTTCGAGATCGCCATCGAGGAAGGCGCGACGACCGTTCGCATCGGTCAGGCGCTGTTCGGGCCCCGGCTGCTGCCGGACAGCTATTACTGGCCGGAACCCCCGGATGGCGAAGCCGGATCGTCATCGCCATCACGGCCATGAAGGCTCCGTTCCCGACCCGGATGAAGGCAGCCCCAGACGCGGTGCAGGCATTCTCGAGGCTGCGCCAGTGGGTGCTGTCGTTGCCGTACGCGCTGCGCTTGCTGCTGGCCACCCATCCCAGGGCGCTGACCCAGGTGCTCGGCATCGTCTATCGGACGATCTCGGCGCATGTCTTGAGGAAGGCGCGGCTCACGCGCGCGACCGGGGCGACCGGTGCGACCGGTGCGGCGACGCTGATCCAGCGTTTTGGCTCGGCGCGCAATCTCAACATCCACTTTCACATGCTCGTGCTCGACGGGGCCTGCTTCACAGGCTCCGGTGAGCCGGCGTTTCGACGCATTGCGCCCCCGAGTGCGGCCGAGTTGCAGTCACTGGTCGAGCGGCTGGCCGGGCGCATCGGCCGGTCCCTTGAGCGCCTCGCCCGTTACGTGAGCCGGCCGCCGGTGGCGGTCGAGCGCCTGGCGCTGACCGCGCAGGGGCAGGTGCGTTATCGTCCGAAGACCCCGTAGCGCGACGGCACCACGCACATCGTGCTCGAGCCTTTAGACTTCATCGCCCGGCTGGCAGCGCTGGTGCCGCTGCCGCGCAAGCATCTGACGCCCTGTCATGGGGTGTTCGCTCCGCATGCGGCCTTGCGCGCGGCGGTGACGCCGGCGGGGCGCGGGTGAGTGCCCGCCGCCGCGGCACGTGGCGATGACCTGGGCGCGCCGGCTGCAGCGGGCGGCTTCGGGTGCTCGCCAGCATCGAGGAGCCGCAGGTCATTGCGCGGATTCTGGCGCAGCGACGGGAGCGGGGCGCTGAGGATCCGCCGGTGGCGTCGTTGGGGCTGCGGGCGCCGCCGCCGGGGATGTCGGGCAGGTTGTTCTGAATCGGATTGCTGTCGCCGTGCTCATAACGGGAAGTAAGCGCGAGGCGGGGCGCGGCGCCCGAATTCTCGCCGGCCCACCCCGTGCACGGCCCGGCGCTACACTCGGCGACAACAGAAAGGCCGCCTTTTATCCGCACTATCCTCCGGCAAGCTTGCTGAGGTAGCGGTTGATCGTGTTGGACTGCGTGATCACCTTGCCGTCCACTTCCAGCACCGGCAGCGCCTGGAACGGCATCTGGTCGCGGAGCGCAGGCCAGTCCTTGCCGGGAATGCGCCTGTCCTCGAAAGCAATGCCGCCGACATGCATGATGAGGCGCGCAGCTTTCCTCTCGAAGCGCGTTCGCGCTAAGGTGCCACATCCTGGAGCAAGATACAGGGAGCCCCCGATGCCGAATCGAGCCGTCCCGATGGCCGTCCTGATCATGGTGCTTGCGGGAGCGCCGCTCATGGCCACGGCGCAGGCCCGCGACGCCCGCGGCAGTTCGGACCATCCGGTGCTGACGCGCTACCCGGGATCCCGCATCCAGACCTACAAGCAGGTCGATTTCGATCGCTATCCGCTCGCGCTCGGTGTCGAGAATCATGCGCCCGCGAAAATCCAGCAGATCGAAGGCCGGGTCACGAAGATCGGCTACGTGAATCCGGCCGGGCGATCGGCGTTCGAGATTTACCGCAATTACGAAGATGCCTTGATGAAGGCGGGCTTCGAGAATCTCTGGTCCTGCGAAGCTGCGGCATGCGGCCGGACCATGAACTGGAATGCGCTGAACGGGCTGGCGGCTTCCGGCGGCCCGAACGAGATCCGCTACCTCGTCGCCCGCGGCAAGGTCGGCGACCAGGTCGTGACCGTGGCGATGGCCGTCAACACCACCGGCACGACTGTGCACATCGTCGAAACCAAGGCCATGGACACGGGGCTGGTGAGCGCGTCGGCCGCCGAGATGGCCGCCGGCATCGAGCGCGACGGTCACATCAGCATCTACAACATCCATTTCGACACGGGACGCGCCGACCTTCGGCCGGAGTCGAAGGCGGCGCTCGACGAGGTCGCGCGGCTGCTGCGCGAGCGGCCGGCGCTCGAGCTGCTCGTGGTCGGCCACACGGATGCGACCGGCGGCTTCGACATGAATATGAAGCTCTCGGCCGACCGCGCCGCGGCGGTCGTGCGTGCATTGACGTCAAACTACGGCATCGCCGCCTCGCGGCTGAGCGCGCACGGCGCGGGCCCGCTCGCGCCCGTTGCGTCGAACCGCAGCGAGGACGGCCGCGCCAAGAATCGCCGGGTGGACCTCGTGCAGCGATGAGCCGGCTGAAAGTCCTCACGTTGCACTGCCTCGGGAGCAACCCGCAGAAGCACGCGCATCAGAAATATCACTTCATGCACTGCGCATGCATGCGGGGACCTGGTCCACTGGATCTATCCGGCAGGCCCCCGTCTGCTGGAGCCCGATGTGGTCCGTAGCCTGCTCGGAAACGACATGAGCTGTACGGACGAGGAAGTGGAAGCCTTCGGCTTCGAGGAGCCGCGCTGCTGGTTCCGGTTCACCGACAACCGCTACGTGGGCCTTGAGGAAAGCATGGCCCACCTCGCGGCCGTGTGCCGGCGCGAGCGCCCCGACGGCATCGCCGGCTATTCCAATGGCGGTGGCGCGGCGCAGCTTGTCGCCGCCGCGGGCGAGACAGGCCATGCGGATTTCCAGTCGATCCGCTTCCTGATGAGCTTCGCCGGCGCCACGTCGCCGATGATGCAACGCCACATCCGCGAATATCTGGGCTCGAACCACAGCAAGATCACGATCCCGAGTATCATCTTTGGCTCGCGACACGATCCCATGCTGGCCAACGCAGAGCATGATGGCGGCAGATCTCTTCGAGCGCTGTGAGTTGGTGATCGCCGACGAGACGCGCCCCTATGCCAATCACGCGCTGCCGGACAGCGCGGAGTGCCATGAGCGTGTCGTGAGCTTCGTCACGGCACAGTATGGCTGGAGCTGGTCCAGCCGATCGTGAATGGTGCGATTCAGCGCGCTCCCCGGCCCCACCAGGCCGTCGATGAGCCCCTCGTTGGTGAACAGCACGTAACCAATCTGGTTGATTGGGTCGATCTCGGTCACATGGGCCATCTGCGTGCCGGCGCCGGTGTGGCCGTTCCAGCCGGGGTTCGCTTGCGCTTCCCGGCAGATCAGGCCGATCCGGGAGTTGTAGGCGAGCTGGTTGTTGACGGGCGTCGTCATCGCGAGCATCGCGTCCACCGATGACTGCTGCAGGATGCGATTTCCGTTGAACGCGCCGCCCGCGAGGATGGCGCGCATGAAGTTCGCCCAGGCGCCGGTTGAGGTGAACAGGCCCGAGATCGGGTAAAACCAGTTCGAACTCTGACCCACCAGGTTGTTGCTGCTGTCGTAAATCGCCGCGACCTCGTTGGGATCGAGATCGGGGAAGTAATGACTGGTCCGCGTCATGCCGATCGGCAGGAAGATGCAGGTCTTCGCTACACGGCTGTTCGGCGCGAAAGCCAACCGTATCAGCTATATCTGGAGCGACTCGCGCCAAAAGCGCGGTAACAAGCCGATGAAGCCGACCGGCTGCGCCGGCATTTGCCTCGCATGAGACGCCGCGCGCAACGGTGACGCCGGCGGGTCGGGTAGTGGGGCGCCGAACCCGCCAGATTCCCCGGGCGAGCAGCCTCCGACGCCGCCGCCGAGCGCTACGGCATCACGCCCTCGATCGACCGCTGGGTGATCGACAGCGCGTTCCGCTGGCTGGTGTCGGAAGCGGACGAGCGCCGCCGCCTGACGATGTGCTCGATCAACCTGTCG
>JBFXFJ010000026.1:0-4281 GCA_050179155.1 Steroidobacteraceae bacterium
TCCTGCTCGCGGGCGCCATCCGCCAGTACGTGAACCGTTTTGCCGTGGCCGCCGGGAGGCGCGTGGCGTTCGCGGCCAACAACGATTCCGCCTACCTCGCGGCACTCGACCTGCGGCTCGCCGGCGTGGAGGTGCCGGTGCTGCTCGACAGCCGCCCGATGGGTCCGAAGATGCTCGCCGATGCGCTGCGCGAGCGCGGCGTGGAAGTGCACAACGACGCCATCGTCCTGAAGGCCGGCGGCCGCCGCTCGGTGCAGCGCGTCGGCTTCGGCACGCTCGCGAGCGATGGCAGGGTGATCGACCTGCGCGAGGTCGAATGCGATGCGCTCGGCATGTCCGGCGGATGGGCACCCACCGTGCACCTCTACTCGCAGGCACGCGGCGCGCTCGCATTCGACGACGCGCGGCAATGCTTCCTGCCGGCCGATGCGACGACGCCGCTCCTGTGCGCGGGCGGCGTCGCCGGATCCGCCACGCTCGGCGCGAGCTTCGAGGAGGCCATCCGTACGGCGCGAATCGTGCTCGAACGCGCCGGCCTGCCGCCGGCCGAGCTGGTGCGGCCGCCGGTCGTCGAGGAAGCGCCCATCTCCGCCGCGGTCGGCGACCTGCATCGCTCGCCACTCGGGCGCAGCAACCGACAGTGGCTCGACTTCCAGCACGACGTGAAGGTATCGGACGTCGAGCTGGCGCTGCGCGAAGGCTACACGCACATCGAGCACCTGAAGCGCTACACGACCGCCGGCATGGCCGTGGACCAGGGCAAGACCAGCAACCTCAATACGCTGCTGGTGGTGGCCGAGCTCACGGACCGCAAACCCTCCGAGATCGGCACGACCACCTATCGCCCACCGTACACGCCGGTCACGCTCGGTGCCCTCGCCGGCCGGCAGATGGGCCCGCGCTACACGCCACGCCGGCTGCTGCCCGCCCATGCCGAGCACGAAGTGCTGGGCGCGCACTGGTGGGAGGCCGGCGGCTGGATGCGTCCCGCCTGTTACCCGCGCAAGGGCGAATCGCTGCACCGCGCGGTGCAGCGCGAGGCCGCCGCGGTGCGCGCGGGTGTCGGCCTCTTCGACGCTTCACCACTCGGCAAGATCGAAGTCACCGGCGCCGACGCCGCGAAGTTCCTCGACCGCTTCTACATCAACCCGATGACGACGCTCGACGCCGGCCGCGTGCGCTACGGGCTGATGCTGAACGAGAGCGGGGTCATCATCGACGACGGCACGGTTGCGCGCCTGGCCGCCGACCGGTTCGTGGTCACGACCACCAGCGGCGGCGCGTCGCGCATCGCGCTCTGGTTCGAGGAATGGCGGCAGTGCGAATGGCCGGATCTGAAGGTGTTCGTCACGCCGGTCACGAGCCAGTGGGCGACGTTCGCCCTCGCCGGCCCGCGCGCCCGCGACGTGCTCGCGCGCTTCGACACCGACATCGCGCTCGATGCGTCGTCGTTTCCGCACATGAGCGTGCGGGAAGGTCGGTTCGCCGGCGTGCCGGCGCGGCTCTACCGCGTGAGTTTCTCCGGCGAGCTCGGCTTCGAGATCAACGTGCCCGCGCGTTACGGCGCGTCGTTGTGGCGCGAACTGCTCGCGGTGGGCGCGGATTCAGGGATCGTGCCCTACGGCATCGAGACCGTGCTGCTGCTGCGGCTCGAGAAAGGTTTCCTGCACGTGGGTGTGGATACCGACGGGACCACGGCACCGGCCGACATCGGTTTCGGCGAGATCGCCGCGCGCAAGAAACCGGATTTCATCGGCAAGCGATCGCTGTCCCGCGCCGACAACCTGCGAGCGGACCGACTGCAGCTCGTCGGCCTTTCGGCCAGCGACGCCAAAGTGCTCGTGGCCGGCGCCCACCTGCGCCTGCCCGGCACGAGCGAAGGCAGCGACGGCTGGGTGACCTCCGCCGGAGTTTCCCCCGCGCTCGGGCGGCCGATTGCGCTCGCGTTGCTGCGCGGTGGCCGCGCCCGGCTCGGGGAGACCATCACGGTTCACGACCTCGACCGGCAGTGCGCGGCCACGGTCGTCAAGCCCGCGTTCTACGACCCGGAGGGCAAGCGTGTCCATGCCTGATAAAATCGCCACGCTGATGCCGCAGTCCTCCATGCCGGCGGGCGGGCGCGTGTTCTCGGACACGCTGCGGCTCACCGTGCTGCCAGCGCGCACGGTGATCCAGCTCAGGTTCGCGGGCCAGGCGCCCAAGGGCATCGGCACGCTCAAGATCGCGGGCCGGCCCGTGCCGCAGGCGATGAACACCTGGCGCGGCGACGACCCCGTGATCTGCCGCATCGCGCCGGATACCTGGCTGCTGCTCTCCGCGCTGCACGAGGCGCCGGAGCTGCTCGATGCCGTGCGCACGGCTTGCCGCAGGAAGCCCTGTGCCATCGCGGACCTGTCCGACGCGTACGTGACCCTTGCGCTCGACGGCTCCCGCGCGGCGGCTGTGCTCGCGCGTGGTTGCGGCATCGATTTCGCCCCGAGCGCGTTCGGAACCGACGCCTGCACGCGCACGCGGCTTGCGCAGTTGCCGGTCGTGGTACGGCGCGCGACGGCCGATCGGTTCGAATGCGTGGTCGATCGCTCGACGGCGCAGTATCTCTTCGACTGGATGCAGGACGCTGCGGCCGGTCTCGACTGACATGCAGGCAGGAGCGACCCCGTGACCACCGGCCCCCGCATCGAAACCTGGTCTTCGAACCTGTCGTTTTATCTCTCGATCGCGGGCGCCGCCGTCGGGCTCGGCACGCTGTGGCGTTTTCCGTTCCTCGCCGGGCAGCACGGTGGCGGGTTGTTCGTGCTGGTGTTCGTCGTCGCGTGCATCCTGATCGCCGTTCCACTGCTGACCGCGGAATACCTACTCGGCCGACGCGGCGGACCGAACGTGCCGCTGGGTGCCGGCCGTGTTGCCAGCGCCTCAGGGCTCTCGTCGCGCTGGGCGGCGATCGGCGTGCTCGGCACGCTCGCGATCTTCCTGATCATGACCTACTACAGCGTGATCGGTGGCTGGGTGTTCTCGTACGTCGAGGCCTACGCCACCGGCGCCGTCTCCGGCCTGAGCCATGCGGAAATCACGGCACGGTTCAACGCGCTGCTCGCCGACCCCTGGCGGCTGACGTTCTGGCACGCGGCCTTCATGGCCGCGACCGTTGCGGTCTCCTCCGCGGGACTGCACCGCGGCATCGAGGTCGCCAACAAGATCATGATGCCCGGACTCTTCGGCATCCTGCTCGGGCTTGCGATCTACGCACTCAACCAGGGTGATGCCGGCCGCGCCATCGCTTTCCTGACGCACGTGGATTTTTCACAGCTGAGCGGAGAGATGGTGCTCGCCGCTGTCGGCCAGGCCTTCTTCGCCACCGGGGTCGGCATGGCGATCATGATTGCCTACGGCAGCCACGTGGGGCCCGCGACTTCCTTGCCGAAGTCAGCTGGGATTGTCGTTATTTCGATCATCCTGGCGTCGGTGTTGTGCAGCCTGCTGATCTTCCCGCTGGTGTTCGGCTCCGGTGTCGATCCGGCGCAGGGTCCGCAGCTCGCTTTCATCGTGCTGCCCAGCATTTTCATCGGCATGCCCGGCGGCACCGTCGTCGGCACGCTGTTCTTCGTGCTGCTCGCGTTTGCGGCACTGTCGTCCTCCATCGCCGGGCTCGATCCCGCCGGCGGCTGGCTGATGGAGCGATTTGGCCTCAGGCGCGCACCGGCGGTTGCCATCGTCGCCGCGGTCGCGTGGCTCCTGGGGCTCGCGACCGTGCTGTCGTTCAATCACTGGAGTGGCGTGCATCCGCTCGGCGGCATCGAGCGGTTCAAGTCGTCCACGATCTTCGATCTCACGGATTTCTTCGCGTCGAACGTGCTGCTGCCGGTCGGTGCGCTGCTGACTTCGCTGCTGGTCGGCTGGCGGCTGGACCGGGCTGTCATTGCCGGGGATTTTGGTGTCCATCCGCGGGTGCGTGTTGTCCTGCTGGTGCTCCTGAGATACCTCTGCCCGCTCGCGATCGTCGGGGTGCTGGTCAGCGCGCTGTAGCGGGGTGTGCGATTTCAGATTTGCGGGTTACGCATGGTCGTTGGGTAGTCCGGTCAAGGACTTACGAACTCACCGGGTGATTAACGGGCCAAAATGACGTAAAACATGCAGTCATTCATTACATCCAATTAGACGTTAGACGGCAAACCGATGGACGGCGACATCGACTACACCAAGTACACAATCCAGCAGCTTCGCGAAGCTGCTGCTGCGATCAACCGTGAGCATTTTCCGGCAAACTTTTCAAAGCTTCAGCAG
>JBFXFJ010000027.1:0-4164 GCA_050179155.1 Steroidobacteraceae bacterium
CCGTCGCGCGCGGCGACGTGCTCGCCATCGTCGAGGGCATGAAAATGCAGCACGCGATCCGTGCCGGGCGCGCGGGGCGCGTGGCGGCTGTGCTGGCCCGCGCCGGCGAACTCGTCGATGCCGAAAAAGTGCTCTTTGACATAGAGCCGGCCTGATGGTTGTCTTGCGACGCAAAAATCGCTAACGTCCTGACCCCATTGCGTCGTATGCACCTTTGTTCGCAGGTGCAGTAAAGGACTTCATGCAACTTTCCAACAAGGTGGTGGCGATCACCGGCGCCGGTCGCGGCCTCGGCCGCGCCATCGCCCTCGCCTTCGCAGCCCAGGGCGCCGAGATCGCGGCGCTCGACCTGCTTGCCCCGGACCTCGATGAAACCTGCGCGCAGTGCCGCGCACAGGGCGGGCGCGCCACGCCCTACCTCGTCAACGTGACGGACGAGGCCCAGGTCATCCAGGGCTTCGACGCCGTGGTCGCGACCTCCGGCCGCCTGGACGTGCTGGTCAATAACGCGGGCATTACCCGGGATGCGCTGCTGGTCAAGGCGCAGGACGGCCAGATCGTCGCGAAGATGACGCGCGAGCAATGGCAGGCGGTGATCGACGTCAACCTGACCGGCGTCTTCCTGTGCGCGCGCGAGGCCGCAGAGCGCATGATCCGCCTCGGCAACGGCGGGCTGATCATCAACATTTCCTCGATCTCGCGCGAAGGCAACCCCGGACAGACCAACTATTCGGCCACCAAGGCCGGCGTTGCCGCGATGACGGTGGTATGGGCCAAGGAACTTGCGCGCTACGGCATCCGCAGCGCCGCGATCGCTCCCGGCTTCTGCGCGACCGAAATCCTCGCGGCGATGAAACCGGAGATGGTCGCGCGGGTCAAAGCGGCAGTGCCGCTGCGCCGCCTCGGCGATCCGGCCGAGATCGCCGCGACCGCCGTGTTCATCGCACAGAACGACTTTGTGACCGGGCGCGTGATCGAGGTGGACGGCGGGCTGAGGTTGTAGACTGTCCGCGAGGGGAAACGCGCATGAATCTCGATCGGGTACGGGCGGTCATCAGCGGCGGCGCTTCAGGCCTTGGCCTCGCGACGGCGGCACGCCTGGTCGCCGGCGGCGGCAGGGTCGCGCTGCTCGACGTGCAGGACGAGGCCGGCCGCAAGGCGGCGGATTCCCTCGGTGCGGCCGCCAGTTATCGGCACTGCGACGTCACCAGCGAATCCGACGTCGATGCCACCGTGCGCGAGTCGGCGGAAAAGATGGGTGGCCTCAATGTCGCCGTGTCCTGCGCCGGCGTCGCCACGCCCGGCAAGCTGCTCGGCAAGGATGGCGTGCTGCCCGCCGCCGCTTTCCAGCGCGTCATCAACATAAACGTGCTCGGCACCTTCCTGCTCGACCGGGCAGCGGCCGCGATCATGCAGTCGAATGAGCCCGACGCCGACGGTGAGCGCGGCCTGCTGATCCACACCGCGTCGGTCGCGGCATTCGAGGGACAGATCGGGCAGGTCGCCTATGCGACGTCCAAGGCAGCGGTGGCCGGTATGGTGCTGCCGCTGGCGCGCGAACTCGCGCGCTTCGGCATCCGCGTGGTCGGCATCGCACCCGGCATTTTCCAGACGCCGATGATGGCGGGACTGCCGCAGGAGGCCCAGGACTCGCTCGGCAGGCAGGTGCCATTCCCGCCGCGCCTTGGGCGGCCGGAGGAATACGCGGACCTGGTCGCGGCCATCTGCACGAATCACATGCTCAACGGCGAGACGATCCGCATCGACGGCGCGATCCGGATGTCCCCGAAGTAATCATGGCCGTGCTGGCCCGTTGCTGCGGCGGCTTGCTGGTGGCGATGGCGATTGCCGGATGCGCAACCGCGCCGCCGGCCAGCGTGCCCAACCGGCAGGAACCGGCCTCCGGCGGCATCAACGTCCCGGTCGAGTATTACCGGCTCGACAATGGATTGAAGGTCGTGCTGTCGCGCGATGCGTCGGCGCCGACGGTCACGGTCGGCATGTATTACCACATCGGCTTTCGCATCGAGCCGCGCGGACGCACGGGATTCGCGCACCTGTTCGAGCACCTCATGTTCCAGGGCTCGGGCAACCTCGGGAAGATGGAGTTCATCCGCCTGATCGAGGGCAATGGCGGCGTGGTCAATGGTTCGACCCGGTTCGACTTCACCAACTACTTCCAGATCGTGCCGGCGCACACGCTGGAAACCGTGCTGTGGGCCGAGGCGGACCGCATGAAGACGCTGGCGATCACGCAGGAAAACCTCGTGAACCAGCGGGACGTGGTCAAGAACGAGGTGCGCGACAACGTCATGAACCAGCCGTACGGGGGATTCCCGTGGCTGACGCTGCCGCAGGTCGCGAACCAGAACTGGTACAACGCACATAACTTCTACGGCGACATGGCGGACCTCGACGCGGCCACGCTCGAGGACGCGCGCGCATTCTTCGATACTTATTACGCGCCGAACAACGCGGTGCTGGTCGTCGCTGGCGATTTCGATCCGGCGGCGACCCGCGCATGGATCGCGAAGTACTTCACCGGCATTGCCGCGCGCGCGCAGCCGGCCCGGCCGGACCTCGCGGAACCGGCGCAGACGGCCGCGAAGCGCGATTCCTACACCGACCCGCTGGCGCCGCGCCCGGCGCTCGCGCTCGCCTGGCAGGTGCCGGAGCGCGGCACGCCCGACCACTATGCCTTCAGCCTGCTGGACCAGATCCTGCTGCAGGGCGAGGACAGCGCGTTGTGGCAGAAGCTCGTGCAGCAGCGCGGTTACGCCGGCGGCGTCGGCGGCGGCATCAACCTGCTCGGCAACGAGTTCACCTATGACGGGCCGATGCTCTGGATGCTGTACCTGATCCACGACGCGGGTGTCGCGCCCGAGACGATCCTCGCGGACATCGACGCGGAAATTGCCCGCCTCCAGTCGGCGCCGCCGACCGCGGCAGAACTCGCGCGCGCCCTGACCAAGACCCGCGCCGCGCTCTACGACCTCGCGGGCTCGAACACCCGGTTCGGGCTGCTGGACCTGCTCGCCTCCTTCGCGCTCTTCGACGACGACCCGGCGCGCATCAACCGCCTCGAGGCTGCGTTGCGCGCGGTCACGCCGGAACAGATCCAGGACGTCGCGCGACGCTACCTGACGCCAGAGAAGCGCACCGTCCAGGTCGTCGTGCCCGGGCGGGCCGCCCGCGGGGGAGCGCCATGAAGCGGCTGCTCACAGCGCTCCTGTGCCTCGTCGCCGTGACGGTCCACGCGCAAGTGCGCGAATCGCCGCCCGCGCCCGGTAAGGCGCGCGACTTCAGCCTGCCCGCCAAGGAAACGCAGAGGCTCGACAACGGCCTGACGATGACCTTCATCGACTATGGCAGCGTACCGAAGCTCACGGTGCTCGCCATCGTCCGGACCGGCAACATTGATGAAGGCGAGTCGACCTGGCTCGCCGACGTCGCGGTCGAGATGCTGAAGGAAGGCACGGTGACCCGCAGCGCGGCCGGCATCGCCGAGGCTGCGGCCGGCATGGGCGGCACGCTCAGCGTCGGCGCGGGCGCGGAACAGACCTCGGTCGGCATCTCGGTGCTTTCGGAGCACGCCGTCGCGGCCGTGGACCTGGTCGCCGACGTGCTGCGCAATCCGCGCTTCCCGGAATCCGAATTGCCACGGGTCATCGCCAACCTCGAACGCAGCGTCGCGGTTGCCCGCTCCGACCCGTCGGCACAGGCCGGCGAGGCGTTGGCGCGGCTCGTCTACGGCGACCACCCGTTCGGCCGCACGCTGCCGCGTGACGGCCAGCTCGCCGGCTACGACATCGCCGCCGTGCGCGATTTCTACCAGCGCAATTTCGGCGCTGCACGCACGCATGTCTATGTCGCCGGACGCTACGACCGCGCTGCGCTCGAGGAGGCGTTGCGCCGTGCCTTCAACGACTGGACGACCGGGCCACCTCCAAGCGTGTTGCCACCGGCGCCCAGCGAGACGCTGCAGCTCGCGCTGATCGACGTACCGGGCGCGCAGCAGTCCTCCGTGCGCATCGCGGTGCCGGTACCGCACCCGGCGCACGCGCTCTACTTTCCGACGACGCTGATGAACAGCCTGCTCGGCGGCACCTTCGGCTCGCGCATCACGACCAACATCCGCGAGGACAAGGGCTACAGCTATTCGCC